>NZ_JBQFQT010000014.1:0-752 GCF_056537025.1 Ruegeria sp. CH5 | reverse complement strand
GACCTGGAAAGGTAGGGAGATGAAATACGACACGAACGGCGTATTCTGTTGAAAAACTCTGTCTTGATCGAAGGCCATCTGGCTGATTCAATTCTCTTATTGAATGGGAGTTTGGATGATGATGGGACCAAAACAGGAAACTCAGGCTGAGCTGTTCTATGAGTTCTCCCTGGAGGAACATGTCCCGGACAATCATCTGCTGCGGTCGATTGATCGATTTGTTGACCTGAGCAGTATCCGCAATCATTTGGCGGATTTTTACAGTCATACTGGTCGCCCTTCCGTCGATCCCGAGTTGCTGATCCGCATGCTGCTGGTGGGCTATTGCTTTGGCATCCGGTCGGAACGGCGGTTGTGCGAAGAAGTGCACCTGAACCTTGCGTATCGCTGGTTCTGTCGCCTCGATCTGACTGATCGAGTGCCGGATCACTCTACCTTTTCCAAGAACCGCCATGGTCGGTTCCGCGAGAGTGAACTCTTGCGGCACGTGTTCGAAACGACAGTGGCGCGGTGCATCGCAGAAGGTTTGGTCAGCGGCCAGCGTATGGCGATTGATGCCAGCTTGATTGAGGCAGAAGCGACCAAGCAGTATTCAGCGTCACAAGAAGAATGGGATGCTGCACAGATCGATGCCAAGACCGCACCGCGCGCTGTTCGGGAATATCTGGAAACCCTGGATGAGGCCGCGTTTGGTGCTGCCTCGCCAGTCAAGCCTAAGTTCATTTCATATTCGGACCCTGCCAGCCAATGGA
>NZ_JBQFQT010000013.1:0-802 GCF_056537025.1 Ruegeria sp. CH5 | reverse complement strand
TCGAACCAGTCTCAGTTTGCCGCGGAAACCGCGAACCTATCCGGAACAAAGCTGACGCCACTCGCTAAGAGCGGCGGCGCGGGTCAGCTTGAAGGTGTCTCGACTGGCTAGCGATCTTTCCTGGTTGAAGTGATTGTAGACGGAGGAATGGACGGAGGCGAATTTCTGTAGACTTCGCATGCGCCTGAAACGCTGCATCGCGCGTTCGCGTCGTCGAAACGGCAGGTGTGAATTCTCGGCGCGGTTGTTGAGCCACCTGCCCGTCTGTTGTTTTTCGAACGCGCCTATTTCTCTGAGCGCAGCCTTGTAGGAGGCGAAGCGATCTGTGACGACCTCCTTGGCGCAACCGTGCCGTTTCATCAATTTCCTGAGGAATTTTAGTGCTGCAGCCTTGTTTCGGCGCTTGGTGACAACTGCTTCCAGCACTTCACCTCCGTGATCTACTGCACGCCACAGATAATGTCGCTTGCCATTCACCTTTACGAAAACCTCGTCCACGTGCCACTTCCATTTCGAGAACGCGCGCAGCTGCTGCACACGCTTCCGTCGGATCTCAGCTGCAAACATTGGACCAAACCTGTTCCACCAATATCGGACGGTTTCGTGGCTCACGTCGATGCCTCGCTCGTGCAACAGATCTTCGACATTTCGAAGCGAGAGCGGGAAACGGATGTACAGCATCACCGCAAGGCGGATGACCTCGGGACTGGTTTTGAAGTACTTGAAAGAGGCAGGTTTGGTCATGGGCAAAAGCTACGCAACCGTCCTGCCTGCCTCAAGACAAGTTCTTCTGACAAGACCC
>NZ_JBQFQT010000012.1:0-1285 GCF_056537025.1 Ruegeria sp. CH5 | reverse complement strand
AAAAGGCCGCCCCGGATTGGGACGGCCTTCTTTGGTTTCTCACCGAGTTGCTTTCGGCTGGCTTCGCTTTGGAAAACCGCCTGCCGCAACCGGGCGCGACAAGCGCGCCTTACTCGATGATTTTGGACACGACGCCTGCGCCGACGGTGCGGCCGCCTTCGCGGATGGCGAAGCGCAGACCATTTTCCATGGCGATCGGGGCGATCAGCTCGACGCCGAACGACACGTTGTCGCCGGGCATGACCATCTCGGTGCCTTCGGCCAGGGTCACGGTGCCGGTCACGTCAGTCGTACGGAAGTAGAACTGCGGACGGTAGTTCGCGAAGAACGGAGTGTGACGGCCGCCTTCTTCCTTGGTCAGGATGTAGGCTTCGGCTTCGAACTTGGTGTGCGGAGTCACCGAGCCCGGTTTACACAGAACCTGGCCACGCTCGACGCCGTCACGGTCAACACCACGCAGCAGGGCGCCGATGTTGTCGCCGGCTTCACCGCGGTCCAGCAGCTTGCGGAACATCTCGACACCGGTGCAGGTGGTCTTCTGCGTGTCGCGGATGCCGACGATTTCGATCTCGTCGCCAACGTTGATCACACCACGCTCGACACGACCGGTCACAACGGTACCACGACCCGAGATCGAGAACACGTCTTCGATCGGCATCAGGAACGGCTGGTCAACAGCGCGCTCGGGCGTGTCGATGTACTCGTCAACGGCCGCCATCAGTTCGCGGATCTTGTTCTCGCCGATTTCCGGGTTGTTGCCTTCCATCGCGGCCAGAGCCGAACCTGCGATGATCGGAATGTCGTCGCCGGGGTAGTCGTAGCTGGACAGCAGTTCGCGAACTTCCATCTCAACCAGTTCCAGCAGCTCTTCGTCGTCAACCTGGTCAACCTTGTTCAGGAACACGACCATCTTCGGGATGCCAACCTGGCGGCCCAGCAGGATGTGCTCGCGGGTCTGCGGCATCGGGCCGTCAGCGGCGTTCACAACCAGGATCGCGCCGTCCATCTGCGCCGCACCGGTGATCATGTTCTTCACATAGTCAGCGTGGCCGGGGCAGTCGACATGCGCATAGTGGCGGTTGTCGGTCTCGTATTCCACGTGGGCGGTCGAGATGGTGATGCCGCGCGCTTTCTCTTCCGGCGCACCGTCAATCTGGTCATACGCCTTGAAGTCGCCGAAATACTTGGTGATTGCTGCGGTCAGCGTCGTCTTGCCGTGGTCAACGTGGCCAATCGTGCCAATGTTGACGTGCGGTTTTGTACGCTCAAACTTTTCCTTTGCCAT
>NZ_JBQFQT010000011.1:0-1596 GCF_056537025.1 Ruegeria sp. CH5 | reverse complement strand
TTCGGACGGGCCGGAAACGCTTCAGTTCACCTGTCTTGGCCCCCTAAAACTGTGCCACAGTTGGCTTAGTTTTGGAGACGGGATTGATGGCGCGGAAACGGTATTCGGACGAAGATATTCTGCGGCTTTTGCGCGAGATTGAGCTGGGCCTGGCATCTGGTTCGGATGTCGCGACGGCGTGCAGAACGGCTGGTGTCAGTGATGCGACCTATTACACATGGCGCAAGCGGTTTGGTGGGATGGGACGATCTGAGATGGCCAATCTGAAGGCGCTGCAGAAAGAGAATGATCGGCTCAAGAAAATCGTGGCTGAGCTTGAACTGGACAAACTCATTCTCAAGGAGAGCCTTGATTATCTAAAGCCAAAGGCCTGACGGCAGACCAGCTTCGTCAGGCCGTGGTCCACACCCGACAAAAGCTGGCAACCTCTGAACGGCGCACCTGTCGCGTGATTGGATTGGCGCGGAGCACGCTGCAATACCGCGCAGCGCCAAAGGATGATGAGGCGTTACGTCTGGCGATGATCCGATTGGCCAAACGGTATGGGCGCTACGGCTACCGCAAGGTCGCCGAGCTGCTGCGTGTCGAAGGCTGGGCAGTCAATCATAAAAAGATCGAACGACTATGGCGCGAAGAAGGCTTGCAGCTCCCACAACGGCACAAGAAACGCAAACGGCTGTACCACAAGGACAGCTCGATCATCCGGCTCCGACCGCAACATCCCAATCACATCTGGAGCATTGACTTTGTCCACGACAAGCTGAGCAACGGACAGAGCTACAAGATGCTGACGGTGCTGGATGAGTATACCCGTGAGGCGCTCTGCGTAGCGGTCAAGCCGAAGATGAACAGCGCAGACGTGCTGGATGCGCTCTACCCACTCTTATTGCGGCACGGGAAGCCCGAACACATCCGTTCCGACAACGGCGCGGAGTTCATCGCAACGGCCCTGCAGACCTGGTTAAGAAAGGTGGGCATTAAGCCGATCCAAATCTACCCGGGATCACCTTGGGAGAATGGATACAACGAGCGCTTCAATGGCACTCTGCGCCGGGAAGTCCTCAACGCAGAATGGTTCCACACCACCAAACAGGCTCAGATCGTCATCAATACCTGGCTTAGACAGTACAATCGTGTCAGACCCCATCAGGCTCTAAACATGCGACCGCCCGTGCTCTGCCCCCTGAAAACTGGATCGTTCGGAGCTGGAGTTTTCCGCTAAATTTCCCTGGCTGGGAGAGGAGCGGAATCGCATGAAAGCATCGAAGTTCACGGAGGCGCAGAAGGCCTTCATCCTGAAGCAGGGCGAGCAAGGCACACCGGTCGCGGAGATCTGCCGAAAGGCTGGGATCAGCCAGGCGACATACTTCAATTGGAAGAAGAAGTACGGCGGCTTGTTGCCTGACGAGATGCGCCGGCTGAAGGCGCTGGAGGACGAGAACACCCGGCTGAAGAAGATCGTGGCGGACCTGACGCTGGATCGGGAGATGCTTCAGGATGTCATTCGGCGAAAGCTCTGAAGCCTGGCCGTTTGCGCGAGATTGTCACCGGGATGTGCGTTGATTGGGGTGTGTCGATCCGGAAGGCTTGTGGGGC
>NZ_JBQFQT010000010.1:0-2500 GCF_056537025.1 Ruegeria sp. CH5 | reverse complement strand
TCTATTTAGGTAGAGCGTCATCCGAATACCCCGGGGGGTAGAGCACTGGATGGGTAATGGGGCCCCACAGGCTTACTGATCCTAACCAAACTCCGAATACCCGGGAGTACTAGATGGCAGACACACTGCGGATGCTAACGTCCGTAGTGGAGAGGGAAACAACCCTGACCTACAGCTAAGGCCCCCAATTCATGGCTAAGTGGGAAAGCAGGTGGGACGACCAAAACAACCAGGAGGTTGGCTTAGAAGCAGCCATCCTTTAAAGATAGCGTAACAGCTCACTGGTCTAAACAAGTTGTCCTGCGGCGAAGATGTAACGGGGCTCAAGCCATGAGCCGAAGCTTAGGATGCCGTAAGGCATGGTAGCAGAGCGTAGTGTGACATAGATCCATGCCTCCTTGATCCCTTCGGGGATATTGGAGGCGAGGATCTTTCGATGAAGCCGGCCTGTGAGGGATCCGGTGGAGAGATCACTAGTGAGAATGATGACATGAGTAGCGACAAAGAGTGTGAGAGACACTCTCGCCGAAAGTCCAAGGGTTCCTGCTTAAAGCTAATCTGAGCAGGGTAAGCCGGCCCCTAAGCCGAGGCCGAAAGGCGTAGGCGATGGGAACTAGGTTAATATTCCTAGGCCAGGAGGATGTGACGGATCACAGGTGTAGTTCAATCTTATCGGATTGATTGGGCTGCTGAGTGGTTCCTGGAAATAGCCCTCCATCAGACCGTACCCTAAACCGACACAGGTGGACTGGTAGAGCATACCAAGGCGCTTGAGAGAACGATGTTGAAGGAACTCGGCAAAATACCTCCGTAAGTTCGCGAGAAGGAGGCCCGGTTCCTAGGCAACTAGGGGCTGGGGGCACAAACCAGGGGGTGGCGACTGTTTATTAAAAACACAGGGCTCTGCGAAGTCGCAAGACGACGTATAGGGTCTGACGCCTGCCCGGTGCCTGAAGGTTAAAAGGAGAGGTGAGAGCCTTGAATTGAAGCCCAGGTAAACGGCGGCCGTAACTATAACGGTCCTAAGGTAGCGAAATTCCTTGTCGGGTAAGTTCCGACCTGCACGAATGGCGTAACGACTTCCCCGCTGTCTCCAACATCGACTCAGCGAAATTGAATTGCCTGTCAAGATGCAGGCTTCCCGCGGTTAGACGGAAAGACCCCGTGCACCTTTACTACAGCTTCGCACTGGCATCAGGACTGCAATGTGCAGGATAGGTGGTAGGCTTCGAAGCAGGGACGCCAGTTCCTGTGGAGCCTCCCTTGAGATACCACCCTTTGCATTCTTGATGTCTAACCGCGGTCCGTTATCCGGATCCGGGACCCTGCGTGGCGGGTAGTTTGACTGGGGCGGTCGCCTCCTAAAGCGTAACGGAGGCGCGCGAAGGTTGGCTCAGAGCGGTCGGAAATCGCTCGTTGAGTGCAATGGCAGAAGCCAGCCTGACTGCGAGACTGACAAGTCGAGCAGAGTCGAAAGACGGCCATAGTGATCCGGTGGTCCCGAGTGGAAGGGCCATCGCTCAACGGATAAAAGGTACGCCGGGGATAACAGGCTGATACTGCCCAAGAGTCCATATCGACGGCAGTGTTTGGCACCTCGATGTCGGCTCATCTCATCCTGGGGCTGGAGCAGGTCCCAAGGGTACGGCTGTTCGCCGTTTAAAGAGGTACGTGAGCTGGGTTTAGAACGTCGTGAGACAGTTCGGTCCCTATCTGCCGTGGGTGTAGGAGACTTGAGAGGAGTTGCCCCTAGTACGAGAGGACCGGGGTGAACGATCCACTGGTGGACCTGTTGTCGTGCCAACGGCAGTGCAGGGTAGCTATGATCGGACAGGATAACCGCTGAAGGCATCTAAGCGGGAAGCCCCCCTCAAAACAAGGTCTCCCTGAGGGCCGTGGAAGACCACCACGTCAATAGGCCGGAGATGTAAGCGCAGCAATGCGTTCAGTTGACCGGTACTAATCGCCCGATAGGCTTGATTTGATCCAGTAACAGAAAGACAAAGCTCACCGCCTCAAGTAGCGAAGCGGTAGGCGATCAAACAAGACCAAAAGCATACACCGACCTTGACCAAGGACAACGACGTGACAATCCGCAAAGCGGATTGCACGGGGTTGATTGATTATACAACCGTGCGGGAACGCGCATTCGCAAGCGAATACGCCGCCTCCCGCGCGTCGCCTTTTTGCAAAGCAAAAAGAGCGACGGGGATTTTCCTCGGTTTGGTGGTCATAGCGCAAGTGAAACACCCGGTCCCATCCCGAACCCGGAAGTTAAGCACTGCAGCGCCAATGGTACTTGGGCTCAAGCCCCGGGAGAGTAGGTCACCGCCAAACCTAGAAAAATCCCCCCTCTCTAAAACGATCAAAAAACACGACAAGGTCTCAAACAGCCAAATAGGCAACAGACCAACCCAAAGTGTCGCGGGATGGAGCAGCCCGGTAGCTCGTCAGGCTCATAACCTGAAGGTCGCAGGTTCAAATCCTGCTCCCGCAACCA
>NZ_JBQFQT010000009.1:0-31205 GCF_056537025.1 Ruegeria sp. CH5 | reverse complement strand
TTTGAAGTACTTGAAAGAGGCAGGTTTGGTCATGGGCAAAAGCTACGCAACCGTCCTGCCTGCCTCAAGACAAGTTCTTCTGACAAGACCCAGATGACAATTGAGGAACTTTTGGTCGATTAATCTCATTGTCCGAGCAAAACCCACCAAGTGAGCTTCAGCGCTGCTTTCGTTTAACCGAAATAATGCATCCAGAGTGTTTTGGATGCCGTGCAGGGACATCTCGTGCCATAGCGTCCACGTTTCCGAGGTGCCGCAACGCTCCGTTGTTCAGCAACACACCGCGCCCTGCATCGTAACGGCGCTGTCCAAATCCGCTGGCAACGCATTCCCAGTTTTCCTTGGCCGCTGCGTTGCGGAACCTGGGTAAGTCGTGCGGGTCATGCCGTCCAGGTGTTGCTGCAACATGATCGTGTTTCTTTGAATTGCTTTGGTGGGTCAAATGGTGGGTCACCTGTGTTGTGCCAGTTGGCTGGACAGTACCGGTCGTCGGCCTTGGCTTTGGGCGCATAACTGTCACGACGCCTTGTGGTTTCGGATGTCCTGGGACGGCCACGTGAGTTGCCGTAGGTTTTGGTGTCAACTGTGGAACTTGACCAGGAACCGCTATGGGAACCTGGTTGGGAGTCGCGGTTGGAACGAGCGTTGGCACATTGGGTTGAGGCGGAACCTGACCAGGAACAGCGACTGGTATTTGGTTGGGTGTTGCTGTCGGCACCAGGGGCGGCACATTGGGTTGAGGCGGAACCTGGCCAGGGACAGCGACTGGTATTTGGTTAGGTGTTGCTGTCGGCACCAAGGGCGGCACATTGGGTTGAGGCGGAACCTGGCCAGGGACAGCTATCGGAACTTGATTGGGAGTCGCAGTCGGAACTTGCGGCGGCACAGTAGTCGGTCCGGTAGCCAACGGCGGAACCTGATTGGGAACGGCTGTCGGAACCCGGTTTGGTGTCGGGTTTGGCACCAATGGCGGAGCTAGTGTCGGCGCTACGATCGGCGTTGGCACCTGACCGGGTACCGCTATTGGTGTCGCGATAGGAACCCGCCCGGGAATTGCGTTCGGGACCGCGCCCGGTGCAAGGACCGGCACTGTAACGGACGTCGGCGTTTGCGGCGTTCCTCGAGGTGGCAACTGATTTGCCACCGGCTGCGTTGGGCCGGTAATTTGATTGCCTGGCCCTTGCCCACCGGTCTGCCCGCATCCTTGGCCGGACTGGTGTGGGTTCCCTACACCTCGGCACCAACCGTATTGGTTTCCGCGGGCAAAGACCTGCGTAGCGGCCAGTCCAGCAATCAAACAAGCTGCGGAAAGTAAAGCAATGCGGTTCCGTTTCATAACATCCTCACCAACTTGTTGTCAGAGCAAGATACGCGCCAGGATCGCCAGAGTCGGTCAAAGGACCGTCCCTCAAAGGAACACCGACATATCCGGACAAGAATAGGTTTTGCTTAAACTCAATGTCCAAACCCAGACCTGTCGATGCCAGTGTAGCACTTTCAACTTCAAAACTCGCAGGGTCATTGTTCGAGATGTACCCCACGTCGATAAAAGCAAAGGGTGTTAAGCGATGTATGCTCTGGGACCTGGGGAAGTAGGAATGAGACACTTCGAAAATCGCGGAGATCCCGGAATCACCATCTACCTCGTCAAAACGATATCCGCGCAAAGCATAACGATCACCAAGGAAGTACTCCTCTACCGAGGGCAGCCGGTCGGTTGTGAACTGGCCCCAGATCTCAGTGCGCCAAGCTGTGTTGGGCGATATGCCCGTAAGCGGGCTTTCGTATCCAATGCCGCCCCGTAGATGCCAGAATGAGGAGTCGCCGTCGTCAAAATTCGCGTCCGTCGTATTATTGTTGCCAAACGATAAGGTTAATCCCGCCTCCAAAGTTTGCCCTTTTGAATAGTTCTGCCCATAGAGATACGTTAGGCCGACGACACCTGCGTCACTGGATAATGGCACGCCGCCACTGACTGAGTCCGCCTCGGAAAGGCGATAATCCAGTAGAAGATATCCATAACGGGCCACATCGCGGATCACGGGGTAGCCCAACGCGACGGTGAAGTTCTCGCCATCAACATCTGTTCTTGCAAACTCCCCCGAGAGGTCACGTTTTGCATTTATGTTTCCGTAGAAAACCTCACCGTACAGACCATCGCTGTTCAGCGGCGTGCGATAGGTAACAGCGCCCCACAAAGAGTGTTCGTCGTCTTTGTCCCAGTTGTAGTTGCCAGACCCCTCAAATCGCAGCAAATCCCCGACGGTCAGCGTCGAATAAAACTCTTGTACAACATAGAAGCTGAGCGCTTCTCCCAGCTCACGCGGGGGGTTGTCGAGTGTCGCACTACCGGCTTGTTTGCGCAGAGGCTCTCCCAATACTCTCAGCCGAGCACCAGCCTGATCCGGGTAATCAAGTTCGGTCGACACGTCCAAGTCGGGTATGTCCTCGGCGAGCATAACTGCCCGCTCAAATTGTTTGAGAGTTATCGGGTATGCGGTGGTGAGTGGGCGAAAGATCTTTTCCAAGGTTTGGAACGTGCGCGTATCTACCCCTTCAATTTCGATGGTTTGAATGCGTCCTTCATCCACAACTATGCTCTGCCCATCGGTTCCAGGCCAGGCCTCAGCCAAGAAGTAACCGTCTTCTCGGTAGATCTGCGTAATCGTTGATGCGACATCCGCCGCTGTGATGCGCCCCGACCGGTCAAAGGCCAACTGACCGGCAAACGTTAACAGCTCATCGGTATCATACACCGTTACGCCACTGACAGAGTGCTGGGATGCGATGTCCCAAGTTTGGGCCATGCTGTATTTTGGGACTGATACAATAGCCAAAAAAGTGCAAATGATCGCAATTACAACCGAGTTGGTTACGGGCATTTTCTACAACCTTAGCATGATTGAGCATGTTAAAACCCAATCCTATTACGAGGTTTGAATGTCTGAGCTTACCGGTACTCAAATTTGATCACGACTGGTGCTTTCGAGATACACAGCGACCAGATTACAGTGCGCCTTCGTCGCCCAGGAACTCGATACCAGCTGTCGCGCCATCACTGTAAGCAATGCAATTCCAAGGAGCACGGTCCTCACCAACACCGACAGTGACTTGTGTTCCAGCTTCGCTAAACGCGGATGAGAGCACAACGACTTGCGAATTGTTCGTTGTTTTGGCTACATCTCGCAAACACGCCTGCTGAGCGGGTGTGAGTTCGGCGGACGCGCTAGACGTACTCGTTTCGTCACATGCCGCAAGCAATGCAAACAAAGTTGTGCCTGCAATCATCACTGTCTTTTTGGTCATTTTCTTCTCCATCAGGGTCCATCGAATCTAGTGAAATTGGATGCTCCTTTTTGAAGCGTCCGCTTCTACTCAGCCAATTGAGCACAGCTCGATCCGGTGCTTACCTATCTCAAAGATTTGTCGCCAACGGATTGGTCGGGGGAACGATATCGAGTTGATTGCCGGGGCCGACAACAACGGAGGTAAAATAAAGTTGTGTCGAATTCGCATGTTTGAATCTAATTTTTAATAAATCAATATTTTTTCCGCGTGTAAATTTCCCTACGCTCTCGTACGATAGGCCTCTGCGTTCAAACAAAAAAGTAAGTGGGAGCTACGAGTGTGTTCCCCTGAGCGGCGAAGCGATTTGAGGCCGCACAAAAACAATGAAGGGATTGAAAGATGGGATTTGGTGAAGCCGCTAAGACGTGTTTCTCGAAATACTTCCAGTTCTCCGGTCGGGCTATACGCTCAGAATACTGGTGGTTCTTCTTGTTTGTGGTTCTCGTGAGTGCTGCCTTAGCGGTGCTGGATACGATCATATTCGGGACCAACCCCGAAACAGGCCAGGGATCTCGGGTCCTGTCCTCTGTTTTCCAACTGGCCGTTCTTATACCTATGCTGGCCGCCGGTTGGCGGAGACTGCATGATACAGGACGACCTGGCTGGTATTTGCTGCTGCCGATGGCGCTCAGCATTACAACGCTCTTTGTTATGCTGGGTGGGGTGGCGATCTTCTCGGTATTGGAGCAAGGGACGGAAAACCCCGATGCATTGCGAGGACCTGCGGCCGTCCTGGGCGTGACCGGTATTGTTGTTGTCTCAATTCTTCAATTGGTTCTGTCCATTCTGATGATCTGGTGGTTGACGCGCCCTTCGGAAGAAGGCGCAAACGAATACGGCGAGCCTGTTTCCTGACCTGGTTGTCCGGGCAACGGGCCGGAATTTCTGCTGAATGACAGTGCGAACCGTAACTCAATGGAGAGAAAAAATGAGCTTCAAAACCATTTCCATTGGAATGCTACTGATGGCAGGAGCGACCACAGCATCAGCGGAGTGGTCGTTCAACTCCGGGCCTAATCCCAATGCATTTAATCAAACCGGAAACATGACCCTGGAACTTCAGTGTAACCGTATCCGCTTCGCTCCAGCTGGATATGAGGACAGCCAGGACATTGTGGAGAAGCAAGGGCTTTCCATTCGTTTTTTGAAGAACGGCACTACCGAGGTTGGGGCATTTCAGGTTGGCGCAGAAAACGCTGCCGTGCAGATCGTCGACAACTATCCCGTCGAGGTCAGTTTCAATAGTCAAGAGGACTATGGTTTTGTACTGGACCAGCTTGCGGCCAATGCATCGGTTAATCTGTCGATGATTGATCAAGATGTCAGCTACGGAATCTTTGACTTGAAGGGTTCCAGCGCAGCAATTCGGTCCCTTCGTTCCGCCTGCGACTCAGATGCTAGCCAAGGGACCTCCTACGAAGCACCCGAAGGCATCGTCTATTGTGGTGGCGGAGCGAAAAAACGCCAAATCGAATATGTAATTCTGGACAATCCAGAGGGGGAGTGGGACGCGCGAGTAACGGTCAACGGCGAGTCGATCAGAGCCATGACGGCCTACAGTTACTTCGGAAACTATGAGCCGCCCGCCGGATTTGTCGTCGCCCTGCTTGGGGAAGACAGGTCCGAGTTTCTGATTTTTAGCGAAGGCTCGGTAAACTGGCTGGAATACGGGGACTACAGATATGATCAGTGCAATTGATGCCACCTTCCAAACAGCTTCCCAAATAGTGCGTCAATTGAAAGGTTTAGTTTCCAGGTTTGTGCTGGTCTCTGGTCTAGTATGGAACTCACCAGCTGTCGCGGCTGATGTATCGCAACTTCCGCCCGGTTTGCAGGCGAAGGTTGATCTGGCGGCACAGGCCTGCGCGGAGTTCAACGACGGTCAGTTTGACTTAGACTGGGGTGCGGTTGAGAGGGTCGATCTCGACGGAGATCTACGACGCGACTGGGTTCTGAATGAGTCTGGTTTCGCGTGTTCAAGCGCCGCATCTCTTTATTGCGGAACTGGCGGATGCATGTCGCATTTTTGGGTTGGTGAAGAGGTGCAATCCTTGCTCAATCAAGGCTGGACAGTCGTTGATTTTGGGCGCCAACGCGTTGTTGTGGCAGGTATTCATGGATCCGATTGCGACGGAATAAACCCAACGCCTTGCGTTACGGCCAGTGTTTGGGACGCGGACGCTAAAACGTGGCGCTCGTCTGCTGGTGATTGGGAGTAAACTGCAATTGGGCACCGTATAGAAGCCTGAGAGCCTGTTTGTTCGATGGGTTCTCTGTAGCATGCAAACTTTGGGCGAAGTTTCAGCATATTAATTTATAAAATCAATCTTATACATGTAGAAGTTTAAACGCACCTACACCCAGTCTCGGAATTGCAAAATCTTTTTACGAATGTCCGCTTCGGGCTCAAGGCAGACGTTCGCTCACCTACGCTCAATGACTGAATTGCGGACGAAGCGGTCTGTGGTTCTCCAATCAAATCGGCCGACCTTAAGTTTACAGTACACGGTTGTGGAGAGTGAGAAGGATTTGTTGTCTTCACTTCCGGAAGTATAGTGTCTCAATTGGCACCCTTATTGCATGCTGAGCAGGACGTTATGGCTCACGAGCGTCCAGATACCTTCCGGTTAAGCCCTTTTGAGTGTCAGATGGTATCGTCCCAAAATTAGGTTGTTGGTTGTTCGGGTGCGTCACCTAGAGCCAGCAGCAAAAGAATAGCCAAAAGTGGTGATCCAACCAGACCGATCAGGAACCAGATCAAACCGGATCGGTTGCGCCGCCCTGCCATCGTGATCGGCAGGATATAAAGCCAGATCACGACAACCAGCAAGATGAGCATAAAAATCAACTGGATAACTGGTGCGTCCATGAAATTTTGCCTTTCGTATCTTGACGCCATTTTAAAAACGGCTGATCCGGTTAGATAGACAATGGCCCGAAAGCGTTTTCGGGTATTAATTTAGCCCAACATGGGTCCCGGGCGTCCCAACCCTCTCCCTTTGCGTTCCTTGGCTATCAGACAGTGCCGTCCAAATGTTTGGTGTTTTCCGGGTCACAAGGTAGCAAGGTCGGCAAAACGGATAAAGTGGGTGTTCAAGGAACCTTTTAAAGCGCCTTTTCAATGAACTTTGAAAAAAGCTCACCCTGCGAGTTGATCCTAAGTTTCGCGTAAATGTTGCGTCTGTGGATGCGGACTGTGCCTGGAGAGATGCCGAGAATTGTGCCAACAGCTTCTGCCGAATGGCCCTTCAATGTGAACTCAACGACTTCTCGTTCTCGTGGCGTCAGAACGCCATCGCCAAATGCCTGGAATGCTAGATCAACGCGACGACTAACGCCATTCGCTGCGGCGCCGCGGGCCATCGTTGGAAAGTCACTCCAATGTTTGCAACAGGCTGCCCGAACGAGCGGCCATAGAGCGTGCAAATGACGAATTTCCTTGGCGGAAAAAGGCTTCTCTGCTCGCATGAGCGAGACCACAACCATCCCAGCGCCTGGGATATCGATAAAGTAGCCAATCTCCTCTGCTAACCCAGTCCTTTTGTAATAGCTGCGATAGTATTCGCCCTGATAGAACCTGTCCGGTGCGATATCGCGCATGCGGTACAGACCCGGTGTTATTGGTTTTGTCGCGGCCAAAAAAAATGGATCAAGTACGTAGGGCCCGGCTTGGTAATCCTCAACAAAAATACGCCGTTTGCTTTTGGGGAAATCGTCGTGAAGGTCTATTGGTGCTTCGGTTCCAACATGGCCAAACACCACCGTAAAATCAAATGGTGCGACCTGCCGTAAGCCATCTGCCAAAGCACATGGAAATTCTGGGGTTCCGATCTTCTCCACGACCCTGCCGGCCTCTTCCATCCAATCGTACACACGCCGCTCCAGATTTTCGAAAAGCACCTCTATACCCCAATTGTGGTATATACAGTTATTCCGAGTTATTGTTACTTTTTCCTTGTTTGAGTGGTATGCCAACAAATGCCAAAAAATCAAGCAAAAGGAAAACGGCAGTATATGAGCTTTGACATGAGCGTCACCATGCAGACGATTGCGGAACTCCGAGGAGTGACCAAGACCTTCGGGAATGTGGTCGCCGCCAAAGACCTGAATCTTTCCATTGGGAAAGGAGAGTTCCTGTCGTTCTTAGGCCCATCTGGTTGCGGCAAAACCACTGCGCTTAGAATGTTGGCAGGTTTCGAGAAGCCAACCGAAGGTCAGGTGTTGCTCGATGGAGAAGTCGTCAACGACTTGGATGCGCACCATCGCCCAGTCAACATGGTGTTTCAGCACTATGCTCTTTTTCCTCACCTAAGCGTGTTCGACAACATCGCGTACGGCCTGCGCCAACAACGACCACGCGGAGACAAACAAACAATCGCGACAAAGGTTGAGCAAGCGCTGGAAACTGTCCGTCTTGGTGGGTTTGGCCCACGTCGCATCTGGGAGATGTCTGGTGGTCAGCAGCAACGCGTCGCTTTGGCGCGTGCGATCGTAAACGAGCCCAAGCTTTTGCTGCTTGATGAACCAATGGCTGCTCTGGATCGAAAGCTTCGAAAAGAAATGCAGTTTGAACTGCAGAACCTGCAACGACAACTAGGGATAACTTTTGTCCTCGTCACGCACGACCAAGAAGAAGCGCTTTCAATGTCCGACCGAATTTGTGTGATGGAAGGCGGCAGTATTGTGCAGGTTGGCAGCCCACGCGAACTCTATGACATGCCCCGCAGCCGCTACGTGGCTGGATTTGTAGGCACCTCAAATTTCTTTGATGCAACTGTGACTGACTCAGCAGCCGACCAAATCACTGTGCGTTTAGCGAGTGGCCAAAAGGTGCACGGAACTCCGGAGATTCCAATAGATGCAGGGCAGGAAGTGTGCGTTAGTATCCGTCCTGAACAGATCACGCTGACCCGCGCGCTACCCACAGCTGAAATCGCTCTGCCAGTTACCATTCAAAATCGGATCTTCCTTGGGGAGCACACAGAATACCTTGCGCGCAACGAAGCACTGGGTGATTTCCATGTACTTGTGCCAAGGCAAGCGGAATTGAACGAGGGGACGTTCAATGCAGGAGAGCAGGCCTTTGTTTCATGGGGCGAAGGCGCACTGCTGATCCTGGAAAAATAACAAATCCCGCAATCCAACAACAGAGAGGTTCACAATGACCAAGGATAATGGGACTATTTCCAAGCAAAAGTTCATGGAAGAGCTTCGCCGGTACCAAAAGGGTTCGGTTACACGGCGACATTTCTTAGGCGTGACAGGTCTTGGGATGGCAACGGCCGTTCTGGGCACGGCCATTCCTGGGTTGCGTCCACGCCCGGCATTTGCTGCCGGGGACATTGGCGACCGAGTGATCCTCGCCACATGGCCGAACTACCATGACGAGATGAACTTCGAAGCCTTCACGGAAGCCACTGGCGCCCATGTTCAGGTCAATGTTTTTGGCTCGAATGAAGAGATGTTGGCAAAACTACAGGCTGGAGGGTCTGGCTGGGACGTTTTCGTTCCAACCAACTACACGATCACTACGTATGTGGGTGAAGATCTGATCATCCCGCTCGATACGTCCAAACTGCCAAACTACGACGCAGGTTCATTCGAACAGCGCTTTTCCGATGCCGGTTCTGTCGATGGCCAGCTTTACGCGGTCCCAAAAAACTGGGGCACGACTGGCTTTGCAGTGAACACCAGCAAGCTTGACGGCGCTCCGACTCCAACCACATGGAAAGAGTTCTGGGACCTTACTATGGAAGGTTACTCAGGCCGGACAATGGTGCATGATTACCAACTCACCACCATCGGTAATGCCCTGAAATACTTCGGCTACTCCTTCAACTCGGTCGATGAGAAGGAACTGGCGGATGCCGAGAAATTGTTACTGGATGCCAAACCGCATCTGTTTGCAATCTCGTCGGATTATCAGCCACCGATGCGTAACGGTGACGCCTGGATGACGATGTGCTGGACAGGTGACGGCAAGCAGATGAATGTCGACATGCCTGAAATCGCCTACGTTCTGGGAACTGAGGGCGGTGAACTCTGGTCCGACTACTACGCTATTCCTAAGGGCGCACCCCATATGGATGCCGCTTATGCCTTGATCGACTTCCTGCTGAACCCGGAAGTTAATGCGAAAGAAGTCCTCGCCCACGGCTATCCATCGGCTGATGCTCGCACCAATGCGTTGCTGCCGAAGGAACTACTGGAAGATCCGATCCTTTATCCGGCAGCTGACCTTCTGAATGCACTCGAGTTCGGCGCGGCGGCTACACTAACCGATCCAAACCGTGCCGAGTTGCTCGCCCGCTTCAAGTCGGCCTAAGCGGCAAGGCCGCCAATATCGGAAAAGACGAGGACAAAATGACCGAACGAGGCAGAAAAGCACTGTTGCTGGCTCCAGCAGGAATATGGCTTTTGGTAATGCTAGCCCTTCCTCTGCTGGTCGTCTTCGTCTTTTCCTTTGGCGAACGGGGTGCCGCCGGAGGCTACGTTCCAGCGTTCACGTTGGAACAATATGCCAACCTTCCTGCGCGATGGACGGCGTTTAAGAACACTTTGATCCTTGCACCTCTGGGGACTATCGCTGCGTTGGTAATTGCCTACCCGCTCGCCTACTTTCTTGCAGTGCGTTGTTCACCAAAGTGGAGAACTTCGCTGTTGATCCTAGTGATCGTGCCGTTCTGGACATCGATCCTGATCCGGTCATACGCTTGGATTTTCATCCTTGGGGGGCGTGGCTTGCCCGCTTTACTGGAGTCGATCGGCATCGATGATATCCGCCTGATAAATACGCCGTTCGCTGTGCTTGTCGGGATTGTCTATGGGTATCTACCTCTGATGGTTTTCCCGATTTTTGTAAGCTTAGACAAACTGGATAAACGCCTTCTGGAAGCATCGGCTGATCTCGGCTCTACCCCATGGCGTACGTTCCGTCAGGTGACACTTCCTTTGTCGGTACCTGGTATCGCAACTGGCTGCATGCTGGTCTTCATCTTGCTGATGGGCGAGTTTCTGATCCCAGCGATCTTGGGCGGCGGAAAGGTCTTTTTCGTCGGAAATGCGCTGGTGGACCTGTTCCTGCAGTCTCGGAACTGGGCGTACGGATCGGCGGTCGCAATGACTCTGGTTGTCGTAATGCTTGTCACTGTCTCAATTTACATGAAATTCATCTCGCGCCTGGGTGGCCAGCGCGAAGATGTCTCGCTGATGTGAGGGTCCGATGCGCTTATACGCGATTTGCGTCTACCTTTTTCTCTATATTCCAATCGGCATCATCGCGCTTTTCAGCTTTAATGCCGGACGACACGCAAGCCAGTTCATGGGGTTCTCGACCCAATGGTATGGTAGAGCGCTGAACAACCCATTTGTAATGGACGCGCTCGAGACCAGTCTGCTTGCGGCATTAATAACTGCTTGCCTCGCATCCACTCTCGGAACCATGGCGGCCATCGCTTTACAAGGGGTTAAGGGATGGCTCCGAACTTTATTTGATGCGATGATTTATATTGCGATAATGATACCCGGTATCGTCATCGGCATCGCGACACTCATTGCCCTGGTCACCGTATTCGGCTGGCTAAACCCGCTTCTTGCAAGCCTATGGCCCGATGGAGCAAATCCCCCGCAACTTTCCATGGGGATGCCCACGCTTGTCGCCGCCCACACCATGTTCACAATGGCGCTGGTCATAATCATCGTACGTGCAAGGCTATCGGGTATGGACCGCGCGCTCATGGAAGCTTCGGCTGACCTCTTTGCGACGCCCTGGGGCACCTTTCGACAGGTGACCCTGCCGTTGATAGCACCGGCAATTTTGGCAGGCTTCCTGCTCAGCTTCACTTTCTCATTTGATGATTTCATCATCGCGTTCTTCGTAGCTGGCTCAGAAACAACCCTGCCAATCTACATATTCTCATCCATCCGGCGCGGGGTAACACCCGAGATCAATGCCATCGGCACTATGGTTATGGGCGCGTCGCTCTTGTTGCTCGTAGCAGCGCAGCTGCTTTTGCGCCGAGGCGCCTCAAAATCGAATAATTAAATAAAGGAGCCAAGTGACATGCGGCTTGCAGGTAAGGTCGCGCTCGTGACGGGCGCGGGATCAGGAATTGGTCGGGCGGGTTCAATGGCAATGGCACAAGAGGGTGCGCATGTTGTGGTAACCGATCGCGATGCAACACTTGCTGAAGCCACTGTGGCCGCGATCGTAGCGCAGGGAAATCAAGCATCTGCCATACAGCTTGATGTGACCGATGACGATGCCCTTACCAGAACCATAGACGAAGCAGTTAAAAACTTCGGTCGGCTTGACGTGTTGCACTCTCACGCTGGGTTGCAGATCGAAGGAACGCTGGAAGAAGTGGAACCAGATGGAATGGATGCTTCTTGGGCATTGAATGTCCGCGCTCACTTCATTGCCGCGCGTGCAGCCGTCGCCCATATGAAATCACAAGGTGGAGGCAGCGTGATCGTCACGGCCTCCAATTCTGGGGTTCAATATGACCGGGGTATGATCGCCTATGCGACTACAAAGCACGCTGCTGTTGCGATGGTTCGGCAGATGGCAGCCGACTACGCTGTCCATGCAATCCGTTTCAATGCCCTATGTCCAGGATTTGTAGACACCCCTTTCAATGCAGGCTTCGAAAAGCAGATGGGAGGCCGTGCCAAACTGGAAAGCTACATCGAGCAGGCGATCCCCATGAGTCGATGGGCGACAGTTGAAGAGATTGGCCATGGGATTGTCTATTTAGCTTCAGATGAATCCGCTTTTATGACGGGGCAAGCCCTGGTTATCGATGGCGGTGAATGCATTTAGTGATGGGTTAGACCGCTCAAGAGAATGTCTATCGCCGCAATTCATTTTGGCGAGCACATTTCAGTCCGCTTTGGGCTCGAGGCAGACGTTCGCTCACCTACGCTCAATGACTGCATTGCGGACAACGCTGCCATCCGCATTTTTTTCCAAAGGACCGCAGACAGCCCAAAACGGACATTCGCAATTAGACTTTGCAATTCCCGAGAAGCGTAGCAGATCAACCATTTGCTCGCGCCGCGAGTGCTTGCGCAGCATCAGTTCACAGGAGCGGCACGAATGTCGATGCGTTGCTGCTGATGACGTCAGGCCAGTCATTCATAGCCACGAGGAAACCTTGATCACGTACCGCTCTGTCGCCGCACTCAGGCTCGACAAGAGAGACGCGGACTTAGGTGCTGTCAGACAAATTCGAACCAGTCTCAGTGTGCCGCGGGAACCGCGAACCTATCCGGAACAAAGCTGACGCCACTCGGCGAGAGCGGCGGTGCGTGTCAGCTTGAAGGTATCTCTGCTGCTTAGCGATCTTTGCTGGTTGAAGTGGTTGTAGACGGAAGAGTGGACGGAGGCGAATTTCTGTAAACTTCGCATGCGCCTGAAACGTTGCATCGCGCGTTCGCGTCGTCGAAACGGCAGGTGCGAATTCTCGACGCGGTTGTTGAGCCACCTGCCCGTCTGTTGTTTTTCGAGCGCGCCCATTTCTCTGAGCGCAGCCTTGTAGGAAGCGAAGCGATCTGTGACGATCTCTTCGGCGCAACCGTGCCGCTTTATCAATTTCTTGAGGAATTTCAGTGCTGCAGCTTTGTTTCGGCGTTTGGTGACAACGGCTTCCAGCACCTCACCTTCGTGATCAACAGCCCGCCAAAGATAATGCCGCTTGCCATTCACCTTCACAAAAACCTCGTCAACGTGCCACTTCCATTTGGAGAAGGCGCGCAGTTGCTGAACACGCTTCCGTCGGATCTCAGCTGCAAACATTGGACCAAACCTGTTCCACCAATATCGGACGGTTTCGTGACTCACGTCGATGCCTCGCTCGTGCAACAGATCTTCGACGTTCCGAAGCGAGAGCGGGAAACGGATGTACAGCATCACTGCAGGGCGGATGATCTCTGGGCTGGTTTTGAAGTACTTGAAAGAGGCCGGATTGGTCATGGGCAAAAGCTACGCAACAACCCTAACTCGCTCAACCAAAGTTCTTCTGACAAGACCATTGCTTGTGTGCGGCGCAGGAAGATCCATACTGTCATTTGAATGGCCAAATGCCGCTCTCTTTTTGGGGAAAAACGCTTATGAAGTTCATTTTATCGATGGCAGTTGTTTCATTTGCCATGCCTCTGTCAGCATTTGCACAGGATCAAGGCCACAACCATGGTGGTTCCCCGTATGCCGGGTTCGAGGCACGTGAGATCAAAAGTCTATCCGATCAAGACATCGCAGAACTTCGTCGCGGCGGTGGATGGGGACTGGCTCTTCCGGCGGAGTTGAATGGCCTTCCTGGCCCGGCCCATCTGCTAGAACTTCAAGAAGAACTTGCGCTTTCCAGCGATCAGGTTGCTGCAATTACCCTGATATTTGAAGAGATGCGAGCCGAGGCCATAGCGGCAGGAGAAAACTTCATAGCAGCTGAAGCAGCAGTTAGCGCAGCTTTTGAAGAGGCCGACCTTACACAAGAGGAACTCGCGGGGCTTTTGGCGAGAGCTGCTGAAGCCCGGGCAGCGTTGCGTTTGGTTCATTTGTCCAGACATCTCGCGACACCCGCTCTTCTGAGTGACGAGCAAGTTCGAAAATACAGCGTCTTGCGCGGGTACTCAGATGATCCATGCGCCACAGTCCCGGAAGGACATGACCCAACAATGTGGCGGCGTCACAACGGTTGTGATGGGTAAGCCGACCTCCGTTCGTCTCGCAGCGTAAGGGCATTGGGCGCGAAGCAGGCAGTCGCTGCCGCGCGACTCTGGCAGGCACGCTGAACGACCGCTGTGCGGACGGAGTGATCCTTCGCTGTGTTTGACCCAAGGGCAGCTATCGGCCCAAACCTGCCGTTGGTCGCGCTTCAGGGTTTCTGCAGTCGCAGCCCGCATTGCGGACATTCGCTGCGAGTGCCTGTTAGGGAAGTCGGCAAACCCGACGAAGCTACCGTTCGTATCGCCTAATCCAAGGTCCGCAATCTTGGCTTCAGGCTATCCCTGTCGCCACGTGTCGGTCGTGGCTCCATTGTCGGGGTGACTGGCCATACATCCGTTTGAACTCGCGGCTGAACTGGGAGAAGCTTTGGTAACCCACATCCCAGGCGGCCTCCGAAACGGTCTTTCCCTCGGCGATTTTCATCGCGGCTTTGTTCAGCCGCATCGATTTCACGAACTGGATCGGCGACATTGTCGTGGCTTCCTTGAAACGCCGATGGAAGACCGCGCGGCTCATGCCCACCCGATCGGCCAAATCGTCGATGGTGACCTGCTTGTTCAGGTGGTTTGCAAGATAGGCGATGGTGCGCGCGATTTCGTTGCCGACGCCAAAGGCACGTCTTGCGGCGGTGCCGGCCTCGCCCATGAGCACCGCGTAGCACAGTTCGCGCAACCGCCCGCACACGAGCCTCGACGGGCTCACCCCGCGGGAGTATCACCAATGGTCAGAAGAGGACCAAACCCTGAACAGAGCTAACCAATAAAAGCGGACTCCAAGGGGAGCAGGTCAGACCAATTCAGATGGGGAGGCTCACAGGCCCGATAAGGGCAACGCGAGACAAAGTTGGTATTCGCTGTTGGTCCAGCTCCAAATCTTTACAACGTCAGACCGGTGCCAGTTAATTTCTTTCGGAGGCTTGTTTGGCAACTTGGTCACCTGCAGTTTCAAATACTACCAGCCCTAGCGGTGCTGCCACGGCGACGAAGGAAAGTTCCTTGACTCTATCGCTGCCACGAACCACAAAAGTGTATTGGTGAAAGTATCTCGTCGCCGCGATGCTGCCGGTTACGATAAACCAATGGCCTTCAGACTAACTGTAGCATGTGCCCCAGCATAGGAACGGGTTTCGCTGGGGTCTTCGCTATGAGCTCGTTCCTCGCAAGCATTTGCAACTGTCACCGGACATGCACCTGTCATCGCGTGACCAAGGAAAGAAGGCGCCGCATGAACAGCACTTGGCACATGAATTGCGTGTTTGATGCCCGATAGATCAGGTCTCTGGCTCCGTTTGGATCAGTCACTCATTGGGTTTACGCGCTGCATACTTTGTTTGATCTCGACACTTTTGGTGTCGCTCTCAGGAACGCAGCTTGCTGCCCAAGTCGCAGGCAATGCCAGTGCAACGGTTTGTGACGAAGGTTTCGAAAACAGAAACGGATCCTGCCAAAGTCCAGACGTACCCCAAAACGCATATTTAACGGGTAGCTCCTATGGCCGCGGGTGGGAATGCAATCACGGTTTTCAGAATGTCGGAGAACTCTGTGAGAAAATAAGAGTTCCGGAAAATGCCTACCTGGCATCAACCGGAGATCAGTGGACGTGCAATCGGCTGTTCCAGCGTGCCGGAGAAGAGTGTGAAGAAGTGATTTCGCCCCAAAATGGGTACGTCGAAACTCGGTTTGGCGTGCAGGAAATACACTGCAACTGGGGATTTCGTAAAGAAAACCAGGATTGTGTTGCAATAGATGTCCCAAAAAACGGTCGTCTGAGCGACAAAAGAAGCTCGGATGGATGGGTGTGCCTCAGAGGTTACAGGGCGGCGGAGAGCAGCTGTGAACCAGTGGCAATTCCACAGGATGCATATCTCGCCCCTGAGACTTTTTCCGGATGGAAATGCGAACGTGGTTTTCGCGCAAACCGGAACAGGTGCGATAAGATTCAAGTTCCTTCCAACGCTCATTTGAACCGAAGAGGTGACGGTTGGGAATGTAATCGTCCATTCACAAGACAGAACGATACGTGCACGGAAAATGTGCCATAACAATGCGTTGGTGGAAACCTATGCCGCATGAGAAATCAGGAAGGACAAAGCCGTGAACAATGACTCGATTGATGAAAACCTGGGCAAAAGCATCAAGGCTGAAAAGGCGCGTCGCCGGTCCAATAGGATAAAGATATCTATTGCATCGGCGGTGTTTGTCGCAGCGATAGTTGTAGTGGTGTTTCTCTGATGCGCAAAAATACCCCTCAAATTACCCTTTCCGGTTCAAAGATGTCAGCTCGAGGTCTGGAACAACGAGCATTTCAGGACCGCAGTGTTCGTAAGTCGCGGAACGCTGACGTATCAGGAGTGATTGAGGAAGAGTTTGGAAAGTACTTGATCAAGGCCGGCGTTCTGAGCGGCGATAGTGTTGCACGGGCGTTTCCCAAACCGCCGGCAAAAACGCAGACAATGATTGCCGATGCAGTTGGAGAAACACCAGCATTGGCTATAGAAGCCTTGAAAGAAATTCTCGAAGAACGAGACAGGAAGCGTAGCGGTCAACGCCGTTTGGAGGGAAACTCCGGAACCCTCGTTCCCAGTGAAAGAGAATATGCCGAGGCATTGCGCCAGATCAGGCTCACCCCTGCGCAGGTCAGGTTGCTGAAAGCACTTACAATCGCGGGCAAGGACGGTCTGACCATTGGTAACTTGTCTCAGGCGGCCGGTTACAAATCGCGCGAAGCCTCTATCAAGGTCTTCAAGAAAATCGGGCTATTGATTGCGGAATATCTGGAGCTGGATCTTCCCGAAGCCGGATCGGCACAGAATGATGGAGCCGCACAGGTTCTGGCATTTTCTCACATCGAAAGTGACGACGAGCCCGCAACTTGGATTATGCATCAGGAACTGCGCGACGCTGTTCGTTCGGTTCTATGACGCACGTTCCAGCCCCCGCTTTTGAAGTGAGCTCTAAATCGGAACAAATGTACGAAAGGTTGGTCACGTAGCTTATGTTGGAGAAACGACCATATCCGCTTGACCTGATTTATGTACCTGTGAAACGGGCAAAAACGCTTGATCAACAAAAAGTTCTGACGCTGGCCGAAGATATTTTGAAAAACGGCCAGAAGACCCCGATCCAGATACGCTCGGACAACAAGAGATTCGTGCTGATTGAAGGCCTTCACCGGTTAGAGGCCATTCGTGCCTTGGGCGGTGACACCGTCGAAGCCTATCTGGTACGCGCCAGGCTACACTAAATGCCTATTGGAATTGGCGTTCGACAAAGCCTCGGAAAATGTCAGCAGGCGCTGGCTTTTTTCGTCCCAAAGATGCAATCGTGCACAGTGAAGGCTCTCATATAGAGTAATACGTTGGCAATTTTCCAACTCAGAATGGTCACGCAAAACTTCGTTTAGCCGATAGAACGGTATGCGGCTGGCGAGGTGGTGAACATGGTGTACACCAATGTTGCCAGAGAACCACCGCAAGATGCCAGGCAAGGCATAGTGAGAACTACCATAGAACGCGGCGTTCTGAAGGTTCCAGCCCTCTTCCCGATCCCAAGTCGTGTGTTCGAACTGGTGTTGAATGTAGAAAAGCCAAATACCAATGGATGATGCGACAATCACGGTTGGCAGGAAAACACACGCCAACACCTCAAAGCCTCCGGCCCATAAAATCAGAGCCAATAACCCTGCAATTGCGGCGTTAGTTCCCATCGCACTTGCCCAGTACAGCCAGCCCGACCGCATGAAACCAACAGGTAAGCGGTATTGAATAAAAAACGTATAGATCGGCGCAACACCGAACAGGACGACTGGGTTCCGGGTCAGACGATACGCGGCACGCCCGAACCAATTCCGTTTCAGGTATTCCTCAATGGTCAATGTAGGGATATCACCCATACCACGCCGATCAAGGTTACCGGTTGAGGCATGGTGAATCGCATGGCTTTGCCGCCAAACGTCATAGGGTGTCACGGTAAGAACACCTAGAACCCGGCCGGTCCAATTGCATGCGTTGCGGTTTCTGAAGAAAGATCCATGACCACAATCATGCATAATGATGAAGATACGGACCAGAAATGCGGCATTCAGGACGGCCAGCAATATTGCGAACCAGACGCTAAATGATAACGTAAACCACGCTAGAGCCCATAGCGCGAATAAGGGGACAACGGTGATCGCAATTTCATAAATACTGCGCTTCGCATCGGGCACACGGTATTGCGCGAGCGCCCGCGTCCAGTCTTTTGGTTGCAACTTACTTGTTCTCCAACGGCTTATAGTTGCCCATTGTGCAAACGGGCACCCAGAAAGGGTGCCCGTAAAAGGTCAGGCCAGTGCCAGATTGGCGGCGCTTTCGCGCCCGTCACGGCCAGCTTCGACGTCAAAAGTAACCTTTTGACCGTCTTTTAATTCGCTAAGGCCGGAACGTTCGACTGCTGAGATATGTACGAACACGTCGCGTTTGCCGTCTTCAGGCTCGATAAAGCCAAAACCTTTGGTCGAGTTGAACCATTTTACTGTGCCATTTGCCATGGTGGAAGTCTCCTAATACTTGCCGCCCGCATCATTGCGGCGACTCGGCGTGGTCGGTCTGAATCGAAAGACTGAACGCCGAATTGGGGAGACAGCAGGTCGAAAAAGAAAAACGTAAGCCGTGTGTATATGGACTTCGAGTACGCACGATACAAGCCCTGATGCATTGGCTAACAACAGAGGCTTTGAGACTGCCGGGCTCGAAACTGTTCAAACGAACCGAACCACCTCTGACCGCCGATGCCGTCGAATGGGAAACCCTGAAATGGGTCGACTGGTTCAACAACCGCCGCCTGCTGCAGACCATCGGAAACATCCCGCCAGCAGAAGCCGAGGAGAAGTTCTATGAACAGCGTAACGAGTTCGATAAAGTCGCCTGAAACGGAGTAATCAGCCTCCGGAAAACCCGGGGCGGTTCAAGTGTCTATCTTGACCCTCGGCAAATCTCTCAGGCCAGATTGTTCTTGTGCGCTTTGCCGTTCTTCATAATCACATCGAAATTGTCCGCAGAGGCCATGACCGTAAGGTCGGCAATCGGGTCTCCGTCCACGAGCAGAATATCTGCGTAGGCTCCGGGTTGGATGACACCGACTGGACCAGCCTGGTAGGGATTACGCGGGCCGGTCAAGTCCCAAAGCTGACCATTCAGACCTGTTGCCTGCCGCAAAATCTCGGCGTTGCTGAACCATGGCGTCCTGAGCTGCAATTCCTCCAACTGCGTTGCTTTCGTTTGCCTCGATCCGACGAAGTCTGTTCCGAGTGCAATCTTAGCGCCAGATTCTCGCGCTAATCGAAGCATGGCGTCGAGACCATCAAACGCCATCTTTTGTCGCTCTGCCTGGGCTGGCGTGAACCCTGCTGGAATGTCTGCTGCAAAAAAGCCAACCTGGGTTGAAAGCCAGACCCCTTTTTCCACGGCCAACTCCATCGACTCAGGCGTCATGAGGTTGCAGTGTTCAATACATTGGTAACCTGCCTCAATGGCAGCCCGAACCGATGTGTCCATGTATGCGTGCGAGGTCGCGTATGTGTTCCAACGTTTGGCCTCCTCTACTGCCGCTTCGAGTTCTGCCGGCGAATACTCGTTGATATCCAATGGGTCGTAGAGGCCAGTCACGGCGCCGCCTGAAAAGACTTTGATGAAGTGCGCACCCTGCCGGAACTGCTCGCGTGCAGCCGCCAGAACTTCAGGTACCCCGTCTGCGAAAAGTGTGATCCCAAGTCGCTCCGCTTCTGTGAACGGCGGCCCGCCGAAGGCTCTCGGACGCACGGATCGCGGCCGAAGGTCGCCATGACCGGCGGTCATTGAAATCGCAGCGTTTGACGCCTGAATGCGCGGACCGGGGTGAAGGCCCTCGTCTATGGCGCGCGCCAAACCGAGAATGCCGCCACCAGTATCACGGACACTGGTAAAGCCACGCATCAGGGTGGCTTCACTTTCGCTCAATGCCAATGCAGCAATGTAATCTGGACGTGCTGTCAGGAAGCCAGCAGGATCTTGGTTCCACTGGAGGTGCACATGCATGTCGAGGAGCCCCGGCATCAAGGTCCGTCCAGCTCCATCGAAGCGCGGCACCTCTGGCGCGGCATCAGCTACGGGCGAGACATCCTTGATCATTTCCCCTTCGACAAGAACGTTCGTGAGTTCGGTCAATTCATCAGACATCCCGTCAAAAACACGCACGTTCGTGAAGAGCGTTGCATCTGGAGCTTGAGCTCGGGCTCGCGCCGGCACCAGCGCCAGCGCAGCGGTCGATGCAAGGCTGGACAAAAATACGCGTTTGGAGATCATAACTTAACCCTCAAGATGCCGAAGAAGTTATTGAAGGTTATCTCAGGATCGCCTGTAAAACCATCTGGTAAACCTGATGAAGAGGGTGACGTAAGGTATAGATTTTTTAGGGCGTAAAACTGAAGGTAATCCCACGTAGCAAGAACACCGGCTTTGGGTTCAAAGCAGCCATGCGGCGCTGAGGCGGGCCGCGTGACCACCTTGGTGGAGCCTCCTGACGCCTCCGGCCCAGAGCGGACTTTTAAGTAGCGCGCCGAGAATGGCGGCTTCGATAGCCACAGCGAACAAGCAAGCTGCCCAACCCGGACGATGTGCGCCGCTACTCGGTGTGTCACACCGCACGGATCTCGAGTTACTCGCGACCGACGTCGCGCCTACCTTGGTGGCGAGTGTGTGAAAGGCACTGCGGGTATTGAACGAAACGGGCGTTGCGTTGTTCGAACGTTGGCTTTGGCAACTGGCAAGAAGGTCAGACGGGCCTTAACGTGGCGCAACACGTCAGACACCGAGACTACGGACCAGAAATGAAATCCGAGATTCCAAAACACAGCGCAATCTGGGGACAGATCATTGTCGGTGAGTTGAAGAAAACAGGCCTTTCCGAGCGGGATATCCGAAAGGAGTTCGGGATAACCAGATCTCAACTCGAAGACCCGGATGCTCGCTGGTCCTTCGACAAGACTGCCTGGTTGTTTGAAAAGGCGAGCGCTTTGACCAGGGACGACCTTGTCGGATACCGCCTGGCACAGTCGCCGGACCTGGTCAGGAAGGCCGGGTTGCTCGCCTATGTCGGCGTTTCGGCACCTACCGTTGGCGGTTACCTTCGAAACATCACCCGTTTTCAGCGCGTGATCGGTGACGCGAGCAAGACGGCCATGGAAGAAGGCCCGGAAACCACCCGGCTGACCTGGCACTACGATGTGCCAGCAAGCATTCCGACCGGGCAATATGCCGAGTTTGGAGCCGTTGGCACGGTCTTCGCCCTGCGGGACTACTCCAGTCGGCAAATCCGTCCGACGCATGTTCGGTTCGCGCATCAGCGGCTGACCGGCACCGAGGCCCTCGACAGGTTCTTTGGCTGCAATGTCCTGTTTGGTGCCGCGGAGAACAGCATTGCCTTCAAGGCGGCTGATATGGATGTGCCGCTGTTGACGGCCGACGACAACTTGCAGCGGACGCTTTCGGTCATTTGCGAGAACACGCTGGCTCGGATGCCGCAGACACCCAACAGTGTGGCCCGGGTTGTTGAGAGGCAGATCACGGCGCGTCTTGCAGCCGGCACGGCCCAGCAGGACGCAATTGCGGCGGAACTTGGGATGAGCGCCCGAACGCTGGCCCGCCGACTGACCGACGAGGGCACGAGCTTCGCAGCGGTCGTCGCCAATCTGCGAAAGGCTCTGGCCCGGGACTATCTGCTCAACAGCACGCTTCCGCTCACCGAGATCGCCTATCTTCTCGGATATAGCGACGCCAGTACCTTCAGCACGGCATTCCGAAGATGGTACGGACAGCCCCCCAGCGACTTCAGGGAGCAGCCAGCAACAGAAGCGCCCCTGGCATAGGGCGAACGATCTGAGTAGAGGCCGGACTGCTCGGATCATAGGCCCGCACTTTCACGTTTCTCCGTCTTCCTGAACCACCCTGACGCAACAAACCCGGCAGGCATGAGGCCTAACGGGTTTGAAGCAGATGCCGGATCTCTCCAGCGTCGGTTGGAAGGGGTAAACCGTTCCGGTTGTCTCGTTGCGGGATCAGCGCTTGTGCTTGTTGCCACCCTTCTTGCGATCGTCCTTGCGATCTTGACGATCCCGGTCTTCGGCGATCTTGCCACCGAGCGCACCGGCGGCTGCGCCGAGGGCCAGGCCGTCCTTGGCGTCGCCGCCGGTGATTTCGGTCAGCACGGCGCCGGCCACAGCGCCCTTGAGGGCTTTCTCACCGATGTCACCGGCATTGGCGGCCATCGGGGCAGCGAGGGCGAGTGAGGCGGCAAGGGCGGCGAATACGGTGTTCTTGAGGGTGTTTGTCATCGGTTCCAACCTTTCTGACGGTGGCGACCTCCGTGGCCGCCTTCTGTGGAAAGATCTAAGCGAACCGCCATGCCCCCGCTTGAGAGCATCCGACAGCTTCATTGGAATGGCTGACATTGCAGAGCAACAAGCCAAATTCGACGGTTGTTCTGCCGTCAAGACTTTCGCCTGACGCAATGCCAATCATCCAAGGGGTCGCCTCCTTGGCCGCGATGGCTGCATGGGCCGTTCCGGCGCAGGCACGACACTCCCAACCAGACGGCATTCTATCCGCCGCTACTCAGGTCAAAGATTGATCCGCAGCCTCAAGCCGAAAACGGTCGTGTCCTGATCGTTGAAGCCCGGGTTGATCATGTGCTGGACGTCCGCCGTCAGGGCGACATTGTCCGACAGGTCCAACCGATAGAAGGCCTCCATTGTGGTCTGGGTGTCGAGCGTTTCATCTACCGGGTCCGCAACGGTCGCGCCAAACCCAAAGAGGTCGTCATAGAGGCCCGGCCGCCATAGAAGTCCAGCGTTGGCTGCGCGTCGGGCGATCGGCGCCTCACCCTCCGACCAGCCGAGGCGTCCGTAGATCATGAATTCCTCGTTGATCGTGTGGTTGGCAGACAGGATCGCCCCGTAGCTCTCCGGCACGCCTGCCTCAGTGCGTTCATCGACGTGAAATACCCCGAGGTGAACGTTGGTTAGAAAGCGCTTCGAGCGTTCGGGCGTCCATCCGATCTCGGCGTATTTGTAGAACTCGGGGCCACCGGGAAACCACTCGACATCGGTCAGCGAGCCGTTTGCATCCGACAGGACACCGAGGGCATAGATCTGGTCGGTCAGGAAACCGCCCCCCGCAATGCCGAAGCCGGGATCGGGGATCGGCAGGACCGGGCTGAACAGGATCGAGAAATTGGAGAAAGTCGTGCGTGGGTTCACGTAGCCGAGGATGTCCGAGTAGTCTCCCGGATCGATCCGGCCGGCCACGAAACCGGCCTTCCCGCCAGCGAGCGTCTGGGACCAGTAGGCGACGGAGAGGGTCGTGTCGGTGTCACTGAATGTCGTTGCGGTGACGCCCGCATAGCCGATTTCCCCGGCAAGCCCGCTTGGCGCGATGTTCGTGCCGAGCAGATGGCGGTTCTCCAATGTGAAGACCAATTGCCCGGGATTTTCGCCGCCGCGATTGAGCAGCGTCCACTGGCCCAGAATGCGCGCCTGGCCCAAGGCGGCCTCGTCGATATCGGTCAGGCTCTCGGTCGCGGACTGGTAATAGGCCTGGTAGTCGAAGGAGAGGTTCAGGCCGGTGCGTTCGGCAAAGCGTTGCCGCGATGCCTCCAAGGGGTCCAATGCCGCATCCAGCCCCGGCCAGCGAGAGTCCTGCAACCGCCGCACTCGGTCTTGTTCCAGTTGGGCCTGCGTGGATGCCGGGCCACCGAGCGAGACCGCTGCGGCGGCCTCCAGGGCGGACGTTGGCCGGCTTTCCTGCGCCAAGGCTCCGGTTGATAACCAGAAGCCAGCGACGATGACCGTACCGAGAAGCCTTGCCTGTCCCATATGAGGTCTCTCTTGTTGCTCTTGATTCTTCTTCGGCCCGCTCATGCAAGTATCGCCAGTACGACATCCCGGCCCGTCCAGAGGACGAAGGCCGAAAGCGTAGCCGTGATCATGGCAGGCACACCGTCTTTCCAAGTGTCCCAGATCAGATGACAACCGATTGCGCCAAGCGACGTGCCCAGAAGGGCAGCGGCCCCGAGCGGCCCGAGCAAGCTGCCTTGAAACCAGATCGCCACCGCCCCGAAAAGCTCGACACCACCGACAAGCGCCATGATCTGACGGTTCAGCCCGTATTTGACGAACATCGCCAGTTGCGTTTCGAAGATGAGCTTCTGCCAGCCAAGGATCTTGATCGAACTGGCGAAGAGAAAGAAGGCGGACAGCAGGCCAATGGCAACTATTTGCATAATACGACTCCGCCGACACACACAGGGCTGAAGTTCATTTGATGTTCCCTTCTGGATCGTCCCGAGTGTGCAGTCCGGTTACTTGAGATCGTCCTGCGCCTTGATCTCCGGCACACGGGCGAGGGCTTCGGCCATGTCGGCGCTGCTCATCAACTCGATCATCTGGTAATCCTCCAGCAACCCGTCACCGAGACGGCTGACATAGAAGGCCTGGATGAAGGTGGGGTCGTCCGGCAGGGCGACGGTGATGTAGTTCTTCCCGTTCCCAAGCCCCCAATAGTAGCTCAAAAGCTCGCCGCCGAGCGCCTCGATCCCACCCTTCACCGAGGCCGCGCGGTCCCCGGGATTGGCGATCTGCATCTCCCAGGCGGCTCTGTTGGATGCGCCGATAAACAGGAAGGTGCGCATGTCTTTTGTGTCCTGCGCCGCTGCAACTGTCGCAGAGACGCAAAGGGCTGTCGAAAGAAGGATCCTGTTCATCTTGCCACCCGGAATTGCTTCGATGTTGTGGTCAGTACAGCATGGCTGCCCTGACCGTTCTTGTGGGTTCAATGCCCCGGAGCTCCGGGAATGGAGTGTTCCAGCTCGGCAGGGCGGAGCGGGAACTCGGAATGCTCATCCTCTGGCGTTTCGATGTCGGCGTGCCAGGTGAATTCCTTGTCCCCGAGGTCCAGATCGATCTCGCCCCCTTCGATGACCGGGTAACGGATCGGCTGCCCGGGCCGCAGGTCGATATTAGCGACACCGTCGTCGATAATGACCTGCCCGCTCACCAGAACGTAGGGGATTCCCTTGGTGAAGGAGCCGTTCATGCCCTTCTTCATCGATGATGTTTCGGTGATCGTGTCGGGGTCGAAGATCGTGATATCCGCGATCATGCCTTCCTGCATCCGGCCGCGTTCCTGCATCGCCTTCAGGCCCACCTTGGAAAAGTACTTCGCGGGAATGTAGGAGGCGTTGTTCACCATCTCCATCAGCGCGATGCCCTGTTCACGGGCCTCGCGGAACACGATGCCATAGGTGCCGGCATTGCGCGGGTGCCCCCCGTACTCCGTGAAATCGGCCTCGATCGGCAGCGGTTCGCCATCGACGGTGAAGCCGACGATGTCGTTGGCGATCGCAATATCCTTCATGTGGATCCAGCGCTCCAGGTCTGCTTCGGGGCGGACTGTGATGAAAATCGGCTTGCTCGGATCCTCCTTCTGCTGCCGGAAGAACTCCTCGTCGGACTCGTAGAGTTCGCCGGTGCTGGTATCGAAGATATCGCGGGTCGGAACGATATTGTTCGCCTCGATCTTGTCCGGCAGCAGTTGCGGTGTCGCGATGTTCGGATTGCCGGTGATGGCCGGGTAGTATTCCGCGAAGATGGTCATTCCGCGCATTTGCAGGCGGCGCGCAAGCTCGTAGATTTCTTCCCACCCCTGGTTCTGGATGTGGGAAAGGATCAGGGCCCCGTCGAGCGCAACGGCGTTTGCGATCACCTCGTTTGCGCCCAGGGAATAGTAGAGCGGCAGGCTCTCGGTCGGACCGAAACGGGTATGGGCGCCAAAGAAGCGGTCATACTTCTTCGCCATTTTCTGAAGCGCGAAAATCTCCTTCGGATAGGTGTTGTATCCCATGTATCCCACCGTCGTGTTGACGGTGATCGCCCCGGCGCGAAGACCCTTTTCATACATGGTCATGACTTCGACGAGCTGATCCGCAGTCGGAATATCCAGCGCCCAGCTGGCATGTCCGTCTTCTTCCTCGGCTGCACCGCGTGACTTGAGGATGTAGGTCGGATCGGATGCCAGCTCGACTGAAACCCCATCCATCACGACACGCCGGATCTCCTCGTGCCCCATCCCGGAACCGAAGTTGAGAAAGGAATTGCCCTCGTACTTGTCGTAGAACAGGTCGGCATCCGCCACGCCGCTCTCGGTATCGAGGATCGTCGTCGTGCCATCATGGGCCATCATCTTCTGATCGAAGCCGCCAAAGGAATGCGAATGGGTGTTGATGAATCCCGGCGCGACTACATGCCCGGAAACGTCGATCTCGCGCTTGCCCGTCAAGGCATCTTCGGTGATCGCGGTGATCCTGTCGCCGGTCACGCAGACATTGCGCACGGCATCAAGATTGGTTTCCGGGTCCATGACGCGGCCGTTGAGAAGCGCGACGTCGCACTCCTGAGCAACCGCCATCGAACTGCAGAGGGCCATGAGAGTGGCAAGAGTGAGGTGTTTCACGGTCAGTCCTTCCGGGATGATTGCGTCGGGCAAAAAAACGCGGGGCGGACGAGGGAGACCGCCCCGCGCTCTCCTCAGTCCAGCGTGTTCTTGTAGATCACGCCGTCCTTCATGATGACCTTCAGGTTGGGATCAGGATCGGCCAGAAGAAGGATGTCTTCGAGCGGGTTGCCATCGACCAGCAGGAGATCCGCGTAAGCGCCTTCCTCGACCACGCCGAGCGGGCCGTCTTGATACGGATTGTTCAAGCCCGTAAGCCGGTTCATGCGGGCGCCGTTCGATGTGGCCATGCGCAGAATGTCGAAGGGTTTGAACTTGGCCTCGTGCAGGTATTTGAACTCGTCGTTCATCTTCTTGTCCTGCTCAAGCGTCTGGTCCCAGTTGTTGATGAGATCGGTGCCCAGAGTGTAGAGGTCGATCATGCCCGGTGTCGTCTGGATCACCTCGATCATGTTGGCGGCGGCGTCACGGACACTCTTCCATTTGGCGAACGAGGCTGGCGTGTAGAAGGCTTCCGCCTGTTCGGTCGTCACCGAGTAGACCGGGGCTACCGCCGTCGCGAACATGATCTGCTTTTCGACCATGATCTCGGCGGCCTCCTTGGTCAGGAACGGGATGTGCTCAACGGTCTTTGCACCGTTGTCGATACAGTTGCGGATCGCCTGCTCGGTGAACACGTGGCAGGTGACGTAGGTGCCCCATTGCTCGGCGGTCTTGACCGCCATCTGGATCTCGTCCGCCTGGTACTGAAGCGAATGCAGCGGGTCGAACTCGGACGTGACCCCACCGCTGACCATGACCTTGATCTGGGTTGCCCCGCGCCGCAGGTTCTCGCGCACCGCCATGCGGATCTGCTCCGGGCCATCCGCGATGAAGCTCATGTCCGTGTCGACCCAATGCGATGGGCCTTGCCCCGACAGGGTTGGATGCCGGTCGTTCAGCTTGCGGAAATCGGCATGGCCCGATGTCTGCGTGATGAAGGCCTCCGAGGAATAGATCCTCGGGCCGGGGAACATACCGGTATCGATGATCCGCGCGATGGACTTTGCCGGTCCGCCGAGGTCACGAACCGTCGTGAACCCGTTCATCAGGATGCGCTCGGACCGGATCGTTGCAACGCCACCAAGATGGAAGGGCGTGATGTTCTGGCGCAACCCGTCACTGAGCGGGTTGAACACCAGCAAATGCACGTGCTGGTCATGCATCCCCGGCATGAGCGTGCGCCCGCCGCCGTCAATCATGGTTGCGTTGGGCGCTTCGATCCCGTCCGTCGAAATTTCCTTGATCAGGTTGCCTTCGACCAGAACGCTGGCGTTTTCGATCCGCGCCTCGTTCACGCCGTCAAAAACATGGACATTGGTGAACAGGGTCTGCGGCAGCGCTTCGTCCTGCGCAGAGGACATGCCGGCAGCGAGCGACACCACGCCCGCCAGTAATGTGGACTTGAAAAGATGCTTCATAAGTTTGCCCTTCCGCAATGTTGACGGCGGGGCCAGCGCCCCGCCGAAAGTTCAGTTCAACGTGTTCTTGTAGAACTTGCCGTCCTTCATGATGACGCGAATGCTCGGCACGTCCTGCCCGCGTGGCTCGGCATCGAACCATGTATCGACAGCGCCGATGGCAGTGATGTCTTCGAGCGGGTTTCCGTCAACGATGAGGATATCGGCATAGGCACCTTCCTCGATCACGCCGAGCTTGCCTTCGGGATAGGGGTTTCCGCGTCCCGTCAGTGCGGCCAGTTCGCCGCCATTCGAGGTCATCATCTGCAAGGCCCAGAGGTTGCCGAACTCACGCGCCATGAAAGCCTTGGTGAAGTCCATCGACTGCCGGTACGGCACACCGGTCAGCAGCACGTAGTCGGAATCGAACACCATCTTCGGCTTGTACTTCCGCACCAGATCAAACAACTGCTCGCTGTTTTTCCGCAACCAGAGGAACTTCGCCGTCGGCGGGAAGGTCGGGTCCTGGTGCATCGGATGCTCAAGCGCCTCGGGCGCCAACGCGGTCAGGTTGGGCGAGAAGAACGCTTCCTTCTCTACCAGCTTCTGCATCGTCGGTTCCGTTATGGTCAGGCCGTGATCCACCACTTTGACCCCGAGATCGAGCGCGCGCGACAGGTCGCTATCCATGAAGACATGCATGGCGACATAGGAATCCATGTCCCCGGCCACCTCGACGGCAGCGGCGATTTCTTCGTCTGTAAAGGCGGACTGGTAGATCGGGTCCTTGATGGAGGTCACACCACCACTGACCATGATCTTGAGGTAGTTGGCCCCAAGCGCAAAGTTCCGCCGCGCGCCGTGGAGCACCTCGGCAGGGCCGTCGACAAGCCGCGTGATCTCCAGCCGTTCAAGATTGCTTTCGTTCTTGCGTTGCCCGGCGATCCCCCAGTCGCCATGACCACCGGTCTGGCTGAGGCAGGCGCCGGACGAGTATATCCGCGGGCCCGGAAGCGAACCCTCGTCGATTACCGCACGAAGTCCACCATGTGCACCGCACATGTCGCGCACGGTTGTGAAGCCCATCGCCAGCATTTCCTGCGCAAAGGCCGCAGAACGTGCGCCGATCTCCTCCCATGTCGTGTCCTGAAGGCCCGGGATCGTGCCATCCTTGTACATATTCACATGCACATGGCTGTCGATCAGTCCCGGCATCAAGGTGCGTCCGCCGCCGTCGATCACATTGACCTCGACCTCTTTGGTCTCGATACCGCGTTCGGTCTGGATGGTGAAAGAATAGCCGTCGATACCGCCAACAGGATCGGGCAGGCGCTTGCTTCCGCCCGTTCGAACTTCGACTTCCCACGTGCCGGATTCGGGAATGTCCTCTGCAATCTTGTGAATCTTGTTCTTGACGACGAGCACGTCGACATCTTTCAAGCCGTCATTCACCCCGTCGAAGACCATCACGTTCTTGAACAGCGTGACCTCCGAGGGAATGTTGGGGATATCCTGCGCAATGGCAGGCGTCGTGAGCGCAATTGCCATTGACATGGCCGGCAGCAACGCCTTCAGGTTGAGTGTTGTCATTCGGTGTCCTCCCAGGGGTCGGTCTTCCTGCGGACCGATCCTCCCACTATGCACATGTGCCCCGAGATTCTTTTGACCCGCTGATCCCGTGGTGCATTTTTCTGACCCGATCCGGTCAATTTCAGCCAATTTCTGCTTGGCCGTCAGGCGCCCGCGCCCGTAGCGTGTCGGAGAGCGAAAGGGTGATGTGGATGCCGCAAGGAGAACAAAAGGACGGTTTGTCCCTCGTACGTGCTACGGTCCTCGGCCCCGTCGTAGCGATGATGCGGCGGCTCGATGCGGATCCGGCCTTTGCGCTCGGGCTGCATGGATTGAGCGAGGAACAGGTCCTGAACCCGGCCGAGTTCATCCCGCATGACACGGTCTATGCGGCGCTGGCCTCCATCGCCGACATCACCCGGCCGGATATCTGCGCCTTGGCGGGACAACAGACAGACCTGTTGAAGTTCCTGCCGCGTGGGGCGCTCCTCGGCCAGTCGGTGACCCTTGGCGATTTCTTCACCCGGTTCACCCAGATCGTCTCGAAGGAAAGCAACGCGGTGTCCTTCCGGCTCCTGATCGAGGAGGAACACGCCTACTTCACCACCAGTCGCAATTTCGAACCCGAGGTGTCGCCGGGCCATTCGGACGCCTTTCTCGTCGGGATCTGGATCTCCCTGCTGCACCGTGTTCTCGATTTCCGATGGGATCCAACCCAGGTTGTTCTGCGCCTCTGCGATCCGACCCTGCTGCCGGAGCAGTTTCATGGCGTGCGGGGCATCAAGTGCAACAACAGGGGATTCTCCATCCGCTTTCCGGCGGCCTGGCTGTCGCTTCCAATCAACCCCGAACTCCTCGTGAACCACGAAAATGATATCGAAGAACCGGTTCAGGTCGATGTGCCCCTGGACTACCTCGAAGGCTTCGAAATTCTCGTGCGATCAAGGCTGTCCGATCCGGCGCTGACGGTGAGCGAGGCCGCCCGGATGTGCAGCATCACCACCAAGGTGCTGAACAAGCGCTTGTCCTCCTACGGAACAACGGCGTCCAAGGTGATCAACCGGCTGCGGATGGAAAAGGCCTCCGAACTGCTCACCACATCTGATCATTCGATCAAGGAGATCGCCCAATTGGTCGGCTTGTCCGAAACATCGGCACTCACCCGAGCCTTCACGCGGAACTTCGGCATATCCCCGAAAGATTGGCGCAATAAGGAGGCACAAGAGGCCCAAATTGCCGGAGCGCCTGCAGATTAGCCTGACCCCGCTGCGACTTCTCGACTACCGCAATCTCTTGGAACCTCGGTCGCCAATGGTAATGCCGAAGAGATGCATGAACCGGCGAGCCCTTCGCGAGGAGCAATCGATGGGAAAGGAGACCTCCATGCTATCCGCAGCGAACTCCCGCTTGCCGCCCATCGCGGCAGTTTCTGCGGAACGTGCCAATGGGTATTCTGGGCTCGATGCAGACCTTCGCTGCAATTAGCCCTAACGGCGGTGCTGTCAGACGAAATCGAACCAGTCTCAGTTTGCCGCGGAAACCGCGAACCTATCCGGAACAAAGCTGACGCCACTCGCTAAGAGCGGCGGCGCGGGTCAGCTTG
>NZ_JBQFQT010000008.1:0-83808 GCF_056537025.1 Ruegeria sp. CH5 | reverse complement strand
AAGCCGAAGCCGAAGCCGAAGCCGAAGCCGAAGCCGAAGCCGAAGCCGAAGCCGAAGCCGAAGCCGAAGCCGAAGCCGAAGCCGAAGCCGATCGGGCTACGGCAACCGATCAGCAACCTGAGGCCAAGCGAAGCGGGTTCATGCCGGCGCTGATCGGTGGCGTCATCGCGGCGGCGCTGGGGTTCGCCGCCGGACGCAGCGATCTGCTTTGGCCGGCGGGGTCCGATCCGTCCGAGGCGATTGCAGCGCTTGAGACCAAGGTGTCCGACCAGGCTCAGCAACTGGCTGACCTGAGCAAGCAATTGTCTGAAGTTCCCGACCCGTCCGCTGATATCGCGGCGCTGAGCGCCAAGCTGACGCCGATCGAAAGCGATCTTGGCGCGCTCAAATCCAATGTCGACGATCTGTCCGGCAAGGTTGATCCCTTGGCGCAACGCGTCGCACAGCTTGAGGCACGACCGTTGACCGACGCTGCCTCGCCCGAAACGGTTGCGGCCGTCGAGGCCGAGCTGAAAAAGCTGCAGGATTCGCTGGCCGCCCAGCGTGCCGAAGTCGAAAAGATGGTCGCCGAAGCGCAAACCCTGGACGCGCAGGCCCAAGCCCGGGCACAGGCGGCAGAGAACCTGGCCGTGCTGTCCAAGGTTCAGGGTCAATTGGATGCCGGCGCACCCTATGCCGATCTGGTGGCCCAGTTGCAGACCGGCGGCGTGCAGGTGCCGGAAGCCCTGTCCGCTCCGGCCGGCGAAGGTGTGCCGACACTGACGGATCTGCGCGAGAGTTTTGCGCCTGCCGCCCGAACTGCGCTGGCAGATGCGCGCGAAGCCGACAAGGGAACGGGCCTCGTCGCCTTTCTTCAGCGGCAGACCGGCGCCCGGTCCGTTTCGCCAAAAGACGGCAATGATCCCGACGCCATCCTGTCACGAGCGGAGGCCGCGTTGGGCAAAGGTGACATCAGCACGGCCCTGACCGAGCTGGGCGCGCTTCCGGAATCGGCGCAGCCAGCTATGGCCGAATGGATCGCGGCTGCCAAAACCCGCCAATCCGCGGTCGAAGCCGCCAATGCGCTTGTGACAAGCGTGAACTCGAACTGAGGGGCCCGCCATGCTCTGGTCATTGTTGAAGATCCTGGTTTTTGTCGCGATCGTCGGCCTTCTGGCCATGGGGGCAGGCGTTCTGATGGAAACCAGCGGTGGCATCCAGATCACCGCGATGGGAACCGAGGTCACGCTCAGCCCGCTGCAGTCGGTGATCGCTCTGGGCCTGCTGGTTCTGGCGGTTTGGCTGTTCTTCAAGCTGCTCAACCTGCTGATTGCGACCCTGAAATTCCTCAACGGTGATGAAACTGCCCTTTCGCGCTATTTCGACCGCAGCCGCGAGAAACGGGGCTATCAGGCGCTGGCTGACGGGTTGATGGCGCTGGCCTCGGGCGAGGGGCGGACGGCCATGACGATGGCGCACAAGGCCGAACGGCTGCTCAACAAGCCGGAGCTGACCAACCTTCTGGTGGCCCAGGCGGCCGAAATGGTCGGTGACACCAAGAAGGCCTCGGAAACCTACAAGAAACTGGTGACGGATCAGGCCACACGTTTCGTCGGCGTGCGCGGAATCATGAAACAGAAGTTGGCCGAGGGCGATGATGAAACCGCGCGCAAACTCGCCGAGAAAGCACTGGCGCTAAAGCCGCGGCATCAGGAAACGCAGGATGTGCTTCTGAAACTGCAGACCAAGGCGCAGGACTGGGCCGGCGCACGGTCGACCCTGACCGCCAAGTTGAAGTCGGGCGCGCTGCCGCGTGATGTGTTCAAGCGACGCGACGCTGTTCTGGCGCTGTCCGAGGCCAAGGGAATTCTGGATGAAACCGCCAGTGTCGAACAGCAGGAGCGCGCGATCGAGGCGAACCGCCTCTCACCCGACCTGGTGCCGGCGGCGGCTATGGCCGCACGGGCCTACATCTCCAAGGGCAAGCCGCGCGCCGCGACAAAGATTCTCAAAAAGGCATGGGAGGCGCAGCCGCATCCGGATCTGGCCCATGCCTTTGCCGAGATCGTGCCCGACGAAACCGCCGAGGAACGGGTCAAGCGCTTTACGGCATTGACGCGCATCCATCCCGAACATCTGGAAACCCGCCTGATCCTGGCCGAGCTGAACATCGTCGCCGAAGACTTTCCCGAGGCCCGCCGGGCGCTTGGAGATGTGGTCGAGAAAGGTGCCGATGCCCGAGCCTATACCCTGATGGCCGCCATCGAGCGCGGCGAAGGGGCCTCGGACGCGGTGGTACAGGGCTGGCTGGCCAAAGCGTTGAATGCGCCTCGCGGGCCGCAATGGGTTTGCGACAACTGCCATGACATCGAGGCTGAATGGGCGCCGGTCTGCCCCAACTGTCACAGCTTTGACACGCTCAGCTGGCAGACCCCCAAAACCCCCGAGATCGCCTCGGCGACGGGTGTTCACATGCTGCCTCTGATCGTGGGGGCGTTGGAAGACCGCTCGGATATGGCCGAGGACGCCGAAGTTGAGGATATCCCCGAGCCTGAGATTGTCGATGCCAGCATGGCAGACCAGGCCCCCGAAGAACCTGAGACCGAAGACGCCGGACCGAAACCGGCCTAGCGGGCGGTTTCGACGTCGAACGCGTCGTTCCACAGTTTGAACAACTCTGCCCGGCGGTTCGGGTCGCTGGCCACCAGAAGGGCGGGCGACAGGGGGATGAACCGTCGTGCGCTGGGCGTCAGTCCGGTCTCGGCCGAGTCCATTCGGGACACAAGCCCCGAGGTTGCGAGCAAGTCCTGCGCCTGTGCAGAAAGCAGGAAATCCAGCAAACGGGCTGCGGCGGCGCTGTTGCCTGCATTCTTCGGGATCAGAAAGGCGCGGGACAGGACGAGGGTGTAGTCCTCGGGCAGGATCACCCCAACTGCCGGGTCCTGGGCATTCGCGACATATGAGCCAAGCACGTTGTAGGCGATCAGGAACCGGCCCTCGGCAACGTCGCGAATGATCTCGGCGGAACAACAGGTGGCGATGGCATCTATGCGCGCGAAACCTTCGATCAGTGACCCGAAGGTGGTCGCCTCGAGACTGTCGCCATAGGCAAACAGATACCCCAGCCCCGAGGCCGCGATGTCATAGGTCGCCACCCGGCCGCGCAGCAGGTCGGGGCGGGTGCGCATCGCGTCCAGCAGGGCAAAGCGGCTGCGCGGCACCTCCAGATCGTCCAAACGGTCCTTGTTGTAGACGATGACCGCGGGTTCGGTGGTGATCCCCCACAGCTCGTCCCGCCAGCGCCGGGCCGGGGGCAGCGCCTGCGTCAGGGCCGAGCTGTAGCGGTGGGCGCAGGCGGCATTGACCAACCAGACCATCTGCTGAACCGCCGAGGAGAAGACCGCATCCGCCGGGCTGTCGCCGGTCTTGCAGGCCGTCTTGCTGTGCTGGAACAGCGCGTTCGAGCCCCATTGTTCATAGGTGATGGTCAGGTCGGGGTTTTGCGCGGCGAACTGCTCCATCACCGGGCGAATGATCCCGATATCCGTGGTCGAGCGCACCAGCAGGGGGGTAGGCCCGGTGCCGAATTCGGTCACTGCCTCCTGCGCAGCAGTGCGGGAAGCGGGCATCAGCAGGCACAGGGTCAGCGGGATCAGAAACCGTATCATGCGCCTGTTCCTTCGGTGGCGGCCGGAAAGCTGAGCGATACGCAAAACCCGTCATCGGTGCGGGTCATCTCGACGGTGCCGTCAAAGGCTTCGGCGGTGGATTTGACGATCGACAGGCCCAGCCCGCTGCTGTCCTCGCCCGAGCCTGCGTTGCGGTTGAACCGGTCGCCCAGCCGGGCAGAGACCGACGTTTCCGGCCCCGGGCCGCTGTCGCGCACCCACAGAACGGCGCGGCCACCGTCCAGGCTGGCCCCGATGCTGACCGGGGCCTTGCCGTGGCGCAGCGCGTTGCCCAGCAAGTTCTTGGTGGCCTCGCCCAGCGAGAATGCATCGCCTCGCACCCAGACCGGGTCTTCCCCGATTTTCAGATGCACCTCGACACCGGGGGCGATCACCTCGTGGTCGCTCTGCTCCAGCGCCTCAAGCGCCACTTCGCGCAGATCGACCGGCAAGCGCGGGGCGCTGTCGATGCGGTGGATAACCATCGCGCGCGACAAAAGCTGATCCAGAAGCGTCCCGAGCGACCGCGTGCGGTTCAGCAGCCGGTCCAGCGCGCGGTGGCGAGCCGGGGCATCCGGATCCGCCTGCGCGATTTCGGCCTGCACCCGGATCGCCGCGACCGGGGTGCGCAATTGATGCGCGGTGTCGGCGATCAGGTTGCGCATCGACAGAACCTGCCGGTCCAGCCGCCCCATGAACCGGTTCATCGCCGCGATCATGACCTGCAATTCGCGCGGCAGCCCGTCACTGGCCACGGGCGTCAGGTCATAGGGGTCGCGGCGGATCAGGTCGTCCGACATCGCCTCGAGCGGGCGCAGCGCTGAACGGGTGACGAACCAGGACATGATCAGCAGCAACGCGCCGGCAACCGCCATCGGCAGCAGGGCATCCAGCATCAGCCCGGCGGTCATCGCGCGCCGCGCAAGCAAGGTCTGCCCGACCACGATTTCGACTTCGCCGGAAAAGTCCCGCTCGGCGAACAGGCGGGGCACACGGACGAACCGGGCTGGTTCCCCGTTCAGGTCTGCCGCGAAATACTGGGCCGACTGGCTGAAGGGCTGCGGGGGCGCGATCACCGTGTCCGGGTCCAGCCCGGTGATGAAGCGCCCGTCGGGCCCACGCACCGCGTAATAGATCCGGTCATCCGGGGCCTGGGCCAGCAGCTCAAAGGCCGAAACCGGAAGATCGACGATGGGCTGGCCGTCCTGGATGCGCACGGATTCGGCGATGTCGCTGGCCGCGCCCAGCAGCAGTCGGTCATAGGCCTGACGGGCCGCCAACCGGCCGTTGGCCCAGATCGACAGGCCGACCAGCACGCCGCCCAGAACAAGGATCAGCATCACCGCGCTCAGCACCCGGGCGGTCAGGCTGTGGGGCAGGGGCGGCCTAACCATGCAGGCCGATCCGGTACCCGACCCCGCGCTGGGTTGTGATGGTCACACCGCTGCCCGAGAATTTCTTGCGCAGCCGGGCGATATACAGCTCGATCGCGTTCACGCCCACATCGGCATCCTCGAACCCGTAAAGCGAGTCGTACAGCCGCGCCTTGGACAGGAACTGCCCTTCGTGCCGGATCAGGGCGTCCAGCACGGCGGCCTCGCGCGCGGTCAGGTTCAGGCGTTTGCCGCCCAGCGTGGCGCTGCGGTCCTTGGGGGCATAGACCAGCGGGCCCAGCGTGATCTGCTCGCTCTTGCGGTCAGCGTCGCGACGCACTAGCGCGCGCAACCGCGCCTCGAGCTCGCGCTGGTCGAAGGGCTTGCCCAGGTAATCGTCGGCTCCTTTGTCCAGCGCGGCGACCCGGTCCTCGACCGCGGTCAGCGCGGTCAGCATCAAGACCGGAATGCGGTCACCCCCGCCACGGATTTCGTCCAGAAAGCCCAGGCCCGACCCGTCGGGCAGATTGATGTCCAGCAGGATCGCGTCATAGCCTTGGACCGCGCGGAAATCGCGCGCGGCCTCGACCGAGGTCGCCAGATCGCATACGACACCGGACCGGCCCAAATGGGCCACGACGCCCTCGGCCAGATCCTCGGCATCCTCGATCATCAATACACGCATTGTCCCCCCGAACGCCCGTCGCAACATGACAGGTTCGTGACAGCATTATTCGTTAAAGAAAATCAACCTGCAAGGAAGGGCTGCTCGCCCGGCTCCGTGCAGGGACCGGTTTCGTCTGCGTAACAGCAGGCCAAGAAGACCCTAGGAGGAGAACCAAATGAAACTGTTTGGAACCGGCGGCGTCGTAGCCGCTGCCGTATTCGCCCTGACCGGCTTTGCCGCCAGCGCTCAGGAATGTATTGCACCGGCAAACCCCGGTGGTGGTTGGGACTTTACCTGCCGTCAGGTGGGCAAGTCGCTGCAGGATCTGGGCCTGATCGACCAGACCATGCAGGTCGTGAACCTGGCCGGTGGCGGCGGTGGCGTGGCCTTTGCCGAGGTGGTGAACAAGCGCAATGACGACAACAACCTGATTGTCGCCGCAAGCGCCGCAACTGCAACCCGTCTGGCCCAGGGCGCCTATCCGGGCAACACCATGGATCAAGTCCGCTGGCTGGCCGCGATCGGCGCCGACTATGGCGTGATCGCCGTGGCTGCCGACAGCCCGGTCAACACCCTGCCCGAGCTGCTGGACCAGATCAAAGCCGACCCGGCTTCGGTTTCGGTTGCTGGCGGTTCGGCCGTGGGCGGCTGGGACCACCTGAAGGTGCTGATCGCGGCCAACGCCTATGGCATCGACGATGTCCGCGCGGTCAAGTACATCGCCTTTGACGGCGGCGGCGAGGCGGTGACCCAGCTGCTGGCCGGCTCGGTCCAGGCCTTTACCGGCGACATTTCCGAAGCCAAGGGTTTCGTGGATTCCGGCGACATCAAAGTGATCGCGGTTCTGGCGCCCGAGCGTCTGCCCGGTGAATTCGCTGACTTCCCGACCGCCAAGGAGCAGGGTGTGGATGCCATCGGCGCCAACTGGCGCGGTTTCTATGCACCGGGCGGCATGTCGGACGAGGCCTACAACGACTGGGTCGCAAAAATCGGTGACCTGTATGCGTCGGACGAGTGGAAAGAAGTGATGGCCGCCAACGGTCTGGCTCCGCTGGACCTGCAGGGCGAGGACTTCCAGAACTTCGTTGCCGAGTCCGTCGGTCAGATCCAGACCATCTCGAAAGAGATCGGGATCATCAAGTAACCGCACCACTCACGTGCAGGCGGGTGCCGCGACAGCGTGGCGCCCGCACTGTTTCTACCCGAACAACAGGAGACACCGATGAGTGACCGCATCTTCGGGGTTGTCGGACTTCTTCTTGCCATTGGTTTCGCGATATCCGCGCTGGCGATCGAAGAAAGCTTTCTGTCCGATGCCGTTGGGCCCAAGGCCTTTCCTTTGATCATCGCCGCCATTCTGGGCGTGTCCAGCGCGGTGATCGCCCTTCGCCCGGACGCCGAGCCGGAATGGCCGGCCCTTGGCCGTCTGGTCGAGATCGCCGCCGCGGTGGTGGTCATGATCCTGTATGCCGAATTGCTGCCCGAGTTGGGCTTCGTCATCGCCACGGCCTTTGCCGCGGCCTACCTGGCCTGGCGATTGGGGTCCGGTCCGATCGAAAGCGTTCTGGTCGGCGTGGGCACCTCGGTTGGGATCTACGTCATTTTCCACCTGGTTCTGGGCCTGTCGCTGGCCAAAGGGCCGCTGGGTTTCTAGGGGGCGATCATGGAAACTTTTGCATCCTTGGCCGATGGGTTCGCCATCGCGCTGACCTGGCAGAACCTGATGCTGGCCCTGTTGGGCTGCTTTCTGGGTACGGTCATGGGCGCGCTGCCGGGCCTTGGCCCGTCGAACGGCGTGGCCATCCTAATCCCACTGGCCTTCACGCTGGGGCTGGGCGCGACGCCGTCGCTGATCCTGCTGACCAGTGTCTATTACGGGGCGATGTACGGGGGGCGGATCTCGTCGATCCTGCTGAACATCCCCGGTGACGAGCCTGCGATGATGACCTGTCTGGATGGGCATCCCATGGCCAAAAAAGGCCTGGCAGGTGAAGCTCTTTCGCTGTCCGGTATCGCCTCGTTTGTCGGTGCGTTCCTGGCGACCTGGGGCCTGATCCTGCTGGCGCCCCAGCTGGTCAAAGTGGCATTGCTGTTCGGCCCGGCCGAATATTTTGCCCTTTTCGCACTGGCGTTCATGACGCTTGGCGGTGTGTCGTCGACCAATCAGGCCAAATCGGCTTTTGCCGCCGCGCTGGGGCTTGGGCTGGCGACCATCGGCGTTGATACCCAAACGGGCGTGCCGCGCTTTACCTATGGCGAAGTGCATCTGTACGACGGGATCGATTTCCTGGTGGCCATCGTCGGCCTGTTTGCCCTGTCCGAGGTGTTCATTTTCCTCGAACACCGGCATGGCGGGTCTGACGCCGAGGGCAGCAAGCTGAAAATCGGCAAGCTCTACCCTCCGATGTCGATGATCAAGAGCTGCACGCCGACGATGCTGCGCACCTCGTTCCTGGGCTTCATCGCCGGGGTTCTTCCCGGGGCCGGGGCATCACTGGGGTCGTTCATTTCGTACTCGATGGAAAAGCGGCTGGTGGACAAGAAAAACACCTTTGGCACCGGTGATCCGCGCGGCGTGGCCGCGCCGGAGGCTGGTAACAACGCCGCCGCCGGAGGCGCATTGGTACCGATGCTGGCGCTGGGCGTACCGGGGTCGGGTACCACGGCGGTGCTGCTGGCGGTGCTGCTGGCGCTGAACATCACGCCCGGGCCGCTGCTGTTCACGCAGAACCCGGATGTGGTCTGGGGCCTGATCGCGGCGCTGTTCATCGCCAACTTCATGCTGCTGGCCATGAACATCCCCATGGTGGGCCTGTTCACCCGCGTGCTGATGATCCCGTCGCGCATCCTGATGCCGATCGTGGCCATGGTCAGTTTTGTCGGCATCTACGGCATTTCCGGGTCCAGCTTTGACCTGCTGGTGATGATCGGGTTCGGCGTGATGGGCTGGGTCCTGCGCAAGCTGGACGTGCCGCTGGTGCCGATCATTCTGGGTACCCTGCTGGGCAACGCGATGGAGAACAACCTGCGTCGCGCCGTGACCATCGACAACGGCAACTGGTGGACCCTGATCGACAGCCCGTTGTCCATCGGGTTGTGGACAATCGCGATCATCGGCTTTGTTCTGCCCCTGATCGTGGGCGCCCGGGTCAAGGCCAAGATGCACCAGCGTCGTGACGAAGAAGGCGCGATCAGCGATTGATCTGCCTGTCCGCCGCCCGCCGAAATGGTCGGGCGGCGGATCGTTTGCCGGCCCGTGACCCGCAGGGTTCGGCTGAAGATTGTCCCAGACACCTCGCTTTGCTAACGTCACTCTCGCGTCGGGGAGGGCGTGCAAACCGAAATGCTGGATTACTCGCATAACGCTTGGCTCGTAGCGGCCTCGTTGGCCGTCGCACTCATGGCCGGGTTCACGGGCCTGTATTTGACGCATGGCGCCTCAAAGCTGGATGACCAGAGGCGGAAGTTCGTTGTCGCCCTGGCCGCGGTCATTCTGGGCGGCGGCATCTGGTCGATGCATTTCGTGGCCATGCTGGGCCTGCAACTGCCGATCCTTTTCTACTATGACGCGTTGATCACCCTGATCTCAGCCCTGGTTGCCATTCTGATGGTCGGGCTGGCGCTGCTGCTGTTGCATTTCCGCGCGCGTAGCCCGGGCACGATTGTCGGCGCCGGCGTGATCGTGGGTCTTGGTATTGTGGTGATGCACTATATCGGCATGGCCGGGATGGAGCTGTGTCGCCCCGTCTACACCGCATCAGACGTTGCGATCGCGACCGTGGCTTCGGTGGTGCTGTCAGTATTGGCGATCTGGGTTGCCTACGACAATCGCACCCAGCGCAATATCCTGCTGGGCACGGTGTGTTTTGGCCTGGCCGTGTTCACCATGCACTTCGTCGCCACGGGCCTGACCGATTTTACCGCCAGTGACAACGCAGGTGGCGCGGGCCCGGCATTGAACAATCAGGTTCTTGCGATGGGGGTGACCGTTGCGGTGTTCCTGATTTGCGGGGCATTCCTGCTGACCGGGATCACCTTTATCGGGCCCGAGCCGGTGGCCGAAGCGCCGCAGCCGGAACCGGCTCTGCGCGCCGGCGTCCCGTTTGAGCGCGAGGGCCAGACCTTTTTCACTGAACCAGCGCGCATCGCCGCCATTCGGGCCGAGGGGCACTACACCGTTTTGTACATGGGCGCTGAGAAACTGTTCTGCCCCTGGTCGATCACCGAGGCCGAAACCCGCCTGAAACCAGACGGCTTTTTGCGGGCCCACCGAAGTTACCTTGTGAACCCCAGACACGTTTCCCGGTTTGAGCGGCACAAGGACAACGGCACCTGTTATTTCGACCAGGTCGATGCGCTCAGCAAGGTGCCGGTCAGCCGATCCCGCCTGACGGACATCCGCGAGGCGCTGGGTCTCTGATCGCAACTCGTGCAGTCCATTCGCATTTCGTGAAAGAAGCCGCGCCCCCCGTTCCTGCGCGATAGCCTGCGCGCGCCCTCAGGACTTTGCTTAATCCCAAGGCCCCGACGTGAACGGGCCAAGGGAGGAAAACATGATACCAGCCGGTTTCGAGTATCACCGGCCAGGCGACGTCGCCTCGGCCATCGGCATTCTGCAGGAACACGGGGACGAAGCGCGCGTGATCGCAGGCGGGCACAGTCTGATCCCGATGATGAAACTGCGCATGGCTGAGATGGGCCATTTGGTCGACCTGCAGGCCATCGAGGAACTCAAAGGCATCGAAGTCGGGTCTGATACCGTGACCTTGGGCGCGATGGTCACGCAGCACGAATTGATCACCCACGACGGTCTGGCCGACGCGATCCCGCTGATCCGCGAAGCGGCTCTGCAGATCGCGGATCCGCAGGTGCGATACATGGGAACGGTCGGCGGGAACGTGGCCAACGGGGATCCGGGCAATGACATGCCGGGTCTGATGCAGTGCCTGAACGCGTCGTTCGAACTGTCCGGCCCTGACGGCACCCGCAGCGTCTCGGCCCGCGATTTCTACGAGGCGGCCTATTTTACCGCCCGCGAGGACGAGGAGATCCTGACACGGATTTCCATCCCTGTTCCCGGCCCCGGTATCGGTCAGGCCTATGAAAAGCAGAAACGCAAGATCGGCGACTACGCAACTGCGGCCGCCGCAGTGATGGTTGGCAAAGGTCAGGCATCGGTGGCGATGACCAACCTGTCCGACACGCCCGTCTGGTCTGACGCGGCCAGTGCGGCACTGGCTTCGGGCGATGTCGACGGCTGCGTGGCCGCGATGCTCGCGGCGATCGACCCGGTGGCCGACAACCGCGGCCCCGTCGAATTCAAGAAACACGTGGCCGCCGTGATGCTGCGCCGCGCCATCGACCGTGCGCAGAGCCGCGCGGGCTGAGGGGAGGAACACAGATGTCGAAGATGCATGTCAAACTCACCGTGAACGGCAAGCAGGTCGAGGGCCTGGCCGAGCCGCGCACGTTGCTGATCCACTTCCTGCGGGAAGATCTGAAAATCACCGGCCCGCATATCGGTTGCGAAACCAGCCATTGCGGAGCCTGTACCGTGGATATCGATGGCAAATCCGTCAAATCCTGCACGACCTTCGTGGCGCAGGTGAACGGGGCCGATATCACGACCGTCGAAGGGCTGACCAATGACGATGGCAGCCTTGGCGTGTTGCAGGAAATGTTCCGCGAGCATCACGGGCTTCAGTGCGGTTTCTGCACGCCGGGCATGATCACCCGTGCGCATCGCCTGCTGCAGGAAAACCCCAACCCGTCCGAAGAAGAAATCCGCTTTGGCATGGCCGGCAATCTCTGCCGCTGCACCGGGTACCAGAACATCGTCAAGGCGATCTCAGCCTCGGCTGACATGCTGAACGCGCAGAAGGAGGCCGCGGAATGAACGACCAGACCATGACCCCCGAAGAACGCGCCGCCAACCTCAAGGGGATGGGCACCTCGCGCAAACGCGTCGAGGACGTGCGCTTTACCCAAGGCAAGGGCAACTACGTCGATGACATCAAGCTGGACGGAATGCTGTTCGGCGCCTTTGTCCGTTCACCCTATGCCCATGCCCGCGTTGTCAGTGTCAACAAAGAGGCCGCTCTGGCCGTGCCCGGTGTCGTGGCCGTTCTGACGGCCGAGGACTTGGCGCCGCTGGGTCTGCATTGGATGCCCACGCTCGCCGGCGACAAGCAGATGGTGCTGGCCGATGGCAAAGTCCTGTTCCAGGGCCAGGAGGTGGCCTATGTGGTTGCCGAAGACCGCTATATCGCCGCGGATGCTGTCGAACTGGTCGAAGTCGAATACGAGGAACTGCCGGTTCTGACCGACCCGTTCGAGGCGCTGAAGTCCGACGTGGTGCTGCGTGAGGATCTGGAAGGTCAGACAGAAGGCGCCCACGGGCCGCGCAAGCATCACAACCACATCTTCACCTGGGAACAGGGCGACAAGGACGCGACCGAAGCCGTTCTGGCCGAAGCCGATGTGGTGGCCGAGGAAATGGTCTACTACCACCGCACCCACCCCTGCCCGCTTGAGACCTGCGGCTGCGTGGCCAGCATGGACAATGTGACCGGCAAGCTGACGCTGTACGGCACCTTCCAGGCGCCCCATGCGATCCGCACCGTCGTGTCCCTGATTTCGGGCCTGGCCGAGCACAATATCCGGGTGATCAGCCCCGATATCGGTGGCGGTTTCGGCAACAAGGTGGGCGCTTATGCGGGTTATGTCTGTTCGGTCGTGGCCTCGATCGTCACCGGTCAGCCGGTGAAATGGGTCGAGAACCGGATGGAAAACCTGATGTCCACCGCCTTTGCCCGCGACTACTGGATGCAGGGCAAGATCGCCGCCACCAAAGACGGCAAGATCACGGGCCTGTGGTGCCACACCACCGCGGACCACGGTGGGTTCGACGCCTGCGCCGACCCGACCAAGTTCCCGGCCGGGTTCATGAACATTTGCACCGGGTCCTACGACATCCCGACCGCTTATCTGGCCGTGGACGGCGTCTACACCAACAAGGCGCCGGGGGGTGTGGCCTATCGCTGTTCCTTCCGCGTGACCGAGGCCGCTTATTTCATCGAGCGGATGATCGAGGTCCTGGCCATCAAGTTGAACATGGACGCGGCCGAGCTGCGCCGGATCAACTTCATCAAGGCCGATCAGTTCCCCTATCAGTCGGCGCTGGGATGGGAATATGACTCGGGCGATTACCACACCGCCTGGGACAAGGCGCTGAAAGCGGTCGACTATGACGGCTTGCGCGCCGAGCAGGCCCAGCGGATCGAGGACTTCAAAGCCGGCAAGACGCGCAAGCTTCTGGGGATTGGTCTGACGCATTTCACCGAAATCGTCGGGGCTGGGCCTGTGAAGAACTGCGATATTCTGGGCTTGGGGATGTTCGACAGTTGCGAAATCCGTATCCACCCGACCGGGTCAGCCATCGCGCGGTTGGGAACGATCTCTCAGGGTCAGGGTCACGCCACGACCTTTGCCCAGATCATCGCCAGCGAGATCGGTCTTCCAGCCGACGACATCACGCTGGAGGAAGGAGACACCGACACCGCGCCCTATGGCTTGGGCACCTATGGTTCACGGTCCACGCCGGTTGCGGGTGCTGCAACAGCCATGGCTGCACGCAAAATCCGCGCCAAGGCGCAGATGATCGCGGCCTATCTGCTTGAGGTTCACGACGACGATGTCGAATGGGACGTGGACCGGTTCGCGGTCAAAGGCGCGCCCGAGCGGTTCAAGACGATGAAAGAGATCGCCTTTGCCGCTTACAACCAAGCCATCCCGGGGTTGGAGCCGGGTCTGGAAGCCGTCAGCTACTATGACCCGCCCAACATGACCTACCCGTTCGGCGCCTATATCTGTGTCATGGAGATCGATGTGGATACCGGTGAATGGGAGGTCCGGCAGTTCTATGCGCTGGACGATTGCGGAACCCGGATCAACCCGATGATCATCGAAGGTCAGGTTCATGGCGGTGTGACCGAGGCGCTGGCCATCGCGATGGGTCAAGAGATTGCCTATGATGAGATGGGCAACGTCAAGACCGGCACGCTGATGGACTTCTTCCTGCCAACCGCGTGGGAAACGCCCAACTATACGACCGATCACACGGTGACCCCCTCGCCGCATCATCCGATCGGCGCGAAGGGTGTCGGCGAAAGCCCGAATGTGGGTGGCGTGCCGGCGTTCTCGAATGCGGTGCATGATGCGTTCCGGCCGTTTGGCCTAGTTCAGAGCCACATGCCGCATGACCATTGGCGGATCTGGAAGATCGCCAACGGCTTGGGGATGCACGGGTAATCGGTTTCGGACCGGCGGGGCCCGGTCCGACCGAACGGAGGGGGTGCTGACCCCTCCGACCCCCTCGGGATATTTTGGTCAAACGAAGATTGGACCCTGGTGTGACACTGAGTGACGTTCAGAACGGTTTGGCCCAGCAGGGCTATGTTGCCGACGACCGGTTGGCGATGGCTTTGCATTTGGCCCAGACCCTGGGACGACCGCTGCTGCTGGAGGGTCCGGCCGGTGTCGGCAAGACCGAAGTGGCCAAGGCGTTGGCGGCGTGGCGTGACGCCCGTTTGATCCGCTTGCAGTGTTACGAAGGGTTGGACGCCAGTCACGCGATCTATGAGTGGAACTACCAGCGGCAGCTGCTGGCCATCCGAGCCTCCGAGGCGCGTGGCGGAACCAGCGAGGCCCAACTGTTTTCCGATGACTATCTGCTGAAGCGGCCGTTGTTGGAGGCGATCAGCGCCGATGATCCGCCCGTACTGCTGATCGACGAGATTGACCGGGCGGATGAAGAATTTGAAGCCTATCTGCTTGAAATACTGTCGGACTTTCAGATCACGATCCCGGAATTGGGGACGATTTCCGCCAAAACGCGACCCATCGTCATTCTGACCGCGAACGGTACGCGCGATCTTTCGGATGCGCTGCGGCGGCGGTGTCTGTACAGCTTTTTGAACTATCCGTCTGGCGAGACCGAAATGGCCATCCTGCGGGCCCGGATGCCCGAAGTCGAAGGGCTGCTGGCGCGGCAGATCATCGGAGTGGTTCAGAACCTGCGCAAGGAAGATCTGGAAAAGACACCCGGTATTGCCGAGATGCTGGATTGGGCCGCGGCCCTGTCGGGTCTTGGCGTCAACGATCTGTCCCAAACGCCCGAGGCTGTACAGGCCACTCTGGTTTGTCTGCTGAAGACCGCTGCGGACTATGATGCCGTTCCGCCCGAGGTGATGGATCGCCTGATCGGAAAGGTCGCGTGATGCAGGTGACACGGTTTCCATCGCGGGCGCATGGATTGGCTGACCGGATGGCGGGGTTCGTGGCGCATCTGCGCGGGAACGGTTTGCGGGTCGGACCGCGTGAGACCGGAGATGCGCTGGCCGCACTGGCCTCGGTCGAGGCCACCGATGTCGGGCAGGCGCGGGATGCCTTGTGTGCCCTGATGTCCGGGGATGCCGAGGATTGGCGGCGCTTTGACGATTTGTTCGACGCCTATTGGTTCAACGCGGGCAAGCAGCGGAGCGGTGTCGCACAGAACACCCATGTGAGGGTCCAGTCGGCCAAGCCGATGATCTGGCAGACCGAAGATCGCGGAGATGCCGCTGACGATTCCTCCGACGCGCAGGATGCCAGCACCCCGGATTCCGGGGATGGACAGGCCGAAGGAACGGACGGGAAGCTGATCGCAACCCGGACCGACAACCTGTCACGCCGGGATCTGCGCGAGTTGATGGATGAGCAATCCCTGCGCCGTGCCGAAGCCGCGGCCCTCGCCCTGGCGCGAGCGATCCGGGATCGACGTTCGCGCAGGCGCAAACAGGCGCGGCGGGGTCCGGCGCTGGACATGCGTCGCATCCAGCGGGCGAGCCTTGCGCGCGGGGGCGAGCCTTTGGAGCTGTTTCGCCGTGCCCGACCGCCTCGCCCGATGCGGATTGTCGCGCTGTGCGATGTCAGCGGGTCCATGACCGTCTATTCGCGGGTATTTCTGGCCTTTCTCAAGGGCCTTGTGGCCAGCGGCACGGATGCGGATGCCTATCTGTTTCACACGCGGTTGATGCGGGTCACCGATGCGTTGCGGGACCACGACACCTTGCGCGCCGCTGGCCGGTTGTCACTGATGGCCGAAGGTTTCGGTGGCGGCACGGACATCTCCGGCAGTCTCGAAAGGTTTCTGGACGGATACGGTGCGCGGGCGCTGAATGGGCGCACCATCGTGCTGATCCTTTCGGATGGCTATTGCAGTTCTGACCCGCAGGCGCTGGGCGCTGCTTTGGCGAGGATCCGGCGCAAGGCGCGAAGGATCGTCTGGCTGAACCCTCTGAAAGGTTGGGAGAATTATCAGCCCGTTGCCGCCGCCATGCAGGCCGCCTTGCCCCATCTTGATGCGCACCTTCCGGCAAACACGCTCGACGCGCTGGCCGCGTTGGAGCCCGAGTTTCAAAAGTTGTGAGAGGAACCGATCATGCCTGGTTTCGACATTTTCGACACGATTGACCAGTTGCGCAGCAGCGGCGAGGCGTTCTGCGTCGCAACGGTGGTGCGGACGGCAGATGCGACCTCGGCCAAGGCGGGCGCCAAGGCGGCGATCACCCGGGACGGGCGCATCCTCGGCCATCTGGGCGGAGCCTGTGTCCAGCGGGCGGTGCGCGCTTCGGCACAGGAGGCGCTGGCCAGCGGTGCGTCGCGGATGATCCGTGTGAAACCCTCGGACAAGGTGGTGGCGATGACCGATCCGGATGGCGTTCAGACCTTCAAGAGTGGCTGCCCATCCGGCGGTACGGTCGACCTGCTGGTCGAACCCTATCAACACGCACCCCGCCTAGTGATCTTTGGCGATACCCCGATTGCCCATGCGTTGGCGGCTCATGCGGCATTGGCCGGGTTGCGCGTATTCGTTTCGTTTGAGATCAGCGACGAGGTTGCGCAATCATGTTTCGACCCAGACGACGTGGATGCGTTGGGGGTTGAGCCCCGCGATTTTGTGGTCGTCGCCTCGCAAGGCCAGAACGACCGGGCAGCGTTGGCCTCGGCGCTGGGTACGCCGGCAAGGCGGGTGTCGATGGTGGCCAGCCAGCGCAAGGCAAAGGTTCTGACGGACCGGTTGGTATCGCAGGGCATGGACACCGAGAAAGTTGCGCGCCTGAAGTCGCCCGCTGGACTGGATATCGGGGCCATTGATCCCCACGAAATCGCCTTGTCGATCTTGGCCGAGATCGTGCGCTGGCGAAATGCGGACACCGCCGAGGAGACAACTCATGATGAAAAACTTGCGTAGCTGGGTGGCGCGGCTATGGCCGCCCCGACCCGCCCAAACCCCCGAGGATGCCACGGAACAGGCGCTGCGTGTCTTTCCCAGATGTTGCTGAGCAGAGGAATACCCAATGGAACTGACTGACGAAATTCGCATTGCTGCCCCCCGGGACGCGGTTTATCGCGCGCTGAACGATCCTGAGGTTCTGCTTGAATGCATCCCCGGCTGCGAAGAGCTGACCCAGACCGCCCCCAACGAGCTTGAGGCCAAGGTGGTTCTGAAAATCGGTCCGGTGAAGGCGCGTTTCGCTGGCGAGGTGACGCTGGACCAGACCAACGCCCCCGACGGGTTTTCGCTGGTGGGCGAGGGCAAAGGTGGAGCCGCAGGTTTTGCCAAGGGTGGTGCGGACGTCACGCTGACCGAAGATGGTGACGAGACCGTTCTGACCTATACCGCCAAGGTTGATGTCGGGGGCAAGATCGCCCAGTTAGGCAGTCGTCTGATCGCCGGGACGGCCAAGAAGCTCTCGGGCAAGTTCTTCACCCGGTTCGGCGAGGTCGTATCCGCGCAAACCGCTGCCTGAGGCAGGCGCCCGGCGCCGTTCCGGTTGACGAATTGCGTGAGGGGGGTATGCACCTGCATAGTATTTGGCGCTGATGCAGCAGGAGACAGTGGTGCCCCCCACCTCGAAAATTGCCGAACTTGAGAATTGGCTGGTGATGAAGCCCGCTGACCTCAAGTCGATTCGTCAGCTGGTCACACGGCTGGAACATGCGCCCAAGGCTCCGGGTTCGGCCGGTCGTTTTTCTGCCGCGCAAGCGGACATCGTGACCTCGCTGGGCGCCGATTGGCAGGCGGATCTTTTTGAGCCCGAGCACATGGTCGAACAGTACCGCGCATGGTTGGCCGCATTGCGAAAACGCGGTGTTTCGCAAGCGGTGCCGATCGGGCAGGTCTTTTCCGGGCGTGTCCTCAAGGTACGCGGGCAGAACGCCTATTGCGGCGTTTTTCTGGACTTCTTCAAAGTGACCGGCGCCATCCCGGCGCTGTGCAACGACTGCTACAAGGTGCAGATTTTACCGCATGACCTGCGTGCGATGTTCCAGACCTATGCCCTGCTGCTGAAGCTGGATCTACCCAATGACAATGCCCGCAAATGCATGATCGAGCTGCGCGACGGGATCAAATTTCCGTACAAGGCCTATATCTATTGCGACACCGTTGATGACGTGCGCGCCTGCCTGCAGGCGTTCCGCGATCTTCAGGCCAAGCATGGCATTGAAGGAATCAGCAGCAAGATCTCGCACGGATGTTCGGAATACGGGCAGAAGTATCAAGCATTCAAATTTCCGGAAACCGATGACGCGCCCGAGTTCGTTCCCGATCCGCAATGGCCCGCTATCGAAAAGGCCTATTTCAGGTCGATCAAGCTTCCGGCACAGGCCCGGGACAGCAACACCCGTGAGCATGTGAGCCTGCGCGATGTCTTCGCCTTCTGCACATGGGTCAAATACGCCGACCTGATCGGCGACCCGACCAGCGAGGCCTACGCGGCGCTGCGCGGACCGGACCTTCCCCAGCAATTCATCAAGCGGGTGCGGTCACAGGCAAAGATCCGTCGCCGCGAGATGGAGGAATTGCAGAAGACGGAATGAGAGCCGACCACCCGTTCGAGGGTGGTTTGCGCGGTCGTCAAATCTTTTCGGGGATATGGTGCCCAGGAGAGGTTTTTTTTGATTCGTTAACCTTCGTTTTACTCATGGCCAAGCCATTGAGGGTATTCACAAAATCGTCGGTCACCAAAAGCTCCACGTGGAGGGCTGGTCTGCTGATGTGATACATTTTGTGAAACAAAGCCTGAGGAAAAAAACATGAGTTATCTTTGGTTGAGGGGGAAAATCTACTGGTTTCGAATGAGGACGCCAACGAAGTACCAATCAGTACATGAGCCTCGCTTCCTTACACAGCCGCTTGGCACTGATAGCTTAAAAACGGCTCAGGCATTAGCGTATCAAGTGCGTGAAAAACTTCTATCCGAACTTGAAGTCAAGCTGGTTATGGGACGTAGCAGGGGAGATGACACCCGTTATAGGGCCACAATCAAACTCGCGAAGGAAAACGGCATCTCGCCGATTTCCGCGTCAGATTTAGCAAAAGGAGAGTTGGAAGAACTGTTGTCGCGACTAAGTTCGATGTTCGAAAGAGATCCCGCAGCCAATTCTCCGCAGTTTGCGGCAAATTTGGGCGGCTTCGAACTGCCCGACACTAATCTGAACGAGATAGCAGTTCAAATGGGTGAGCTATGTCCGGACAAAGTTGCCCAAAAAAATGCTCGACAAAAAAGGATGTGGCTTAACCGCTACAAGCGCGCAGCCAAGACATTTTCAGAAGTTGTTAGCAACAAACCGATTACAAAAATTTCATCAGCAGATGCATCTAATTACCGTAGAGATTGGGAAAAGCGAGTAGCTAATCAGGAAGTCACAACCCAGTATGCCAACAAACATTTTGGCTATCTGCGGATGTTGGTGGATGCGTATTATGAGAGCTTGAAGGTTGACGAGTTCGAGAACCCATTCGAGAACATTCGGATCAAAGGCGAGGCGAATTGGGAGAAGGCAAAAGACCCAACCAAAAAAGCTGAGTTTTCACCGCATTGGATTGAGCAAAATATCATTAATGGAAGCAAACTCGAAGGGTTGAACGAAGAAGCGCGCGATATCCTCATCGTTTGTGCTGAGACTGGCTGTAGGCAAACTGAGATTTTCGATTTGCCACCTTCGGCAATCAAGCTAGCTGCGAATGTTCCTCATATCTTGATTAGAGTGGAAGATGGCGAGCACCAGCGTGAAATCAAAAACAAGGCTTCTCGCCGGTCTGTTCCTCTTGTCGGCGCGGCACTGGCGGCGATGAAGCGGCACCCAAATGGTTTCCCGCGATATCGTGGCAAAGAGAGCTTTAGTGCTGCTGTGTCGAAGTACTTCGCCGAAAACAATCTTTTTCCGACAGCAAAGCACCAGGTAAGCAGCCTGAGGCATAGCTTTGAATCAAGAATGAGACGGGCCGGGTTAAGCAACGAAGAGCGAGGAAACATGATGGGCCACTCCATGAAGAGCATCAGAGGAAGAGAGGTATACGGAGATGAAACAAGCCTGAGGATTCGGGCGCTGTTTGCAGAGCTGGTATCTTTTGAAACACCATATTGGAAACCTCGAAATCCTGATGAAGTCTATGATGAAATCGACAAAATCTTGCTTGCTGATGGGTTCAAGTTGGTAGGCCGTAGGTAGGATTTTTGGGCAGTGTTCGATATGATGGTCGTTTGAAAATTGGAAAGCCGCTGCTTAGATCAACAAAAGCGTTTTGTCCCTTGTTCGATGATACGAGAACCGCACTTGCCATCGTGCTCGGCGATCTAGGTAATTTATTGAAATATAACCAAGTTGATCTCATACTCACTTTCTCGGCTCACGCGAATAACCTTGGTTGTGCCAATTGGACATGGCCTTTACCAGTTCAAACGAAAAATGAGCATAGTCATGAAGTTTTTTTCAAATTTTCCGGCAAGAAGGTCCGTCGTCAATTGACGATCCTGGACTTTCACTTATTAACGTACGCAAACTTGCCGATTATGACCGCCGATCCATCGTCGTGGCTTAATTCTTCAGGCGGTAAAATCCTTGTATCTGGGTCAAAGGTGGTAAGATGCCTTCACATTCAAAGACCAATCTGAATCAGCGGCTTAGGTGGATATTTTCCATTGATGAAGAGATTTTTCGAGAGGATCAAAAGGAAGTGCGCGTTACCGCGCAGCCTAATTGGAATGCATTCGAAGTTCGCCGAGGCTGCATCCGCTTTGACCCAATCAAGAAACAAGAGGTATTTGAGGGTTTCGAGGTAGACTTCGAATTGCGCGAAGCAGTAACCTGCCTCGACGTCCCGCCCAGCCTATTTGAGGATGGAGTGATCTGGTTCAAGCGCTGGCTGGAACTAATGACGGCCGAATATGGCTCTAACTCTTAGCTGCGGCTCTGTTACACGAATCAGCTGCCGAGATTCATTCCATGAATCCAGCATGGTAGCTGGTCTACATAAGCAGACCAAGACCACCTACCAATAGGACCGAGAGCTGACCGGATTAAAACACGGCACTTAAAGCAATCCGTCTTTAACCTGAGACATATCCGGCAGCCTTGAAGTAGTTCCAGCACTCCTGAGATGAGTAGAGATCGCAGACTTCGGCTATTGCGTCGAACATGTCGGTGAAGGTACGTGCACCGATCCGGCGCAGATGGGCCTTGAGCTTGGAGAATGCCATTTCGATTGGATTGAGGTCGGGACTGTATGGCGGCAGGAAGAGGAACCAGCAGCCAGCGTTGCGCATTGCTCTGGCCGCTTCAGCGTTCTTATGCGTGGCGAGGTTGTCCAGAATGACCACGGTTCCCGGCGAGAGTTCCGGCACTAGCACCTTTTCGACGTAGGCGGCAAAGGCCGGGCCATCCATGGCCCCCCTGATCACCCAGGGTGCGATCATGGCGTCGGCGCTCAGCCCAGCGATGAAGGTCTGGGTGCCCCAGGACCCGAACGGCGCGTCCATGACCAGACGATCTCCGCAAGGGGCCCACCCTCGCTGTCGGGTCAGATTTGTCTTCACTGATGTTTCGTCAATGAAGACAACGCGTTCCGGATGCTTTGACACTGCTGGAATGCGATGCTTGAGCCAGTCCTCTCGCCGTTGCCTTATCTGGGCTTCCAAACAGCTCGCTGCGCAAGACCTCGCCACCGCGAAAGAAATGTCAAAAGACCCATATAGATTTATCTATGATGGGGGCTTTGACGGTAAGTGCCCGATCCAAGTCACGTTTCGGTTAAAAAACAATGCTGGGCGTACATCGCCGGAAAAGTCAGCCCTGGTTTTCGGCGACGACAAAAGGGCACGAACAAAATTGGAAGCGGTCACAGGACCCCTGGCATCATTTCAAAAGTTTAATGGCGCTTAACTCCGACTCAAGGAAGAACGGGAGCAACCTCATTTGTGCTTTTTCATGAAGGTTCTGAGATTGCTCTCACGCCATGGTTTCCCTGTTGGTGAGGGAGTTTTTTCTATGTTCAATTGTTCGGCTATTGCGTTCACGCTCAGACCGGTTTCCTGAAGCTCTAAACTTCGACGCAATGCAAAAGCTTCTCGTTCATGCTTGGAGTTCATCCAGTCCGAGTGCCGCTTGCGCCAATCGCCAAAATGCTGGCCGGGATCGAAAGTCCATTCAGCAGACAGGAGCGGATCAGGCGGGATGCGAATAAATGGCATGTCAGTGTTTTCAAACCATTCGTCCATATACCCATTCCGACGCCAGTTCTGCACAACTGAAAAATCGACGACTAGAATGGTTGCACTATGGGTTCGACACATGCGCTCAATGAAGTCCAGAGCTGATTGGATGTGTACGCTGCTCCTGTCAGGTTCGATTTCGAGAAAAACCTCTTCATGTATGAGATTGTAGTCATGGTCTTTCGCGTATCGTCTGATCAGTTCCATCTGATAGCGAATAGTTTTGCTGACAGTGGCCGCAGCTTCCAAATCTTTCGGTAGTTCTACAAAATGCGCCCAAGTAACAGGTAGTGTCCAATAGAAACCTACAGCGTTTTCCACGCGTTACACTCCCTTAGTTCGAATTCCGCAAAATCCCGAGGGATCCAAATTCAGGTCTGACGGTTGGTTAAGTTGGCGTCAATCGAAAGAATCCACGGAGAACCTTCAATGATCAATAAGACCAAAAAACCGATTTCTAAAAAACTGCCAGCAATCATCCAATTGGCAAAAACGGCCGGTGCAATGATCCGAGCCGAGTTTCATCGACCAGAGGGGCCGCGCGGAACCCTTCACAAGGCCATCGTCGACACCGAAGTAGAAGCCTTTTTGAAAACAAATCTGATGCGCCTTCAGCCGGCAAGCTGGCTTGGAGAAGAGACTGAAAGCTCGTTGATCGACGGGTCTCTGACATGGGTGATTGATCCTCATGACGGGACGGCGGACTTTATGAAGGGCTTGCGCGGGTCCGCTGTGTCCGTGGCGCTGCTTGAAAACAATACGCCCATACTGGGCGTGGTGTATGCACCCACAGCTCCGGACGATGCGGGCGATCTGATAACTTGGGCTAAAGGGGGCAACCTGAAACGCAATGGAAAGGTTATCAATCCGGCCGGTTCCCACGATAAGCCAATTGTTGGATTAAATGCAGATGCAGCGGATTTTGCCCTGGCTAACCACGTTAGCCTCAAAGGGCTCCGTGTGCGCACAGTGCCTAGCCCCGCCTATAGGTTGGCGCTCGCCGCTGTAGGGGAGCTCGACGCTGCCATGAGTTTGGTAGGCGGGTTGTCTTCTTGGGATATTGCTGGTGGACACGCCCTGATAATTGGTGCTGGCAAGTTCATCGCACAGAGGAACGGAAGTCCTATCGATTACAGTCAAACCTCCTTCGATGGTGTTGTCGCAGGTGCGGAAGCTTTGGTACGCGGATTGTCCAGCGCCCAAATGACCGCGCACCCGAGATCCGCCCGCTGCCCTGCCGTTCCCTGCAAACGCACAAATCTGCCCGTTAGCGTCTCGCGTGCACATGGTGTCTTGTTGGGACAATTGGCAGGCGACGCGTTGGGGTCATTCGTGGAATTTCAGGAGGCAGAGACGATTGCCCGCAGGCATCCGGGTGGTGTCGACAGTCTTCAGGATGGCGGCACTTGGAACCTGATTGCTGGCCAACCCACAGATGACAGTGAAATGGCTTTGGCACTGGCCCGGAGCCTGTGCGCAATGGATCGTTTCGACAGAGATCACGTGGCGAATGCTTACGTCGAATGGCGGACGTCCCGACCCTTCGACATTGGAATGACAACCAGCAGTGCAATATCTGCGCTGGCACAAGGTGACCCCGTCGCCTCAGATAGCCAAGCAAACGGGGCATTGATGCGTGTGAGCCCTATTGGGGTCTTTGCAGCCGGAACGCCTGCGCTGGCCGCAGAGATTGCACGCCAAGACGCTTCACTCACCCATCCGAATGAGGTGACCGTTGCTGCCAATGCAGCCTTTGCTGCGGCGGTATCTACGGGAGTGGCTGGAGGGAGCAAGGAAGACATGTGGTCGTCCGCTTATGCCAATGCGGGTCAGGATGAAGGCGCGGCTATCGTACGCGACCGGCTTCTGGCAGCACGAACGAAACGTCCCACCGAGTTCCAGCATCAAATGGGTTGGGTACTTACTGCGTTTCAGAACGCATTCTATTGCTTGATGGCGGAGCAATCGCTTCGGGATGCGGTGGTTGGAACTGTCGCTTGTGGCGGAGACACCGATACAAATGCTGCAATTTGCGGTGCTCTTCTGGGGGCATTGCAGGGACGCGATGCCGTACCGTTGCACTGGCGAAATGCCGTTTTGACCTGTCGACCGGTTGTAGCGGATGACATCCATCACCCACGACCCAAAACCTATTGGCCTGACGATGCACTAGACCTTGCTGAGGCGCTGTTAGTTGCAGGCGCGGCGGCCAACCAAGATGCAGTTTAATTGCAATTCGCAATTGAGCAAAAGTTGGAGGATTGATCGATGAACGACTTCAAAAACTTGAACAAGCAGCGCCAGACTCTGCTGAAAATCAAAATTGATGGATTTATCGAAGCGGCCATTTTGGCCGCAAAAAAAAATAACATTGGTTTTAGCGAAGCAGTGTTTCTCACCACACAGGGTTTGATCAGGGAGATGGCGGCGCAGTCTATTGAGAAAGACAAGGCGCGCATACTAATGGATGCTGCATTTAAGAGTGCCTTTCCCGAACACCACGCGCGCGTCGCAACCCACTGACGACTTTTTGCAGTCTAAAGAAATCACTGTTTTCCGCTGTGATGCGTAGCCGTCTCGAAAGTTAGGAGGATCTTCGGTCGGTCGTTGGTGTGATTGAGTGCTATTTCCTTCAGGAACGAACGTGGTCGCGGTATCGCTCCGAAAAGCCAGGCGTAGACAAATGAGGGTTATGGTGTTCGTTTACCTGTAGGGCCCACTCTGGAATGCAAATTATACGATGCTATCCAAATCAGATTACATGTTGTTTCTCAGGCACCCCGCCTGGCTATGGATCAAGAAACACGCCAGGCATCTGCTGCCGCCGATTGACCCTTCATTGCAAGCGCGTTTTGACGAGGGGCACGCGTTTGAGCCATATGCTGAGGAGCTATTTGGTGATCTCATTCGCCTCGGTTTTTCAGATTTTTCAGAATACCAGGCTCTGACCGCGCGTACTTTGGAGGCTTGGAGAAACGGTGCAAACGCAGTGGCGCAGGGACGCTATGAAGATGGAACCATAACTTGCATCTCCGACATCGTGAGCCGCAGTGGCGATGGGTACGTTCTGACAGAGATCAAGAGCGGGACATCTGCAAAGCCCGAACACACTTTTGATCTCGCATTCCAGCGTGTCGTGCTTGAGGCAGCGGGGTTCCCCATTGCGCGCTGCGAAGTGGCACATGTGAACCGTGATTACGTCAGAAACGGCGAAATCAATCCGCAAGAGCTTGTCAGCATCACTGACATCACGGATTCGGTGACTGAGCAGCTCGAAAAAACACGCACGCGTATCGATCAGGCATTGAGCGTCGTTGCCAGCGGTACGATGCCTGTTCCGTCCCCCGAACGTGCGCGCCTTAAATCCTATGGTGAATGGCTGGAGATCCGCGAAAAACTCGACCCACCTCTCGCGCATGACAGTATCCACCGCCTTCCGTTCATGAATGCGGAAAAAGCCTCGGAACTCATCGCGAATGGGATCACAAAGATTGACGAGATCAGTGATCCATCTGTGTTAGGCAAGTCGACACAGCGCTACTTGAGAGCAGTGGCGAACGGTGAACGCACAATCGATCATCAGGAGTTAAGCAGGTTTCTGAGCGAGATTGTCTATCCGGTTTATTACTTTGACTACGAGACGTCTCAGAGTTTGCTGCCTCCCTGGGACGGAACGCGTCCCTATCAGCAAGTGGCTTTCCAGTATTCCTTGCATATCCAGCATGAGCCTGGCGGAGAAATTGAGCACAGGGATTATCTCCACCGAGACGCCAGTAGCCCGATGCCAGCCTTGCTGAAAAGGCTACGGGAGGACATAGGAAACATTGGCTCTGTAGTGGTTTGGTATGCGCCGTTCGAGAAATCGCGCAATACGGAAATGGCGAATACCTATCCAGAGCACGCAGAGTTTCTGGAAAGCCTAAATGCACGCGTTGTAGATCTTATGAAGCCGTTTGCGGATGAAGTGATCAACGATCCCGCGTTCAAGGGAAGCGCCTCTATCAAGGCCGTTCTTCCTGCGTTTTTGCCAGAACTTTCATACGATGATCTGGATATCAAAGAGGGGGCAAGCGCGTCTCGTCTTTGGAAGGGAGTGACACTGACCCAACCGGACGATCCAGCGCGCGAGAAGGTCTATTCTGATCTTGTGGCCTATTGCACGCGCGACACCTGGGCAATGGTCGCAATTCATCGGGAACTGCTGGCGATGTGAGGTTTAGTGACAATCGTTTATTTCCTCTCTGTAAGATGGTACGCATCCTCCACCAAGCGGCCAAACTCTCCATTTTCTCAATGCTTTGGCGCAGTCCGCTTCTCCGTCTGGTAGTTTTTTCACCTCATGGCTTGCTTCGTATTCTGCAATAGCCTGTTTTTCCGTTTGGGTCAGTTTAGCCATTGTTCTGCACCTGTTAGAACTTAGAAAGGGATGTCGTCATCCAGGTTACGCATTGGTGAGTCAGCGGGCTTAGGCCAGCCGCTCACTAGGTCCGATTGATGAATACCTCCGCTCAGCACTTTCATCTCGCCTCGAAATTTTCGGAGAACTATCTCGACGGTGTGCACGGTCTGACCTTCAAGATTTTCCCAGGTACGCGTCTCAATCGCTCCCTCGACATACACTTTCGTACCTTTGGTTAGCCGCCGTTTGGCTAGGTCCACCAGGTATTCGTCTCGTAGAACGATTTGATGCCACTGCGTCTGCTCTCGCCACGTGTTGGTTTTCTTGTCTTTCCAGCTTGAATTCGTGGCGAGCGAAAACCGACAAATGGATTCGCCATTTTCGAAGATCTTGACCTCAGGCTTTGCACCCAGATTTCCGATAAGAATTGCTTTGTTACTTGATGACATTTTTTCCTCCCGGAACATACCTGTCCCCTGACCACGCAGAGCGCCGCCCTTGAAATATTTCATTGAATTCGTTGTAGGTTTTGGGCTTAGCGCAAGTTTCGCTTGCGCTTGGCCACCCTGCTACGACGCTTGTGCGCGCGCAGCGTGCGCTCAGAACAATGGTAGCAAGTGACTACGTCCCCGGATGGTGACACGATCACTCGCAGCTTGCATGCTTCATCAAGGACAGCTTGGTCTGCCATTTCCGCAACCAATTCTCTCGCCACTTTTCTGCTCATCCTGTAGCTATAACAGCCGTCACGTGTGTCAGATTCGTCCCCGAAGTTGAGCAGCAACAAAAGCGCTTTGCTTGTTATACAGCGTTGAGCAGCACGTTGTTTTGCGTGTTTTGTGAGGGCAATTGGATTTGAGCGTGAGTGGTTCATCCTTCATCCCCTTCCTCAAACAGCAAATTCTCGAATGTTGCCGCTGCTTTTGGGTCCCTGTCTTTAAAACGCTCAATGAATTTCTTCATGTCGGCCTTGGGCGGCAAGTTGTCCTTCAGCCACTTTAACCGTTCATCGGTGCGGTTCTCGTTCCACAAATCTTTGTGCATCAAATCGAGCCTAATCTTACCGTCTGCTATTGCAGTCGCGAGCTCTTTGTCTCCGCTGGTCAATTCAAGGAGAGCGGTTTCGTCGACAACAAAGTCCTTGCTTCCAGGACATTCACCCAGAGGAGTAACCCGAGTTCTAGACGAACCACCTGCCAAATAGTCAATGCAATTCGCGAACGGGTTACCAACTCCAATGCAGTCTAAGTGGTCGCCGGTTTCACTGTCCGTTCCAAATATCAGTCCGCTTTCTGCAAACGCCAGTTCAAGCGCGACATGTTGTACAGAACTTGGATCAATCGGGTAGCGTTGGCTCACCTTCTCGAGTTCGCTGGCCTCTTGCCTTGCAAGCGTGTCAGAAAACTTTGCGATTGCCGCGAACATTATGGGTGCCAACTCGATTACTTCCGTCTGGCTTACGCCGTAACGGTTCTTCAATATTTGATAAGCATTGTGGGAAGCCACAGACAGCCTGGCGCTCACTTGAATCTTACCAGCACTTTGCTCTTCCAGCCGAGGGTCGAGTTTTTCGGGTTCGATATTTAGTTTGGACGCAATTGTCCTGATGTCTTCCTCTCCAGGTTGGTTCTGCCCAGACAACCACCTCCTGACAGTTCGGATATTTTTCCCAGTCCAGTCTTCAATTAGAGACTGCGTGAGTTTTCTACTCTTTAGTGTCTCTTTCAGCAGCTTGTGATCGAGTGCCATACATTGTCCTTTGCTTACCTATTGGACATATAATGAAGGGCATATCCCGGTGTATCAAGATGGCACTATTTTGCCCTATTTTGCCGTCTAAGCTATGAAATTTGCATAAATTCGGGAAAAATAGGACGCAAAATAGGGCAAATTTAGATCGCGCGATGCTGCCAGCTTTGTTAAGCAGAGAACCAATGAAAAGCTTGCATCCGGTGATTCTGTGCCGTGATCGCTGAGCGTTAAGGTTTGCTGGCAGATAGTTTCAATCGTTCATCTTCCGAGCCATTTGCTTTGCTTCATATTGCTTCCACAGACCCATGTGTCCATTTTGCCGTGCATTTGCCAACCACAGCTTCTTTCGGGCATCAGGCATTTCCATTGATCGATACTTTCCGCCTGAGAATTTTGGCCAATCTATCGCTAGGCCGAGTTTGACCATTTCTGCGGATAGATCACGGCCATCCTCGAGGTAGCACTTTGCAACAGTCCGTCCGTGGGTATCTTGCTCGGTCACTTCCGCCCTAATTTTTTGACCCTTGCAGAGCGAAACGAGCGCCGATTTTGCCTTCTTGCCATAGGGGTGGTTCATCTCGGGAGCATCGACACCAAACAGACGGACCTGTGTTTTCTTAATGACCAATGTATCGCCATCTACAACGTACGCTGAACCCGCCAGTATCGTGACGTCGGGTTTCGGTAGCGTATGGTCTGGATCAAAACTCTGTGGCGGCGTTGTGCGCTGCCGTTGGTTCGTAGTCAATCTAGGTTTCTCATTCACACCTGACTGACTCGACGAAGTAGTTGTATCGCCTAGCCTGTTACTGCGAATTGCCAAATACACTGCAACAGCCAAAACCAAACCAAAAACTATCAAGATTTCCATGAGCTAAGTCTCCAAGAGTTAGGTCAATCAAATTTTTACTCTGGATCAGGACCGAACTAAGCACACGTTCGGGTTGATACGCTAGGGGCACATCATATTCACGCACGGGGATGTGACGGATTTACCCCGCTGAGCGAATTCACGCGTGTGACAACGGGGCATATGATCCATGCTCATTGCCGCTCCCAGAATAGCTATCGGAATTTCAATTGGTTGATGTTTTTCTCGTCTTCTAGAGCTGGCGGCGCAGTTTGGCAGAAAATCGCAGAAGAATGGCAGCTTCGCAAAAGCAATCAATTCGCATCGTCCAGATGTGCAACCCAGGGTGAAAAGTCTTAATAAATGATTAAGTGACGAACTATCGCGTGATGAGTGTGGAGCATGTTGTAGTATGACGGAGAACAAGGATCGCTTGACGGCTGAGGAAGCTAAGGGACTTAGGACCGCAAAAGAACTAGAAGGTCATCTTGCGTGGTTGGACACGTTTACCCCCGCAGCCTTGGGGGTCCTAGCTATTGCGTCTGGCATTTACACCTATCTCGGCGTGTCCTCATTGCTCGAAGACAACGGTGCGGTTTCTTTCTTCGCAGCCGTTGCGTACTCAATCGCTGTCTCTGTGGGCATCTTCGTGTTTTGGAGCTACATGCTCCGTCTGCTGCCTTCAATGCGTACGGCTAGTGGCTTCATTGGTTTGACGATCTCCACGATTGTTGGCTCTGTCGCAATTATCGCCATGTCTAGCTGGCTGAACGCAGCCGCACTCGCAGGCTCGGCGGCAGTCGAACAACACTTGGAGAACACTGTTCGTGACTACCAAGCTGCTCTCGAGCAAGCCCACGACATAGCCCTCAGCGGTCAAGCGTTGGGTCGCGAAGTGGAACGCGCCCGCCAGAGTTTTGAAGAACTGGCTGAACTCGAGCAGTCCGGAGACCTCTCAGGCACCGCCGGTCGGGGTGCCGTGTTTCGTGTTTTGACACAAAAAGCTGAGGAGTTGCGGAACCTTGAAGAGCAGATCGCGGCGCAGCAAGAACCTATCGAGGAAGCCTTCCAACAAGGCAACGAAATCCTCGCAAAGATGCGCGAGCTCACTGTAGCCCCCGGTCCAGTGGATCGCCGTTCGGTTCAGTTTTCCGAGGAAAGCGTGAAGCTGGCGGGGGTGATCTCGCGCCTCAACCAGTACAGCGTAGCACCACTTGTTGCTCGTGCTGCTGAGGACCTGCCATCCTCGGTCGTACTTCCAGAGCTTGATGGGCGCAGCTCCGACGTGCGAAACGCGCAGTCATCCACAATCAACTCCGTTTTGAATGCGCTGGACCAGCGCAGCAAGACACTCAAGAACGCCGCTGACGAGGTATTGGACATGGAGCCGCCCATCGAGACGGCATACAACCCGATTTCCAGCGCCGATGCGGTAATCAAGTACGCCCACAACTTCGTACCTTCTTGGGCTGGAGCTATAGCCATCGACCTGTTGCCCGCCGTGTTGGTGTTTGTGCTGGCTATCACTCAAGCCGCAATCCGCAGTGGTAAGGACGGCATGAGCATTGAGGATACTCTGACGCTTTCTGACCTTAGAGCGGCAATGAACGCCATGAAGGACGTAGAGGCGACTATGGGCGTGGCAGACGCAGCTATCCTCAACCGCGCCACTCCACAAAAAGATGAAACGTGATGAGCCTGTTAAGTCGTCTCGATCCTCGTTCAGGGCTGCGCTACGTTCTCATCCTACAGCTTGCCATTGCAGGCGTTCTGATGGCGTCGGACGTTCTTGGTGTAATACCAAGCCCGTTCAAGAAGCGTGTTCAACTCCCGACTGGTCCGATAACCCCCGGCGATCAACGTCGAGAGTATCGCACTGATCGTAGCGATCCGTCGCTTTTGCCGCAGGATGGACCTCTGGATTTACCCGTACCTGAAGCATTTCCAAGCCGATTGGACTTCACGGTTCAGGAAGTCGAAGGACTGGGGAGGGTACTTCTACTCAGCGGTCAGATAGAGGTGGATGACTCGTCTCGCTTCGCTTCGTACCTGTCGGACATGCAGGAGAAGCCTGATCTGGTAGCTCTTCACAGCCCAGGAGGAGTGGTTTCAGAGGCATTGTCCATCGGTAAGAAAGTTAGAGAGGCTGAGCTGGCTTCTGCCGTTCTCGCTGGCGCGATGTGCGTGTCCTCATGCCCTTACATCCTAGCAGGCGGAGAAGATCGCATTGTCTCGCTGCGCGGCCTTGTTGGTATGCACCAACACTACTACGAGCAGCCCCGCCTGATTCCAGTCGTTTTCGCCGTCGAGGGTATCCAAAAAGGGCAAGGAGAAACGATGCAGCATCTCATCGACATGGGTATTGAACCGGCGCTCATGTTGTATTCGCTGAATACTCCTCCGGAGGAGATCTATGCGCTTGTCGAGGATGAACTCGTAGATACCCGCATAGCAACCCAAATAATCGATTAACACCAGACACCGAGGACTTTGCCTTGTTCAAGAAGCTAACCATTGCCGCGGCGCTGTTCGCTACGACTGCCACTGCGGGGGGTCTTCAAGTACGTGACGCAGACACAATTGTTGTCGATGGCACTCCCGTGCGCTTGAACGGCGTGGATGCGCCCGAGCTTGGCACTCGTTCTGGTCAAGACGCAAAACGCTGGATGGTAAATTTCCTTCGAGGCAAGGACGTAGAGTGCAAACTAAATGGTGAGCGCACGCATGATCGCTGGGTCGGTGTTTGTTTTGCGGATGGGGAAGACATTGGGGCGGCCGTGATAGCGGCTGGACATGCTCTGGATTGCGCGAGGTACTCGAATGGGCGCTACAGGCAATTGGAGACCTCGGCGGCGAGGTCGCGTCTAAAGCGGGCCGGTTATTGCCGGTAACGTGCAAGCGCGCCGTGGGGAGCGCTCATTTGGCCGAAGCACGTAACGCCACTGTCACAGACAAACAAGACCATTGTTAACCGACAACGAAGTGCGCGACCTAGTGCAACTTACATTGGATATCCGGAGCAGGACATGAGGACGATTGGGTTTAGAGATGTTTGAATACAAGCCCGGGGATGATGTGGGGCACCTAGATGACTGGCCCTTCGATAACCCTCTTAGTGACTATCAAATCAAGGAAGGCCACCCACGTGCTTCAGGTCGTGTGGATGCTGGAGGTTCTGGACATGCGACCCGTGCCGGTATTTGGCGATGCACAAAGGGTTCTTTTGAGTGCACGGAACAGGGGGATGAATTGATGACCATCTTATCCGGGAGCTGTCGTTTGATTGATATGCAGAGCGGCCAGGTCAGTGTGCTTGAACCGGGAGACAGTCTTTTCGTTCGGGATGGAAGCCGTGTTACCTGGCAAATTGTCGAGGATGTGACAAAGGTATTCTTCGGGCATAAAACGGATGGGTATTGAGGCGCACATCGAATATGATTGAGTTTCGCCAGCAGACCAATGATTCCCCCAATTTTGGCGTTTTCCCTTTTTGCTGGCGGCGCTTCTCACGTTGAAATTTGCAGAAAGCAACGGATCTCTAGGACCAACTCAAACAAAAAGCCTTCAAACGGGCCTTTGTGAAACGCGCCGTTATGCATCTCGACTGATCTGGTCAGGTTTGGTCTTCAATCAAGGCTCCTCTCGCGATGGCCAAAGGGAGTTATACTTGGTTCTTAAACTGGATCTGGGCGACACCTTGCAACCCATACGACAGCACTGAAAGAGTTTCTTAGGTCAAGTGGTCTCTATTTTCGGGATTTCTGCATCTTCTTTAGAGACGTCCCTTTCCATGGAATTTGCTTCTGCTCCTCGTAGGTTTGCAAGACGGCATTGACCCAGAGTTCCATCGAGTCTTTCTTCAGTTCCATGTAAGCTGAATGCGCACCATATGACTTCTCGGTTACATTTGCCGGGCTTTGCCTCATTCGATCAAAAACACGCTGGTCGTTTTGGCTGAAAGCGAGGATCGCGGGATCTTTGATGGAATGTGTCAGAACTGCTGAGGCGCCACCGGGATACCCGATCTTTCTGGCCATAGTTCTACCTCTGTTCACTTTACTTCTAGAACTTACTCGGAATGTGTAAATTTGGAGTGAAAACCGCCCTAATTAAACACTTCTCCACAAAAATTTCGACGACTTGGACTGTTGCCTTGGGGTCCACTCAATTTTGACAACCAGGACCATCAGCGGTTGCAATCAGGCTACATACTAGCCGAGGCGGCTCTCAGGTCTGAGACGACAATCCCACCCCTTGGAGTAAATCAGACTAGGTGGAATTTGAGCTACCATGTGTGCCCATATGCTTTTGGCTCTGCGTCGATTTCCCGTTTGCGGCATCTTTGGCGGAAAAAAACATGAAAAGGGCACTTCTTCGCAATCATCGTGGCGAGGTAGTCATACATACAACCCTGATTGATTCTTTGGAAAAGTAATTGAGGCAGGATTTTTGTTGAGATCAAAGAGGCTACTAAAACTATTTCTTTCCGCTTTGCTTGTGGGCTCCCTTACTCTTACGGCGCTGAACATTTGGCAAATCGTGAATAATCCAGCGTCTACCCTTTTAGTAGAGCGCGGGTTGGATGAGTTGCGATTGAAATACGAAAAAGCGTTGTCCAAAGCGGCTTCACCGGAACTAATCGAGCAAAGGCTAAGCGCCAGATTGAGCGAAACACCAAGAGACTGGATCGCAATTGAAGCTCTGCGAGGAGTGGTAGAAGATAAAAACATCGAGCTGAAGGAAGCCACAAAAGAGCAAATCCAAGCAGCGGCATCCGAAGACTCTGGTTTTTTCAAGACATCTGGGAAATGCTTGAAATGCGCTTGGGATGCTGCGCAGTGCGAACTGTCCGCAGTTTTGTTTTGCCAAATGCCTGTAGCTCTTACTCCAATCGGGGATTTCGGCGGTGTTGTGAAGGGCGGGTACGCCTACTACACGGGTAAAGACGTGGATGAGGTTGACGTCATTCTGTCGGTGGTTGGGCTTACAGCGGTCGCAGCCGCTTACCCTTCCGTGGGCACGTCGCTGTCTATTAAGGCGGGCGCCGGGATGGCAAAACTAATGAACTCAGCCGGTGCTTTGCCTACAAGTATCAGAAAGCAACTCGTCCGCTCCGTTGAAGACGGGGTCGAGTGGAGTCAGGTAAAAAGTGCCCGAAGTGCTGAAGACCTTCGTGCATTGATAAAACCGGCGGTGTTGAATGAAACGGTTGAGATGGTTTCGCACATCGGCAAGATCAGTGGCAGTATGAGTCCTATCGACGCGATCTACGTAGTTAAACGGGTGGATGGAATAGAGGATCTCGCATCAATATCCCGTGCTTCAGAGGCTTTAAAAGGAAAGACGGTTGGCGCGATGGAAGTAATGGGAAAAAACAAGTTCATTCGCACCACAATGAAATGGTCCGATGAAGCCACGTCGGTGATTTTGGGTCTCGTTGGGCTTTTGTCGGCCCTTGTTGGCTTGTTCTGGTCGGTACTAACGTCTGCGATGCTGCGTATAGCTCGCAGGACAGCAAGCAAAAATTGATCGCTGAATCTGACAGGTTTCCACTCTGATTGAACACTACTCAGAAGCAGCTCATTCCATTATTTGGCTTTTGGATTGGGGTGACTTCCCAAGCTAGCTCTGCCATCAGTGCTCTCACCCACTTCGTAAAACACTGAGCACATAAATGTTTGTTCCTGCTCCTGACGCATTTGCAGAAATACTGAAGATGGACACCACTAAGTGGTTTTCACCGGGCAAGCGGATTGAAGGGAAAGGGGGTAACGCGGCCGACAAACGGTACATTTCCCGGACCCAGAAAGTTCTCAGGGACAAGTTTCAGGCAGGCCAACTCACAGCGGCTTTGTCAGAGAAGCACATAGGAAAGTTCGTAAAGAGATTTGGCGATAGATCCGCACCATTGGTAGAATTTCGAGATCGCATTAAGTCATCGTCCGATTGGCGGGATATCGCGATCACTTCAGGACAGCTTGCCAATGGTGAAATCGCGGGAGGACTCCCAAAGACAAGGTCAAATCTCAAGGCGTTGATTGAATTCAGGAAACTGGAATACATCTCGTGGGTTCTGCGAAAAAAGCTCTACTATGACCAAGAAACTAAATGGGATCTGAAAATTGCGGCACCTTCTAGAATACTGAACTCGCGCACATATCAGGCTTTCAGATCTCCTGCTGCCTTTGAAGTATGGAAATCTTTCCCGTTTCCTGTACTTCACCCTTGCGAGTTCCTTACGCTTGGCTACGTCCTGCAACAGGTAACCCAACAAAGGCGAATGCTCAGTGACGTGTCCATTCAGGAAAATCCGTCACAGGTCAAAACCATATTTGTAGAAAACTATCTCCTCAAAAACAGTCAATGGCCTGACAAGTCGACGATGTGGGAAGCCACCCCCATAGATCGAATAAAAACATTTACTGAAAGGAACGGGAGCCCGTTCATTGATACCTTTGTTCAATACATAGAACTGGTCGATCACAGCGAAAACCCAAAGCTCGCTTCAGTTAGCCCCGAGCATAGGAACGCGACCAACAGTTATATTCGATCATGTTTGTTTTTGATTTCAGTCTTCTGCTGCTTTGCAATCAGAATGAGGCAAGATTGGAAATATTGGGAACAGACTGCCCTGAGAGCTGGTTTCGAATACGCAGATTTGATCCACGACTTTCAGGATTTTGAAAGAGGGGTGCAACCCAACAGCTGCACCCCTTCCGAAAAAACTCAACTCGTTATGCTGTAATCACGGTTGGATTACTTACTCTTGCCGCCACCTGGGGGGTTGTTTGAACGTCCTCCGCCAGACGGATTTCCGGTGGTCGCCGGCCAGCCACCTGCGTTACCTTGACCTTTTCCTTTTGCCATTTTGCATTCCTTTGTTGTGTTCAATGAAGAGAAGTCTTCCAGCTCCTCTTAAGAACGTTTTAGCTCTGCCGGTGTATGCTACGCAAAAGGCATGCAGGGACAAAAATGCCAGGTTCGCTGACTAGTGTTTCAACGGCAATGTCTCCAGCCGCTGGACTTCCTCCAGAAGCTTAACAACCAAGCGAACGCTGACAGCGTTGTTGTTGATTGGCATCTGGATCGCTTGCCAAATCTGATCCATGCATTCCTCCGGCAACAACCGCCTTTCGATTTCATTTTCAATGAAGTTAGCCAATTGGGCTCTGTTCGGCGGATCGATGTGGATTGTACGCACGCGAGATCGAAGCAATGCCGGAAGAACGCTAAAATCATTAGCAGTCATCAACCAGTTGATCCGACTCATATCAAAACCAATTTGAAAATATGGACAGTGCCAATCAACGGCCGAAACTGGCTCCAACAGGCCCAGCAAAGCAGTATGCATGGATGTGCTGTGACCACTAGTACCGAAGGCAGTTCCCGCTTTATCGACCTCATCAATAACGACCACTGGGTTCGCCACCTGTGTAGACAGCATGGTTTTCAAAGGCCGCCCACATTCGGCACCACCCCAGCCTCGGCTCAATCCAGCAACAGGAAACCCTTCAGAACTTGCGCCTCCATCAATGTGAACAACCGGCAAATTAGAAAGTTCTGCAACCCGACGAACAAGGTGAGTTTTCCCCAATCCAGCTCCGCCAATCAATAGCGTCGGCCTCAATCTCAACCCTGGCCCATGCTCAATGACATTGTGGCGCATGTCCAACCAGATTTCATGGATAACCCGCTGCATCCAAGGCAACTCATCATACAGCATTGCTGCGATTTCATCGACTTGATGTTCAGTTGACGGGCCACCCACCGCAACGCCATTCATAACAGGCCGCAACATCTTCCTGTCAGCTCGGGACAGATGCCGACCTTGAGAATACTTGCCACGGGCTTCGATAATTTTCTTCGCGCGGCGGCGGATCGTGTCAGTGTCCTGCCATGTCACTCGCTTAGGCTCTTCGGTTTTACCTTCTTTGCAGCTTGAGTACCGAAGTTCTTCCAAGTGGTTCCTCAAACGTCTTTCAATGTCTTCATCTTCGGTTTCGAACAGCTTTAGATCGGTAAGCAACGGAACAATTCTTGGCATGTGAACACCTTCACGCGAGTGTCGCAGGTGATGAAATCCAAGGAGGTTTGTTTGGAAACTCTAAGCCTGCATTCAATAGATATCGACCAGCAAAACTGCTGGTTATATCAGATGAAAGAGGATCCGGTTTCTGTTCATTCGTATAACATATTGTAATATTGATAGAAGTACAATGGGCAGCCTGATCTTAGTTGGAAAAAGTGCCTGAAGATGGCCTACTGGTTTTGCCGGAAATTCTATTCATCGAATTTTTGAGCCAATCGAAAACTCCACTCATTTTGGAAGCCCAACGTCTGAGAGTCCTCGCAAATCTTTTCTGGCCAAACCTTCTTCGTTGAACCCTCTTTTGGCATCGGGATCTTTGCTCACGCTCCTTTTGAATTTGCAGGAGCGTCTTTAGAACGTTTGGTGAGGCGACTACCGTGTAACTCTGTACATCAGAATCGCGGAGCAATCGCATGATGTCATCGGCAATTGGAGAGAGGAATTCTTTCAAATCGAAGGATTTTCCCGTGTTCGTCTCCCACGCATGTCGAGCGATCCGATTGGCCTCAAACAAATTGCCATGAATGCCCTTCCCCGAACTGGGCTCGAAGGATTTTTCACAGAAGTTCTGGACGTACCCAAAAGCCAGCAAGCGACCGTCTGGCGACGCGACAGGGCGACCGCAACCGCAGTAGATATTTTTTGCTTTGTCCCCGGTCTTTGGCTTCGGCGAGGCTTGCTCCCCTCCCCCCTTGCGATCTGACTTTTCAATGGCCCCTAGTTCGCGTCTACCAACTTTTTCCACCAGACAGACAGAGAGACGGCCGGTGTTTTCGCATTGCGAAAGCTTCGCTCGTCGCCCCTGCGCCTTTAGTTCCCGCACTGTGTCCTTAAGCGAACCTTCTGTTCTTGTAAGACGCCGCCCCTTGGAGACAGCCAGATAAGCTTCGAACACCTTTTTGTTTTCAGACGTGGCAATCTCATATGCTGTCGTGCTTGGCTTGGTTCCATATCGGATGGATCGGGCGACATCCTGATGTGCAATGCGTATTAGATGAACGCCGGCCTTACTTTGCAACCAAGGAGAATTCTCTTTGATGAATGCCAATGCTCTTCGACGATGTACATCACCAAGATCGAAGGTCAGGAAAATATGAAAATGCAGGTAGAAAGACTCCGTTTCAGGCTGAAATGGCGCTTCCAACTGAACATACACAAAGTCGCCCATGCCGGATTTTCTGAGCGCAGTTTTGAGCTTGTTCATGCGTTTGAATGCCAGAGCGACACCATCGGCATAGCTGTCAATCGAAACACGGCTTTCTAGGGCCGGAAATGTCAGCGCTGCCAACTGCGCCCTTCCCTGCACTTTGGTTTCATAGTGGTATTGGAGATTGGCCGCTGTCTGTGTTGCATCCACCATGGCAACTGAAGGCAATCGCTTGTCGTGTTTGAATGCTGGGTAGCAAATTGCCAGGTATTCGTTGTCTGGCAAACCTAGCAGAAACTGTGCCGCTTTCTTCTTGCCGGGCCTGTATAAGTCGTGACCTACCTCAGCCGCCATCTCGGCAACAACGGCCGACATTTTCCGATACCTTTTGGAACCTGAACCGAGGCGGAAACCGCCGTGATATTCAACTTTTCTTCCTACCTGGCACAGCGTTTTTGGTGGGAGCACCTCATGGCCATGGATGTGCTTTGCTTGTCCACTATTCTGCTTGAGTGGTTGATGATCACGCCTTCGTTGCGCACATCTTCTTTGTTCGCGGGATTGGCCCGCGTTGTTCTTTTTCACAACCTGTTTCCTTCGGCCACGGACCAAAGGACGGCTGTTGTTTCGAGCTATGTTGACTCCGTACCTCTGATCACATTTTCTCGCGAACGGGGCTTTGTCACTCCGATTTCAGGGATGTGGCCATGACCTCTGCTCGCCAGAAAGCAAATGGCACAGAAGCGGTTTAAAACTTTTAAAAGGATTGATGGCGTTTACATCATATTGAAGAATTGCGGAACCAAAGGCGGCTGAATCTCAACACCCGATTTGGCTTTCTACCATGAGCCAAATACTTGTTGTTTAACGCCAATCGAACAGAGTGGCGGTTCGATTGGCTACAAGTCTGCAAACGAAACCGCTATCTTGCGACCATACCAGCCCGAACAGGACAAAGTTGAAATGACACGAATAGTAAAAGATGAGTGGGGCAACCATCATCTCTTATCTTGGGGCGTGGTCGAAATAACCGCCGAAGCCCGCCAAGCCATGATGGATCGAGCGACTAGCGAGGCGGAGAGGCAACGCGATTGGGATGCGCGAGATGTTGTCTTCTGTGCATATTGTAACCAAGAAGTGTGCGCGCCAAAACCAAAAGACTGGTGGCCGCAAGCGCACGACGGTCAATCAAACCCCAGAAAAATAGCGCATTCTCAGTTGGCAGACTTGTCGAGGGAAGCCGTCAAGAGTGCGCAGCAATTGTATGCTTCGCAAAAAGGCTATTCGCTCCACAATCGAATAGAAGCGCTTTTGTACCTATCATCTTGGGCCGTGGACGTTGCGTTTGAATTGGCAAATTATGGTGCTGACCCCGAGACTTCAGAGGCGGATCGAGAGCGCAAGTACATAATCGAGAGTTTAGTATTTCAGCTAGGACAAGAATCCGTGGGTGAAGTTCGCGAATGGGACATTCACCTCATGTCCAGCTTTTCAAAGGGTAGCATAGTCGATTTTGAAGCTCCCGCTATTGCCAAACAAGAAATTGAGACCCGTCGAAGACGACCTTGGCACAAGGAACACTCCAGTGAAGACTGAACAGCAAAATGCTCAAGAGAGTTGTGACCAAGCACAACGTATGTCGGTCAAATGGGTGGCTCCTAACGAAGGTGACGCCCTTCGACTTAAGCATGGTCATTTGGTTGAGCACTTGCCAGGTGAAGATCCAGAGAAGTATGGACCTCAGTGGGCCACCGGAATGCAAATGTCTTTTTCCGCGTTATGTGTGAATCTGAAAGTTCGTGAGGGTATCAGCATCGCAGGCCATCAATCTGAAAAGATTGTGGATATTCAAGCCAACCGGGAGCTAAAGGCCCTTACGTGGTATCATGAAGGGGAAGTCGTAGATCTTAACGATCCTATTCAGTTAAAAAGCATCGGAGACGAAAGTGTTTTTCGAGGTACAACGGAACGAAATACTGGTTCACTAAGTTGTAAGTGTGTTCTCGGAGACTTTGAACCAAAGATATGCTTTCTTGGAGACGAGAAACCGATCAAGAAAATTTCGCTTGATGTGCGGGTATCTGATCAACCAATAGATGTGGAAGCAGCGGCTTGGCGACAATACGAGACGCCGGTTTACACATTTGCCGCTTTTGAGGCGTCCTCGGAACAATTGAATTTTAGCGTTGAAGTTTCCAACGATAAATTTCAGTGGATTTGCGACAGGCTGAAAAAAAGAAACAAATACCTAATGGTAGACGTGGATTTGGAAAGAGTTCCAGGCTTCTATGGCGATTGCTCACTGCTTCCAAGTGATCGGACAATCAAAGTATTTGAAACAAGGGACAAGATAGAAAACTACAATGATGTCCCTGACGAGTTTTGGCACCAGTTTGACCGAGGTCCGGTTCTGAGTCTTCGGTTCTCAGACGAAGAAGACGCAGAGAGTTACTTAGACTACGATACGGAAGAACTGCGCCTTAGAGCGTTAGTGCATCCTTCGGATGCAATCGACAGCTATCAACTACCTGACCTTGACGAAGCGTCCAATGCCGATCCAAAGCATGGCGAATTAATGAACCGACTGGATCGTATCGAAGGATCGAATTACCAGTTAATCCAAAATATTAGGAACGTTTCCGGACTTTTAGGCCTGATAGCTGTCATTATGCTTGTGTTGGTTGCACTGGCAGTTTGGTTAGCTTTGGGCGGCTAGGGCGTGTTGACAAAAGGGATTCAAACTGGCGCTCCACTATGATTCAAGCTGGTATCTGCTATCGAGACCCGCTTACTCTAAGACTTGATGGGTCATAGCCAATCCCAATGCACATTGAGCCTTCATATGGGCACAGCCAGGCAGTTGGACTTCTCGGCCGTGTCTGACGTCAGAAGTCTAGCGTGTTCTCTTCTAGGCTAGAGCATTTGCAGCAACGCGCTCGATTATTTCTCGCACTACATCAAAACTTGGTGGATATGCATTCAAGCCCTCGCTTTGAGTGTTGAGCCTCGGGGAACGGACAGTAAGCGACCACCCGCTGCCGTCAATTATGGAAGGATCAAAGAATTCACGATCCCATTTGTCGACCTGAAGATCGACTAGTCACCGGATGAGGTCCGCCCATCCCTGATTTTTTTAGGTCAAGATGATTGGCACGGGCGGTGGCCCAGGCATATCAAAAATCTCAAATCTGATGATTTGGCCTTTCAAGAAACCGGGCTCCCTGCATGCTCTTCGGGCGCAATCTGCTCAAACAATTCTCGCCACCGCACTGGTGATCGCCTCTTTGAAATGTCCACTGTCGCAATCGTAAGGGGCAACTCAGAACCCGTCACAGACCATCTGCGCAGGACGCCCTCCGATCTTCTCAAGGCAGCGTGGTGCGGATACAGGAGCACGAGCCGAGGTCTTGCTCCGTTAGCCGCATAACTATGGCCATAGGCAAGCATCTGATAGATGTCGGACTGAGCAATGCCAAGCTTCTGAGTGTCACCAGTATCGAGCTGCTTCCACTTCGTATCGATGATGACCGGCTCGTTTTTGTATTCGATGACAATGTCAGGAATCATGCGGAAGAGTTGGTTGCTCAGCGCATGATGTTTGAAATGCTGTTTATGAACGATACCTCGACCAAGTGTCTGTTGAGCACGCCGAGCAATATAGCGTTCAAACAGGTCGTTCATCGGGAACAATAGTGCTGTCCCGGTCGTGTTTCCCGAAGTTGTGTTTTGCCAGTCACCGCTTAGCAAAAGTCGCGCCAAAGGTATGATGTCTGCAAACGCTGCTGCGCTTCGATCACTCTGAATTAGTTCCGCAAGTGGTCTGTTGGATCGGCCAACGTGCCGGAACGCATCGAGGATTATTTGCAGGAGCCTTTGCGTCTCAGAACTCCTACTGATACCACGCAAGCGCAGCGAGGCTGCTTTCAGTAGACGGTTCAGCGGCGTGTTTTCCGACAGTTCATCGAATTCACAGAAGAGCTTTGTCGGCGCGACAGGTCGCTTAGTTAGCTGTTGCCCGATGTTGATGTTGCCACGCACAAATGGAAGGTCATCCTCGTGCCGCATGTAGTGGCGCTGTAGCCCGCCCTTCATCGCTTTTGTCAGCCTGCGGGCGAAAAGCGCAATAAGTAGTTCCAAAAGGTCTCGTCGCTGCGTCTGAAGCTGTGCCAACTCGCCATCTGAAACCCGAAGATCGTTCACCACGGAAAGCATTCGGATAAGAGCAAGTCGGCTCTCCGACCCAGTGCCATCGATTTTTGGGAGGATTTCCAAAGATCGGCTCTGGAAACTCAAGACACCGCAGACTTGACCCGCCTTGAGCCCTCCAACCACACGATTGAGTACAGCGCCTTCTGCCAGCCTTAGGTCTCTAGCAGCTCGTTCAGCTGTTTTTAGAAATGTCTCGGCCTCATGCTGCCGAAGGCCATCGTCACCAATTGGGAAGACGCCCCACTCGCGCTTGATCAATGTCGACTGATGCTTGGCGGATTGGGCCATAAGTGGTCAGCCCGTCTGCTGCTGCACAGAACTGATCAGTTCCTCATAGGCCTCACGCCCGTATTGACCGAGTTCAAGATAGTTATCGACATATCTAAACCGTTCATCCTCGTAGGCATCATCGACACCGGGTGGGGATGAGATGCGCTCTCTGCGAAGGAAGGCGTTTCCACCTCCGAGAATAGCCCGCACGCGACCGAGGTCCTCGTGAAAGTACTCTCGCAAAAGCGGGATGATCTTGTTAGCGATCACCTCGTCTAGCTGCTCCAAGCTTTCGACGCTCGTGAAGTATCCGTGGCCAATCAGATGATCTGCGCCGAGATACCATTCGAGGCGTTTGTTGATTGCCTCAAGCACGCTGTCCAAACCGATATCTTCAACCACGATGTCGCTAAGAATTTCCGGCTTGGGGGGAAGCTCTTCGAAGCGGAAACGGCGACGGAGGGCAGTGTCGAGCAGTGCAATCGACCGGTCAGCAGTGTTCATTGTCCCAACAATGTGCAGGTTCGGTGGGAGCGTGAAGCGATCCCCCGAATAAGGCAACGTAACAGTCAATTCGTTGAGAGCACTCGCTCGCTTGTCTTCTTCAAGTAGCGTGATCAGTTCGCCTAAGACCTTGGAGATATTGGCCCGGTTGATCTCGTCGATAATCAACACATGGGGAGGGTGCGGGGCATCGGTCGTTGCGGGCTCAAGGTATGCGAGCAGGTTGGGCCAGTTAATCTTGTTGGGAAACAGCTGATAGATCGATTGCTGCGAGAAATTGCTCGCGTATATGTCGTCGACCTCGATGCCACTGTCGTCGTCCGCCTGCCAACGCCATTCAACTTCCCTGCGGTGATGGTAACGAGCATCGGGATCGAATTTGTATGGGCCGGACACGACGCCGACCGCACGAACCCTTTTGTTACCCTGGCTGGCAATGACGATATCACCAGGCCGCATGTTGTTGCGTAGCTGGTTGAGCATCTCGATGTTTGGGTTCTTGCCCGTTGCTTCTTCCTCACCCGGTTCTTCACGCCAACGATCATAGACGGCGTTGTAGCTTCCGAATTTGGGGTCGGACCAGTCGATCTTGCCGCCGTAGCCCAGAGAGACTAAACCCTTTTCATAAGCCTCGGTTCGAATGTCTTCGTCCTCAGGGTCCCATGCTCGACCCAGCGACACCTTGAATATTCGCCGGTCAGAATAATCCGCTTGAGTGTTCGCCTTTGCAGGGCGCTGTCGTGCCCGCTCCGCGATGCGCTTCAGTACCCCTGGACGAGCAACCAGCCTAAACCCTGCCGACTGCACGCCATCCGTATCATCATCGTTGCCAGTTTCGGGCCGGAGTCCCTCGATGAACTCCTCGTAGCTGTAACTCTGATGGAATGTGACAAATTCAATTCGTCGCTCCTGATAGAGTTCGTCATATCGCTTCATGACATCTTCACGTTTCGTAGGGGCATGACCATCGCATATCAAAACTGCCCTCTTCGCGGTTTCATAGGTCTTTCCGGTCCCCGGAGGCCCATAAAGGATTGTATTGAGTGAACGTGAGGCAGGTCGCTTAACGCTACCGTCATCTCCATTTCTGGCATCTGCCTTCTTCGGAGGTGTGACAACAGCGTCCGGAGATGGCTTCCACCGTTCGACGACACCTTCCATATAGAAATCGATGGGTTTGCCCAGTTCGCCTTCGAGGCTTTGCCGAAGCTCTTTCAGCGATTGGTCGATTTCGACGAGATCGCGCTTCCGTACGTCTTTAAGAGGAACGTCCTCAAAGGCCGCAAGGATTGCGTGCTTGTCGCGAGCAGTGCTTATGCGCTCGAAGTCATCTGGGAACAGTAGGTTGGCAAGGATGTGCCTAAACTGCCGGTTTTCGCCATCAGAGACCGAGGTTAGCCAACGAGCGAAGTCCCAAGATGATGACGCAAGCTGTGTTTGTTCCTCCGGGGGTTTCGTCTTGAATTCACGCAATGCGTTGATTGCGAAAACGAACTCACGCCAACGGTGAGTGTTGTATGCTGTGCCTGTGTGCCCGAGGCCGCCCAACGTAGCATCGGAAAGCATCGGCTGGTCTTCTGGGAGAGTTTCTCCAGACCATGACCAAATTAGCTGAACATCTTTCCGTTTCTTGGGTTCTGAGATGCGTGAAGCGAACAGCAGTATGAGCCAGTGAAGCTCTGACATAAGCTGTTTACACTGCGGCGAGCCACCGGAAAGCTGCGCCTCTAGCTTCTCAAAGAAGTCACCTTCTCCCGCGTCCAGGTTCTGGACAAAACGTTCATCGAGCTCGTCGAGGAGCTCTTTGGTCCATAGATTGTTATTAGAAGAGAAGATTGAGCCGTCACCGAGGAGGCAGGTGTCAAGCCAGGTTTCAGCTGCTGCGTAAACGGCTTCTGCGCTTTCTTCATGTGGGTTAAATCGTGCCATTTTTGCTCGCGTTTATTAAGTCAGGAAGCCGAATGAAAACATAAGCATAACGTAAATCGCACGAACATGCACCTTTGCATAGCGCCGTAATAAAGCTGAGTGGTGAGGTGCTCCAAACTTCTTAGACACATGCCTTTTCCAGTTTGAGCTGTCTTTCCTCGAAACCAACGGGCGACAGCAAGCAGGGTTTGTACGCGCACTCTGACGGAAAGTCCGCTTCCTCATCGAGACAAGGGCGCGGGCGCACTCGCAGAGAATGTCTGGAAACTGCCGTTCGCGTTAATAGCGCCAGAGAAAGACAGGTAACTTTGCCTTGATGATTGTCTAGATTTTCTTGAGCCTAGAGTATCAGCGACATCTTATGGAAAACATCTGTATTCCAGCGGTTTCAAAAGCGAACAAAAACTAAATCTTAGGTCGTCCCCCAATTACTTCGTCTAAAAGAAACCAAATTGTTGAGTTAAGAACACATTTTTCAACGGCCCGTTTTGCCGCCTATTTTTCTCTCGGATCAAAACGACCAGCAGCCTCTTCCGCCTTTAAACCTGCTGCCACAAGCGCCCGGATCGCAGCAGAGCGTCCATAGATCGAATTCTGGTGAGTATACTTTCGAATGAGTGCCAGCTCATCTTCGGTCATTAGTATTTGCAACCTCTTAGGAGGTGTATCTGACAGTTTTTCCATAACGCATAGCTACCACTATACACACTGTGCGTCAAATGTTGACACACCACTCGAATCATCATACACACAATACACACCATGTAATGCTTAAAGTTCAGGAGGCAGCAATGCTCTCAAATCTCCAGACTCAGTTTCATCGAATGCATGAAGTTTGCGTAGTTTTGTACGTATGCAATTTTGTGTTGGAGTATGCGCAGAAAGCGTACGGAATCTAGCAATCCGATCTTCGGCCGAAACGCCGCTAGCACGAACCGGTTTGCCAAAAGTATGCCAATAACCAATACCGCCCAAAAAATGCCAGTAAAATATGGGACTTCAGACTATGTAGGTCCAATCCATCACTGGGGGCATCGAGGTCCAATTTTTGGAGGTCATCGTGGCGTTCCGGAGCGTTTGCCTTATTGAAGGTGCCGGAATGGTAGCCTGCTACCGATATGACGCCGCAAACCATCGACCAAGCCAAAGGCACAAATACCTTAACATTTGATAAACCTGACAAAGTTTAAAACTGGGCACGACAACAATAGAGGCACAGCCCATGCAGGTTTCGATAAAAGACTTAGAAAATTACAAGATCTATGTAGCAAAGGCTATTCAAAGTCGGGCAGACGGTGAATTTTACATACCAATCTTTGAAAGACTTGAGCGAGAAATCAACGACCGGCGTCAAAACCTAGATACGATGTCCAGAATACGAGCTATCGCGAACATGGGTTAGCTTGCAGCCCAAGCTTCCCATTAACTCACCAACATCCTGAATGCCGCTGACGTCTCGTCGGCGGCATTTTTTTTCTTGAAGCTCTCAGCATTAACAAGTGAGTGGCTTCTTTTCATCAATAAGTGCAGAGGTGGGCTTGGAGCATTCCGACCATCTTTGCATCGATTCTGGGCTTTGTTTAGGTAGGAATTTCTGCTTGCCATGTGGCGACAAGGAAACACGCAAAAAGACCCTAGTGTGCTACAAAATGTGATACAGCTGCCGCACGAGAAACTACCTGTTTCTCTAGTAAACTTAACAGAAACAACGGGTTAGTTAAATATTGTACATGAGTTATGGTGCCCAGGAGAGGACTCGAACCTCCACGTCCATACGGACACTAGCACCTGAAGCTAGCGCGTCTACCAATTCCGCCACCTGGGCAGGTGTCGTGGAGGGGCGTTTAAGCCTACTCGCCGAGGGCGTCAACAGGATTCGAACGGATTATCGAAAGTTTTTTTTCGGTCACCTTCTCGCGGCGCGATCCCGTCGGTTCCGGCAGTGTTTTTTGCCTTATGCGCGGCGTTATTGCGCCTTGTTTGCCGGGCTTTGGAGCGGTAGATCGGAACAAGACCTACACAGCAGGAGCCCAACCATGTCCAAACTGGTCACGATTTACGGTGGATCGGGATTCGTCGGCCGCTATATCGCGCGACGCATGGCGAACGAAGGGTGGCGTGTACGGGTGGCGGTCCGCCGTCCGAACGAGGCAATCTTCGTCAAGACCTATGGCGTCGTGGGCCAGGTCGAGCCCATTCTGTGCAATATCCGCGACGATGCCTCGGTGGCCAGTGCGATGCATGGCGCCGATGCGGTCGTCAACTGCGTGGGCGTTCTGAACGAACTGGGCAAGAATGGATTTGGCGCCGTGCAAGCCGAAGGCGCGGGCCGCATCGCCCGTCTGGCGGCCGAGCAAGGCATTTCCCGTATGGTCCACATTTCGGCCATCGGTGCTGACGCGAATTCCGACAGCGAATACGCCCGCACCAAGGCGGCAGGTGAGGCTGCCGTGCTGACCCATATCCCCGATGCCGTGATCCTGCGACCCTCGGTGATCTTCGGGACCGAAGATCAGTTCTTCAACCGTTTCGCCGGCATGACCCGTATCTCGCCCTTCCTACCGATCTTTGGTGCCGACACCCGGTTCCAGCCGGTGTTTGTGGATGACGTGGCGCAGGCCGCGGTCAAGGGTGTGTTGGGTCAGGCCGCACCGGGCGTCTACGAATTGGGTGGGCCTGAGGCCAAGACCTTCCGTGAGCTGATGCAGCAGATGCTCGGGGTGATCCACCGCCGCCGCATCATCATCGGTCTGCCGTTCTGGGTTGGGCGGATCATGGCCGGGGTTCTGGACATGCTGAAATTCATCAGCTTCCAGCTGTTTCCGAACAACATTCTGACCCGCGACCAGTTGAAGAACCTGCGCCGTGACAATGTGGTGTCCGAAGGAGCAAAAGGTTTTGCCGATCTGGGGATCGAGCCTGCTTCGCTGGAATCGGTTTTGCCGGAATACCTGTGGAAATTCCGCCCTTCGGGTCAGTACGACGACATCCAGAACTCGGCCCGGAACCTGCGCATCTGATCAGCTGTAAGCGACAATCAGCAGGATCGTACCGAGGATCACGCGATAGATCACATATGGCGTGAAGCTGACGCTACGCAGCAGACGCATCATCAGGTTCAGCGCCAACAGGGCCGAAACAAAGGCGAACACGGCTGCAATGGCGCTGTCCTTGGCCAGCTGAGCGTTGGCCTGCCCGATCACGTCCAACGACAGCAGCGCGCCCGAGGCGATGATTGTCGGGATTGACATCAGCATCGCGATGCGCGCGCCGTCCTCGCGGGTATACCCCAAGTGTCGCGCGCCGGTGATGCAGATCCCCGACCGCGAGGTGCCGGGAATCAGCGCCAGGACCTGCCATAGACCCAAAATAACCGCGTCACGCAGCCCCCAGTCGCCGGCCTCTTTGGTCTGGGGGCCTTTTTGGTCCATCCAATACAGCAGCAGTCCGAAGCCCAACATCGTCCACCCGATCACCGCCACGGACCGCATCGCACTGCTGAGGCCGGTCAGGTGCAGGATGGCACCAACAATAACGGTCGGGATGGTGGCTACGATCAACGCCAGGGCCAGTCGGGACTGTGGGGTGTCGATGCGCCCGCGCAAAGCACGTGGCAGGCCCGCAAGGGCCAGTTTCACGTCGCTCCAGAAATACAGAACCACCGCGCCCAATGTGCCCACATGCACCGCGACGTCGATGGCCAGGCCCTGGTCTTCCATTCCGGTGAGGCTTGGCAGCAGGATCAGGTGGCCTGATGACGAAATCGGCAGAAACTCGGTGATCCCCTGGATGATCGCCACCAGAATCAGCTGAAAAAGACTCATCTGCCCGCCCGTGTTTGCGCCCGTGTTCTTTGCATTCAAGGCGTATAAGCGCGATCAGCAAAAGGAAAGTCATGATTTAGGTCCGAAGTGGTCCTAAAAATGAACAGAAAGTCGCCCAAAGAGATCGATCTTTCCGATTTTTTCCAATTTAGGTCAGCACAATTGACTTTTCATCCGAATTGGCTTCGCATAAAGAAATCCGACCAAGCCAATTCATGGAGTCTGACCGTGGCCAAGCAACCGATGCTGAAATTTGTGCAGATCGATCGTGACATGCCTGAAAAGCGCGCCGCAACCGATCGCAGAGCGGACTTTCATGAAATCTATGCCGAATACGCCGCCGAAAAAGCCGCCGAGCAGGCCAGCCGTTGCAGCCAATGCGGTGTGCCGTATTGTCAGTCGCACTGCCCGCTGCACAACAACATCCCGGACTGGCTGCGCCTGACCGCCACCGGACGGCTTGAAGAAGCCTATCAGACCAGCCAGGCCACCAATACCTTCCCCGAGATCTGCGGACGTATATGCCCGCAGGACCGACTGTGCGAAGGCAACTGCGTGATCGAGCAATCGGGCCATGGCACTGTCACCATCGGTGCGGTCGAGAAATACATCACCGACACCGCGTGGGAGGAAGGCTGGGTCAAACCTGTCGCTCCAACCGCCGAACGCCCCGAAAGCGTCGGCATCATCGGGGGCGGACCCGGTGGTCTGGCGGCGGCGGACATGCTGCGCCGGGCCGGGATCCAGGTCACGGTCTATGACCGCTATGACCGCGCGGGCGGCCTGCTGATGTACGGCATTCCGGGCTTCAAGCTGGAAAAGGACGTGGTTCAACGCCGCAACGACCTGCTAGCCGAGGGCGGCGTCACTTTTGAACTGAACTGTGACGTCGACGCTGCCAAGTTCGCCGATATCCGCGCCAAACATGACGCCGTGATAATTGCGACGGGCGTCTACAAGTCGCGGGATCTGTCCATGCCCGGCAGTGGCCTGCCCGGTATCGAAAAGGCGATCGATTTCCTGACTGCCTCGAACCGCAAAAGCTTTGGTGACGCGGTTCCCGAGTTCGACGATGGCCGCCTGAACGCCAAGGACAAGAAGGTGGTCGTGATCGGTGGCGGTGATACTGCGATGGATTGCGTCCGAACCTCGATCCGCCAGGGCGCGACCTCGGTCAAATGTCTGTATCGCCGCGACCGGGCCAACATGCCGGGTTCACAGCGCGAAACCCAGAACGCCGAGGAAGAGGGCGTGATCTTCGAATGGCTCAGCGCGCCCAAGGGGTTTGTTGGCGATGAGCGGGTCACCGGCGTGATGGTGCAGAAGATGCGCCTGGGCCAACCCGACGCCACCGGCCGCCAGGCGCCCGAAGTGATCGAGGGCGCGGATTACGTCGAAGAGGCCGATCTGGTCATCAAGGCGCTGGGCTTCGAGCCCGAGGACCTGCCCACCCTGTTTGGCCAGCCCGACCTGCCCGTGACCCGCTGGGGCACCATCAAGGCCGCGTTCGAAACCGGCGAGACCGAGATGGACGGCGTCTATGCCATCGGTGACATCGTGCGCGGTGCCTCGCTGGTGGTCTGGGCGATCCGCGACGGCCGTGACTGCGCCCAGGCCATCATTGACCGGTTCAACGGCAAGGCCGCGCTTGCGGCCGAGTGACCCCGCAGCCCAGCGACAGGAGGGATAGGATGCCCGAATTGCAAGGCCAATGCATGTGCGGCGCGGTCACTGTGACCGCGACCCCCGCCCGCGACGCGCTGGGCGCCTGCCATTGCGACATGTGCCGCCGCTGGACCAGCAGCGCTCTGGTCACCTTTCCGGCCCAGCCGGGCTATGCGGCGCTGGGGCCAGTCAAGACCTTCACCTCGTCCGACTGGGCCGAACGCGCCTTCTGCGAAGAATGCGGCTCGGCCCTGTGGTACCGGATCACCCTGCCGGGCGAGATGCACGGCCAGACACAGATCGCGGCCGGCCTGTTCGACAACGCGGCCGGCAACACGCTGAAACTTGAACTTTACATCGACAAGAAGCCCGAGGGTTACGCGTTCGCAGGTGAACGCCGTCAGATGACCGAAGCCGAGGTCATGGCCATGTACGCCCCGTCGGAAGAAGGAGACAGCCAATGACGAAATATGATGCCGATTGGGTCCGGGCCGAGGAAGCCAAGCGCAAGTGGATGGCCGAAAATGGCCTGTATTCCGAGCAGGAAGAGCATTCCTCTTGCGGGGTCGGCCTGGTGGTTTCGGTTGACGGCAAGAAAAGCCGCAAGGTGGTCGAGGCCGGGATCAATGCGCTCAAGGCGATCTGGCACCGCGGCGCGGTGGATGCCGACGGCAAGACCGGCGACGGCGCGGGCATCCATGTGCAGATCCCGGCCCCTTTCTTCTATGACCAGATCCGCCGCACCGGGCACGAGCCCAAGATGGACGAGCTGATCGCCGTGGGGCAGGTGTTCCTGCCGCGCACCGATTTCGGCGCGCAGGAACGCTGCCGGACCATCGTGGAAACCGAAGTTCTGCGGATGGGTTACTACATTTATGGCTGGCGCCACGTGCCGGTGGATGTCACCTGCCTAGGCGAAAAGGCCAACGCGACCCGGCCCGAGATCGAGCAGATCCTGATCTCGAATTCCAAGGGCGTTGACGAGGACACGTTCGAGCGCGAGCTGTACGTCATCCGCCGCCGGATCGAAAAAGCCGCCGCCGCCGCGGGGATTTCGAGTTTGTACCTGGCCTCGCTCAGCTGCCGGTCGATCATCTACAAGGGCATGATGCTGGCCGAGCAGGTCGCCGTGTTCTACCCAGACCTGATGGACGAGCGTTTCGAGTCGGCCTTTGCCATCTATCATCAGCGCTATTCCACCAACACCTTCCCGCAATGGTGGCTGGCGCAGCCGTTCCGGATGCTGGCGCATAACGGCGAGATCAACACGCTGAAGGGCAACATCAACTGGATGAAAAGCCACGAGATCCGCATGGCCTCGGCGACCTTCGGCGACTATGCCGAAGACATCAAGCCGATCATCGCCGGTGGGTCGTCGGATTCGGCGGCGCTGGATTCGGTGTTCGAGGTTCTGGTTCGCGCGGGCCGCTCGGCCCCGATGGCCAAGACGATGCTGGTGCCGGAAAGCTGGTCGAAACAGGCGGTGGAACTGCCGCAGGCCTGGCGCGACATGTATTCCTACTGCAACTCGGTGATGGAGCCCTGGGACGGCCCCGCCGCGCTGGCCATGACGGATGGCCGCTGGGTCTGCGCCGGGCTGGACCGCAACGGCCTGCGCCCGATGCGCTATGTAGTCACCGGCGACGGTCTGGTGATCGCCGGGTCCGAGGCGGGCATGGTCCCGATCGACGAGGCCAGCGTTAAGGAAAAAGGCGCGCTGGGTCCGGGCCAGATGCTGGCCGTCGACATGAAGAAGGGCAAGCTGTACCGCGACAAGCAGATCAAGGACAAGCTGGCCGCGGCCCTGCCGTTCGGCGAATGGGTCAGCAAGATCAACGATCTGGACGAAAAGCTGGCGAAGGTCGCCGAAAAGCCGCTGTTCACCGGTGAGGAACTGCGCAAGCGCCAGATCGCGGCGGGCTACACGGTCGAGGAACTGGAGCAGATCCTCGCACCGATGGCCGAGGATGGCAAAGAAGCGATCGCCTCGATGGGCGACGACACGCCCTCGGCGGTTCTGTCCAAACAGTACCGACCGCTCAGCCATTTCTTCCGCCAGAACTTCAGTCAGGTGACCAACCCGCCCATCGACAGCCTGCGCGAATACCGCGTGATGTCGCTGAAGACGCGGTTCGGCAACCTCAAGAACGTGCTGGATGAGGACAGCAGCCAGACCGAGATCGTGGTGCTGGAAAGCCCCTTTGTCGGCAACGCCCAGTGGGAAGAACTGGTGGCGAATTTCGATGCGCCGCTGGCCGAAATCGACTGTACCTTCGAACCCGGCACCGGCGCGCTAAGCGCCGCGCTGGCGCGCATCCGCGCCGAGGCGGAAGAGGCCGTGCGTTCGGGCGCGGGTCACCTGGTGCTGACCGACCAGTATTCCGGCCCCGGCAAGGTGGCGATGCCGATGATCCTGGCCACCAGCGCGGTGCATTCGCACTTGATCCGTCAGGGCCTGCGGACCTTCTGTTCGTTGAACGTACGCTCGGCGGAATGCATCGACCCGCATTATTTCGCGGTGCTGATCGGCTGTGGCGCGACCGTGGTCAACGCCTATCTGGCCGAAGACTCGCTGGCCGACCGGATCGAACGCGGCTTGCTGGAAGGCAGCCTGACTGAAAACGTCGCGCGCTATCGGGAGGCAATCGACCAGGGCCTGCTGAAGATCATGGCCAAGATGGGCATCTCGGTGATCTCGTCCTATCGCGGCGGCCTGAATTTCGAGGCCGTGGGCCTGAGCCGCGCCATGGTGGCCGAATATTTCCCCGGCATGACCAGCCGGATCTCGGGCATCGGCGTCACCGGCATTCAGTCCAAGGCCGAAGGAATCCATGCCAAAGGCTGGGAGAGTGACCTGGACGTTCTGCCCATCGGTGGCTTCTACAAGGCCCGCAAATCGGGTGAGACCCATGCGTGGGAAGCGACCTCGATGCACATGATGCAGATGGCCTGCAACCGCGCGTCGTACGAGCTGTGGAAACAGTATTCGGCCAAGATGCAGGCGAACCCGCCGATCCACCTGCGCGACCTGATGGATTTCAAACCGTTGGGCAAGCCGATCCCAATCGAGGAGGTCGAGTCGATTACCTCGATCCGCAAGCGCTTTGTCACCCCGGGCATGTCGCTGGGCGCGCTCAGCCCCGAGGCGCACAAGACGCTGAACGTGGCGATGAACCGGATCGGCGCGAAATCCGACTCGGGTGAAGGTGGGGAAGATCCCGCACACTTCGTGCCCGAGCCGAATGGCGACAACCCCTCGGCCAAGATCAAGCAGGTGGCATCTGGCCGGTTCGGTGTGACCGCCGAATACCTCAATCAGTGCGAAGAGCTGGAAATCAAGGTGGCCCAGGGTGCAAAGCCCGGCGAGGGCGGCCAGCTGCCAGGCATGAAGGTTACCGATCTGATCGCGCGCCTGCGCCACTCGACCAAGGGCGTGACGCTGATCTCGCCGCCGCCGCACCACGACATCTACTCGATCGAGGATCTGGCGCAGCTGATCTATGACCTCAAGCAGATCAACCCGCGCGCCAAGGTGACGGTGAAACTGGTGGCGTCCTCGGGCGTGGGCACGATCGCCGCCGGGGTGGCCAAGGCCAAGGCCGACATCATCCTGATCTCGGGCCACAATGGCGGCACCGGGGCATCCCCCGCGACCAGCATCAAATATGCCGGCCTGCCGTGGGAAATGGGCCTGACCGAGGCGCATCAGGTTCTGGCGATGAACAACCTGCGCGACCGGGTAACCCTGCGGACCGATGGCGGCTTGCGCACCGGGCGCGACATCGTCATGGCGGCGATGATGGGGGCCGAGGAGTACGGCATCGGCACCGCCGCCCTGATCGCGATGGGTTGCATCATGGTGCGCCAGTGCCAGTCAAACACCTGCCCGGTGGGCGTATGTACGCAGGACGAGAGCCTGCGCGCCAAGTTCACCGGCAATGCCGACAAGGTGGTGAACCTGATCACCTTCTACGCACAGGAAGTGCGCGAGATCCTGGCCAGCCTCGGCGCACGGTCGGTCGACGAAATCATCGGTCGGGCGGATCTGCTGGCGCAGGTCAGCCGCGGCTCGGCGCATCTGGACGATCTGGACCTGAATCCGCTGCTGATCACCGTCGATGGCGCGCAAAACATCGTCTATGACCGTGACAAGCCCCGCAACGCGGTGCCTGATACGCTGGACTCTGAAATCGTGCGCGACGCTGCGCGGTTCCTGAAGGATGGCGAGAAGATGCAGCTGTCTTATGCCGTGCAGAACACGCACCGGACGGTAGGCACCCGCGTGTCCAGCCACATCGTGCAGAACTTTGGGATGCGCAACACATTCCAGCCCGACCATCTGCATGTGAAACTGCAAGGCTCGGCCGGTCAGTCGTTGGGCGCCTTCGCCGCGCCGGGGCTCAAACTGGAAGTGTCGGGTGACGCCAACGACTATGTGGGCAAGGGCCTGTCGGGCGGTACCATCGTCGTGCGCCCGCCGCAGGTCAGCCCGCTGCAGGCCGACCGGAATACGATCATCGGCAACACGGTCCTGTACGGCGCGACCGACGGGTACCTGTTCGCGGCTGGCCGTGCTGGTGAGCGCTTTGCCGTGCGCAACTCGGGTGCCACCGTGGTGGTCGAGGGCTGCGGCTCGAACGGGTGTGAGTACATGACCGGCGGCGTTGCGGTGATCCTCGGTGACATCGGTGCGAACTTTGGCGCGGGGATGACGGGTGGTATGGCCTATCTGTACGACCCCGAAGGCAAGGCGCAGTTGCTGATGAACATGGAAACCCTGGTGACCTGCCCCGTAACGGTCGAGCATTGGGAGACCCAGCTGAAGTCGCTGATCGAGCGTCACGCCGCGGAGACCGGCAGCCGCAAGGCCGCCGACATCCTGCAGCACTGGGATGTCGAGCTGTCGAACTTCCTGCAGGTCTGCCCGAAGGAGATGCTGAACAAACTCAGCTACCCGCTGAGCCACGAGGCAGCGGCGGTTCCGGCCGAGTAAGGTCGCCTGTGAAACCTGCCCCGCGTGTTTGAAAAGACACGCGGGGTTTTCCTTTCGTGCCCTCACGTTTCCGGATTTCTTGAAAAAACATTGCGTGTCGCTAGGCCTGTACACGGAAAGTTTGGATATTTCGCCAATGCTTCCGCTTGCCGCCAATTTCGCCAGGGAGTCGTCGCATGCCTACGACCTATCTTGACCAGTTCTTTGCCATGGATCCGGCCAGCCCGCCGGCAACGGGGACCCTTCTGACGGTTGAGAAGTACAATCTGGTCGACCAGAACGACGATGGTGATATCGACAGTTCCGACAATGACTCGGTCAACGGCATCGATGTCACCCGATCCTGGCCGGGCGACACGGTGACGATCAACGTGTCCGGTGTGGGAAACGTCACCTACACGGGAATCACCTTCTATCTGGCTGATGGCAGCCGCGTGTTCACCCCGACGGACGGTCAGGTGCTGCAAGAGGGGACGCTAGTCTCGACGACTTTCGTCAATACCGAAGGTCCCTTGGTGGTTCCGGGTGAGCTTGGGCCGCCGTGTTTTACTGCCGGAACAATGATAAAAACACCCGATGGATTGCGCCGCGTCGAAGATCTGCAGGCCGGTGACCTGGTCACGACGGTCGACAACGGCGCGCGGGCTCTGATCTGGGTTGGCAGAACCACCGTTGCGGCCGAGGGCAACGCCGCCCCCATCCGCTTTGCCGCGGGGGTCCTGGGACTGGACCGTGACACTCTGTTCTCGCCGCAACACCGGATGCTGATCGACGATTGGCGCGCGGCTTATTTCTACGGCCACCCTGAGGTTTTGATTGCCGCACATTCCCTGGTCAACGGCACGACGGTGACCAGGGTCGAAGGCGGCGAGGTCGAGTATTTCCACCTGTTGTTCGACCAGCACGAGATCGTCATCGCCAACGGCGCCAAAAGCGAAAGCTACTATCCCGGCCACGCCGTTACGCGGTCTGACCGGCAAACCCAGGCCGAGCTGTTGCGCCTGTTCCCGCAATTGGGAGTGGTGGAAGATGGTGGTCCGAAAACCGCCCGTCCGGTGGTGCGCCCGCGCGAAGGACGGCTGATCGCGTCATAATTCCGTTCCAAATACCGGTGCTGCGGCGTATAGCAGGAACATGGCGAAGAAAGCAGCGCGCAAATCCCGCGGTAAGTCCAAAAAGGCAACCCGGTCTCGGAAAACGGAAACGCTCATCGTTCGGATTCGGCGGTGGTTACTGCGTGTCATCGGTGCCCTGGCCGCGGCGTTCGTGGCGCTTGTATTGCTTTACACCGTGGTCAACCCGCCGATCACCCATACGATCTGGTCCGAGTGGCGCCGCCTGGGCAAGGTGGACCGGGAATGGGTCGCGATCGAGGATATGTCTCCGCACATGGCCCGGTCGGTCGTTGCGGCCGAGGATGCGAATTTCTGCCTGCATTGGGGCTTTGACGTAAACGCGATCCGCAATGCGCTTGAAGATGGTGGCAACCGCGGGGCGTCGACCATTTCTCAGCAGGTGGTCAAGAATGTCTTTCTGTGGCAGGGGCGCAGTTGGGTGCGCAAGGCGCTTGAGACCTCCATGACCCCGGTCGTCGAAATCTTCTGGAGCAAGAAGCGCATTCTCGAGGTGTATCTGAACGTGGCTGAGACCGGTGAGGGCCTGTTCGGGATCGAGGCGGCCGCCCGGAAGAATTTTGGTGTCAGTTCCGCCCAACTCAGCCCGGTGCAGGCGGCGCGTCTGGCGGCAATCCTTCCGTCACCGCGCAACCGTTCGGTCACGGACCCGTCGGTTTACACCCGCAGACGAGCTGCCGCGATCCGCGATGGAGCGGCCACCATCCGCGCAGATGGTCGCGCAGATTGCTTCGAGGATTGAAACTTCTGCCCGTCAGCGGCTATTGCTGAGCGGTACTCAATTGGTTCGAATGGATCCACATGGCGCGTTTGTTTCACGTTCCCCTGTCCCCCTTTTGTCGAAAAGTCCGCCTGTCCTTGGCGGAAAAGAAGATCGAAGTCGAATTGGTCGAGGAAAAGTACTGGGAAAAATCCCCGGACTTCTTGCGCAGAAACCCTGCGGCCAAGGTCCCGGTTCTGCGGCTGGATGGCCGGGTGATGTCAGAAAGCGCGGCGATCTGCGAATACATCGAAGAAACGCGGCCGGAACCCGCATTGATGCCGAAAACTCCGGAAGCCCGGTTCGAGGTGCGCCGTCTGGTCAGTTGGTTTGATGACAAATTCCACCACGAGGTGACATCCAAGCTGCTGTACGAGCGGGTAAACAAGAAAGTGACCGGTCAGGGCTATCCCGACAGCAAGAACGTCAAGGAAGGTGCGCGGGCGATCAAATTCCATCTGGACTACATGGCTTGGCTGCTGGATCAGCGGCGCTGGCTGGCCGGAGATCAGATGACATTGGCCGATTTTGCCGCTGCCGCGCACCTGTCGTCGCTGGATTACATTTCGGACGTGGACTGGAACCGCAGCCAGGTGGTCAAGGACTGGTACGCCAAGATCAAGTCGCGCCCCGCCTTCCGGTCGATCCTGGCGGATCAGGTGCCAGGCTTCCGCCCGCCCGCCCATTACGCCGACCTGGATTTCTGATAGGTTGGGGCAGGGGGCGGTCTGCCCCCTCTTGGCCCATTGGGCCAATTCACCCCCGAGGATATTTGGGCCAGATGAAAAGCGCGACGGCATTGAAGGACAGGTTGGTGGCGCAGGCCCGGGCCGAGGGGTTCGTATCGTGCCGGATTTGTCGTCCTTGGGACGTGCCGGAAGTGCCTGCGCGGTTGGAGGCCTTTCTGGCGGCGGGCTATCACGGGCAGATGGGCTGGATGGCCGAACGGACCCATTGGCGGGGGGATCCGGCGCAGCTGTGGCCCGAGGCGCGCTCGGTCATCATGCTGGCCGAGAGTTACACGCCGGATCATGATCCGACCGAGGTTCTGGGGCGACCCGATCGCGGGGCGATTTCGGTCTATGCGCAGAACAGGGATTACCACGATCTGGTCAAGAAGCGGCTGAAGCGGCTGGCCCGGTGGCTGATTGCCGAGGCCGGGGGCGAGGTGAAGGTGTTCGTCGATACCGCGCCGGTGCCCGAGAAGGCCTTGGGCCACGCAGCCGGGTTGGGGTGGCAGGGAAAACATACCAATCTGGTCAGCCGGGATTGGGGCAATTGGGCCTTTTTAGGGTCTGTTTTCACTACTCTGAACCTGCCAGCGGATCCTCCGGAAGTGGATCATTGCGGGTCGTGTCGGGCCTGTCTGGATGCCTGCCCTACGGATGCCTTCCCGGCGCCCTATCAGCTGGATGCGCGGCGTTGCATTTCCTATCTGACCATCGAGCACAAGGGGCCGGTGGATCAGGAGTTGCGCGGCAAGCTGGGCAACCGCATCTATGGTTGTGATGATTGTCTGGCCGCCTGCCCGTGGAACAAGTTCGCGGTGGCGGCCAGCGACATCCGCTATGCCGCGCGCCAAGACCTGATGGCGCCGCCGCTGGCGGAACTGGCCGGGTTGGACGATGCGGCGTTCCGGGCCAGATTCTCGGGTTCTCCGATCAAGCGGATCGGGCGCGACCGCTTCGTGCGCAACGTTCTGTATGCCATCGGCAATTCCGGGTTGTCGGAGTTGATTCTGGTCGCGCAGGCGCTGACCGAGGATCCCGACCCCACGGTGGCGGACGCGGCGCGCTGGGCGGTCGAACAACTGTCGTGAATGCCGCAAACAGGCTGGACGCGTCGGTTCAAACCGCTACACCCGTGACTGCGAACAGGATGGAGACCCCGATGGCGTTGGCTTTGGGCGTGGATACCGGTGGAACCTACACCGATGCGGTGCTGATCCGGGACGAGGAAGAGGTGATCGCCTCGGCCAAGTCCCTGACCACGCGCGAGGATCTGGCGATCGGCGTCGGGCGGGCGATCCGGGCGGTGCTGGACCAGGCGCAGGTCGCACCCGGCCAGATCTCGATGGCGTCGCTGTCGACGACGCTGGCCACGAACGCGCTGGTCGAGGGGCAGGGCGGGCGCGTCGCGCTGATCTATGTCGGGTTTCGGGATGGTGATCTGGACAGGCATGGGCTGCGCGATGCGCTGAAGGGCGACCCGGCGCTGGTGATCGCGGGCGGGCATAGCCATGCCGGGGCCGAGGCCGCGCCGTTGGATACAGGGGCGTTGACCGAATTTCTGGACCAGCAGTCCGGGATTTCCGGGTTTGCGGTTGCGGCCCAGTTTGCCACGCGCAACCCCGCGCACGAGCTTGAGGTCGCGCGGATCATCACCGAGAAGACCGGCGCGCCGGTGACGTGCTCGCATCAATTGTCGGCCAAGCTGAACGGGCCGAAACGTGCGGTGACGGCGGTGCTGAATGCACGTCTGATCGGAATGATCGACCGCTTGATCGGCCGGGCGCAGGATGTGTTGCTCGAGCTGGGCATCGACGCGCCGATGATGGTGGTGCGTGGGGATGGCGCCTTGATGAGCGCCGAGCAGGCGCGGGAGCGGCCGATCGAAACCATTCTTAGCGGTCCGGCGGCCTCGATCGTGGGGGCGCGCTGGCTGACCGGAGTTCAGGACGCGCTGGTGTCGGATATCGGAGGGACGACGACCGATGTGGCGCTGATCCGTGATGGAAAACCGGCGATCGACCCGGCGGGCGCCCGGGTCGGCGGGTTCCGCACCATGGTCGAGGCGGTGGCGATGCGCACGCATGGTCTGGGCGGTGACAGCCAGGTGCATGTGGTGACGGAGGGCCTGCGCGGCGGTGTGTTCCTGGGTCCGCGCCGGGTGCTGCCGGTGTCGCTGATCGCGGCCCAGGCGCCCGGGGTGGTCCATGCCGCGCTGGACGAGCAGTTGCGCGCGACCACGGTGGGCGAGCACGACACCCGTTTCGCCCGCCGCGTGCCCGGCATCCACGCCGAGGGTCTGGGCCCGCGCGAGGCGGGGCTGCTGGAGCGGCTGGGGGACAAGGTTATGTCCCTGAGCGCCCTGTTGCGCACGCGGATGGAAAACGGTGCTCTGACCCGGCTGGTGGATCGCGGGATCGTTCAGGTTTCGGGGGTGACGCCGTCGGATGCCAGCCACGTTCTGGGGCGCCTGTCCGATTGGGATGCCGATGCCGCGCGCAAGGCGCTGGAGTTGATTGCTCGCCGTCGTGTGGGGTCGGGCGACCGGCTGGCGGGCTCGGCCGATGAGCTGGCCGGGATGATCGTGGATCAGTTGACCGAGCAGACCGTTTTAACCTTGTTAGAGACTGCTTTTGCGGAAGAGGCCGAGGCGTTCGGCCTGCCGCCCGAGGATCTGGCGCGCCATGTGCTGACCCGGCGGGGCTTGCACGGGCATCGCGGTCTGCTGGCGTTGGACACGAGGCTGAACGTGGATGTGGTCGGGCTGGGTGCCTCGGCGCCGAGCTATTACCCGGCGGTCGGCGAGCGTCTGCGCTGTACCATGGTGCTGCCCGACAATGCCGGGGTGGCCAATGCGATCGGGGCCGTCGTGGGGCGGTTGACCATGCGGCGGGCGGGCACGGTGACCGCTCCGTCCGAAGGCCGGTACCGCGTGCATCTGAACGACGGGCCGCAGGATTTCCCCGAACCCGAACCCGCGCTGGCCCTGCTGGAGGCCGAACTGCGGCGCGAGACCGAAAGCGCCGTGCGCGAGGCCGGGGCCGAGGATATCCGCTTGATCGTCAACCGCGACATCCGCACCGCCCGGATCGAAGGCAAGGATGTCTTCGTCGAGGCGATGCTGACCGTCGAAGCCAGCGGCCGCCCGCGGGTGGCCGTCGGCTGACCTTTATTCGGCAGCGCTGCTGCGTTTGGGCAGAACCCAGTCCGGGCGCGGGAAGTGGCAGGTATAGCCGTTGGGGATACGCTGAAGATAGTCCTGATGCTCGGGCTCGGCCTCCCAGAAATCGCCCGCGGGTTCGACCTCGGTCACGACCTTGCCGGGCCACAACCCGCTGGCATCCACATCGGCGATCGTGTCCAGCGCGATCTGTTTCTGCGTTTCGTCGCAGTAGTAGATGGCCGAGCGATAGCTCATCCCAATGTCATTGCCCTGGCGGTTCACGGTGGTCGGGTCGTGGATCTGGAAGAAGAACTCGAGCAGATCGCGATAGGTGATCTGCGCGGGGTCGAACCAGATCTCGATCCCTTCGGCATGGGTGCCGTGGTTGCGATAGGTCGCGTTGGGCACGTCGCCGCCGGTATATCCGACGCGGGTGCGCAGAACGCCGGGCAGCTTGCGGATCAGGTCCTGCATGCCCCAGAAGCAGCCTCCGGCCAGAACGGCGCGTTGTTCGGTCATTTCGGGTCCTCCACTTGATCGAGGTATTCGCCATAGCCCTCGGCCTCCATGTCGTCACGATGGATGAACCTCAGCGCGGCGGAGTTGATGCAATAGCGTAGCCCACCCTGATCCAGCGGACCATCGGGAAACACATGGCCCAGGTGGCTGTCGCCGTGTTTTGAGCGGACCTCGGTCCGGATCATGCCCAGCGAGCGGTCCTCAAGCTCGGTGACGTGGTCATGCACGATGGGTTTGGTGAAACTGGGCCAGCCGCAGCCCGACTCGTATTTGTGGGTCGAGGCGAACAGCGGCTCGCCCGATACGATATCCACGTAAATGCCGGGTTCTTTGTTGTTCAGGTGTTTTCCGGTGCCGGGGCGTTCGGTCCCGTTGCGCTGGGTGACGTGGAATTCCTCGGGCGACAGGGCCGCGACAACCGATGGATCTTTGGTATATTCGGGCATGGGTCCTCCGGCATTGCATACGTTGCCGAGATATTTGGGGTGTGCCGCGACAAAAGCAAAGCCCTGTTTCACCCGGCTCGCGCGATCGTGCGGGTGATCTGCCGCCGTAGTTCGAGCGTATCAATATCAAAGAGGAGGTCACGCCATGTTCAGAATGTTGCTGTTGTCTGCCTTGTTGTTGATCGGTCGAACGGTGCAGGCCGCGCCCGTATCCGGAGAGTTCCCATCGATCGATGGCGGCACGCTGTCGCTGTCGGACTGGCGCGGCCAGCCGGTTCTGGTGGTCAACACGGCCTCGCAATGCGGGTTTACCGGGCAATATGCCGGGCTGCAAAAGCTGCAGGACACCTATGGGCCCAAGGGTTTGGTGGTTTTGTCGGTCCCATCGGATTCCTTCAACCAGGAACTGGAAACCGCCAGCGAGGTCAAGGAGTTCTGCGAGTTGAACTATGACCTGACCCTGCCCATGACCGACATCACCCCCGTGACCGGCGCGCAGGCCCACCCGTTTTACAAGGCGGTCGCCGCCGAGACCGGGTTTGTGCCGGGCTGGAATTTCAACAAGATCCTGCTGAGCCCCGAAGGCGAGGTCGTGGCGACCTTTGGGTCGACGACCCGGCCGGACTCTCGCAAGCTGCGCAGTCAGGTCGAGGCGCTGCTGCGCTGAACTGGCTGGCGTGACAACTGCACGGCCAGAATGCCCAGCGTGGTGACCGCAACACCAACGGCATCCATTGCGCCCAACCGCTCACCCAGCAGAATCGCCGCGATCGCGACCCCGAACACCGGGTTGAGGAAATGGAATGTCGCCGCGCGGATCGGTCCGATCCGGTTGAGCAGCAGGAACCAGATCAGCGTGGCCAGCAGGCCGGGGAACAGGGTCGTGTAGGTGAAGGCCAGCGCCAGCGGCCAGGTTGGACGGACATAGATCGTCTCGAACAACGGGGCGGCGACGAACAGAACCGCCGAGCCGACAAACATCTGCAAACCGACGACCATCATGAAATTCCCGCCCGAGGTCGCCCCGCGCACGGCCAGCGTGGCGAAGGTCAGCGCCAGCGCGCCCAGCCCGCAGAGGGCAACGCCGAACAGGTCGATCCCGGCGCTGATCCGGCTGCTCATGATTAAGGCCACGCCAGCGAACCCGGCCAGCAGACCCAGAACACCCAGCGGGCGCAACCGTTCCCCGAACAGTAGCCAGCCGGCCAGAGCCACCAGCAGTGGCATGGTCGAGGCGATGATCGCCGCGACCGACGCCTCGACCGTTTGCATCGCATAGAAATTCAGACCCAAATACAGGGCATTCTGGCAGATTCCGAACAGGATGGTCGCGTACCATTGCGACCGCGTCAGGCGCCAACTCTGGCCCATGGCCGCGGCGATGGCGACACCGAGGAGGCCGGAAATCAGGAAGCGAACCGCCAGTGAAAACAGCGGCGAAGCATCCGCGACGATGATCCGCGCCGAGGTAAAGGCAGACGACCAGATGAAGGCAAAGGCCAGCCCCATGGCGATGGCGCGCAGATCCATGACCGCTCCTGTTTGAATGTGCGGCGACTGTTTCCGATTTTCCCGCAGGCCACAAGCGCCCGAGCGTCAAAAAAGACACATGGTGCGCGCAAGTTTTCCCTGGGCGCCGGTTTTATTGATTGACTAGCCAATTAAAGATATCCGCTCGGTGATCTGACATCTAAAGGGAGGTTTGTCGGTGCTATTGGAATACATCCTGTCATTCGGGGTCCTGCTTGCTCTTGGGCTGGTAGCGTTCTTCGTCGTGAAATGGTGGAACCTGCGGTGCGTGGGCGTGACACCTGTTCATCTGTTCACTTTCATCGCGATCCTGTTCACATCCGGCCTGGATGTCGGGCTGATCATGTTCCCGCTCACCGAATTCGGCGGCTATGCCGAAGATCCGGCCTATGCGTTCGCAAACCCGCTGGCGATCGAGTTCGGGTTCTGGGGTTTCCTGATCTGGGCCTTCTATTTCCTGACGGCATTCTATTTCTGCGTCATCGAGCCCCGAGTACAGTTCTTTGAAATCCCGGTGGTCAAGCTGATCAACAATGTGGTGATCATCGGGACCTGCGCTTTCACCGCCAGCCTGTTCCTGATCTACCTGCCCGGATACCTGCCCGAAGTTGGTGATGGCGAGTCCGTGGTGACCACGTTTTACATCATCGTATTTGTCGTCATTCTGGCCGCGGCCTATTCCTCGACTGACCTGAAATACGTGCGGATTCTTTCTGTCGGCTCGACGTTTCTGTTTCTGGCGCTGATCCTCGGCATGTGGGCCGCGGCCGGTATGGGCGTTGCGGGTTTCGTGGAAACCAGCAGCAATATCGGGGCGTATTTCGCCAATATCCACAAGTTCATACTGCCTCTGACCGACTATCACGCCTTCTACCTGTTCTGGTGGTTTGCCTGGTCGATCATGATCGGTCAGTTCACCTCGCGCTTTGTCGGAGGGCTGACCACTTGGCAATTGCTGGCGGCGTTGCTGATCTTTCCGTCGATCCCCTTGGCGATCTGGTTCAGCGTGCTTTACTACTATCACCTGAACGGCATCAGCACCGCAGGCATCACCAACATCGCGATGGTGATCGTCGGCGTGACCTTCGTGATCAACTCACTGGACTCGCTGATCAGGCTCTATACCGACAACCTGAACATGACGGTCGAACGCTTCGGAAAGACGGCCTATGTTGCCGGAAACGTGGTGCTTCTGTTTGTGCTGACGCTTCTGTTCCAGAGCCAGTGGCTGCAGATTCAGTGGATCGGCGCCGTGGTGGTTGGCCTCTACCTCGCCTGCGTGGTCTATATCCTGATCGTCAAGCGCACAGAGGTGATGAGCATCGACTCGATGCCCGAAGATCGGGATCTGGATTTCCACAAGGTCGAGACTGTTCACTGACCTCGGCCCACGCCAACACCGGGTTCGGCCCGCCGGACCCGGCAAACAAATACCAAAGAAAAAGGGCCGCGAAATCGCGGCCCTTGATCGTTTTCCCTAAGGCGCGGATCAGCTGTTGACGCTGTCCTTCAGGGCCTTGGCGATGGTCATCTTCACAACCTTGTCGGCTTCTTTGGTGAAGGTCTCACCAGTGGCCGGGTTGCGAACCTGACGCTCGGGGCGCTCGCGGCAGTAGATCTTGCCGACGCCCGGCAGGGTCACGGCGCCACCGGCCGAAACTTCGCGGGTGATCAGGCCAGTGATCGCCTCCAGCGCCGCGTTCGCGGATTTCTTGTCGGTTCCCATTTCCTCAGCGAGAGCAGCAACCAGCTGAGTCTTCGTCATAGGCTTTGCCATTTCTTGGTCTCCTTAACGTGCCCGATCTATTGGGCCTCACCGCGTAACTGTAACGGGATATTGTGGGCGAACACAACGAATAGTAGCACCGAAACCCCAAAAAATATGGGGATTTCGTTGCTTTTTTGCGTCAGAGGAAGGCCGTTTCGTCGAACGAGCGCAATTTCCGACTGTGCAAACGTTCCAGCGGCATGCCTCGCAGGTGTTCCATCGCCCGGATTCCGATAGCCAGATGGCGGCTGACCTGGGTTGTATAGAACTCGGACGCCATGCCGGGCAACTTCAATTCTCCATGCAGGGGCTTGTCGGACACGCACAGCAAAGTGCCGTAGGGCACACGGAACCGATAGCCGTTTGCGGCGATCGTGGCGCTTTCCATATCCAGCGCGATGGCGCGCGACTGGCTCAGCCGTTGCACCGGACCGGATTGGTCGCGCAGTTCCCAGTTGCGGTTGTCGACCGAAGCCACCGTGCCGGTGCGCATGATCCGCTTCAGCTCATAACCTTCCAGCTCGGTCACTTCGGCCACGGCGCGTTCCAGCGCGACCTGAACTTCGGCCAGCGGCGGGATCGGCACCCAGACGGGCAGATCGTCATCCAGCACCTTGTCTTCGCGCAGATAGGCATGGGCCAGCACGAAATCCCCCAAGGCCTGCGTGTTGCGCAGCCCCGCGCAGTGGCCGACCATCAGCCAGGCATGTGGGCGCAGCACCGCGATGTGGTCGGTGGCGGTCTTGGCGTTGGATGGCCCGACGCCGATATTGACCAGCGTGATCCCCGACCCGTCGGCGCGTTTCAGGTGATAGGTCGGCATCTGCGGCAGTTTCAGCGGCTGTTCCAGCGGCGCGTCGGGGTCGGCGATTTCGACATTCCCGGTCGAGACGAAACTGGTATAGCCGCTGTCGGGGTCGGCCAGTTGCGCGCGGGCGTAGTTCTCGAATTCCGAAACGTAGAACTGGTAGTTGGTGAACAGAACGTGGTTCTGGAAATGGTCCGGATCGGTGGCGGTGTAATGGGCCAGCCGGGCCAGCGAATAGTCGATGCGCTGGGCGGTGAACAAGGCCAGCGGGCCGACGCCATCCTGCGGTTCGTGCACACCGTTGACGATGTCGTCATTGGTGGTGGTCAGGTCGGGCACGTCGAACACGTCTCGCAGGGTGAACCCGGCCGCTCCCTGATGCGGCACTACCAGATCGGGGTTGCCGGCCACGGCGAAATGCACCGGCATCGGCGTGGTCGAGGGGCCGATGGTCACCGGCTGGTTGTGGTTCTTGATCAGCAGCGCGATCTGCTGCGTGAGGTAGGACCGGAACAGATCCGGCCGGGTCACCGTGGTGGCGTGAACCCCCGGCTCGGACACGTGACCAAAACTCAGGCGGCTGTCCACATGCGCGTAGGACGCCGTACGGATACGAATTTCCGGGTAATAGGCTCTGTAACGGACCTTGGGCGCGCCGCTTTCCATAGCCTCGGCAAAGCTGTCGCACAGAAAGGCGGTGGCTTCGTTGTACAACTCTTCCAGCCGGGCAACGGCCGCGGCGGCATCGGTGAAAATCTCGGGGTCCCGTGGGTCGGGCGTTGTTATTTTTGTCATGCGAGGGGTTCCAGAAGGTCAATTTTTTCGAATGTGCGGACATCCACCAGTCCCAGATCGGATATCCGCAGTTCGGGGATGACGACGAGGGCCAGCAGCGAGTGCTGCATATAGGCGTTGTTCAACTGACAGCCGCAGGCCTGCATCGCCTCGACCATCTTCTGCGCCTTGGCCGCGACGTCGGAGGCCGGGCTGTCGGACATCAGGCCTGCGATGGGCAGTTCGACCAGCGCCAGTTCTTCGCCATCACGGAAGATGGTGATGCCGCCGCCTACTTCGGCCAGGCGATTGGCGGCCAGCGCCATCTGCTCGCGGTCGGTGCCGACCACGATCATGTGGTGGCTGTCATGCGCCACGGTCGAGGCCATGGCCATCCGGCCCTGATAGCCAAAGCCCGAGACGAAGGCGTTGGTGACGCCGCCCGTGGCCCGGTGTCGCTCGACCAGCGCGATCTGGCAGACATCGCCTTCGCCCTCGACCAGCCCGCCGATGATCGGCAGCTCGGCTTTCAGCGCCTGGGTGGGGGCCTGGTTCTCGACCACGCCAATCACGTTGGCGCGGACGCGGTTGGCGCCGTTTGGCGCGGGGATCTCGAAATCGGCGGCGGTCAGGGCATGGCCCAGATGCACCGTGTTGCGTGCCCGGTCGGGCCAGTCGTAATGCGGGCAATCCACCGTGATCGCGCCATTTTCGGCCACCACCTGTCCGCGCGCGATGACCATTTCGATCGGCAGTTCGGTCAGGTCCGAGCTGAGGATCACGTCCGCCCGGCGGCCCGGCGTGATCGAGCCGATCTCGCGTTCCAGCCCGAAATGGGTGGCGGTGTTGATCGTGGCCATCTGCAACGCGATCAGCGGGTCGCAGCCACAGGCGATGGCATGGCGCACAACGCGGTTCATGTGGCCCTCGTTTACCAGCGTGCCCGAGTGGCAGTCATCGGTGCACAGGATGAAGTTGCGCGGGTCCAGCCCCTTTTCGGTGACGGCGGTGATCTGGCTTTCCACGTCATACCAGGCCGAGCCCAGCCGCATCATCGACCGCATTCCCTGCCGCACGCGGGCAATGGCGTCGGCCTCGCAGGTGCCTTCGTGGTCATCCGCCGGTCCGCCGGCGACATAGGCTGCAAAATCAGGCCCTAAATCAGGGGATGCATAGTGTCCGCCCACCGTCTTGCCCGCGCGCTGGGTGGCGGCGATCTCGGCCAGCATCTTGGGGTCGGCGTTGATCACACCGGGAAAGTTCATCATCTCGCCCAGCCCGATGATGCCGGGCCAGGTCATCGCCTCGGCCACGTCTTCGGCGGTGATCTCGTAGCTCGTGGTTTCCAGCCCGGGCGCCGAGGGCGCGCAGGACGGCATCTGGGTGAAGATGTTGACCGGCTGCATCAGCGCCTCGTCATGCATCATCCGCACGCCGTCCAGCCCCAGCACGTTGGCGATCTCATGCGGGTCGGTGAACATCGAGGTGGTGCCATGCGGAATCACCGCGCGGGCGAACTCTGCCGGGGTCAGCATGCCGGATTCGATATGCATATGCGCGTCGCACAGCCCGGGGATCATGTAGCGGCCCTTGGCCTCGATGATCTGGGTGTCGGGGCCGATGCAATGGCTGGCGTCGGGGCCGACATAGGCCACGCGTCCGGCGGCGATGGCGATGGAGTGATCGGGCAGCGCCTCGCGGCTGTGCACGTTGATCCAGATCCCGCCGCGAATGACCATGTCGGCGGCTTCGCGGCCAGCGGCAACGGCGATCAGGCGGGGGGCGACGTCGGGCCAAGAGGGGAAGGGTGCGTATTCCATGGCACAACTTTCCCGAATGCATCGGAAGGTGCAACCCCTGCCGTGCCACCTTCATGAAACAGTCATCCGACCGGGCGCGGGGCAGCAAATGCTTGATCCGCGCTGCGATGCGGGGTCTGGTAGCGACATGGATTACGAAACCATAGATGCGGACAGTTTCGGCCGCAGCCTGCGCGGGATCGGGCTGAACCTGCTGGTGCGCGACGTGCGGGCGGAATGCGCTTTTTTGGAGACTGTTTTTGGCCTGAAATCCCATCAGGTGACGGCGGATTTTGCCATCGTCACCTATGGCGATCAGGTGTTTCAGCTGCATTCGGACGGCACCTATCATTCCAACCCGCTGCTGGGGCTGGTTCCCGAAACGCCCCCACGCGGTGGCGGGATCGAGATTCACCTGTACGACACTGACCCGGACGAGGCGGCGGAGCGCGCCAGGTCCATGGGCGCGGTCGTGCTGCAGGAGCCGACCGACAAGCCCCATGGCCTGCGCGAGACCTATATTTTGTGCGAGAACGGCTATGCCTGGGTTGCCAGCCGCCCCAAAGACGGCTGAAAGTCAGGCGCGGTGTTGCTCGGCCGCGATTTCCGCCCTGATCCACTCGGCAAAGGCCACGGCACCCGGCGTCTCCTCGGCCTGGGGCGACAGCAGCAGGTAATAGGCTTCGGGCATCGGCGCGCGATGTTCAAAGGGTGCGATCAGGCGGCCTTCATCCAGCAGGCGCTTTGCGATGGTGTCATGGGCCAGGCACAGCCCGCCGCCGGCCATCGCGACGGACAGGCCGACCATATAGGTCGTGGCATAGGTAATCGGCGAATTTTCCCAGTTTAGACCCTGATCTTCGGCCCAGCTGGCCCAGTTCGACAGCAGGTTTGAGCAATCATACAGCGGTTGCTGCTGAAGGTTTTCCAGCGTGACCGGATAGTCGGGGGCACAGACGGGGTAGTAGTGATCGCTGCGCAAAAGCTCGGTGCGGACCGTGTCGGCCGGGCGCAGGGAATAGCGGATCTCGACCGCCGCGCCTTCGGCCATCTCGCGCGGCTCCCACAACTCGGTGAAGATGTTCAGGTGGACATCGGGGTGCAGCGCACGGAACGCGGGCAGGCGGGGGGCCAGCCAGTTCACCGAAAAGGTGATGTTGCACTGCACCTGTACGGTATTTTCCTGCTGCCCGGTTACGGCCTGGGTGCCGCGCACCAACGTTCGGAACGCCTCGCGCACCACGGGCAGATAGGTGATGCCGGCCTCGGTCAGTTCCAATGCGCGGGGACGGCGGTGAAACAGAGGTTGGCCTAAATATCCCTCCAGCGATTTGATCTGCTGGCTGACGGCGCTTTGCGTCATGTTCAGATCGCGCGCCGCGCCGGTGAAGGACAGGTGGCGGGCCGCGGCCTCGAAGGTGCGCAGCCAGCCAAGCGGGGGAAGCGGAGTCCGGGGTTTCATAATCCAATCATAAGTTCAGCTAATGCCAAAACGCCAATTTTTTCGTTGGTCAATTGCGCCCCGGCCCGGCACGGTTTTCACCAGCCACCTGTCCAAGCCGAATGGAGCCCCCGGATGAGCGTCACCAGTTTGAAACCGAATATCGACCATTGGCAGGAGCGCGTGGACATGGCCGCCGCCTTCCGCTGGACCGAGCGGTCGAACATGCACGAAGCGGTCGCCAATCACTTCAGCCTTGCCGTGAACGAGGATGGCACGCAGTTCCTGATGAACCCGAACCAGATGCATTTCGCGCGCATCCGCGCCTCGGACCTTCTGCTGCTGGATGCCAACGATCCCGACACGATGCGCAAGCCGGGCGCACCGGATCCCACTGCATGGGGGCTGCATGGTTCGATTCACCGGAAATGCCCGCATGCGCGTTGCGTGATGCATGTGCATTCGATCTTTGCGACCGTCCTGGCCTCCTTGGCCGACAGCAACCTGCCGCCGATCGACCAGAACACTGCAACCTTTTTCAACCGCTATGTCATTGATGACGAATTCGGCGGTTTGGCTTTTGAAAGCGAGGGTGAGCGTTGCGCGACAATGCTGCAGGACCCGGCCAAGAAAGTCATGATCATGGGCAACCACGGGGTGCTGGTGATCGGCAGCGACGCGGCAGATGCCTTTAACAGACTCTATTATTTCGAGCGCGCCGCCGAGACGTATATCCGCGCCCTTCAGACGGGCCAGCCATTGCGGGTGCTGTCGGATGAAATCGCGGAAAAGACCGCGCAGGAGCTGGATGACTATCCCGATCAGGCCGCTGCCCATCTGCGCGAGATCAAGGCCGTTTTGGATGCCGAAGGCTCGGACTACGCCACCTGACCCCGTTTCTTGCCCCGGAGGTGACGCCATGACCGATATCTCGCAAGATCCCGAAGCCGCCCGCTGGCACTACCGGCCGTCTGACCCTGTGGCGTTGAACCCTCTGTTCAGCTGGCCGCCCAGACCGATCGCGGTTGTGAAATGGTACAGCGGTGCGTGGTTGCAGATCACCGCGCTGACCCTGTGCATGGGGCTGGCGCTGACGGCTTATGTGCTTTTCCTGCCGCCGCTCGAGGCGATGCAAAGCTTTGCGCCGGGCTGGATGTTCCGCGTCTGGCTGCTGAACATGGTGCCTCAGATCCTTGTTGCGGGTGGGCTGCACTGGTGGCTCTACATGCGCAAGGGGCAGGGTATGTACAAAAAGTTCGATCGTCGCGACCTGACCCGCGACAACGGAACCTTCACCTTCCGCAATCAGGTCTGGGACAACATCTGGTGGACCCTGGGCAGCGCCATGACGGTGGCGACCGTCTATCAATGGGGTATCTACTGGGCGATGGCCAACGGGTATGCGCCAACGGTCACTTGGGCCAGCGCGCCGGTCTGGTGCGTGGTCTGGATGCTGTTCATTCCGATGTGGTCGGGTCTGCATTTCTATTGGGTGCACCGGCTGGAGCATCACCCGAAACTGTACAAGCATGTGCACGCCGTTCATCACCGCAACGTCAATGTTGGGCCGTGGTCGGGCATCTCGAACCACTGGTACGAGAACCTGCTGTATTTCACGACCTATTTCATCCACCTGATCGTGCCCTCAAACCCGTTGCATCTGCTGTTTCATGTCTATTTCCAGCAGATCAGCCCGGTCCTGTCCCATTCGGGGTTCGAAAAGCTGAAAGCAGGGGACACGGATGCCGCGCGGGCAGGCGATTTCTTTCACCAGCTGCACCACCGGTATTTCGAGTGCAACTACGGCACGTCCGAGATCCCGTTCGACAAGTGGTTCGGCACCTACCACGACGGGTCGGCCGAGGCGACGACGCGGACGCGGGCCTACAAGAAACAGATGTATACCTAGCCGGACCGGCTGCGCAGGGCTCGTGGACTGAGACCGAACTCGGCCCGAAAGGCGCGGGTCAGCGCGCTGGGGTCTTCATAGCCCGCGCGCAGAGCGATTTCGGCGATACTCAGGTCGGTTTCCGCGGCCAGCTTGCGCGCAAGGTTCAGACGCATCCGACGATAGACCTTAGCCGGCCCGGCCCCCAAGTCCGCCCGCATCCGGGATTCCAGTGCTTTTTGCGACCGTCCCACGCGCCGGGCGATCTCGGGGATCGGCAGAGGGGTCTCGAGATTTTCCTGCATCAGTGCCAGCGCCTTGTTGACATGCGAACTGGCCGAGCCTGCGCCGCCGGAATGTGACCGGGCGGAGTCGCGCGTCATGAACAGCTGCGCGACTTCCAGTGCCAGCGCCTGACCGTGATCCTGCCCGATCAGGTGCATCACCAGATCAAAGGCGGCCATGGCGCCCGAGCAGGTGATGCGGTCACCGTCGATGACATAGCGCTCGCGGCAGGTCTCGACTTCGGGGAATCGCTCGGTGAACGCGGTCAGTTCCTCCCAATGGATCGTGGCGCGGTGGCCGTTCAGCAATCCGGCCTGGGCCAGCAGCCAACTGCCGGTGTCCAGCCCGGCGAGGGTGCGAAAGCGCCGCGTCGCCGCACGCAACCCCGCCTGGGTGCGCCAACCACCGTGTGCTTGAAACCCGTAGGAGGGCATCACCAGCAGCATATCCCCATTCGCATCCGTAAGCGCCGCATGGGGCGCCACCTGCAACCCTGAGGACGACGTGACCGGCCTCGGATCCAGTGACAGGAATTGCCAGTCATACAGTCGCTGCCCCGACAGCGTGTTGGCCGCGCGCAGCGGCTCGACCGCATTGGCCAGGCAATGGTTCGAGAACCCGTCGAACAGAAGTACCCCGAATCGCTGCGGTGCGGCGGGTGATTTGGTCCATTTCTGCATGATTGAAGTCTAGTTCTGCATTATTGAGACCTCAAGCCGCGTCAGGATTGTCGCACGCCCAGGAATCGGAGACCCGCGATGCAATATGGCCTGACCGACGAGCAGGAGATGATCGTCTCGACCGTCCGCAGCTTTGTGGAAAAGGAAATCTATCCCCACGAAGAGCTGGTTGAACGCACCGGCGAGGTGCCGAAAGAGATCGCTGACGAGATCAAGCGCAAGACGATCGAGCTGGGCTTCTATGCCTGCAACTTCCCCGAAAGCGTCGGCTGTGCCGGGTTGAACCACTTGGAATTCGCGCTGGTCGAGCGCGAGTTGGGGCGCGGGTCGATGGCACTGAACCATTTCTTCGGGCGGCCGCAGAACATCCTGATGGCCTGTCAGGGCGATCAGATCGAACGCTATCTGATGCCCGCCGTGCGTGGCGAAAAGATGGACGCGCTGGCGATGACCGAACCGGGCGCGGGTTCGGACGTGCGGGGCATGAAATGCTCGGCCGTGCGCGATGGCGGCGATTGGGTGGTAAATGGCACCAAGCATTTCATCTCGGGCGCGGAACATGCCGATTTCATCATCGTCTTCATCGCCACGGGCGAGGATCAGACGCCGAAAGGCCCCAAAAAGCGCATCACCGCCTTTCTGGTCGATCGCGGCACGCCGGGCTTCACCATCCGCGACGGCTACAAGTCGGTCAGCCATCGCGGTTACAAGAATATGGTGCTGGACTTCGACGACTGCCGCCTGCCGGATGCACAGGTGCTGGGCGAGGTCGATGACGGGTTCGAGGTGATGAACACCTGGCTGTATGCCACCCGCATCACCGTGGCGGCCATGTGCGTGGGTCGGGCGCGGCGGGCTTTCGACTATGCGCTGGACTATGCCGCCACGCGCGAACAGTTCGGCCAGAAGATCGGCAAGTTTCAGGGCGTCAGCTTTCAGATCGCCGATATGATCACCGAGATCGACGCCGCCGACCTGCTGACCCTGGCCGCCGCCGACCGGCTGGACAAGGGCCTGCCCGCCAATCGCGAGATCGCCTCGGCCAAGCTCCATGCCTCGGAAATGCTGGCGCGGGTGACCGATGCGGCGATCCAGGTGCATGGCGGAATGGGTCTGATGGATGACTATCCGCTGGAACGCTTCTGGCGCGATGCTCGGGTCGAGCGGATCTGGGACGGCACCAGCGAGATCCAGCGCCACATCATCAGCCGCGACCTGCTGCGCGCGTTGGGGGCGTGAAGATGCCGCCGGGCCTGAGCGGCGCGGCGGATGCGCTCGCGCCGGGAAAGCTCGCCGCGCTGAGGCGGATGCTGGGGTTCCGTTCGCTGGCGGTGATCGGTGGGGGCGCATGGTGCGCCGAGGTTATTCGCCAGGTGCGGAAACTGGGCTTCACCGGCCCGGTCTGGCCGGTGCATCCCAAGGCCGACGAGGTGGCGGGCGAGCGCGTCTTTGCCAGGGTCGAAGACCTGCCCCAAGCGCCCGACGCGGCCTTTGTCGGCATCAATCGCCGCGCCACCATCGAGGCGGTCGAGGCTCTGTCCCGCATCGGCGCGGGCGGCGCGGTGTGTTTCGCCTCGGGCTTTACCGAGGCGCAGGCCGAGGACGCTGATGGGGCCGACTTGCAGGTGCAGCTTGTAACTGCAGCGGGGGACATGCCGATCCTCGGTCCCAACTGTTACGGCTTCGTCAACGGTCTGGACCGGGTGGCGATCTGGCCCGACCAGCACGGCATGCGCCCGGTGGAAAGGGGCGTTGCGATCCTGACGCAAAGCTCAAACATCGCCATCAACATGACCATGCAGCGCCGGGCGCTGCCGCTGGCCTTCATGCTGACCTGCGGGAATCAGGCGCAAACCCATCAGGCCGAAATCGCGATGGCGCTGCTGGATGATGACCGGATCACCGCCATCGGCCTGCATGTCGAAGGCTTCGGCGACCTACGCAAATGGGAGGCGCTGGCGGCCAAAGCGCGTGACCGGGGCATACCGATCGTGGCGCTCAAGGTGGGGCGGTCAGCTCAGGCGCAGGCGGCGACCATTTCGCACACCGCCTCGCTGGCGGGGGGTGATGCCGGGGCGCAAGCATTTCTGGATCGGTTGGGAATCGCGCGGCTGGGGGACGTGCCCGCGTTTCTGGAAACACTGAAACTGTTGCATGTCACCGGGCCGCTGGACGGGACAGGAGTGGCGACGATCAGCTGTTCCGGTGGCGAGGCCAGCTTGGCCGCCGACATGGCCGAAGGAACCGGCCTGCACTTTCCGCCGCTCACCGTAGATCAGGTTTCGGGCCTGCGCGCGGCGCTGGGGCCGATGGTGGCGCTGGCCAATCCACTGGACTACCACACCTATATCTGGCGCGACGCTGACGCGATGGCACGAGCGTGGTCGGCGATGACGGGGCCGCATGTGGCGATGACGATCTCGATCGTTGACTACCCTCACACCGATGCCGCCGATTGGGACTGCGCCACCCGTGCGGCGTTGACCTGCGCAAGCGAAACCGGTCGTCCCTTTGCCGTGGCCGCGACCTTGCCGGAACTGATGCCCGAGGACGTAGCCGAGCGGTTGATGGCGGGCGGTGTCGTGCCCTTTGCCGGGCTGCGTGAGGCGCTGGCGGCGACACGCGCTGCGGCCCGCCCGCATCCCCAACCGCAGGAGCCGGTTCTGCTGCCCGCCGCCAATGCGGCCACAACCGCTCTGACCGAGGCCCAGGCCAAGGCCGAACTGGCCGCTTGCGGCGTGCCGATTCCCCGCTCGGTCGTCGCGCGGGCGGATCGGGCGGAAAAGGCGGTGGACGGTCTGAGCGGGTCCTTTGCGGTGAAAGGCGTTGGCCTGGCGCACAAATCCGAACATGGCGCGGTGCGGCTGGGCGTTTCTGGACAAGATCTGCCCGAGGTCGCGAGATCAATCGGCACCGATGAGGTTCTGGTCGAGGAAATGGCCCCGGCCGGGATTGTCGAGCTGTTGATCGGCGTCACCCGCGACCCGGCGCATGGCTATGTGCTGACCCTTGGGGCGGGTGGGGTTCTGACCGAGATCCTGCGCGACTCGACCTCGATCCTGATCCCGTCCACGCCGTCTGCGGTCCGCGACGCGCTGGGCAAGCTGGCCTGTGCGCCCGTGTTGAGCGGATATCGGGGCAAGCCCGGCGTGGATATCGATGCGGTCGTGCGGGTGGCCATGGCGGTGCAGAACTACGTCATTGCCAACGCGGCGGTCGTGGACGAAGTTGAAATCAACCCTCTCATCTGCGCGGCCGACAGTGTGGTCGCCGTTGATGCCCTGATCCGAAAGGCATGACCATGAACCCGATCAAAACCTACCGCGATGGTGCAATCCTTCAGGTCACGTTGGACCGGCCCAAGGCGAACGCGATCGACTTGGCGACCAGCCGTGTGATGGGCGAGGTCTTCCGCGACTTTCGCGATGACCCCGACCTGCGGGTGGCGATCCTGACGGGGGGCGGCGAGAAGTTCTTCTGCCCAGGCTGGGACCTGAAGGCCGCAGCCGAAGGCGATGCGGTGGACGGCGATTACGGCGTTGGCGGTTTCGGCGGCCTGCAGGAGTTGCGCGACATGAACAAGCCGGTGATTGCCGCCGTGAACGGGATTGCCTGCGGCGGCGGGCTGGAGCTGGCCCTGAGCGCCGACATGATTCTGGCCGCCGATCACGCCACTTTTGCCCTGCCGGAAATCCGCTCGGGCACGGTGGCGGACGCGGCCAGCGTCAAGCTTCCCAAGCGCATCCCCTATCACATTGCGATGGAACTGCTGCTGACCGGCCGCTGGTTCGACGCCGAAGAGGCGCATCGCTGGGGGCTAGTCAACGAGATCGTCCCGGCTGACCAGTTGATGGACCGGGCATGGGAACTGGCGCGCCTGCTGGCAAGCGGCCCGCCGCTGGTCTATGCCGCGATCAAGGAGATCGTGCGCGAGGCCGAAGATTCCAAGTTCCAGGACATCATGAACCGTATTACCAAGCGGCAACTGCGGACGGTCGATGTGCTCTATGGCTCCGAGGACAATCTGGAAGGCGCCCACGCCTTCGCCGAAAAGCGTGACCCGGTCTGGAAAGGCCGCTGAGGCGGTTCAGGTTTTCTCGAACAGGGCGATCAGCGCGGTGTCGTCCTTGTTGGGGCCGGCGGCCAGATCGCCGTAGATGCGGACCGTGGTCAGAGCCAGATGTTCCATCCAGCCCTCGGCCTGCAGCTTGTCGAAGGCGGTTGCAAATCCCAGCGCCTCGAAGTGTTTGGCGTTGATCGAAAAGGCGAATTGTGCCCCGGGCCGAGCCACCCGCAGCAGGGCCGGCAGAACCTCGGGGCCCAGATGGCCGTGGGTGAAGGTACCCGACGACACGATGCCCGAATAACTGTCGCGCGGAACGGGGATGCCCTCGTTCAGGTCGGCCTCGATCGCGTCGCGGTAGATGTCCTTGCGCATCGCCTTGTCCAGCATCTCGGCACTGATGTCGGTGGCATCGATCGGCCCCACACCCAGATCGGCCAGAACCGCGCCGCACAGGCCGGTTCCCGCGCCCACATCCAGCACCGGACCCTGTCCCCCGGCGCCGACAAAAGCGCGGGCGGTGTGAACATGCAACTGGTAATCCTCGCGCGCGGCGAATCCGCGATCGTAATCTCCGGCCCATTCGGCATAGAGCCGTTTGTTGTCTGCCGGAGTTTTCAGCGCATAGGCCGCGTGCAGGCTGGGTTTGTCATCACTCATGACACCATGAAGGCGCAGGCGGGGATTCGAATCAAGTGCGTCCATCCGGCGCTTGCATCCCGCCCGCGGCGCGCTCATCAAGGGGCCATGACTGGAACGCTTTTTTCATTCGGGCACGGCTATACCGCCCGCGCCCTGTCGCGCCGGCTGGCCCCCAAGGGTTGGCGCATCGTCGGAACCACCCGCGATGCCGCCGAGAAGGACGCCATCCGCGCTGCCGGGGCCGAACCGCTGGTCTGGCCGGGCGAGGCCCCCAATCTGGACGGGGTCACGCATCTGCTGATTTCGACCGCGCCCACGGCCAAGGGAGATCCGGTTCTGGCCGCCCTGCGGGATGAGATCGCCGCCCGCGCCGGGCAGTTCGACTGGGTCGGGTACCTGTCGACCACCGCCGTCTATGGCGACCACAAGGGGGGCTGGGTCGATGAAACCACGCCGGCGACCCCGACGGCCGAGCGCGGGCGCTGGCGGTTGCAGGCTGAGCAGGACTGGACCGCGATCCCCGGCCTGCCGCTGCACATCTTTCGCCTTGCGGGCATCTACGGGCCGGGCCGGGGGCCGTTTTCCAAGCTGAAAAAAGGCGGTCTGCGGCGGATCATCAAGCCGGGGCAGGTGTTTTCGCGCATTCATGTGGATGACATCGCACAGGTGCTCGAGGCGTCGATGCGACGTCCTGATCCGGGCGCGATCTACAATGTATGCGATGACGAACCGGTGCCGCCACAGGACGTGATCGGCTATGCCGCGCAACTTCAGGGCCTGCCGCTGCCGCCTGCGGTGGATTTCGACACGGCCGACCTGACGCCGATGGCCCGCAGTTTCTACAACGAGAACAAGCGCGTTCGGAACGACCGGATCAAGACCGATCTGGGCGTGACGTTGAAATATCCCAACTACCGCGTGGGCCTTGAGGCGCTGCACGCGGATCAGGCGTTGAACGGCGACTGATCAGACCACATCCGCCAGGATCATGTCGGCGGCCTTTTCCGCGATCATGATCGTGGGGGCGTTGGTGTTGCCCGAGACCAGCGTCGGCATGACCGAGGCATCGACCACCCGCAGCCCCTGCAGCCCACGCACGCGCAGATGCGGATCGACCACTGCCAAATCGTCCACCCCCATCTTGCAGGTGCCCACGGGGTGATAGATCGTATCGGCCCGCGCGCGGATATGGCCTTCCCAATCCGGGTCGGTCCGGGCGGTGTCGGTGCCGAACATTTCCTTGTGGCGGTATTTGGCGAGGGCCGGTGCCTCGAGGATTTCGCGCGTCATCCGCGCGCCCTTGATCATCGTGTCCAGATCGCGCGGGTCGGACAGAAAGGCCGGGTCGATCGCCGGGGCGGCAAAGGGGTCTGCGCTGTGCAGCGAGACGGTGCCGCGGCTTTCGGGGCGCAGTTTGCAGATATGGCAGCTGAACCCGTAGCCCAGGTGCAGTTTGCGCGCGTGGTCGTCCACAAGCGCGATGGTGAAATGCAGCTGGATGTCGGGGCGGTCCAGATCGGGAGAGGTCTTCAGAAAGGCCGCGCCTTCCGCAAAGGGGGTGGCCGCCATCGACACCCCGGTCTTGCGCCACCGCATGAGGTGTTTGATCAGCCCCACCGTACCGGCGGCGCCGATGCCGAAATTGTCGGTGTCCTTTGTCTTGTAGGCCAGGATGAAATCCAGGTGATCCTGCAGGTTCTTGCCCACGCCCGGCAGCGCGTGGCGGACGGCGATTCCATGCGGGCTCAGGTCCTCGGGGTCGCCGATGCCCGACAGCTGCAGCAGTTGCGGCGATTTCAGCGCGCCCGAGCAGACCAGAACCTCGCGCGTGGCGGTGACGGTGAGATCGGCGCCTTTGCCGCCCTGGCGATAAATCACGCCCGTGGCGCGGTGGCTGTCAAAGGTGATCTCGCGCGCCTGCGCCCCGGTGATGACCGTCAGGTTGGGCCGGTCCATGACTGGAAACAGATAGGCTGCGGCGGCCGAGCACCGCTCGCCGTTTTTGGCGGGGTCATGGAACTGGGTGACCTGGTACAGCCCCGCGCCTTCGTTGTCGCCACGATTGAAATCGTCGGTCACCTTGTGTTGCGACTGGGCGGCGGCCTCGACGAAGGCGCGCGTGATCGGGCGTTCTTCTTTCTGCTCCGACACCTGAAGCGGGCCGTCGGCGCCATGCAGGTCATCCGCGCCGCGTTCGTTGTTCTCGGACCGTTTGAAATAGGGCAGAACGCTGTCCCAGTCCCAGCCCTCGCAGCCCAGATCGGCCCAGCCGTCATAATCCTGCCGCTGCCCGCGTACATAGAGCATTGCGTTGATCGCGCTGGACCCGCCCAAGGCCCGGCCACGCGGCTGATAGCCCTTACGGCCGTTCAACCCCGGTTGCGGCACCGTTTCAAAGGCCCAGTTGTTGATCTTGGGTCGCCCCGGCAGCATGGCGACCACACCGGCAGGCATCCGCACCAGAATGCCGTTCCCGCCCCCGCCCGCCTCAAGCAGGCAGACCCGCGTGCCCGGATTGGCGCTCAGACGGTTGGCCAGCACACACCCCGCGGACCCTCCGCCGACGATGACGTAGTCGAATTGCATGGCGATCCTCCCCTGTGGCCCGCGCGGTGTCACGCGTCACGGCCCGCAGTTTGAAGCACCGGCGGCAAAACGCAATCGGGGCGGCGGGGAACGCAGCGTCATGTGGATGGGGATCGGTTTGAAAGATCATGGCAGAGCCATAATCAATACCTATCAAATCAATCCAAAAACAAAATTTTTTCTCATGACAGGGATTTGCTATGACTCGGGGTATTCCAGCGGACTGCGGTCCGCCCCTTTTTGACGTGCCATACGCACGGTTGCCTCGCAAACAGACTGACACCAGCCAGGATCGGAGATTGAGATGGACGGAAGCGACAACCCCAACACGGGCAAATGCCCTATCATGCACGGCGCCGGAACCCGATCGAACCGGGACTGGTGGCCCAACCAGCTGAACCTGGCGATCCTGCACCAGCACCAGCCGGCCGGCAGTCCGCTGGGGGCCGATTTCAACTATGCCGACGCGTTCAAGAAGATCGACTATGACGCGTTGAAACAGGACTTGTATGACCTGATGACGGATTCGCAGGATTGGTGGCCGGCGGATTACGGCCATTATGGCGGTCTGTTCATCCGCATGGCCTGGCACAGCGCCGGCACCTACCGGACGGCTGACGGGCGGGGCGGCGCCTCGACCGGGAACCAGCGGTTCGCGCCGCTCAACAGCTGGCCGGACAACGGCAACCTCGACAAGGCCCGTCGTCTGCTGTGGCCGATCAAGCAGAAATACGGCAACCAGATTTCGTGGGCCGACCTGATGATTCTGGCCGGCAACTGCGCCATTGAATCGATGGGCGGCAAGACCTTCGGCTTTGCCGGCGGCCGGGAAGATATCTGGGCGCCCGAGGAGGACATCTACTGGGGAGCCGAGACCGAATGGCTGGCCCCGACCGAAAACCCGCACAGCCGCTACTCGGGCGAGCGCGATCTGGAAGATCCGCTGGCCGCCGTGCAGATGGGCCTGATCTATGTGAACCCCGAAGGCCCGGACGGAGAGCCGGACGTGCTGGCCTCGGGCCGTGACATTCGCGACACCTTTGCCCGGATGGCAATGAACGATGAAGAGACCGTCGCACTGGTTGCCGGTGGCCACACATTCGGCAAGGCGCATGGTGCAGGGGACCCGGCTCTGGTCGGCCCCGAACCCGAGGCCGCGCCGATCGAAGAGATGGGCTTTGGCTGGATCAACAAGTTCGGCACAGGCAAGGGTGACGACACCACGACCAGCGGAATCGAGGGCGCCTGGACCGCGAACCCGATCAAGTGGGACAATGGCTATTTCGACCTTCTGTTCGGTTATGACTGGAACCTGACCAAAAGCCCTGCCGGAGCGTGGATCTGGGAGCCGGTCGGCGTCAAGGAAGAGGACATGGCACCAGCTGCGCATGATCCGTCGAAAAAGGTCAAGACGATGATGACCACCGCCGACATGGCGATGCGCATGGATCCGATCTATGGGCCGATCTCGAAGCGGTTCCACGAAAACCCCGACGAGTTCGCCGACGCCTTCGCGCGCGCTTGGTTCAAGCTGACCCATCGCGATATAGGGCCAAAGGCGCGCTACATCGGCCCCGAGGCGCCGGCCGAAGAGCTCATCTGGCAGGACAACGTGCCGGCGGTGGACCATGATCTGATCGATGCCGCAGACGTGGCCGACCTAAAAGCCCGGCTGCTGGCTTGTGGCCTGTCGGTGTCGGAACTGGTCGCGACGGCATGGGCCTCGGCTTCGACCTTCCGCGGCTCGGACAAGCGCGGTGGCGCCAACGGTGCCCGCATCCGGCTAGCGCCCCAGAAGGACTGGGACGTCAACGAGCCCGAGAAACTGTCCAAGGCGCTGGATGCTTTGACGGCGGTGCAAGCCGAGTTCAATGCCGCGCAGTCCGGCAACAAGAAGGTTTCGCTTGCGGATGTAATCGTGCTGGGCGGCGTTGCGGCGATCGAAAAGGCTGCCAAGGCTGCTGGGCATGACATCGATGTTCCGTTTGCACCCGGCCGTACGGATGCCACGCAGGACCAGACCGATGCCGAATCCTTCGCCCCGCTTGAACCGATCGCGGATGGGTTCCGGAATTACCAGCGCAAGGAGTACAGCGTGTCTCCTGAAGAGTTGCTGGTGGACAAGGCGCAACTGTTGACTCTGTCGGCACCCGAAATGACCGTCCTGGTCGGCGGTATGCGCGTTCTCGGTGCGAATTTCGGTGGCACGGCGCATGGCGTCCTGACAGACCGGGTCGGGGTTCTGAGCAATGACTTCTTTGTCAATCTGCTGGACATGCGCACCGAATGGAAGCCGGCGGCAGACGCCAAAGGAGTGTATGAAGGCCGGGATCGGGCTTCGGGTGAAGTGAAGTGGACCGGAACCCGGGTGGACCTGGTATTCGGTTCCAATTCACAACTCCGGGCTCTGGCCGAGGTTTACGGCCAGAAAGATGCCGACGCTAAATTCGTTGGTGACTTCGTGTCGGCGTGGACCAAGGTGATGAACGCGGACCGCTTCGACCTGACTTGAGGGCGGAGCAGCTCCCATGATCAACGCCGCCACGGGAAACCGTGGCGGCGTTTGTCGTGCCCGAGTCCTGGTCTTGCCAAGACGCGCGGCGACGATTCCATCCACACCGCGTAGAGGGACCCTGAAAAATGGGCGGCGCATACCGCAAAAATGGGGAATACCGTGGGAATTATTAATCTAACCTATTGTTTTTATTAACACAGGAAAGATTCCGCCGAGAATTGCGAAGTTTTTTCAAAATGGGGGTTGCAGGTCCCGGACCTAATCCGTAAATACCCCTTCACCGGCGCTGCTGAGGCGGTGTTGGTTGGTCGGAGTGACGGCCTGACGGACTGGAAAGACGGTTGAGACGCCTGGGAGAGACCGG
>NZ_JBQFQT010000007.1:0-107863 GCF_056537025.1 Ruegeria sp. CH5 | reverse complement strand
GGTTGCGGCAGGCGGTTTTCCAAAGCGAAGCCAGCCGAAAGCAACTCGGTGAGAAACCAAAGAAGGCCGTCCCAATCCGGGGCGGCCTTTTTCGTTAAGTCCCCAAAACATTGGTTGCACACATCTTGGTGTCGCACGCGAATACGCCAAGCTTGCGTTGAGTGGCGCCCCTCGACACAATTGCAGTCAGAAATGTCCTGTAGGGGAGGATAATGGGATGACCAAGCATGTTGAGATCGGCCGGACTGGGGTCAGGTTGCCGCAAATAGGGTTCGGTTCAACAGGGCTGGGAAGCATTCCACAGATATATGGATACGAAGTAGACGAAAGCCGTGCACTGGATACCATCAGGACAATTCTCCAACGTCCGGATGGCTTCATTGATACAGCGCGCGGGTATGCGTTGGGCCGAAGCGAAGAACGTATCGGGCAAGTCATTCGTGAGCTGGGCGGGTGGCCCGAGGGCCGGGTTCTGTCCACGAAACTGGACCGCGACATGGAGAGCAACAGGTTTGATGCGACACAAGCGCGAAGGTCGCTTGAAGCAAGCCTTGAAGCCCTTGGCGTCGACCAGGTGGATGTTCTTCACCTTCATGACCCTGAATACGCCGCAGATCTTTCCGAAGTGACCGGCACGGGCGGCGCGCTTGATGAGCTGTTTCGGATGAAGGAAGAGGGCTTGGCCAAAGCTGTGGGGCTTGCCGGTGGTCGAATTGACGTCCTGATGCCTATGCTACGCGATCGTGAGTTCGACGTCCTTCTGACGCACAACAGGCATACAGTCGTCAACATGAATTCCGCTCCGTTGATTGAACTTGCGCGTTCCAAGGGAGTGACCGTTCTGAATGCGGCGCCTTATTCCGGAGGAATATTGGCCAAGGGAAGTTCCGCTCATCATTTCTACGTATATCGGCCTGCAACCGAAGCTGTTCTGGGCCCGGTTCGTGCTGTCGAGAGTCTCTGTTCCCGCTACGATGTCCCGTTGGGGGCGCTAGCGTTGCAATTCTCGGTCAAAAACGCAGATATAGCTTCGACAATCTGCGGCGCGACATGGCCGCAGCACGTGGACCAGACATTCGAATGGGCCGACTGGTCTATCCCGGATGCGGTCTGGACAGAGCTGGCGGAATTGGGGCAATCCCAAAACGATCCTGAAGCCGGGTAGGGTCTTCAAGATTCAGCGCGGCGGCTCAACGCTCGTTGGACAATCCGCATTTGGGACTTGGTGGCATTTCCCCCTTGCCAAACAGCGCCAACCCCACTAAACCGCGCGAGTTCTCGGTGAGAACGTGAAGGCGGGGTGATTCCCGCCTTTTGGGTTCGATGAGGGTTGGCGATGAGCGCCCGTCCTCCTCTCAACTCCAACGCCTGAAAAAAGGCTGTAAATATGCAAAGCCAAAACATCCGTATTCGGCTGAAGGCATTTGACTATCGCGTCCTGGATGCCAGCACGCAAGAGATCGTCAACACTGCAAAGCGGACCGGCGCGAACGTGCGCGGCCCGATCCCGCTGCCGAACAAGATCGAGAAGTTCACGGTTCTCCGTGGCCCTCACGTTGACAAAAAATCCCGCGATCAGTTCGAGATCCGTACGCACAAGCGTCTTCTCGACATCGTAGATCCGACCCCCCAGACCGTGGACGCGCTGATGAAGCTCGACCTGGCCGCTGGTGTGGACGTCGAGATCAAGCTGCAGTCGTAAGATCGGAGGGTATTGATGATGCGCTCTGGTATTATCGCAAAAAAAGTCGGCATGACCCGCCTGTTCATGGAAGACGGCAAGCAGATCCCTGTAACCGTTCTTCACCTGGACAACCTGCAGGTCGTTGCACAGCGTACCGCTGACAAAGACGGCTACACCGCCGTTCAGCTGGGCGCCGGTGCCGCCAAGGCAAAACGCACCTCGAAGGCCATGCGCGGCCACTTCGCCGCCGCCAAGGTCGAGCCCAAGCGCAAGCTGGCCGAGTTCCGCGTGTCGGAAGACGCGCTGATCGAAGTGGGCGCCGAGATTTCGGCAGATCACTTCCTGGCTGGTCAGAAAGTTGACGTTTCGGGCACCTCGATCGGTAAAGGCTTTGCCGGTGCAATGAAGCGCCACAACTTCGGTGGTCTGCGCGCCTCGCACGGTGTTTCGATCAGCCACCGTTCGCACGGTTCGACCGGTCAGTGTCAGGACCCGGGCAAGGTGTTCAAAGGCAAGAAGATGGCCGGTCACATGGGTGCTGCCCGTGTTACCACCCAGAACCTCGAGGTCGTCAAAACCGACGCCGACCGTGGTCTGGTCTTCATCAAAGGCGCCGTTCCCGGACCGAAATCGGGCTGGGTTACCGTCAAGGACGCCGTCAAGAAGAAAGCACCGGAAGGCCTGCCTTTCCCGGCTGCTGTGAAATCGGCTGCAACCGAAGCACCTGCGGAAGAAGCACCCGCGGAAGGTGGTGAAGCATGAAACTTGATGTAATCAAACTGGACGGCAAGAAAGCCGGCAACATCGAGCTGGATGCGGACCTGTTCGGCTTGGAGCCGCGCGCGGACATCCTGCACCGTGTGGTCCGTTGGCAGCGCAACAACGCGCAGGCTGGCACCCACAAGGTGAAGACCCGCTCGGAAACCAGCTACTCGACCAAGAAGATCTACCGCCAGAAGGGCACCGGTGGCGCACGTCACGGTGACCGCAACGCGCCGATCTTCCGCAAAGGTGGCATCTACAAGGGTCCGACCCCGCGTTCGCACGGCCACGACCTGCCGAAGAAGTTCCGCAAGCTGGGCCTGCGCCACGCACTGTCGGCCAAGGCCAAAGCCGGTGAGCTGGTCGTGATCGAAAGCGCCGAAGCCGAAGGCAAGACCGCCGCACTGGCCAAGCAGGTTGCAAACCTGGGCTGGAAGCGCGCTCTGGTCATCGACGGCGCCACCGTGAACGAAGGGTTCGCCCGCGCAGCCCGCAACATCGAAGGTCTGGATATCCTGCCGTCGATGGGCGCAAACGTCTATGACATCCTCAAGCGTGACACCCTGGTGCTCACCAAGGCGGGTGTCGAAGCACTGGAGGCTCGACTGAAATGAGCGCGAAGGCAGAACACTACGACGTGATCCGCAAGCCGATCATCACCGAGAAAACGACCATGGCGTCCGAAAACGGCGCGGTTGTCTTTGAAGTGGCGATCGACAGCAACAAGCCGCAGATCAAAGAGGCCGTCGAGGCACTGTTTGGTGTGAAGGTCAAGGCGGTGAACACCACCGTGACCAAAGGCAAGGTCAAGCGGTTCCGCGGCCAGCTGGGCAAGCGGAAAGACGTCAAGAAGGCCTATGTGACCCTGGAAGAGGGCAACACCATCGACGTGACTACCGGTCTCTGATCGGACCCGTCCTTGGAGAGAGATGAAAGCCCCCGCCGAAAGGCGGGGGTTTTTTGATTTTAGACCTAAGTTGACTGACTGTGTTTCAAGGTGACCGAAACTGATGCGCAAAGAAGCGATTGAACTTGAGTTTGAGGTCTGACAGATTTCGACCCAGTGTCGTTCAACAGTCTTGCGATAGAAGAAATACTAATGATCCCCAAGCCAGCTCAGCAGGCGCGGTCGGACGGCCGCCGCGATTTTTGGAACCAGTTCTATCAGAGTTCTGCAGAGTCGTGGGAGTTGTCGCTACCATCGCAGTTCGCTGCGTTTGTGGCCAACGAAATTGATCGGAAGGCGCATGTTGTTGACATCGGGTGCGGCAACGCTCGTGACAGTTTTTTCTTTTCGCGACACGGGTTTCTAGTGACCGGATTGGACGCATCAGAAGTCGCTGTTGCCTCAGCCAGAGAACACACAAAGACACAGGGTGGAGACGGTCTAGAATTTGCAATTACAAACCTCAAAGACGGTATGGTTCAACAGGTGCTATCCAATCGGCGCGCGAAGGCGGTCTGTATCTATGCGCGCTTCTTTTTGCACGCAATCACTGATGACGAAGAAGATTCCTTGATCGATGCCCTGCATGAGGGGTGCCAGCCGGGGGACATTGTTGCGTTCGAGTATCGGACGCTGGCGGACCGCGACACAACAAAAGTAGCACCGCCGCATTTCCGGCGCTATCTATGCGCCGCGGAGCTGGACGAAAAAATGAAGCAATTTCAGTTTACCAAACGATACGGTGTCGAAGGAGTCGGGTTCGCAAAATACAAGGCAGAGGATGCGATCGTCGCCCGGGCAATCTATGAAAAAGGCCTATGACCGAAACAGAAATCATCAAAAAGCTGGCGTCGCTTCGTGCTGTTGTGTTTGAACATGCAACAGCACAGTCCGCCCTTCCGCGTCCGCGCAAAATCCGTCTGGCCGTTCAAGCCTTGCAAGATCCTGTTCGGGACTTGAACAACCCGGCGTTGTTTGACGATTGGGAAGAAATCGATCTTCTGCTTTGTTGTCACCGGCGATCAAGGGCCGCGCGAACGCATGGCAGACTCAAGCGGATGGAAAGACGCTATGCGCGCAAGGGGCAGGAAGCGCGGTTTGCGGCGTTTTTCGAGTGTGTCAAACAGGCTCTTCACCCCGATTTCATCACGCCGCATGGCTATAACAGAACCTTCGGGGAAATGAATACCGGCGACATTTTCCTGAAGCTCGAAGCTGAGTTGGCACCCGTCATCCAACTCGGCAAACCGATATTCCTTTACGCTGGTGCGTTGCTGGGCTACGTGCGCGATGGTCGATTGATCGACCATGACGATGACGTAGATTTTGCGGTGCACATGGGTGAGTCCACGCTTGAAGACATACCCGAAAAATGGGCCATGTACCAAAAAGCCCTGTTGGAAAGCGGCTGTCTGGATGCCACGCCATCAACCCGAAGCTCTCCTATATTCAAGGTGAGAAATGGGTTGGGGATCGACATTGATCTGTTTCCGGCCTGGACTGAAAACGGACGCTTCAGCGTCTACCCTTACTCTTTCAACGGCGTGCCCGAGAGTTCGATCTTTCCGCTCAGAGCATTAAGTGACGGGCAGATTATGCTGCCGCATGACCCGCCGGCCCTGCTGGTCCAGAGTTATGGGGAAAACTGGCGCATACCGGACCCGCTTTTTCACTTTGACTGGTCAGGCGCACGCCGCACGTTCGCTCCCTTGATCCAACATGATTTCAGTATCAAGTGACAGTGCTCACTAAGAGAGTGTGTTGCACCCTATTGCCCCCCGCCCCCAACCCTGCTAAACGCTCCCAATCTTGCGGCCTCGGATTCGTTCCGGGGCCTCTGATATTTGCAGCCGGGGACCTTCGGGGCCCTATAACCTGGGCACCTACGGGGGCCTCTCACATAGCGGGGATTGATCCTCGCGCTTGCTAAACGGAAGACAGAAAGCATGGCACTCAAGTCGTACAAACCGACGACGCCGGGCCAGCGCGGGCTGGTGCTGATCGACCGTTCGGAGCTTTGGAAAGGACGTCCGGTCAAGTCTCTCACTGAGGGTTTGACCAAATCGGGCGGCCGGAACAACACCGGACGGATCACTTCACGCCGCCGTGGCGGTGGCGCAAAGCGTCTCTACCGGATCGTTGACTTCAAACGGAACAAACTGGATGTGGCGGCAACCGTCGAGCGGATCGAATACGACCCGAACCGGACCGCGTTCATCGCACTGATCAAATATGACGATGGCGAGCAGGCCTATATCCTGGCGCCGCAGCGTCTGGCGGTTGGCGACAAGGTCATCGCTTCGGCCAAGGCCGACATCAAGCCCGGCAACGCGATGCCGTTCTCGGGTATGCCGATCGGTACCATCGTGCACAACATCGAGATGAAGCCCGGCAAGGGCGGTCAGATCGCACGTGCCGCGGGCACCTACGCCCAGTTCGTCGGCCGCGATGGCGGCTATGCCCAGATCCGTCTGAGCTCGGGCGAGCTGCGCATGGTGCGCCAGGAATGCATGGCCACCGTCGGTGCCGTGTCGAACCCCGACAACAGCAACCAGAACCTCGGCAAAGCCGGTCGTATGCGCCACAAGGGCGTGCGTCCGTCGGTCCGTGGTGTTGCCATGAACCCGATCGATCACCCCCACGGTGGTGGTGAAGGCCGGACCTCGGGTGGCCGTACGCCGGTTACGCCTTGGGGTAAGGACACCAAGGGTAAGCGTACCCGCAACAAGAACAAAGCGTCCCAGAAGCTGATCATCCGCTCGCGGCACGCCAAGAAGAAAGGGCGTTAAGAAATGTCTCGCTCTGTTTGGAAGGGTCCTTTCGTCGACGCTTACGTGCTGAAAAAAGCCGAAGCTGCGCGCGAGTCGGGCCGCAACGAAGTCATCAAGATCTGGTCGCGTCGTTCCACCATTCTGCCCCAGTTCGTGGGTCTGACCTTTGGTGTGTACAACGGCCAGAAGCATATCCCGGTAAACGTCTCGGAAGACATGATCGGTCAGAAGTTCGGTGAGTACTCGCCGACCCGGACCTATTATGGCCATGCCGCAGACAAAAAAGCGAAGCGGAAGTAAGTCATGGGCAAGGAAAAGAACCCCCGCCGCGTGGCTGAAAACGAAGCAATGGCAAAAACCCGTATGCTTCGCACCAGCCCGCAGAAACTGAACCTGGTTGCGCAAATGATCCGCGGCAAGAAAGTCGAGAAGGCTCTGACCGACCTGACTTTCTCGAACAAGCGTGTCGCGCAGGACGTCAAAAAGTGCCTGCAGTCCGCAATCGCGAACGCCGAAAACAACCACAACCTGGACGTGGACGAGCTGATCGTCGCCGAAGCATGGGTTGGCAAGAACCTGGTCATGAAGCGCGGTCGTCCGCGTGCCCGTGGCCGTTTCGGCAAGATCATGAAGCCGTTCTCGGAGATCACCATCAAGGTGCGTCAAGTTGAGGAGCAAGCCTAATGGGACATAAAGTCAATCCGATCGGCATGCGCCTTCAGGTCAACCGCACCTGGGACAGCCGTTGGTACGCAGATACCAAGGACTACGGTGATCTTCTGCTGGAAGACCTCAAGATCCGTGAGTTCATCAAGAAAGAGTGCAAGCAGGCCGGCATCGCCCGTGTGATCATCGAACGTCCGCACAAGAAGTGCCGCGTCACGATCCACACCGCGCGTCCCGGTGTCATCATCGGCAAGAAAGGCGCGGACATCGAGGTTCTGCGGAAGAAAATCGCGCAGATGACCGACAGCGAACTGCACCTGAACATCGTCGAAGTGCGCAAGCCGGAACTCGATGCGCAGCTGGTTGCCGAGTCGATCGCTCAGCAGCTGGAGCGCCGCGTTTCGTTCCGCCGCGCGATGAAGCGGTCGGTTCAGAACGCCATGCGCATGGGCGCCCTGGGTATCCGGGTGAACGTCGCTGGTCGTCTGGGCGGCGCCGAAATCGCACGGACCGAATGGTACCGCGAAGGCCGCGTGCCTCTGCACACCCTGCGTGCCGACATCGATTACGCACATGCCGAAGCGATGACCCCCTACGGGATCATCGGGATCAAGGTCTGGATCTTCAAAGGTGAGATCATGGAGCACGATCCGCAGGCACGTGACCGTAAAGCACAGGAACTCCAGGACGGCCCTGCACCTCGTGGTGCTGGTGGCGGTCGTCGCTAAGGAGGGAAAGATATGCTTCAACCAAAGCGTACAAAATTCCGCAAGATGCACAAAGGCCGGATCAAGGGCGAAGCCAAGGGCGGCTCTGATCTGAACTTTGGCACCTACGGTCTGAAGGCCCTGCAGCCCGAGCGCGTCACTGCACGCCAGATCGAAGCTGCGCGTCGTGCCATGACCCGTCACATGAAGCGTCAAGGTCGCGTCTGGATCCGGATCTTCCCGGATACTCCCGTGACCTCGAAGCCTACCGAAGTCCGTATGGGTAAAGGTAAAGGCTCGGTCGACTATTGGGCAGCCAAAGTGAAACCCGGTCGTGTGATGTTCGAGATCGACGGCGTCAACGATGAAATCGCGCGCGAGGCTCTGCGCCTGGCTGCGATGAAGCTGCCGATCAAGACCCGTGTGGTGGTCCGCGAGGACTGGTAAACCGGTCTTGCCAAGACTTCAGAAAACCCCGCCGAACCGGCGGGGTTTTTTGTTTTTCGGATGGTTTGGGTTAGGCTCAGCTTCAGCCTTTGATATTTTGGAAAAGCCTAGAACAGGGGGCCTCAAATGGTTTCGACGTCAGAGATTGAAAAGATTGACGACGGCTTCTTTGCCGCACTGAACGCTATGTTCGCGGGTGACGTTGCGCCGATGGAGGCGCTGTGGTCGCATGCGGACGATGTCATCTATATGGGGCCGTCACCCGATCTGTTCCACGTCGGGTGGAAAGTCACGGATCAGGATTGGGTCGCGCAGGGTCGGGCGCATCTGGGCGGGTCGATCAAAGTGCTGAACCGGCATGTTGTGGTTGGGGATACGCTTGCCACTGTGCATCACGTCGCCGAGGCGTCGGGGCAGGGCGATGGGTCCGGTATCCGGATGCGCGGCACGAATGTCTATCGCCATGAAGGTGGAGCGTGGAAGCTGATCGCGCATCACAGTGACCCGTTGCCCTATATTGACTTGTGACAGCAGCAGGGGTTTTCCCGATTCGAGGAAAGTTCCTCTATCGCGCCTTGTTGTCGAATGGGGTAATGGACGCCCATGGCACAGATTGAATCACTCTTCGTTACCCGTCTCTACCGCGCCGCTCTGTCTGAGTTCGATCCAAGGATCGATCCGGAGGAGCTGGAGAACTCGTGCCTTGTCATCGCTGAGGATGATGAGGCCGGGCTGGAGTGGTGCGAAAAGAACGGCTATCCGGGTTACACCAGCTATGCCTCGTTGACTGATCTGCCGTGGCGGTTCCCGATCTTTCAGGATTTGGTGAAGACTTTGGATCAGCACGTGGCTGCATTCGCAAAAGACCTTGAGTTTGATCTCGATGACCGGGAATTGAAGCTGGAGGATCTTTGGATCAACATCCTGCCCGAGGGTGGAATGCATGCCAGCCACATCCATCCGCACAGTGTGATTTCTGGAACGACCTATGTGTCAATGCCGGAAGGCGCCAGCGCGCTGAAGCTGGAGGACCCCCGCTCGGGCCGCATGATGGCCGCGCCGGTGCGCCACAAGGGCGCCCGACGCGAATTGCAGCCCTTCATTTATATGAAGCCGAAGGTCGGCGACGTTCTGCTGTGGGAAAGCTGGCTGCGCCACGAGGTGCCCATGAACATGGCCGAAGAAGAACGGATTTCGGTGAGTTTTAACTATAAGTGGGAGTGAACTCCTTGGGTCGTATTCAACTGCCGGCATTGTGCCGGTTTGATCTGCGCCCATAGGCGACGACTGTCGTCGTCCTGCGAACCGAAATCGATGCGTGACCGAAAGCCCCATTCCGCAGCCGTTCTCTGGCGCCGGTCGGTTCGAGATGCCTATACCTTCCCTGTGAAAATAAAGGCAGGTCCAGCGCAAGCCCCCTTTTGATCAGCTCCGCGCCGATGTCCTGCCCATTGGGTAGGTATGCAATTCCAACTAACCGGTCATAGGATGTTTCGCCGTTCAGCTTGACGGTAATCTCCTGACCCTTGCAGATTTCGACCATCGTCCACTTTGCCTTTAGGCCCCATGGCATGTCCAGCTCGGGCGCATCAATGCCGGCTAGACGGATCTTTGTTCCACGGACAATGATTGTGTCGCCATCGATCACATAAGCGCGCCCCGTCAGAACGCGGTTGGAGGGAACAACACTCGGCTGTTGTCGCGGGATTGCGCGGTTCCGTGTGGAGGCTTGCGGAGGTTTTTGATGGCCTCTATGACGGGCGACAAGGCGTGGCTTTCTTGATTTTAAAACAACTAGAAGTGCCGCAAACCCAATTAGGACAACCAGTTCCATTTTTTCCACCGTTCCTAAGTCAGCGGGATAAAGATACTTCAAGGGTTTCACGTGTCTTTTGAGTTTCTGCCAAACCCGTTTCCACAGAAGACAACGCGCAAGTGGTCAGGTTCTGACGTGACCCGTTGGTTGCCCGGTTCTGGTTGCAAAACTTCCTCTTGCCACCCACCCACCAAACCCTTATACGGCGGCATCCTGCGGTCTCCCGGCGTTGTCGGGCGATTCGCATGTCTATCATTCATCCACCAGGTCCAAGGTGACCCGTGTACGGGGCCTTCTGGTGTTTTGAGCAAAGGAAAAGGCGATGAACGCCCAAGAACTGCGTGAAAAGACCCCGGACCAGCTCCGCGAGGAACTGGCCAACCTGAAGAAAGAAAGCTTCAACCTGCGCTTTCAACAGGCCACCGGTCAGCTGGAAAACACTGCTGGTATCAAAGCGGCTCGCCGCAATGCTGCCCGCGTCAAAACCATTCTGAACGAAAAGGCCGCTGCCGCGGCATCCGAGGAGTAATCAGATGCCCAAGCGTATCCTGCAAGGCACCGTGACCAGCGACGCCAACGAACAGACCATCACCGTTCTGGTCGAGCGCCGTTTCAAGCACCCTCTGCTGCAGAAAACCGTTCGTAAGTCCAAGAAATACCGGGCTCACGACGAAAAGAACGCCTTCAAGGTCGGCGACACCGTACGCATCATCGAATGCGCGCCGAAATCGAAGACGAAACGTTGGGAGGTTCTGGAGGCCTAAGCCTCCGGGACTTTTCCATTTGTCGAAACCCTGGGGGATTTAACAAGACCAGCCCCCACAGGTCGGGAGAAACCACATGATCCAGATGCAGACCAATCTGGATGTCGCTGACAACTCCGGCGCCCGCCGAGTTCAGTGCATCAAGGTCCTGGGTGGTTCCAAGCGTAAATACGCCTCCGTCGGCGACATCATTGTCGTCTCGGTGAAGGAAGCCATCCCGCGCGGCCGCGTGAAGAAAGGTGACGTCCGCAAGGCCGTCGTCGTGCGCACCGCCAAAGAAGTCCGTCGCGAAGACGGCACCGCGATCCGCTTCGATCGCAACGCCGCCGTCATCCTGAACAACAACAACGAACCCGTCGGTACCCGTATCTTCGGCCCCGTTGTTCGTGAACTGCGCGCGAAGAACTTCATGAAGATCATCTCGCTGGCTCCGGAGGTGCTGTAATCATGGCTGCTAAACTCCGCAAAGGCGACAAGGTCGTCGTGCTGGCCGGCAAGGACAAGGGCAAAGAGGGGACTATCACCTCGGTCGACCCCAAAGCCGGCAAAGCTGTCGTTGATGGCGTGAACATCGCCATCCGCCACACCCGCCAGTCGCAAACGTCGCAAGGTGGCCGCCTGCCCAAGGCGCTGCCGATCGACCTGTCGAACCTGGCCCTGCTGGACAAGAACGGCAAGGCAACCCGCGTCGGCTTCCGCATGGAAGGTGACAAGAAGGTTCGTTACGCCAAGACCACGGGGGACGTGATCGATGCTTGATGCTGCAACCTACACCCCGCGTCTGAAAGCTCAGTACGCTGAAACCATCCGTGCCGCTCTGAAAGAAGAGTTCGGCTACAAGAACGATATGCAGATCCCCAAGCTGGAGAAGATCGTTCTGAACATCGGCTGTGGTGCCGAGGCGGTGAAGGACTCGAAGAAGGCGAAAGCCGCGGTCGAGGATCTGACGGCGATCGCCGGTCAGAAGGCCGTTTCGACCAAGGCGAAGAAGTCGATCGCGGGTTTCCGCGTCCGTGAAGACATGCCGCTGGGCGCCAAGGTGACCCTGCGCGGCGACCGGATGTACGAATTCCTCGACCGTCTGATCACCATCGCGATGCCTCGCGTACGTGACTTCCGCGGTGTGAAACCGTCCTTCGATGGCCGTGGCAACTTTGCCATGGGCATGAAAGAGCACATCGTGTTCCCGGAAATCGACTTCGACAAGGTCGATGAGGTCTGGGGCATGGACATCGTAATTGCCACCACAGCGAAAACCGACGCTGAAGCAAAGGCACTGTTGAAAGCTTTCAACATGCCGTTCAACGCGTAAGCGCCGGGAGGATTGAGACATGGCTAAAAAAGCAATGATCGAACGCGAGAAGAAGCGCGCACGCCTGGTGGCACAGTATGCCGAAAAGCGTGCGGCTCTGAAAGAGATCGCGAATGACGAGAGCAAGCCGATGGAAGAGCGTTTCAAAGCGCGTCTGAAACTGGCGAAACTGCCGCGCAACAGCTCGGCTACTCGTCTGCACAACCGTTGTCAGCTGACCGGTCGTCCTCACGCTTACTACCGTAAGCTGAAGGTCAGCCGTATCGCGCTGCGCGAGCTGGGTTCTGCTGGTCAGATCCCCGGCATGGTGAAATCGAGCTGGTAAGGGAGAGACAGATATGAACGATCCTATCGGCGATATGCTCACCCGTATCCGCAACGCGCAAATGCGCGGCAAGTCCACCGTTATCACTCCGGCGTCGAAACTGCGCGCCTGGGTTCTGGACGTGCTGGCGGACGAAGGCTATATCCGCGGCTATGAAAAGACGACCGGCGAAAACGGTCATCCGGCTCTGGAAATCAGCCTGAAATACTACGAAGGCACCCCTGTCATTCGCGAACTGAAGCGGGTCTCGAAGCCCGGCCGTCGCGTATACATGGGCGTCAATGACATCCCGCAGGTTCGTCAGGGCCTGGGCGTGTCGATTGTCAGCACTCCGAAAGGTGTGATGTCGGACGCAAACGCTCGCTCCAACAACGTTGGCGGCGAAGTGCTCTGCACCGTCTTCTAAGGAGGTCTGCAATGTCTCGTATTGGTAAGAAACCGGTCGAGCTGCCCAGCGGCGTTACCGCCTCTGTGTCGGGTCAGACCATCGAAGTCAAAGGTCCGAAAGGCACCCGCAGCTTCACCGCAACCGATGACGTCACCCTGACGGTCGAAGACAACGTGGTCAAAATCGACCCGCGTGGTTCGTCCAAGCGTGCGCGTCAGCAGTGGGGCATGAGCCGCACCATGGTCGCCAACCTGGTGACCGGTGTGACCGAAGGCTTCAAGAAGGAACTGGAAATCCAGGGCGTGGGTTACCGTGCTCAGATGCAGGGCAACACCCTGAAGCTGAACCTGGGCTACAGCCACGATGTTGATTTCGTTGCTCCGGAAGGTGTCACCATCACCGCGCCGAAGCAGACCGAGATCGTTGTGGAAGGCATCGACCAGCAGCTGGTGGGCGAAACCGCGGCGAAAATCCGCGAGTGGCGCCGTCCCGAGCCGTACAAAGGCAAAGGCATCCGCTACAAGGGCGAGTTCATCTTCCGCAAGGAAGGCAAGAAGAAGTAAGGACGAACACAATGGCAAACAGCAAAAGAACCCTGTTTCTGAAGCGCCGCCTGCGCGTTCGGAACAAACTTCGCAAGGTCAACGCGGGTCGTCCGCGTCTGTCCGTACACCGTTCGAACAAGAACATCTCCGTTCAGCTGATCGACGACGTACGTGGCGTGACCCTGGCCTCGGCCTCGACCCTGGAAAAGGATCTGGGTGTTGTTGGCAAGAACAACGTCGAAGCGGCCACCAAAGTGGGCGCAGCCATCGCCGAGCGGGCCAAGAAGGCCGGCGTCGAAGAGGCTTATTTCGATCGTGGCGGCTTCCTGTTCCACGGCAAGGTGAAGGCAGTTGCCGACGCTGCGCGTGAAGGCGGCCTGAAAATCTAAGACCTGTGGGCGGGTTTCGATCCGCCCCGATGATCCGGGGGCCTCGGCGTCGGTCGAGGCTCACTTGGATTGAAGAAAACGGCGTCAAGCGCCACATGAGAAAAGGGATGCCAAATGGCAGAACGTGAAAACCGTCGGGGCCGTGGCCGCGACCGTGAAGAAGCACCGGAATTTGCCGATCGTCTGGTCGCAATCAACCGCGTGTCGAAAACCGTAAAAGGTGGTAAGCGCTTTGGCTTCGCCGCTCTGGTGGTTGTTGGCGATCAGAAAGGCCGCGTGGGCTTTGGCAAAGGTAAAGCGAAAGAAGTACCTGAAGCCATCCGCAAGGCGACCGAGCAAGCCAAGCGTCAGATGATCCGCGTGCAGCTGCGCGAAGGCCGGACCCTGCACCACGACATCGAGGGCCGTCACGGCGCCGGTAAAGTGGTCATGCGCACCGCACCGGAAGGTACCGGTATCATCGCCGGTGGTCCGATGCGTGCCGTGTTCGAAATGCTGGGCGTAAAGGACGTTGTGTCCAAGTCGCTGGGCTCGCAGAACCCGTACAACATGATCCGAGCCACCATCGACGGCCTGAAGAAAGAACAGAGCCCGCGTTCGGTTGCCGCGCGTCGTGGCAAGAAGGTCGCCGATATCCTGCCCAAGCGGGATGAAGCACCGGCTGAAGCCGAAGCGTAAGGAGAGCGAGCAATGGCAAAAACCATCGTCGTCAAGCAGATCGGTTCGCCGATCCGTCGCCCCGCCGAACAGCGCGCAACCCTGATCGGTCTGGGCCTGAACAAGATGCACAAGACCCGCGAATTGGAAGACACTCCGTCGATCCGCGGCATGGTCAACAAGATCCCGCATCTGGTTGAGATCATCGAAGAGCGCGGCTGAGCGCCAACTTCGAAAGCCTAATGAACGCCTCCGATCTGATCGGGGGCGTTTTCATTTTTGGCCGTCGCCTGCGCGGAATGTCGGAAGACCGCCTTTTGCGGTGAACTAGGGCAAGGCCTGGCCAGGAATTTGCAGGTAGACACCTTTTTGCCCTCCGTCCTGACCCTGAAATTAAAACATAGCCAAACGGCTAACTTTTTCTTGACGCGGGTGGTGCGTTGAAATACTTAGCCTTATGGCTAACAAACTCGATACTTTTTTTTCTGCGCTGGCCGATCCGACCCGGCGTGCCGTGATCGAGCGGCTGATCACTGGCCCAGCGGCCGTGTCCGAGCTGCACGAAGCGCACGACATGACGCTGCCATCGTTTCTGAAGCATCTCGGCAAACTGGAATCCGCTGGAATGATCCGTTCGGAGAAGATCGGTCGGGTTCGCATGTTGCATATCGAAGCCGCCCCGATCGCCGAGGCGGAAGGTTGGTTGAAACAACAACGTCACCTCTGGGAAGGCCGGCTGGATCGCCTGTCTGCACTTGCCGAGCAAATTGAGAAGGAATCCGACGATGGCTGATTACGAAACTTTGATCCTGGAACGCGAGATTTCCTGCGCTCCCGACCGGCTGTTTCAGGTGTTGACCGACCGCGAGTTACGCCAGAAATGGGCCGCACCAGACGATGAAAGCGTAGTTCTGATTGATGTTTTTGACTGTCGACCCGGAGGCCGTGAGGAAACGCGGTGTGGACCGAAAGAGGCGCCAGAGTTCAATACGACCAGCCTGTTCCACGTGGTCTCGCCGGAGTTTCTTTCATTGACCGAAACACTGGTCATTCAGGGAGAGTTGGTCTCGGTCTCGCTGTGCGGACACGAAATCATGCCGAATGGCCAAGGCAGTACGCTGCGCGTCACGTTGCAGATCACAAGCCTGGCCGGGCCAGAACTATTTCAGGACTACAAAGGTGGCTGGTCTGCTGCTTTGGACAACCTGTCCCGGCTTGCGGCCGGTAGCGGTCACTCCTGATTTGCGCCGCTATGCCAAAAATGCATAGCGGCCAGTCCAAAACCATCGTTGTTAGCGATAACTGAAGTCCCTATCTCAACCCTGTCCAAGACAGGAACCAAGTAAGTGACATCGGGGAATACGCCCCGACATTCGAAAGGAAATGAGATAATGGCACACACAGCGACCCTGACACATGGCGGCTTCAACCTGACCGCCCGTATCGCAAACCTGATCGAGCGCGTGAAAGAAAACCGCGCCCGGGCCAGCGAATACACCCGCACGTATACCGAGTTGCAGCGTCTGAGCGACCGCGAGTTGAACGACATCGGCATCCGCCGGTGCGACATCGCCGACATCGCCCGCGAGCACGCCTACTGCTCGTAAGATACGGGACGACAACATATGAAGCAGAGGCGCCCAAGTGGCGCCTCTTTTGTGTTTACGGATCCCAAACGGGCAGGAAAATAGTTGCTACCACAACTGCGACGTTGCGCGGCGCCGGGAATTGGGTCACTCCAATGCAGGCAAGCCGTCAAGGCATGAACACATTGGGCAGAGAGGGCAGAACATGGCACGGGACTTCCAGATTGCAATGCTGTGGGTCGAGGGGCCGCTCAGCTTTTTGGAACTGCTGTGCATCCAGTCTTACTTGGATATGGGCCACAGCGTGCGGCTTTATACCTATAGCAATGTGACGAACATCCCCGAGGGTGTCGAGCACCGTGATGCCCGCGAGATCCTGCCGGATTCCGAATTTATCACGCATGAGCGTACCAATAGCCCCGCGCCGCATTCCGACAAGTTCCGCTACCGGATGCTGGCTCAGGAGCCCGACCTGATCTGGGCCGACACCGATGCCTATTGCCTGAAACCCTATTCAACGGCGAATGGTCATTACTATGGGTATCTCGAGGGTGAGGTGGCGATTGGGGTTCTGGGCCTGCCGCAGGACAGTGAAACTCTGGCCAAGCTGATCGAGTACACGAATGATCCCTACCGTGTCCCGCCCTGGCTGCCCCCGCGCCACCGTCGGCCGTTGGAAGAGGCGCGGGACGCCGGAAACCCGACCAACGTTCCCGAGGCGTTGTGGGGGGTGTGGGGACCAAAGGCATTCACCTGGGCATTGAAGGAAACAGGCGAGATAAAATACGCCCTGCCAGAGCATGTTTTTTACCCGATCAATTTTTCGCGGCGCCGGGCCCTTGCCCGGCCGAACGAAAATCTTGACCGGTTTTTTCACGAGGATACCGTCTCGATCCATTTGTACGGGCGCCGGATGCGGGCGATCATGCGCAAGAACCATGGTGGAATACCACATCCCGACAGCCTGGTCGGGCGACTTGTGGCCAAACATGGAATTGTGCCCCAAGACGCGCCCATTGCTGGCCGCGACGACTGAGCCGCTGCGGCAGGGCAATCAAAACTTGCAACTCGGGGCGCGAGGCTGTACTGCGCTCCGGTGGCGTGTTTGCCACAAGAATCAAAACCAAGAAATGCCGTGTTTGGCCCATCACGCTTCGGGGTCATTTCCGGCTTAGGAGAAGCGACATGAAACTGCACGAATTGCGCGACAATCCCGGCGCCGCACCGAAACGGACCCGCGTTGGCCGTGGTCCCGGCTCGGGCAAGGGTAAAATGGGTGGCCGCGGTATCAAAGGCCAGAAATCCCGTTCGGGTGTGGCCATCAACGGCTACGAAGGCGGCCAGATGCCGCTGTATCAACGCCTGCCCAAGCGCGGCTTCAACAAGCCGAACCGCAAGGAATTCGCCGTCATCAACCTGGGCCTGATCCAGAAATTCGTCGACGCCGGCAAACTGGACGTTAAATCGGCCATCACCGAGGACGCACTGGTTGCCTCGGGTCTGGTGCGCCGCAAGCTGGACGGTATCCGCGTTCTGGCCAAAGGCGAAATCAGCGCCAAGCTGAACCTCGAAGTGACCGGCGCGTCGAAAGCGGCGATCGAAGCCGTGGAAAAAGCGGGCGGTTCACTGAAGGTCACAAAAGCCGCTGCGGCAGAGTAAGCGCTTGTGAGCGGGCGCCGACCCGCTTACATAGACCTCAGAGTTTTCCAAGACGCCGCCCGAGCCGGAAAACGGTTCCGGGCGGCGTTTTCATAAGAGAGACCGATTTATGGTATCAGCAGCAGAACAAATGGCAGCCAACACAAGCTGGGCTGCTCTGGGCAAGGCCACCGATCTGCGCAACCGCATCCTGTTCACGCTGGGTTTGCTGATCGTCTATCGTCTGGGCACCTTCATTCCGGTGCCGGGGATCGACGGTCAGGCGCTGCGCGAGTTCATGGAACAGGCGGGGCAGGGCATCGGTGGGATGGTTTCGATGTTCACCGGCGGGGCGCTGGGGCGGATGGGTATCTTTGCCCTCGGCATCATGCCCTATATTTCGGCATCGATCATCGTACAGCTGCTGACCTCGATGGTGCCCGCGCTCGAACAACTCAAGAAAGAGGGCGAGCAGGGCCGCAAGAAAATCAACCAGTACACCCGTTTCGGCACCGTCGCGCTGGCCACCGTTCAGGCCTATGGCTTGGCGGTTTCGCTGGAATCGGGCGATTTGGCCACTGATCCGGGCCTGTATTTCCGCCTGTCGACGATGATCACTCTGGTCGGTGGCACCATGTTCCTGATGTGGCTGGGTGAGCAGATCACCGCGCGCGGCATCGGCAACGGCATCTCGCTGATCATTTTTGTCGGCATCATCGCCGAGGTTCCGGCTGCGCTGGCCCAGTTCCTGGCCTCGGGCCGTTCGGGCGCGATCAGCCCGGCCGTGATCGTCGGCGTGATCGTGATGGTGATCGCCGTTATCACCTTCGTGGTGTTCATGGAACGCGCGCTGCGCAAGATCCACATCCAGTACCCGCGCCGCAATGTCGGCATGAAAGTCTATGAAGGCGGCTCGAGCCACCTGCCGGTAAAGGTCAACCCGGCCGGCGTGATTCCGGCGATCTTCGCCAGCTCGCTGCTGCTGCTGCCGGTCACGATATCGACCTTCTCGTCGGGTGCGGCGAACGGACCGATCATGTCGTGGCTGCTGGCCAATTTCGGACCGGGACAGCCGCTGTACCTGCTGTTCTTCGCTTCGATGATCGTGTTCTTTGCGTATTTCTACACGTTCAACGTGTCGTTCAAACCGGATGACGTGGCGGACAACCTGAAAAAGCAGAACGGTTTCGTGCCCGGCATCCGTCCCGGAAAGAAGACCGCCGAGTATCTGGAATACGTGGTCAACCGCGTACTGGTTCTGGGCTCGGCCTATCTGGCGGCGGTCTGCCTGCTGCCTGAAATTCTGCGCGGCCAGTTCGCCATCCCGTTCTATTTCGGCGGCACCTCGGTTCTAATCATCGTCTCTGTGACCATGGACACAATCCAACAGGTTCAGAGCCACCTGCTGGCGCATCAATACGAAGGGCTGATCGAAAAGTCCCAGTTGCGCGGTAAAGGCAAGAAACGCGGCAGGAAGGGACCCGCTCGTCGATGAATATCATTCTTCTGGGCCCCCCGGGGGCAGGCAAGGGTACGCAGGCACGTCACCTGGTTGAAACGCGGGGCATGATCCAGCTCAGCACCGGTGACATGCTGCGCGAGGCCCGCAGCTCGGGAACCGAAATGGGCAAGAAGGTGGCCGCGATCATGGACGCGGGCAAGCTTGTCACCGACGAGATCGTGATTGGCTTGATCGAAGAGAAGCTAACCACCGAAAAGGGCGCTGGCTTCATCTTCGACGGCTTCCCGCGCACCTTGGCCCAGGCTGACGCCTTGTCGGCTCTTCTGACCAAGCTGGGCCAGTCGCTGCACACCGTGATCGAAATGCGCGTGGATGACGAGGCCCTGGTTGATCGGATCACTGCCCGGTCGACCTGTGGCGGTTGCGGCGAGGTCTACAATGACAAGACCAAACCGATCCCGGCCGATGGTAAATGCACCAATTGCGGCAAAGAAAACGATTTCGTCCGTCGTGCCGACGACAACGAGGAAAGCCTGCGCACCCGGCTTATGGAGTATTACAAGAAGACCTCGCCGTTGATTGGCTATTACTACGCCAAGGGCGATCTTCGACCGGTGAACGGGCTGGCGGACATCAAGGAAGTCCGAGCCTCGATCGCAGCCATATTGGGTTAAGCTTGCAAAGGGCTTGACGCCAAGCGCAAAAGCCCATATCGACCCCCATCCCTTTGGGGAATCAATCGCGCACGCGGGATTCGTTCCGCTTGTATAGACCACCTCGTATAATGCTGAACCCTCTGGCCACACTGCCACGGTTAGGCGTTGTGAAAAAAGGTTCTGGAATTACGGAACCGCAACGAAAGGAAAGTGACACGTGGCACGTATTGCCGGCGTAAACATCCCGACTGCAAAGCGGGTACCAATCGCCCTCACATATATCACCGGTATCGGCAACACCTCGGCCAAAGCGATCTGCGAAGCCGTTGGCATCGACACGACCCGTCGCGTCAATGAACTGTCTGATGCCGAAGTTCTGGCCATCCGCGAATACATCGACGCGAACTTCACCGTCGAAGGTGACCTGCGTCGCGAAGTTCAGATGAACATCAAGCGTCTGATGGACCTGGGCTGCTATCGCGGTCTGCGTCACCGCCGCAACCTGCCGGTTCGCGGTCAGCGTACCCACACCAACGCTCGTACCCGCAAAGGCCCCGCAAAGGCCATTGCTGGTAAGAAGAAATAAGGGAGGGTCTGACTGATGGCACGTGACAAGACTCGCGTTAAGCGCAAAGAGCGTAAGAACATCGCATCGGGCGTCGCCCATGTGAATTCGACCTTCAACAACACCAAGATCCTGATCTCGGACGTGCAGGGCAACGCCATTTCGTGGTCGTCGGCCGGCACCATGGGCTTCAAGGGATCGCGGAAATCGACCCCCTACGCCGCTCAGATGGCTGCAGAAGATGCAGGCAAGAAGGCGCAGGAACATGGCGTCAAGACGCTGGAAGTCGAAGTTCAGGGCCCCGGTTCGGGTCGTGAATCGGCTCTGCGTGCGCTGGCTGCCGTGGGCTTCAACATCACGTCGATCCGCGATGTGACCCCGATCGCCCACAATGGCTGCCGCCCGCCGAAGCGCCGCCGCGTCTAACCGATCGAATTACCAGGCTGGGGCCGTGTTTTTACACGGCCCCGGTTCGCCGTTTTGAAACCTCGGGCGTCTGCACCTGATTGGTCATGGGGCGCAGACAGGAATGGAGGGATTACATGATCCACAAGAATTGGGCAGAATTGATCAAGCCGACCCAACTGGAAGGCAAGCCGGGCAACGATCCCGCGCGGCAGGCAACCCTGTTTGCGGAGCCGCTTGAGCGTGGCTTTGGTCTGACCCTGGGCAACGCGCTGCGCCGTGTTCTGATGAGCTCGCTGCAAGGCGCCGCCATCACCAGCGTCCAGATCGACAACGTCCTGCACGAGTTCAGCTCGGTCGCAGGCGTTCGTGAAGACGTCACCGACATCATCCTGAACCTCAAGCAGGTCGCTCTGCGCATGGAAGTCGAAGGGCCCAAGCGCCTGTCGATCAATGCCAAAGGCCCCGCAGTTGTCACCGCCGGTGATATCAGCGAAAGCGCCGGCATCGAGGTTCTGAACCGTGATCACGTCATCTGCCACCTGGACGATGGCGCCGAGCTCTTCATGGAACTGACCGTCAACACCGGCAAAGGCTATGTCTCGGCCGAGAAGAACAAGCCCGAAGATGCGCCCATCGGCCTGATCCCGATCGACGCGATCTACTCGCCGGTCAAGAAAGTCGCCTATGACGTTCAGCCGACCCGTGAAGGCCAGGTTCTGGACTATGACAAGCTGACCATGAAGATCGAAACCGACGGCTCGATCACGCCCGAGGACGCGCTGGCCTTCGCCGCCCGCATCCTGCAGGATCAGCTGTCGATCTTCGTCAACTTCGACGAGCCGGAATCGGCCGGTCGCCAGGACGAGGACGATGGTCTGGAGTTCAACCCGCTGCTGCTGAAGAAAGTGGACGAGTTGGAACTGTCGGTTCGTTCGGCGAACTGCCTGAAGAACGACAACATCGTCTACATCGGCGACCTGATCCAGAAGACCGAAGCCGAGATGCTGCGCACCCCGAACTTCGGCCGCAAGTCGCTGAACGAGATCAAGGAAGTGCTGTCCGGCATGGGTCTGCACCTCGGCATGGATGTGGAGGATTGGCCGCCCGACAACATCGAAGATCTGGCGAAGAAATTCGAAGACGCGTTCTAAGCGCGTCTTCTCCAATGCCCGGGCTGCCGGGGACCGTATGGGCATTTCCGCCCCAAGGAGAGCCGGTGACACGCATCGCCGGCCAGACAAAGCAAAACGCGAAAGAAGGAATTGAAAAATGCGTCACGCACGTGGTTACCGCCGCCTGAACCGTACTCATGAGCACCGCAAGGCCCTGTTCTCGAACATGGCCGGCTCGCTGATCGAGCACGAACAGATCAAGACGACCCTGCCCAAGGCAAAAGAACTGCGCCCGATCGTTGAAAAACTGATCACCTTGGGCAAGCGCGGCGATCTGCACGCCCGCCGTCAGGCCGCAGCTCAGCTGAAGGAAGACAAGGACGTCGCCAAGCTGTTCGAGGTTCTGGGCCCGCGCTACAAGGACCGTCAGGGCGGCTATGTCCGTATCCTGAAAGCTGGCTTCCGCTATGGCGACATGGCTCCGATGGCGATCATCGAATTCGTTGATCGTGACATCGACGCCAAAGGCGCAGCCGACAAGGCCCGCGTCGCCGCCGAAGAAGTGGACGTTGACGAAGAATAAGAACCGGCTGCATTGCCGCTTCAAGGCCCCTGTCCGGATATCCCGGTCAGGGGCTTTTTCTTGTGGATCGCCTCGCTCACGGCGGACATGGCAGCGGCAAGGTTTCGCGTGCTCTATTGCATTCGCGTGCCGACCTCCGCATATCTTCGGCGGATGATGAACGGAGCTGTCATGATACGCACGATCCTGGCCGTATGCCTGATGACACTGGCCACCCATGCCGGTGCCGAGACACGGGTTCCTCAGTCACAGGTCGAGATTTCGATGGGTTTTGCCCCGGTGGTCAAAAAGGCGGCCCCGGCGGTGGTAAACATCTATGCCAAGATCGTCCGGCCTGGACGCAGCAGTCCGATTTTCACGGATCCGTTCTTTCGCGACTTTTTCGGCGGTGGGTTCGGTGCACCGCGGCCGCGGGTGCAAAACTCGCTGGGGTCGGGCGTCATCCTGACCGAGGACGGCTATGTCGTCTCGAACTATCACGTTGTCGGCACCGCGACCGAGATCCGGGTCGTGACCACGGATCGTCGCGAGTTCCAGGCCGAGGTCGTTCTGGGCGACGAGGAAAGCGACATCGCCATCCTGCGCCTGCGGGACGCGCAGGGACTGCCGTTTCTGCGTCTGCGGGATTCTGACCATGTCGAGGTGGGGGAACTGGCCCTGGCCATCGGCAACCCGTTCGGCGTGGGGCAGACCGTGTCGTCTGGCATCATCTCGGGGCTGGCGCGGTCTGGCACCGCCACTGGCAATGCACGGGGCTATTTCATCCAGACAGACGCGCCCATCAACCCGGGCAATTCCGGTGGCGCCCTGATCGACGTGAATGGTGACCTGATCGGCATCAACACCTCGATCCTGACGCGGTCGGGTGGATCCAATGGGATTGGCTTCGCCATTCCGGCCAATCTGGTCGCAGAGTTTCTGCGGCAGGCCCAGGAAGGAAACGTTGGTTTCGTCAGCCCTTGGGCGGGTATGGCCGGACAGACCATGAGCGCCGACATCGCCGAATCCCTTGGGCTTTCGTTGCCGCAAGGCGTTGTGATCTCGGACCTCCATCCGCTCAGCCCGTTGGCCGAGGCCGGCCTGCGGGTCGGGGACATCGTCACGCATGTGGACGGCGAAGAGGTGAATTCTCCGGCTGAGATGAAGTTCCGCATGTCTGTGGCGGGTGTTGGTGGGACATCCGTTCTGACCCGGCTCCGCGGTAGCGAGCGTGCTGAGGTCAGCGTCGATCTGGTGCCCGCGCCCGAGACGCCTCCGGCCGAGGAAACCACTCTAGACGATCGCACGGTTCTTCCGGGAATGACGGTTGCGCGCATCAACCCGGCAATGATTGCCAAGATGGGCCTGCTGCTGTCGCAGACCGGCGTGGTCGTGGTCGACCCCGGCCCCTACGGCGCGCGGGCCGGGTTGCGGCCCGGCGATGTCATCAATGCCGTGAACGGGCGACAGGCTGAACGTCCGCGTGACGTCGTTCGGGCGCTGCGCGATCCGGGGCGGCGGGTGCAGATCGACCTGGTGCGCGGTGGCAAACCCGTGTCGTTGCGGTTCAGGCTGTGACCGCATGAGTGACCTGTTCGACACCGAACGCCAGGCCTCGGAACCGGCCCCGAACCGCCCGCTGGCCGACCGGCTGCGGCCCCAGGCGCTGTCCGAGGTGATCGGGCAGCAACAGGTTCTGGGCCCCGAGGCGCCGCTGGGGGTGATGCTGGCGTCGGGCAGTCTGTCCAGCCTGATCCTCTGGGGGCCGCCGGGGGTGGGAAAAACCACGATCGCGCGGCTACTTGCCAAGGAAACCGACCTACATTTCGAACAGATCAGCGCGATCTTCACCGGCGTTCCCGACCTCAAGAAGGTGTTCGAGGCTGCCAAGTTGCGGCGGCGGAACGGCCGGGGGACGCTGTTGTTCGTGGACGAGATCCATCGTTTCAACAAGGCCCAGCAAGACGGGTTCCTGCCGCATATGGAGGACGGGACGATCCTTCTGGTGGGCGCGACCACCGAAAACCCCTCGTTCGAGTTGAACGCCGCCGTGCTCAGCCGCGCGCAGGTGCTGGTGCTGGAGCGGCTGGGGCTGGCCGATCTGGAACGCCTGACGCAACGCGCCGAAAAAGAGCTGGGCAAGGCGTTGCCCCTGACACCCGCGGCGCGGGACGCGCTGCAGGAGATGGCGGATGGAGACGGCCGGGCGCTGTTGAACCTGATCGAACAGATCGCGGCCTGGTCGGTAGACGCGCCGCTGGACCCCGACGCGCTGGCCAAGCGCCTGATGCGCCGCGCCGCGAAATACGACAAGTCGGGGGACGAACACTACAATCTGATCTCGGCGCTGCACAAATCGGTGCGCGGGTCCGACCCGGATGCGGCGCTGTACTGGTTCGCCCGGATGCTGACTGGGGGCGAAGATCCGCGATACTTGGCCCGCCGCATCACCCGAATGGCGGTCGAGGATATCGGACTGGCCGATCCGCAGGCCCAGTCGATCTGCCTGCATGCGTGGGAAGTTTACGAGCGGCTCGGGTCGCCCGAGGGTGAGTTGGCGCTGGCGCAGGCGGTCGTGTATCTGGCGCTGGCGCCCAAATCCAACGGGGCCTATGTGGGCTACAAGGCGGCGATGCGCCTGGCCAAACAGTCGGGCAGCGAGCCGCCGCCCAAACACATCCTGAACGCGCCGACCGGGTTGATGAAGGATCAGGGCTATGGCGCGGGCTATGCCTACGACCACGATGCCGAGGACGGGTTCTCGGGGCAGAACTACTTTCCCGAGACCATGAAACGCCCGGTCCTGTACCAGCCAGTCGAACGCGGGTTCGAGCGCGAGTTGAAAAAGCGTCTGGACTACTTTTCGAAACTGCGCAGTCAACGCAACGGGTCGTGACGCAAGGTCAAATCAGGCCGTGCCGTCGCGTTTTGCGCGACACCTAAGGCGCGGCCGGGTTTCCCTAGGGTTGCATGCCGCCAGGGAGGAGCGCAGATGACCGTTTCCATAGACAAGACAGACGACGTGTGGACCATCATCCACGACCGGCCCCAGGCCAGAAACGCCGTGGATGCCGAACACGCGGCAGCCCTGGCCGAGGCCTTCATCGCCTTCGAGGACAGCGCGGCCAAAGCCGCCGTGTTCTGGGGCAAAGGCGGCAATTTCTGCGCGGGCTGGGACCTCAAGATGGCAGCCACGCTGTCCGACCCGGACCTGCGCGAGCCCTATTTCGACAAGCATGCTTTTCCGATCGGGGCGGCGCCGTCGCTGCTGGGCCCGATGGGTCCGTCGCGGCTGGAATTGTCAAAGCCGGTCATCGGCGCGATCGAAGGCGCCGCTGTTGCCGGCGGCATGGAACTGGCCTTGTGGTGCGACATCCGGGTGATGGCCGAGGACGCCTATATGGGCGTCTATTGCCGCCGCTGGGGGATCACGCTGATGGATGGCGGTTCGGTGCGGCTGCCGCGGCTGGTCGGGCAGGGCAAGGCGCTTGAGATTGCGCTGACAGGGCGCAAGGTCAAGGCTGACGAGTGCGAACGGATCGGCCTGGCCGAGAAAATCGTGCCGCAGGGTGAAGCACGCACGGCGGCCGAAGCGATGGCGCAAGAGATCGCCCGGTTCCCGCAGGAGGCCGTCCGCGCCGACCGCCGCTCGATCATCGAAACCCGGGGGATGCCGATGCGCGAGGCGTTGAAGGTCGAATGGGCCAACGGACTGGACGCCATCCGCCGCGAGGGCACATCCGGCGCGGCTCGGTTTCGCGATGGGGCCGGGCGGCACGGAGATTTCACCGATATCTGAGCGGCCTTGGCCCTGCGAACCCGTCAGCCTGCTTGACTCTTGCCTTGCGGCGCGCGACAGACGCGGATGTTTTCTGAGGCACTGACACGGGCGATTTTCCGGGCGCGCAGCATCCGGTCGCAAGGGGTATTGGCATGAGCGGCGTACAGATGATCACGGTCGAGCCGGGCGACGGCCACCAGCGGTTGGACCGCTGGTTGCGGCGCCTGTTCCCGCATGTCAGCCAGGGCCGGATCGAAAAGATGTGCCGCAAGGGTGAACTGCGCGTGGATGGCGGCCGGGTCAAGGGCTCGACACGGTTGCAGGCGGGGCAGGTGGTGCGCGTGCCGCCCCTGCCGGACCCGGATCACAAACCGGCCCCGGCCCGCCCGCGCGTGACCGATGCCGATGCGAAAATGATACAGTCTTGCGTGATCTACCGGGATGACCACGTGCTGGCACTGAACAAGCCCCATGGCCTGCCCGTTCAGGGCGGCAGCGGCCAGGCCCGGCATGTGGACGGCGTCGCCGAGGCGCTGCGCTTTGGCTATGACGAGAACCCGCGGCTGGTGCACCGGCTCGACAAGGACACCTCGGGCGTGCTGCTGATGGCGCGTACGCGCGAAGCGGCCAAGGGGCTGACCGCGGCCTTCCGGCATCGCAACACGCGCAAGATCTACTGGGCGCTGGTGGCCGGCGTGCCGACCCCGTATCTGGGCGAGATCAAGACCGGGCTGGTCAAGGCCCCCGGTCATGGCAAGCAGGGCGAGGGCGAAAAGATGATCGCCGTCCATCTGAACGAGATCGACAGCACACCGGGTGCCAAACGGGCCCATACGCTCTATGCCACGCTGTATCGGGTGGCGGGGCGTGCATCTTGGGTCGCGATGGAGCCCGTCACCGGCCGCACGCACCAGCTGCGCGCGCATATGGCGGCCATCGGGCACCCGATCATCGGCGATGGGAAATATGGCGGTTCCGGTCAGGAAAACCTGGGCGATGGCTGGGGCGCACAATTGGGCGGGGTCATCAGCAAGAAGCTGCATCTGCACGCGCGAACCGCGTCGTTCAAGCATCCGATTACCGGCAAGCAGATCACGATCAACGCTCCGCTGCCGCCGCACATGAAGGACAGCTGGGATACTTTGGGCTGGACCGAAGATCTGGCCGCCGAGGACCCGTTCGAGGAGTTGCAATGACCGCGCCTCTGCGCCTGGTTCTGTTCGATGTCGACGGGACGCTGGTGGACAGCCAGGCCAGCATCGTGTCAGCCATGACCGCCAGTTTTCAGGCTCTGTCCCTTCCGGTGCCAGATCGCGCGGCGATCCTGTCGATCGTGGGGCTGTCCTTGCCGATTGCAATCGCGCGCCTCGCGGCGGATCAGTCGCAGGCAACTCAACGCCGTTTGGTCGAGGGCTACAAAGAGGCGTATCACGCTCATCGGCTTGAGATGGGGGCGGCAAGTTCACCGCTCTATCCCGGCGCGCGCGAGGTTATCGGATCGTTGCAGGCCGTGCCCGAGATCCTTCTGGGCGTGGCGACGGGTAAATCGCAGCGGGGGTTGAATGCCTTGCTCGAGGCGCACGGGTTGGATTCGGTCTTCGTCACCCGTCAGGTGGCGGACCATCATCCATCCAAGCCGCATCCCTCGATGATCGAAACGGCGCTTTTTGAAACAGGGGTTTCGACCGGTGACGCCGTGATGATCGGCGACACCAGCTTTGACATGGAAATGGCGCGGGCCGCCGGGGTTGCGGGGATCGGCGTGGGCTGGGGCTATCATGAACGGTCGCAGCTGGGTGCGGCGACCGCGGTGATCGACCGGTTCGAGCAGCTGCCCGGCGTCCTGTCCGCAGTCTGGGGATAACGATATGAGTGAGTGGAAACCGAAACGCTTTTGGACAGCCAGTGCCGTGGTCGCGACCGATGGCGGCTATACCGTCGAGTTGGACGGCCGCCGGGTACGGACACCGGCCAAGGCTGCTCTGGTCCTGCCCACCCGGGCCATGGCCGAGGCGGTGGCCCGCGAGTGGGACGCGCAGGAAAAGGAAATCGATCCGGCGACGATGCCCTTCACCCGCTCGGCCAACGCGGCAATCGACAAGGTGCAGCATCAGCACGCGGAAGTTGCCGACATGTTGTCGGACTATGGCGATTCGGACCTGCTCTGCTATCGCGCAACCCACCCCGAAGCCCTGATCGCACGTCAGCGCCGCGAATGGGATCCCGCGCTGGACTGGGCCGCGGAAACGCTGGGCGCCAGACTGATCCCGGTCGAAGGCGTCCGGCATCAGCCTCAGGCCCCCGAGGCGCTGGATCGGCTGCGTCGGCAGGTTCACGACCTGGACGCGTTCCGTCTGGCGGCGTTTCACGACCTTGTGAGTCTGTCGGGTTCGTTGATTCTGGGTTTTGCCGCTGCCCAAAACTGGCGCAACCCGGAGGAGATATGGCGCATTTCTCGGCTGGATGAATCGTGGCAGGCCGAGCAATGGGGGGATGACGACGAGGCGGTCCAAGCCGCCGAACTGAAGAAGATCGCCTTTTTGCACGCGAAAACCTTCTATGATCTATCGGTTTGAGCCTTTCTGGTCCTGATTTGAGAGGCTTGGGCAGTTGCCTTGCCGGGAACATATCGTTTTCACTGATCCGACCCTTGACGTTTGTTTATGAATGCGCCCAAACTCGGGCGCACTAAAGGGGAGACACCTTTGGGGTAACCTATCCGGCTACCTTTGTGTGTCGGACAAGATCCGTCCCGGGATGGGGCGGGAAATCAGGAAGAGGTAAAAATGAAAAAATCCGTAATCTTGGGCGCGGCGACGATTGCCGGTCTTGCTGCCGGCGCGGCCGCGGCAGGAACCATGGACGACGTCAAAGCGCGCGGCAAGCTGAACTGCGGTGTGACCACCGGTCTGGTTGGCTTTGCTGCACCTGACGCGAATGGCGAATGGCAGGGCTTTGACGTTGCTGTATGCCGCGCAGTAGCCGCCGCCGTTCTGGGTGACGCGAACGCTGTTGAATTCGTTCCCACCACCGGCAAGACTCGCTTCACCGCTCTGGCTTCGGGCGAAGTTGACATGCTGGCCCGTAACACCACCTGGACCTTCAGCCGCGACGTCGACCTGAAGTTCGAATTCGTGGGTGTGAACTACTACGACGGTCAGGGCTTCATGGTGCCCAAGGCACTGGGCGTCAGCTCGGCCAAGGAACTGGACGGCGCCACTGTCTGCATCCAGACCGGCACCACCACCGAGCTGAACCTGGCGGACTTCTTCCGCTCGAACAACATCAGCTACGAGCCGGTTCCGATCGAAACCAACGCCGAAGCGCAGCAGCAGTACCTGGCAGGTGCCTGTGACGTTTACACCACCGACGCTTCGGGCCTGGCCGCAACCCGCGCCACGTTCGAAAACCCCGGTGATCACGTTCTGCTGCCCGAAATCATCTCGAAAGAGCCGCTGGGCCCGCTGGTCCGTCACGGCGACAACGAGTGGGGCGACATCGTTCGCTGGACCCTGAACGCTCTGATCTCGGCCGAAGAGCTGGGCATCACCTCGGCGAACATCGACGAGATGGCTGCAGGTACCGAGAACCCGGAAATCAACCGTCTGCTGGGTAGCGAAGGCACCCTGGGCGAGATGCTGGGCCTGGACGCACAGTGGGCCATGCGCGCCATCAAGGCGGGTGGCAACTACGGCGAAGTGTTTGCCAAGAACATCGGTGAGGAAACCCCGATCGGTCTGGCACGCGGTCTGAACGCACAGTGGACCGATGGTGGCCTGCTGTACTCGCCGCCGTTCCGCTAAAATCCACGGAAAAGGGCGCAGGGCAACCTGCGCCCTTTTTTGCAAAACAGAATGCTACGGGCTGCTCGGGAGCGGGGAAAACCCTGCCGGGAAGGAAGCGTCCGAAAAGCACGGGGATCCCAAAATATGTCGACTATGACTGACCCACCGAAGGCTGACTTTCGGTTGTCGATGCTCATAAACGATACACGCTATCGCTCTCTTACATTTCAGGTGATCGCGGCAATCGTTATTGCGCTCAGCATCTGGTATCTTGGTAACAACCTGATCCAGAACCTTAGGGCCGCAGGGCTCAACATTTCTTATTCTTTCCTGGGCGATCCGTCCGGGTATGACATCAACCAGCGATTGATCGAATATGACAGCCAGTCCTCGCATGGGCGTGCGGCTGTCGTCGGCATTCTCAACACGCTTTTGGTTGCAGTCCTGGCTTGTATCACTGCCACGGTGTTTGGCGTGATCGCCGGCGTTTTGCGCCTGTCAAACAACTGGCTTGTATCCAAGCTGATGGCGGTCTACGTGGAAATCTTCCGGAATATTCCGGTTCTGATCTGGATCATCATCATCTTCACGATCATGACCGCCGTGCTGCCGGGACCGAGGGAGTTCCGGGGCGATAACCCAACATCCAGCATGCTGTTTGATCTGTTCGCCTTTACCAACCGCGGCGTCTATGTCCCGCGCCCCGAGTTTGCGAATGGGCTGTTCGGTTCGACCTTTCTGAATTGGCTGCTGGTCATCGCGGTTTTGGTCGCTTCGTGGTTTGCGTCTCGTGAAATTGAGAAACGCGCCACGCTCAAACAGGAACAGACGGGCGAGCGTCCAAAGACCGGCCTTGTGAAGCTTGCAGTTTGGCTTGTGCCTTTTGCGCTGCTGATGATTTTGATGGGCCTGACCTGGGATGTCCCCGCTCTGAAAGGTTTTAACTTCAGCGGTGGTATCAAGGTCGGCGGCCCGCTGATCGCATTGTGGTTCGCTTTGTCGATCTATACCGGCGCCTTCATCGCAGAAAACGTACGTGCAGGTATTCAAGCGATTTCAAAAGGTCAGACCGAGGCTGCGGCCGCGTTGGGCCTGCGTCCCGGCCGGATCATGAATCTTGTGATCCTGCCTCAGGCGCTGCGGGTCATCATCCCGCCGTTGATCTCGCAATATCTGAACATCACCAAGAACTCGTCTCTGGCGATTGCAGTCGGCTATGCGGATATCACCGCAACGCTGGGTGGCATCACGCTGAACCAAACCGGTCGTGCGATCGAGTGCGTCTTGCTGCTGATGCTGTTCTATCTGACAGCCTCGCTGCTGATTTCGATGGCGATGAACATCTACAACGCATCCGTCAAGTTGAAGGAGCGCTGAGCCATGGCTGATCAAACAACAAATCCGATCGCATTTGTGGCCGACGGCACCATTCCTCCGTCGCCTCCGCCGGCAAACCAGACGGGTATCGTCAAATGGCTGCGTGAGAACCTTTTCTCGGGTGTCACAAACACGATCCTTACCCTTCTGTCGATTCTGCTGATCTATGTGCTTCTCAAGAACACCTTGCCGTGGATTTTGAACGGCGTTTGGAATGCAGACTCGCTCGCGCAATGCCGCGAGATTCTGGACGGCAAGACCGGGGCCTGTTTCGCAGTTCTCACCGAACGCTGGCATCAACTGATCTACGGGTTCAAATATCCGGTAGAAGCGTATTGGCGCCCGAACTTGGCGTTTGTGCTGATGTTGGTGGCTGTGGCACCTGTTCTGTTCTTCGACCTGCCTCGAAAGTTGCTGCTGTTTACGGCGCTCTACCCGTTTATCGCTTTCTGGCTGATTTGGGGTGGAACCATCATGGTGCCTATCGTGGCCCTGCTGGGGTGTGTCGCGGCAGGCGTGGTATTCCAGAAATTTGGCCGCAACAGCTTTGCAGCCGGGTTCTTTGGGGCCATTGTCGTGGCGCTGGTCGTGTGGAATGTCGGCGGGGCACTAATTCCCGAAGACGCCAACGAAGGTGCGCTGCTGACTGCGGTGCCCAGCCGTGACCTGGGTGGTTTTATGCTGAACCTGATGTTGGGCGTGACCTGTGTTTCACTGTCTTTGCCCCTGGGTATTGCACTGGCTCTGGGTCGTCAGTCCGATATGCCGCTGATCAAGTGGGTTTGCGTCATCTTCATCGAATTCATCCGTGGCGTGCCTTTGATCACGCTGCTGTTCGTGGCTTCGGTGATGCTGGCCTATTTCTTCCCGCCTGACAGCACGGTCGACCTGTTTCTGCGCGTTGTGATCATGATCACCATGTTCTCTGCCGCCTATATCGCCGAGGTGATCCGCGGCGGTCTGGCTGCGCTTCCGCGCGGTCAGTATGAGGCAGCAGACAGTTTGGGTCTGGACTACCCGCAGGCGATGCGTCTGATCATCCTGCCACAGGCCTTGAAGATCTCAATCCCTGGTATCGTAAACGTGGCCGTTGGCCTGTTCAAAGATACCACGCTGGTTTCGGTCATCTCGATGTTCGATCTGGTGGGCATGATCCGGGGTCCCATCCTGGCGTCGACCGAATGGAACGGCGTCTATTGGGAGCTTCTGGGCTTTGCCGCGCTTCTGTTCTTCGTCGTCTGTTACGGCATCTCTCAATATTCCCAGTGGCTCGAGCGTCGCCTTGCCACGGATCATCACTAAGGAGTTCAACACATGTCTGAACTTGCAATCGACCGCGAAATTGACCGCTCTAAAATGCAGGTGAGCGACGAGGTCGCCATCGAAATCACCAACATGAACAAGTGGTACGGGTCCTTCCACGTGCTGCGCGACATCAATCTGACCGTCAATCAGGGCGAGCGGATCGTGATCGCGGGGCCGTCGGGGTCGGGCAAATCCACTCTGATCCGCTGCCTGAACGCGCTGGAAGAACACCAGCAGGGCAAAATCGTGGTGGACGGAACCGAGTTGTCGAACGATCTGAAGAACATCGACAAGATCCGGTCCGAGGTTGGCATGGTGTTCCAGCACTTCAACCTGTTTCCGCATCTGACCATTCTGGAAAACTGCACGCTGGCCCCGATCTGGGTGCGTAAAACGCCCAAGAAAGAGGCCGAAGAGCGCGCGATGCATTTCCTTGAGAAGGTCAAGATCCCCGAACAGGCCGACAAGTATCCCGGTCAGCTGTCGGGTGGTCAGCAGCAGCGTGTGGCGATCGCACGAAGCCTGTGCATGATGCCGCGGATCATGCTGTTTGACGAACCGACATCCGCTCTGGACCCCGAGATGATCAAAGAGGTGCTCGACACCATGATCGAATTGGCCGAGGAAGGCATGACCATGCTCTGCGTGACCCACGAGATGGGCTTTGCCCGCCAGGTGGCGAACCGCGTGATATTCATGGATGCCGGTCAGATCGTGGAACAGAACGAGCCGGAAGAGTTCTTCAACAACCCGCAAAGCGAACGGACCAAGCTGTTCCTCAGCCAGATTCTGGGTCACTGACGCGGGTTGAATACGACGTTGGAAAGGGCGGGGTGATCCCGCCCTTTTTTCATTCCAGCAACGCGCGCGGCGTGACGAATTCGATCACCTGGCCGTCGTACCAACCGATTCCGGACCAGTCCGCCATATCAAATTGAAGAACCGTGGTCGCACAGGTCGGATAGTCGAGGAACCGCGGGTGCTCCGGTGCAGACTGAGCAATACGTTCCGCAAACTCCGCGATCCCCGGATTGTGGCCCAGCAGCAGGACCGTTTGACCCGTCGCCCTGGACAACGCCTGCCGGATCTGGTCGGGCGAGGCATGATAGAGTTCGGAGAGGAACCGGATGTTGGACGCGCTCAGCCCCATCCGAAGCCAGGTCTCGCGCGTGCGCTCGGATGAAGAACTGAGGACCTCGTCGGGCCTATAACCATTGCGTCGCAGCCAATCGCCGATGGCGGAGGCCGAAGCTCGCCCGCGCTTGTTCAGTGGTCGGTCATGATCGGGCAGGCCGGGATGGTCCCAACTGGATTTTGCGTGGCGGGTCAGGATAAGTGTGCGGGTCATTCCGGGTGAAAGGCTCTCATGTGATGGGCGGATTGCTCGGCCCGACGTCCGGCCCCCACGCTGAGCGGACAGGCCAGCCGGGCTGCGCATCCCTGTGTCATGCAGGCCTGACCGGGCGGAGTTCTCAGGTAGCCGTGGCAGGCGTCGACGTCATAGAACGTTTTGGCGTTCAAGGCCCCGACCGGGCAGGCCGATGCGCAGGGCGCAGGGCAATTGATACATGGCGACGGGTCGTCTGCGACGGGAATGTCGAACTCGTGATCAAAGTGCAGGGCTCCACGCAATGAAATCATCATTCCCACCGTGTCGTGCACCAGCGCGCCCACCGGGCTTTGAAACGCACGTCCCGATTTCAACGCCCAATCTATGAATGGCGCATACGGGGGGCCGCCGAATGGATACAACGCCTGGGCGCCCAGGTCTTCCGCAAGGGTGCCGACCACTCGGAGCGACCAACGGTCGACCGGGTCTGGCTTGCCGTCCAACCACTCGGCCGAAGCGGTGAGGACCGGCCAAAAGCTGCTGCCTGCCCCGAGCAGAATAAGCGTGCCGCGATCCAACTGTTTGGCGCCACTCACCCGCGGGTGTTGTGCGCCCATGACGATCAGGCCCGCTGCCTCGGATGTGGACACCACTTGATCATAGGTCACTTGCGTCGAAACGGCAGAGCGAGGCTCCACCCCAGCTTCGTCGGTCGATCGTCCTGCCATTCCAGCCCCACCGTCATGTCATCGTGGCCGGCCTCGGGCTGTGCCACATATGTCCCCATCAAACGATCCCAGATGGATAATGCAAAGCCATAATTGCTGTCATGTTCCCTGCGCAGCACCGAATGGTGGACCCGGTGCATGTCCGGTGTGACCAGTATTCGGCGCATGGCGGCATCCACGGCGGCGGGCAGGCGGATGTTCGAATGGTTGAACAAAGCCGTGCCGTTCAGCAGGACTTCGAACAGGATGACCGCGAGCGCGCTGGGCCCCAGCAGGTAGACGAGACCGATCTTCAAACCCATCGACAAGGCGATTTCGACTGGGTGAAAGCGAACGGCCGTGGTGACATCCATATCCCGGTCGGCATGGTGCACACGGTGAAGACGCCACAGGATCGGCACTTTGTGGGTGATCAGATGTTGCGCCCAGATGGCGAAATCCAGCACCAGGACACAAAGGGTGACCTCGACCCATTTGGGCCAGTCCAGAGTGTTGAAAACTCCGACGCCCAACCGGCCGGCATCCAAGGCTGCCCCGACCGCCAGCAAAGGGAACCCGATCGCCATCGCCCGCAGTGTCAGTGTGTTCAAAAGGGTGACCGATAGGTTGGTCAGCCAGCGGCGCGATCGAGGCACGCGTAGTGGGCGGCGCGGGGCAAGCCTTTCGGCCAACGCGAAGGTCAGAAACAGCGTCAAAAAGATGCCCAAGCGGATGATGAGTTCACGCTCCATGTATTCAAATTTAAGAATGTGAGTGTGAACTGCAAGGGTGGGCTTGCTCGCTTCAGTCGGGGCGGATCAGAGACCCCGCACCATGTTCGGTGAACAGTTCCAGCAGCACGGCATTGGGGGCACGGCCGTCCAGAATGACCACGGCGCGCACGCCGCTGTGCAGCGCGTCCAGCGCGGTTTCGGTCTTGGGGATCATGCCGCCTGCGATAGTGCCCTCGCGGGTCATCTCGCGGATCTGGCCCGCCTTCAACTCGGTCACGACCTCTCCGGCGGCGTTCTTGACGCCGGACACGTCCGTCAGCAGCAGCAGGCGATCGGCCTTCAGTGCCGAGGCGATCGCCCCGGCGGCGGTGTCGCCGTTCACGTTGAACGTCTCGCCATTGCGGCCCGCCCCCAGCGGAGCGATCACCGGGATCACGTCATGCGAGAACAGGTCGTGCAGGATCTTGGGGTTCATTTCGGCGGGCGTGCCGACATACCCCAGCGACGCATCGGTCTGGTCACAGGTCATCAGGTTGGCATCCTTGCCCGACAGGCCGACGGCCGTTCCACCCTGGGCATTGATGGCCTGCACGATGCGCTTGTTGACCACGCCGGACAAAACCATCTCGACCACTTCGACCGTTGCGGCATCGGTAACGCGCTTGCCGTTCACGAAGTCCGACTGGATGTCCAGCTTGTCCAGCATCGCGTTGATCATCGGCCCGCCGCCATGCACGACCACCGGGTTCACGCCGACCTGACGCATCAGCACCACGTCGCGGGCAAAGCTCTCCATCGCTTCGTCGCTGCCCATGGCGTGCCCGCCCAGCTTGATCACGACGATCGCTCCGTCATAGCGCTGCAGATAGGGCAGGGCGCTGTTGAGCGTGGCGGCGGTGGCTATCCAATCCCGGTTCATGTCCTGTTTCTTCATGGCTGTCGTCCCTCTGGCCTTCCCTGTTAGGGCCTTTGGCCGGACCTGCCAAGCCCGGAACGGGCTGGCCACAGGTTTTGTTGCGTGGCGCGCCAAAAGGGGGACGCTGTCGCGCCACGCAGACGGGCGGCACCACAGGGGCACCGCCCGAACCGGTCAGTTGAATGCGCGCCGAACCGCGGGTATGTTGCTGAACACCAGCAGGTCGACGGCCAGCACCGCAAGCAGCGTCAGCCCGACCAGCGGAAAGGCCATGGCCGTGAACAGCCCGACCAGCACCGCGCCCTTCCACAGGGGCATCTCAGACGGCATCGGCGGCGCCGCCAGACGGCTGGCGCCGGAGGGCCGCCGCTTGATCCACATGACAACGCCGGACACGCAGACAAAGATCACCGACAGGCAGAACACCACGTTCAGGACAAAGTTCCACAGACCCGCCAGACCCATATGCAGAGGAATGCCCACCGCCATTGCCTTGCCCATCAGCGAGTAGTCCTGAAACCGCACGTCGGCCAGAATCTTTCCGGTGTACTGGTCGATATGGACGGTGCGGTCCTCGGTGGCGTCGGTCGAATCGCCGCTCATGCTGTCGCGGTTCAGGGTCCACACGCCCGTGTCACCGTTGGGATAGGCGACGCGGAACCGGTTCTGCATGCCCAGGGACTCACCCAGCGCAACCATCGCATCGATATTGACCGCAACGCCCGCCGGTATCCCGGCCACGCCCGCTTCCGAACCCGAGGCCGGCATCGGTGTCTGTTCCAGCGCCCAGGGCACGTCGTTCTGGCTGCCGTGGTTCATGCTGGCATGCAAATCGTCCGACAGTGGGACATTGTCCCATTTCTCGGCCGGAAAGCTGCTCCAGGCCTGCACGAACTTGCCGCCCCAGATCCCGGTCCAAGACATGCCCGAAATCAGGAACCCGACCAGCAGAAGCGACATCCAGAACCCGGTGACCGCGTGCAGCGATTTCCACAGGTTCCGGCCCCGCGCCCGCAGGTCGGGCACCAGGGCCGACACCACGTTGCCGCGCGGCCACCACATGTAAAGGCCGGTGAACACCAGCAGCAGCGCCATCCCGGCCGCGATTTCCAGAATGCGATCGCCGGTATCGCCCATCAGCAGGGTGGAGTGGATGTTGTCGGCCAGATCGTACCACCCCGCGCGACGGTCCCAGACCTGGATCACCTCGCCGGAATACTGGTCGATCGCCACCATGCGCTGGCCGGTTTCGGCCTTGACTCGGAACACGGTTGCCAGATCCGGCGCCTTGGGGCCGATCCATTCGACTACGCGGCCCGGAACGCGGGCCTGCACTAGATCGGCCAGTTCGGATGCGGGCATCGCCTGGCCCGTGATCTCGACTGCGATCTTTTCTCCGTCGCGGCCATCGGCTTGGGTAATGAACATCATCATCAGGCCGGTCACTGCCAGGATGATCAGGAAGGGGACAACAAAAAGCCCCGCATAGAAGTGCCACCGCCAGGCGGCCCTATAGAATTTTTGCGCGTGCTCGCGCCGGGCCGCCTGCGCGACCCCGGTTTGGCTGTCTTGTGCCATTTCAGTCTCCAGAAATTCGGAACATCCCCGGCCGGGCGGCCGAGGTTTCAGGTCTTGTTCGCGGATTCAGGAGACGTGGGGCGGACCCCGGGCATCATACCGGGCGTGGAACCCGGCGCTGCGATGAGTGAAATCCACATGCGCCCAACGCGCGGCAATCGGCCAGTCGGCAGGCAGTACCGTTCCCACTTCGGCCAATTGGCCTGCCAGAACAATCCCGCCATAGGGGCAGGCGCTGCGTTCGTCGGTGTCGTTGTGGTCCGGGGCGTCCTCGCCCGGGTCGATCCAGCGCTCGACCGGGCCGTCGCCGGTGCAGATCACCATCAGAATCGCCCCGTCCGAGTTGCGCGTGGGCATCCAGCCCATCGGGATTGCACCGGATACCATCACGGCAACCAGCGTCAGCACCGAAATGACGCGCATCAGCAGCATCATTCCAGATTGGCGATGATCGAACGCAGCGTCGGGATGCCGTCGCCCTTCTCGGACGAGGTCAGCACGATCTCGGGATAGGCAGCGGGGTGTTTGGACAGGGCACCGCGCACCTGTTCCAGAATCCTTTCGCGGTCCTTGGCCTTGACCTTGTCGGCCTTGGTCATCACGCATTGAAAGGTCACGGCGCTGGTGTCCAGCAGCTTCATGATCTCGTCATCCACGGGCTTCACGCCGTGGCGGGAATCGATCAGCACGAAGGCCCGGCGCAGGGTCTGCCGTCCGCTCAGATACTGCTTCAGAAGGCGTTGCCATTTCTCGACCACCTTGACCGGCGCATTGGCATAGCCATAGCCGGGCAGGTCAACCAGATACAGGTCGGGGCCCTGGGTGAAGAAGTTGATCTCTTGCGTGCGGCCCGGCGTGTTCGAGGCGCGGGCCAACCCTTTGGTGCCGGTCAGAGCGTTGATCAGGCTGGATTTACCCACGTTCGACCGGCCGGCGAAACAGACCTCAAGCCGGTCGGGGGCGGGCAGGCCGTTCATCGCCACCACGCCCTTGACGAACTCGGACGGTCCGGCAAACAGCTTGCGGCCGGCCTCTTTTGCCTGCTCGTCGGGATCGGCCGCCAGGGGAAATGGCAGAGCTGTCATAGAACCTGCACCTTGTCTCCGGGGCGGATCGTGCCTTGGCGAATGACTTCGGCGTATACTCCGAAATCCTGATGGTCCCAGCTGCGCAGAGCGCCTAGCGTATCCGCGTCCCGCACTCCGGTGTCGGGGTTCGCAGTCGTTGCCATGCAGCGCGTAATCCGTTCGCGCACGTGAAATACGGCCTCGCCGATCTGCACATCCTTATCCAGCCAATCGAATTCTTCCCAAAGAGGAAGGCCATCGAACCAGATGTTGCCACGCCAGCGGCAAATCGACAGTTCGCGGCCCAGACGCTGTTCGACCGCCCGGTGCGAGGCTATGTTGCACAGGCTGACCGAGGGATAGTCACTGTCGGTCATACCACGGCCGGGAACCCGGACGATCCGTGCAGATGCGGCGCGGTCGGTGGGCATCAGCGGGCGGACCCACTCCAGAAACAGGTCTTGTTCTGTGTCCGGGCGAAAGATCAGTTCGGGCCGATCCGGGTGGCTGAGGGTCACGCGATCCCCGTCCAGAACGGCCGATATCGCCATCAGCTGGGGCGCCTTCGAGCCGCGGCTGAAATTGGCGCAGGGCGCCCACTCGGATCCGTCGGCCTTGGACATCTCATGCGCCACCGCCCAAACGCGATCCCCGGGCATGGTCTGCCCGGGGATAATGGTGACTTCCTGCAGGGATTCTCTGCCATGGCTTTTGATCGGATGGCGCCAGATCTGCGTGACTTGCCCGGTCATTTCTTGTCCGTCTTGGGGGTTTTCTTGAACCCCGACTTGATGTTGCCAAACACATCCGGCGTATAGCCCTGGCTGCGCATGATCAGGTATTGCTGGGTGAACGTGATGGTGTTGTTTGCGATCCAGTAAACGACCAGCCCGCTGGCAAAGCTGCCCAGCATGAACATGAATACCCATGGCATCCAGGCAAAGATCATGGCCTGGGTCGCGTCGGTGGGCGCCGGGTTCAGCTTTTGCTGCAGCCACATCGAGATCCCCAGCAGCAGCGGTAGGATGCCGATGAAAATCGTCGCCATCAGCGTGCCCGGCTCAGGTCCGGCCCACGGCAGCCAGCCGAAGAAGTTGATGATCGAGGTCGGATCCGGCGCACTCAGGTCCCGGAAAGGACCGAACCAGGGGGCTTGCCGAAGTTCGATGGTGACGAAGATCACCTTGTAGAGAGAAAAGAAGATCGGGATCTGCAGCAGGATCGGTAGACAGCCGGCGGCCGGGTTGACCTTTTCCTTTTTGTACAGCTCCATCATGCCCTGCTGCATCTTCTGACGGTCGTCGCCGGCAGCTTCTTTCAGGGCTTCCATCTGTGGCTGCAATTCCTTCATCTTAGCCATCGAGACGTAGGATTTGAACGCCAGCGGGAACAGGATTGCCTTGATGATCAGGGTCAGCCCGATGATCGACCAACCCATGTTGCCGATCAGGGCGTTGATGTTGTGCAGCAGCCAGAAAATCGGCTTGGTCAGGAAGAAGAACCAACCCCAGTCAATGCTGTCGATAAACTTCTGAACGCCCCGGGCCTGATATTCGCGGATGGTCTCCCATTCCTTGGCCCCGGCAAACAGTCGGGTGGTAACCTCGGCGGATTCGCCGGGGGCAACCGTCATCGTCGGCAACACCGTTTCGGCCTGGTAGATCTTCCGACGCGCGTCATATTTCGCGGCCGCCTTGAAAGCCGACCCCGGATCGGGGATCAGCGTGGTCATCCAATAATGGTCGGTAAAGCCGATCCAGCCGTTTTCCTTGACCTGATAGACCTCGGCCTGTGCCCGTTCGTTGGGGTCGATGTCGAAATCGCGGACATCGCCATAGTCGACCTCGGACAGGGTCCCGTCGGCCATGCCGATCACACCTTCATGCAGGATGAAGAAGTTCTTCAACCCCGGCAGATCGCCATCCTCGCCGATGCCGTGGCGGGCCAGAATGCCGTATGGGGCCATTCCGACCTCGGCTCCGGTGCCGTTTTCGACGGATTGGGTCACGGTGAACATGTAATCCGCATCCACACCGATCGTGCGGCGGAATGTCAGGCCCGCGCCATTTTCCCATTTCAGGGTTACTGGGCTGTCTACCGACAGGGTCTCGCCCTGTTCCAGTGTCCAGATGGTATTCGGGCCCGGCACGTCCGAACCAGCCAAACCGGCACCGGGTGCCCACCCGTAGAGGGCGTAATAGGCCGAATTGGACCCAACGGGCGACAGCAGTTCGACGATCGGCGCGCCTTCGTCGATCGAGACCTTGTAGTCTTTCAGATACAGTTCGTCGATCCGTCCACCCGAAAGCGACAGGCTGCCCGACAGACGCGGCGTGTCGATTTGGATCCGCGGCGCGGTGGCTTCCGGCAGGGTTTCCTCTGCGGTGGCGGTTGCCTCGCCGACAGTCGTGCTTCCGGCGCTGGGCGTCTGAATCTCTTCCCCCTCCGAGGCGCTGATTTCAGCCTGCTCAGGCGTTGTGGTCGGTTCCGGTGGGGGGAACAGCACAAACCAGACCAGGATCACAAGGAAACTAAGCGCGGTTGCAAGGATAAGATTCTTGTTCTGATCGTCCATCTGGGACAGCCACCTTGAGCAGTGAAAGACAACGCAGGGTTCAACAGAGTGCAGCCCAAAAGGTCAAGCGGAATCGCCCCGGAAATCGTGAGTGTAGGGCAATCCAGTCCCCGAAATCAGGATTTCCGGCCCATTTCGCGGCCAATCCGCGGTGCGCCTCCCAGTTTCGCGCGGCGGTCCTTGATCCAGTCGAGCGTATGCTCGACCGGCATCGGCTTGCCGATCCCAAACCCTTGGACATGGTGACACCCCAATTGCGCCATCAGCGCGTGCTCGCCGGGGGTTTCCACCCCCTCGGCCAGGGTTTCAAGGTTCAATCTCTCGGCCATCATCAGAATGGCGCTGACCATTTGCTGCTGGGACGGTTCCCGGTCCGCATTGGACACGAAAGACCGGTCGATCTTGATGCGGGAGACATCAAAGCGTTTGATCGACGAAAATGATGCGTGACCAGTGCCGAAATCGTCCAGATCGATGCAACAGCCGAGCTTGGACAACTGGGTCACGTTGCGGGTGATGACATCATCGGGGCGGCGCGAAAAAACGGTTTCAAGGACTTCCACAGCCAGCCGGTCCGGCGAAAGGTCGAACTGGTCCAACTCCCATCGCACCCGGTCAACAAGTGAGGGGTCCCGCAATTCGTCCGACGAAAAGTTGATGCCGATCCGAGGAATGACGGCGCCAGCGCAGTCCCAGTCACGCATCGCGCGAAAGGCGTGGTGGCGGATCGTCTGGCCCAACTTGTCCATCAGCTTGGCCTGTTCGGCAAAAGGCAGAAACACCTGCGGCCCGACAACTCCCTTGGAAGGGTGTTCCCATCGAGCAAGGGCCTCAAACCCGGTGATGTCGCCGGTGTCCGTTGAAACCTGTGGTTGAAACCATGGGCGGATCTGACCGGTTTCCAGAGCAGTCTCCAACTCCTTGCGGAAATTGATATGGACGACTGATGTGCGTCGCGTGGCCTCGGAGTAGGCGCGGATCGTGGAAGGCCCGTTCCGCTGTGCTTCGGCCAGCGCGGCCCGAGCGGCCTCGATCCAGCTGTCCGGCGCTTCATCGGCAACGGCAGAGTGCAGGCAAAATCCAGCAGAGCAGGACAGATAGAGGCTGGCATTGTCCAAAGCGATCGGTTCCTCCACCGTGCTTTGTATGCGGCCCGAGGTTTGGATGCAGCTTTCCAAGTCCAGATGCCGTGAGGGCCGCAACCCGATCAGGAACGTGTTTCTCGACAGGCGTGTTGCAATATCCTCGCTTCGGATCACCGCCAGGATGCGGTCGCAGAAGCGCCCTGCCACATAGTCGGCTGCCGCAGTGCCGTGCAGCTCTTCGACATCGTCGAAATCATCCAGTGACACAACGATGCAGGCTGAATCCTCTCCGGTTGCCCGCGATGTGCTGTGCAGGTACTCCATCTCGGCGTAGAAAGCATCGCGTGGCAACAGCCCCCTGGGCCGCATGTGCGTCGCCGAACCAAGACCTGCACCCGGTTGAAGCCGTTGGGCAGCCGAAAACAACAGAGGCAGTCCCAGAGCGACAACGACCAACGCCGTGTCGCCGCCCAGCCAGAAAGCAGCCAGGCACAATGCAGGTACGAATGCCAAAACCTGCGGCATTGCCAGAACGGTCAGCAGAGCATTCTGAAAACTCTGGAGTGAGAACCTTTTCAGCATCGATTCCGGCCTTCCAATTGCGCGAACTGCGTCCAATCGGAGGCTAGGAAATCATTCTGAGTCAGACGTTAACGCAGAAGCGGAATTTCTTCCGAATTTTCGCCGTTTTTGCCGGGGTCCAGCATCAGGCCGGCAAAATCGAACAGCTTGGGATCCAGCAAGTGCGAGGGCCGGGCATTGGTCAGCGCGCGGAACATCACCTGCCGGCGGCCGGGGCTGTTCTTTTCCCATTGGTCCAGAATCTGTTTGACCTGCTGTCGTTGCAGGCCGTCCTGACTGCCGCACAGGTCGCAGGGGATGATCGGATAGTTCATCGCCTTGGCGAATTTCTCGCAATCGGCCTCGGCCACATGGGCCAGCGGGCGATAGACGAACAGGTCGCCTTCTTCGTTCACCAGTTTCGGAGGCATGGTCGCCAGACGGCCGCCGTGGAACAGGTTCATGAAGAAGGTTTCTAGGATGTCATCGCGGTGATGCCCCAGCACCACGGCCGAGCACCCTTCCTCGCGCGCGATCCGGTACAGGTTGCCACGGCGCAGGCGCGAGCACAGTGCGCAATAGGTGCGGCCCTGCGGTACCTTGTCGACCACGATGGAGTAGGTGTCCTGATACTCGATCCGGTGCGGCACGCCCATGCGTTCCAGAAACTCGGGCAGCACGGTGGCCGGAAAGCCCGGCTGCCCCTGATCCAGATTGCAGGCCAGCAGGTCCACGGGCAGCAGGCCGCGCCATTTCAACTCGTACAGAACGGCCAGCAGGGTATAGCTGTCCTTGCCGCCCGACAGGCAGACCAGCCAGCGCGGCGGCTTGCCGTCCTTGTCGTGGGCCGACGGGTCAACCATGCCGTATTGCTCGATCGCCTCGCGCGTCTGGCGCACGATGCGTTTGCGCAGCTTCTTGAACTCGGTGGTCGAGGGCGCACCGGCAAACAGCGGATGGATATCGTCGGCATCGTCGAACATGCGCAGCCCCTACCGCAGATGCGCCGACCGGGCAAGGCCCGCCTAGCCGGACAGCCGGCCCAGCAGGGCGTCAGTGTCCAGCCCCGAGACCGATCCGGGTACGCGCCCGCTTTCGCCCAGAACCCGGGTGGCGATGTATCCATCGGCCACCGCACCGGGCGCGTGGCGCAGCAGCAGTGCGGCGGTGAGCAGATGCGCGGTGGCCTCGGCGAACCAGCGGGCCTCGGCCTCGGGGGGCAGGGTCGGCCAACGGTCGCGATGCGCCTTCAGCGCGGCGTCATAGCGGCGGTCGGCTCCGGTTGCCGCGTCCAGTTCGGCCTGCACGGTCTGGGCGGCCAGCGGGTCGCGCGCAAGGCTGCGCAGAATGTCCAGGCAGATCACGTTGCCAGACCCCTCCCAGATGCCGTTCAGGGGCGCTTCGCGATAGATCATCGGCATCGGCGTGTCGTCGACATAGCCCATGCCGCCCAGCACCTCCATCGCCTCGACCGCAACGACGGGGCAGCGCTTGTTCGACAGGAACTTGGCAAGCGCCACCCCGATCCGGGCAAAGGCGCGGTCTTCGGCAGTGTCCCCGTCAAAGGCGCGGGCCACGCGCAGGCCGAGGGTCAGCGCGCCTTCCCAGTCCAGTACCAGATCGGCCAGAACGGCGCGCATCAGAGGCTGGTCGATCAGGCGGCGCTGAAAGGCGCTGCGATGGCTGACCCAGTGATGTGCTTCGGACAGGGCCGCGCGCATCAGGCCGGCGGGGGCCATCGCGGTGTCGAGCCGGGTGTGATGCACCATCTCGATGATCGTGCGCACGCCGGCCCCCTCATCCCCCAGCTGATAGGCCAGCGCGTCATGGAACTCGACCTCGGACGAGGCATTGGCGCGGTTGCCCAGCTTGTCCTTGAGGCGCATCAGGTGGATGGCGTTGCGCTCGCCTTCCAGCCAGCGGGGCACCAGAAAGCAGGTCAGCCCGCCGGGCGCCTGCGCCAGCGTGAGGAACCCGTCGGACATCGGGGCCGAGCAGAACCATTTGTGGCCGCGCAGCCGCCAAGCATCGCCGTCGCGGGTGGCCGTGGTGGTATTGGCGCGCACGTCCGAGCCGCCCTGTTTTTCGGTCATCGCCATGCCCAAGGTCGCCGAGCGTTTTTCTCTGATCGGGCGGGGGGCTGGGTCATAAGTGTCGGCGGTCAGTTTCGGGCGCCAGATTTCGGCCAGTTCGGGGTTGGTGGCCAGCGCCGGCACGGCGGCATAGGTCATGGTCAGCGGGCAGCAATGGCCCGGCTCGACTTGGCTGGCCAGATAGACCATCGCGACATGGGTCGCGTGACCGCCCGGTTCTCCGTCCCAGGCAAGCGAAGCATAGCCTGCCGATTGGCTCAGATCCATCACGTGATGATAGGCCGGGTGGAACCGCACCTCGTCCAGACGGCGGCCGCCCCGGTCGAAGAGGCAGAGTTCGGGCGGGTGCAGGTTGGCGTCGTGCCCGGCGTCGCGCGTTTCGGCCCGGCCCAGAGCGGCCCCGTAGGCGGCCAGCGGAGTCGCCCGTGCCCCGGCGCGCGTGGCGCAGTCGCGCAGAACCGGGTCCGAGGTCCACAGGTCAACGTCGCCGCGCTCGGGCGGTTGGTTCGTCACTTCATGCGTGGGCAGAGATTGGCGGGCGTTGGATCTGGACATGGGCGCCTCGGACGGTTGTTGCTGACACCGATGTTCAGCGGCGCACCCCCCTGGGGTCAAGCGTGACGGGGTGTCAGATCAGGGCGCGTCGGGTTTGTCGTCGGGCACCGGGTCATAGCCGTCGCCGCCCCAGGGGTGGCAGCGCCCGATGCGGCGCGCGGCCAGCCATGCGCCCTTGATCGGGCCGTGCTTTTCCAGCGCTTCCAGCGCATAGGCCGAGCAGGTCGGCTGATAACGGCAGTTGAACCCCACCCAGGGGCTGAAGATCAGCCGGTAGGCCCGGATTGGCAGCGCGAGGATATGGGCAAGCAGGGTCATTTGCGCGGGCTGTGGATCTTGCGCAGGGCCTGGCGCAGATCGTCCAGCAAGGCGTCAAAGGGGCGGGCGGCGGTCACCTCGGCCCGTCCGATCAGGACGTAATCCCACCCGTCCCGGCCATGGTCCGGCAGAACGGCGCGGGCCGCCTCGCGCAGGCGGCGCTTGGCCCGGTTGCGGGCTACGGCATTGCCGACCTTTTTCGAGCAGGTGAAACCGACGCGAATGCCCTCGGCCTCATCCGGCGCGCGCTTGCGGGCCTGCACCATCATGGAAGGCGTGCCCTGTCGTCGGGCCCGTGCGGCCCTGAGGAAATCGCTGCGCTTGCGCAGCACCGACAGAGCAGGCGCGCAAACGGACGCCGCCGGGGGCATATCCCCGGGGTGGTCAGTGCCATCCACAGGGGCCTCCGGCGGCGTCATGTTCAAAACCTGAAAGGTCGCGCGGTTTATGCGCTCAGCGACTTGCGGCCGCGGGCACGGCGAGCGTTCAGGATCTTGCGGCCGGCCTTGGTGGCCATGCGCGCGCGGAAACCGTGGCGGCGTTTGCGAACCAGGTTCGAAGGCTGATAGGTGCGTTTCATCGCTCCGTCTCCAATCTTTGGCGGTCGGGTGCGGCGCGGATTCGCCTGCCCGTGGTGTTCGAAGCCCGTCCTCTACTGGGAACCGGCGGGCAAGTCAAACCCCATCGCAACGGTTTTCGTGCCTTTTGCAACAATTCTGTCGGGCGACCGGTCAAAAGTTTCAGAATCAGCCCGAGGACGGCGGATTTCTCACATTGAACCGGTGCGTGTTCAACCCGGCGTGAAGACCCTGTTGCACAGGAGGCCCAACGCGCATCTTGTGAGGCAGATGAAGCATTCGAACCCGGACGACAAGATGACCGAAACCACCCAGGTGCCGCGCAGTGGGCTGGCGCGACATATTCCCTTGCTTGTGATCCTGATGGTTGCCGCTGTCGGATTCTTTGCGCTGGGCGACTACCTGACCTTTGAAACCCTACGCGACAATCGCGAGGCGCTGTTGGCCTGGCGCGATGCCAATTACTGGTCGTTGGCGGGCGTTTTCATCCTGGTTTACGTCCTGATCGTCACCTTTTCTTTGCCCGGTGCGGCCGTGGCCTCGATGACGGGCGGGTTCCTGTTCGGGCTGTTCGCGGGCACCGTGTTCAACGTATTTGCCGCAACCGTGGGGGCCTCGGCGATCTTTCTGGCGGCCCGTTGGGGGTTGGGTGAGACGTTGACGGCGCGGCTGGAGGCTTCGGAAGGCACCGTCAAGCGAATCAAGGACGGGTTGCGCGAGAACGAGATTCCGGTGCTGTTCCTGATGCGGCTGGTGCCGGTGGTGCCGTTCTTCGTCGCCAATCTGGTGCCGGCGCTGGTGGGGGTGAAGTTCCGGAACTTTCTGCTGACCACGGCGCTGGGCATCATTCCGGGCGGCATTGTCTATACTTGGATCGGCGTCGGTCTGGGCGGTGTGTTCGACCGGGGCGAGACGCCGGACCTGTCGCTGCTGACCGAGCCCTTCGTGATCGGCCCGATCCTGGGGCTGTGCGCGCTGGCGGCTCTGCCGATTCTCCTCAAACTCATTCGCGGCCGAAGGGGCCTTTGATCCATGCAAGAACTTAAGACCGACATCCTGGTGATCGGGGCCGGGTCGGGTGGCCTGTCGGTGGCTGCCGGGGCCAGCCAGATGGGTGCCGACGTGATCCTGCTGGAAGGGCACAAGATGGGGGGCGACTGTCTGAATTATGGCTGCGTCCCGTCCAAGGCGCTGCTGGCCAGTGCCAAGCTGGCCCATGCGCAGAGCCATGCCGAGCCGTTCGGCGTTGCCGACCACGCGCCACAGGTGGACTATGCCGCCGCAAAGGACCATGTGCGGGACGTGATCGCTCAGATCGAGCCCATGGACAGCCAGGAACGGTTCGAAGGGTTCGGCGTGCGCGTCATTCGCGACTGGGGGACTTTTCTGTCGCCCACGCAGGTGCAGGCCGGCGATTTCGTCATCACCCCCCGCCGCGTGGTGATCGCCACGGGCTCGTCGCCGCTGGTGCCGCCTATCCCGGGGCTGGATGGCGTGCCGTTTGAGACCAACGAGACCATCTTCGACCTGCGCGTCAAGCCCGACCACCTGCTGATCATTGGCGGGGGGCCCATCGGCATGGAGATAGCGCAGGCGCATGTGCGACTGGGCTGCAAGGTAACGGTGATCGAAGGCGCGCGGGCGCTGGGCAAGGATGACCCCGAGGCGGCCGCAGTGGTATTGGAGGCTCTGCGCGCCGAAGGGGTCGAGATTCTGGAACACGCGATGGTGGCCCGGGTGCGCGGGAAGGCCGGAGCGGTCGAGGTCGTCACCGAGGATGGCGCGGTCCATGCAGGCTCGCACCTGCTGCTGGCGGTGGGGCGCAAGGCCAACACCGACCGCCTGAACCTGCAGGCTGCCGGGATCGACCGGACGCACACGGGCATCAAGGTGGATGACAGCCTGCGCACCACCAACCGGCGGGTCTATGCGATTGGCGACGTCGCGGGCGGGATGCAGTTCACCCATGTGGCTGGGTATCATGCCGGGGTCATCATCCGTTCGGCCCTGTTCGGGCTGCCGTCCAAGGCCAAGACGGCGCATATCCCCTGGGCAACCTATACCGACCCCGAACTGGCCCAGGTCGGCCTGACCGAGGCGCAGGCGCGCGACCGCCACGGCGACAAGGTCGAGATCGCCCGGTTCGACTATGCCCACAACGATCGCGCCGTGGCTGAACGCAAAACGACCGGGTTCATCAAGGTCATGGTCGTCAAGGGGCGACCGGTGGGGGCCACAATCGTGGGGCATCAGGCCGGCGAACTGATCAACTTGTGGTCTCTGGCGCTGGCCAATAACCTGAAGATGAGCCAGATCGCGGCGATGGTGTCGCCCTATCCCACGATCGGAGAGCTTAACAAACGGGTGGCGGGCGCCTATTTCTCGCCAAGACTGTTTGAGAATCAGATGGTTGAACGAGTGGTCAGGCTGGTCCAGCGCTGGATCCCCTGATCGGGAAAGGAGCGCCACTTGAACTCGCTGTCGGGTCGTTTCCTGATCTTGACGACGGTCTTCGTGATGTTGGCCGAGGTGCTGATCTTCGTGCCGTCGATCGCGCGCTTCCGCGAGGATTTCCTTCTGAACCGGCTGGAACGCGCCCAGATCGCCTCGTTGGCGCTGCTGGCCGACGACATGCTGGCAGACGAACTTGAGGCCGAGCTTCTGGCCAATGCCGGGGTCTACAACGTGGTGCTGCGCCGGGACGAGGTGCGCCAGCTGATGCTGTCTTCCCCTATCCCAGACCAGGTCGCCAGGACCTATGATTTGCGAGGCGCCGGGCCTTGGGTTCTCATTCGGGACGCGATGATCCGTTTCTTCACGCCCGAGAACCAGGTCATTCGCGTCATCGGGCAGCCTGTGCGGGATGCGGGTTTGCTTATCGAGGTTACCATGGACAGCGCGCCCTTGCGTATGGCGATGATCGATTATGGCCTGCGCATCCTCGGTCTGTCCTTTGTCATCTCGATCATCACCGCGTTTTTTCTGTTTCTCGCGGTGCGGGTGGTTCTGGTTCGCCCGATCAAAAGCGTGGTGGGCTACATGCAGCGCTACGCCCGGGCACCCGAAGATGCGCGCGGCATCATTTCTCCCCAATCCAAGGTGACCGAACTGCGCGAGGCTGAAGAAGCCCTGCAGATGCTGCAGACCGACCTGACCCAGGCCCTGAAACAGCGCGAGAGGCTGGCACAACTGGGTGGCGCGGTGGCCAAGGTCAGCCACGATCTGCGCAACATCCTGACCTCGGCCCAGCTGTTCACTGACCGGATCGAAGCCAGCGACGACCCGTTGGTCCGACGGATGGCGCCCAAGCTGGTCAACTCGATCACCCGGGCGGTGTCCCTGTGCGAAAGTACGCTGGCCTTCGGGCGGGCCGAAGAGCCCGCGCCCACCCTGACCATGGTGCGGTTGCGCGATATCGCTGCCGACGTAGCGTCCAGCGAGGCTCTGGCCGTAGACGGCGGTTGTATCGAAATTGCCAACGACGTTCCCGAAGATCTGGTTGTTCGGGCCGATCCGGAACAGATGTTCCGGGTCATCATGAACCTTGTGCGCAACGCACGCCAAGCACTTATTACATCCGGCCAACCAGGAAAAATCACGATCTCGGCCTCCGAAGATCAAGACGCATGGGTCATCGAGGTTCGGGATACCGGCCCCGGTTTGCCGCCGCGAGCGCAGGAGAATCTGTTCACGCCGTTTCAGGGTGGTGTGCGCAAAGGTGGCTCGGGCCTGGGTCTGGCGATTTCGCAGGAGCTGGTGCGCGGCCACGGGGGAGAATTGGTGCTGACCAGCACCGGCCCGGAGGGCACGGTCTTTGAAATAAGGCTCCCACGGGGGGAGATGGGTTTTTGAATTATTTTTGAAGAATCGGGTTGCACGTCCCGAACGCCGGGTCTAAATACCGCTTCACCAACGCGGACCGATAGCTCAGCTGGATAGAGTACTTGACTACGAATCAAGGGGTCGGGGGTTCGAATCCTCCTCGGTCCGCCATTTGGTACTGAAAACATTGACGAAATTCCGATCAACGTTTTCCTGCCCCTGATCTGCCACTAAATTCGAAACGCTTGCCGGTTTACCCCTGCGATGCCGAGTGAGTCCGAATGTCGTACCCCACCCCCCGGCCTCACCCGGACGCCGCACGGTTTTGTTTATACCCCACGCATACCAAGCGCGGGGTATCTGGACTTTTTGACTGATAGGTCAGGTGAGATATGGCCACTCCCGCGCGGCTACAAACTCGTTACGCCGAGAGTACATCAGCTGCTTGGCCATTTGGCGCACTTAGCACGAAAGACCGCTTTGAAGTCCACGCAGACACCCGATCCATTCCGATGATTATCCGCAATGCGGGACAATACTGTCACTCGCCTGTTGAGGGTGGATGACTACAGGGCAGCCCGAAGCGGACCTTCGCAACCAAGCTTTGCTAACTCCGAAATACACAACGAAACGGCCAGTTGCAGAGGTTGTATCGGCGGTGGCAACCAACCATTCATGTCGTCGACTAACCTGTTCAACGTCGCACTACAACTTCTCCGAACTGATCCCACGAGGACCTAATCTTCGAAGCGTTCATTTGGCTCGACCACATTTACTTGCTTCGGAACTTGGTCGGTGTCATTCCGGTCTGACCTCGGAAAAAGCGAGTGAAATGGGACTTGTCAGAATAGCCGAGCATCAGTCCGATCTCTGCAATTGTCATCTGGTTTTGTTTGAGGTGCTCCTTGGCGACATCGATACGCAGCCGTTTGATTTCGCGCGGTAGCGTTGTGCCTTGTTTTTGAAGCGCTTTCAGAAACCGTTCCGGTTGTATTCCCAGCATTCCAGCCACCATCTCTGGTCCCAAATCGGTTTCATCCAGTTTGTCGCGTAAGACAGATCGCAAAGCTGCCACCACGGTTACTTCTTCATCTTGTCGAAGTGATGCTATGGGCTTGGCAGAACCCTCAGAGACGTGGTGCAAAAACAACCATTCCACAGGAAAACTAATTTGCATTCCGGGATCAGTCCCAAGGCCAACCTCGATCCCTTTGTAGTCGATAGGCAGCCCATTGATGTATCTGCTTTCCCATCGCACACGGGAAGAGTCCCAGGACTCTCCGACGACGGTCTGCAATAGGCGTACATAGATTGCGGCACCAAAACCGGTCACCTGAATGGGTGGGACGGTTGGTTCCTGTTGCCTCTCGATACGATAAGTCGCTTTGTCTGCTTCAATGACAAGGCTGTGCCGCACAGAATTGGACTCCTGCGGCACGAGCTCAACAAAGCGGGTAAAAAACTCGAACAGCGTTTTTGTAGATTGCAAGGCTTGAGCGAAGGGCGGCCATCCTTGTAGGTCAAACGCTTCCCCTACATTCAGTCCTAGGTATCGATCCCCTGATACTTCTGAGAAAGCATTTACCAAGCCGTAAACCAGCTCGGAGTGAACGAACACGGATGGGTTAGTCAACAGTTCGGCTTTCAAGCCGACCTGATCCAATGCTGGTTGCGGATTGATCTTACGTTCGGTGAGATATTGCAGAAAGGGAGCGGCTAAAGAGAGGCGAACAAAGCCCTCGCTATGCTCTCGGGAGGTGGAGTTGAAAGGCAAGCTCATAACCCTTGTTGGATTAGCTTTAAGAAGTGGCCATTTTTGCAGTCACATTCGTACATCCTAATTCAAAAGGGGCAACCGAGCCAATGAATTCCAGACTATAGTTGGCAAAACATGAATATGAAGGGAGTACTTATGTCCGGCTTACGAATGTCTCTTTGCTCGACGGCAATTGTCGCGGCAGTTCTTTCTTTTTCGGCGACCGCGCAGGCTCAGGATCAAGAAGAACCCCAAACGCTGTTTACCAACGTGCATGTCTTCGACGGTGTGAATGAACAGCGGATCGAAAATGCAAGCGTTCTGGTTGAGGGCAACCTTATCAAGGTCGTCTCAACTGATGCGATCGATGCCCCCAATGCGGAGGTGATCGATGGCGGCGGTAGGACACTCACACCGGGCTTCATTGAGCTTCACGCACACCTCATGCTCATGGGACCGTCTATCGCTTCCATGGAAACGAACTCGACCTGGGAGGATTTTGGCATCCATGGAACCAGGATGGCCGAGATGTACCTGATGCAAGGATTTACGACTGTAAGAGATGCTGGCGGCGCCAACGGCGGTCTGCGGAGGGCCATCGACGCCGGACAGATCGTCGGTCCACGTCACTATGCGTCAGGCGCGTTCCTCGGGACACGCGGCGGCCACGCTGACTTCGCATCCTTCACCTCGCCGCCGGGCGGACAGACCAACTTCGGTAATCTGAACATGGCGCAACAAGTCAGCGGTGTCGATGATGTCTACCTGTATGGTCGTAATAACATGCGCATGGGGGCGACACAGCTGAAATTCATGCAGTCGGGTGGGGTGATCTCGGCGTTTGACCCATGGCAGTTGCTCGCCGGCTCCAAGGAAGAAATCGAAGCTGCCGTTCAGGTTGCCAACGAATACGGCACCTATGTCATGGCGCATTCTTACCGCAAGGAAGCAATCATGAACGCCCTTGAGGCCGGTGTAATGTCCATTGAACACGGCTTCTCCTTCGATTGCGAGATTGCCGAGATTATGAACGAGAAAGGGGCTTACATAACGACTAACCTCACGGCTTTTGATCCGGGTTTGTTGGATATCCCATCGGTCAAGAACGAGCCCAAGAGCCTCGCGAAAGCGATATCGGCGTCCGCGACTTTCGCGAACTACATTCCGAATATGAAGGAATGCCCGGTAAAACGCGGCTTTCAGACCGATTGCGTGGGATCAGTGGAAGCATGCAACATCCAGATTGCTTATGAAAAACATCTCAATAACGAGTTCTTCGGACCGTACCAGTCGATGGTGACACTTACGTCAATCGGCGGTGAGGTCGTAGCTTTGTCAGGCGATTTTTCGAACCCTTACACGGCTGGCAAGCTCGGTGTGATCGAGGAAGGCGCCTATGCGGATATCCTGCTGATCGACGGTAATCCGCTCGAAGATTTCTCGGTGGTTGGTACGGGTGATCAATGGTTTGGGGCCGACCCGAGGCCTGAAAGCCCAGAAACAATCCGCCTGATCATGAAGGACGGTGTGATCTACAAAAACACACTGGATTGACCAGATAAGGCAGCCGGAGAGCATTCATGCGAAATTGGTTTTGCTCCGTAGTATTCGCAGGGTTGGTTTTGTGCGGTTATGATGCTGCGGCGACGCCTGGAACCGCGTTGGACTGGGCAGACCTGCTAGATCCGTCTGCGCAGGTCTTTGATGACCCCTATCGTGATCTCAGCCCTGAACAGTTCGACGATGTTCTTTTCGTTGTGCGTATACGCGGCAGGTTGCAGCAGGAGGTTGGCAGCGCCGAAGAACGGCAGAAATGGCAATTGCTTTTAGCAGAGACCGAAGACGCCTTGGTGTCAGACGGAATTGACGTCGACTGGTTACTCGATCAGCGCGAGGTTGTGACTGAACGTCGAAGAAAGGCTGGAACGAGCGGAAACCCGCAATTCGACGGCCGAACAATCACACTCGCGGGCTTTGCCATTCCTGCTCCGAGCGATCCGGACGGCCGGCCTGTGGCGTATTTGGTGCCAGAAAGAGGGATGTGCAGCCACATGCCTCCACCTCCGCCTAACCAGATGATCCGTGTGCGGTTGAACGGGGACTGGGCGCCTAGCTATTTCCACGAACCCGTTCGGCTGACAGGCACGCTGACTATCGATCCTTCCGTTCATAATATGATGGTTGTGGATGGCCTCATGCCTATGAATGCGACTTTCCAGCTAGAGGCGGAACGTGTCGAAACTCTGGAAACCGAGGCAGACAGGTTGGAATGGAAGCAGCGTGCTGCTGATCGCATCCGCGCGGCAGGAAATCGCAAGACCGGTGGGGCACAGGCGTCAAAATGATAAGACTTCTGGTTGCCGCATTGAGCATTGCATTTGCTGGCGCAGCGTCGGCTCAGGGACTATCCGGGCCATCTTCAGTCGAAGCCGATCTTGCGCCCGGAGACGGGCTCACCGATCCGCAATATCGTTCCGATTTTCCACGCAACATCGCACCGGGTTGGTTTCAGTGGAAAGACCGACTGGCTGAGGGTGGTTTTCGGTTCAACATTGACTACCTGGCATTGGGCCAAACCACGGATGCTGATCTGGGAACCGGCGAAGCAGCCAGCGGAATTGCGCGGTTCTACGGCAGTTGGCAGGCAACTGAACGGGGGTCTCTGACATTCAAGATCGAAGACAGGCACAGTTATACTGACGTTGCTCCGCAATTTCTCGGGCTGGATGGCGGAGCCCTTTCAATCACGGGAACAGCCTTCAATGACAACGGTTTGCTTCTGACCAATTTGTTCTGGACCCAAAGGGCTGAGAATGGGTCGTGGGCGCTGCAAGTCGGCCAGATTGATGTAACGGACTTTGTGGATATCTACGGGTTGGTAAGCCCCTACAGTGGTTTTCAAAACCTGTCTTTCAATACCAACCCGACAATCAACACGCCCAACCAAGGCCTTGGTATTGCCGGTGGGGTAAAGCTGAGCGAGAACCTCTACGCCGTTGCCAGCGTATCAGACGCAAACGCCGACCCGTCCGATCCAAACTTTGATGTGTTTAGCGACGGCAATCTCTTCAAGTCGCTCGAACTTGGGTACACGTCCGGCTTTGATCGCATCTACTTCGACAATATCCATCTGACCCTCTGGCATGCGGATGCGGCTGACGATGGCAGTCGAGCAGAAGATTACGGCGCAGCGTTTTCCGCCGCATGGTTTGTTGACAATAAATGGATGCCGTTCTTCCGTGCAGGGGCCTCGAAGGGAACCGCAGCGCTTTATGAACGGTCGATTTCTGCCGGTCTCGGTTACTATGGTCGCAACACCGATTTGGCCGGTCTGGGCCTAAACTGGGCCGAAGCAAGAGGCATAGATGGCGATCAGTTCACGCTTGAAGCTTTCTACCGCTTTTCAATCTCACCCGGACTGCAGATCACGCCATCGGTACAATTCATTTCCGACCCGCTTCTAAATCCCGATCAGGACCGGATTACCCTGTTCGGTCTAAGAACCCGGATCGTTTTCTAATGCGGGGTGAAGGCAGTCACTAAGGGGTGTGCCAAAGGGCAACTAAGAGAGATCAAGCGCGTGCCGGAATTTTCAACGCCGGTCGAATGAAGTTGGGAAGCAAAGGAACAATCTATGAAGATTGCATACGGAATTCTTGCAGCCTTAGCAGTTGTGTTTTTCATCCTTGGAGGCAGCGATGCCCATGCCAAAGACAACAAGGGTAAAAAGCCGAACAAGGGGGGCAAGAACGGTGATGTCAGCATTCAGATAGAAGACAAACCCGGCAAAGGCCCAAAAGCTGTACCACCTGGACAGATCAAGCGCTACACGCGCGGTGCCAAGCTCCCATCTGACCTGGAGTTCGAGGATATTGGGGACCTTTCCAAATGGAAGCTTGGGGAGCCGGGCAAAGGAAACCGCTACATTCTGGTCGATGACGAAGTCCTCGAAGTTACGAATGACCTGTCTACCGTGGTCGATGCCGTCGGCATCGTCGGTGATCTTCTAAATTAGGCGAAAGTACGATGTTTCAGGGCAAGAACTACCTCGTTTGCCCTGACGCTGGCCGGGGCGATCATTTGTGAACCCCGGCCCAAGTTCAAAACCCGGATCCGAGGCGCTACGATGATAAAGGCCCTTCTTGTTCTTTTTGCGCTTGCTACCTTTTCGTCAGCACGCGCCCTACTCGCTCAGGAAAACGGTGCAACTGAAGTCCCGCAAACAATACGCTTTGAGGGCTATGTATAGCCCAGTCGCGAAGCAGAACTGTCGCCTTTGGTGGACAATGTGGTCAACCGGACTTTGCAAAGTCTGCTTTCTGCGCAATGCTACAATTGGGGCATCGAGCAGCATCGGTCAAAGTGGGCTCGATGCAGAAGTTCGCCTAAGTTTTGCTAGCGACCGCAATACAGCACAAAGCGGACAACGATTTAGCTTCCATCTTCAAGAGTTCGTTTGGATCAACTGCACCGCCAAATATTACAAGTATTTTAGTGTCATGGCGTCAGTTTTGTTATAAAATAACACATCCCATGAGCGGCGTAGCAGTAATCGTCATCAGCCATGAAATTTGCATCGCAAGAACACGAAAGCCTGTTTCACGAACGAGGCGAGCCCTACCGAATGGGTAGCCCCGGAGCGCGGACTTGCGGCGCGCGACTGAAAACAGGGGCCGCTTGCCCCAACCCCGCAATCAAGGAAAGCAAGCAGGGCCGGTGTCTTAGCCACTGTGGACCCCATGCCGCGCGTGCCTATCGTGAGCGCCAGAAACGCCGGTTTGAAACCGGCAGAGTGTCCTCCGCAGAGTGGAACCGGGCCGAAGCGCGCCGCGCGGCGAACCGGCTGGGGGGTCAGTGGAAGAAAAACCCGTGGTTGCCGGGCAGCACAATTGACCTGGGCGAACACGAGTGCGCGTTTCGTGACGTGCTGGGCGACTTGATTGTAGAGGCCTTGCCCCCAGCGGTCACGGATTGGCTTCGGTGGCGGTACCGGCGAACACAGATCGACCGGCAGAACGACGCAGCTTGGCAAAAGGCGCTGTTGGAGGATTTGCCTCGGCGCGTCGCTAAGGCCGGGCCACGTCCGGCTGATGGCTGCGGACGTGACTCAAAGCCGAGTGCGACGCCCCGGACGTGGAAAGTGAACTATGGGCAGGATAACCCATATTCAAAGCGCGCCATGCCAGACAAACCCAAGGCCCCTAAAGCCCAGCGCGGCAAAGGCAACGGACGCCGTGGCCGTCCCCGGACGCAGCTTGCCGGTGAGGACGAACTATCAGTTCTGGCGCAGGTCTACCGGGAGAACGCTGTGCTACTGGAACCGGTAATGGCGGGAGTCACGGATGAGGCGAAGCAACTGGCGGTGCTACGGACTCTGCGGGACTATCTGGCCCGCCCTACGGACGCAGAGGCGTGCAAACGCTGGCTGGCAGTGGTAGAACCTAACGCGGTGTGTCAGCGGCGCTCTGTGCGCCGCTGATCGTTGTTTGTGCGGGTCAGCTTCACTTGACGCCCATTTGTTTAAGCGCCGCGTCGAACCGCGCTTGGCCGTTGCAGGCAATCCAATAGCTGCACAGGCTTAGCGGGTCGCCTGTCGCAAAGGTCTCAGGAACGCCCGGGACGTAAATGGGTAGGTTTACGGCGTCCTCAATCAATGAGTACCGGGGCTTCGGCCCTTGATGCACCGACTGCCATTGGCGCCAGACCTTCGGCTGCATATCGAAGTGGGGACGGGCCAACGATCCGAATGTGTCTAGGGCAATGCGTTCTTCTTCGAGTTCCGTTGGCGGCAGAGGCGAAATTGCAGCGCCGCCAATCGCCAACACGAGTTGGTCTTTAGGCACCAGTACATATTTCAGCAGCCAGCCTTTCGGATCACGCGGAGCAGAGCGACGGAATGCAATCGCCGCGCTGAAAGCGGTTGTGTGTACGCTTTCCTTGATGATCCGCAACCGGGCGGTGCGGTCCGGGTGCTTCAAAAAGTATGCTTCATCGTCGTGCCGGTTTTGCCCCGGAAAGAGGTCGTGCGAGGTCGCTGTATCAATCGCCATTTCGACGGCAGTTTCGTAAGTGCGGGGTGCCGCTGTGTTGGACATGCTCTGTCCTTTCTATTCAAATCGTCTTCATCACAGACCGGGCGTTGCCTGTATGCTGCGCTAGTTGCGCAAGATGTGTTTTCCACCCAGTGCGGGACAGCGGCCCCCGCATGCTTATCGCTGTGAATATCGCTCTGACTGTTCGCGTTGCATGCAGTCAGATTGAGTAACCGTTGCGTCTCTTAACCCTCGCAATGCGCCCCGTTCAAAGGCAATAAATCGAACTCATTTCCACGGTCCGGCAGAGGTGTTGTTTGGTTCACCGTGCATGAGGGATTTCTTCGACGACGGTCTGTCCGCCTTAAGTAAAACTCTGTGGTGGTGGGGCGCTTTTTTAAAGCGCGCCCCACTACCCCGTGCAGTTTTACGGACCAATCCACAACCCCTCACGGTTCAACTGTGGGACTGTAGAAGCGTCCTGTCTGAACAGTCAAAGTGGGGTTTCTCACGCTCATTGAGCGGACCCCTCGACCTCATTTCGAACGGCTGCCGGTTCGCCTGCGGCAACGCAGTTTACAGCACGCCCTGCGCGCGGATCGTGTTCTGAAACTACCCGCAGTCCGCCGTCGGCAATCCAGCTTTCCAGCATGTCCGAAACCGCGCTGTAGGCCCGCGCCTGATCCGGGTTTCGGTCCGCTGCTTTGATGCCGCGCGTACCTACATCCATGCTCAGCGTGTCTGCGATCAGGTAGCCCGCCCAAGACGGCGACCGCTTGTCGGCCCGCGGCTTGGACGCAGCGGATTGAATGGCAGCTTGAACGAGGTGAAGGTCGCTAGGTGTCCCCACGGTTGGGCCAGGCGGCGTCCAATCCTCGACAACTGCAACCGTGTCCCCTGCCGGATACTCGGGTGTGCCGTTGTGCAACTTCACCGAGACCAGTCGCCGCCAGCGCGCTTTCGCAGCGGGCGCGAGGTTGGCCTTACCGTTCTCTACGCGGACGTATTGGTGGCGTTCATCGTCGGTAATACCAAACTGACGGGCTTCTTTGTCTGTCATGCGGACCAACTGGCGAACAACGCGCGCGCCGTCTACGATGGCGGATGCGCCGCGCGCCGCGCTTGCCCCCGCCGCACCCATGTCCGCGCCCGCTGCTTTGCCGACGTGGTGAACCAGAACAATTGCCGCGCCGGTACGGTCCGCGATCTGGCGTAGCGCCCCCATCAGCGTATTGGCTGAGTTATTGTCGTTCTCAGGCAGATTGTGAATAGCGCCCAAAGGGTCCAAAACCAGCACGCCTACCTTCGCGTCCAGCATCACGCGCACAAGAGCGTCTACCATACCCGGTACCCCTTCTGGCCCATCACGGCGCATCCGTGCCAAACACAGGTGCAAATCACGTCCAGACGTCATGAACAGCCGTCCGCCAATGTCTGCGTCCGTAATCCCGTAGTGCGCTTGAGCCGCTGCCAAACGGCGCAACTGTTCGTCCTGGGGGTCTTCGGCGTTGTGCAGCCAGACGTTTGACGGGCGGGTTGGTTCGTCACCGCTGAACAACGTCTTTCCTGTCGACATTGCGAGCGCTTCCGCTTTTATCAGCGCGCTTTTGCCTGTACCACCGGGCGCGACCAATACGGACACGAAGCCTTCGATAACACTGCGCCCGTACAGCCAACGACGAGGCGGGATTTGTCCCGGCGCAGGGGCCTTTACAGGCGTCAGCGAGAACGCAGCCAAGGCCCGTGCCATCGCGCTACCTATAGCGACCTGTGCCGAAAGAGCGTCCACGTCCGCCGAGTTGACCGGGCTGGCACCGAAAACGGCTTGTGCGTCAGCATGGGCCACACGTTCGCCCAGCGCTGGGTCCAATCGTCCGGCAAAGCCGCGCAGCCATGTCCAGCCAGTGCGTGTATCACGGATCGTGTCGTAAAGCTGAGCGTCATGCACGGTGTCGCCGCCCCAAGCCCAGCGCGCAGACCATTCAAGAAACAGGGCGCGCCCTTCGGCTTCAAAGCCGGTTCCTTCCACTGCGCCGCGCACTGCGTGCGCTACGGATACTTGTTCGTCCCGGCCAATGCGGTCTGTGTTTGGCAAACCTTCCATCAGCATCTTGAACGGCTCCAAGAAAGCTACTTTGTCCGGTGCCGCGTCTGCGCTGGGCGGCGCGCCTGCGGACGTGGACACACCTTTGCGTCCAGGCAAACCAAGCCGGTTAGCAATCCCAACAAGAGTGTTTCGGAGTTCTTCGGGGGTGGGTGCCAGTACGTGCATCATGCGGCAAGTTCCTGTTTGTTGTCGAATTGCGCCACCGGTAGTGCAAGGCACAGCTTGGCCCCCCGTTGACGCTTTCGTTCTGTCGGAATGTTCAAGGTGTAGGGCAACCGCACAATGCGGGCTGGGTCCGCAACTGGGTCCGAACCCAACGCGGCAAGCGCCTCAGCCAACGGACCGGCTGACGACGATTGCAGAGCGCCGTCCCGTTGTTCTTGTACGCGAAACCAAACTTGGAAGCCGTTTCCGCTGTGGACTACCAATGAAGGGGTCAGTGCGTCCAACGCTGCAATTGTTAGTGTCCAGTCCGGGTCCACGTCCGGGGCGTCTTTCATGTCCAAATCCGCGACCAAATGGCGGCGGCAAGCAACGTCCTGCGCCTTGGCCCGGCGGTGTTGACCGGCCATGTGTTCTTTGCGCGAACAGACGCCCAGGTAGAGATTGCGCAAACCAAACTGGGCCTTGATGAAATCGTGCAGAGCGGCTTGGCCTGCTGCTCCGTCCAACTTTTCACAGAATGCGACAACACTGCCGTCTGTGCCGATTGCGCAGAGTTCGATCACGTCGCCGGACGTGAACAACGACGCAACCGCATCAAGCGCGCGCTGCGCAATGCCGCATTCAGTTAGTGCATCGCGCGTCGCTGTAAGTGCGTCGTCAAATGTGAGAGACCCGAACGCGAAGTGCGCGGCCAGCCCTTCGGCGGTGTTATTGTTACAATCCAGAATGTATTTCTCCTTCGCCAAAGCCAAGACGTCCATAGCTTCTTCTGGTGAAGGTGATCGTTGCCCGCTAGTTGCGGGTTTGGTGGTATTTGTGCTCATGGAAAACTTGCCTTTCGCCCCGTTGCCGCGCTTGCTTGTGGCGCGGGGTTCTTCTTTTTGGGCTTCAAATTATGCAGCGAGCCGAGCGGCTTTTTGTCCTTCAATCCAGTCGGTCAACTCCGATTGACTCCAACGAGACGCTCGACCAATTTTTATCGGCTTGGGAAATTCGCCATTGTTCATCATCTCGTAGATTTTGGTTCTCTTGAACCCAACGATTTTGACGACTTCTGGATAAGCCAGCAACCGTTCGCCTGACGTAGCCCGCTCTTGGCAGCTGTTCTGCTCAGGGGTGTTCTGCATTCTCGCCTCCATAGAAACTGATCGAGTAAGAACTAGGAAGGTACTTGGCGTACTGCCACGAAAAAGTATGCTAATTGTCTGAAAATAATCTGTTTTCTGACTGCTCTGTCAAAGTTGGAGGCGTTGTTTGTCTGTTGTGTCAGGCGCGGGACGAATGACCGTGCAATTTCGGGTCAAAAAAATGTCGCCTTCCTGAGCACTTCGAATCAGCAAAGGCAAAGTTTAGGCTCGATCCCTGAAAGGAATGACGCGGGTGTTGTCGTGTTCTTTGCCGTCAATGAAGTCTTGCCATGCAAGCATTAGGCCCCGGCGACGCTCAACAGCTTGTTCGCGCCGATAGGCTCTTTCCACGTCGTTCAGTTGGTGGGCCAAGGCTTCTTCGGCCAACTCACGGGGAAATTCAGTGTCGTTCGCGGCCCAATCTTTGAACGCGCTTCGGAACCCGTGCGGGACGTACTGACCCAAGTTCATGCGCCGCATCACGGCACGAATGGTCATGTCGGACATTGGCCTGCCCGGTTTAGCGCCTTCAAACACATAGTCGTCTGATTTGATTTCAACGTTTCGCAGCGCTTTAACTTCCGAAAGGATCGCCAGTGCTCTAGGGCAGAGAGGAACTACGTGCTTTCTCCGGGCCTTCATGCGCTCCGCCGGAATGGCCCAGAGTGCGTTTTCCTCGTCAATTTCACTCCAAAGTGCCAATCGCACTTCGCCAGAGCGCGATGCCGTGAGGATTAGAAACTCTAACGCGAGTGCACCCACCGACTTGCTTGCTCGTAGCTGTTGGGCGAACGATGGGACGTCTTTTCTTGGCATTGCCGGGCGGTGCCCCCCGGTCAGTTTCCGGGGCGCGGACAAAGTGGCGTTGAACAGTTCCCAGCGGGCAGGGTTATCCTGATGGTAAGCCCCGTTTTGGATTGCGTGGTAGAACAAGGCCTCAAGCCGTGCCCGCAAGCGAGTGGCCGAAACATGCAGCGCGTCCCACATCGGTTCGTTTCTTTCCGTGCCGTCGGCCTGCTTGACGGGCATAGGCTGTGTCAGAACTTGCCAAATGTCTTGCCGGGTAATCTCGACCAAAGGTTTGTCTGCGAGGGGCGCCGCGTACTTACGAAGTGACATGCCCCATTGGGCAACGTGCTTGGGGTTGGAGAACCCTTTTGTTTTCCAGGGCAAAAACACATCGACGTAATCGGAGAACGTCACGGTTGCGGCTTCGGCCTCTATTGCCGCGACGCGCATTGCAGCGGCTTGGTTTTCAGCCTCGGCAATTGGATCAAGTCCGCTTGCCAGCAAGTCGCGCGCGGCTGTGGCCTTCTGGCGCGCTTGTGCAAGCGTCGTTGAGGGAAACCCGCCGAAGCCCATTTCCCGCTGCTTTTGTCCTTTCAGCGTAAAGCGGAACACCCAACGCTTTGTCCCGTTGGCCGTGCAGCGCAAAGACAAACCGCCCCCATCATTGAGGGCGGTGCCAGGCGCGGCGTTTTCAACTTGTTTGACTGTCAGTCGGTGCATTCCCCGCGCCATGTCTGTTCTCCCGCTTAAATGCTGATTGCAGCGCGATACTCGGCAACGACGTCCGTGGACACTCCTGCCGCTGCCGCCGCTTTTTGATCATCAAAGCCAAGGTCGTTGACCAATGTGCAGAGCAAGTCTGCAAGGTTGCGCCAACTTTCTGGCATGCCGAAATAGATTGTGTCGGGCAGGGTTGGCAGGAGCTCCATTGCCTGTGCCAACAACGGTTGCTCTGCTGTGACTTCATTTGTGAGGGCGGAATTGCCTGCGCGTTCGATAGTTTGCACGTCTTTTCTTTCTACTAATCCGGGGCAATGGGTGCGGCCCCTAATCGCGCCCCTTGTGTGCCCCTAAAAATCAGGGGCAGTCAACGGAATTCGGCGGACGTCAGCGGACGTGACGCCCACTTCCGTCGAAAAATTGCTGATAAGAATATAAAAAATGAACACCAGCGGACGTCAGCGAAAAGCCAATGGCGGCTCCTCGGTCCGCCACTGGTAACTCTCAAAAAACAGTGTTTTCGTCAGTTTGGCCCATGTGGTGAAACCGAGGTGTTTTGTCTCAAGACAACTTCGAGGCAACCGCGCTGGGTTTAGTGGGTTGTTTCACCTCATTCCATATGGTCCGCCTTCCTGTAGTTCGCTGAATGCCGCCCAAACCTCGTGACAAGCATGTTCGAACGCCACATCATCTTTTGGGATGCTGGCCTTGAAATTGGGGTAGGACATGTGGTTGCCCAAGTTCATCAGCACGGTCACTAGGTGGTTGCGCGGTATGAACGCCCGGTAACGGTAATCGCCGCCCGGTGTTTCGATTACCTGACCGTCCATGCCATAGTCGCGCAGCAATTCGGCGTCCTGTGCGCGGCGAAACCGCAGGCAGACGCGGGATCCCATGTGCGGCCCGCTGGTGTTGCCGTCCTCATCCTTGGCAACGGCTGAGAAAAAGCCCGAACCCTCGGGCGTCGAGAATGCTACCCACATCTGCAGGTCCTCCTATTTTTGGGAAAGGGCGCGCTGTCTATCAGAAAAAATTTAGGGTCGTCAAATCGAGGGGGCTTGCGCGCTCGGTTGCTTGGCCTGAAGGCGCAAACCGAGGCCTCAAAATCCGGCAGTGGATACGTGGTGGTTGGAGGCTATTCGTACCCATCCAGTTTTGCCGTGATCGCCTCCTGTTGCGGCGATCTTTCTGAAAGCGGTGGCTGACATCATTGAGCTGCTGTGCTGAACAGACGCTCATACCGATGGTTCCTTTGTGGGGCGGTTCGGGCCATTTGTACTTGCCGGCCGCGTTGGCGGCTTCGTCCGCAGAGCGGCCATTGGCGGATGATGCGGCGAAGGGTTGCTTCGCCGCAGGGCTTTTATTTGGGCGGCCACAGAGTTTCACTACTGCGGTGAACTGGTGGTTGGACGAGCCGAGGGGCAGGGAAGGGTTGGCTGGCTCAGTATCCGGTGCCTACCCTATGCCCACAGCCAGACTTACTCCAACTTGACCCAAGCCGCGTTTCTGGACGAGCTTTGCACACAAGCGGCTACAAATTTGACCCCGTCTAGCCCGTCATGCACGGTTGGGTAAACAACGGACGCCTCAGGTGAAATCCCATTTCGGAAAGCCTGGATCGCCTCAGCAACCTCTCCGTAAATATTGGCGAACCCTTCAAGATATCCCTCGGGATGGCCCGGAGGAACTCTGCTCAAGCGATTGGCAGCGTCACCAGCTCCAGCGCCATTGCGGGTGATCAGACGCTTTGGTTCGTTGTAGGGCGTGAACCAGAGATAGTTCGGGTCTTCCTGAGCCCACTCCAGCCCACCTTTTTCGCCGTAGACCCGCAACCGAAGTGCGTTTTCGTTGCCGGGAGCCACCTGAGAGGACCACAGCATACCCCGTGCTCCGCCTTCGAAGCGAAGCAAGACATGTGCGTTGTCATCGACTTGGCGCCCCGGCACGAAAGCTTGCAGATCCGCCGCAAGGCTTTCCGCCCTCAGCCCGGTCACAAAACAAGCGAGGTTGTAGGCATGGGTTCCGATGTCACCGGTTGATCCGCCCGCGCCGGAGCGTTCGGGATCGGTTCGCCACTCCGCCTGTTTGAAATCCTGCTGCTCGGTCAGCCAGTCCTGCGGGTATTCAACCTGGACGACGCGGATTTTGCCAATATCGCCGTTGGCAACCATTTCACGCGCCTGCCGAACCATTGGGTAGCCCGTGTAGTTGTGGGTCAGTATGAACAGGGCATTCGCGCTTTCCGCCGCTTTGACAAGTTTTTTTGCATCGGCAAGGGTCGAGGTGAGTGGCTTGTCACAAATGACGTGAATCCCGCGTTTCAGGAATTCACGCGCGGCGGCATAGTGGACGTGATTTGGCGTGACGATTGAGACCGCCTCGATCCCGGATTTGAGCCGGGCTTCCCGGATCGCCATTTGTTTGAAGTCTTCATAGACCCGTTCGAGACCCAATGCCCGGCCGCTTTCAATGGATTTTTCGGGCGTCGAAGACAAAGCGCCGGCAACCAGTTCGAACCTGTCATCCAATCGCGCCGCTATGCGATGAACGCCGCCTATGAAGGCGTCATTTCCGCCGCCGACCATGCCAAGCCGAATGCGACCCGAGGCTTCTTCACTGCGTCCTGTAACCATTATTCGATCCCCAGCATTTTGCGATTGGCGGCTTCGTCAGTGCCACCGTCCGCGAAATCATCAAAGGCTTTCTCGGTCACACGGATGATGTGATCCGACACAAACTGAGCGCCCTCACGCGCTCCATCCTCGGGGTGTTTGAGACAGCATTCCCATTCGACCACAGCCCAGCCATCAAAGTCGTTCGCCGCCATTTTTGAGAACACTGCCCCGAAATCCACCTGGCCATCACCAAGCGACCGGAACCGGCCGGCACGATCCACCCAGCTTTGGTATCCTGAATAAACCCCTTGCCGCCCGGTCGGGTTGAACTCGGCATCTTTGACATGGAACATCCGGATCCGATCCTTGTAGATGTCGATATTGTCCAGATAGTCGAGGCATTGCAGTACGTAGTGCGACGGGTCGTACAACATGCAAGCCCTTGGATGATTACCTGTCCGTTCGAGGAACATCTCGTAGGTCACGCCGTCGTGGAGGTCCTCTCCGGGGTGAATTTCGTAGCAGACATCGACGCCGCATTCTTCGGCGTGGTCGAGGATTGGCACCCAACGGCGGGCGAGTTCATCAAATGCCGTTTCGATCAAGCCGGCAGGGCGCTGCGGCCAGGGATAGACGTAGGGCCACGCCAACGCGCCCGAGAATGTCGCATGCGCCGAAATGCCCAGGTTCTTCGAAGCGGATAATGCTTTTTTGACCTGGTCTACGGCCCATTCTTGCCGGGCTTTCGGGTTTCCTCTGACGCTCTCGGCGGCAAAGCCATCAAAGGCGCTGTCATAGGCTGGGTGAACAGCCACAAGCTGACCCTGAAGGTGCGTTGACAGTTCAGTGACTTCGACGCCATTTTCCCTGGCTTTGCCTTTGAAGTCATCGCAGTAACCGGTGCTGGACGCGGCCTGTTCAAGGTCGAACAACCGGCCATCCCAACTGGGAACCTGGACGCCCTTGTATCCACAGTCAGCCGCCCATTTGGTAATCGCGTCCCACGAATTGAACGGTGCTTCGTCCCCTGCGAATTGTGCAAGAAATAATGCTGGACCTTTGATCGTTTTCATAAGTTTCCTCCCCAAAACCTAAGCCGCTATGGCGGTAAATTTTCCCTCAGATAGATGTCGATACGGATACGTTCCTGCGCTTTGTTGAATGGGACTTTGTCTGAAGTCGCACGCAGAAGACGGACGGCTGAACGAACAATGTGCCCGGTGTCTTGCGAGATCAGAGCGTCAAACGTGCCAAGCCTCAGAGCCTCTCGACTAAGCGGAGTCAGCTCATGCGCTATGATCACCAAATCCTTGCTGAGCTTGTTTTCCGAAAGGAACTGAATAAGGCCGGCATTGCCCGCTGCTGACGAGTATATTCCGACCAGATCCGGATAGGTTTCGAAGATCTCGGGCATCATCTTGTAAATCAGATCCGGGTCATCCCGGCCCTCAACAGACGCCACGACCTCGAGATGCGGAAACTCCTCGGCCACAACAAGATCAAAGCCCTGGCGACGCTCTAGGTGGTCACGTGCCAAACGAGAGCCAGTCAGAACCAAGACCTTGCCTTCCCGATGCACGAAACGCCCCATCAATTGACCGGCGGTTCGTCCTGCGGAAACGTTGTCAATTCCTACAAAGTGGTCTCGCTCGGAACTCGGCAGGTCAGACACCAAGGCAACCACCGGAACCCCTTTGTCCTTGAGCCGTCTCACGGCATCGCGAACAGAAGGCGTTTCGGGTCCGAAAACGGCAACTCCATCAACATCCAAACTATCGACAGCATCCAGAATGTTGACGATATCCTGCGGTTCAAACGGAGCGACCCTTTTGATCGTAATGCGTGTCCGCTCGATAAACTGGTCACGGGATTGCTCTGCGATCTGGTTGCTGATCGCTTCCACAAATTCATTGTCGGTGTCCGGCAAAACAAAAAGGAAATTGTAAACCCGGTTTCGTGCGAGGTTGGCCGCGGCGGTGTCGCGCACATACCCCAGTTCATCAATTGCCTTTTGTACTTTCTGAACGGTTACTGCGCGCACGCCGGGGCGCCTGTTCAAGACCCGGTCCACAGTCGCAAGACTGACGCCCGCAACCCGCGCGATGTCATTGACGGTTGGCTTCTTCACCAATTCTAGTTTTTGTTTTTGGTCTGCCACGTGTTCTTCAGCCCTCAAGCTCCCGAGCCAAGCCCTCGAATAACAAGGCAACGGCCTCAGCGCCGGGATCGTTATGTCCAACTAGGTTTTCTTCGGGAACATAGGCTGCTCGGCCCGCCTTCGCACGGCGAATTTTGGCTGTATTGTTTGCACCTTCGCGGGCGGCATGTGCGGCATGGGTCAACCCCGATGGGAGAGCGGCAAGCGCGGGTGCCAAGGCGTCAATCATAGTTCTGTCGCCGACCTTGGCGCCTCCGACTTGGCTGACGCGTTTCAGGCCTTCTTCCAGGGATTTGGCTACGGTTGCCCCATTGGCACATGCATCACCAGCTGCGTTAAAGAAAATTGCAAGTATCACACCGGAGGAGCCACCCATAGTCTGGCTCAATTCATTGCCCAACGCCGGAAACAGCTGAGTCAAATCAGCGAGCGGCATGCGGTCCAGGCTGCCTTGCAGCGCTCTTGCGGCCGTCGCCAATGTGCTTCCTGTATCGCCATCACCGGATTTCGCGTCCAGTTCGTTCAGGTTCTTCTCAGCGTTGATGAGGAGTTCAGACACGCGCGAGATCGTTTCCCTTGTGGTGGGATTGTTCGAAGGAATTGGATCGATCGGCGTCAGGCCGTCAGGCAATGGTGCCACTTTGATCGGGTCGATGGAATTGACCCTGGGCCACGCGGCCAGATCAACAGGTGCTTCAAGAGCTGACAAATCGGCCTGATCCACGGGGAGAATGGAAACAGAAAACCCGTGCATATCCAGCGATGTCATCATGGGGGCCGGGCCGATGATATGGTGGGCTATACCGGTCTCGGACAAGGCGTGTGTTAGGACAGCCATTTCCAGCGGAGTCGTGGAGCCGAGGTTGTTGACCAACGCCACACATTCCCCAGCCCCAAGCCGTTGCCTCAGTTTCTCCACCACTGTGGACATGGCCGAGACGGCATTTGAGAACTCGACTTGCTGCACACCCGGCTCGCCATGGATGCCCAAGCCAAGTTCCGCCTTGCCGGGTGCGATCCTGTCTTCTTTCGGAGATCCCGGAACGGTACAGGTGTCCAGGCTCATACCGATGCTGACAACTTTTTCGATGGTGCTACTGGCTGCTTTGGCAACGGTGTCCAGGTCAGCACCGTTTTCCGCAAGCGCTCCGGCGATTTTGTGCACGAACAACGTGCCTGCCACGCCACGTGGTTGCGGCAGGTCGGGCAGGGCGATGTCGTCGTCGACGACCACCATCTCAACCTTGCGACCCAATGCACGGGCGCGTTCAGCGGCCAGCCCAAAGTTCAGCCGGTCACCGGTATAATTCTTGACGATCAGCAAGCACCCAGCCTCACCCGTGACTGCAAGAATGCCCGCCAGAACCGCCTCGACAGACGGGGACGCAAACACTTCGCCGCAGACTGCGGCCGTCAGCATACCGGCGCCAACAAAGCCCGCATGGGCGGGTTCGTGACCTGACCCTCCACCGGACACCAACGCCACCTTCGACTTGTCCCAATCCGACCTGTAGACAACTTTGATATGCGGGTAGCCGTCCAGCCGGGTAAGCCTCCCTCCAGAGGAGGCCAGTAGTCCGTCTATGGCATCTGTTACCAGAGTTTCTTTTGTGTTGAGGAACTGGGCCATGCTTTGCTCCTTAATTCACCCGCGCGCCGGACGCGTCAAAATACAATGGGTTGTGGGGGCGGATTTTTATAATTTTTCCAGATGGATAGTCCTGGTGGACATCTATCAACGTCACGACCGGGTGACCGTTTAGGTCCAGGTGCAGTCGTGTTTGATCGCCCAGATGCTCGGCGCGTATCACGCGCGCCTCACTGCCTTCACCTTCAATGATGTTTTCCGGGCGAAGACCAATCTGCGGACCTTTATGGTCGCCTCCGAACAACTCGGACGGAAGGATGTTAATCCGTGGCAGACCCAACCTGCTGGCCACGTAAACGCTGCCGGGATTTTCGTAGATATCGCGAGGGGTACCGTACTGAACCAGCCTGCCGTTTTCCAAAACGCCGATATGCGTGGCCATTGTCATGGCTTCCACCTGATCATGGGTCACATAAAGCAAGGTTGATCCCAGGTCGGCCTGAATTCTTTTCAGTTCAACCCGCAAATCCGCCCGAAGCTTGGCGTCCAAAGAGCTGAGCGGTTCGTCCATCAGGAAGATCTGGGGGTCGCGCACCAGCGCCCGCCCTATCGACACACGCTGCATTTCGCCGCCGGACAATTCGGTGGCTTTGTTGTCCAGCTTGTGCGGGATCTGCAATATCTCCGAGACTTCTTTGACCTTCCTCGCGATCTCATCCTCTGGCGTCTTCAGGATCGGCGACCGCAGAGGGAAAGACAGGTTTTCACGCACCGTCATATGCGGGTACAGCGAGTATTGCTGGAAGACCATCGCCACGTCGCGCTGGGCGGGTGTATCCATCCCTACATCGCGTCCGGCAATGCGAACTGTGCCTGAATCCAGTTTCTCAAGCCCGGATATCAGTCTCAGCGTTGTAGTTTTTCCCGCGCCCGTTGGACCCAACAACACCACAAAGGCGCCGTTGGGGATCGTCATTGAGATATCATCCACCGCTTTGATGTCGCCGAATGACTTCGAAATGTTTTCCAGAACGACTTCAGCCATTGCTCAGTACCTCGTCGTTCAGTGCGGACCTCAACGCGCGTCCGGTAGATTTTTCGAAAAGGGTCACTGCAGACGAGCGGAATTCCAATCCGACCGTCTCGCCGGGATTGACGGTTTCGCGTGCATCAATCCGGGCTTTCAACTCTCCGTTCGGGCTTTGCAGCGTCACGATCTGGGTGGTTCCAAGATATTCTGCGGCCAGGACCTTGGCTCGGTAGGCGCTGGCATCCGACAGAAAAACATGCTCGGGTCGAACGCCGAAAACCAAGTCACCTTCCGCACCTTCCATCAGTTTGGGCACGGCTTCGTCATGGCCATTCAGCCGTACCATTTCCAAGCCAGGCGCGACCTTTCCTTGAAACGACAGGAAGTTCATCGAAGGAGACCCGATAAAATCCGCAACGAACATTGTGGCCGGTTTGTCGTAGATTTCCTGAGGCGTGCCGAATTGCTCGATCACAGCGTTGTTCATCACAACGATCTTGTCGCCCATTTGCATGGCTTCCAGTTGGTCATGTGTGACATAAACAGTGGTTGCGCCCATGCGATCGTGGAGCGCGCGCAATTCTTCGGCCATGTGCTCACGAAACTCGGCATCCAAAGCGCCAAGAGGTTCGTCCATCATGAACGCCTTGGGTTCGCGAACAATTGCGCGCCCCAGCGCCACGCGTTGCCTGTCGCCACCTGAAAGACCGCCTACCGGGCTATCGAGGATGTCCTTGATCCCTAGTATTCCCGCGACTTCCTCTACTTTGGCTTTGACAGCAGCGCGCGGCATGCCCTGCGAAATAAGCGGATAGCTGATGTTCTTGCGCACGTTCATGTGGGGATACAGCGCGAACATCTGGAACACGAAGGCAATGTCCCGCTCTGATGGCGGCCGCTGGCTGATCTCTTCGCCGTCCAGATAGATTTCGCCCGACGTAGGAAGCTCCAATCCCGCGATCATCCGCAGCGTCGTCGTTTTCCCGCAACCGGAGGGGCCCAGCAGCATGAAAAACTCGCCGTCTTCAATCGTGAACGAACTTTCGCGGACAGCTGTGAAATCGCCGAACATCTTCTTTACGTTTTTGACTACGATCTGGGCCATTTCTACTCCGGGAAATGGCTGACGATGATGAACATGACGGTTCCGATCAGCGTGACGATGAAGGAATAAGTGAAGGCCCAAAGGACAAAGGGCTGCATCAGCATGAAGACACCCAGTGCGATGAGGATGGTTGCGACCATCTCCCATGGGCCGCGGCGGAGCCGCACCAATCCGGAAAGAAACTCGCTCATTTGCGTACGGCTCCGAATGTGATCCCGCGCAGCAGATGTTTGCGCATCAGGATGGTGAATATCATGACTGGGATCAGGAAGATCGTCGCGCCGGCCGCCACCGCGGGCCAGTCCAGGCCGCCAATACCGATGATGGTCGGGATGAACGGCGGTGCGGTCTGTGCATTCGCAGATGTCAGCAGCACGGCAAACGCGTACTCATTCCAGGCGAAGATCAGGCAGAAGATCGCAGTTGACGCAATTCCGGTAGCGGCTTGCGGCAGCACCACTTTGTAGAAAGCCTGAAACCTCGTGTAGCCATCGATAAGGGCGGCTTCCTCGTACTCTCTTGGGATTTCGTCGATGAACCCTTTCAACAACCAAACCGCCAGAGAGATATTTACCCCTGTATAGAGCAGGATCATTCCCAGATGCGTGTCGCTCAGCCCAAGGTTTCTGAACATCAGGAAGATCGGGATGGCGACAGCGACCGGGGGCATCATCCTTGTACTCAGGATGAAGAACAGAAGGTCGTCCTTGAGCGGGACCTTAAATCGGCTGAACGCATAGGCGGCCAGCGTGCCGAGGAAGATACTCAAGAACGTCGAGCCAAATCCGATGATGACCGAATTCATGAAACGCTCGCCGAACTTGGAGGGCCCAACGATCACCATGTCGTATTGGCGGACGATCTCATCGGCCCAGTTCTGCGGCGGGTTGGCTTCCAGAAACTCCTGCGTCTGCCTGGTGCGTGTGGTGAAAAGGTTTACGTAGCCTTCGAGCGTTGGGTCAAAGACCACTTTGGGCGGGTAGCTGATCGCGTCGGCCGGAGACTTGAAGCCAGTCAGCAAGATCCAAACCAGCGGGATCATCGTGATCAGCGCATAAGTGATGACCAGGAAGCCTGCGATCCATTTGGACCGGTTCGAAGGTTCAGTGACCGAAAAACTGCTCATCGCTGTTTCACCTTGTTCAGGGCTTTGACGTAGATCGACGCAAGGCCGAACACGGTGACGAACAAGATGATCGCATAGGCCGAGGCGTAGCCCGTCCGCCACTTCTCAAACGCCTCTCGCTTGAGATTGATTGAGGTGAGTTCCGTTACAGATCCCGGCCCACCGCCTGTCAGCTGAACAACCAGGTCGAACATCTTGAAGTTCTCGATCCCTCGAAACAGCACCGCGAGCATCAGGAACGGCAGCACCATCGGAATGGTAATCGTAAAGAACTGCCGCAGCTTGCTGGCCCTGTCGATCTCAGCCGCCTCGTAGATGTAGTCGGGGATGCTGCGCAGCCCGGCCAGACAGATCAGCATCACGAAGGGGGTCCACATCCAGGTGTCAACGATCACGATCGCCCAAGGGGCCAAAGTGACCGACCCCAGCATTTCAAAGCTTGAGGGGTCCTTGCCGGTGAACCAGGACACGATGTAGTTGAACAGGCCGATTTGAGGCTGATACAGGAATTTCCAGAAATTCCCGACGACGGCCGGGGACAGCATCATCGGCAGCACGATGATCGTGGTCCAAAGATCGTTGCCCTTGAATTTCTTGTTGATCAGCCACGCCAGCGTGAACCCGATCAGGACCTGGAAAAAGATCGTCCAGAACAGGAAATGCGCCGTCGCCTGCATGTTCAGCCAGGTGTCTGAGTCAGTCAGGATACGTTCGTAATTCCTGAGCCCGACGTCTTTGACTTCGCGCCCGATCCGGTTGGCCTTGTAGTTGGTAAAGCTCAGTTGGATGGTCCAGATCAACGGAAAGATGTTGATCGCCAGCAAAAGAAAAATCGTTGGTGAGATGAAAATCCAGGCGATCGCACGGTCGGATAATCCTCGGATTTTTCGCGCAACTCGCTCGGGCGTTGCCTGCGCAACGCGATCTACGGTCCTGTCAGACATCTCTTTGCCAGCTCTTGTTGGTTTAGGACTCACGGGTGAAGGTGGAGCGGGTTTGCACCCGCTCCTGCCTGTGTCCGGACTACAGCTTGCCTTCGTCTTCGAAGACTTCGGTCCAGTCTTGGATCAGAAGATCAAGCGCTTCTTGAGCGGTGCCCTGGTCCGCAACCACGTAGTCGTGGATGCGCTTCTGCATCGCCAGCAGCAGTTCCGCATAAGCAGGCTCCTGCCAGAAATCCTGCACCCCGGCCATCGCTTCCAGGAAGTCACCGGCAAACGGCTGGCTGTCAACGAAACCCGGATCTTCCAGTACGGAGTTATGGGCCGAGTAGCCGCCGAGCTCCCACCATTTGGCCTGAACGTCCGGTTGTGCAAACCACTTGATGTACTCAAGTGCGGCGTCCTGTTTGTCAGAGTAGCTGACAACCGAGATACCTTGTCCGCCCAGTGTCGAACCTGCCTGATTTTGTGGTGGGTTCACGAAGAAGTCGATCTTGTCTCCGCCGGTATTGGGATCGGCGTAAAGACCCGGGAAGAACGCAAACCAATTCATCGCCATGGCGACCTGACCGGACTTAAAGGCGTCCAGACTCTCACCCATGTAAGAGTTGGTATATCCCGGAGGCGTCGCTGTTTCGTAGAATTCCTTGTAGAATTCCAGAGCTTCAACCGCTTCGGGCGAGTTCACGGCGCCTTCCATGTCATAGGAACCCGGCGTGTTTTCGTATTTGAAGCCCCAAGGATACAGCGCTCCGGTCACACCCATGGTGATCCCTTCCGAGCCGCGCTCGGTAAAGATGGCTGCGCCATAGACAGTCTTGCCGTCGATCTCACGACCTTGGAAGAACTGCGCGATCTGCAGGAGTTCTTTTTGCGATTGAGGCTCGCGAAGATCCTGACCCGTCGCCTCTTTGTAGGCGGCTTGGATGTCGGGGTTTTCGAACCAGTCCTTGCGGTAGAACCAGCCATTCGCATCGCCCATCGCTGGCAGCGCATAGTAGTTCGGCGTGCCCTTGGGCCAGGTCGAGTACGCATAGACGGTGGCCGGCGCGAAATCGTCCATGCTGATGCCTTCAGCATCGAAGAAGTCGTTCAGTTTGACATAGTGGCCATTCTCAGCGCCCCCGCCGATCCACTGGCTGTCACCGATCAACAAGTCGCAGAGCTTGCCCCCAGAGTTCAGCTCGTTCAGCATCCGATCCGCAAAATTCGGCCAGGGAACAAACTCGAAGTTCATCGTATGCCCGGATTCAGCTTCGAATTCCTTTGAAAGCTCAACAAGCGCGTTGGCCGGGTCCCATGCAGCCCAACAAAGCGTCAGATCTTCAGCATTCGCCTTGGTGGAAAGAGTAGTAGCGGCAAGGACTATTGCGCTGGCCGAGGCCAGTTTTGTGTAAGTCATCCATTCCTCCCTTTTTTCGCCGTCAATCGAGGATGTGCGAATCGCGGCATACCTCCAAGGCTATTTGAGGTACGCACATCAAGTCTAGATATTTTTGAGGTTCGTACCTCAAGCGGACGGTGGTTGACGATTGGTGCTCCTTTAAACCACTGATGTAATGTAATTTTATTCCATTTGGTCGGTGTGCATGTATTTTCAGCAGTGAGGCATTTAAGGGCCGCACCCGCCAAAAGTGGCCCAGCTCACAATCACGGCCATCAAGCGGCCACCGGATTTTGGAACCCGCTTGTGAAGCTCTAGCGGATTATTCGGTCGATACCTTTGAGGATTGGAGATAGCGTGCAAACGGCACGGGTCACTCTGGATCGTGCATGACTCGGTTGGACAGGGGCAGACGTATGAATACGCTCTCTATCGTCAGATTGAACCGGTACCCAATCAAAGGCTTGAGTGCCGAGCCGATGCAAACCGTGACGCTGCGGGCAGGGGAGGGGATCCCGGGTGATCGCCTGTTCGGATTTGCGCGCTACAACTCCGGATTCGACCCACAGAACCCTCAGCCACTGCCGAAAGATCGCTTTGTTGTTCTGTTGAATGAGGCAGCGCTGGCAGGCGTCGAGACGAGTTTTGATTTTGAGACCCAAGATCTTGAGATCAAAGCGAACGGCAAAACGCAAAGCTTCAATATGCGAACACCAGAAGACCGGACGGATGCGGCAAGTTTCCTGTCTTCAGAGATCGACTTGAAAGATCCCGAATTGCCGGAATTCGTCTCGTCTGCTCCTCATCGGTTTACGGATGTGTCCGTCGTCTCACCAAAAATGATGAACGCGATATCCGTTCTTAATCGTGCATCGGTGAGAGAGTTGGGTGAAAAACTGAACGCAGAGATCCAGCCAGCGCGATTCCGCGCAAATATCGAGATAGACGGCTTGCCTTCGTTTTCCGAGTTGGATGCAGTTGGATCAGTTCTGAGATTTGGCGATGTTGAGTTGAAGATACTATCGCGTACGAAAAGGTGTGCGGCCACTGAAGTGAACCCGGATACGGCCGAGCGCGACTTGAAAATACCCTATCTTATTAGGAAGTTGATGGGGCACGTGGATATGGGAGTCTATGTCGAGGTGACGAAAGGCGGAACCCTAAGTGTCGGCCAACCCGGGGAAATGCTTGCCTGAATGCCGCCCCCTCAGATTGGCGACCTGGGGAAACCTCTGTTCCATATTCAATCGTGAAAAAGGTCTTCGGTTTTTGCTGGTTCGCCCGGGGTGGCGATATCTACGCAGCGAAGCTCCCCTGAGAGCCATATTCCTACCAGTCTCGGTTTTCGGGATCCAGGTGTGCATCCATCATCGCGTCGTAGCTTGCCAGTTCTTCCGCCGTCAGTTTTCCGTGCCATTTGCCGCTCGTTCCGCTGTGAAAAAACTCGGCATCCGACTTGAAGAACCCTTTGCCACCTGAGGGAGCATAGCGTTCTGCTTTGTCCTTCATATTGTCGAAGGTCGCAGCTTGAACCAATTGATCCATGACTGCCTCTGAATGGGTCGTGCCCAAAATGTCAGCCAGCCTGAAGAACGTTCCTCTCAAGTCCCGGGTCATGTCTGCGTAGTGAAAAAGCGATACGTTCGGCCGATTGGAAAGCGCTGCAGCGGCTTTGTAATGCCGAATGATGTGGGCCAGTGGCATCGCATCGGTATCGAACCCTTCCGCCCCGCCGTCCAGAAAACGACGGAATGTGATACCTTCTTCATCGTTCTCGGGATACCAGGTGTCAAACCAGGTCATTGGAATGTTTCTGATGTGTTTGCGAAACGAGAAATGCGCATCGAGGGGATGACGAAAAACGCAGATTTACTGTGCTTGATCATCCAGGGGTAACCCATCCATCGGTGTGTGGCTTTTCATGCTGCGTCGATGCTGCATGGCTTCGAGCCGCTCTGCGACTTCAGGCATCTCTCGGATTCGGATGTCTACCCACGGCATCTTCACGGACAACTCCGTTTCAACTTCGGGATCACCAGAAAACAACAGCGATACGATGGTTTGCATCCAGGTCGTGCCGCATTTCGGAGGTGTCACTACGAACACATCATCGGAGCGGATACGAACCATATCCCAGCGTCTATTGTCCGTCAGGGGGCCAAGGTAGAGCTTTCGGTTTTTCACGTCTGAAAACTCCTCTGTGCGAATTGGTTCAGGAAAAGTGGAATGAAAGTGAAAGGCGACTGGTTCTCATGGCAGAAAGCCCAAAAAGCCAGTTGCTGCCTTGTTGAGTTCGGCCGGCAACAGAACGAGAGCGGAGCAGCACCTATACGTTATTCCAACAACCGCTCTGGGTTCTGTCCAGCAAGCAGCGCTCAATATCCGCAAAACGGAACCAAGCCGCCGTTCATCCCTTCCCTTGGACTGCGCTGGTCTTCAGTCCAAGGGGATGATTTACCAGCCTGAATTCGACGAACAGTTGTCTGCGAATCTAGACTGTCCAACACAGCTCACGGCGTCCCGTTGGTGCTATTGGTTCCCGGCACGGCTTGTGAGTTCCTCCATGACGTTGTCGAGGTTGAAGCTGCCGGGTTTTTGCCTTGGCGGAAACTCCTCGAAGCTTTGCAGCCATTGCCCAACGAAGGCGGAGGCCGGTGCTATCGCGAACATATGCTCGAGGAACCAGCGTTGGTATCCCATAGCGTTCTCTTCCTCGGCTCGCTCGAACGGATCGCTGCGGAGGTTTGCCAGCATCGGTGCGCGCAAGACTTCAAACGGTGAGAGCCATACATCAAGCCCATGAGCATTCTGCTTCAGGAATGTCACCTTGTACTGTTCGTATCGCAAGGCGGCGACGCTACCATCATCGGTCCAATAGATGAACTCACTGCGCGGCCACTCATCCGTTTCACCTGAGAGCGACGGCAGAAGATTGTAGCCGTCAAGATGGGCCTTGTATTGGCGACCGATCGCTTCAACGCCACCATCGAGCAACCGTTCTTTGATGTCTGGCTCACCGACCGCTGCCAGAATGGTAGGCAACATGTCCGTATGCGATACTACGCCATTGACCTTCGATCCCGGCTCGATGACGCCCGGCCACTTGATGACCGTCGGGACGCGATAGCCACCTTCCCACTGCGTGTTTTTCTCACCGCGGAAGGGTGTCGTACCGCCATCTGGCCACGTGAACGTCTCCGCTCCGTTGTCGGTTGAATACATCACGACGGTGTTGTCGGCGATACCGAGCTCATCAAGTTTATCAAGCAGTACGCCGACATGCCCATCGTGCTCGACCATGCCGTCGGGATAAACTCCAAGTCCCGTCACTCCCTCGGACTCTTCCTTCAGATGCGTGAAAATGTGCATGCGGGTGGAGTTCCACCAAAGGAAGAAAGGTTTGTCCTGTTCGACGGCTCTGTCCATGAAATCCAACGCGCTGGCCGTGACTTCTTCGTCAACGGTTTCCATGCGCTTTTTCGTAAGCGGCCCGGTATCCTCGATCGAGCCATCAGCGGTCGACTTGATCACCCCGCGCGGGCCGAAGTTTTCCCTGAAGGCTTCATCCTTGGGGTAGTCAGGGTTTTCGGGCTCTTCTTCTGCGTTGAGATGGTAAAGGTTTCCGAAAAACTCATCGAAACCATGGTTTGTGGGTAGGTGCTCGTCACGGTCACCCAAATGGTTTTTGCCGAACTGGCCAGTCATGTAACCATGGTTTTTGAGCAGCCCGGCGATGGTTGGGTCTTCGACGGGCATGCCCTCGGGCGCGCCGGGTAGGCCGACCTTGGTCAAACCCGTGCGGATGGGAGATTGTCCTGTAATAAAGGCCGCTCGCCCTGCGGTGCAGGACTGCTCACCGTACCAATCAGTAAATAGCGCGCCTTCTTTGGCTATGCGGTCGATGTTGGGTGTCTGATACCCCATCATGCCATGGTTGTAGGCACTGATATTCCAAAATCCAATGTCATCTCCCCAAATAATCAGGAAGTTCAGGGGGGGATCATCTTGTGCGGAAACGGCTGTGGCAGCTGCAGCAAACAAGGCCGCCATTATTGTTGATCTTGTTTTGTATTTCATTTTCGTCCTCCCAAAATTTCTTGTTAATACCGAGTAACCTACCACAAATTTGGCGGTTTTGTCGGTGTTCTTGCGGCTTTCGGGATTTCGGGCGGAAACGCGCAAGTGATCCAAGAGATCCGATCGACTTCGATGGCTTTGATTTACGAGCCGGCCGAAACTTTTCTCCGCGCTTTAAGGCGTGGTTGATCAAGACGAGTTGCACCGAACCTCGGAGCCACGCCAATCCGGTTTCTGGAGCACTTCTTCTGCTTTTGGAGCAAAGAACGGCCTGCTGAACGTTTTTTGGGGTGTGTGTTCAGTAAGCCTGTCGGTCGTTCCGGCACATTCGATCCCGTGCGTTGGCGACCGAAAAGTGCCGCGCACCGTTGATCAACCCGGCCGTCGGTGCTGCTGCCGTCTATCCTTTGGCCTATCGCCGGCTTCGGAACATGGGTGTATGAATTCTTTGACAACCGCAGGATGGCGACCTGCGTGCCTCCGCCCCCTTGCCGTCGGAACGCCCAAACCGGCTGCGGGATATGATCCGCCGAAACCGATTCCAGCGGATCAAGTGCAGTCTTCAGTTGGTGATTTCTTGCACCTTCATGACCAGTTCGTTCCAGTTTCGCTGGTTCTCGATATCATGCTCGAGACCTTGTTCATCGGCAATTCGAAAGCGTTTGACCGCCGGCGTCTTGCTTGTCGCCTGGTACAGCCAATAGGCCTCGGCTCTCAACGCCTCGGAAATAGGTTTGTCGATGGATTCGTAGACCATCTGCTTGCACGCGTTGATGGATTCGGCGGGGAACTTGGCAATGCGCCTGGCCAGAGCATCGACATAGGGACCGATTTCGTCGGGATCCAGCGCCTTGTTGATGGTGCCCATGCGCTCGGCATCGTCGGCATCGTAGTCCTGCGCACTCAGGATGATTTCCAATGCCCGGCCAAGTCCAGTTTGGCGCGCCATGCGCGAAGCTCCGCCGCCGCAGGGCAGGATACCCATGCCAACTTCCATCTGCATGAACTTGAACTTCCCGCGTGCCGCAAAACGCATGTCCAGCGCGAGTGCGAGTTCGTGTCCGCCGCCACGCGCGAAGCCTTCAAGCTTTGCGATTGTTGCCTGCGGGACCTTGCTCAGCCGTTCGCACACGGACTGCAGGTCCAGCAGCTGGGCGTCTTCGCGCGAGACGGCTTCGGTCGAAAGATCCTTGAGCAACTCGGTATCGTAGTGACAGACCCAGATTTCGGGGTTCGCAGACTGGAAGATCACCACTTTGGTTTCCCGGTCCCGCTCCAGCCGCATCGCAAGGCTGTTGAGGTCGGCCAGCATCTCCTGGCCCTGAACATTGACCGCTCCGAAGTTGAACGTCACGGTGGCAATTGCATTCTCGACCGCGACGTCGAAGGTCTGGAAATTTTCGTATTTCATTGGACAGTCCTCTCCTGTTCTCGCCATCAAAGATGCGAGGGTTTGCATGGATTGGCAGGGCGCGGGAGTGCGCCCGGCTTAGCCGTATCGGCGGATAGTGTCTTGAATGGCCTTCATGACGTCGGCAGCGTGTTCGGACTTCAGCGCTGCGGGGTGCGGGTCTGCAAATGTACCGCCGTCATTGTCGAAATAGGCGCCCGACGCCTGCGCGAACCGATCGCTAAGTGCGGCGTCGATCAGGATGTCGGCGCCGATGTTGAGGTCGTTGCCGGCGACTCCGAAACCGTCCTTGACCATTTTGGACGCCAGCAACGAACCCGGATTGACCGCGATCAACGCCGGTCCATCGGGCAGGGCGCGGGCCTGTTCGCGCGTCCATATCGTGATTGCCAACTTGCTTTGCGCATATGCGCCCATATCGGCCAATCGCGTTTTGCCGGTCAAAGCATCCACATCCACAGGGGCCTGGGCGGCCGAGGACAGGTTCACGACGCGGCCAGTCTTGGGAATGATCGGAAGCAGAAGTTCGGTCAGCAGATAGGGCGCGAACGTGTTCACGACGAAGCGGATATCGAGACTGTTTTCGAGAGTGGTCTGCGGAGCCTTCAGGACGCCGGCGTTGTTGATCAGCACATCCAGCCGGTCGTGATTGGAGCGGATGGCCTCCGCCAACGACCTCACGGCTGATAGGTCGGACAGATCGGCGCTGTAGGTTTCCGGCTGCCCTCCAACCTCCTGGGCGGCTGCCTCCAGCTTTGCAGAGTTCCGCCCGTGCAACAGAACACGGTGACCGTCAGCGGCCAGTTTCTTGGCGGTGAGCAGTCCGATACCATCGGTTGCGCCAGTGATCAGAATGGTCTTGGTCATGTGACAAGTTCCTTATGAAAATTCCGGCAAGATCGTATCTGCCAGGCGTTTGAGTGTCGGTTCGATGGCTGCCTGGTTGAAACGCAGATTCAGGGCGACGTGATTCATCCCCAACTCACGGATTTCAGCCAAGTAGCGGTGCAGGAAATTCGAACCCGACTGGAACCCCAGGTGTATTGGGCGTGCGGGGGCATTTGGGTCTTCCAGCAAGTCGACATAGAGCGACTGCATCACCGGTTTGTCCGGTTGCCCCAGTGCTTTCAGACGGTTCCGGTAATCGGCCACCGCGCGCCCCTGTGAAGCCGCATCGCGCGGATAGGTCATCCATCCATCGCCGTTTTCAGCCACCCAATCCGGGGATTGTCGACTGCCGCCGGTGATCAACAGCGGCAGGCGCGATCCCGAGGGTTTTGGCAGAAGGTCAATGTCGCCGGGCAGATGTCCCTGCAGGCTTTCATGCTTGGGATAGGGTGTTGCCGTTGCACGGATATAGTCGACACTGTCGCGGAACCGTTCACCGCGATCGGCGAAGGATTGACGCATTGCCGGATACTCTTCCGGTCGATCGCCGGACGCCACACCCAACAGCAGACGGCCATCGGACAATACATCCGCCGACGCGGCTGCCTTTGCCACATGGGCCGGATGGCGCAGCGGCAAAACGATGCTGGCGGTCCCCAGGGCAATGCGATCCGTCGCGGTCGCCAGTGCACCCAGATAGACGAACGGGTCAAAGATCTGGCCGGGGTCCCCGAAACTTGGAACATTGAACGGCACGTCGCGCAGCCAAAGCGCGGCAAAGCCCAGAAACTCGGCCAATTGCGCGGCCTTCATGTGGCCCTTCATCGTCGGCTCGGATCCCGCCGGGTAGGCCTCAAGCGGCAATACCAGCCCTAGCGTCAGCTGATCTGGTCGAAATACCTGACCGTAGGCCTTGTTGATCGGGGCAAAGGACAGGTTTTGGTTTTTGTCCAACATGACGGTTCCTTGCTCAGTAGCGCACCAAAGTGCGGGTCTCGATGCTCTTCCGGATGGTGTTGACGGTCGGGTCCTCGACCATATCGAGCGTGCTGTGCGCGACGGAAGGCAACCCCCGATTGTCGTAGATGTTGAAAATCGCGATTTCATCCGGGTTCATTCGAGACAGATAGACCCAGTCATGCCGTGCATTCCCGACAAGCCCCATGATCTGCCCTTTGCGGTCAGGATAGATCAGGTCAAGCAGGATCCAGTCTTTTGGGTCGACGGACGAAGGACGGACGAATCCCAGCGGCGCGCTGGTGATCGTGTGATCGACGGGCCGCCAGAGATTGACAAAGGCATAGTGCCCTTTGCTCCACTCGGCCGCCCGCTCGGCGCCAAGCAAATCCACCAGCCGTTGCCGAGCGCCGTCCGTGCTGTAATCGCTGTGGACATTGCGCGCCGGCTTGCGCGTCGCCTTTGGGTCGTCCACGCGCAAGGTATGGTCAAAGATCACGACCTCGCGAACGCCGATCTTTGTGGTCAGCAGTTGAGTGAGCTCGTGTTCGTAGGTCCGTTTCCACTGATCCCCGTAAAAATCGCGGATGGCACTGGGCGCATTCAGAAACTCGACGCCGTCGGGGTCAAAGCGCAGGGGTTGCCCCGATGTCCGCATATCAGTCAGGTTCACCTGTGTCGGTAACAGTTCGGGCGAAATCAGGTTGCCGACAATGCCGCCGGCGTCCAGTTGGAACGCCTGCCGTTCAGGTTTGTGAACGTGATAGTTTACGATACCGGTTCGTTGCATCTGTACCCTCACTGAATTGCGGATGACGCAGCCCCTGGCTTTATCGACGTTGGCTCAGAACCAGTTCACGGTTTCGGCCATCGGGCGGCGGGTCTTGGGGAATTGCGGATCGCTGGCGCGGTACCCAAAGGCGAACATCACCGCGGGTTTCCATTTCGAGGTATCCACCCCGAAATGCTCGGCCAGAGTCTGGGTGGTGAGTTCCATGTCAAACCCTTCGATGGGGCAGGAATCGATACCCATCAAAGCAGCGGTCGTCATCATGTTGGCCAGAACGATATAGGCCTGTTTGCCGGACCAGTCGGTGATCTCGCGTTCAGTGGTGATGCGATGGTCGGTTGACTGGAATTTGCCATACGCGCCGTTGAACAATTCGATGACGTCCTCGGGCAGTTGTTTGACCTTGCGATAGTGGTCCTGCAGATAATCAGACCCAGCGGTCATGGTTGCCGCAGTGCTGGCCAGAATGATGCCAAAATGGCTGGCTGTCCCCAGCTGGCCGGAGCTGCCGTTCATCATGCCATTGGCGCCCCATGAAAACTCGCGCAAAAGCTCGCGTTTGTCGGGCGATTGGATGACCAGAATCTTGAACGGCTCGTGCCCGAAAGAGGTGGGCGACAGGCGGCCAGCCTCAAGGATGGTTTCGAAATCGGCGTCGCTGATCTTTCGGTCGGGATCAAAGACCTTTGTCGCGTGCCGAAAATTGAAGGCTTCGAGGATCTGTGACTGAACGTTCGGGCGAACGGACATTTGTGGCTCCATTTGGTTTGTCTTCCGTGGAGCCAGAAATATCACTTGAGAAATCCGATGAAACAGCAGATATCAGGTTTCAGTTTTCGGATTTTGCGTATAATAGGCTTATGGACACACAGGCGCTTCGTCTTTTCGTGCTTGCAGCGGACAAGCTGAACATATCGGCCGCCGGGCGCGAACTGGGTTTGGTGCCCGCAGTCTCCAGCGCCCGACTTGCCAAGCTGGAGCATCAGCTGGGTGTCGAGTTGCTTCACCGCTCGACCCGGAAAGTATCGTTGTCTCTGGAGGGCGCTGAGTTTCTACCTTATGCGCGCGAGATTCTGGCGCAGGAGAATGCGGCCTTGGCCGCTTTGGGGCAGGGGTCGGCCCAAGCCACCGGCACACTGCGGTTTACTGCGCCCAGCACGTTTGCACAGCTCTACATTGCTCCGATCCTTGCAAAGTTCCAGGAACAGCATCCGGGTGTGACCCTGGACCTGCGTCTGTCGGATGCTCAGTTTGATCTGATCGAAGGCAGCTATGATCTTGCTTTGCGGAACGCACCGCTGATCGATACCAGCCTCAAGGGGCGCAAGCTGGCGGATGACAAACGCATCCTCTGCTCGGCACCAGATTACCTGTCGGCCCACGGAGAGCCCAAGACGCCGGATGATCTGGCGCATCATCGGCTGATTGCATTTCGCCACACCCGGGCCCGGGCGCTGAAAACTGCCCGGGGAGCTGTCGCAAGTTTCGATCCCGGAGCCACGAAATGTCCATTGATCATGGATGACGGTCTCAGCCAGAAGCTGGCCACCGTGGCAGGGGCGGGGATCTCGATGAACTCACTGTGGAGCGTTCAGGAGGAGCTTGCCTCGGGCAAGTTGCGTCATGTCCTTCCCGAATATGAGGCGGCGGAAGACAACGTGCTTTGGCTGATCTATCCCAAGTCGAACGTATTGTCGCCAAAGGTGCGGGTCTTCATGGATTTTCTGATCACCGAGATCGGCGTGAAGCCTCCGTGGGAAAGATCGTTGGACTGACTGATTGCGTCCAGTTGCTTCGGGCCAGCGCAGCAAAGGCCCGATTAGCCGTTCTGAAAGTAGAACGACAGCTTCCGGCTGACCCCGCCCGGAGGTTTCGGGAAGGGCGATGCGCGGCGGACCTGTTCCTTGGCGGCCCTGTCGACCTCGGTCGAGCCAGAACTGTCGATAATATCGACCCAGGCCAGTGTTCCGTCCGGGTTGATTTCAAAGAAAACTTTGGCAAAGCCGCGAACCGAGACATAGACCGGCGGAGTTCTGTTGAGGTGGACAAGAACCTGCCCGGCGTAATTGGTGACATTCGAGTTTCCCGGGCCTCGACCGCCGGACTGATTGGAGTTGCCTCCTCGGCTGAAGGAATCGACCCCCTGTCGGCGATAGGTCGTCAGCGGCGAGTCGATCTGCTTGTTGGGAAATCGCAGGTTGTCAAAACTGTCCAGCCGGCTGGCCCTTTGGTCGGGTACAGGGGCCGGAGCAGGGGGCCGGTCCGGAAGGCGCGGGCGGATCGATGTTGCAACCGCCAGATCCGAGACGCCGTCTTCGGTGTCGCTTTCGACCGGTTGCTGCTCCTCCGCCGGCACTGAGGGGTCCGGGATCGGCGAGGGGGCCGGCAGGGCTGCCAGTTGCTCTGGTTCCGAAACCGGGTCCTCTATGGGTTCGACCGGTGCTTCGGGCGCCGCTGCGGACTGCGTTTCGGCTTGGACGGGGGGTGTTTCATCCACCTCATCGGCGGCCTGCCGATCACTTTCGGCCGAGTCCGCCGGCTCAACTATTTCCGGAACGGGCTGATCAGGCTGCACCGGGTTGGTTTGTCCGATATCAGGCGAGTTGACCTTTTGCGGGTCCGACGAGGCGACCAGTGTTTCGCTGACGGGTATTTCGGCCCGGTCCGGCTCTGTCGGCTGTTCGACATCGGGCTCGGGCTCTTCTGCGGGGGTTGGCGGCTCGGGCGGGGTCGCGGTTTCCGCCAGATCCTCGAACGCGTTGCCCAAGGCAACCGTGTCCGGTTGCGAACCGGCCGTCGCAGGTTCCGCAGAATCCCGCGCGGCTGGCAGCAGCAGGAAAAGGTGGAGCAGCACCGAAAGCACAACGGCCAGCGCCGCGACAAACAGAGATTCCCGGATCATTCGAGCGCCCGTTCGGTCACCGCAAAGACTGCGGTGGCGCCGAGACGGCGCAAGGCGCCGGTGACTTCGATCAGGCGTGCCCCGGAAACGTTCCGGTCAGGCACGATCCGCACGGGTTCTTCCCCCCGGCCGGTCATGTAGGTCTGCGGATCCGTCGGAGTCCCGCGAAAGCTGAGCGTCCCGTCAGCGTGAAGAACCAGTGCATCGGGTGGTTCGCGGCCATCCAGATCGGATGTGTTGACCAGTTCCAAGTCCGGGTCCAACGGTTGAGCAACGGTTCCGGCGATCAAAAAGAAGATCAGCATCAGAAAGACCACGTTGATCAACGGGATGGTCGAGTCGCGCTTGCGGCTTGGGCGGTCGTGGCGGATCATGGGGTCACTCCAGAACCGTTACCGACAGACCGTCGAGGCCGCGCAATTTCACCAGAAAGTCAACAAGCCGTTGGGCGTTGACGTCGCCGTCAAGACTGACGAGCACCTGCCCGGGCTGCAGTGCTTGTGCCAATTCATCCAGCGAGAGCGGTGCTCCGTTCAGCACCACGCGGTTCGCCCCCAATTGCACAAAAGCGCGATCCGACGGGGCGCTGGGCTCTGATGGGCCCGCGGCTGCGCTGCTGAGTTGAATTTCTCCGAATGTCGAAAAGGTCGACGTTAGCATGAAGAACAGCAAAAGCAGAAAAATCACGTCGATGAGCGGTGTCATCGACATGGCGCGCCGAACGAATGGGGCCGCGTTACGCATGTCCCGGCGCGGCGACAAACGCGGTGCTTGTCGTTGCTGTAGGCAGCGCCTGGGTCGGTACCAGGATCGTGCGCAAGGCCTTGTCTGCGAACACCCGCTCGCGCGCGGTGCGGCTTTCGAACCAGGACAGGACCATGGATGTGGGCATCGCAACCGCCAGACCTACAGCCGTTGTCACCAGCGCAACCCAGATCCCACCAGCCAGCAGCGACGGATCTACACCGGCCCCGGCCGTCTGCAGGCTTTGGAACGCTTCGATCATGCCCAGAACCGTGCCGAACAACCCCAGCAAGGGGGCCAACTGCGCGACCGTATCCAAAAGCCGGAAACCGCGCTCGAGCCCGGCCAACGCCAATCCGGCTTCGGCGTCCAGCCGTTCGTCCAGCCCCGCCGTATCCGGGGCGTTCATTGCCGCACCCACGATCGGGGCAAGGTAGCTGCTGCTGGCGGCCAGACGCTCGCGCGCAGTGTCGTGGTCTCCGGCATCCCAGGCCGCCAATGCCTGGGACAGCACCCTGTGGCGGCCGACGCCACAGGCCGCAAACTGCCAGAGCTTGTAGATCGAAACCGCCACGGTCAGGATCGACATCACAAGAAGGATCGCCACTACTGGCCCGCCTAGTGCAAGGATCTGGCCAAGCGCGTTGAAGATGTTCATCCCAAAAGCTCCATTTCCAAGCGGCTGGTCACCGAAAGGGCCGAATTGCAAAGATCACTCTCGGAACCGCCTGTTACGCAGGAACTGGCTCCGTTTATCAGAACGCGCCCGACCGTTGCGCATGGTCTGTCGGGCAGGTCGAACTGGCGCACACGCGGGCGCTCCTGCGGCAAATCCCGAAAATCGAACAGAGACAGTTTTATCACCGAACCCTGCGTGTCGAAGATCACGGTTTCGAAAACGGCTTTGTCGATCGCCTGTCCGGTTTCGTTGGTGATCAGAAATGACAGCCGACAGGCCTGCCCCACATCCTGCGCCGCGTTGAGTTCCAGTGACAACCCTGCGCCATCGGCGTCAGATGATTGCGCACTGGCCGCAAAGGGGAGGGCTGACCATGCGATAAGGGCGGGTAAAAGGTGACGCAGTTTCAATGATAGAACCTCATTCTGAACACGTGGTACCTGCAGCCCGCCAAGCAATGCTGGCGCCGTGCCTGTAATATCTTAGACCGGCTGTACGGGGAAGGGTTGGCGCGGGCTTTGTGATCGTTCGTCAGGCGAAACCTCGCCAATACTTTTGTAGGTCCGCGGCTGTCGCTCAGGTTTCGACAAGATATCTGTCCGACAGAGGCAGGCTGGCTGCCCCCAGGGCGCGGGCATCCGGACCCACCGACCCGGCCAGAACCGAGGGCTGCTCGAGCCCGGTAAAGTTCAACCGGGAGAGATGCGTCTCGACACGTTCGATCAGGCGCGCGGTAACGCTCTCGGGCATCCAGCCGTCGATTTTCACCGTTTCAAAGTCGATCAGGCTGCAGGAAGACAGGATCGCATAGGCCAGACCTTTCGCGGCCTCGACCATCCATGCTTCGAGAAGCGTGTCCGGCATGTCCCAATGGTCCGGGGTCTCCCACATGTGGAAGGGATCCAGCCCTGCGGCGACAAGCTTCTGCTCAAGCACGCACAGGCTGGCGACATCGATCAGGGGTTTGACTTCGCCCGAGCCGACGGGAACCGGCAACGGACCCAAGGCGCCTGCATTCCCGCGCCCGGAAAAAATGACGCCGTTCAGGACGACTCCCCCGCCAATGAAGTACCCCATGTAAAAATACAGAAAGTTCCGCGGTCTTTCGGATGGTCCGAACACCAACTCTGCCCCGCAAGCCGCGGTGGCATCATTCTGCAAATAGACGGGGATGTTTCGCGCTTGGGAAAGACTGGCCTGCAGATCGGCCGAGCGCCATGGATCCATCCTTTCTTGTGGGACATTCAGGGTCTGCGCCCAGTCCCAGAGATAGAAGGGCATCGCAATGCCCAACCCGGCAACCCGGTCACGCGATGCTGCCGGCATCTGGTGTATCATCCTGTCCAATGTGCCCGTGGCGAAATCCAATGTCGCATCGGGGGTGGGATAATCATAGGTCTCGCGCGCGCGATCCCGTACTTTGCCCAGGAAATCGGTCAAAACAAGCTCGGTGCTGCGGCGGCCGACCTTCAGCCCCAGAAAATAGGCCCCATCCGGATTCAGGCGCATTGGCACTGAGGGTTGCCCAACCTTGCCACGTTGTGGCTCACCCCGCAGCAGCAACCCATCGCTTTCCAGTTGGCGCATGATCACCGAGACAGTCTGCGCCGACAATCCGGTCATGCGGGCCAGCTCCGATTTGGCGAGCGCCTGGTGCCGGCGAACCAGCGACAACACCAGTCGTTCGTTGTGGGCGCGCATGCCACTTTGGTTCGTCCCGCGCACGGTCGAAACACGCTCGGGCGGATTGCTCTGCGCTGATTGTTCGTCGGGCACGGGCCGCTCCTCCTTTAGTCAAGAATGTGGATGCGCCTACCCAGTGTCAATAATAAATAAGAGTGATTTATTTATTGACAGAACCCGAGAATCACCGGATGGTTTTACGCATGGGAGCCGGCGGAATTCCGTCCGGACTCCTTAGATGCCCATCGGGTATCGGAGATATTGGGAGGAAAAGCCTTGAAGATTTCAACATTTGCTGGCGCGACCGCGCTGGCCTTTACAGCCATGGCAGGCGCTGCCGCCGCGCAGGACACGGTCTGCCTGATCACCAAAACCGACACCAACCCCTTCTTCGTGAAGATGAAAGAGGGGGCCACCGCCAAGGCCGAAGAGCTGGGCATGACGCTCAAGGCGTTTGCTGGCAAGATCGACGGCGACCATGAGACACAGGTGCAGGCGATCGAGACCTGCATTCTGGACGGCGCCAAGGGTATCCTGTTGACCGCATCCGATACCTCGTCGATCGTTCCGGCCGTCCAGCAGGCGCGCGACGCCGGTGTGCTGGTCATCGCGCTGGATACACCGCTCGAACCGATCGACTCGGCGGACGCGACTTTTGCAACCGACAACTTTCTGGCGGGCGAGCTGATCGGCAAATGGGCCGCAGCCACGCTGGGAGACGAAGCCCAGAATGCGAAGATCGCGATGTTGGATCTGGCAGTCAGCCAGCCTTCGGTCGGGGTGCTGCGCGATCAGGGCTTCCTGCAGGGGTTCGGCATTGACCTGGGCGACCCGAACAAATGGGGCGACGAAACCGACCCGCGCATCGTGGGCCATGACGTCACCGCCGGGAACGAAGAGGGTGGCCGCAAAGCCATGGAGAACCTTCTGGCCAAGGACCCGATGGTCAACGTGGTCTATACGATCAACGAACCGGCCGCCGCCGGCGCGTATGAGGCGCTCAAGGCCATCGGCCGTGAAAACGACGTGCTGATCGTATCTGTCGACGGCGGCTGCCCCGGCGTGCAGAACGTGGCCGACGGTGTGATCGGTGCGACCTCGCAGCAATACCCGCTGCTGATGGCGTCGCTTGGCGTCGAGGCGGTCAAGAAATGGGCCGACGAGGGCGTGAAGCCCGAGAACACACCCGGCAAGGACTTCTATGACACCGGTGTTGCGCTGGTGACGGACAAGCCGGCCGATGGCGTCGAGTCGATCTCGGTCAAAGAGGGCATGGACCTCTGCTGGGGCTGATCTGAACCCTTCAGGGGCCGCAGCGCGCGGCCCCTGAATTGAACCACGACCTCACCCGAAATTTTGCTAGAGTCGCCCCAAGACGGGAGCTTGACGCATGGGGGAACCTCACTGATGTCCGACACATCGAGACAGTCCGACGACTTCGAAGCCGCGGCCAAAGGCAGCCCGGAACAAGTTGCCGAATTCGAAGATCACCACCGCGGTTTCATGGGGACGGTCCAACACTTTCTGCATGTGAACCCGTCGCTGGTGCCGCTGATCGTTCTGGTCGCGGCGATCCTGATTTTCGGCGCCGTGCTTGGGGCCAAGTTCTTTTCGCCATTCGCACTGACCCTGATCCTGCAACAGGTGCAGATCGTCGGCATCGTCGCCGCCGCCCAGAGTCTTGTGATCCTGACCGCCGGGATCGATCTTAGCGTGGGCGCGATCATGGTCATGTCCTCGGTGGTGATGGGCCAGTTCACCTTCCGCTATGGTCTGCCGCCCACGGTGGCGATCCTGTGCGGTCTGGCCATCGGGACCGCCATCGGCGCCGTGAACGGGTTCCTGGTCAGCCGGGTCAAGCTACCACCCTTCATCGTGACGCTGGGCATGTGGCAGATCGTTCTGGCCGCCAACTTCCTGTATTCACAGAATGAAACCATCCGGTCGCAGGAAATCGAGGCCAACGCCCCGATCCTTCAACTGTTCGGCGCCAAGTTCAATGTCGGCGGGGCTGTTTTCACGGTCGGAGTGATCTTCATGCTGGTGCTGATCCTGGTTCTGGCCTATGCGCTGCGGCATACCGCGTGGGGGCGCCATGTCTATGCCGTGGGCGACGACCCCGAGGCCGCCGAGCTGTCGGGCGTGAATGTGCATCGCACGCTGATGTCGGTCTACATGCTGTCGGGGCTGATCTGCGCCTTTGCCGGCTGGGCGCTGATCGGGCGCATCGGCTCGGTCTCGCCCACCTCGGGGCAGTTGGCCAACATCGAAAGCATCACCGCCGTCGTGATCGGAGGCATTTCATTGTTCGGGGGGCGTGGATCGATCCTGGGCTCGTTGTTCGGGGCGCTGATCGTTGGCGTGTTCACCCTCGGCCTGCGGTTGTTGGGCGCGGATGCGCAGTGGACTTTCCTTCTTATCGGTATGCTGATCATCGCCGCCGTGGCCGTGGACCAGTGGATCAGAAAGGTAGCAGCGTGATGGAACTCATTCTCAAAGGGCGCAATCTGGTCAAACGCTATGGCAAGGTCACGGCGCTGGATCATTGCGATTTCGACCTGATGCCGGGCGAGATCCTGGCCGTGATCGGCGACAACGGCGCGGGTAAATCGACCCTGATCAAGGCGGTTTCCGGTGCCGTCGCCCCGGATGAGGGCGAGATCTGGCTGGAAGGGCGAAAGGTCGATTTCCACTCGCCCATCGACGCGCGCGAAGCCGGGATCGAAACGGTCTATCAGACGTTGGCCATGTCGCCCGCCCTGTCGATCACCGACAACATGTTCATGGGGCGCGAGATCCGGCGCAAGGGACCGTTGGGTTCGGTGTTCCGGATGCTCGACCGTCCGGCGATGGAGAAGTTCGCCCGCGACAAGCTGAACGAACTGGGGCTGATGACGATCCAGAACATCAACCAGGCGGTTGAGACCCTGTCGGGTGGACAACGTCAGGGTGTCGCCGTGGCTCGTGCGGCGGCGTTCGGGTCTAAAGTCATCATCCTTGACGAACCCACCGCGGCGCTTGGCGTCAAGGAAAGCCGGCGGGTTCTGGAACTGATCCAAGACGTGAAATCGCGTGGCATTCCGATCATTCTGATCAGCCACAACATGCCCCATGTGTTCGAAGTGGCCGACCGCATCCATGTGCATCGGCTTGGCAAGCGGCTCTGCGTGATCGACCCCAAGGACTACACCATGTCCGATGCCGTGGCCTTCATGACGGGCGCCAAAGAGCCGCCGGAACAGGATCGCGCGGCATGACGACCGAAGGGTCATCGCCGCAGGCGCTGGCCGAGCGGATCGCCGACGCCGCAGCCGGGCTGGCGGACGGCGAGGCGCGTCAGCTTGTTGCCGTAGCCGGGCCGCCGGGTGCGGGGAAATCCACCGTGGCCGCTCTTGCCCAACAGGCGCTGCAGGGGCGCGGCATTCCGACCGGGCTGCTGTCGATGGATGGTTTCCACTATGACAACCAGATCCTGACGGCACGCGATCTGCTACCGCGCAAGGGTGCGCCCGAGACATTCGACCTGCCGGGCTTTCACGCCTTGTTGCGTCGCCTTCAGGCCGAAGACGAGGTCGCCGTGCCCGAGTTCGACCGCGTGCTCGACAAATCCATCGCAGCCTGTTCGTTCGTGACCCGTGACCAGCAGGTGGTGATCGTCGAAGGGAACTATCTCCTGCTGGACGAACCGGGATGGAACGATCTTCGCGACCTGTGGGCGCTGACCGTGTTTCTGGACGTGCCCCTGCCGACACTCGAGGCGCGCCTGCTGGACCGTTGGATCGGGCTGGGCCTGCCGCGCGACGAAGCCGAGCGCCGAGCCTTCGCCAACGACATTCCCAACGCCCGACGCGTGGTGCAGAACTCGGGCGCGGCCGACCTGGTGCTGCGTTAGCCGAACGCCTTGTACATGTAGGTGGTGGGTTCGAACACGGGCTCGAACGGGTTGCGGCAATAGCCGGGAATCTCTCCGGCAGTTTCAAAGCCCAGGCTTTGGTACAGGATGCGCGACGGGTCGGTGCTGCGCGTGTCGAGCACCAACAGGGTTCGGCCAAGTTTGACGGCGCGCTCTTGCAGGGCACCCATCAAGGCGCGGCCCAGCCCGCGCCGCCGTGCGTCGGGATGCACCAGCAGCTTGGCCACATCGGCGCGGTGTGGCTGGTTGGGCATCGCGGCCGGAATCAGCTGAACCGTCCCTTGGATGCGTCCGTCGCCATAGGCCACGAAAAGATCCAGCTCTCCGGCTGACAGCGCAGGGCGCACGCGCTCCTGCCAATAGGCGCGCGCGGCGTCACGGGAAAACGGCAGAATGAACCCTATGCTGGCGCCGGTATGCACGCAGCCATGCAGGATATCCGCCAGATCCTCCACCGCCTGGTCAAAAGTCGTTTCGGTCAGGCGTGTAATCATATCAGCACCAGAATGTAGCGGGCGCCGCGGGACGCCTCGGTTTCAAAACGGGTCGCGCCTGACAGATGATAGCGGAGGCAATCACCCCCGTTCAGCGCATGGGACGTTCCATCAACGGTCAGGGTCAGTGCGCCATCCAGCACGATCAAGTGATGTTCCTGCCCGGGACGAGGCGGTGCGTCATAGGTGATCGTTGTGCCGGGTGGGAGGTGACATTCCAGAACCTCGCCCGTCAGCCCCGCCGAGGGCGGCGACACCGATCGCCGCGTGAACCCGGTTTCGGGGTCGCGCCATTCGATCTGCCGTTCGTAAGGAACCTTGGGCTCGAAGCTGTCCTCGACCATCATCAACAGGCGCGACATTGGCAGTCCGTAGGCTGCGCACAATCGGCCAAGATTCTCGGCCGTCGGGCTGACCTCGGCCTTCTCCATGCGCGACAGGGTGGCCCGGCTGACCCCGCTGGCCTGCGCGAGTTGTTCAAGCGACCAGCCCCGGCTGCGGCGCAGGTCGCTCAGGTGGCGCGCGAGGCGGCTGGACAGGTTGTCTAGCATTTCTCATATCCGAGAATAAGTTTCGATAGTGAGAAAATAAGCAGAAATAAATAAAATAAAAAGGGGCGCCTGTTCCGCGCCCCTTCAACTGCTCGATATGATGGCGGCTTACTTCCAGCCAACCTCGTTGAAGATCTTCTGGGCCTCGGGGATGTTCTTGGCGACTTCAGACAGGTTCACGTCGTCGGCCTTGAATTCACCCAGAGCGGCCACGTTCTCGGCCAGCTCAACACCTTGGACGGCCGGGAATTCATCGTTGCCGTTCGAGAAGTAGACCTGTGCCTGATCGCTGGCCAGGTATTCGAGGAACTTGACCGCATTGTCCTTGTTCGGGGCATGGGCCGCGACGCCCGCACCCGACAGGTTCATATGTGCGCCTTCGGCATCCTGCGCGGGGAATTGAATACCGATCATGTCGACGCTGTCCGACAGGCCCTTGACGTCTTTGCGCAGAGCACGTGCAAAGTAGTACGAGTTCGACACGGCGATTTCGCATTCACCGGACACGATTCCACGCAGCTGATCGGTGTCGCCGCCCTGAGGTTCACGCGCCATGTTGGCCACGACGCCCTCGGCCCATTCTTTGGCCTTTTCGGCACCATGATGGGTGATGATCGAGGCCAGCAGGGTCTGGTTGTAGGTGTTGCTGGACGACCGGATGCAAACCAGCCCTTTGTATTCAGGGTCGGCCAGATCCAGGTAGGTGGCCGGCGGGTTGGTCACGTCATTCTTGTCGTAGAAGATGATGCGCGCGCGCTGCGAGAAGCCGAACCACTGGTTGTCTTCGTCCTGCAGGTTGGCGGGGATGCGCTCTTCCAGAACGTCGCTGTCGACCGCCTGCAGCAGGCCGGCGTTCTTGGCCCGCGCCAGGCGCGAGGTGTCCACGGTCAGCAGGATGTCGGCGGGCGAGTTCGCGCCTTCGGCTTCCATCCGCGCGATCAGCTCGTCGGCCTTGCCTTCGATGCGGTTGATCTTGATGCCAGTGGCTTCTTCGAAATCGGTGTAGAGACGCTCGTCGGTGTCGTAATGGCGCGAGGAGTACAGGTTCAGCTCGCCTTCAGCGGCGGCCGATCCGGCGATCAGGGCCGACAGTGCGGCGGCGATAAAGCTCGTGGTTTTCATCTGTGGATGTCCCGGTTGTCGAATCTCATGAGCGGGGTATTTCCCGACTGATTTTCTCAATTAAACGATTCCGGGTGGGATGCAAGAAAATCCGACAAAATTACTTGGTCTAATTTGCCGCAGCGTGTTTAAGTGCGCCGGACAGGCATGGCTAGCGCGCGCGTTGAATTGTCTCGACCGACAAAATGGTCGGCAAATGCCTGGCGATCTCGGTCCAGGTTTCGCCTTCGTCGGCGCTTGCAAACACCGAGCCGCTGTTGGTTCCGAAATAGACACCCGCAGGGTCGCAACAATCTCCTGCCATCGCCTGGCGCAGAACCGTGAAAAAGCAGCTGGTCTGCGGCAGCCCTTCGCGACAAGCGGTCCAGCTTTGGCCACCATCGGTCGATTTCCAGACCGCCGCCGCCGCATCCGGCGGATACCGTCCGATGCTGTCTCCATTCAGGGGAATGGTCCAGATCGTATTGGGATCGTGGGGATGGACGTGGATTGGGAATCCAAAGGTCGACGGCAACCCGCCCGAGATATCGTCCCAGCTGCGCCCGTCATCGGACGAACGCCAGACACCATGATGGTTCTGTTGATACAGCAGCCCTTTGGTGCCGGGCGCCCGGACCATGTTGTGTACGCAATGACCGATTTGACCGTCCCGCGGCGCGGCCGGATGGTCGTGATGGCCGCAACTTTCGGCGTTCGACAGCCGGTTGCGCCGCTCCCACGTAGTGCCGCCGTCTTCCGAGGCGAATACTCCGGCCGCCGATATGCCCACCCACAGCTTTTGCGCATCGTCTGGATCGGAAACGATCGTGTGCAGCACCAAGCCTGCGGCCCCCGGTGACCAGTCTTCGGCTGAGGGGTGATCGGTCAGGCCATTGACCGTTTCCCAGGTCTGCCCAGCATCCGAACTGACCAACAACCGCGCCGGTTTTGTTCCCGCGTACAATGCCCCGCCCGTATGATGCAGCGACCAGATCTGCGAGAACTCGTCGCCGAACGGTGCTGCTTCTCCGGTCCACCCGATCAACTCGGCAAAGTCGGGATCGTTCGCGGCCCACTCGTCCTGCTGCCCTTGGGTGAGTTTGGTGACCTCCCAGCTCTGGCCCCCATCCTCGGAGCGCCAGACGCCGGCTCCGTGCCAGTCGCCGCCACCGCCGGCCCAGAGCGTCCCCGTTTCGTCATCTCCGACTGCGTGGTTGATGGGCCAGCCGCCGCAATGCGGACCCGTAATGCGCCAAGACGCGCGATCCGGGTCTCCGATGATCACGAAGGCACCCTTGGTGGTGCCCACCAGTATGTCGATGCAAGGGTGTTTCATCCGTTTCGCGCTCCCGGCTGTTTTGGACAGCCTAACACGAACGGTCAGTCTCGGCGCGCGGCACAAAAAAACCGCGCCCGGAGGCGCGGTTCTTTGAAACAGCGATTTGCCGTTCTCAGCCCTGACGAGCTTTGAACTTGCGCTGCGTCTTGTTGATCACATAGACGCGGCCTTTGCGACGCACAACCCGGCAGTCGCGGTGCCGGTTCTTGAGCGAGCGGAGCGAGTTCTTGACCTTCATGGTCTCTCTCCAATTCTGCGGCGCCTTCATCAAGGACGTGGCCAGCGCCTGGGTTAGCGGGTGCCCCGGGTCAGACCCGAAACAGTGAAACGATGGTGGGCGGTACAAGGATCGAACTTGTGACCCCTTCGATGTCAACGAAGTGCTCTACCGCTGAGCTAACCGCCCACTTTCCCTTTGCGTATCCTGCCCCATAACGAAACGGGGCGCGGATCTCCGCGCCGGTGGAGGGGTCTATAAAAGGAGTCGCGAAGGGGTTCAAGGGGTTTGGTCCAACAATTTTCCGGTCTATGTTATCGGCAAAGAAGGAGAGGCCATGCACAGCGCCGCATACGCTTTGGAAATGCCCGCAGAACGCACGTCGTGCGTTGTTTTTTCTTCGCCACATAGCGGCCGGAACTATTTGCCGGGCTTTCTGGATCGTTCGGTTCTGAACCGCAATGTGATTCGCTCTTCCGAAGATGCCTTTGTCGATCAACTGTTCGCTTCCGCCTCGATCCATGGCGCACCGTTGATTGCGGCACAGATGCCGCGCGCGTTCCTTGACCTCAACCGCAGCGCCGAGGAACTGGATCCTGCGTTGATTCTGGGCGCGCGCCGCCAGGGACACAACCCGCGCGTGGTGTCGGGGTTGGGCGTGATCCCCCGTGTCGTGTCCAACGGTCGCGCAATCTACAGCGGCAAGCTTACGATGGACGAAGCGCGCCTGCGCATCGACACCTATTGGCGCCCCTATCACGCCCGCCTGAAGTCTCTTTTGGCCGAATCGATCGACATGTTTGGACAGGCCATCCTGATCGACTGCCATTCGATGCCGCACGAGGCTGTTGCCATGGCCGGGAACCCCAAGGGGCGCCGTCCCGAGATCGTACTGGGGGATCGGTTTGGTGCCTCGGCATCGGGCGTCATTGTTGATCAGATCGAAGCAGCCTTTTCGTCCGCCGGTCTGACAGTGGCCCGCAACACGCCCTTTGCAGGGGCGTACGTGACCCAAACCTACGGGCGTCCCGCCCGTCATCAGCATGCGATTCAGATCGAGATCGACCGGGCGCTCTACATGAATGAGAGCACGATCGAGCCCAACGCCAATTTCTTGGCGTTCAGGGATATTCTGGAAGAAGTCATCGCGGATATCGCCCGAATTGGATCTCAGCCGGCACGGTTGGCCGCCGAATAGGAAGAGCTACCGCAGCGCTCGGCCCTTCACGATTGCATCAGTTCCATATTTTCGGCGGATCTCGTCGGTCGCACGTTCCGCTTTCGAGCGTTGCGTGGCCCCGGGGTCCAGCAGGTCGCCGGATATGTCGGCCTGATCTTCGGCGCATAGGTCTGACAATCCGCAGCCCAGCAGACGAAAGGGGCCCTGATCGCCGACCTGATCGAACAGCCCGCGAGCGGTGCGGTAGATGCGGTCGGCCATCTGTGTCGCATCCCGCAACGAGACCCGGCGGGTCAGCAGTTTGTGGTTGGCCTTTTTGAGCTTCAGCGTCACGACCCGCCCGGCCAGCCCCTTGGCCTTCGCTCGGTCGGCCACCTTTTCGGCCATGCGCCAAAGGTGGCCGTCCAGAATGTCGGGGTTGGCGGTGTCTTCAAAAAACGTTGTTTCATTGCTGATCGACTTCATCGGCTCGTGGGCCGAAACGCGCCGCTTGTCCTGCCCTCTGGCCAGGTGCCACAGCCGATAGCCCATCGAACCGAAGCGCGCCGTGAGGGCCTCTTGATCCCATCGCAGCAAGTCCGAGAATGTGCGAATGCCGGCCCGTTCCAGTGACTCCTGCGCAGCCGGTCCGATGCCCCAGATCAACCGCACCGGTTTGTCGTTCAAAAACTCGGCGGTTTCCGCCTTGCCGATCACGGAAAACCCGCGTGGTTTGTCCAGGTCGGACGCCACCTTGGCCAGAAACTTGTTGTGCGAAAGCCCGATCGAGCCGGTCAGGCCCAGTTCGTCTTTCATGCGTTTGACCAGCCGTGCCAGCATCACCGCGGGCGGCGCGCCATGCAGTCGCTGGGTGCCTGACAAGTCCATGAATGCCTCGTCCAGTGACAAGGGTTCGATATCCGGTGTCAGTTCGTCCATCATCGCGCGGATCTGTCGTGAGACCTCGACATAGACGGACATGCGCGGTTTGATCACCACTGCATTGGGGCATAGTTTCAGCGCCTGAAACATTGGCATCGCCGAGCGTACGCCGCGAATACGCGCCACATAGCAGGCCGTTGACACCACGCCACGCCGTCCCCCGCCGATGATCACCGGCTTGTCCGCAAGTTCGGGGTTGTCGCGCTTTTCGACCGAGGCATAGAACGCGTCGCAATCCATATGGGCGATGGTCAGATCGAACAGCTCTGGATGCCGCAACACCCGCGGGCTGCCGCAGGAGGGGCAGCGCCGTTCGTCGTGAAGACTGGCAAGGCAATCGCGACAGAGAGCGGGCATCATTTCCTTTCCACGGGCACCGCGAATGAGCGGGCCGGCCGAGGTGCCAAAAGTACAACACAGCACGCTGCAGCGCAAAGCGATTGAACGAAAAGGTGGGGCCGACAAGAAGACCCCCCGCAGTTTCGCGGGGGGAGGTAACGGGCCTCAGGAAGACGCGGCCCGTTGGGGAGTGTCTCTTGATCAGAATCGCCCAAAAATGTCGATTTCGATAGGCCTACGAAGCAGGTCCCAAAACTCGTGTTTTTCATGTGTGTTTTGGGGCACAGAGGCAATTTGGCGCAGCCGCGGCCAGAAGTGACGCAAGGTCAACCGCTTGCGGGCCAAATCGTGCTTCTGGAATGGTGATTTGACGCGACTTGCCCTCGAAAGGTTACACCGAACGCAACTCGGCCAGTACGGCGTCGGCTGCAGCTTTGGGGTCGGCGGCCTGATAAATCGGCCGCCCGACCACGATGTGATCGGCCCCTTCATTGATTGCGGCGGCGGGTGTCGCGACGCGTTTCTGATCGCCAAGGTCCGATCCGGACGGCCGCACGCCAGGGGTGACGATCAGTCGGCCTTCGGCCTGGGGCAGGGCGCGGATCAGGGCCGCCTCTTGCGGACTGGCGATCACGCCGTCGGCGCCGGCCTCGAATGCGCGGGCCGCGCGTTCCAGAACCATGTCCTGCATGTCGCCGGACTTCATCAAACCTGCATCCAGATCGTCACGGTTCAGCGAGGTCAGGATGGTCACCGCCAGGATCTTCAGATCCTTGCCTGCCGCGCCTTCCTTGGCGGCACGCACCACGTGGGGGTCGCCGTGCACGGTGAGGAAATCCAGATCGAACTGGGCCAGCTCCCGCACGGCATTCTCGACCGTGTTGCCGATGTCGAACAGCTTCATGTCCAGGAAGATGCGCTTGCCGTGCTCCTGCTTCAACTCGTTTGCCAAGGCCAACCCACCACCGGTCAGCATGCCCAGACCGATCTTGTAAAACGATACCGCGTCGCCCAGCGTCTCGGCCATTTTCAGCCCTTCCAGCGCGTTGGGCACGTCGAGGGCGACGATCAGGCGGTCATCTGCGGTTTGGGGCAGGGCTTTGGGCATTGTTTCGACCTTTCAGGCTTGACGGGATCGGCGCTTCTGTAGAGCGTGTGGCGCAATCAGACAAGAAAAGACGCAGGGAAGTACAGGATGATACGGTTGGGTGTGATGGCTTCGGCAGCTGTTTTGGCCGGGGCGGGCGCTGTCTGGGCCGGCGAAACCGATTGCGGAGAGGCCCGACTGGTCTGGGCGGACGTCAAGGACAGCGGGTCGGCAGCAGCCATCCAAAGCTTTGCCGAGGTCTATGCGGAGTGCCCGATTTACTCGCAGCTTGCACGCGAGCAACTGGCCGAATTCAATGGAGGCTCACCTGAACCGGAGGAGGTCAGCACCCCCAAAGAAGACACACGACGCCTGCTTGTCACCGACCTGCGACCCCGGCCGGAACCAAACCCCGACGATCCGCCATACGAGCCCGACTATTCGGACGGAGAATATGAGTGCCTGATGGCCGCTGCCGCTCCGGGCCAGTCGCCCTATTTCGACGGGGTGGAATGGGCGGACATGGACGCTGAGGACGCAATCGGCATCTGCGCCGATGCCCTGTTGAACGCGGACGAAGCTGATGCCGAGGTTGTGGCGGCGTTTGCCCGCGCGCTTCTGAAGGGCGGCGAATTGCAGATGGCGCTCGAGTTTTCCGAAATGGCTGCGATGGAGTGGAGCGGGCTCGCCATGAACACGCTCGCTTCGCTCTATAACGAGGGTCAGATCGTTCCCGAAAACGATGAAACGGCGTTCGGGTGGTACATGGCGGCCGCCGATGCCGGCCTGTCCATGGGAATGCACAACGTGGCATACGGCTATGAACACGGGGATGGTGTCGCGCCCGACATCGACAAGGCGCTCGAGTATTATGAACGGGCTGCGTTCTTTGGGTATGATCCTTCTATGGTCCGCCTTGGCATCTTCCATCGCGACGGTATGCATGTCGCACAGGATATGGACCGCGCGGTCGACTATCTGGAGCGGGCCGCCGATCACGGAAACGTCGATGCTGCGGTGCATCTGGGCTTGATCTACGAAACCGGCCAGAACGGATATCCCAAGGATATCGAAAAGGCGCTGGAGTATTATTTCCAGGCCGCCGAAGAGGATGACGTCGTGGCGCTGCATAATCTGGCGTCGCTGACCTATCACGGGCGGGACGGAGTACCCCAGGACACGCAGGCGGCTTTTGTGCTCTGGGGCAGGGCGGCCGAGCTTGGCCATATGGCCTCGCAGCGCAAGTTCGGCCGGCTGCTGCACGAGGCGGGCGAGATCGAAGGCGCGTTGAAATATTACCGTCTTGCGGCCGATCAGGGCGACGACGTTGCAACAAAACTGATCCGGGAAATCGAAGGCGATTGACCGCCACGGCTGGCAGGGGAGACCCTGGTTTCCCCGCTTTGGCCCAACTGTGCTATGGTGCCGCCATTCAGGACCAAAAATTGCACCAAAGGGACAGACCATGAAGCATCTATTTCCGCTGGCCGCCGTGGCCGCGCTCGCCGCTTGTGACGACACCCCTCCACAACCCGAGACGGGCGCTGCCCCGCCGCCCACCAACGACGATTTGTACCTGGTCGGCGGCTATCGGTCCGAGGATGACTGGTGCCAGTTGACCGGCGAAACCGCCTTTACCGTCAATTTCCTGGACCACACGGCCGACCTTGTCTCGTGCCCCACCGGCAGCGCCGCCGCGCAGTCGCTGGTCGAAATGCAGAATGCTCAGCAGGTGACCGAAACCGGCGGCTATACCGTCTATACGATTCCCCGCGGCTGAGCGTTTTTTCACCCGCTACCCTCTTGAAGCAGCGGGGACATTTCCCAAATTGATCCATGAGGCCCGGACCACTGCGTGCTGCCAAGCAGGCGCAAATTTAACGGGCGCTTGGAAAAGGAGAATGCCATGGACTTGAACAAGTTCACCGAGCGTGCACGAGGTTTCGTGCAGGCGGCGCAAACCATTGCGCTGCGCGAGGGACACCAGAGATTGGCTCCCGAACATATTCTGAAAGCACTGATGGATGATGACCAGGGGCTGGCCAGCAACCTGATCAAACGTGCGGGCGGCGCGCCCGAGCGCGTGGTCGAAGCGCTGGATGTTGCCCTGGCCAAGATCCCGAAGGTCAGCGGCGACGCGGGCCAGGTCTATCTGGACGGTCAGACCGCCAAGGTTCTGGACGAAGCCGAGAAGATCGCCAAAAAGGCCGGCGACAGCTTCGTACCGGTCGAGCGCGTGCTGATGGCTCTGTGTATCGTCAAATCCAAGGCGAAAGAGGCCCTGGAAGCCGGTGCCGTGTCCGCCCAGAAGCTGAACGAGGCGATCAATGACATCCGCAAGGGCCGTACGGCCGACAGCGCCAATGCCGAAGAAGGCTATGACGCGCTGAAGAAATATGCCCGCGACCTGACCGAGGCCGCCCGAGAGGGCAAGATTGACCCGATCATCGGCCGCGACGAGGAAATCCGCCGCGCCATGCAGGTGCTGTCGCGCCGGACCAAGAACAACCCGGTTCTGATCGGTGAGCCCGGTGTGGGTAAGACCGCCATCGCCGAAGGTCTGGCTCTGCGCATCGTGAACGGCGACGTGCCGGAATCGCTGAAGGACAAGAAGCTGCTGGCCCTGGACATGGGTGCCCTGATCGCCGGTGCGAAATACCGCGGTGAGTTCGAGGAACGCCTGAAAGCCGTTCTGAACGAAGTCACCGCGGCCGCCGGCGAGATCGTTCTGTTCATCGACGAGATGCACACGCTGGTCGGGGCCGGCAAGTCCGACGGTGCGATGGATGCGGCCAACCTGATCAAGCCCGCGCTGGCGCGGGGCGAGCTGCACTGCATCGGCGCCACCACGCTGGACGAGTACCGCAAATACGTCGAGAAGGACGCGGCCCTTGCCCGCCGGTTCCAGCCCGTCTTCGTGCAGGAACCTACGGTCGAAGACACGATCAGCATCCTGCGCGGCATCAAGGAGAAATACGAACTGCACCACGGTGTGCGCATCTCGGATTCGGCGCTGGTGTCGGCCGCGACCTTGTCGCACCGCTACATCACCGACCGTTTCCTGCCTGACAAGGCGATCGACCTCGTGGATGAGGCCGCCTCGCGTCTGCGCATGGAAGTGGACAGCAAGCCGGAAGAGCTGGACCAGCTGGATCGCCAGATCCTGCAGCTCCAGATCGAGGAAGAGGCGCTGAAGCTTGAAGATGACGCGGCTTCGAAAGATCGGCTTGAAGCGCTGCAGAAGGAACTGGCCGAGCTCAAGGAGAAATCCGCTGAGATGACCGCCCAGTGGCAGGCCGAACGTGACAAGCTGGCCAGCGCCCGAGAGCTGAAAGAGCAGCTGGACAAGGCGCGCGCCGAGCTGGAGATCGCCAAGCGCGAGGGCAACCTGGCCAAGGCCGGTGAGCTGTCCTATGGCGTGATCCCCGAGCTGGAGCGCAAGCTGGCCGAGGCCGAAAGCCAGGAAAGCAACGCGGTCATGGCCAAGGAAACGGTGCGTCCCGAACAGATCGCGGCCGTGGTCGAACGCTGGACCGGTATCCCGACCTCGAAGATGCTGGAAGGCGAGCGCGAAAAGCTGCTGCGCATGGAAGAAGCGCTGCATGCCCGCGTTGTCGGCCAGGACGAGGCCGTGCGCGCCGTGGCCAACGCCGTGCGCCGGGCCCGGGCCGGTCTGAACGACGAAAACCGCCCGCTGGGCTCGTTCCTGTTCCTCGGCCCGACCGGTGTGGGTAAGACCGAGCTGACCAAGGCCGTCGCCGAATACCTGTTCGACGACGAACACGCGATGGTGCGGATCGACATGTCCGAGTTCATGGAGAAACACGCCGTCGCCCGCCTGATCGGTGCCCCGCCGGGCTATGTCGGCTATGAGGAAGGCGGCGTTCTGACCGAAGCCGTCCGTCGCCGGCCGTACCAGGTGGTGCTGTTCGACGAGGTCGAGAAGGCGCATCCGGACGTGTTCAACGTGCTGTTGCAGGTGCTGGATGACGGTGTCCTGACCGACGGTCAGGGCCGCACGGTCGACTTCAAGCAGACGCTGATCGTGCTGACCTCGAACCTTGGCTCGCAGGCGCTGAGCCAGTTGCCCGAAGGGGCCGACACGGCGCAGGCCAAGCGCGATGTGATGGACGCGGTTCGGGCGCATTTCCGGCCCGAGTTCCTGAACCGTCTGGATGAGACCATCATCTTCGACCGGCTTCAGCGGTCGGACATGGATGCAATCGTCGACATCCAGCTGGCCCGCTTGCGGAAGCGGCTTGCCGGGCGCAAGATCGATCTTGTGCTGGACGATGCTGCCAAGGAGTGGCTGGCCAACGAAGGCTACGACCCGGTCTTCGGGGCGCGTCCGCTCAAGCGCGTGATCCAGCGTGCCCTGCAGAACCCGCTGGCCGAGGCTTTGCTGGCCGGCGACATCCGGGATGGCGACACCGTGCCGGTAACTGCCGGACCCGATGGTCTGATCATCGGCGACCGGTTGGGCACCAGCGACCGCCCGCGCCCGGACGAGGCCGTGGTCCACTAACTTGCGGCTTGGCTGAAACAGGAAAGGCCCGCCAGAAATGGCGGGCCTTTTTCATGCGCACCAATCAGTCGTGGTTCTGACGGCTTTTGCGCAATGCTCGCAAGTCGTCGGCACTCAGGCGCGGACCGGACTCGGGCGATGGTGGTGGTGCCGGCGGAGCCATGCGCTGGGCCGGATCCACCATATGGCGGCTGGGGCGCCCGCCCTGCAGTTTCAGATAGGCCAATACCGCACCCGCGGATTGCAGGCTCAGCCCCCAAAGCCCGACCAGGATAAAGCTGAGAAACAAGGCCACTGCAGGCCAGATCGGGTTTTCGATGGCGCCACCGCGGAACAGGCCTTCGATTTCGGTAACGGACGTTGCCAACGCCGGTAGCCCCGCCACGAAGGCCACGGCCAGAAAGGCGAGGACGTAAAGCACCATCATCGATACATAGCTGATGGCCACCAAAGCAAAGAGCGGCCAGAAGGACGCACCCAGATTGCGGAAGGGTGTATAAGGTCGGTCGTCAGGATCACTGCCCAAGGCCGCCGCAGCCAGGGGAACCAGCAGACTGGCCCGCGCAGCCGAGGCTACCGTGAATACCGCAACCGTGACGACGAGGCCCGCCACCGAAACCGACGCGCCGGCCGAGGTCAGCCGGTCCAGTGCCGGTGTTTCGGGGGTCTTGGTCAGATCGACCAGATTGGGCGCGACCTGAACAAAGGCCAACCCGACCACTGGCGCAAGGATCAGGCCGATCGCCAGGGACTCCGCCGCGCCATAGGCAATGGCGGGAACGATCAGCTTGCGATAGCCCACGCCGGGTCGGATCAGCTTTGACTGGAACCCGAACCGGGCGCCGACCATGATCGGGATCACGCCGGATGAGGCGCTGATCAGGAAGGTTGCGATGAACAGTGTTCCGGGCAGGATCAACCCGATGACGAACCCGATCACGCCACCCAACGCGCCGTACAGAAAAAGGCCGATGAGCAGGATCGGGAACGTCACCGCAAAGCGCCACAGGATCGAAAGGGACAAAGGAATGGTTTTGGTCAGTAACACGGGGCGGCCTTCACACAGTCTCTGGTGGTTTCGGCGATACCTTATCGGATGTGCAGCTTCCATCCCGTTGATGCCGTTCCAAACAGGTGTTCGTCTGTGCGCGACGGGAATGCAACGCAGGCTTCGTTACAGTCCCGTCTCTCAATCGTGACGCAAGTTGCGTTGGTCCGGTGTTAAAACGGGGCTAATTCAAGGCTGAATTTTTTAAATGAACGGAGAACGGAATGGCGCACCGCTGGATCAACACTCTGACACATGCCGATACGACCCCGCGGGCGGCGTTCCTGAACCGCCGACAGATCATGGCAGGACTCGCCGGATCGGGACTGGCGATGATCGCGGGCCGTGCAGGTGCGGAAGATGCGCTGGAGCAGAACACGTGGGAAGAGATCACCTCCTACAACAACTACTATGAGTTCGGGACCCGCAAGGACGACCCTGCGAAATACGCCCATACCCTCAAGACCGAACCATGGAGCGTCACGATCGACGGGTTGGTTGACCGCCCGGGAGAGTATGATTTCCAGGACATCATGTCCGAAATGACGATCGAAGAACGCATCTACCGTTTCCGCTGTGTCGAGGCCTGGTCGATGGTCGTGCCCTGGAACGGGTTCGAGCTGGCCGATCTGCTGAACATGGCCGGCGTGCAGGAAGGGGCGAAATACGTGGCCTTCGAAACCGCGCTGCGCCCGGATGAGATGCCGGGCGTTGCATATCCGGTTCTGGACTGGCCGTATCGGGAAGGTCTAAGGCTGGATGAAGCCATGCATCCGTTGACGATCATGGCGACGGGTATCTATGGCCGCCCGATCCCCAACCAGAACGGCGCCCCGCTGCGCCTGGTGGTTCCATGGAAATATGGCTTCAAGTCGATCAAATCGATCGTACGAATCACTTTGACCGAGGAAGAGCCGCCAACCAGCTGGAACATGGCCAACCCGCGTGAATACGGGTTCTACAGCAACGTGAACCCGACCGTGGATCATCCGCGGTGGTCCCAGGCCTCGGAACGCCGCATCGGCGGCGGGTTGTTTGCCAAGCGACAACCGACACTGATGTTCAACGGTTACGAAGAAGAGGTCGCAGGGCTTTATGACGGTATGGATCTCAGGGAATACTACTGAGGCCATGCACAAGCTGAACCAGATACTGCGCCGCGTTCCTGTCTGGGCGGTCTACATCGCCGGATTGGTTCCGGTGCCCTGGTTGTTCTACCAAGGCATGACCGGTGGCCTTGGATTCGAACCGATCGAGGCTTTGGAACATGAATATGGAGAACTGGCGCTTCAGTTGTTGATCCTGGGTTTGGCGGTCACGCCGCTGAGGCGGCTCACCGGCTTGAACCTCATGAAGTTCAGGCGGGCCATTGGCGTTTTGACCCTATCCTATGTGGCGTGCCATCTTTTGGTTTGGCTGGTTCTGGACGTGCAAGACCCAGGTCAAATTTGGGCAGACATCATAAAGCGACCCTACATCACGGTCGGCATGGCGGCATTCGTTCTGATGCTGCCGCTTGGGATTACGTCGAACAATGCCTCGGTCCGGTGGCTGGGGGCGGCTTGGCGGCGCCTTCACAAGCTGGTCTACCCGGCAGCCATTCTTGCAGGGCTGCACTACGTCATGTTGGCGAAGGGCTTTCAGATCGAGCCCCTGATCTACTTGTTTGTGATTCTTGCCCTGTTGCTGCTGCGCTTGCCCAAACCGGCATTCAATACGGCGTCCCGGCGCGCCGATTCCGCGTGACTCGGGTGCTGGGCTGTGGGTAACCATGTGGGCAAGTCAGGCAGCGAGTGCTTTCGCACTGCGAGGCCCAGGCGAAAACTCAGTTCTGGGGAGGTATGAAGGAATCAACACTCTGATAATAAACAATTATTTTTGTTATCGCGATTTTTTCCCAATTCCTGTCATTTTCTGCTTGCGGTGATTTGTAGTTATCCTTAGAACGCCCTTCACCGGCGCTGCTGAGGCGGTGTTGGTTGGTCGGAGTGACGGCCTGACGGACTGGAAAGACGGTTGAGACGCCTGGGAGAGACCGG
>NZ_JBQFQT010000006.1:0-136541 GCF_056537025.1 Ruegeria sp. CH5 | reverse complement strand
CCAACCCAAAGTGTCGCGGGATGGAGCAGCCCGGTAGCTCGTCAGGCTCATAACCTGAAGGTCGCAGGTTCAAATCCTGCTCCCGCAACCACTTGGCTCGAACAAAATGTCGAGCAAGCCGCCTCAGGGCGGTTTTGTTCATTCTGGGATACGCCCAACGCAAGCAATCCTGCTAGTTCCCCAACAAGTTCAATCGCATACTTCCCATCCTCGGGGATCAACCTGATCTCTGAAATAAGGCTGCGAATGATGGATGTTGCCTCAGCTTGCGAAGAGGGATCGCGCAATGCCGTGGTCAAATTGGCGACTTGTTCGCGATACACATCGGACAATCCGGGATGCAGCAAAACCGGTGGTTCATCAGAGGCGGAGGCGATCAAGGCTTCGAGTTCCGATTTGCGAACCTCCAACGCTGTCAGCTTATCCTTCATGCTGGCGTGAAACATGCCATCGCTGATGGCGTCTATGAGATGTGCGATCTTTCGCTCGATCTGCGCCAGATCACGTGTCGCGTTACTCCGTTCCTGTTGAATGGACCCTGCAAGACGGTTGTATTCCTCTTGATAGGCTTTGGCGAATTCCGCAATCAGATCGGGGTGCAACAACTGTTCCTTGAGCCCGGAGAGAACGCGATCTTCTAGGTCCGCGCGTTTGATAGTGAGGCGGTTGCCGCAGGTGCCTTTGTTCCGTTGAGTGGAGCACCCGTAATACTGCTTTCCAATTTGGATGATGCCGCCGCCACAACATCCACAGGTCAGCATACCCGAAAACAGATGCCGTGCCCGCTTGGTGCGGCCCAGCTTCTTGATACCATCGCTGATCGCGGCGTTGCGCGTCTTTTCCTGCCGCGCCTTTACCGCGTTCCACAGGTCATCGGGCATGATCCGTAGATCGGGAACGTCTTCGATCACCCAGTCTTCGGGTGGGTTCGGTCGGGCTTGTCGCTTTCCGGTGTTTGGATCTTTGATGAAACGCTGCCGGTTCCAGACTAGCCGCCCGATGTAAAGTTCGTTGTTCAAGATGCCGGTGCCGCGTTGGTGATTGCCGTAGATTGTTGATGCCCCCCACGTGCCGCGCGGTCCGGGAATGCCCTCTTCGTTCAGTTTGGCAGCGATGGCACGTGGGCTAAGACCATGGCTGTAGTCACGGAAGATGCGTCGGACGACCTCAGACTGATCCTCATTGATCCGGCGGTCCCCTGTGGTGATAGACCCGTCTGCGCCGATGTCTCGCACAACGTCATAGCCGTAGGTGACGCCACCGGCTGATTTACCTTTGCGCACGCGCCCCTCCAGCCCGCGATGGGTCTTTTGAGCCAAGTCTTTCAGGAACAGGCTGCTCATGGTGCCTTTGAGACCGATGTGAAGTTCTGAAATCTCACCTTCAGCTACGGTGATAATCGGGATGCCCTGAAACCGCATCTGCTTGAAGAAGGCCGCGATGTGTTCCTGATCGCGGCTGATGCGGTCGAGACCTTCAGCCACGACGACATCGAACACATTGGAGCGTGCGTCTTCCAACAGTTGCTGGTAGCCGGGGCGGAGATGCGACGCACCGCTGACTCCCCGGTCGGAATAAGTTTGCGTCTCCTGCCAGCCGTTACCATTGATGAGGCGTAGACACAGTCGATGCTGGTCTTCTATGGAGGCATCACTTTGAAGATCAGTGGAATAGCGGGCGTAGATAGCGGCGCGCATGTGTCGGGCCTTTCGAACAGAGAAACAAGTTGGCCCAACCCATTATAGGCATGGATTGGGCCGTGTCTGCCACTTTCGATTGCAACCCGTTGCAATGGAAAAGGCATAAATCACAAATAGATAACCAATTACATTATCGGCGTTTGGGCGCGATTGCCGAACGTTTGCCACCCAAGGTCTTCATCTTTGCTTCCAACAAAGACTGGTAATCGTCACAAGCGGATAGTCCGGTGGCACGGTTGTAGTGTTTCTGGGACATGTCCAACGTCGCGTGCCCAAGGATATCCCGGATGATGTTGACATTTTCCGGGTCTGTCTCAGCGATGGTGGTTGCCGCAATGTGCCGAAACTTGTGCGTTCGTAACTCAACACCGAGCAGCCGCTGTGCCACTTTCGGCAACTCACGAGAGAGGCCATCTGGTGTGATCGGGTCTCCATATTGGCTGATCCAGAGCGCATTGGATGTCTTAGAGCCAAGTAGGGCCGGACGATGGATGTCCAAATAAGACACCATTGGCTGAACCAGAACCTTGGGTAGAGGAAACCAGCGCTCTTTTTTGTCTTTTGTGTCCTCAGCCGAAAGATGAAGCTCAAACCCTTCGGAGGTTTTGCGCAGATGCTGATCCGTTGTCAGCGCCAGCAAAGAGCGACGACGCAGAGGCCGTGAGATCAGAAAGGCGATCATCAGGCCTGCGCGAAAGTGGATCGCGCGCTTGATGTCATTGAGGGATTGATCAACCTCTACGTCTTGGAGCCATTGCACGCTTTTGACGAAAACTTCATCGGCAGTCACCGGGATCGGCTTGGGCAGGCTTTTGCGGTCGGCCAGATGTATCAAACGGTTGGACAGTTTGTTTAGCCAGTCCCAGTCTCCTGACGGCTCCATGGCCTTTGCAATCACATACAGATCACAAATCATGTTTTTGAGCGTCATAGCGTTTACGCGGACTTCTGCCTCTTCGAAATATCCCCGTACGGCATTCTTGGTAATTCGATCCGTCGGGGATTGATCCAAAAGGGCAGGCAGATGACGCTTTATCCATGACAGCCAGTATCCGTAGCTCTGGCGACGTTTGGTGCGGCTGCCTTCGGACCAGCTCGTACAGAGGCCTGTACCGTCAAAGATGTCACCTTCCGCGAACAGGGCCTCCCAGGCGGTTTTATCCGCCTGGGGCCAATTTTGATAAAGAAGAACAAGAGGAATGGGGTTAGTCATCGGACGTCCCCCGGAACTTCGAAAGAACCACCTCATCATAGTGGTCGTGTGCCCATTGGTTGCTGAGCGATGCGTAGAAATCCATCGTCGTTTGGAGCCGCTTGTGCTTGAGCAGGCGGCGCACGGTCTCAAAATCACCGGGGCGTTCTTTGAGGTACAGTTTGGCTGCGATGTGGCGGAACAGATGCGGGTGAACCTTCAATCCTGTTTCCCGATAGACCCGCTGGGTAAGTTCGCTACCAAAATTGCTGGGCGCTCGAGACTTCCCGTCGCTGCTGCGCGGGAACAGGGCGCGGCCATTCGCTTGCGACACCTGTGATCGGAATTGCATGATGTAACGGTGCACCAGCTTAGAACTGCGGGCATTCAGTTTGACCTCAATCGGCTCGCCATTCTTGACCTCAATCCCTTCGATACGAATGGAATAATAGGTGTGCGTGCCCGAGCGTGCAGGGATCAAATGTTTGTCCAAGTCAAGGTCCGCGAGGTTTTTGATGCGCATGGGACAGCTCAAGAGGATGGCCAGTGCTGCCGCGTGCATCGCCGCCAGAGCGCTGTCACGACGGGTCGGATTGTCATCCGCCCGTGCCATCAACGTATCCGGAAGGCCAAGCAACAGAGCGACATTCTCCCAGTCGTTGAACTGAGCGAGGCGCTCGGCGTTTTTGGGGCTCATACCGCGTGGACTGGTTGCAACGCGTTTGTGAATGTCTTTGAGCGCTTTGATGGTATCCTCCGGCGCGTTCAGGTGGTGACGTGCAATGGCGATACAGGTTGCCGCAACATTGCTCAGTCCGGACGGCAGACCATCGGTCCCAAGCCGGTCCATGATCGTCCGGAAGGCTGTTTTGAGGTTGTGCGCCGTAACCAACACAGAAAGGTTGGTGAACTCTACCGGGCGTTGCCCTGAAGTTACCAGCGCGTCCAGCAATTGGCGCAGATGCGCTTCGGTGTTGCGCAAGCTAGTCTCGCGCAGCGGTTTGTCAGGCCCGTCATCGCTGAACAGATCACGCTGAGCCAAACGGTCGATATAGGCCACGATCTCCGTTTGAAGGCTCTCCGGGTACTCCGTCAGCGAGCGAGCTAGGTACCGATCAGACGGCAAACGGTCCAACCGGGGAAGATCAAGAACGTGTTTGCCAATCACATGGTTCCATGTATCGATCATGGATTGAATGTGCTTGGCCGGTTCATTCTTCAGCAGCACTGCGTCGAGAGCCGTCTGAAACGCCTGAACCACATTATGGTCGACGTCCGCGGGCGGGATCGACCGGGCACTGCAAAAGCGTGCAAACCGCATCAACCCCCAAACCTGGTGGGTGGACCGCACGGCCTTGAGAAACGTGCCCCACTCGGGCGTCAGTTCAGATTTGCTTTCAACATCCTGCAACACCCCGACCGCGCGCAATGCGCTTGCCAGATCGCTTTTGGTGGTGCTGAGGGTGTTGGGCTTCACCCCGCAGGCGGCGGGATGCAACGACGCCAGCAGTTTGCGCAGTTGCGGGATGTTAGTCGGAATATCCGACGGAGGACGGTTCATATATTTACTGATGCGCGAAATCGCGGACATTTTGGACTGTTGACGTTTCTTGTCGGGGTCTGGATTGGACTTCAGAACGTCCAGAACCTCGGCCAGCGTTGTTGGTAGCTGGATCTCTTGGTGATGTGTCATGATAAACCTCTTCGGTTTTGAAATTGGGGACAAAAGGGGACAGACGAGTACATTCAGACCCACGGCGGCCCTCTTGCGGACATTCGGGAAAACAAGGGTGTGAATTTATAGCCAAAATCCATGCCCCCGTTTTCCCGAATGCCGAAAAAGCCGATGAATTTTAGGGCTTTAGAGAACATGAGCCGCAGCCTGATTGCAGCGTTGTTTGGCAAGGGCGTACAGGTCGCTGCGCGCAATGCGCCAATCGCGGCCCAACCGAGTTGCGGGCAGTTCGCCGGATTTGATCCAGCGGCGAACGGTCTTGGTGCTGATGCGGAACAGCGCAGCGACATCGCGCACGCTAAGATAGGCGGCATCCTCTGTGATCGGCAGATCAACCATGATCCACCTCCGGGTCTTCACCGTTGCAACGCGTCGCAAAGTCAGTGCGTGCCGCTTCGCGTGCCAACAGGCGCACAAGGCTGATCAGAGGTTCGGGGATATCAAAACTGGGCAAATTGCCCGTGGGAGCAGAAGACGAACACGTCATCGATACGTTCCTTTTAAAAGGAACCGCTCGAAGCAATGATCGCGATGTTTTGGCTTAGGAGTGCACTCCAGACGACAAAACACTGACCTCAAACGAGATCAGGATCATTGCCATCGAGTGCGTCGAGAACGAAGAGCCGTTCTGTCCAATCCCAATATTGGCGGCTCAGCCATCACGGCTGGTGGGTTGATAGTTCTCTTAACCTATGAACCGTTGCTTGCCTGTCAAGGGCAGCACGGCGTGGTTACTCCACGATTACCGACTCAGAGATCAGGCCGGGCTTCTGCATGTGTAAGTTAATGAAAATATGTATTTTTATCTGTTTGAGCTTGGGGTGGTTATCCGCACGTGATACCTTCATGCGCAAGGGTGCCGGGTGAGTGCCTGGATACCTCCTCTCTCTGACAAGCGACGAGGCCACTCCAGTCGGCTAACGCCGATATGTGTCAACCCGGCCCCGATCTCGTCCGGAGATCCTGCAGTAGTCTCAGTCCCAACCGCGCTTAACTGCGCCCGACAGGGTGACGGTGATCTTTTCGGCCATCATTTGATCCGGGTAGTTTTTGAACATGAACACCTTGCTGAATCCGCAACGTGTTCCAAGACCGCGACTGTGCTGGATTCGGTAGCCTTGGCTCACACGTTCGCGGACTTCTATAACCATATCGTGGTCATTGATCTTCAAATCCCGGATCGCGTCTTCCTTCAACCGACGTTCACCTAACCGACCATCCAAGCTGGTGGGGCGGCGGAAATACTCCGATATCTGAAGCAGAATTTGGTTGGCGCGTGGCCGCAAATGCGACGGCAGGTGACCAACACAGTGTAGGTACGCAGCCCGGTCGCGGATGTCATCGCGCAGTTTTTGACAACTAGCCATGTCGCTGAAAAACCGTCCGTAGAGTTTGGATTTGTCCACCGGTGGAGTTCGTTTGCGGGGCACAAAGTCGAAGGGAGGTTTTGGGGCGCGTGGGTCAAAGGTCATGTTGGTCTCCGTTCGTATGGTATCACAAAAAACTGCGAATAATCATGGGTGTAGTAGGTATTGTATACCCCCAATTTGGGGTTAATCCCATAACAGGGGTAGCTGCTTGTGTCCACACTTTTGAGGTCATGAGCAGTGGCGGGTGCCGTAAGAACAGAGGCCTATCAATTCCTGCTGAGCGAACTCGTCAGGCTCAGGCAGGAGGCGGGGCTTTCACAAGCAGGGTTGGCCAAATTGTTGGGCAAGCCACCATCTTACGTTGGAAAGTATGAATTGGCAGAGCGTCGTTTGGACATCGTGGAAACGATTGTCATATTGAAAGTTCTGAAAGCCGACGTCTTGGCTATAACTTCGGCAGTTTCCGTTATGGTTCCTGTCAGTTTGCGGTGATAGGTGAACCGCTGAGTGGCATGTCGCACAAGTGTGGTATTCGCAGCAGATGGGCTTTGCTATCTATGACTATTGGCCAAGTCTACCCTTGGCACAGATCGTCGGCGCTACGGCTTTCGCGAAGTGGATATTGCACCGTATTTCGAACACAATTTTGAGCTTTGGCAATAGATTCCTTGAATGTTAAGCTGTGCATAGTATGCTAAAATCAGCTCGCGACAGCCGAAACGGCCGGCCAGACCGGTCTTCTCGGGAGGACCGATAGGCTGTCGCGTGTGTGACTATCTAACAGTTGAAGTTCCATATTGAGAACTGCCGCTCGTCTCTAGGTGTGTCGACAGATAAGTCTGGCACAGGGCTCTTAGCCATCACATATTCCCGCAATTCCGCCTTCACCGCTTTGACAACCCTGTTCTCTCTGTGTGCAGCCATTGCTCCGATGATGACATCCGTCATTTGCAGCAAGTTGACTTTCTTTGAGGCCGTTGGGTGGATTTCACGCAGACAGTTTGGCTTTGCACTTTATCTCTTATATGAATTCGCACAGATGCCATTCCTGAACTCGCCAATTTGATCTGAATCCGGGCCATGATCTGGGAACATAACAATCCTCCATCTATCACCGTACCGTCTACAAACCTCGTGAAGCATAAGCTGATAGTACATCTTGTTTATCGACAGATGTGGAGCACCACGTCCCTTCCGATGGTGATCAAACTCGTCGAAGTCGACAATCATCGTGTGGAAGTGCAGGTAGTGAAGATCAATCGCTTGATAGAACAGATCCACCAGCGCCTCGTAAGTGGCCTTCTTTCGACCGCCACGATATTCGCTCCATTTGAATTCACTCTTCATTCCAACCCCATCCTTCAACGACTGAATTTGGGCGTTCAGAACTTCGACCATGTGAGCTTTTACTGCTATCCCACCTACGACGGCATATTTGTTGTCACCTGCGTAGCTGCTGCAATCGCAGTAATAGTGTAGGACGTCCAGCGCCATCTATATCTCGATGTATTTATTGCTCGAAGCAACAAGATAGCCGGGGTAGTTTCGAGTGTGAAGCGCAACTGCTCACCAACACGACTTCCAACCCAATAACTCAGCCGAAGTGCGGAAACGCCGTGTCTGCTTTGGGCTGCGAGCGGTCAATTATGACTACTGCAGAGAAAGGCAGCTCGGAGCCCAAACTACCGAATGCTGCAGTTTGCACCGACGGCCGCGAAGCCGGGCAAAATTGCCGTAAAAAAGGACATGTGAATTTTCCCGCGATGGATAGTGAATATTGCGTAGCTCGTTTGCGGCGCATGTTCACGTTTCGATCGCACGATTTCACACTGTGTCGCGGGCAATCCGATCAGCAAGCAGGGATGGGTCTATTCGGCGCTCTTACATGATTACTTGGGGCGAGCCGCTGGCAGGGCCAGTTCACGAACCTACCCGACCTAGGCGCTGCTTCGGCAATAAGAAAAGCAGAACTACGGTCATCGACATCAATAGCGAGATTGCATCCGAACCCAGCTCCTGTTCAATGCCTCACAGCGACGCCAGGGAATTTGGTGCCCACGGCTCCCACCAGCGCTTCGCCTGCTCCAGTTCGTAGGCAAGGGCAAAAAGGAGGTCCTCGCGTCCGGCTTTCGCCACAAAGTGGCTCCCAATTGGCAGGCCCTCCTCGCTCAGCCCCGCTGGGACGGACATCCCCGGAAGGCCGATTGCATTCTGAACGGGAGTGAAGGACGTGAAACTGGTGATGCGCTCGAACATTTCGTCAAACGGCACGGTTGGATCGAAGAACTCTCCGATCCGCGGGGCCGTCCCCGCCATCACAGGCGACAGGAAGACATCCATGGTGGACAGCCACTCATCATACTCTGCACCAAGCGCGACCATATAGGCGTTTGCTCGCTCCACATCTTCGGCGGTGAACCGGCGCGCGGTCTCGGCCCATTGTTGCACGAACTTATCCAGCAATCCGGTCTCGGACGGCGGTCTGCCCGCCTTGGCCGCCGCAGCATCTGCGAGACCCACCATCCGAAAACCGAATATCTGGTTGAACCGCAGCTCGAATTCTTCGGTCACCGGGCTCCGGGTCTCGACGATGGTGTGTCCAAGGTCTTCGCAAAGCTGCGCCGTTGCTTCTATGGCGCGCTGCACTGCCGGCTCAGGCAATTCGCCATAGTAGTTGCGTAAGTCAAAACCGATAGTCAGACGCTCGGTCGAAGGGCCTTCGATGAATGGGATCGGCCGGAAAGCCGCCGTTGGAGACCTATCCTGACCCAACGCAAACAGCATGGCACTGTCGCGGACAGACCGGCTGACGCAGTTGTCGGCGGCAAAGGTTGTTTGATCGCTCGATCCCCACAACATGCGCCGCCGACTGGGCTTCAAGCCAAACAGACCGCAGCACGCGGCCGGGATCCGGATCGATCCTCCACCATCGCTGGCATGTGCGATCGGGACGATTCCGGCGGCAACGGCCGCCGCAGAGCCACCGCTTGACCCGCCTGGCGAATGATCGAGGTTCCACGGGTTTCGGCCGGCACCAAGCAACTGCCCTTCGGTCACCGGCAGGGCACCGACCTCGGGCATGTTGGTCTTGCCCATCAGGTTAAGACCTGAAGCCTCATAGGCCAGTGCCAGCGGCGCGGAACGCGTTTGGTAGCTATCGTGGTAGACGCGTGAGCCGTGGGTCGTGTACTGCCCCGCAATATCAAGGTTGTCCTTGACGACGAACGGTACTCCCGCAAAGGGTCCTTGCCGCCGCATACTAGCCGCCTTGGACACAGCCTGCTCGTACATCGGCGTGGTGATCGCATTGAGCCGGCCCCCCAATGCAAGCGCCGTATCGACAGCGGCTTCGCACAGTTCCGCCGGAGAGACCTCGCCGGCCTTCACCAGTTCGGCAAGGCCCAGCCCATCTGTGGTCATCATGACCTGCCGGATATCGGAGACCTGCGCCGCAGTCTTTTTGACTGCCGTCGCACAGGCAAGAGACGATGCTCCCGACAGGAGGAGGTTTCTTCTCGAGATCATTGGCATCTCCCTTGGCAATGTTTCTTGGTAGCAACCGTAACACGAGGGTCGAGCCGCGAAGGTGACTGGGTCCGACCATCGCCGATCAGAATACCCCGGTTTCTGCGGCAGGTCTGTACCTCACCGCGGCGTGTACCAGATCGGCGACGTATAGGCGCGCTCTTGATGGCTTCGCAGAATACCTTCCGCGCCCATGGCAATGCCGTACCGGGCTTCGTCATAGGCCATCCAAGTCGGCGTCGGTATCTCCAGAACACGGGCGTAGTATACCGCCGGTTGCATCGGATCGAAGTCCGGGTCAGTCCAGACCGCACGCAATTCCGGCGCTCCTATGCTGTTGATCCAAGTCGCGGCTGCTTCGTCTACTGTCGTCCCAACCGGTTTCGTCGCACGACCATCGTCGTTGATCGTGCGTCCATCCGATACCGCCACGTCATAAATTCGTTCCTGGCGTTCGCCGGTCGCGTCCACCCATCCCTTGACGATCTGGATGCGGTCGAGGTTGCCCGACCATGCGTCCTTCAGCGCACCGACCATAAATACCGGGGCCTCGGCGCCTTCTGGTGCCTCTGGCAGATCGCCGCCCATAGGCACGCCCTTTTGATACCCTATCTCGATAACGTCGGGTCGATTGGCATCGTCGGGTTCATACTCCCAACCGCCGAAGAACCGCACCGTCATACGGTTTCCGGTCGTCGCATACACCTCGCGCCGCTCGATGGCGTCGAACAACGCCGCGCGCGTGTTTTCGTGCGCCCAGACACCGGCCAGTCCTGACGCCAGAATTTCATATTGATATGTTGTCAGCTCATCGTCGCCAAGCAACGCCTCGATGATGGCATGATCCCATCGATCCGGCGCAGGTTCGGTATAGTTGGTTTTGCCGAAAAAATTCTCTTCGCGGGTGGTTGAGAGACCGGTGTGACTATCCGACGCTCCGATCATCCCGTACTTGAACGGGTTCATGCCGATGTCCTGCTCGACCTGAAGACCGATCTGCAGCGCCGAACGGGTATATTCATACGGCAGCATTTCCGGGGTCTTGATTTCGACCCCGCCGAGATCTGCCTTGTCCCAGGTGCCATAGTCGGCGAATTCATCATCGGGCGACAGGAAGGGATGCGTCTCGCTGTCGCCCTTCGTCTGTGTCGTCTCGACCACCGGCTCCCAGCGTTGCCGTGTCGCCGCATAGTCGGCATCGATCGGTTCGCCGTTCTGGCGCATCAGAGAAAACATGCGGCCGTTGGAGAGGTTTCCATTATGCGGGATGGCCAGAACATCCCCGCCTGTGCCGTCCTCATAGGCTTGCATATACGCCCAGAGATCTTCGACATCGTCACTGTCGAACAGCGAAAACGGAATGACCTGACCGGCCTTGTCCTCATCATCCCGGAAGATCACGACCCGATGCAGGTTGCCCGGTTCCTCAAAGGTGCCGCTCATCGTCCATTCAAAGCCGATCAGCGCAGAAAAGGTGCCGGGGTCATTGAATTGCGCCGCATAGTCCAACTGACGTTGCCATGCCGATTGCGCTATAACTGGATCATCGATCAGGTCTACTTGCTTCGCCAATCCCTCGAAGGTCCAAAGTTGATAGGCGCGATAGGGATCGCCGCCTTCGATCAGGTCGTAGAATTGCCGGCCCCATTCGGTTTTCAGAAGGTCGGCATTCGCCTCGGCCAGCATCGGTGCCATGCCAAGGTTTTCCGCGTGATCCGCCACCACGAGAAAGTCGAGCGGTCGCACAAGTTTTGCACGCTGCCCGGTGTTGGTGGTAACCTCTTCTCCGCGAGCGAAACGATAGGCGTCCTCCGGATCGAGGTACGTGCCCAAAAGACCGGCATCGCCGGAAACGGACGTGTGTAGATGCGTGTCACCCCAATAGAGGTTTTCGGCAAACCCACTTTTGCGCATGTTCTTGTCGACATAGGGAGAGTAGGAACTTCCCAGACCCTCAACCTCATCTCTGGTCGGGTTGATGTCCTGAGCAAACGCCTGAAAGGCCGCTAGCCCCATTGCGCAAACCAAGCCAAATCTGAGCATCGGATGACCCCATTCAAATCAGATACCAACAATTCAAGCGTCACACGGCGGTAAGCCGTTTACAATTGCATTCTTCCCCAAAAAGTTTGAGGTTCATGCGGCCGTCCGTAGACCCAAGTGATAGTGGACAACGGTTTTCAGGCCTACCATGGTGTGCTGGCGCCGATGGAGGAGCGGACAGACTTTCTCGCTAGATCAGGGTCGTAACCACCGAAGGCGTGCAACTTGTGTGCAATCCAAAGTTAAGGTCCGGAAATCGCGCGAAAGCAGCCTCTAACGGAAACGCAGCGAATTCACCCTATGTCCGCAATGCAGTCATTGAGCGTAGGTGAGCGAACGTCTGCCTTGAGCCCATAACTGACGTACGTAATAGGGAAAGAGTGAAAGCCTCCGGGTAGATTTAAACGACTAACTCAATCTCCCCTCTCTGAACCTATTGATCGATATCAAGCCTATCTGCATTCAAACATGCTATTGTTCTCTGGTCTTAGTGACGAGAAAGGGAGGAGAAAGATATGGTTTTCAGCTTTTCAAGTCGCCTGTTCGAACCGCCACTCAAGCCTGTTATGGCAGCAGTTCTTTGTGTCTCAACACTCGCGATTTCTGCCAGCGCGGAACAAGTTTTGGAAGATTTCACTATCAAAGACATTCGTGGAATGCGGTATTGTGAGTTTCTTTTGATCTACGATGACCGGGTGGTGATCTATAACACAACAGGGTCGAGTGATTGTTCAGAAGACAAATGGGAGTCGCTAGATGTCACTGCTCTCGCCAAAGAGAATGACGCCAAGAATGCTCAACTGAACGGTCCAAAGTATTGGGCGATGGACGCACAGACGCTTGAACTGGGTGATAAAAAGTCATTCGGCGGAATAGATGCGAGGTATGCAGCCACTCTACCGATATCTGCTCTAGGAGCAGGAGAAGGGTCTGAACCTTATGTCGGTTTCACAAGTTCCAAGAAGCAGACCATGGTGTTCGAAGCTGGGAAGCCAATGTATGAATTGGTCGACAACAAAGGCAATACCTATGTCCTGAATGCATATGGGGCAAAGGTGCGGGATGGCGATCCCGGAAATCTTGCTGATCAACTAGCTCCGGCTGAGGGTTGGAGTTTCGAGGTCATAACCCCAGAAAAGAGCGTAATCGTCGAAGCAAGTACAGATGCACCTGTTCAGATGGTCGGTGACGATCTGCATCAGTACTATACCTTGTTTGACAAAACCTCACAATGAATGCCTCAGCTACAGGGCGCCTGCTGTCACTGATAAAGACTTGCGTTCTTGGATTTGTTTTTCTTAGTTGCTGGAACGGTTCCTCCCTTGCGCAAGGAGTGTCCAATAGCCAAGCTAACACGCTGTCAGGGTACGGGCCTTCAGCGGATCTGGAAACTGGCGACAGTGTAACTGAAGACCTGGCAATCGATGATCAGCGAGTTGATGGGGTTCTTAACTTCCCAAGAGTGGAAGAGTTCTTTTCTCCTTGGTTTGCTTGGAAAAAGCGAGTCAACGATGAGTATGGCCTAAAATTACAATTCAGCTATCAGTCCCTGCGCCAAGAATTAAACAGGACGCTTGGGGAAAAGGATGCAGCCGCAGCGCGCCTTCAATTGCAAGGGTCTTGGGAACTCGTCGGAAGAGGAACGAGTAATCCGGGTTTGCTGACTTTTCGACTAGAGGAACGAACCACGCTTGGGACAACAATTCCTCCAACAAGTTTAGCGTCACAGTACGGAGGCTTGACCCCTTCGGGAGGGTTTAGTGATTTTGGATTTGCACTTACTGAATTGGCTTGGCGTCAATCTCTGTCGAACGGACGGTTTCGTTTTGTTTTTGGAAAAATAAGCGCCGCATCTTGGTACAATGGTCATGCTCTTTCATCCAGCTTGCGTGGTTTCCAAAACCTCGCGTTGCAGAGCAGCCTAACCAAGCCATCGCCCGGCCGCGGAATAGGGGGTGGAGTTGCATACGAGTTTACTCCTCACTTCGGTGTTGTCGCCGGTATTCACGACGCAAATGCTAAAACAGCAGGAAACCCGTTCGACACAATCAAAGAGGGGGAGTTTTACAAATCCATTGAATTTCGCTACTGGCCTACCACGCGTGACAGGCGCCGTTGGGATGTGGTCCGCCTTCAACTTTGGCATCAAGACGCATTGGTGGCGAAAGGCGTACCGGAATCCAAAGGCGTTACATTCCTTGCCAGCCGCTTATTTGACGACAAGTGGTTCCCGTTTTTCATTGCAGGGCATTCCGACGGCAACGGATCAATCATGAAAACGGATGTGACTGCCGGGTTGGGTATCGCTTTCGATACCAAGCACCGTGCGGCAAGTGATGTGCTAGGCATAGGAGTAAGTTGGGGTGACCCTTCAGACCCAGCTTTGCGGGAGCAAATCACGACAGAAGCCTTTTACCGCCTGACCTTGGTTCAGAATTTTGTCATCACTCCGTCAATTCAATGGGTCAAGAATCCGGCGGCAACGACTGAACTTGACGACGTCCTGACAGCAAGCATCAGGTTCAGAGTTACGTTCTAGCGTCCTGAATGGGTGCACCCATTGGTATTTTGCTGAAATGGCATCAGCCGCTTTGTCCGCAGAGCAGACGTTTAATGACGAGTTGAGTATGTCGGGTTCGCGCCTATACCTGACATTTCAATTGCGTTCGGCATCGGTGGTTGCACCCTCCCGCAACCAAAACAGCCGAACAAAACACCGAACGAGCCGCCCAAGGGCGGCTTTGCTCGTTCTCAACCGCTCGTTCAGCACCAACCCAACAATCCCCGACTAACTAAAGAAAAGAAACGCGCAATATGCGCGATCGGATCTCCCAAGACGTATGCTACGACCGACAAACGAACTGCCGAGCCACGTCAGGGATCAGTCAGACTGCGTACACCCTTACACGCGCGCTTTTTCAAATGCGGCCCAAGCGACTTCAAATTTCTCGAAGTTGAAGCCGGGTTCAGAAGCCGCATTCAGAATTATTCGTTCGGTTTCAAAGAGTTTCAGAATGGCGTGTTCGATCCGATCAATCAGATCAGCAGGTACGACAACAGCACCATGCCGGTCCGCATGGATGAGATCCGATGGATTGACCGTCAGGCCGAAGATCGAAACAGGCGTGTCGATTTCTCGGACGTGAACGAAACCATGGCTGGGCCCGATAGAGCCGGCGATGACCGGGAATCCTTGCTGCATGTCACCAAGGTCCCGCATGACCCCGTTGGTGAGTGCGCCGGCCATTCCGAACCCTTTGTGCACAGACGTATTGATTTCGCCCCAATAGGCGCCGATGCAAGAGGGGAAATCGACATCCTCAACCACTGCAACAGAGGGAGCCGGGGCCTCGGCCATGTATCTGTAATAGTCCATTCGCCGCTGCCTGATGACTTCCGGCGCTTCGGAGGGCGGTTGCACCGCAGCGATCTTGGCCGTACGGGCAAATCCGACGATTGCGCCCTCGGACGGGGCCGAGCAGAACATCGTGCCACGCGTGAACTGATCAAACCCGCGCTTGCCCTGGGCCATCTCGATGGCGTTGCAGACTGTGGGTGTGTCGACCTTGCGCAGCAAGGCAAGTAGGGACGGTGTCATGGAGCCTCCAACCAACGGCGCAACGCCGCTGTAGTTTCCTGGGGTCGCTCAAGGGTGGGCAGGTGCCCCGCACCGATTACGACCTCCAGCGTGCTGTTTCCGAGAAGCTTGTGCATCAGTTCGTGCCGCTCCAACGGACATAGTCTGTCATCCTCGCCGCATAGAACGAGGCTTGGACCTTGATAAACGGACAAGGTGTCCGTTTGATCCGGGCGGCCCATGAGTGCGATGGACTGGCGAAGAAAAACCTCGGGGCCCAGATCGGTTGCCATGGCCATGCACAGGTCCAAAATTGCGCCCTGCCGAGGGCCATCGGCCAGATAGTTCGGCTTCAACTCTTCACGCATGACCTGCCGCAATCCACCTTGGCGCACGGCCTCCATTTGCGGACCGCGTCGGGTTTTGACCTCGTCTGCTTCGGCCAGCGGGTTCGTGTCCAGGAGTGCCAGCCGTTCAACACGTTCTGGCGCTTGGCGCAGGACCTCCATGGCAACGATCCCGCCCATGGAAAGTCCCGCAAGGGCAAACATCGGCGGCGCGTGGTTCAATACATCGGCGGCCATTGCCTCGACGCTGTCTTCGACGCTCAGCGGATGGGTCATCAACGGTACCCGTCCGGACAGGGCTTCGATTTGCGGCCCGAACAGTCGGGCATCGCACATCATTCCGGGAAGAAGAACCAGGGGCGTCATACCGAGGCCAATCCGGCACCTTCGGCCAGGGAGGCAAGCTTGGCATAGGCGATGTCGGGGTCGACCGCACCGAAGCCGGCAAAAGTGCCAAACCCACAGTCACTCCCGGCGATGACCCGATCCGGCCCGACGATGTTGGTGAACCGCTCGATGCGTTGCCGCACCAGCTCGGGGTGTTCGATGAAATTCGTTGTCGTGTCTACGACGCCGGGCACAAGGATCTTGTCGTCCGGGATTTCGCTCTTGCGATCCCGGAAGACGGTCCACTCATGGGCGTGGCGCGGGTTCGACGTTTCGAACAGAACATAGCGGGATTTGGTTGCCATCAGGGTCGTGAATACCTGATCCATCGCAATGTCGCAGCAATGCGGGCCTTCGTAGTTGCCCCAGCAGATATGCACCCGGACCCGATCCTGCGGAACATTCTGCAGCGCGTGGTTCAGGGCTTCGACATGCATCTCGGCGATCGCGATGAATTCGGCATCGGACAGATCAGCGAACAGCATGTGCCGGGAAAGGGCCAGATCGGGGCAGTCCAGCTGAAGATCCAGTCCCTCTGCGACGATCGTTTCATATTCCTGCTTCATCGCATCCGCGAGTGCGGCCAGATAGGCCTCGCGGCTGGGGTAGTGGGCGTTCTGCAGAAACAAAGAAATCACCCCGGGCGAGGCGGCGTTCATGAAGCCATGTTCGACTCCGTGCTCAGCCATTGCCTGCTTGAGGTTGCGGATATCCTTGTTCAGTTCGTCCTGGCCTTTCGAGCGAACGTCGCCCGTGCATTGCGGCCGGGCGTATTGGGGTGTGCCCCCATCGTTGGCAAGACGTTGCAAAAAACTGGGAAACATCTTCAGGTCCGCGGGGGCATTCCGAGGACTGTCCCCCGAGAAACCTGTGTAGCGGTCCTTTACGTATGTCGCATACGAGATTTTTGAGGTCTCTCCGTCGCTGACGATGTCGACACCGGCCTCGACCTGACGCCGAACCGTTTCAGATACGGCCTTGGTCATGCAACTGTCTAACGCATCGGCGTCATAGGGCTCGTGCCGCTCGCGCGCAAAGATGAAGTCGACAACTTCCTGGGATCGGGGCAGAGACCCCACATGGGTGGTGAGTATCTTTGTCATGCGGGGTCCTTTCTTGATCAGTCGCCGGTCCAGGTTGCGCCAGCAGGATCGTCGGTCGTGGTGATGCGGTACAACCCGGCCGTTCCGGTCATGGATGGAGTGATGGTATAGGCTTCGCTGGGCAGCACCAGCACAGTATCCCCGCCCGAAATCGTGGTTTCGACATCCTCGACAGTGACCCGCCAATGGCCGCTTGCCGGCATCAGCACGACGGGCTTGACCGATTTGGTAGGGTCTTGAACACCTGAGCCACGGGTCAGGAAGTCGACCTTAAAGCCGGGCTTGTCCTTGATCAGACCGTTTTCACCGATCACCTTGGCGGGTTTGTCGGCCGCCAGCGCCATCAGATCCCAGTAGCGGGCCACGTATTTGCCTATCACGGCTTCGACCGGCACTTCGGGATAGGATTTCAGCTGCTCCTCGGTCAGCAAGGGCATAGGCCGAACGTTGTGCGGGAGGTCCTGGCCCTTCTTGCTGTCGTAGAGCACGCCGTTGTCACCCAGCATCAATCCGTGCGCCCTGGCGTCCTCAATGACCTGAGGTGCCCAGGTGACGCCGCCGCCGGCATCGTCACCGCCCAGAATGGACATGATCATCCCGTAGTCGTCGCCCACATTCTCGAACCCGCGGAAAATGCCGGTGGGAATGTTGAAGATGTCACCTTCCTCGGCAATGAACTCGCCCGCCGTGCCATAGCGACCCCAGAAAAATCGCCAGCGGCCCTTGGCGACAAAAAAGACCTCGGCCGTCGTATGGCTGTGCAGCGAGTTGCGGCATTTGGGCGGCTGGCCGGCGGCCCCGATATTGAAGCCGATCTTGTCGGTTATGTGCACATGCTGATCCGGCGATTCTGAAACACCGCCGCCGATGATGGTAAAGTTCTCTTTCTGATCGCTGCCCGGCGTGTGGGCATCAATGAAGGCCGTCTTGCACGGCTTGAGCTCGCCATAACGGACGATGCGTGATGCGATGGTTGATTGTGTCATGGTTCTGGTTCCGGATTTTGCGTTTGAGGGAATGGTCGGCGGGTGCTCGATCACGTTCCCGGAGGCCGCAAATTCAGGCGGCGCGCTCGAAGGCTTTGCCGGAATAGGTGAAAGCGCCGGCTTGCACCGGTCTCGCGCAGGCCACAGGCCAGAACACGATATTCGACCGGAGCGAGCATTCAGACCTCTGCGCCTTGCAGAAGGATCTGCTTCCAGACCGAGGTTTCATCAAACAGGGTGTATTCGCGGCGCAGCTTGGGCTGGCCGCTGATCAGTTCACCGAATTCGGCATGGCTGATCCCCAGAACATAGACCTGCGCTCCGGTGGGGGCTCCGAACACCCCCCATCCGTCATGCTTGCCCCACAGGCTCCAACGCAGAGCGGCACGGGGTGGCATATTGGGATCGTCGCGGCCGATCTCGTGTTCGACGCGGAACTCGGCATTGGGGAAGCTGGCTCGCAATCCCATCCAGAACCGGTCGACCGAGTCCCAACCGTGTCCGGTGACCCCGCCGACATATTCCGACTGAACCGCACGGTCATATTCAGCCCCGATCGCGCCCATGTCGGCGTTCATGATCCGGGTCAGAATATCGGCATAGCGCTGGCCCCATTCATTGTCGTTGCCTCGACCCTTGTAAGGGCCGGGTTGGTCGATCTCGGGCGTCAGTGGTTTCACGCAGTTTTCCGGCCCGCCCTCGCGAGCGATCAGGTCGGCCGCGTATTCCTTGGGGTCCCAGCCCATCTGGCGCACGATGGCCCCCTGATCGCGGATCAGCCATTCATCGTTGATCTGATTGTCGATCGCATGGCAATCGGCCAGAATCCGGTACCGCAGCTTGGTTCCGGTTGGTTTGCCATAGACACCTTCGGCAAGGTGCGTGGCGGTCGAGATGATGCGGTGGGAACTCAGCATCCCCTCTTCGGGCGTGCCCGACCAGATCACGTCTTCGCCCAGAAGCTGCCGGTCGGGAAACTCGGCCAGGGTCGCCATCGTCGCGCCGATGACGTTTTGATTGCCCAGCACGACCGAACCCGGTGAACGGACAACGATGTCATCGCTGTAATATTCATGCAGCGTGGCGATCCCGCGATCTTCCCAGATTTCCTTGGTGATGCCGATGATATAGTCGGGAAAATCCCGGAATTTGGGGTCAAATCCCTTCATGTGTTCGTCCTTTTCGGGTTCCATCCCTTGGGCAACCGGGCCGAGGTTCGTACGATCAGCGGTCCGTCAATTGCCACCTTGCGGGGTTCAGAAGTACTGGGCTCTTCGATGTGATCCAGCAGCGCGGCAACCGTTTCCGCGACCATGAGGTTCGCCCGCTGCCGGATCGTCGTCAGATTGTATGCGGGCCATCCGGCGGGGGGCACATCGTCGTACCCCACAACCGAGACGTCTTCGGGGATGCGCAGGCCCAGCTCAAAGCGCAGAACATCCATGACCGCCAAAGCCATATGATCGTTGGCGACGAAAACCGCGTCAGGTCGGCGCTCCGGTGCCACGTCGAACATGGTTCGGGCCGCCGCACGGGCATTTTCGGTGTGAAACTCGCCGATCCCATGTGCAAACAGATCGCTGCCGGCGTCGCGCAGTGCGGCAAGGAAACCAGCTTCGCGGTCGCGCTGGGTCGAGGCACCCTGCCAGCCCGCGATGTAGGCGATGCGTTGGTGACCGCCCGCCAGCAGAAACTCGGCCACCTTGCGGCCGCCGGCATAGTTGTCCGAGGTTACTGTGGTAATGCCCTCAAGATCCTGGCTGCGGTTGAACAGCACCACCGGAACGCCCGCCTGCTGGCAGCGGGTGGCGATATCCGACGACATCGGCACCGAGGCCAGAATGACCCCGTCCACCTGATAGTCGAGGATTTCCTCCATCACGTCGTCGATGTTCCCCGCCGAGCGCGAGGCCATGAAGATCAGCACGTGATAGCCATGCTCCTGCAGGCGGTTGGACAGTTTCTCCAACGCTTCGGGATAGAAGTAGTTGTCCAGGTAGCCGACCACCAGGCCGATGATCCGGCTTTTGCCCGACACCATCGCCCGCGCCAGCACGTTGGGACGATAGCCCAGTTCGGCCGCCGCCTTGCGCACCTTTTCCTCGGTCTTCTTGCTGACCGAGGCGCCGGGCGTGAACACCCGGCTGACCGCCGACTGGCTGACGCCGGCCAGTTGCGCGACCTGAAGCGATGTGACCTTGTCCGCCATCAGTCCGCCGTCCATCCGCCGTCGATCAGCATCGACGTGCCGGTGACCAGGCCCGAGGCGTCGGAGGCAAGATAGAGAACCGCGCCCATGATATCCTCGACCTCGCCCACGCGGTTCAGCTTGATCTTGTCCATGATCCAGGCGGCGCGTTCGGGGTTGTCGAAGGTCGATTGCGTCAGCGGGGTTCGGATGAAGGTCGGGCAGACCGTGTTGATGCGCACGCCCTGCTTGCCCCATTCGATCGCCATCGCCTTGACCATGCCTTCCAGCCCGTGCTTGGTCGCACAATACAGCGCCCTGTCGATGCCGCCGACATGGCCCATCTGGCTGGAAATGTGGATGATCGAACCGGGCCGCCCGGTTGCCATCAGCGCCTTGGCCGCATAGGCCGACAGGAAATAGGCCGAGCGGAGGTTGACGTTCATGACAGCGTTGAAATCCTCGGGCGTGGTTTCGACCGCCGGCCCGTGCCGCGCGGTCCCGGCCGAGTTCACCACCACGTCAAAGGCCCGCCCGTCGAACAGCGCCTGCAACGCGGTCAGGTCGCCCTGATCCAGCACCCGCCCCTCGGCCGACCAACCCTGCGCTTGCAGGGCGGAAACCGCTTCGTTCAGCCGCTCGGCCCCGCGCGCGGCGCAGACCACATGCGCCCCGGCCTCGGCCAAGGCAACAGCGCATCCCAATCCGATGCCCGAAGACGCGCCGGTGACCAATGCGGTCTTGCCGCTCAGCGAGAACGAAGGGGTGCGGGGCAGTTGGGTCATCAGCTCATTCCATCCGGGGTTTCAATGCGGCCCAGGTTACGGGCCTTGTTGAATTCCCGCAGGCGGGCAAAGACGTCAACGCCAAGCTGCGCATAGGCGTCCAGAAGATCGACCAGAACCCAGTTTTCGCGGATCCGCCCGTTCTCCAGCCGCCAGAAATCGAGGCTGCGCATGGTGATCCGCTTGCCCGAAGGCGCGATGCCCATCCACCCGTCATGGGTGACGGTCTGGATCATGTTGGGCCAGCCGGTCACTGCCGCATAGTCGCCATCGCCGAAGAAATGATAGGTGATGTCGTCGACATATTGCCCGCGATCCGGCATCCCGTTCAGGAACGGGATCTGGTGCCAGTTGCGGAACCCGGCATAGCCGCGCCCGGTGCCGATGCCCGATGGCCCGTACCAGTTCATGCGCGGATGCCAGAACCGCTCCATCTCCATCACCTCGGGCCCGCCCTGCGAAGGGTGCTTTTTCAGATGTTCCAGCATGTCGACGATGTGCTGGCAGGTGGCGCGGCCCTTGTCGGCGTCATAGGGCCCCGGCACCAGACCGTCCTGCGTGGCCGGGCCCGGCACATGCCATTCGCGGCCCAGGCTGGGCGCCATCGGCCAGGCACGGGCCTGCATCATCACCTCGGGGATGTCCCACAGGGCCTGCATCTCGACGATCCGGCCGTTTTCAAACCGGTAGAACTCGTGAAACCGCATGGTGACCTGATGACCGGTCGGCGGGATATCCAGCCACGGACCGGTGAAGGTGCCGGTGTAGTAGCCGCCGCAGCCGACCCAGTCGGCGCCGAACTCGTCCGGTCCGGCCATTACGATATAGTCGCGCCGTTCTAGGTCCGGCCAGGCATCCAGCAGGCCCTTGTAGGCCAGATCGTAGAACGCCTCGCTGCCGGTGCTGTCACCGAAGGGATGGCACAGGCGGAACAGGGCGTCGGGCGCGGTCACCTGGGCCAGTGCGTCCCGCACGGCGGATTCGTCGAAATCATACATCGCCGCCCGAAGCGGCGCGATCAGCGCTTTGTGCTGCGTATGCCTGTCACTCATTCGGCGGCATCCCGGTATGGGGCCGGTGCGCCATAGGGCACGTTGATACCGCCATAGCGGCGCACCCGCACGTTGCATTGTTCGGCATGGCCCACGAATCCTTCAAGCAGACACAGGCGCGAGCCGTACTCGCCGATCAGGGTTGCCGCCTCGTCGGTCAGGATCTTCTGATAGCTGTGGGTCTTCAGGAATTTGCCGACCCACAAACCGCCGGTATAACGCCCGGCCTTCTTGGTGGGCAGCGTGTGGTTGGTGCCGATCACCTTGTCACCGTTCGATACGTTGGTGCGCGGCCCCAAGAACAGTGCGCCATAGCAGGTCATGTTGTCCAGGAACCAGTCATCGCGATCGGTCATGACCTGAACATGCTCCGAGGCGATCTCGTCGGCGACCTGCAGCATCTCGTCATAGCTGTCGCACAGGATCACCTCGCCATAATCCTGCCAGCTGATCCGCGCGGTGTCGGCCGTCGGCAGGATGCCCAGAAGGCGGTCGATCTCGGACAGGGTCTCTTCGGCCAGCTTGCGCGAATTGGTGACCAGAACCGCGGGCGAGTTGTAGCCGTGTTCGGCCTGCCCCAGCAGGTCGGTGGCGCAGATCTCGGCGTCGACGGTTTCGTCGGCGATCACCATGGTCTCGGTCGGGCCGGCGAACAGGTCGATGCCGACGCGGCCGAACAGCTGGCGCTTGGCCTCGGCCACGAAGGCATTGCCGGGGCCGACCAGCATGTGCACCGGGTCGATCGTTTCGGTCCCCAGAGCCATGGCGCCGATGGCTTGGATGCCACCCATGACATAGATCTCATGCGCGCCGCCCAGATGCATGGCGGCGATCACCGCCGGATTCGGCTTGCCCTGGAACGGAGGGGTGCAGGCGATGATGCGCGGCACACCCGCAACGCTGGCCGTGGCCACGGACATGTGGGCCGAGGCCACCATCGGGAACTTGCCGCCGGGCACATAGCAGCCCACCGACTGCACGGGGATGTTCTTGTGGCCAAGAATCACACCCGGCAGGGTCTCGACCTCGATATCGGTCATCGAGGCGCGCTGCGCGCGGGCAAAGTTCATCACCTGCTCCTGCGCGAACTTGATGTCGGCCAGTTCGCGGTCTGATAGCTGAGCGATCAGGTCGTCGATCTCCTGTTGCGACAGGCGGAACGAGGCGGGCGAATAGTTGTCGAACTTCTCGCTCAGCTCGCGCACCGCGGCGTCGCCACGGGTTTCGATATCCTTCAGGGTCGCCTCGACCACGGCGCGGGTCTTGGCGTCATCCTCGGCCCGGTCTGCGTCGGACTTGCCGCGTTTGAGATACTCGATTGCCATTGTCTTGATCCTCAGTTGTCGGGGCGGGGCGGAGTTTTCTCTCCCCGGTCATATGCTTCCCAGCCGTGGCCCTGGAACAGGTCGACGCCCAGCTGCGCGGCGACATGGGCGAAATCAACGTTCACCCAGTTGTCGACGATCTTGCCGTCGACCACTTTCCAGAAATCCATGTAGCGGATCTCGACCCGCTTGCCGGTGGGCGGGATGCCCAGGAATTCGCCCGAATGGGTCGCCTCCTGCCGGCCGAAGGCCGCGGCCCATTCACCCATGTAAAGCCGCGCCTCGTCGATGCAGACCTTGTCGGAAAACGCGGCCTGGAAGGGGCGCTGCCAGTTGTCCTGAAACTCTTGCAGACCGTTCTTCGTGCCGCAGCCCTGGTTGCCCATCCAGCGGAATCCTTCGGCGAAGAACTCGCCGATGTCGTTGATGCGGTGGTCATTCAGGCCGTCGACCATGGATTCGATCACGCGGCGCGTGTCTTCGGTCTTGGTCAGGTCAGTGTCGCGGGTCAGAACCGCTTGTTCAGGTCGGGAACCTTTCATCGTCTTGTCCTTGTCAGGTTGTCAGGGATTGGGGATCGGGGGGACATGCCCCCAAATCCGGGAAAATCCCTGGGCAACCTGTTCAGCGCCGGATGGCGCGTCAGGGCGTTATGGCGGAACCGGCGGCTCATCAGCCTTTGACCGCGCCGGCGGTCAGGCCGCTGACGATCTGGCGCTGGAAGATCATGACCAGGAAGAACAGCGGCGCGGTGATCGACACGGCGGCGGCCACGGCGACGACCTGGTCGGTGGTGGTGGTTTCGCGGTTGAACATGCCGGCGATGGCCGGAACCATGGTCTGGTTCTGCGCGTCCAGCAGCAGCGAGGTCACCAGAAAGTCGTTGTAGGCCAGCAGGAAGCTGAACAGACCGGTGGTGATGACGCCCGGCCACATCACGGGCATGATCACCCGACGGAAGGCCTGGAAGTGGTTGCAGCCATCCACGCGCGCGGCTTCGTCCAGCTCGGCCGGGATGTTTTGGAAGAACGACCGCAGCATCCAGATGGTAAAGGGCTGGTTGATCGCCACCAGAACCGCGATCACGGCAAAGGGCTTGCCGTACAGCGTGGGCGCGTTTTCCCCCAGGATCGGGCGCAGCCATTCGGCCGAGTTGATGAAGACCGGCAGGTAGCCCGCCACCAGAACCGAGTGTGGCAGCGCGCGAAACACCAACGCGACAATCAGGATCCAGAACGCCAGGGTCGAGCCCGACCGCGCCAGCCCATAACCCGCCAGCGTGCCCACGGTCAGCGACACGGTCACGACGCCTGCGGTAACGATCAGCGAGTTCTTGAAGTTGTTGGAAAAGCCGCGGTCGATCCAGACGGTCTTGTAGTGTTCGGTCGTCAGACCAACCACGTCCCGCCCCAGCGGGCCGAACAGCGGGTTCAGCACGTTCAGAACGGCCGGCAGGATCACGAAAAACACCAACAGAAAACCCAGCACCAAAGCCAAACCACCGATGATCCAGCCGAACCAGGCCTGACCCGGCTTGGTGTAGGTTCTGACCATCGAGGGCAGTGTCTTGGTCGTCGCAATCACCGCGACCCAGATGGTGACGATGCCGAGGATGATGTCGAGGATGGAAAGGCCTTCCCCGGTCGCAAGAGTCGCTGGACCGAAGATCACGTTCAGCGCGTTGCTGTCGAATGCGTCAACGGGTGATTTGAAGCTCATCACCGCGATCCAGAAGATCGGGAAGGCCGCCACGAGGCACCAGAACGCCAGAAACAGGTTCGACGACAGGCGCAGGCCGAGCGGTTGGCGAAGGGCGCGCGAGGACATATCAGTGACCTCCTTTGTGGTCGCGCCATGTCCGGCGCAGCGGTGCGATGAGAAGGATGACGATGCCGACCATGGTCAGCATGGCGCTGGCCGAAGCCCGACTGATCGAACGGTTGCCCGCCTGATCCGGCACGAGGAAGTCATAGGTCAGCCATTGCAGCGAGATGACGTAGCCCTGGCTTGAGAAGCCGACGATTTCTTCGAACACCCGGTAGGAGTCCATCAGATGGATCATCGACACGAAGATAATCAGCGGCATCAGATGCGGGATGACGATGTATTTCAGGCGCTGCCAGCGGCTCGCGCCGTCGATCACCGCGCTTTCAAGGCTGTCCTGGTTCACGGTCTGAAGACCGGCGTAAAACACGATCGCGGCAAAGGGTGCGACGTGCCAGACGCGGTACAGCATCATCAGCAACTCGATCGTCCAGGCCTGCGCGAACAGCGCGATGTCGCGGTTCAGCCACCATTCCAGCAGGGCCGTGAGGATACCGTCGCCGCGAAACAGCCAGTTGATCGAAAGGGCCCCGATGACCGGCGTGATGATGAAGGGCAGGAGCGACACAAAGATCACCGGACCACGTATTGCCGATGCAGCATTGTTGATCACGATGGCGATCAGCAGCCCGGTACCGATCACCAAGGGCAGAGTGATCAAGGTAAAGGTCAACGTAAAGCGCAGCGCCTTCCAGAAATTGATCGTGGACAGCACGCTCCAGCTGCCTTGGCTGATCGCGCGCCAGGCGCGTTCAGGCTCCAGCACGTTGCGATAGCTTTCTAGCCCGACAAACTGGGTCTGCGTGATGATCTCGCCCTCTTCGTTCAGCCTCGGAATGGACTTTTCCTCGGTCACGCAGGTCTGGGTCAGGAAGCCCGGCGTGCAGGTCTCGACCTCGACCGTCTCATAGATGGGCTGGGTGACGTAGAAACTCTGCTTGAACACGCTGACCAGCGGGAAAGCGATAAAGAGAAGCATCATAAAGACAGAGGGGCCGACAAAGGCGGCAAATGTCCGGAAATTCATGGCTCTGCCTTTCTCATGGTTCTCGTTTGATTGGGTGCGGGAGGGTCAAGGCCCTCCCGCGGCAGGATCAGTTGTTGACCAGTCCGGCCTCTTTCGCGGCAGTCAGATAGTCCGCCTCGATGTCTGCCAGCGTGGTCTGTGCGTCCTTGGCGCCAGTCAGGTAATCGGCCAGGCCATTGCCAAGCGCGGTGTGCATGATCCCCATCGGGCCAGATGCGGGATAGGCTTTGGCGCCGGCTTCTGCCGAAGCGGCTGCACCTGCGGCCAGATCACCGGGCTTGTAGGCAGGGTTCAGCCAGACGGCGGCGTTGTTGTTGGCCTCGACCATTTCTGCGTCCATGCCTTCCAGCGCCACGCGGAATGCGGCATCGGCTTCCTCGTCGCTCATGTTCGAGGCAAGAACGATGCCGTCCCACCAGATCGTGGTTGCCGGAGCGGCCGAGCCCATCGGAGCGGCCGCCATGACGACCTTGCCGACGACCTGGCTTTCGGCCTCATCGTTCATTGCGGCCGCGCGGCTGGCCCACAGGTTGGCCATGGCGATCTTGCCCTGTTGGAACTGCTGCTGAACGTATGTCGAATCCGACACCAGATACTCGGGGTCCATGTATTCGGTCATGGCCTTGAGCGTCTCCAGAGCCTTCACGCCCTGATCGTTGTTGATCGCAGGCATGTTGCCGTCAGCAAAGAACTCACCGCCTTCGCCCAGGTACATGTTCACGAATTCCTGACCCAGGTTCCAGCCGGTCTTGAAGGTGCCGCCGATGGGGTAATCCATGACGCCGGCCTCTTTGATCTTGGCTGCAGCGGCCAGAACATCGTCATAAGTCTTGGGCTCTTCGATCCCCAGGTCGGCCAGAACGTCGCTGCGGTACATCAGGTGCTGGGCGTTCACCATCATGGCGATCGCCATGGTTTGGCCGTCCACCTTGATCAGCTGGTTCGGCAGCAGGTCCTGGCCATATTTCGCGACCAGATCATCCAGCGGACGAATGGTGCCTGCGTTCAGCAACGGCACCAGCGTTGCGTTCGACACGCCGCCGATCTGGTACAGAGCCGGATCCGCCGCGAAGGCTTCGGGCTGCTTCTCGCGGAACTCCTGGTCCAGCGATGCGCCGAAATTGCCGCACTCGGCCATCGCGTCGGTGACGGCCTTCCAGGCTTCGAACCCGGCGGACAGTGATTTGAGCGGAACGGTGTTCTCGAACGAACACGCCGCCCATGCAGTGCTGGTCACCATGGTCATGGCGCCTGCCATCAGAATTGTCTTGAGTTTCATGCGTTTCTCCCTGTCAGGATCGGTCCGTCGTCGACGTCCGGACCGTTGGTTGGCCCTTCCGGGCTTTGGTTGGGGTCAGCCCCCGATCCGCGCACCGCTCTCTGCTTCGAACAGGTGACAGATTTCTTTCGGCACCGAGAACGAGACCATCTCGCCTATTTCGGCGCGGAATGCTTTGTCGGCTTTGACCGAGACCAGTGCACCGCCGACCCGGACCGATATCATGGTCGCGTCGCCCAGCAGCTCGAGCGTGTAGATCGGTGCAGTGATCTGGCCCTGACCTTCGGCCAGTGTCGCATCCTCGGCGCGGAACCCCAAGGTCAGCGGGCCATCAGCAACATCCAGTCCCGGGATTTCGACACCCTTGGTCCGGAATACGCCGCCCTCAACCTGACCATCCATCAGGTTCATGGCGGGCGAGCCGATGAAGCTGGCGACGAAAGTGTTGGCCGGGCGGTCGTAGATCTCGGTCGGGCTGCCGACCTGTTGCACGATGCCCTTTTTCATCACCACGACACGGTCGGCAAGCGTCATGGCCTCGATCTGGTCATGGGTGACATAGATCGTGGTGACGGCCAGTTCGTGGCTGAGATTCTTGATCTGCGCGCGGGTGGATACACGCAGCTTGGCGTCGAGGTTGGACAGCGGCTCGTCCATCAGGAACACGTTCGGTTCGCGCACGATCGCGCGGGCCAGAGCGACACGCTGACGCTGACCGCCCGACAGTTCAGCCGGCTTGCGATGGAGAAAATCGTCCAGCTCGACCATGGCGCTGGCGCGGCGCACCTTCTCGTCATGGGTCGCGGGATCGATCCCGCGGACCTTCAGCGGGAAGCGGATGTTTTCATAGACGTTCATGTTGGGGTAGAGGGCATAGCTCTGGAACACCATCGCCACGTCGCGGTCCTTGGGTTCAAGATCGTTGACCACCTTGCCGTCGATCAGGATGTCGCCCTCGGTCACGTCCTCAAGCCCCGCGATCATGCGCATTGTCGTGGTCTTGCCGCAGCCGGACGGGCCAAGCAGAACCAGAAACTCGCGATCGGCAATCGTCAGATCGAAGTTGTGAACCCCAACAAACGATCCCCATCGCTTGCCGACATTGCGCAGTTGAATTTCCGCCATGAAGCCCCCCGGGAAGGAATCGTTTTGCATACGTTTGCAAAAGGGTATTCTTGGCTTACCAATTCTGGCAAGACATTTTTGCATACGTATGCAAATATGCCGGAAATCAGTGATTCACCCCCAGGCAATAACAGGCGCAAGATGCTGCAAAACAATGAAAAACAGATGAGCTTTCAAAAAGAGAAAGATCTGGTGAAGGCGTTCTATGAGGACCTGCAGTTGGCCACCAACGACAAACTGTCAGATGTCATGGGGCGATTCTGTGCGCCGAATCTGCTGTGGCGCGGCTTTCATCCGTTCGGTCAGATTTCGGGGGTCCACGACGTAGCGGAAAACTTCTGGGGCCCGCTGCGAACCAGCCTCAAACGCATGCAGCGGCGTCAGGACATATTCTTCGCGGGGTGCAACTCGCTGACCGACGAGCGCGAGGTCTGGGTGGTTTCCATGGGCCATCTGATGGGTCTGTTCGACCACTCCTGGTTGGGCATTCGACCGACAGGCAAAATGGCATTCCTGCGCTATTGCGAGTTCAACAAGGTGCAAGACGGCAAGATCGTTGAGACCGCGATGTATTTCGATATCCCGCATCTGATGGTGCAGGCTGGTCAGAACCCGTTTCCGCCCCAAACCGCAGCCCATCTTGTACAGCCCGGGCCCCAGACACACGACGGTATCCTTGGCACGGATCAACCCGCCGAAGAAGGGGAGCAGACTCTGGCGCTGATCAACGCCATGATTTCTGACCTGGGCCAGTGGAAAAGTGGCCTGACCCTGAGCGAAGAGCTGAGCCGCACCTGGCATGACGACATGATCTGGTGGGGGCCCGAGGGAATTGGCGCCACCTACACTATTGAACGGTATGGCAAGCAACACGCCGGTCCCTTCCGCGCGGCATTCGCCGAGCGGTCAAAGACCAAACATGTCTGCCGGCTGGCCGAAGGTCACTACGGCGGGTTTTTCGGCTGGCCGAACTTCACGGCTGTTCCGACCGGAGGGTTCATGGGTATGCCGGCGACCCAAACGCCCGGTGAGTTTCGGGTGATCGACATCTATCGCCGCGCAGGCGACAAGCTGGCCGAGAACTGGATCTTCATCGACCTTCTGCACTTCTGGAAACAGCAGGGCGTGGACATACTGGAAAGAACCACGGGCATCGGATCGGCGCAGGTGTAGCCCGAGTGGCGGACTGGATGCAATGGGAGGGGATTTGGTGGAGCCTAGGGGAGTCGAACCCCTGACCTCTTGCATGCCATGCAAGCGCTCTCCCAACTGAGCTAAGGCCCCTTTCCGGTACCGCCTGTGCGGTGGACGGACGTTTATGAAACGACGTGCGCGAGTGCAAGACCAAAAAATCGGATTCGGCGAAAAAAGATGCGCGGCGCACGGGGTGCGTCGGGGCGCGGGGCAGCCTGCGCCGCCCCGGCCGGATCACGAGTCTTCGTCTTCCGACGCGACGTCGGTGATGTCGTCCAACGAGACGTTGTCTTCGTCGTCGTCCTCAAGCAGATCATCGTCCAGATCGACATCGACTGCGTCATCATCGTCCAGCAGTTCGTCATCGGACGAGGCTTCGCGCGCCTTGACCGACGCTGCATCTTCGGCGTCGGCTGCGATCATCCGGCTCTTGCCGGTTTCCAATTCCACGATCTCGCCGGTGTAGGGGCTGATGATCGGGTCCTTGTTCAGGTCATAAAACCGCTTGCCAGTGGTCGGACAAACGCGCTTTACGCCCCATTCTTCCTTGGGCATGTCAATTCCCCTTGATATCAGGTGAGTCGTATCAACGATTCAGGTCACCTGCCACATGCGGCGGGTACTGTCAAAGCCTTTGCGCCAAGGAGATCGCACCATGGGGCGACATTCATTGCCCGGACAGCCTCCCGTTGCGCTGACCTTGCGCAAATCGGCGCGGGCACGCCGCATAAGCCTGCGGATTTCCCAGTTGGATGGCCGGGTTACGTTGACTTATCCGCAGGGTGTGTCCGAATCCGAGGCGATCGGCTTTGCGCGCTCAAAGGAGGACTGGATCCGCCAGCATCTTGGCGCGCGGCCCGTTCCGGCGTCGGTCGGCTTCGGGGAAACCCTGCCGGTCGAAGGTGTGCCAAGGCGAATCGTACCGGCGGAGGGGCGCCGGGTCAGTTTACACGCCGATCAGGTTGCGGTGCCCGAAGGGGCCGAGGCGCGGCGCCTCGCCCGCTTTTTGAAAGAGTTGGCGCGTGATCGCTTGATCGAAGCCTGCGACGACTATGCAGCCATGCTGGGGCGGGAGTACTCCAGCCTGACGTTGCGCGATACACGGTCGCGGTGGGGGTCGTGCAGCGCAGCGGGAGGGTTGATGTTTTCGTGGCGGCTGATCCTGGCGCCCCCTGAAATCCTGCATTATGTCGCGGCTCATGAGGTCGCGCATCTGGCCGAGATGAACCATTCGGCGGCGTTCTGGGCGCAGGTCGAGCGCCTGTTCGGCCCGTACAAAGCGGCCCGGCACTGGCTGCGTGACAATGGGGCCGAACTGCACCGTTACAGGTTCGATGCGCCCGCCGGTTGACCTCACGGGGATTTGTGATCACATGAGGGCATGTTGACCACCCGCAGCTCCGACTCTCAGATCGCGACCCATGATCAGGTATACCGCGCCCTGCGGTCTCGAATCATGCATGGAGAAATCCCGCCCGGTCAGGCGCTGACGCTGCGCGGAATAGGCAAGGAGTTCGGTGTGTCCATGACGCCGGCGCGCGAAGCCGTGCGCCGTCTGGCCGCCGAAGGGGCGCTCTTTCTGTCCAACTCGGGTCGGGTCTCCACGCCCGAACTCAGCAACGACCGGATCGAAGAATTGGCCGCGCTGCGGGCCCTGCTGGAGGTCGAGCTGGCCAGCCGTGCGCTGCCTCGGGCGCATATGGCTCTGATCGACCGGTTGCAGAGCATCAACATGACCGTGGCCGAAATGGTGACCAAGCGTGATGCGGTCGGCTACATCCGAACGAACCTTGAGTTTCACCGCACGCTTTATCTGCGTGCGCAGGCTCCGGCCATGCTAGCGATGGCCGAAACCGTCTGGCTGCAGCTTGGTCCGACCATGCGCGCTCTTTATGGCCGCCTGCGACGGACCGAACCGCCGCATTACCACAAACTGATCATCGCCGCTCTGAAGGCGGGGGACGAGCCGGGTTTGCGGTTGGCGGTGCGATCGGATGTGACCCAGGGTCTGCGCCTGCTGGTCAGCTGAGCGGGCCTTTGCCCAAAGTGAAAAATCCAAACGGGTGGCGGTTGCGAAGCTGGCCTCAAGGCATTTGCTGCGCTACGCTGCTGCCAACAACAAACAAGAGCAGATTTCAGCCATGATCAATCGACGGACATTCTCACTGGGTCTCGGTGCAGGTTTCCTGAGCGCCTGCGCGGGCGGGCCCGCGCCAACCGGAACAACCGTGTCGCGAATGCGGGCAGTGCCCAATGCCGGCTGGGATTCTTGGGTTGCAAGTTTCAAGGCGCGCGCGGCGGGGCAGGGTATTTCGCAAGCGACTATCGACCGGGCGTTTCAGGGTGCCGGTTACCTACCAGATGTGATCGAACGCGACCGCAACCAGGTCGAGTTCAAGCGCTCGCTCGAAGACTATCTGGCCATCGCCGCGTCCGACGAGCGGATCAGTACCGGCAAGCAGATGCTGCAACGCCACAATGCCACCCTCACGCAGATCGAGTCGCGCTATGGCGTGGAGAAAGAGGTCGTGGTGGCGGTCTGGGGGCTGGAAAGCCGCTATGGGCAGCGGCGGGGCGATGTGCCCGTGATTTCGGCCCTTTCCACGCTGGCCTATGACGGGCGTCGCGGGGCGTTCTTCGAAAGCCAGCTGATTGCGGCGTTGAAGATCCTTCAGAACGGTGACACGTCGCCGGCGAACATGACCGGCAGCTGGGCCGGTGCCATGGGGCATACGCAATTCATCCCGACCTCGTATCTGGCCTACGCCGTGGATTTCACCGGAGACGGCCGACGCGACATCTGGTCCGACGATCCGACGGACTCGCTGGCTTCGACGGCTGCCTACCTGTCGCGGGCGGGTTGGGTGCGGGGCCAGCCTTGGGGGGGTGAGGTCGGATCTGCGGCGGCAAATTCGGGCACACCGGTTGCAATCCTGCAGCCGCAGAAACCCGGGCCGCGCATAGCGGTGTTCCGCAATTTCCAGGTGATCAAACGCTACAACAACTCGGACAGCTACGCGATCGGGGTCGGGCACCTGTCGGATCGGATCGCCGGTGGCGCACCCTTTCTGGCGTCTTTCGGGCCCGACGAAACCGGCCTGACGCTGGAAGATCGCAAAGAGTTGCAGCGTCGTCTGACTGCTGCCGGGTATGACACGCAAGGCGCTGATGGGGTGATTGGCAAGAATACCACCGCGGCCATAACCGCGTATCAGCAAGCCAAGGGCATGCCCGTTACGGGCGTGCCCTCGGTCAGTTTGTTGCGCTCATTGGGGGGCTGACGGATCAGGCCGCCAGTCCTTTGGACCCCAGGTCCAGGAATTTCTGACGCCGGTCCTTGATCAGCGCGGCGGCATCCTTGCCGTTCAGATCCTTCAGCATCTTGGCGATCGCCTTGCCCACGGATTCGATCGTAGCCGGGCGGTCGCGATGTGCGCCACCTTTGGGTTCGGGGATGATCAGGTCGCAGACGCCCAGCTTGTGCAGGTCCTGCGCGGTCAGGCGCAGCGCCTCGGCGGCCTCGCGCATTTTTTCGGCATCTTTCCACAGGATCGATGCGCAACCCTCGGGCGAAATCACCGAATAGATCGAGTGCTCCAGCATCGCCACCCGGTTGGCCGTGGCAAAGGCCACCGCGCCGCCCGAGCCGCCTTCGCCGATGATGACAGACACCAGCGGCACACCGATTTTCAGACACATCTCGGTTGAACGGGCGATCGCTTCGGATTGCCCGCGTTCTTCCGCGCCCTTGCCCGGATACGCGCCGGCAGTATCCACCAAGGTGATCACCGGCAGACCAAACCGACCAGCCATTTCCATAAGGCGCACGGCTTTGCGATAGCCTTCGGGGCGGGCCATGCCGAAGTTGCGCTCGATCCGCGATTTGGTGTCCGAGCCTTTTTCATGGCCGATCACCATCACCGGCTGGTCGTTGAACCGTGCCAGGCCGCCGATGACCGCCAGATCGTCGGCAAAATTGCGGTCGCCAGCCAGCGGGGTGAATTCGGTGAACAGGGCCTCGACATAATCCTTGCAGTGCGGACGTTGGGGATGGCGGGCCACCTGGCATTTCCGCCAGGGCGTCAGGTCCTTGTACAACTCGTCCAGCAGCTTGGCCGCCTTGGCGTCCAGCGCGGCGGCTTCGTCCGCTACGTCCATCTCTTCGTTGGCGCGGGCCAGGGCGCGCAGCTCTTCAGCTTTGCCTTCAATCTCGGCCAGCGGTTTTTCGAAATCCAGATACTGGGTCATGACGCCTCTCAACGCGAAAGTTCTCCGCTATATGACCCGAGGTCGCCCCGGATGCAACTCGGCACCGCATGTCGGGGTGCGTTTCCCGCGTGGGACGAAAAGGTACGCGGGCCGGCGACTTCAGCCCGGCCACAGCACCGGGTACAACGAAATCAGCAGAAGAACCGCCATCGACCAGTTGAACACGGTCAGACGTCGCCGGTTTGTCAGCACGCGCGCCATCTGCTCGCCCAGAACCGTCCAGGTGCTGACAGATGGCAGATTCACGCAGCCGAATACAAGGGCAACCAGCGCAATGGCTTGCAGGGTCTGGCCCGGGGCATAGGCCGTCGTTGCCGTCAGCGCCATGGCCCAGGCTTTGGGGTTCACCCACTGAAACGCTGCCGCCTGCAGAAACGTCATGGGCCGTCCGACGTGCCTCGGGCCCTTGGAGGGAGCCGCATTGGCAATTCGCCACGCGAGGAATAGCAGATAGGCCACCGACGCGATTTTGAGGATCACGTGGCTGACGGGATAGGCCTCGAACACCTGCACCAATCCTGCGCCGACCAACAAAACCATCAGCATAAAGCCCAAGCCGATACCCAGCATATGGGGGATCGTCCGCCGGAACCCGAAATTTGCCCCTGAGGCCATGAGCATCAGATTGTTCGGCCCCGGCGTGATGGACGAGACAAAGGCAAAGGCGACCAGCGCTAGTAGAATATCGTAAGTCATGGCGCAAAGATCGCCCATGTATGGTCAAATGAAATTGCGATTTCGCGCTCGATTACATAAAGCTTGCAACAAATGGCGAATATTGACCTCAAGAATCAGCAAATATTGCAAGAGGTGGCCCGGAATGGCCGGATCAGCAACCTTGAACTGGCGGACCGCGTAGGGCTTTCGCCGTCAGCCTGTCTGCGCCGGGTTCAAGAGCTTGAGCGGTCGGGCGTCATCAGCGGGTATCGCGCCGTTTTGAACCCTGCGGCGATGGGCGTCGGTTTCGTCGCCTATATCGGCGTTGGACTGGGTGAGCATACAAAGGCCGCCCAGGAAGGTTTTGAAAAAGCGGTGCAATTGGCGCCCGAAGTGGTCGAATGCCACAACATCACCGGTACGATCGAATACTTGCTGCGGGTGGAATGCGCCGACCTCTCGGCCTACAAGACCTTCCATACCGACGTATTGGGCACGTTGCCCCATGTCACCTCGATCACGTCCTACGTGGTCATGGGATCCCCGAAAGACCTGAGGGCCTGAGCTTGAACCCACTGCCGCAAGGACCTTGCAGGCATATGTATCCCGGAATATCGTCAGCCTGAAAGCGCCAGAAACTCGGCATCAGATCGAACAGGGCGCGATGTCAGGGAGACACGATCATGAGTTTTGTTCGGACAGGCGCATTGGCGGCCGTTGTGGCGATTGTCGCCGGTGCCGCATTCGCCGCGCCTTTGAAATTGCAGCCCGCCAACCCGCAGCCCAATCCCAAGGCGGGGTTGAACGTGAAATATGTGGGGCAGGGTACTCAGCGAAAGATCCGCGATCTGAGCCAGGCCAAAAGCGTGTTGTCCAAGGCCAAGCCGGGCAAGCCACTGCGCGGGCTGGACTACGCCGACACCAACAAGGGTGAGCCGGTTTTGACATTCACGGACCCCTACAATGTTGCCGCTGAAATCACCGGGTACATGCGCTTTGATTCTCCGGGCATTTACGAGCTTGAAACCTGGTCCAATGACGGGATCGAGGCCTATGTCGGTGGCCAGCAGATCGGTCGAGTCACTGGGATCCAGGGGTGTGAAGCCAACCAGCGCACGGAAGTCGAAGTTCCAAAGGCGGGCTGGTACCCTCTGAAGATCATCTATTTCCAGAAGCTGGGAACGTCCTGCCTGATGATGAAATCCGGCAAGCAGGGTGAGAAGTTTACCTGGACCCCAAACAACGTGTTCGGCCGCTGAGGCCAACCGAAGTCAGGAAAAGGCGCACAAAACGAGCGCCTTTTCTCATAATTCCCCATCAGCCGTTTGCGGCAATCAGTTCGGCTTGCGCCACGATTACCTCGGCCTGCTTGATCGAGGCGATGTCGACCAACCGCCCCTTGTAGACCGTGGCGCCTTCGCCATTGGCCTTGGCCTGCTCCATCGCGGCCAGGATCTCGCGCGCTTCGGCCACCGCCTCGTCCGACGGGGTGAAGACCTCATTGGCCAGCGCGATCTGCTTGGGGTGGATCGCCCATTTGCCGACCATGCCCAGCGTCGCCGAACGGCGCGCCTGCGCGATATAGCCTTCGTCGTCCGAGAAGTCGCCGAACGGACCGTCGACCGGCAGCACCCCATGGGTGCGGCAGGCCGCCACGATGGCAGCCTGCGCCCAGTGCCACGGGTCCGACCAGTATTTCTGGCCCTCGCGCAGCATGTAATAGTTTTCCTGCGTGCCGCCGATTCCCGTGGTCTGCATCCCCATCGAGGCGGCGAAATCGGCCGCGCCCAGGCTCATGGCCTGCAGGCGTGTAGAGGAGGCCGCGATGTCCTCGACATGGGCGATGCCGGCGGCGGATTCGATGATGACTTCAAAGCTGATGGGCTTGGTGCGGCCCTTCGCGCGTTCGATCGCAGTGACCAGGGCATCAACCGCATAGACATCCTCGGCGCAGCCCACCTTGGGGATCATGATCTGATCCAGCCGGTCGCCGGCCTGTTCCAGCAGGTCAACGACATCACGGTACCAATAGGGCGTATCCAGCCCGTTGATGCGCACCGACATGTACTTGTTGCCCCAATCCACGGTGTTCAGCGCCTCGATCACGTTGGCGCGGGCGGCGTCCTTGTCGGACGGGGCCACCGAATCTTCAAGGTCGAGGTTGATCACGTCCGCGGCCGAGGCGGCCATCTTGGGGAACAGCTTGGTGTTGGATCCGGGGCCGAACAGCTGACAGCGGTTTGGTCGCGCCGGGGCGGCGGGTTGGATACGAAAGCTCATCGGCACCTCACTGAGTAATGAAATTGCGATTTCAGTTGGCAATTGGGTATTAAATTGCGCGACCCTGCGCAAGCCTGATTGTGCAGTTGCGGCAATGCTGTTGCAGAAAGCTGTGCGCAGCCCCCGGAACTCGGCGGTCAAAGTTTCATCATTTTGAAAATTTCGAAGCTTTTTGCGTCGTTCTGGCGAATCTTGCAAAATTCTCCGGTCGAGGTGCAGGAGGTCGGAGGAAAACGAGAAACGCTCGTTGACGGCCTTCAATAGGTTGGGGCGGAAGAAAAGGAGAGCGCGCGATGATCGAGACACCGTATCTGCTGTTTTTGGGTGATGCCCCCGACCAACTGGCCGCCAAGGTCGCGATCGGCATTCGGGACTGGCGCCCGGAAAACGCCGTGGGTCAGCTGCGGATGGAGAGCTGCAAGGCCGATCTGGGTCTGACCGACATGACCCTGGCCGAAGGCAAGGCCGCCGGCGCCAAGACACTGGTCATCGGTGTCGCGAACCGCGGTGGCGTCATCAGCCAGGCCTGGAAAGAGGTCCTGATCGCCGCGCTGGAAATGGGCTATGACCTGGCCTCGGGCCTGCACAACCTGCTGCGCGACGAAGGCGATCTGGTGGCCGCGGCCCAGACCCATGGCTGCACGCTGCATGACGTTCGCGTGCCCACGGTGGGCTACCCGATCGCCAACGGGCGCAAGCGCAGCGGCAAGCGCTGTCTGGCGGTGGGCACCGATTGTTCGGCGGGCAAGATGTACACGGCCATGTCGATGGATGCCGAGATGCGCAAGCGCGGCAACAAATCGACCTTCCGCGCAACCGGCCAGACCGGCATTCTGATCACCGGGCAGGGCGTTCCGCTTGACGCCGTGGTGGCTGACTTCATGGCCGGTTCCGTAGAATACCTGACGCCCGAGAACGATCCCGATCACTGGGATCACATCGAGGGGCAGGGGTCGCTGTTCCATGTCTCGTATTCCGGCGTGACCATGGCTTTGATCCATGGCGGTCAGCCGGATGCTCTGGTTCTGTGCCACGAACCGACACGCACCCATATGCGCGGTCTGCCGGAATACTCCTTGCCGACGCTGGAACAACTGCGCGACACGGCTCTGCCTTTGGCGCGCGTGGCGAACCCCGCCTGTCAGGTCGCGGGTGTGTCGATCAACACGCAGCACCTGAGCGAGGAGGACGCGAAAGCCTACATCGCCAAGGTCGAGGCCGAGATGGGCCTGCCGACCACGGATCCGTACCGGTTCGGCGCGGGCAAGCTGGTGGACGCGCTGGCCGCGATGTGATCCAACCGGGGCGCCGATGGCGAGGATACCTGCCTCCGGCGCTGGAAACTGCAAAAACAAAGGAGGGCGCGCGTGCAGATCGACGTCTCTCGTGATGTGTTCCGGCTGGCGCAGGTGTTCACCATCTCGCGCGGGTCGCGGACCGAGGCCAAAGTACTGACGGTGCGCCTGACGGATGGGACGCATCAGGGTTGGGGTGAATGTGTGCCCTATGCCCGGTATGACGAAACGCTGGAGTCGGTCGAGGCCGAGATCCGCGGTTTGCCAGAGGCCTTCACGCGCCAGTCGCTGATGGACCTGCTGCCCGCCGGTGCCGCGCGCAATGCGGTCGATTGCGCCCTGTGGGACCTTGAGGCGAAGCGCGCGGGCAAGCGCGCTTGGGAACTGGCCGGCCTGCCCGCGCCCAAACCCGAGATCACTGCCTATACCCTGTCGCTGGACACGCCCGACGCCATGCGGGCGCAGGCGGCGAAGAACGCGCATCGTCCGCTGTTGAAGATCAAGCTGGGCACGCCCGACGACATGCCGCGGCTCGAGGCCGTGCGAGCCGGGGCACGGGATGCAAAGATCATCGTGGATGCCAACGAGGGCTGGTCGGCTGAGGTCTATGCCGATCTGGCGCCGCATCTGGTGCGTTTGGGCGTCGCGTTGGTCGAACAGCCGCTGCCCGCCGGCGATGACGAGGCGCTGATCGGACTCGATCGCCCGGTGCCGGTCTGCGCCGACGAGAGCTGCCACGATCGCGCCAGCCTGCCCGGTCTGAAGGGCAAATATGACGTGATCAACATCAAGCTGGACAAGACCGGCGGTCTGACCGAGGCGCTGGAACTACGCCGCGCAGCGCAGGCCGAGGGCTATGGCATCATGGTAGGCTGCATGGTCGGCAGCTCTTTGGCGATGGCACCTGCGACACTGGTGGCGCAGGGTGCGCTGGTGACGGACCTTGACGGCCCGCTTCTGTTGGCCGAAGACCGCGACACCCCGCTGGTTTTCGACGAGGCCGGAGTACACCCGCCGCAGGCGGCGCTCTGGGGGTGACGCGCTGAGGCGAGGAATGGGCGCAGACCAAGGACGAGAAGGATATGACATGACCCGCACCGTTTACGTGAACGGCGAATACCTGCCCGAGACCGAAGCCAAGGTCTCGATCTTCGACCGAGGCTTTCTGATGGCGGATGCCGTCTATGAGGTGACCAGCGTGCTGGACGGCAAGCTGATCGACTTCGAGGGTCACGCGGTGCGCCTGAAGCGGTCTCTGGACGAATTACAGATGGCCGAACCCTGCACCAAGGACGAGCTGCTCGAAATCCACCGCAAGCTGGTCGAGCTGAACGGTATCAACGAGGGGCTGGTCTATCTGCAGGTCACCCGCGGCAGCGATGGCGACCGCGATTTTGTCTTCCCTTCGGCAGACACCAAGCCGACGCTGGTGCTGTTCACCCAGAACAAGCCCGGGCTGGCTGACAACCCGGCGGCGAAGAAAGGGGCCAAGATCATCTCGATCGAGGATATCCGCTGGGGCCGGCGCGACATCAAGACGGTGCAACTGCTGTACCCCTCCATGGGCAAGATGATGGCCAAGGCCGCAGGGTGCGATGATGCCTGGATGATCGAAGACGGGTATGTGACCGAAGGCACCAGCAACAACGCCTATATCGTCAAGAACGGCAAGATCGTTACCCGCCCGCTGTCGAACGACATCCTGCACGGGATTACCCGCAAGGCGGTACTGCGCATGGCGGCCGAGGCGCAGATGGAAGTCGAGGAGCGCCTGTTCACCATCGACGAAGCAAAAGAAGCCGACGAGGCCTTTACCACCTCGGCCAGCGCGTTCGTAATGCCTGTGGTCGAGATCGACGGCGTGGTGCTGGGCAACGGCACGCCGGGCCCGATCGCCACGCGGCTGCGCGAGATCTATCTGGACGAAAGCCTGAAGGCAGCGATCTGAATGCATAGGCCCGCCGATCTGGCGGGCCTTTTCGTTAAGGCGTCAGTCTGTTTTGCCCACGTTCTCTTCGAACGCGACCTTGAAGGCGGCCTGTTTCTCGGGGCTGGCCTCGGTCTGGTATTTGGATTTCCACTCATCCATGGTCATGTCATAGAAAATCTCGCGGGCTTCGTCCTTGCCCATTTCGATGCCTTTTTCATTGGCCGCCTCCTGATACCACCGCGCCAGGCAGTTTCGGCAGAACCCGGCCAGGTTCATCATGTCGATGTTCTGAACGTCGGTGCGGTCCTGCATCAGGTGTTTCTGCAGACGGCGGAAAGCGGCGGCCTGAAGTTCGATCTCGGTCTGGGGGTCCATGGTAGGGCTCCGGTTCGTGGGATTTGATCCAGACCTAGCAAGCCCGAGGCCATTGCACAACGCGCGCCGGATCAGACCAGCTTGAGGGCAATCCAGGGCATCAGGCAGAAGATCAGGGTCAGGATCTTGTAGTTCGCAAGATACTTGAAATAGGCCTTTCTGACCTCGGCCTTGTCCATCTGGAACATGCGGCCGTGAATGGCGGCGATGCGGTCCTGCAGGGCCACCACCATCAGAGTCGACAGCAGCAGGACCGCAAAGTTCAGAACGGTCATCCAGCCGAAAAAGGCTGTCAGGGTTTCAGGTGTCATGACGGCCTCCTTTCACCCCAAAAATGGGGGCCGCCCGCGCGCCGCGCAAGAGCACGGGCGTCGTTTGGTCGCGGATTTTTCCAGCGTTACAGCCCGCTTGCGGCCAGCGCATCGTTCAGGATTGGGGCCAGCCGCTCGGCCCAGGCGCGCTGCCCGGCATGATCGGCGATCAGGTCGTTGCGCAGCTCGATCAGCGCGTTGGGGCGACCAAAGGCGGTGGCGTGCCGGTCGATCGCATCCCCCGGCAGCACGCCGGTATAGGGCTCGTTCACGCCGACGCACAGATCCTCCTCGGCCCGCAGGCGCTCGATCAGCGGGGCCGAGAACCGCTCGTCCGCGGTGTGCAGGATGCCGACGTCCCAGGGGCGCGGCGGGCGGCCCCGCAGCTGGCGCGTGAAGGAATGCATCGACACGATTACGGCGTGAGGCAGGGCGGCCATCTTGGCTAGCGCTTCGTGATAGGGGCGATAGCACAGGTTCAGGCGCCGTTCGCGCTCGGCGGCGTCGGCGTGACGGTTGGCCGGAATGATCGACCCGTCATACAGCTTCATCAACAGGGTCGGGTCGTCCTCGCCCCGGTTCGGGTCGATCACCAGCCGAGAGAAATTGGCGGCAATCACCGGCGCGTTCAGGATCTCGCCCAGATGTTTCGATACCTCGTAGGCGCCCACGTCATAGGCGATGTGGCGCTCCATGTCCTCACGCGGAAGGCCGAGGTCGCCGCCGTTGATCTGCGGCGGTACGATGTTGGTGGCATGGTCGCACGTGATCAGCCAGCGGGACGGGCGATCCGCCCCGTGCACGTAAAACGGAGTGTATGTCATGAGCCTGTCATCTTGTTTGCCGCAGGTGTAGGACAGTTGCCTCGGAAAGGGAATTGCGCAATAAGCAAACCGACTATTGTTTGCGGTAACATTCGACCATCAAGGAGAGCAAGATCGATGCGACGCCTGAGAAATGTGAAAATCGTGGCGACGCTGGGCCCGGCGTCCAACGACTATGATATGATCCGTGCTCTGCACGAGGCCGGCGCCGATGTTTTCCGCCTGAACATGAGCCATGGCAGCCACGACGAAATCCGTGAACGCCACCGGATCATCCGTCAGATCGAAAAGGACCTCGATAGCCCGATCGCCATTCTGGCGGACCTTCAGGGCCCGAAACTGCGGGTCGGTGTGTTTGCGAATGATGCAGAGGACTTGGTCGAAGGTGCCGCGTTCCGTTTGGATCTGGACGAAACTCCGGGCGATGTCAGCCGGGTCTGCCTGCCGCACCCCGAGATTTTTCAGGCGTTGGAAGCGGGGGCGCATCTGCTGGTCAACGACGGCAAGATCCGGCTTGTGGTTGAGAAATGCGGCCCCGATTTCGCGGATTGCAAAGTTGAAATCGGCGGAACCATCTCGAACCGCAAGGGTGTGAACGTGCCCGACGTGGTGCTGCCGCTGGCGGCCCTGTCGGAGAAGGACCGGGACGATCTGGAGTTCGTCTGCCAGCTGGGCGTCGACTGGCTTGCGCTGAGCTTCGTGCAGCGGGCCAAGGACGTGTACGAAGCGCGCGCCCTGGCTGACGGCCGCGCCGCCATCCTGTCCAAGATTGAAAAACCCGCGGCGGTCGAGGCGTTCGACGAAATCCTCGACGCATCGGACGGCATCATGGTCGCCCGTGGCGATCTGGGCGTCGAACTCCCGGTCTCGGCCGTGCCTCCGATTCAAAAGCGACTGGTCCGAAAGTGCCGCGCTGCCGCCAAGCCGGTTATCGTTGCCACCCAGATGCTGGAAAGCATGATCGAAAGCCCGATGCCCACCCGCGCCGAAGTGTCGGACGTCGCCACTGCCATATATGAGGGAACCGACGCCATCATGCTGAGCGCCGAGTCGGCCGCGGGCTCGTATCCGATCGAGGCCGTTCAGACCATGAACAAGGTCGCGATCGAGGTCGAAGCCGACCCAACCTACAAACAGATCATCGACGCTTCGCGCCAGACCAAGGGAACGACCGTTGCCGACGGCATCGTGGCCGCGGCCCGTGAAATCGCCGAAAAGACCGACATCAAGGCGATCTGCTGCTTTACCCAAAGCGGCACCACCGCACTGCTCACCGCCCGCGAGCGTCCCGGTGTCCCGATCATCGCCATGACTTCGCTGCGGGGCACCGCGCGGCGTCTGTGTCTCAGCTGGGGCTGTCACTGCGTGATGACGCCCGAGCTCGAGCGGTTCAAAAGCGCCGTGGTCAATGCGGCGCGCGCGGCGCGAGCCAGCGGGTTTGCCGGCGCCTCGGATCAGATCGTGGTGACCGCCGGTGTCCCGTTCAACGTGCCAGGCTCGACCAACATCCTGCGCGTCGCCCCCTGCGACGAGCGACTGATCTACTCGACGGATCCCGAATAGGATCAGCCACCCGGTCCGCCGGGTCTTGCTTTGGCGCCGACAGGCTCTTTTACGGTCTCCATCACCGTGAACGAGCTTGTCTGGTGTATCCCCGGAAGCTTGTTGATCTTGTCGCCCAACACCGTTCGGAAATGCGCGATGTCGCGTGTCCGTACGGTCAGCATGTAGTCGAATGATCCGGCGACCATCAGGCAGGTTTCGATTTCAGGTACTCGTCGCACGGCTTCGTTGAAACGGTCCAGCGAGTGTTCGGCTGTGGCCGTCAGCGAAACCTGCACCACCGTCAAGTGCCCCAGCCCCAGCCTCTCTTTGTCGATCACCGCGCTGTAGCCGGTGATGTACCCGCTCTTTTCCAGCCGTTTTACCCGCTCGGAACACGGCGTGTTGGTCAGGTTTACTCGGGCCGCCAGTTCGACTATTGGCAGGCGTCCATTGGCCTCGAGCTCGGCCAATATCCGTTGATCGATCTTATCCAAATCCCTGTCCATCAGGCAATTTCCCTGCGTTTTTGAGGTCTGGCGGCATATTTTCCTGAAAATAGACCGAAAAAATCTCCTTTTCCTAGTGATTTTTCCTGATACTTGACCGAAGGGCAGTCTTGTAAAACGAGTTCCAGGTTCCGGCTGCCCTGCCGGGGGCACGGGCCCCGGCCAAATCAACAAAAACGGAGGAACGAGATGACAACGAAAATTGTCATAGGACTGGACGGGACAGAGACCGGAGATCGCGCGGTCGGCTTTGCCAAGGATCTGGCAAGTCGGATTGGATCGTGTGAACTGCTGGTTGCCTATGTCATCGAATGGTCGCCCTATACTTTCCAAACTCCCGAGGAAAACGCCCTGCGGCACAAGCGGCGCGAAGAGGAGATCGCGCTTGCCACCAGCCGCGTGGTGGAACCCGCCGTCGAGGCCCTGAAGGCCGCAGGCTTCAGCGCCCGCGGTATTGTCCGCCATGGCGATGTGGCCGAAACGCTGAACGCGATCACGGTCGAAAACGGCGGATCGCAGATCGTCGTGGGACGATCCTCGGCTGACGGCATCAAAAAGCGAATCTTCGGCAGTTCGACCCAGAATCTGGTCATGCACGCCGACGTTCCGGTCACAGTCGTGAACTGACGGGAGGAGCAGACATGAAATCGATCAAAACCCTGGGCCTGTCCGGTGCGGCCGCGGCCCTGCTGGCCAACCCCGCATTTGCGCAGGAGGCCCCCGGTCTGGATGAAAAGATCAACCAGGCCTTCGCGAATCTGACGGGCCCCTTCGTCAGCTTCATCTTCGCACCTTTTCCGGGGACGAGCTTTCCCTGGATCGTGATGTGGCTGGTCGTGGCCGCGACGGTGTTCACGCTGTATTTCGCCTTTGTGCAGATGCGGTTCTTCAGCCATGCGATCAGCCTGGTCAAAGGTGACTATTCCGACCCCAACGATGCGGGCGAGGTCAGTCACTTCCAGGCGCTGGCAACGGCCCTGTCCGGTACCGTCGGCCTGGGCAACATCGCGGGCGTCGCGGTGGCGGTCGGCATCGGCGGACCCGGTGCGACCTTCTGGATGATCCTCGCCGGCCTTCTGGGCATGGCGTCGAAATTCACCGAATGTACGCTGGGTGTGAAGTACCGCAACGAGTACGAAGACGGCACCGTTTCGGGCGGCCCGATGTACTACATGTCCAAGGGCTTTGCCGAGCTGGGTCTGCCCGGCGGCAAGATCCTGGCGGTCCTGTTCTCGATCTTCTGTATCCTTGGCGCGCTGGGCGGGGGCAACATGTTCCAGGCCAACCAGGCGCACCAGCAGATCGCGGGTATTGTCGGTGACTATCCCGGTTGGATCACCGGCCTGGTCTTCGCGGCCGTGGTGTTCATGGTCATCGTGGGCGGCCTGAAGTCGATCGCCCGCGTGACCGAGAAGGTCGTGCCGTTCATGGGCATCCTGTATGTCGCCACTGCTCTGGTCATCATCATCATGAACGCCGACATGATCGGCTGGGCCTTCGGTCAGATCTTCGCTGGTGCCTTCACCGGTCTGGGTGTCGCCGGCGGCATGGTCGGTGCTCTGATCCAGGGATTCAAGCGCGCCGCCTTCTCGAACGAGGCAGGCGTTGGCTCGGCGGCCATTGCACACTCGGCCGTCCGCACCAAGGAACCGATCACCGAGGGCTTTGTTTCGCTGCTTGAGCCGTTCATCGACACCGTGGTGATCTGCACCATGACCGCGCTGGTGATCATCATCACCCAGCAGTTGGTGATCGACCCGGCAACCGGCCTGTACGTGCTGAACGAAGCGGGCACGGCGATCGCAACCGTGGATGGCAACTCGGGCGTCAGCCTGACTTCGGCCGCCTTCGGCAGCGCCTTCAGCTGGTTCCCCTACATCCTGGCCATCGCGGTGATCCTGTTCGCCTTCTCGACCATGATCAGCTGGTCCTACTATGGCCTCAAGGCCTGGACCTATCTGTTCGGCGAGGGCCACACCAAGGAGCTGGCGTTCAAGCTGATCTTCTGCGTCTTCGTGGTGATCGGGGCTGCGGCCAACCTGGGTCCGGTCATCGACTTCTCGGACGCGGCGATCTTTGCCATGGCCGTGGTCAACGTCTTTGCGCTCTACTTCCTGATGAAAGTGGTGCGCCAGGAGTTGGCCTCGTACAGCGCGCGACTGAAAAGCGGCGAAATCCGCAAGTTCGCCGACTGATGACACCAACCGGGGCGGCACCGCTGCCCCGGTTCCCGACCCCGGTGCAAAAAGCACCCGAACGGGTCAAAAACCCCTTGCCAGCATGACCGAACTTGCGTAAACGGCGCATCTGATCGCGCGACCGGCCGATGTGGCATGCCGAGTCGCGTTTCGTACCGAACCCTGAAAGGAGACGGAAATGCCCAAGATGAAGACCAAATCGAGCGCCAAGAAGCGCTTCAAGGTGACCGCGACCGGTAAGGTCATGTCGGCTCAGGCCGGCAAGCGGCATGGCATGATCAAGCGGACCAAAAAGTTCATCCGCGACGCCCGTGGCACCACGACCCTGTCCGCCCCCGACGCCAAGATCGTCAAGGGCTACATGCCCTACGACCGCTAAGAGGAGATACCGATATGTCCCGCGTTAAAGGTGGAACCGTAACTCACGCCCGTCACAAGAAGGTCATCAAGGCTGCCAAAGGTTACTATGGCCGCCGCAAGAACACCTTCAAGGTTGCCCGTCAGGCCGTCGACAAGGCCAACCAGTACGCAACCCGCGACCGAAAGAACCGCAAGCGCAACTTCCGCGCCCTGTGGATCCAGCGCATCAACGCTGCTGTCCGTTCGCATGACGAAGCTCTGACCTATTCCCGCTTCATCAACGGCCTGAACCTGGCCGGCGTCGAAGTGGACCGCAAAGTTCTGGCCGACCTGGCCGTGCACGAACCGGAAGCGTTCGGCGCGATCGTCGCCAAGGCACAGGCCGCTCTGGCTGCCTGATCCTCTTTCGAGAGACAGTGAAAGAAAGGCCGTCCCGTTCGGGGCGGCTTTTTTCTTTGGATCGACCAGATTGGATTTCGTGAAAACCAAGTATGGGATTCCGTTATGGTCACTACACGCATTTGATGTAATCATCTGTTAAGTTTCACTGATGAATTGAATGCGGAATACTGAAATGCCTATTTGCCAAAGACTTACCCAAGCCCTTCTTGTCTTGACTGCGGTTGCGATCTGCCACCCGACAGTGGCAAGATCACAGGACACGATCACCGAACCTGACCTTCCTGACGTTTTGGTTGAAACCTTTGATGGCGACGACACGACGCTCATGCTGGGTGGGCAGATCGACTTTCAATCGGCCAAGCCGCCCTGGGCCGTTTATGTGGCCGATGGAAAATTCGTCATGGAGAACAGACAGGATGCGCGCAGCCTTCAGTTCAACGACGTGGCGTGGGTGAAGTTTCCCGGCTCGGATTCGTTGGAGAGCACGCAGGACATGGTAATCTCTGCCGTAGTGGACGGAGAGTTCAGCGGCAAAAGCGGTGTGGGCATTCTGGTTGGCAGCGGAAAGTCCGGGAAATATGTGGCGTTCACTGTGGACGACAAAGGGCGCTATCACGTACTGCAAAAGGACGGCCGCCAATTGAGGCTGGTACATGCGGACAGACATGACGCGATACGTGTCGGCGCCCCGAACAAGCTGACCTTCCAGGTCCGAGGCGCGCATGTGGTTTTCTTTGCCAACGGAACCAAGGTTGTTCAAACGCTGTTTTCAAAGCGAACGCCCACGAACCCCGGTCAGGGCGCTCGTGCAGGGATAGGCCTGGCAGCCTTTGGAACCGGCCGTTTCGAATTTGATGAAGTCGAAATCAAAAGGGCGAACTGACGCACAAAAACGCAGGTTGCACGAACTGGAACCGTTGGGTGGGGTCGTTTCTAGGGTACTTGCCCCTTTGACCTCCTCATTCGCAAAACAGTGAAAGAAATACCGCCCCAAAAGGGGCGGCTTTTTTGCGCAGGCAGACAGTCAGACCAAAAACCGCTAGGCTTGCACGTGCTGAATTGACCAACATTGGTTTTGCGAGTGCCATGCTTGAATTTGATGCAGCAACAACGCGTCTACTCGATAGCGTGTATCAAGGTGCCGATGTCACCCGGCGGCGGCGAGGGTCTTTTGACGCGTTGCGACCAGCCCCGGGTGATACCATTGCGGACGTTGGATGCGGCAACGGTCTTTTGACAGCAGAGCTCGCGCGGGCGGTTGGTCCGACCGGGCGTGTTTTGGGCATCGACCCAAGTGAGGCGATGCGGAGTTCCGCCAAAAACCGCTGCCACGAATATGACTGGGTCCAGATCATGGAGGGTGAGGCAGGCCAACTTCCGGTCGAGGATGCGTCACTCGACAAGGCGGTGTCGGTTCAGGTTTACGAGTATTTAGACGACATTGCCGCCGCGGTGGCGGAGGCCCATCGCTGTCTCAGGACGGCTGGTCTGCTTGTCGTGGGCGACATCCATTTCGACAGTCTGGTTTGGTACAGTGATGATCCGGCAAGAATGGATCAGATGATAAAAGCCTGGGACGAGCACTTTGTCGGGAGAGACGTGCCCGCACGACTGCCACCGATATTGAGAGACGCGGGTTTCACTGTGGAAAGCATCACGCCGATCACGATTTGCGATAACGAACTCCGGCCAGATGGGCTGGCCAATATGATGATCACCCTGATGAAAAGGTTTGCCGAGTCCAACAAGCTCGTTCCGGATCAGGAAGCCAAGGTATGGGCGGATGAGCAGAGATCCTTGGCCGCGAGGGGCCGGTTTTTCTTTTCGCTAACTCATTTTGTCATCAGCGGGCGCAAATCCTAGACTTTGGTCTGGATGCGCTGATTGACTCAAACAAAGGCTATTGCCTGAGCAAATGGAGCTAAAAAAAGAAACCGGCGCGAAGAACGCCGGCTTCACTTGGTCTTTTATCCCGCGCTGGGTTTACCCGAACACACGCCCCAGTGCGCCATCAACCGCATCGGTGATTTGGTCGATGTCGTCCGCCGTGGCGATCAAAGCCGGAGAGAAGCATAGCGTGTTGTTGCGGCCGGGGACCGAGCGGTTGGTGACACCGATGATTACCCCTTGCGCCATGCAATCGGCCACGACCGCTTGGGCCAGCTTTTCATCCACCGGTTCTTTGGACGCCCGATCCGCGACCAGTTCGGCACCCAGGAACAGGCCCTTGCCGCGCACGTCGCCGATGACCTTGTGCTTGTCCATCAGTGCCTGCAGGTTGCCCATCATGCGATCCCCCATCGCTGCGCAATTGCCCAGCAGGTTCTCGTCTTCGATGATGCGCATGTTCTCGATCGCCGCCGCCGGCCCGGCGGTGCAGCCGCCAAAGGTCGAGATGTCGCGGAAATAGTTCATCGGGTCCGCGGCATCGTCTTTGAACATGTCAAAGACTTCCTCGGTGGTCACCATGCAGGCAATCGCGGCATAGCCCGAAGCCACGCCTTTGGCCATGGTCACGAAATCGGGTTTCACGCCATATTGCTGGTACCCGAACCAGGTGCCGGTGCGGCCCACGCCGCAGACGACCTCGTCGATATGCAGCAGGATGTCGTACTTCTTGCAGATCTCCTGCACGCGCTGCCAATAGCCCTCGGGCGCTTCGATCACGCCGCCGCCGGCGGTCACTGGCTCAAGGCACAGCGCGCCCACAGTGTCGGGGCCTTCGCGCAGGATGACCTGTTCGATCTGATCTGCGGCCCACTCGCCAAAGTTCTCGTCGGGCGCGCCGTCCAGTTCGTGCTTGCGGTATTCCATGCAGTGCGGCACGCGCACGAAATCCGGCGCAAAGGGGCCGTATTGCGCGTTGCGCTCATCCTGACCGCCCGCCGACATCGCCGCCAGAGTCGAGCCATGATAGTCGCGGTCGCGATACAGGATCTTGGTCTTCTTGCCGCCGTACTTCTTGTGGGCGATCTGGCGGACCATCTTGAACGCCTTCTCGTTCGCCTCGCTCCCCGAGTTGGTGTAGTAGACCCGGCTCATGCCCGGCATCTTCTCGATCAGCTTTTCGGCAAACAGCGCCCCGGGGATCGAGCCCGCCGAGTTTGCAAAGTAGCACAGCTTCATAAGCTGGTCGTAGACGGCCTTGCAGATGGATTCGCGGCCATAGCCCACGTTCACCGTCCAGACGCCGCCCGAGACGGCATCCAGGTGTTCCTTGCCTTTCTGATCCCAGACGCGCATGCCCTTGCCTTCGACGATGATGCGCGGATCGTTCGTCTCAAACGGCTTGTGCTGGATCAGATGGTGCCAGATATGGGCGCGGTCGGCCTCGACCACGCGGGAAAGATCGTTTTCGTTGAACGTGCCGTCCATGACATGTCCTTTCAGTAAGACGCGACGCGCGGGAATCACGATGCCCGGCAGGCGCGGATGAACCAGATACCGCAGATCAGCCCGAAAGCCCGGTACGCAGTAGGGCCAGATTACCCGATCGCGTAGCTCCAGTATATTCGCCTCGCGTATTTTTACGGGTTTGTTTTGCGGCAACCTTTGTGCTCAATACGAAAAATCCGACGAATTGGGGAGGAGAGGCGGATGGCGACCCACAGCATTTATCAGCGCGATCTGGACAAAGGCCCGGCCAATTTCACGGCCCTGTCCCCGCTTAGTTATATCGAGCGGACGGCAGCCGTTTACCCTGACTATCCGGCCGTGGTCTATGGCGACCGGCGCCATAGCTGGGCGCAGACCTATGCGCGCTGCCGCCGGTTGGCCAGCGCGCTGGCTGCACGTGGGGTGGGCACGGGCGATACGGTGTCGATCATTGCCGCCAACATCCCCGAAATGTACGAGGCGCATTTCGGCGTGCCCATGGCAGGCGCGGTGCTGAACACCATCAACACAAGGCTCGATGCCCCGATCATCGCCTTCATCCTGAACCACGCCGAATCCAAGGTGCTGCTGGTCGATCCCGAATTCTCGGGCGTGGTGAATCAGGCGCTGGAGCAGGTGGATCACGACATTCTAGTGATCGACATCGAGGACCCGAGTTTCGACGGTGGCGAGAAGCTGGGCGCGCTGACCTATGACGACCTGCTGGCCGAGGGCGACCCGGAATTTTCTTGGTCTCTGCCTGCCGATGAATGGGACGCGATCACGCTGAACTATACCTCGGGCACCACGGGCAACCCCAAGGGTGTCGTCTATCACCACCGTGGCGCGGCGCTGAACGCCACCTCGAACATCCTGACCTGGGGCATGCCGCAGCATTCGGTCTATCTGTGGACGCTGCCGATGTTCCACTGCAACGGCTGGTGTTTCCCCTGGACCATGGCCGCGAATGCGGGCACGTCAGTGTGCCTGCGTGCAGTGCGGGACGAGCCGATCTACCGCGCGTTCCGCGACGAGAAGGTTACCCATTTCTGTGGCGCCCCGATCGTGCTGAACATGCTGGTCAACGCACCCGATCACCTCAAGGATTTCGACCATGAAATCAAGGTGATGACTGCAGGCGCCCCGCCGCCTGCCGCCGTGATCGCCGCGATGGAGGGGATGGGGATCGAGGTCACTCATGTCTATGGCCTGACCGAAACCTACGGGCCGTCGGTCGTGTGTGCCTGGAAAGACGAATGGAGCGACAAGCCCGCCGAGGAACGCGCCGCGCTCAAGGTGCGGCAAGGGGTGAAATACGTTGCCCTGTCGGGGCTGATGGTGGCTGATCCCGAAACGCTCGAACCGGTGCCGGCCGATGGCGAGACCATGGGCGAGATCTTCATGCAGGGCAACATCGTGATGAAAGGGTATCTCAAGAACCCCGAGGCCACGCAGAAAGCCTTCCGCGGCGGCTGGTTCGCCTCGGGCGATCTGGGGGTGATGCATCCCGACGGCTATGTCGCGCTGAAGGACCGATCAAAGGACATCATCATCTCGGGGGGCGAGAACATCTCGTCGGTCGAGGTCGAGGATATCCTCTACAAGCACCCGGCGGTGATGGAGGCCGCCGTGGTCGCCAAACCGGACGAGAAATGGGGTGAGACGCCTTGCGCCTTTGTCGAGCTGAAGCCGGGCGCCGAGGCGACCGAGGCCGATCTGATTGCGTTCTGCCGCGACCACATGGCCCATTTCAAGGCACCCAAGACGGTGGTGTTCGGCCCGCTGCCCAAAACATCGACGGGCAAGATCCAGAAATTCAAGCTCAGGGAACAGGCGCGGGCGCTGGGCTAGGCGCCCAGCCGGTCAAAGATCGACAGGTCCAGGTCCAGCATCTCGCCCATCCAGATCGCCCGGTCGCGGTGGTCGGGCAGGTGCTGGCCGGTTTCAGGATGGGTGAACACGGTCAGCCCCTGCCGGTTGAGCATCAGCCATGGAATCACCTTGTCGAAGGCATCTGCGGCAAAACTCAACTGGCAACTCCAGCGCGGGTGGGGGCCGACATTGCGGCTGTGCATGTGGCCCATCTCGACGGGGAACAGGCGTGCAGCCTCTTCGCAGACACGGCGGGCGGTCTCCTGCGTTTCGGCGTCGAAATAGACATGGGCGTGATAGCCGGTGATCTGTGGCATCGGGGGCCTCGTGCGGTGATTTCCGGCACAAGGCTAGGCCCGATCGGCGCCGGTGCACAGCCGCATCGGCACACAGACCCTGTGCGCGGCTCAGCCCGGCGCGTGGGCGTCCGGGTGGGCCGCTGCAAAGGCAGGGTGGTCGGCGCAGGCCGCCTCGACCGCCAGAATGCGCGGCATGTCCGACAGATCGACCTGCCAGCGCCGGGCGTTGTACATCTGCGGGATCAGGCACAGATCGGCCAAACCGGGCGCCGATCCCGTGCAATACGGGGCTTGCTCGAACCCTTCCAGCATTGCCTCGAAGGCCAGCAGACCGGGGCGGATGAAATGGCGCATCCAGTCGCCGGGCATGTCGCCCTTTCCGCCGCTCAACTGCGTGGCGTGGCGGGCGACCTTCAGGTTGCAGACCGGGTGCAGATCCACCGCGATGGCATGGGCCAGCGCCTGCGCCCTGGCCCGCGCAACCGGCTCTTCCGGCAGCAGGTTCAGACCCCGCGTCCGGTCGAGGTAGTCCAGAATGGCCAGCGACTGGGTCAATTGCACGCCGTCGATCTCGAGCACGGGCACAAAGCCCTGCGGGTTGCGCGCCAGATGCGCGGGCGCGGTCTGCTCGCCCTTGACCAGATCGACGGTTTGCGCGCGATAGCCTATCCCGGCCAGGTTCAGCGCGATGCGCACCCGGTAGCTGGCCGAGGATCGCCAATAGTCATACAGGACGACGTCGCTCATCGGGCTTTGGCCGCGTCGATCGCCTGTTTAAGGATGGTCCGGTCGCCGATGTGGTTGGCCAGCACCAGCACCAGCCGAGCATTCAGCGCGTCGCTTTCGGCCTTGTCCAGACCGTCGTGCGCGGCCAGCAGATCGGCATAGAAATCATCCGCGCCGTCGATATTCGGGGTGAGGATCAGTTCATCCATTGTGCCTACTCCTTGCCGATGGCCCGGCGGATCGCATGCCGGAACGCGTTGTCTTCATAGCTGTCGCGCCGCGCCGCCACATGCTGGTCGGGCCGGATCAGATAGACCGCACCTTCCGCGTCGCCCAGATACCGCCGCTTCAGCGCCAGCGTGCGGTCATCCTTGACCGACAGCGCCAGTCGCTCGACCGTCACGCCCTCTTCCTCGATCGTTTCCGGGGCTTCGGCGTCGATGGTCAGCAGGGTGAACTTGCCTGCCAGCTTGGGCAACAGGAATTCATCCCCCAGCGGCGCATCGGGGCAGGGCGAACCGGGGCGCGTTTCGGCCGGGCCATCCAGCGCATCCGCCGAATTCAGCGGCGAGCCGTCATAGGTGCAGGGCACGCTCAGCCGTCCGGAATTCACCAGCGGGCGGGCGAACTCATAGTGTTCGCTTAGGTCCAGAACCGCGTCGCGCAGGATGCGCGACATTTCCGATTTTGGCGTGATGAAATCGGTCGAGCGGGTCGAGTTCAGGATGTTCTCGTCTGCGCCGTGGATGCGCTCGACATCATAGCTGTCCAGCAGGCTGTCGGGCGCGGTGCCGTCAAGGACCATCTTCAGCTTCCAGCACAGGTTGTCGGTGTCCTGCAGGCCCGAATTGGCCCCGCGCGCGCCGAAGGGGCTGACCTGATGGGCGCTGTCGCCGGCAAACAGGACGCGGCCGTGGCGGAACTTCTCCATCCGGCGGCACTGGAAGGTATAGATGCTGACCCATTCCAGCTCGAACTGGACATCCGCGCCCAGCATCGCCTTGAGGCGCGGGATCACGTTTTCGGGGCGCTTTTCCCGTTCCTTGTCGATGTCCCAGCCCAGTTGCAGGTCGATGCGCCAGACATTGTCGGGCTGTTTGTGCAGCAGGGCAGACTGTCCGCGGTTGAAGGGCGGGTCGAACCAGAACCAGCGCTCGGACGGGAAATCGGCCTCCATGATCACGTCGGCGATCAGGAAGTTGTCCTCGAACACCCGGCCCACGAAATCCAGCCCCAGCATCCGACGGGTGGGCGAATTGGCCCCGTCGCAGGCGATCAACCAGTCAGCCTCGACCGTGTACGACCCCTCGGGCGTTTCAACCTCGAGCTTGACGTGGTCGTCATGGGTACCGATCGCCTCGACTTTGTTGCGGCCACGGATCTCGATCGGCGCGCCCTGGGCCTGCAACGCGCGGACCCGTTCGACTATGAACTGCTCAAAGTAGTATTGCTGAAGGTTGATGAAGGCCGGATGGGCATAGCCCTCATCGGGCTGAAGGTTGAATTCATAGACCTTACGGTCGTCAAAAAACACCTTGCCGGTGTTCCACAGCACGCCCTTGTCCACCATAGGCCGGGCACATCCCAGCCGGTCGGCGATTTCCAGCGTGCGCTGGGCGAAACAGATGGCGCGGCTGCCGAAACTGACCTTGTCGTTGTCGTCCAGCACCACCACTTCGACGCCTTGCTGGGCCAGGTCGATGGCGGCGGCCAGCCCGACCGGGCCCGCACCGATCACGATCACCTGATGCCGCACCGGGGCGGGGGCATCCTGATCGGGGCTGCGGGCATAGGCATAGAGCGGCTGTTCAAAAATCTTGTTCATGGGCTCTCTCCCCAAGTTCTGTGCGCCGGGCGCACATTCCCTGCCCACCGGCGCGGGGCGCCGATGGCTCTCCTCCATGGTTGCATCGTTTTCAGGCCGGCAACACGATCTGGATCAAGTTGCCGGGCTATTTCTCAGCCCTGCAGGGCCTCCCACATCTCCAGGTCGCGCTGGGCGGTCCAGATGCGCGGGGTGTCGATGCCGCGCGCCTCGTCATAGGCGCGGGCCACGTTGAAGGGCAGGCAGTGTTCATAGATGGCGTAGTCCGAGAATTTCGGATCGCACTCCGCACGCACCGCGTCCCAGGCCTCTTTCAGGCTGCCGCCGCGTGCCGCCACCTTGGCCGCCGGGCGATAGGTGCTTTCGACGAAATCGCGGGTGTTCTCGATGGCGGCGTTCACCATTTCCTTGCCGACAAGCGCATCGCCGCGCCCCGGGGCGATGGCGTCGACGTCGAACCACTGGATCTGATCCAGCGTATCGCCCCAGTCGCTGAAATGCCCGTCGCCGCAATAGCAGGCCGAGTGATATTCGACGATGTCGCCGGTGAACATCACGTTCTGGTCGGGCACGTGGATGACGATGTCACCGGCCGTATGCGCCCGGCCCAGATGCATCAGATCGACCCGGCGGTTGCCCAGATAGATCGTCATCGTGTCGTTGAAGGTGGTGGTGGGCCAGGTCAGGCCGGGGATGCTCTCATGCCCTTCGAACAGGCGCGGGAAGCGCTGGAACTCGCTGTCCCAGTCCTCTTTCCCGCGTTCGACGACCATGGCGCGGGCCATGTCCGACATGACGATCTGCTGCGCGCCGAAGGCGCTGGCGCCCAGCACGCGGACCGCGTGGTAATGGGTCAGCGCCACATGGGTGATCGGCTTGTCGGTAACGGACCGGATGCAGTCGATCACCTTCTGCGCCAGGCGCGGCGTGGCCTGGGCCTCGACCACCATCACGCTGTCATCGCCGATGATCACGCCCGAGTTCGGGTCGCCTTCGGCAGTGAAGGCATAAAGCCCTTCGCCCACCTCGGTGAACGAGATCTTCTTTTCGGTCATGTCCCCCTGGGACGCGAATGCCTTGGCCATTTGGCGCTCCTTATCGTGCGTATGGGTCTTCGAGGGCAGGCAGCACCGTGCCGGTGCAGTCGCCGAACCCGATCGTGTAGCCGTCGCCCCGGGCCGCGCCCTTCAGGGTCAGCGTGTCGCCGTCTTCGATGAAGCTGCGGGTTTCGCCGGTGTCCAGCGTGATCGGTTCCTTGCCGCCCCAGCTGAGTTCCAGCAGCGAGCCGCGGCTGGCTTTCGTCGGACCCGAAATCGTGCCCGAACCCAGCAGGTCGCCCACGTTCATCGGGCAGCCCGAGGTGGTGTGATGCGCCAGTTGCTGCGCCGAGGAATAATACATTTCCTTGTAGTTGGTGCGGGCGATGGTGGACGCCGGTTTGCCCTCGGGCGCCATCGTCACCTCGAGCTCGATGTCATAGAGCATCGGGCCGCAGTCCTTGAGGTGGTCCAGCAACTCGACCTCACGCGGGGGCGTGTCGCAGCGGAACAGGTCCAGCGCGGCCTTGGTCACGATCCAGGGCGAAATCGAGGTGGCGGTGGCCTTGGCCTGGAACGGGCCCAGCGGCTGATATTCCCAGGCCTGGATGTCGCGCGCCGACCAGTCGTTCAGCAGGACATAGCCAAAGATGTGGTCGTCTGCCTCCTGCACGGTGATCGGGCCGTCGGACGGGGTGCCGACGATGGCCCCCATCTCCAGCTCGATGTCGAAGCGGCGGCTGGGCAGGAAGGCGGGTCGGTCATGGTCGGGCGATTTCAACTGCCCCCACGGGCGGCGGATATCGGTGCCCGAAACCACCACCGACGAGGCCCGTCCGTTGTAGCCGATGGGGATGTGCAGCCAGTTGGGTGGCAGCGCGTTTTCCGGGCCGCGGAACATGGTGCCCACATTGGTGGCGTGGTGCTTGCCCGCGTAGAAATCGGTGTATTCGCTGACGGCGAAGGGCATGTGCAGTTGGGCCTCGGCCTGCGGAACCAGCAGCGGTTCGACCTTGTCCTGTTCTTTTGATCCTTTGGCCAGCAGGGCAGTCAGTCGCTCGCGCAGCGCGGCCCAGACGGCCGGTCCCTGTTCCATCAACGGGTTCCAGAAGGGCAGGTCGAACAGCGGCTCGTCGCCCTGCGTGATCAGCCCTTCGGCCTCGGCGGCGGACACGTCGAGGATCATGTCCCCGATGGCCACGCCGCAGCGCGGTTCGGACCCTGCGGTCGAAAAGACGCCATAGGGCAGGTTGTTCAGCGGAAACGGGTGGTTCGCGTCATTGGCCGAGGCCACCCAGGATTTCATCAAAGGCATTGCGTTTCCTTGTGCGGTGCGGTGGCCGTGGGGCCACCGGTGTCATTTCTTGCCGGGCGTGCCGTCGAATTTCTTTTCCAGATCCGTCCAGCAATCGACGTAGTCATCCTGCAGCGGCGCCTCGTTCGCGGCAAAGGCGGTCAGGTGCTGCGGAAAGCGGGTCTCGAACATGAAGGACATGGTGTTGTCCAGCTTGTCCGGCCCCAGATTGGCGTTGGACGCCTTTTCAAAGGCTTCTTTGTCGGGGCCATGCGGGATCATCATGTTGTGCAGGCTCATGCCGCCCGGCACGAAGCCCTGCGGCTTGGCGTCATACTGGCCGTAGATATTGCCCATCAGCTCGGACATGATGTTCTTGTGGTACCACGGCGGGCGGAACGTGTCCTCCATCACCATCCAGCGTTCGCGGAACAGCACGAAATCGATATTGGCCGTGCCCGGCACGCCCGAAGGCGCGGTCAGCACGGTGAAGATCGACGGATCCGGGTGGTCGAACAGGATCGCCCCGACTGGGCAGTAGGTGCGCAGGTCGTATTTGTAGGGCGCGTAGTTGCCGTGCCAGGCCACCACGTCCAGCGGGCTGTGGCCGATCTTGGTGGTGTGGAACTGGCCGCACCACTTGATCGTCACGGTCGAGGGCACCTCGCGATCTTCGAAGGCCGCCACGGGCGCCTTGAAGTCGCGCGGGTTGGCCATGCAGTTCGCGCCGATCGGGCCGCGGCCCGGCAGCTCGAATTTCTGGCCGTAATTCTCGCAGACGAAACCGCGGCAGGGGCCTTCCAGCACCTCGACGCGGTAGACCAGCCCGCGCGGGATGATGGCGATTTCCTTGGGTTCCAGGTCGATGATGCCCAGCTCGGTCGCAAAGCGCAGGCGGCCTTCCTGTGGCACCACCAGCAGCTCGGAATCGGCCGAGAAGAAATAGTCGTCCACCATCGATTCGGTGACCAGATAGATGTGGCTGGCCATGCCGACCTGGGTGTTCACGTCGCCGGCGGTGGTCATGGTGCGCATGCCGGTCAGCCAGGTCAGCGGCTGGTCGGAATGGGGCACCGCGTCCCAGCGGTACTGGCCCAGGCTGATCACGTCCGGATCGACATTCGGGGCGCTTTTCCAATAGGGCAAGTCGATCTTTTCATAGCGGTGCGAATGCTTGACCGACGGCCGGATGCGATAGCACCAGGTGCGCTCGGGCGGGTTGGCGGTGAAGGCGGTGCCGCTAAGCTGTTCGCCATATAGGCCATAGTTGCATTTCTGCGGGCTGTTCATGCCCTGCGGCAGCGCGCCGGGCAGCGCCTCGGTTTCAAAGTCATTGCCAAAGCCGGGCATATAGCCTGCATGGGTGCCAACGGGCGTGCTGGCTTGGGTCAGAGCGTGCGGGTCAGTCGGACGATTCATCGGGGTTCCTCCGTTTGCTGCTTGTCGGATAATAGTTGATTTTGTAACTAACAACCATGACACAGCCAGATTCCGCCGAAAAAGATGACTTCGACCTGCGAAATTTCCTGCCCTTCCTGCTCAACCAGGCGGCCGAGGAAAGCTCGTTGGATTTCCAGAAGGTTTACAAGAACCGCTATGGGATGCTGCGCACCGAATGGCGCGTGTTGTTCCACCTTGGCAATTACGGAGAGATGACCGCCAAGCAGATCGGGGAACGTGCCAAGATGCACAAGACCAAGATCAGCCGCGCGGTGCACAAGCTGGAACAGCGCCGATACCTGCGGCGCACCCGCGATGAAAACGACCGCCGGATGGAGCGGCTGACCCTGACCCCCGCCGGTCTGACGGTGTACCGCGAATTGCGCGACATCGCCCGCGACTATGACGCCCGGCTGGCGGGCATGTTCACGACGGGCGAGGCGGCGCTGTTGCGGATGATGCTGCGGCGGCTGGCCGGGATGGACTGACCTCTGGTAAGCTGGCCTCGCAGCCCCCAAGTGGGGTGCAGACCAGACGGAGCCCCAAGATGCCATCCACCGACCCCAAATCCCGCGCCGATGACCTGATTGGATGGTTGCTGGACCGAGGGCTGGAAGGGGCCGAACAGTCGGAAATACTCGAAGGCTATTGCCTGCGGCTTGTGGATGCGGGCGTTCCCCTGATGCGGTTTCACGCTGCTCAGAGCGCCTATCACCCCACTTACGGCGGCACCGGCTTCAACTGGTACCGGGACGAAGGGGGCAGCGTGGAGAATTACGAGCACCGCGAGGAATTGCCTGATCAGTGGGTTTCCAGCCCGCTTTACGCGATGCTGCAGTCCGGCGCGAAGGAACTGCGTGAAAGGTTGAAAGACCAGAACGAACCCAGCCGATTTCCGTTTTTGAACGAGTTGCACCAGAAAGGTGCCACCGACTACTTTGCATCCGGTCTGGTTCTGCAGAAGGTCGAGCCCGAAAACCGGATCGCCCTGGACCAGATGCCCGAGGGGGTGCTGATGTCGTGGACGACGGACCATGCCGAGGGGTTCGACGACATTCACCTGGATCTGATCCGATATGCTCTGCCGCATCTGGGGCTGGCCTTGAAATCGGCCTCGAACCGGAAAATGGCGCAGGATCTGCTGCGCGTTTATCTTGGACGGGATGCGGGTCGGCGCGTGTTGTCGGGGGAAATCCGGCGCGGATCGTTGCAGCAGATCGACGCCGTGATCTGGAACTTCGACCTCGAGGGCTTTACCGGCCTGGCCGAACGCCTTCCCGGGTCAGACATCATCGCCATGCTGAACGACTATCTGGCCGTGGCGGTCGAGGTCGTTCAGGGTTGTGGCGGCAATATCCTGAAATTCATGGGCGACGGTCTGATGGCCATGTTCGACGTGGGCGAGATCGACGAGGACGCCCGCGCCGCGCTGGCCGCCGTTGGTGTTCTGCAGACGCGTATGGCCGAGCTCAACGCGGAACGGGCCGCCGCCGGCCTGCCGGTCGCCAATTTCACCCTTGCTCTGCATTCGGGCGAGATCCTCTATGGCAATATCGGTGCTGAAAGCCGGCTGGATTTCACCGTGATCGGCCCGGCGGTGAACCAGGCCGCGCGCATCGCAGGCATGCACCGGTCGCTGGACCGGCGTATCTTGATCTCGGATGACGTGGCCCGTGCTGCTCAGCCCTGCGAACAGGACCTGATCTCGGTCGGGCGCTATATGCTGCGCGGCGTGCCCGAACCCAAAGAGCTGTTCACGATCTACGCGCCGACGGCTTAGAAGTCGATCTCGACCCCAGGCAGGTTCAGTTCGCGCATCATGTCGCGCAACTCCTGCCGGGCAGCGATGTTCGAAATGTTGAGCTGTTTCACCCCGATATCCTTGAGGTCCAGCAGCGTCAGCCCACGCGGGAACAGCTCGCGAAAGATCACACGTTCGGAAAAGCCCGAGGCAACACGGAAGCCGATGCGCTGCGACAGCATCTCGATGGCGCGCTGCATCTTTTCCTTGTTGACCATGCGCTGGGTGCCCACGCGGTTGCGCACCACCACCCAATCGATCGGTTTCAGCCCGGCCTGCGCCCGCAATTGCCGCGCGTTCCAGACCATCTCGGAATAGACCGAGGGACCGAGGATCTTTTCGCCCTTCGAGTCGATCCGGGCCAGCAGGTCGAAATCGATGAAACTGTCGTTCAGCGGCGTGATCAGCGTGTCGGCCAGCGAATGAGCCACCTGGCTCAGCCTTGTGTGCGAGCCGGGGCAGTCGATCAGGATGAAATCGCTGTCGCTCTCCAACTCGGCCACGGCGGCGGACAGACGGTGGTCATAGATGTTCTCGCCGGGTTTGAGCTTGCTTGCGTCGATCTCGGGCAGGTCATGGTGACGCGGGCTGGGCAGCTCCAGCTTTTCCGTGGAAAGGAAATTGCGGCGGTTCTCGAAATAGCGGCCCAGGCTGCGCTGCCGCAGGTCCAGATCCAGGGTGCTGACCTTGTTGCCCAAACGCGCAAGCGCGGTTGCAACATGCATGGAAACCGTCGACTTGCCTGCGCCGCCCTTTTCGTTCCCCACAACGATGATATGTGCCATACTTGTATTCCCAAGTCGCGCCGTGTTTGCCTACACGTTGTTTGAACCCACTATATGTTGTGTGATCCGCGAAGAAAAGCGGTCCTGTAGGGTCTGCGGGACAATATCAGTGTCTAAGTCGGATTTTTTCGCGATACCCGCTGCTTGACGCTTGGATGTTGCCAAACGGGGCGTGCGCCGCCACAGTCTGCAAACTGACTTGGACGCAAGGACGCGGCTTGGAGCACGTATTCCTGAACGTATTGAACATCGTTCTGCCGGTGCTGATCTGTGCCGGTGTGGGGTACGGGCTGGCGGTCGCGCGCGCACCGTTCGACAACAAGGTGATCGGCGGGATTGTCTCGAAGGTGGGATATCCGACATTGATCATCTCTCATCTGTCCGCCACCAAGATCCAGATTGCCACGTTTCTGGACATGATGGCGGCCGCTGCCCTCGCCATTGCGGCGTTCGGCGTGCTCGGGTTTTTGGCATTGCGGCTGTTGCGCTGGCCGGTGCGGGCGTTTCTGACCCCGCTGATGCATGGCAATGTGGGCAATATCGGATTGCCGATCACTCTGCTGGCAATGGGCGATGCGGGCATGGCCTATACGATGGCTTTTGTCGTCGTGGTGTTGGTGAGCATTTTCACGGTCGGCATGTGGATTCCGGCCGGAGAGTTCTCGGCCCGCAAGCTTGCAACGTCTCCAATCATCTATGCGGTTGTCATCGCGCTGACGCTGATGGCTACGGGTTTTGCCCTGCCGCAACCGATCGCCAAATCCTTTGACATTCTGGGCGGGCTGTCGATCCCGCTGATGTTGCTGACACTGGGTCACACGCTGGCCACGCTTCGGACAGGCAGCCTTGGCCGGGCAGTCGTTCTGACATGTCTGCATCTCGTTCTGGCAACCGGGATCGCCACCACGCTTGTCTGGCTGTTTGGCTTTACCGGGGTCGAACGCGGAGCGTTGATCCTGTGCTGCCTGATGCCGTCTTCGGTTGCGACATACCTGTTCATCGACCAGCATGTTCCGGAATATGGCCCGGAAGTGGCCGGGTACATCATGGTCTCAACCCTGACGACGATCCTGGTGCTGCCGCTCGCCTTAGCCTACTGGATCTGACTTTGCCCAACCAGGAACCGACATCATGATATTGCACTGCGTGTTCTTCACTTTCCGATCAGATGCACCGCAGGACGCGCGCCGCGCCGTTCTGACCGGCTTGGCCGGGCTATGCGCTGATCTGGACGGGGCCTTGGCCTTTGAACGCGGCCCAAATCTCGATTTCGAAGGAAAGACGCAGGACTATCGCGATGGGTTCGTGATCCGCTTTGCGGATCGACCCGCCGTGAAGGCTTACGCCGAACACCCGACACACCGCCGGTTGGGCGGTCAGCTATGTGATCTGTGTCAGAATGGTGCCGACGGGATCGTCGTCTTTGACCTAGACGTGCCGGACGCGCAATAGAAGCGGCCAACGAAAAAAGGCCGCCCCCTCTGGGACGGCCTTGGAAATTCCGCAAAGGCGCTGGTTCAGAAACCCAGGCCTTCGTATTTCTTTTTGAACTTCGACACGCGACCGCCGGCGTCCATCAGGCGCGACGAGCCACCGGTCCACGCGGGGTGCGAGGAGGGGTCGATTTCCAGGGCCAGCTGATCGCCTTCGGCGCCCCAGGTCGATTTCATCTGGATCACGGTGCCGTCGGTCAGTTTGACGTCGATCATGTGGTAGTCGGGATGGATGTCTTTTTTCATCTTTCCGCTCCTTACGCCTCGGCGCCAGCCTTGGGCTTGTAGTTGGTGACTTCTGCGATACGGGCGGATTTACCGCGACGGGTACGCAGATAGTACAGTTTGGCGCGACGGACGCGGCCACGACGGACAACGGTGATGCTGTCGATGTTGGTCGAATGCAGCGGGAACACACGCTCAACGCCTTCGCCAAACGAAATCTTGCGAACGGTGAACGAACCGGCGATGCCGCTGCCACCTTTGCGCGCAATGCAGACGCCTTCGTAGTTCTGCACACGGGTACGCGACCCTTCGGTCACTTTAAAGCCGACACGGATGGTGTCACCGGCTTTGAAATCGGGGATGTCTTTCCCCAGGGCGGCAATCTGTTCCGCCTCAAGCTGTGCGATCAGGTCCATCGCAGTTACTCCTATCTGCTCGTGGTTGGTCCACGAAGTTGGGCACGATCTGAGAGCTCTTGGTCTTCTCCGGGTCCCGCGATCTGCAGCCCGCCAGAGGTCAGGTCGAATGTTCCTTTTGGTCCGGGTTATTCCACAGCTTCCCTGATCCGAAGAAGGGCAGGTGCGTTCCTGCGATCAACCCAAAACACCGGAGTCGCCCCAGAGGCGGCACCGGATTGCGCCCGTTTAGGGAAGTCGGACGTGCATATCAAGCCCAAATCGCCGGTTTTCAGGCCAAATCGCGGTGGATTTGGTGGGAATCCGCCGTCACCTGTACCGCGGCGTTGCCTTGTGCCGGGGATCGGGCATTCTGGATCATAATTCAAGAGCAGGTTTAGAGGCAGAGCAACAGGATGAGCAAAGCGATTTTCTGCGTGGTTCTTGCGCTGGCACTGATGTCTTGCGGGCGTCGTGCGCCGGCGCCCCAAATCGTAGACCAACCGGTGGTTGCGGGACTTTCCGGGCCTTCGGTTCTGTACCCCGCCTTTGCGGATGCCGACCCGCATGACTGGGAGCGGCGGCGGCCCGAGCACTATCCCGTGCATGGGCTCGACGTCTCGCGCTGGCAGGGACCGATCGACTGGCGTCAGGCCAAGGCCTCGGGGGTCAGTTTCGTGTTCATTAAGGCGACCGAAGGGGGCGACGTGGCCGATCCGATGTTCCAGGATCACAGTCAGGGCGCCCGGGCGGCTGGGGTTCCGTGGGGTGCATATCACTATTACTACTTCTGCCGCCCCGCGGCCGAGCAGGCCCGCTGGTTCATTCGCAACGTTCCCCGAGGGGCCGACCTGCCGCATGTGCTGGACATGGAATGGACCCCTCATTCCAAAACCTGCACCCTGCGCCCCGATGGCAAGACGGTGCGGGCCGAGGCGGAAAGGTTCCTCGACATATTGGAGCGACACTACGGTCGCCGGCCGATCGTCTACACCACGGTCGATTTCTACGAGGACACAGGGATCGGACGGCTGCCAAAGACCGAGTTCTGGCTGCGCTCGGTCGCGGGGCATCCGCGCAATGTCTACCCTAAGGCAGTCTGGCGGTTCTGGCAGTATACCGGCACCGGTTTGGTTCCCGGCGTGCAGGGGCGGGTGGACATCAACGCCTTCAATGGCTCGCCTGATATCTGGGCGCGATGGAAGGCGGGTGCACCCTAGTCGTCGGCTTCCCCGCGCGCCTTCAGGTAGGCATCCCACAGGTCCGGGCGGCGCGCACGGGTAATCTCTTCCGCCATCTGGTGACGCCATTCGGCGATGCGACCATGATGTCCGGACATCAGGATCGGAGGGATCTCGCGCCCGTTCCACTCGGCTGGCCGAGTGTATTGTGGATGTTCCAGCAAGCCGGACGAAAAGCTCTCTTCCTCGGTCGAGGCCTGATTGCCCAGAACCCCGGGCAGCAGTCGCACGGTGGCGTCGATCAGCGCCTGCGCGGCAATCTCGCCTCCGGTCATGACGAAATCGCCCAGCGAGACTTCCTGGATGCCGTAATGCTCCAAAACCCGTTCATCAACGCCTTCAAAGCGGCCACACAACAGGGTCATGCCATCGCACCGGGCCAAGTTCTGCATCATGCGCTGATCCATCCGGCGTCCGCGCGGGCTGAGGTAGATCAGCGGCCAGTTGCCCTGTACCCCATCCATAGTGTGATCAATGGCGGCCCCCAGTACATCCGGCCGCAACACCATACCTGCACCCCCACCTGCGGGCGTGTCGTCGACATTGCGATGCTTGCCGACACCGAACTGCCGCAGATCGACCGTTTCCAGTTGCCATAGCCCGTCTTGCAGCGACTTGCCGGTCAGGCTTTCGCCCAATACGCCGGGAAAGGCAGATGGGAACAGCGTGATCACCTTGGCCTTCCACACGCCATGCAGGTCCGGCGTGGGCGTCAGCAGCTCACGCGGTTTCAGCGTGGGGCGAATAGCCTTACGGCCATATGACTTTGCAGGTTTGTCCGTCATGTGTTCGTGGTCAGGCTGTTTTGGGCGCGTTCGACGATATGGGCTTTCTGTCGGACCAGCGCCGCCTCGTCCAGCCCCGATCGGTTCAACTCGAGCATTTCGGATAGCGCTTCTCGCGGCAATGCCGGGTTTGACCGAGTGGGCTTGACCAGCAGGGCGGCTTTCTCGGGCGGCAGATCTAGGAACTCGGCAAAAGGTGTTCCGGGGCCAAAGCTGCGCTCACACAGGTCTTCCAGCCATTCGGTCTGCACTCGAACAGAGGGCAGCCGATCACGAACGGCGTCTACAGTCTGCTGCAGTGAAGGGAGCTCTTCGAGCCTCTCGCGGAAGGTGTCGAAATCCTGCACAAGCCGCGTGCGCTGAAGATCATGGGCCCAGAGGCTGCGGATCCAACTGCCGCGCTGGCGCAACGAGAGATAGACGGTGATGTCCAGTTCCGACCCGACAAGCCGGTTGCGCAGCGTATCGACCACGCAGGCGGCCAGATCAGGGGCTTCGGCGTATCCCACAACCAAATTGCGGCTGGGGCGAAGCCCCGAGAAGTTCTCCTCGCTCAGGATCAGGCCGCGCTTTTCCCCGAAATCCAGCGTCGCCAGAAGTTCGCGCCAGCGATTGCCGAATTCGGACAGCGTACCGAATGTCCCGTACAGCGAATGGCGCGTGGCGGCTTCGGATAACCCGGATTTGCGGGTGACATAGGGCAGAACCAATGCGTGGCGCGGCCAGATCAGCGCCCGGTTCTCGAACAGAAAGGATTGCGCGGCGGTCGTGCCGGTTTTGTGAAGGCCCAGATGCAGCAGGATGCGCCGCGTCACAGCAGGCCCTCGGGAGGGTCGGCGACGATACGCCCGGCCTCAAGGTCAACCGTGGGTACGGCCGCTTTGGTGAATGGCAGGAACACAGTCGATTTCAGCCCCGGCCCGTGCAGTTCGAGCAGGTCGTCGGCGCCGTGGTTCTGCACCGATTTGACCCGCCCCAGCAGGGTGCCGCCGGTGTCATAGACCTCAAGCCCGATCAGGTCGGCGTGATAGAACTCGTCATCCGGCAGCGATGGCAGCTGCTCGCGCCGGGCAAAAAGGCGCAGCCCCTTCAGGGCGTCTGCCTGCTCCTTGGTCTCGACCCCGCCCAGACGCGCGGCAAATCCGTTCTTGATCGCGCGGGTGATGATCAACGGATAGCGCTGGGCGCCACTCTCGTCGGTCAGAGGGGAGTAGGTCTCGATATCCTCGGGTACCGCGCAATAGCTTTTCAGGCGGACCTCGCCGCGTACGCCGAAGGACCCGGCGATGCTGCCGACACAGATCAGATCAGTCATTGGGCAATCCCGTTGTCACGCATATTCCACTTTCCCAGACACCGATTTCGTCACAGGCTTCGCGTTGATTGCTGCGTTCAAAGAACACGCCCACAATAAAGGCGATCAGCAGCAGGATGGGAAGGCGTATCAATCCAAACATGCCACCCTACCGCGTTTCCACCGGCAGGCTGCCGCGGCGGCACTCCCAGCCATGGGTTTCCAGTTCGGGCGTGTCCGAGCAGTCCTCGGGCCAGCCCACGCAGAAATAGCCGATCAGCCGCCAGCCCTCGGGCACCGACAGGTCGCGGGCCAGCCGGTCGGGATCGAGGATCGAGACCCAGCCCAGCCCCAGGCCATGCGCGCGCAGCGTCAGCCAGAACAAAGTGACGGCCGAGACCACCGAATAGTGGCGCATTTCAGGCATTGTTCCTGCGCCCAGCCCCTGGCCCTTGTCGGTGGCGTCATCGCAGAACACCGCCAGCTGAACCGGCGCCTCCTGCATGCCCGACAGTTTCAGCTGGCTGTACAGCTGCGCCCGGTCACCGGAGTAGCCCGCCAGCGCCGCGTCATTGGCCGCCTTGAAGTTCTCCAGCGCCGCGGTCCGGGCCGCAGGGCTTTCGACGCGGATCACGCGCCACGGTTCGCTCAGCCCCACCGAAGGGGCCAGCTGAAACGCGTCGAGGCAGCGCGTCAGCACTGCCTCGTCCACCGCGTCTGTGCGGAACCGGCGTACATCGCGCCGGAGCCGCATCAACAGATCGAACTGCGTGCGGAAATCTTCGGTGAAAGCCTGATCCTGCACGCGCCCGCCTGTTTACTCTTCTGCAGCAGCAGCTTCTTCTTCGGCCGGAGCGGCAGCAGCCTCTGCGGCTTCAGCAGCCTTGGCGGCTTTCTCTTCGGCGCGCTCCTGGGCTTTCTTGCCCGGGGTGCCCTTCTGAGGGTTGTTGCGCTCGGCTTTCTCTTTGGCGCCGGCGGCTTCCAGCATGCGGGCAATCCGGTCGGTCGGCTGCGCGCCCTGGTCCAGCCAGTACTGGATGCGCTCCATGTTCATCTTCACGCGCTCTTCGCTGTCTTTCGGCAGCAGCGGGTTGTAGGTGCCCAGCTTCTCGATGAAGCGGCCGTCACGCGGCATGCGGCTGTCCGCTGCAACGATGCGGTAGAAGGGGCGCTTTTTCGAGCCGCCACGGGCCAGACGAATTTTCATTGCCATTGTGGTATCTCCTTTGGATGGCGTTGGCCGGATTGCTCCGGCTATTTCTGGTGTTTGTTGAACCTCGGGTTCACCTCTGGTGTTTCTTGTGGTGTCGGATGACTTCCTGAATGATGAAATTCAGGAAAGCCTTGGCAAAATCGGGGTCCAGATCCGCCTCTTTCGCCAGGTCTTCGAGCCGTGCGATCTGCGCGGCCTCGCGCGAGGGATCGGACGGGGGAAGTTCGTGTTCGGCCTTGAGCTTGCCAACGGCCTGCGTGTGCTTGAACCGCTCGGCCAGCGTATAGACCAGGATCGCATCCAGCCGGTCGATACTTTCGCGGTGGTCTTTCAGCAAGGCCGCGGCCCGCGTCACGGGATTGTTCATTGGCCGGTCCTTTCGGTGGTCAGATCGGTCGTTGACGTGTCGAGTTTCGGATGCCGCCAGATCTGTGCGGACTTGCCCAGCACTTCGCCCTCACGCTCGTAGGTCGCGCCGAGACGCTGTGCCAGAGCGCGCGAACGGTCATTGGCGTGGGCGATGTAGCTGATGACGCCGTTCAGCCCCTGATGGCGCGCCGCATGGTCGCGGGCGGCCTGCGCGGCCTCGAAGCCCAGGCCCTTGCCCTCGGCCTGTTCCATCAGGGTCCAGCCCAGCTCGGGTTCGTCCCAGCCCGGCACATAGATCATGCCGGTCCAGCCCACGAAAGTACCGCTGGCCTTTTCGGTCAGGTGCCACAGGCCATAGCCACGCAGCGCCCAATGGCCCAGACGGTTCGCCAGTCCGTTCCAGCAGCCCGCCGCATCCCTGGGGCCGCCCACCATGTGGCTGCGCTCGGTCGCGTAGAAGGCTGTCATGGCCGGCAGGTCGTCCGGATGCGGTGCCCGAAGGATCAGGCGCTCGGTCTCTATGGTCGGGATGGCGAAGGTCGTCATGCGTAGGCCTCCATCCCGCCATCGCCGTCGCCGGGCAGGTGGCGATAGACCAGAACCGGCTCGTCGAACCCGGCCTCGGCCTGCAGGTCGCGCTGGGCGCCCAGGCGCTCGGCCACGCGAGCCGAGGCTGCGTTGTCGGGGTCCACATAGCTGACCAGCGACGGCAGGGCCTGCGGCCCCAGTGCAAAGTCGCGAGCGGCTTCGGCCGCTTCGGTTGCAATGCCACGCCCTTCGGCGGCTTCGGTCAGCAGATAGCCCAGTTCGTGTTCGCGGTCGCCGAATTCCATGCCGATTGACACGAAGCCCAGAACCTGACCGCCCGCGCGGTCTTCGATGGCCCACATTCCCGCCCCACGCAGCAGCCAGCCCGCGACGTATTGCGAGAAATCCAGCCAGGCCGCCTGCCGGTCAAACGGGCCGTCCATGTGTTTGGCGCGGTCCGACATCAGGATGTCGGCATAGGTGTCGAAATCCCCGATCCGCGGCGCGCGCAGCACCAGCCGCGCAGTCTCCAGCCGCGGCAAGTCCGCAGCCAGCCGCGCCGACAGAGCGGCAGCGGGGCCGGTGGCCGGAGCCTCCCAAGGATATGCGACGGGCGCGGTCACTTACTTCTTCTTTCCGAACCCGCTCAGGCCGGGGGGCAGGGCCATGCCGCCGCCCATGCCGGGCATGCCGCCGGGCATCTTGCCGCCCATCGCCTTGGCTGCGGCTTCCAGCGCCTTGGGGTCCATGCCCGCAGCCATGTCCTCGGGGCTGGGCCCGCCTTTGCCGAACATGCCTTTCATGGCCTGTTTCAGCATCTTGCCTTTGCCCATCTTGCCCATCTTCTTCATCATGTCCGACATCTGCCGGTGCATCTTGAGCAGCTTGTTGATGTCGCTGACTTCCATGCCCGAACCGGCCGCGATGCGTTTCTTGCGGCTGGCCTGCAGCAGCGCGGGGTTGGCGCGTTCCTTCTTGGTCATCGACTGGATCATGGCGATCTGCTGGCGCAGGATCCGGTCGTCCAGTCCGGCCTGATCCATCTGCTTGGCCATCTTGCCCATGCCCGGCATCATGCCCATCATGCCCTGCATGCCGCCCATCTGGATCATCTGCTCCAGCTGCATCTTCAGGTCGTTCATGTTGAACTGACCCTTCATCATGCGCTTCATCATGCGCTCGGTCTGCTCGAGCTCCATGGTCTCCTGGGCCTTTTCGACCAGGGCCACGATGTCGCCCATACCCAGGATTCGGCCCGCGATGCGGTCGGGCTCGAAGGTTTCCAGCGCATCCATCTTCTCGCCCAGACCCACGAAGCGGATGGGCTTGCCGGTGACCGCGCGCATCGACAGTGCCGCGCCGCCGCGCCCGTCGCCGTCCATCCGAGTCAGGACCACGCCCGAGATGCCGACCTTGGCGTCGAACTCCTCGGCCACCTCGACGGCGACCTGACCGGTCAGGCCGTCGACCACCAGCAGGGTCTCGCGCGGGTCGACCACGTTGCGGACCTGCTCGACTTCGTCCATCAGCACTTCGTCGATATGCAGACGGCCCGCGGTATCCAGCATGTAGACGTCATAGCCGCCCAGCGTGGCCTGCTGCTTGGCGCGCTTGGCGATGTCCACCGGTTTCTGGCCCGGCACGATCGGCAGGGTGTCCACCCCGATCTGGGTGCCCAGAACCGCCAACTGGTCCATTGCCGCCGGGCGGTAGACGTCCAGCGAGGCCATCAGGACCTTCTTGCCCTCTTTCTCTCTCAGACGTTTCGCCAGCTTGCCGGTGGTCGTCGTCTTGCCCGAGCCCTGCAGGCCGACCATCAGGATCGGCGCGGGCGGGTTGTCGATCTTGAGCTTGCCGGGGTCTTCCTCGCCGCGCAGGGTATCGACCAGCGCGTCGTGCACGATCTTGACGACCTGCTGGCCCGGCGTGATCGACTTGGTCACCGCCTGGCCGGTCGCCTGTTCCTGCACCTTCTTGACGAACGCACGCGCCACCGGCAGCGACACGTCAGCCTCAAGCAGCGCCACGCGAACTTCGCGCAGGGCGGTCTTGACGTCTTCCTCGGACAGGGCGCCCTGTTTGGTCAGCCGGTCAAAGACGCCAGAGAGGCGTTCGGATAGATTTTCAAACATGCCTTCGGCCTCCTTCGCCGGTTCTCGGTTGGCGCCCCATAGATAGGGGCAGACGGGTCAATGCACAAACGCCCCCACGGGCGAAACTCGCTGGTGGGGGGCGATCCCTGAACGACTCAAGGGACCGGAAGAACAGACACTTCCGGATGTTGCGTTGGCGTTTAGGCCCATTGGCTGCCTGAGTCAACCATCCGCGCTTGCCGGGTTGCATCGTCTTGCCCCGTCGGCCATGACTGCCGCGATATTCGGGAGAAGACCATGGACGCCTCATCCGCCTTTCAGGACACATTGCCGCTTAGTTCCGATGCACTGCTGGCGCAGCTGGACGATTGGGGGCTGCCCTATCGCCTGCACAGCCACGTCCCGCTGCGGACGGTCGAAGAGTCGAAGGCGGTTGAGGATCAGTTCATGGTGCCGGGCGAAAACGCGTTGCGGCTCAAGAACCTGTATCTGCGCGACAAGAAAAAGCGGAACTACCTGGTGACGCTGGAGCAGAGCCGCGAGATCGACCTCAAGGCGCTGGGCGCCGAACTGGGGGTGGGCAACCTGTCCTTCGGGTCGGCGGATCGGCTGATGCAGAACCTCGGCATCCGTCCCGGCGCGGTCAGCCCGCTGGCGATGATAAACGGCGTTGGCAACGATGTGCGGTTCTTCATGGACGACGCGGCGCGGCGCGCGGATGTGATCTATATGCATCCGCTGGTCAATGACCGGACGGTGGCCATGGCGCGCGACGACCTGATGGCCTTCTACGACCGGATCGGGTGCGAGGTCACCTGGCTGCCCTGATCATTCGCTCAGCGCCTCTTTCAACGCGGCGGCGACATGGGCGGCCGAGGGATTGACGAACAGGTGTCCGTCGGTCTCGAAAACCGGGTCATCAAGATGTTGGGGAAAGGCCAGAGGCAATTCGGTGCAGGCTAGCAGGATCGCGGTTCCGGGGGCGGCGTGCCGGTTGCAGAATGCCAGCAGACGGTGGCGGGCATTGGCCGAGGCACCGCCATAGAATTCGGTGTCAATCATGGCCTGCATTTCCGCGATCTGGTCCTCGGGAAGTCGGTCATTGGCTGTGATGCCTTCAACCGCCAGCCTTTCCGCATAGTGGCGCGCTTGCATCGTGACCGAGGTTCCCAGCACCAGCGCGCTTTTGGCGCGTGTCGTTTTGGTGGCCACGGCGGTTGCATCAAAGATACTCAGGATCGGCATGGTCACGCCCTGCCGGATCGCATGCAAACGGGCGTGGGGTGTGTTCGAGGCGATGATGCCGAAATCACATCCCGCCTGTTCAAGCGTCATCAGTGCTTCGCGGAAAACGGCATCGAACGCGGACCAGCTTGCTTCGTCGCCGGCAGTTCCGCGCAGCGCGCGGGTTTTAGCCTGGGTGACGGATTCTATGGTCATCGGAGGAACAGGAAGCGGCGATCCGTACCCGCGTTCTGCATAATGGCGCCCCGCGCCCTCGGCGATGGCGCGGTAATAGTCTATTGTCGACGCCCAGCCGACCCCGCCCAGAATTCCGATCTTCTTCATGGCAACCGTCCAATCTGCCAATCCTGTTCGGGTGCAGATTGGACGGTTTGACCAAGGATGGCCAGTGGCCGGATCAGGCGGCCAGTTCGGCCACGGCTTTCTGCGCGTTGCTCAGCGCGGCTTCCGGATCCAGTGCCATGCGGTCGGCGGCCACCACATCCACGTCGTGGATGCCGATGAAGCCCAGGACATGGCGGGCGTATCCGGTTGCAAAGTCGATCTCGGACCCCACGGCAGTGCCGCCCGAAGCGATAGCGAGGATGGCGCGCTTGCCCTCCAGCAGGCCCTTGGGGCCGTTCTCGGTATATGAAAACGTCAGTCCCGCGCGGGCGACCAGGTCGATCCAGGCCTTGAAGGCGGCCGGCACCGAGAAATTGTAGATCGGCAGCCCGATCACCACCGTGTCGGCCTGCTGCAGTTCCTTGACCAACTCGTCCGACAGGGCCAGCAGGTCGCGCTGGGTCGCGTCGCGTTGATCGGCGGGGGTGAAGTTGGCGGCGATCCAGTCCTCGGTCAGCAGGGGCAGCGGCGTGGCCAGGTCGCGGCGGATGATGCGGCTGGCGCCCAGGTGTTGAACGATGCGGGCCGACAGGTCGCGGGTGGCCGAGCCGGTGCGGCGGGCCGAGGCGTCGATATGCAGGATGGTCTTTGTCATGGCGTGGATCCTTCTCAGGGTTCGGATTTTGCGTCTGGGCCCAATATGAGTATTGCGTGAGCGAACGAAACCAGGATAAATCAACAGGCATTGTTGGAAATTGCACAGAATTGGTTTTGTCATGGACAATTGGGACGAGGTCCGCACCGCCTATCAGGTTGCGCGAATGGGTACGGTCAGCGGCGCGGCCGAGGTTCTGGGGGTGCACCACGCCACGGTGATTCGCCATATCGACGCGATCGAGGCCCGGCTGAAGGTCAAGCTGTTCCAGCGCCACGCGCGCGGCTACACCCCGACCGAGGCGGGCGAGGATCTGCTGCGCGTGGCCCAGGCCACCGAGGATCAGTTCAACCAACTGGTCGGGCGGCTGAAGGGGCGTGGAGACGATGTCTCGGGCGAGTTGGTGGTGACCTCGCTGGCCTCGCTGGCGCCGCTGGTGGTGCCTACGCTGACCGCGTTCCAGCAGGACCATCCCGACCTGATCGTGCGCTATCTCACCGGCGACCGTCTGTTCCGCCTGGAATATGGTGAGGCGCATGTGGCCATCCGCGCCGGCGCGGCCCCAGATCAACCGGACAACGTGGTGCAGCCCTTCATGACGCAAGAGGTCGGGCTTTATGCCAGTCAGGATTACATCGCACGGCGCGGCCTGCCTGCGGGCGTCGAGGATTTCCCCAACCACGCCTTCGTCGGGGCGGATGATGAAAACAGCCGCGCGCCTTTTTCACGCTGGCTGCGCACCAATGTCCCGGCCGAGGCGATCACCTTCCGCTGTTCCAACAACTTCACCGTGGCCGAGGCGGTTTTGGCCGGGGCGGGGATCGGCTTCATGGCCCGGTGGGAGGCCGCCCGCCATCCGCAGTTGCAGGAGGTGATGGAGCCGCTGCCGGAATGGGCCGGCAATCTGTGGCTGGTAACCCATGTGGATCTGCACCGCACCAACAAGGTGCAGACCTTTCTCAAATTCCTCAAGGAGCAGGCCAAGGACTGGCTGCCATGAGCCCGCAGGCGCGTGGCCACTTGGCCATGCTGGTGTTCTCAGCGCTGGTGGCGGGCAGTTTCTCGCTGGGTTCGATGATTGCCAACGAGATCGCGCCGGCGGCGTTGAACGCCGCGCGGTTTGCGATTGCCGGCGTGGTGATCGGCATCGCGGCGCTGATGACGACCGGTTTGCCGCGCAGCGCGGCGCGCGCGCCGTGGCGCTATCTGGTGCTGGGCGGGCTGTTCTCGGCCTATTTCGTGCTGATGTTCTACGGGCTGAAAACCGCGCCGCCGGTCAGCGCGGCGGCGGTGTTCACCCTGACGCCGATCCTGTCGGCGGTGGCGGGGTGGGTGTTGCTGCGCCAGATCACCACCCCGCACATGGCCCTTGCGCTGAGCGTGGGCGCGGTTGGCGCGCTGTGGGTGGTGTTCCGCGCCGATTGGCTGGCCTTTCGAGCCTTCGAGATCGGGCAGGGCGAGATCATCTATTTCTGGGGCTGCGTGGCCCATGCGATCTATACGCCCATGGTGCGCAAGCTGAACCGGGGCGAGCCGCCGGTCGTTTTCACCTTCGGCACGCTGGTGGCCGGGTGCGCAGTGCTGACGGTGTTCGGCTGGTCCGACATCCGCGCAACGGACTGGGCCAACCTGCCGGCGATCGTCTGGATCGGCCTGTTCTACGTCGCCATCTGCGCCAGCGCGGCCACCTTCGTTCTGTTGCAGTACGCCACGCTGCTGCTGCCGTCGGCCAAGGTCATGGCCTATACCTACCTGACGCCCAGCTGGGTGATCATCTGGCAGATCGCGCTGGGCCAGCCGGCGCCGGGCCTTCTGGTTCTAGTGGGGATCGGGCTGACGATCCTGGCCCTTGTGCTGCTGCTGAAAGGGGATGACCTGGGGGTGGCTCGGCAACAAACCGCGCCGGACTGACCTTTGCCAAAGCGCCCGTTCGTGGCAGGGTGAGGCAAACTCCGAAAGGACCGGAACATGCACAGATTGATTGCCTCGGCCACGCTAATGCTGGTTTTTGGATGTACGCAGGACACCGCCGACAATTCAACCCTTCAAGCCAGCTGCGAGGCATTGGTGGCTGCTGAGGCAAACCGGAGCCCCGCGGATGTCCAGGCTCTGTCTACAACTGCCGAACCGGCGGGAACCGTCACGCAGGTCGCAGTGGCCGGCGCTCAGGCACCCTGGCTATGCCGCGCCGATCCCAGCGGCGTGGTCACAGGGGTCGAGTACAGCCAGCAAGGCTGATCCTCTTGGATTGAGTCACATCAAGGGCCGGTTATGTCAAACCCGCTAAGCTGTCGGCGTGAAAGGAGCGACTGATGTTCAAACACATAATGTTTCCCGTCGATCTGCATCTGCCACCCGAAGTGCGCAAAGCGGCCGAGGTTGCGGCACAGGTCGCCCGGTGGCAGGGCGCGCGGATCACCATCGTCAGCGTGACAAGCAACCAGCCCGGCGACCCCACGCAAACGGAAACCGCGATCAAGGACCATCTGTCCGATCTGGCGGACGAGTTGTCCCAGGCCAGCGGAGCGCAAGTTGATTTCCGCAACATTCATTCGGTGGATGTGGCGGTCGAAGTGGATGGTGACCTGGCCCGCACCGCTGAAGAGATCGGTGCCGACCTGATCGTGGTGGGCACCCATGCGCCGCGGATTACCGACTTCATCCTGTCCAGCCATGCCGGATACTTGGCCAAACATGCCGGCATGTCGGTCTTCGTAGTGCGCTAGGCCTCGTCACCCGCGGAAAGCTGGTTTTCCAGGAACCGCTCGAACGCGTCCAGATTCACGGGTTCGAACTGCCCGAACCCCTGCATCCAGACCGAGGCCGCGCGCAGGGCGTCGGGTTCCAGCTTGCACCATTTCACCCGGCCACGCTTTTCCTGGCTGATCAGCCCGGCTCGGGTCAGGATCGTAAGGTGCTTCGAGATCGCCGCCAGCGACATCTCGAACGGCTGGGCCACGTCGGTGACGGCCATGTCATCCTCGAGCAGCATCGCCAGTATCGCGCGCCGCGTGGGGTCGGCCAGGGCCGCAAAGACGGTATCGAGGTCATCGGACATGACCCCGCTGAACCACAGCGGGAAAGTTTGGTCAACCATTTGGTTGAATATGCGGAATCCGATGTTTCCAGCGGCATGGTTTGTTCGCGGCCCGATCGTCAGTCAGAGCATGTCCATAAAATTCATTTGAAAACACATACTTAAGCTGCGTCAATTGGAGCCATCAACAGCGTTGACTCTGCGCGCGAGGCCGCTTAGCAACTGCGCCAAGACTGTGCGAGGGAAACGCCCGTGACCGATGACGACCCAAAGCAGCGCCTGACGCAGCTTGAGGCCAAGATCGACGCGGCAAAAAAGGCCAAAGCGCCGAAACCTCGTGCGGACTCTGACATATCCGGGGGCGAGCTGGCCTGGCGGATGGTCATCGAGATGGTTTCCGGTCTGGGGATCGGATTTGGCATCGGGTACGGGCTGGACAGCCTGTTCGGGACGATCCCGATCTTCCTGGTGCTGTTCACATTGCTGGGCCTTGTCGCGGGCGTGAAGGTCATGCTCCGCAGCGCGCAAGAAGCTCAAGAGAAACAGGCGGCCTCGACACAGGCCGAGAAGGACGAGAGGGACTGAACGTGGCGACCGAGACCACCGCAGCAGAAGGCAGCAGCCTGGTTTTCCATCCGATGGACCAGTTCATCGTCAAGCCGCTTTTCGGCGGTGAGATGGCTTGGTACACGCCCACCAACGTGACCCTGTGGCTGTTCTTCGCGGTTCTGGCCATCATCGGCCTGCTGGTGCTGAGTACCTCGAAGCGCGCCATCGTCCCGACCCGCATGCAGTCGATCGCCGAGCTGGCCTACGGCTTCATCTACAAGATGCTGGAAGACATCTGTGGCAAGGAAGGCGTCAAATACTTCCCCTATGTCATGACCCTGTTCATGTTCATCGTCACCGCGAACTTCCTCGGCCTGATCCCGACCTCGTTTACCACGACATCGCATTTCGCGGTCACCATTCCGCTGGCGCTGGCCGTGTTTCTGACCGTGACCGTTCTGGGCTTTGTCAAGAACGGTGCTGGGTTCCTCAGCCTGTTCTGGGTGTCCAGCGCGCCGCTGGCGCTGCGCCCGATCCTGGCGATCATCGAGCTGATCTCGTACTTCGTGCGCCCGGTCAGCCACTCCATTCGTCTTGCAGGTAACGTCATGGCCGGCCACGCTGTGATCAAGGTTTTCGCCGGCTTCGCCGCGGTCGCCGTGATCTCGCCCGTATCGGTTCTGGCGATCACCGCAATGTACGGCCTCGAGGTCCTGGTGGCCTTCATCCAGGCCTACGTATTCACCATTCTGACCTGTGTTTACCTGAAGGACGCTCTGCATCCGCATCACTGATCAGGGGCGACCCTGAGCACAGGAACGATAACCCAAAATCGAAACTTCCAATTCGTAAGGAGATACATCATGGAAGGCGATCTCGCACACATCGGCGCAGGCCTGGCAGCAATCGGTTCCGGCGCGGCCGCAATCGGGGTGGGCAACGTGGCCGGCAACTTCCTGGCCGGCGCTCTGCGCAACCCTTCGGCGGCTGCTTCGCAGACCGCAACCCTGTTCATCGGTATCGCATTCGCAGAAGCCCTGGGGATCTTCGCATTCCTGGTCTCGCTGCTGCTGATGTTCGCCGTATAATCTGCGGAACCTGATCCTTACGCGCAGGTGGGCCCAAGCCATAGCGGCCCACCTGTTGTAAAGACAACGTTCCGACGGAGGACATCATGGCGACAGAACCCATAGCTGCAGAAGCAGTCGGCAAATGCGTCGATTCCCATGGCTCGGCCATCGGGATGCCGCAGCTCTGCTTCGATTGGTTCCCCAACCAGATCTTCTGGCTGGTCATTACGCTGGTCGTCATCTTTCTGGTCCTGTCCCGCGTGGCCCTGCCGCGCATCGCGGCGATCCTGGCCGAGCGTCAGGGGACCATTACAAATGACCTGGCTGCGGCCGAAGACCTGAAGGCCAAGGCGGTCGAGGCCGAAGAGGCCTACAACAAGGCGCTGGCCGATGCCCGTGCCGAGGCTCAGCGGATCGCAGCCGAAGCGCGCGCCGAAATCCAGGCGGATCTGGATGACGCGATTGCCAAGGCAGATGCGGAAATCGCGGCCAAGGCGGCAGAATCGGAGAAGGCAATTGCCGAAATCCGTGCCGGAGCGCTGGAAAGCATTCAACAGGTTGCCAACGATACGGCGGCCGAACTGGTGACTGCGCTGGGCGGCGAGGCGGATGCCAAAGCCATCAGCAGTGCCGTCAGCGCACAGATGAAAGGATAAGTGACATGCGGAATACACTTGCTCTTATCCTGACCGCAGGCTTCGCCAGCCCGGCGCTGGCCGCAAGCGGCCCGTTCTTCTCGCTGGCGAACACCGACTTCGTCGTGACGCTGGGCTTCATCGTATTCATTGCGGTCCTGTTCTATTTCAAGGTTCCGTCGATGATCGGTGGGGCGCTGGACAACCGCGCCGAAGGGATCAAGGCCGAGCTGGACGAAGCCCGTGCCCTGCATGAAGAAGCGCGCAGCCTGCTGGCCTCATACGAGCGCAAGCAGCGCGAAGTGCAGACTCAGGCCGAAGCCATCGTGGCCGCGGCGAAGGAAGATTCGGTTCTGGCTGCCGAACAGGCAAAGGCGGATCTGGAGAAATCTATCGCGCGTCGTCTGGCTGCCGCACAGGATCAAATCGCATCGGCCGAGGCCTCGGCGGTGAAGGAAGTGCGCGACCAGGCTGTTACTGCGGCCGTTGCGGCGGCCAAGTCCGTGCTGGCCAAGCAGATGACTGCGGCGCAAGCCAACAAGCTGATTGACTCGGCGATCTCCGAGGTCGGTGACAAGCTGCACTGAGCTGTTCGGCGTGAGCCAATCTCAATTTCCAAAACCCGAAAGCTACCTGCTTTCGGGTTTTTTGCTTGTAGCCCGTGTCATTGTCTGTTGATTCAGGGCAGTCAGCTTGTGGCGTTTCGGTGAGGTACGATGACATCCGGACATACCAAGATTGTTGATCCTGCGCCTGTGTGCGTGTTCGCATTCAACCGACCCGAACATACGCGGCGGACGTTGGACGCCCTGGCCCAATCGCCCTTGGCCGCGTCGACATCCTTGACCGTATTCATCGACGGTCCCCGCAATGATGCCGAAAAGCCGATTGTTGACGCTGTTGCGCAGGTCGCCGAAACGCAGCAGGGCTTCGCAAGTATCGAGCTGCGCCGACGTGACCGGAATGCAGGGCTGGCCGTATCGATCGAGGAGGGTGTTTCGCAGATGATGGCCGAGCATGGCCGTGCGATCATTCTCGAGGATGATATCCTCACTTCGCCAGCCTTTCTCCAATATATGAACCTTGCTCTTGAGCGTTACAAGGATACCCCAGATGTCTGGCATATAGCCGGGTACAATGAGGATATTCCGCAGAACAGAGGCTCGAACCATGCGAGTCTGTGGCGGTTCATGAGTTGTTGGGGCTGGGCGACGTGGGCTGATAGATGGACCCATTACTCGCGCGATCCGGACGAGTTGGTCAGTCTGTTTACGGATGAAGACATCCACCGTTTCAACCTGGACGGAGCAAATGACTTCTGGGCTCAGGTTCTTGCCAATAAGAGTGGGGAACTGAAGACTTGGGCCGTGTTCTGGTACGCCACGATCTTCCGCAATAGGGGGCTTTGCTTGTCCCCCCAATTCTCCTACGTCGAAAACATCGGATTTGACGGCTCTGGCAGTCATGGCGTGGTCAACAGCTCGTATGGCCGAGCGGGTCTGAACACCTCGATAGATCCGATATGGCCGGCCAAGACTGTTGAAGACGCCGCGGCGCTGGGGCAGTTGAAGGACTATTATACCCGTAGGCCTTCGTTGCACCGGCGTCTTGCCCGAAAGCTGCGAAAACTTACCCGCAAGCTGTTTGGGTAATGAACCGATTGACAGTCAGGTCTCGTCGAAAATCAGTCGAGAAAGCGCTTTCTCATCGTCAAGGCTGAGAAATCTGTCGTTGGCCCCCCAGTGGCAATGGGTGATTTCACCGACCAGTAGGGTTTTGTCGTCGATGTAGAAGTCGATCCGCACAAAGTCGAATGGCGCCGAGAGCTTTTCCGCGACCTCCAGCATTTCCTGCAGAACGAGAGGGCGGTCAACGGTGGGTTTGTCTATCCCGTAGGGGGACAGCTCGATCGGAAGGAGCGACCAGTTGGTGTCGTAGAGCTGACGATAGAAGGCCACGTTGCGGTCGTTGACGTAAAGGATACAGCGAGCCTTGCCCTTCCAGCAAAAGACTTTGAAGTCGTGCACGTCATGCCCCTGAAACAGAAGAGGTTCAACGATCAGTTTCCCGGTCAAGTCGCGATAGTTCCGTTCCCGCGCAGCATAGTAGTAGTTGCCGGTAAGCTGTTCTGCCAACGCGGCCCGGTCCGGCTGCGCCCCGCCTTGCAGGATCGTCACGCCGCCGCAACCATGCGTTGGCTTTATGACGCATTCTTCGGGAAAGTCGAATTTGTCGATATCTTCCTTGTTGCGCAGCACGGCAATCGTGGGGACGTTGTATTTCGCTCCTGCACGTTCCGCGATGAATTCCTTTGCCAGTTCCTTGTCTGTTGTTTTTAACCGCAAGGGCGACACGATTTCCGGCCCTGACTTGAGGCGGTAGAGCACATCGTTGAAAAGCATGCGCTTGCCGGGCCACCGGTCGTGCTGCGTGAAGAAATGGTGCCAGTAGAACCACCTGTCGCCTCTGTCCGAATAGGGAAGCCTTTTGGCGATCGGACGGGCGATAGCCATGTACAGTTTGCGGCGGATGAGTTTTAGAAACGAGAGCATGTATCCAGTGACTTTGGCGTCTTAAGGGTTGTGTCTGCTATGCGGCACAGTAGACAGTGTTGCAAGTGTTCCCGCTGAATTCGCAAAAATACGGCGTTGTCGGTTGGATCAATCCAGATTTGGGGCATCAATTCAGGCACAAGAGTTGGAACGCGTAAATCACATCAGTTTCAGTAGTTCTGAGGGGGGCGCGGCGATTGCGGCGCACAGGCTGCATATGGCCCTGAACGCCAGCGGCGTGAATTCGATCATGACCGTTGCGCGAGGTCAGGAAGGGCCGGGCATCACGACGTTCAAGCCGACCAAGGGTCTGGGACGAATGATCCAACGGGAAATGGCGCGCAGTATCCGGCGCCGGCATGAAGCGGATTTCTCGGGTTTGATTTCGCTGGGTCAGGTCCGTTCGGGTTTGGCGCAGTACCTGAACAAACAGCCCTCGCAAATTCTGAACCTGCACTGGGTCAATTCGGATCTGATGTCGATCCGCGAGATCGGAAACCTGTCTCATCCGGTTGTATGGACTATGCATGACATGTGGCCGTTCTGTGGGGTGGAGCATTACTCTGAGGGCGATGACTGGAAAAACGGCTACGCGACCGAGCAGGATAGCCGAGCGAGCAGGCTGAACCGCCGTGTTTGGAAAACAAAACAGCGGTTTTGGACGCGGCCTTTCCATCTTGTTGCACCCAGCCGCTGGCTGGCGGATTGCGCCCGGCAAAGCGCCTTGACGCAGGAATGGCCCGTTTCAGTCATTCCCAACGCAATCGACACCGACGTCTGGCGCCCCACCGACCGAGACGCGGCCAGAGACCGATTGGGTCTGCCACGCGATTCTGCTGTCATCGGTTTTGGGGCCATGGGGGGCGACAGCGATCCGCGCAAAGGATTTCGGCACCTCAAGGAAGCTTTGTCGATTCTGAAACAGGAAAGATCTGATATCCGCGTTCTGATATTCGGCGCGGATGCGCATGAGGTAGATCTGCCCTTTCCGGCTCATTTCACTGGACAACATTCAGTGCCCGAGGAACTGCGGTCTGTTTACGCGTGCGCGGACGTTTTTGCGTTGCCGTCCCGACAAGACAACCTACCCAACACCGGCGTCGAGGCGCTTTCTTGCGGTATTCCGATCGTCGGGTTCAAGATCGGCGGATTGCCCGATCTGGTCCCGAACCCCGGGTGCGGGCGGCTGGCCGAGCCGTTTGATGCGCGGGACTTGGCGGATTGCCTAAAGGGGGTGATCGATGATCAGCGTTCCTGCCACGTTCAAGGACAGAAGCGCGACGGGAATGCCGCGCGCAAACATGCCCTGCAGAGCTACGCGATGCCAATCGTGGCCGAGCAGTACAGGCGCCTTTATGAAACGCTGGGGTCGAAGGCACAGTGAGAGGCGGAGGGCCTCAACCGTCCGAGTTGCCAACCTCATGTTCCAGCCGCTGCCGCGCGATCAGTTCGTTGCGCCGGGCCTTCTGCTGGTCTTCCATGCAGCGTTCGACAAAGCTAAGATGCTGTTCCACCGACTGCCGGGCGGCTTCGGGGTCGCGGGCCTGAAGGGCTGCGTTGATCGCCCTGTGCTGGTTCAGGATTGCATCTCGCGTCGTGCGCTGGTGGAACATGATCTGGCGGTTGTAGAACACCCCCTGCCGCAGCAGATCGAACATCGACCGCATCATGTGCAGCATCACCACGTTGTGGCTGGCCTCGATGATCGCCATGTGGAACTGCGCGTCCAGATGGGCCTCGTCATCGGCCGCGTTGCGGGCATGGGCGGCCTCCATCTTGTCGAAAATCGCCTGGATCACTTTCAGGTCGCTGTCCGAACCCAGCCGCGCGGCGCGTTCGGCCGCCAACCCTTCCATGTCGCGCCGGAACGACAGGTAATCGAACACGGCCTCGTCATGGCTGCTGAACAGACGGATCAGCGCCGGCGAAAAGGCCGAGCCCAGAACCTCGGCCACATAGATGCCTGACCCGGCCTTGGCGGTCAGAAGGCCTTGCTCCTGCAGTTGCGAGATCGCCTCGCGCAGCGACGGGCGCGACACGCCCAGCCGATCGGCCAACTCGCGTTCGGACGGCAGGCGCTCACCAGGGCGCAGGATCCCGCGCAGGATCAGCAGCTCGATCTGTTTGACGACGGCCAGGGACAGTTTCTCGGTCTGGACTTTCTGAAAGGGCATCGGATCATCGCTGAAAATTGGTCAAATCATATGACCACACATGCCCGGCCCGCGCAAGAACGGGCCGCGATCACATTGGCTGAAACACTAGGTCAGCATTATTGACTTTAAGCGCAGGGGTCATAGCGTCAGTCCGACCCAGCGGAGGAGGCTCGGCCCATGCACCAGTTATTTGCAACGCGCGCCGCGCGAATGAAGGCGTCTGAAATCCGCGAATTGCTGAAACTGCTGGATCAACCCGGCATCATTTCCTTTGCCGGCGGCATCCCCGACCCGGCGCTGTTTCCGGCCGAGGCCTTTGCCCACGCATTCCAACAGGCGCTTGGCGCCGACAGCCGGGCGCAGGCGCTGCAGTATTCCGTATCCGAAGGGTATATGCCGCTGCGGGAATGGATCGCCGGCCACATGCGCCAGATCGGCATCGACTGCGGCCCCGACGACGTTCTGATCACCTCGGGCTCGCAGCAGGCGCTGGACTATCTGGGCAAGCTGTTTCTGTCGCCCGGCGACACGGCGCTGGTTGGATGGCCGACCTATCTGGGCGCCTTGGCGGCCTTCAACGCCTATGAGCCGCGCTTCGACCGGTTGCGCGCAGGCGGCATCGCGGGCGCGGCGCAATACCGGGCCGCGGCGGGGTCGGGGGCGGTCAAATACGCCTATCTGTCGCCCGACTTTGCCAACCCGACCGGCGAGACCGTCGATCGGCAAGGGCGCGAGTCCCTTCTGGATCTGGCCGAGGAGTTGGACTGCGCCCTGATCGAGGACGGCGCCTATCAGGCCCTGCGCTATGACGGGCAGGCGATACCGCCGGTCCTCGCTCTGGAACTGGCGCGGAAGGGCGATCTGCAAGCCTGCAGGACGATCTATTGCGGCAGTTTTTCCAAGACTCTGTCGCCCGGGTTGCGGGTGGGGTGGGTCGTGGCGGCGCGGCCCGTCATCGCGCAGCTTGTGCTGATGAAACAGGCCGCCGACCTGCATTCGGCCACCATCAACCAGATGGCCGTGCATCAGGTGGCCCAAACCTGTTTCGACAGCCACATCCCGAAGGTGCGCGCAACCTACCGTGCGCGCCGCGACGCGATGCTGGCGGCGTTGGATCGGCACATGCCCGAAGGTGTGCACTGGACCCGGCCCGAGGGTGGCATGTTCATCTGGCTGACCCTGCCGCCCGGATCAGATGGCGCGCAGTTGCTGGCCCGCGCGCTTGAGACGGTCAAGGTCGCCTTTGTGCCCGGACAGGCCTTTCATCCCGATGGCAGCGGTGCAAACACGATCCGGCTGAGTTTCTCCAACTCGGACATGGCCACGATTGCCGAGGGTATTGCCCGGTTGGGCACGGTCCTGCGCGGCTGAGCGCGGGAAAGCTTTCGTTAACCATTTTGCCGCAAAACTGCGGCATGATCCGGTTCCTCGCTTTGCTGTTGCTGGCCGGTTGCTCGGCCGGCACGCCCCATTTCCGCGACCTGCCCGCAACCCGCGTGGCCGTGAACGGCAGCGTGTTCGACGTGCGCCTGCGCGGTGACCTGGCCGAGGCGGTCCGCGTCAACAGCCAATATGCCCCGCGGCTGGGGCCGATCCGGGATCGGGCCGCATTGGCCATGGCGCAGGTCTCGGGCTGTCCGGTCGCCGACGTGTTGGGCGATGCGGCGGTGACCGTGGGCATCCTCGCTTGCGACCGCAGGGCGTCGGACCGGCTGTTGCTGGCTGCGGTCACGCCGACCAACTATGAATGCATTGACTTCGGAACCTATGACAGCGGGTCGGACAACGGGTACCAGGTGTTCGAGTGTTCGCCGTATTGACTCTGGGCATTTCCGCCCAAATCAGCAAGATATTGTGGATAACTCGGCCCAATATCCCATATCCTGCGCAACTTCGTTGACTCGCGGGCCTTCCCTTGTCCAGACTTTCAGGGAACGGGAATCATGGAAATCGGCCTTTGCGCTTCACCAAACTCAAACTCACCGGCTTCAAAAGCTTCGTCGACCCGACCGATCTGATCATCGCGGACGGGTTGACCGGTGTGGTGGGGCCCAACGGCTGCGGCAAGTCCAACCTGCTCGAGGCGCTGCGCTGGGTGATGGGCGAGAACCGCCCCAAATCGATGCGCGGCGGGGCGATGGAGGACGTGATCTTTGCCGGTGCCGCCACCCGTCCGGCGCGCAACTTCGCCGAGGTTGTCCTGACCATGGACAACTCGGAACGTCTGGCCCCGGCCGGGTTCAATGACAGCGATCAGATCGAGATCGTGCGCCGCATCACCCGCGACGTGGGCAGCGCCTACAAGGCCAACGGCAAGGACGTGCGCGCCCGCGACGTGCAGATGCTGTTCGCCGATGCCTCGACCGGCGCGCATTCACCCGCTCTGGTGGGGCAGAACCGGATCGCCGAGCTGATCAACGCCAAACCCCGCGCCCGCCGCCGCATTCTGGAAGAGGCCGCCGGCATCTCGGGCCTGTACCAGCGCCGGCACGAGGCCGAACTGAAGCTCAAGGGCACCGAAGCCAACCTGACCCGCGTCGATGACGTGCTGGAACAGTTGGGCACCCAGTTGGCGCAGCTGGCGCGGCAGGCCCGTCAGGCCGCGCGGTATCGTGAGATCGGCGAGCAATTGCGCCAGGCCGAGGGCATGTTGCTGTATCGCCGCTGGAAAGAGGCCGACATGGCCCGCCAGCAGGCCGAAGAGCGTCTGTGCGACCGCACCACCGAAGCCGCGCGCGCCGAGGCCGAGGCCCGCGCCGCCAGCGCGAAACGTGCCGAGATCGAAGAAACCCTGCCGCCGCTGCGCGAGGAGGAGGCCATCGCCGCCGCCGTCCTGCAGCGCCAGCAGGTACAGCGCGATCAGCTGTCCGATCAGGAAACCCGCGCGCGCCAGACCATCGAAACCCTGACCGCCCGCATCCAGCAACTGGGCCGCGACATCGAGCGTGAAACCGGTTTGAACCGCGACGCCGGCGAGATGATCGAACGGCTGGAATGGGAGGCCCGCGAACTGGCCAAGGCCGCCGAGGGCCATGACGACAAGCTGGCCGAAGCCGCCGAAATCGCCCGCGAAGCCGCCGCGGTTCTGCAGGAGCGCGAGGATCTGCTGGCGCAGGAGACCGAGGACACCGCCCGCCTGGTCGCGCGTCACCAATCGGCGCAGCGCCTGGTCGAGGACAGCCGCAAGACGCTGGCACGCTCCGAGGCCGAAGAGGAAAAGGCCCGCGCAGCTGTTGCCGAGGCCCGCGCCGCCCTGACCCGCGCCGACGAAGCGTTCGAGGCCGCGCATGTCGCCGAGGAAGAGGCGCGCGAGGCCGCCGAAGCCGCCGAAGAAGCGCTGGCCGCCGCCGACGAGCTGCGCGGTGAAACGCAGGCGCGCGAGGCCGAGGCCCGTGCCCAACGCTCCGAGGCTGAGGGAGAGTTGGGCGCGATCCGGGCCGAGACCACCGCGCTGGCCAAGCTGGTCGAGCGCGACACCGCCGAGGGCGGGCAGGTGCTGGACCTGCTGCGGGTCGAGCCGGGCTTTGAAAAGGCGCTGGGGGCTGCGCTGGCGGATGACCTCCGCGCCCCGCTGGTCGAAGGCGATGGCCCGTCGGGCTGGGTGCAGGTGCCGGGCTATGATGCCGATCAGCCCTTGCCGGACGGGGCCGAGCCGCTGGCGCTGCACGTCTCGGGGCCGGACCGCCTCAGCCGTCGCATCGCGCAGATCGGCCTGATTGACGCGGATCAGGGCGCGCGGCTGCAACCCTTGCTGAAACCCGGCCAGCGGCTGGTATCGCGCTCGGGCGATCTGTGGCGCTGGGACGGGTTCCGCGCCTGGGCAGAAGATGCCCCCAGCGCTGCGGCGCTGCGGCTCGAGCAGCTCAACAAGCTTGAGGCGCTGAAACAGCAGCTGGCGCAGGTCGAAGCGCAGGCCGATGGCGCTCGCGCCGCGCATGAGGCCCTGTCGCGGCAACTGGCCGAGGTGACCGAGGCCGACCGTCGCGCCCGAGAAGCCCGCCGCGCCGCCGATCAGCGCATGGCCGAAGCCGCCCGCGCGCTCAGCCGGGCCGAGGCCGACCGCAACCTGGCGCAGGGCAAGCTGGAGAACCTGACGCTTGCGGTCGACCGCCATAAGCAGGATGCGATGGCGGCCCGCGCCCAGCTGCGCGAGGCCGAGGCCGCTCTGGCCGAGCTGGGCGATCTGGACACCGCCCGCGCCCGGGTCGAGGACATCAAGCAGACGGTCGAGGCCGCGCGTATCACCATGCTGACGCACCGCTCGACCCATGACGAGCTGCGCCGCGAGGGCGAGGCCCGCACCCGCCGCGCACAGGAGGTGGCCAAGGACCTGAGCGGCTGGAAACACCGTCTGGAAACAGCCGAGAAGCGCATCGCCGAGCTGGCCGAGCGCAAAGCCAGTTCCGAGGAAGAGCTGACCGAAGCGATGGCCGCGCCCGCCGAGATCGCCGAGGCACGCGAAGAGCTGAACGAGATGATCGAGGCCGCCGAGGCCCGCCGCGCCGAGGCCGCCGACAAGCTGGCCCAGGCCGAAGCGCTGCAACGCGAGGCCGTGCTGGCCGAGCGCGAGGCCGAGCGCAAGGCCTCGGAGGCGCGCGAAGCCCGCGCCGCGGCCGAGGCGCGGTTCGAGGCGGCCAAGGAAAGTGTCGCCGCCGCTGCCGAGCGCATCGCCGAGGATCAGCAACTGACCCCGAACCAGTTGTTGAACCAGCTGGACGTGAACCCCGATGACATGCCCGCCGCCGATGCCCTGGAAGCTGAGGTGAACCGCCACAAGCGCCAGCGTGACGCGATGGGTGCGGTGAACCTGCGCGCCGAGGAGGACGCCAAGGAGGTTCAGGAGGAGTTCGACACGCTCAACAGTGAAAAATCCGATCTGGAAGAGGCAATCAAGGCGCTGCGCAGCGGCATCGCCAGCCTCAACCGCGAGGGCCGCGAGCGTCTGCTGACCGCCTTCGAACAGGTCAACGCGAACTTCGCCATGCTGTTCAAGCATCTGTTCGGTGGCGGCGAGGCCAACCTGGTGATGGTCGAGAGCGACGACCCGCTGGATGCGGGGCTCGAGATCATGTGCCAGCCGCCGGGCAAAAAGCTGTCGACTCTCAGCCTGCTGTCGGGCGGGGAACAGACTCTGACCGCCACCGCGCTGATCTTCGGCGTGTTCCTGGCTAACCCGGCGCCGATCTGCGTTCTGGACGAGGTCGACGCACCGCTGGACGACGCCAACGTGACCCGGTTCTGCGATCTGCTGGACGAGATGTGCCGCCAGACCGACACGCGGTTCCTGATCATCACCCACCACGCGGTGACCATGGCCCGGATGGACCGTCTGTTCGGCGTGACCATGCAGGAACAGGGCGTCAGCCAACTGGTCTCGGTCGATCTGAAGAAGGCCGAGCAGATGGTCGCCTGACCGCTCACCGCAACGTTATTCCGCGATCGGGCCGGGCCGGGCTAGGCTGGCTGCATGAAACACCTGTTGCTGATCGCCGCGGCCTGCGCCGCCTCGCCTCTCTGGGCTGCCGAATGGGCCACCCGCCCCGGTGATACCCCCCTGAGCCCCGCTGAACTGGACGCTTTGGCCGGGCGAACGCTGACCTTCTATGACGACGGGCAGTCGAAATACTCGGCCGGTGGGGCCTATTCCTATACTTATTCGGCGGTCAATGGCGGCGGAACGGCCTTCGGAACCTACTCGATCGCCGCTGATGGCAGCATCTGTGTGCAGTACCGCAACGGGTTCGACCGCTGCGATCTGTACGTGCGCAACAATGGCCGGTTGATCCTGATCACCGAAAAAGGCGAACGTTACCCGGTGCGACCCGAATGATCGTGGCCTGCCCTTCACCCGCCGTGCCCAACCAGGAACCGACCGATGACCCGACCCGCTCCGACCCTGCACATGCTTTGCGGCAAGATCGCCGCGGGAAAATCGACGCTTGCCGCCCAGCTCGCGAGGCAGCCCGGCACAGTTCTGATTTCCGAGGACGCCTGGCTGAAGCCGCTTTTTGCCGATCAGATGGTGACAGGTGCCGACTATCTGCGCTGTTCCACGCGTCTGCGGGCGGCGATGGGTCCGCATGTCACGACTCTGCTTGAGGCGGGCATGTCGATTGTTCTGGATTTCCCAGTCAACACGGTCGAAACCCGCGCCTGGATGCGCGAAATTCTGGATCAGACCGGTACAGCGCATCAGATGCATGTGCTGACCACGCCCGACGCTGTCTGCCTGGCCCGATTGCAAGCACGAAACGCAGCGGGCAACCACGCCTTTGCCGCGACCGAAGAACAGTTCCGTCGGTTTTCCAGGCATTACGCCGTACCGACGCCTAAGGAAGGATTCACGCTGGTGTTCCACGACCCAACGGATTGAGCGGCTAGAGCCGGTTCAGCAAGTCAGCCGTCGGCCATGCGTCCGCAGGCAGTCCCAGCCGGGCCTGTTCAGCCTGTACTGCAGCGCGCGTTCCGGCCCCCAGGATGCCGTCGATCTTGCCCACGTCGTGGCCGCGCGCCTGCAGTTTCGCCTGCAGCTGTTTCATCTGGGCACCGGTCAGGCCCGGATCGGGGTTGCCCGCGGCATAAACCTGTGCGCCCTCGAGGCGCGTTCCGAAATAGGCCGCGGTCATGACGTAGACAAAGCTTTGGTTCCACTCGAAATAGACATCGAAATTCGGATAGGCCAGAAAGGCCGGCCCCTTGCGCCCCTGCGGCAGGATCAGCGAGGCTGGCAGGTTGGCCAATGACCCGCTGCGCGCCTGCACGCCCATCGCCCGCCAGTCCGAGACCAGGCGCGGTTTGCCAGGCCCGCTCAGCGACCAGTCCATCTGTGCGGGCACGGTGACCTCCTGCAGCCAGGGCTGACCGGACTGCCAGCCCAGATGAGACAGCATCTTGCCCCCGGACATCAGCGCGTCGGGGGCCGAGGTTTTCAGCCGCACATGGCCGTCGCCATCACCGTCCACGCCGTTTTCCAGAATGTCACGGGGCAGCATCTGCACCATGCCGATCTCGCCCGCCCATGCGCCGGTGGTGCGGTTCGGGTCGAAATCGCCGTTCCGGAACAGCTCGATCGCGGCAAAGATCTGCGGCCGGAACAGCTCGGGGCGGCGGCAATCATGGGCCAGCGTCACCAGCGCATTGCGGGTGTTGAAATCGCCCTGGAACGCGCCGTAATCCGTCTCGAACGCCCAGAAGGCCAGCAGGACCCCGCGCGACACACCGTATTCTGCCTCGATCCGGTCGAACACGGCATCGTATTGCTGCGCCATCGCCTGGCCGCGCCTGATCCGGTCCTGCGAGATCAGGCGTCGCGAGAATTCGATGAACGGTTTTTGGAAGACGCCCTGCGCGCGATCGGCCTTCAGCACCTTGGGGTCCTGCTGCACACCGTTGAAGAACGCATCGACCGTGGCCGCGTCGAAGCCTTGTTGTGCCGCTTCGGCCTTCAGTCCGCGAACGAAGGCGTTGAAGCCGCCGCCGCATTGGGCAAGGGCCGGGGCGGCGAACAGGCAAGCGGCCACAAGGCCCGAGACAAAGCGCATGACGAAAACCATCCTCAGAAAACCGTGTTCAGACCAACCCACACCGTCAGCCCCGCCAACGCAAGCCCCCAAACCTGCCAAAGCACTCCGCATGCGCGGAAAACCTCCGTTGCGCCGATCGTGCGCCGGGCTTCGCCGTTGACCCAGGCCAGATCGCGCATCTGCCCGTCATAGCTGCGCGGCCCGGCCAGTGCCACGTCCAGCGCGCGGGCCATGGCGGCCTCGGGCCAGCCGGCATTGGGCGAGATGTGGCGCTGCGCGTCCGCCACTATGGCTCGCCATTGGCGCCACTGTCCCGATAGGGCCACGATCATCAGGGAAGTCAGCCGTGCCGGGATCAGGTTCAGCAGATCGTCCAGCCGAGCGGCGGCCCAGCCGAAGTCTCGGTACGTGTCGTTGCGGTAGCCGATCATGCTGTCGGCGGTGTTCACCGCCTTGTAGACCAGGAGCCCCGGCAAGCCGCCCAGCAGGAACCAGAAGGCCGGGGCGATCACCCCGTCGCTGAGGTTCTCGGCGGCGCTCTCGATGGCCGAGCGCGCCACCTGTGCCTCGGTCATCTGCGAGGTGTCGCGCGACACGATCATTGCCACCGCCGCGCGCCCCTCGGGCAGGGATTGCCGCAGCGCGACGCCCACGGCGCGGACATGCGCCACCAGAGAGTTCTGTGCCAACAGGATCGCGCAGACCACGACCTCGACCACCCAGCCAAGCGACCCCAGCGCCGTGCCGACCACCCAGCCGCCCAGGACCAGCAGAAGGGCGACGAACACGCCCTTGGCGCGTCGATGCTTGCCGTGATTCAGGCGGCGGTCCAGCCAGGCGATGGCGTTGCCCATCAAAACCGCCGGGTGCCGCAGGCGCGACCACAGCCAGTCGGGCTCGCCCAATGCGGCGTCCAGCAGCATCGCCAGGGCCAGCGTCAGGGCGGTGCTCACAGCGCCGCCTCGAGCCGCGACCAGCCATGCTCGGGCGGCAGGCCCAGCCGCAGGAACCGATCGGAATAGGGGAAGATGCGACTCCAGATATGGGCCTGTGCCAGCCGGTCCTGCCAGGCGGCGGCATCGTCCACTTCGTACAGGCGGAACAGCGTGGTGCCGCCGACCAAATGCGCGCCCTTGCCGGTCATCAGCGTATCCAGCCGTTCCGTATCACGGGCCAGTCGCGCGCGCGTGGTTTCAGCCCAGGTCGTGTCATTCAGGGCCTGCGCGCCGATGCGCAGGGCCGGGCCGGACACCGCCCATGGACCGGTCAGATCGTTCAGCCTCGCGATCAGGTCGGGATGCCCGATGGCAAAGCCCAGCCGCAGGCCCGCAAGACCCCAGAACTTGCCAAAGCTTTTCAGGACGATCACGCCGGGGCGCTCGGACAGGCTGATCAGCGAGGCATCGGGCGTCACGTCGCAAAAGCTTTCGTCGATCACGGTCAGCGGCGCATCGGCGTCCTTAGCCTGCCAGATTCGGCCGTCGGGGTTGTTGGGATGCACGATCACCCGCGCCTGCGTCGGGCCGCCGGGCTGCACCGTCCAGCCCTGCGCGGCAAAGGCAGCGGCATGTTCGTTGTAGGTGGGCGTGGTGATCTGGACCGCACCAACGGGGGCCAGCGCCGGGATCCGCGCGATCAGGGCCGAGGCCCCCGGTGCGGGTAGGATTGCCGCGCTCTCCGGCACACCCCAGAAGCGACGGGCCGCATTGCTCAGCCGGGCAAATGCCCCGTGATCCGGCAGGGCGGTCCAATCCTCAGACGTAAGGTCCGCCACAGGATAGGGGTGTGGGTTGATACCGGTCGACAGGTCGATCCATTCCGTTCGCGCGCCGCCATGACGGGCAATGGCGTCGTCCAAACCTCCGCCGTGGTCACGCTTGCCGCGCGGGTTCAAGTCGTCAGTGCGGTCAGTCATGCCGGAATCGTCCAAAACGCCGAAATTACCCCGCTTCAAGCGGATTTACGCCGTTTTTACAAGCAAATCCGGTTCCTTGAAGAGCGCTGGGGCGACCGTTAACCCTTTGTTAACGAAATAACGTGATCACAGCTTATGGGGGTCGGCACCACTCACCTTATCAAGTGCCGAGGTTGTTGCAAATGAAAGTTCTGATTGTTGAGAGTAACCCCGACCTGGGTCGGGTCTGGCAGCGGCACCTGGAACGGCAGGGGGCTGAGGTTTCTCTGGTCGAAAGCCAGGAGGCAGCGATCCTTGCACTGTATGGCACGCCCTTCGACATCATAATCTTGGACCTGGTTCTGGATTCAGGCAGCGCGTTGGCGGTCGCCGATTTCGCCAGCTATCGCCGCCCGGATGCCCGGGTGATCTTCGTCACCAACACAACGTTCTTTTCCGACGGATCGATCTTTGCGCACAGCCCCAACGCCTGCGCCTATGTCCAGAGCGGAACGCCGCCCGAGGATCTGGCGGCGATGGTCGAACACTACGCCGCGGGGCGTTGATCGCGTCCGTGCGGCTCCCAATAGTCCAGGGTGGGGTTGATCGGGATGATCCGGTGCGGATTGATGCTGTCGTGACTGTAGTGATAGTGCCGCACGATATGGTGCATGTTTACCGTGCCCGCCACGCCCGGCCATTGATACAGTTCGCGCGTGTAGGCCCACAGGTTGGGATAGTCGATCAGCCGCCTGCGGTTGCACTTGAAATGCAGGTGATAGACCGGGTCGAACCGGATCAGGGTCGTGAATAGGCGCCAGTCGGCCTCGGTCAGGCGATCCCCCATCAGGTATCGGTGCGTGGACAGCCGATCTTCCAGCCAATCCAGCGTGTCGAACAGGGGGTGCACGGCCGCGTCATAGGCCTCCTGCGAGGTGGCAAAGCCGGATTTGTAGACGCCGTTGTTCACGTTTGAGTAGACCCTCGCATTGACCTCTTCGATCGCGTCGCGCATCTCGGCGGGCCAGTAGTCGTCGGTGTTGCCAGTGATTTGGTCGAAGGCCGAATTGAACATGCGGATGATTTCCGAGCTTTCGTTCGACACGATGGTCTCTTGTACCTTGTCCCACAGGATGGGCACCGTCACCCGGCCCGAGTAGTTCGGGTCGGCGCGTGTGTAGACCTGATAGGCATAGTCTAGCCCATACAAAGCATCGCCGGTGGCGCCGTGATCGTCGGTCTGGAAAGTCCAACCGTGGTCCAGCATGTCCGGATGAACCACCGAGACGGTGATCAGGTCCTGAAGTTCCTTGATCTGGCGGAAGATCAACGTCCGATGTGCCCAAGGGCAGGCCAGGCTGACATACAGGTGATATCGCCCGGCTTCGGCCTTGAAACCGTCCTTGCCGGAGGGACCTGCATTGCCATCGGCCGTTATCCAGTTTCGAAACTGGGCAGCCGAACGTTTGAACGCTCCGCCGGTGGATTTCGTGTCATACCAGGTGTCGTGCCAGGTGCCGTCGACCAACAGGCCCATCTTGGATCCTCCGTTTCCGTCTCCGGACAAAGCTTAGTGCGACAGCGCCGCAGTTCACATCGCCGAAGGCGCGCAGCATCTCTGCGCAGTCGCACAGTGCCACCCGGGATGTCTGTGCAACAAATCGCCCACAGATCCGCGTCAACGGTCGGGCTTCACTGGATTTTTACGAAGATACCCCCACAATAGATGGCATAGCTTGGGGGGAATTTTGATGAGTACTTATGTTTCCAAGGAAATTAGCGCCGAATTGGATGCGGCCCGAATCGCATCGCTCAAAAAGTCCAGCCGCCTGCGGGTGGAAATGGGCGACAATACCTACAGAATCCTCAAATTGTGGAAGGATGGTTTCGCCGTCGAGGCCGAGACAACACCGCGTCTGCGTGGACTGGTCGATATTTTTGATGGCGCCAACCACCTGTATCAATGCCTGATCGTCGCTGACGAGGAAGACGGCGGCCAGATGCGATATGAGTTCAAGCGCAGCACCGTCGCGGCGGACAAGGCGCCACTGGATTTCTATCGCGCGCCGGATGCCCCAATCGCCCTTCTCGGCAAAGACGACTAGGGCAGATCGTTCACGCGGCCTTATTGAAGGTCGGAAAAAGCAAGTTTCAAACGGGCGCACGCGTCCTCGACCCGCGCCCGCTGAGTAGCGAGATTGAACCGTTCGAAGGTCTCGCCTCCCGTTCCAAAACCTGGGCCGGATGACGTTGCGATCCGCGCATCATCGCGCAAACGGCGCACGAATTCGGCGTGATCCATGCCGGTGCCCGAGAAATCGACCCAGGCCAAGTAGGTTGCCTGCAAGGGCATCGACCACAGACCGGGGATTTCGGAGATCGCAGCATCGAATATCGCGCGGTTGCCCTTCAGGTGGTCGATCTGGGCATCCACCCATTCGGCGCCTTCGGGCGTGTAGGCAGCGGTGATCATCGCCACGCCAAGTGCGCTGGGGTCATAGTCCAACGTGTTCAGCCGGTGACGCATCTGCGCCCGCAACGTGTCGTCGGGAATGATCATGTTACCGGTGCGCTGGCCTGCGATGTTGAAGGTCTTGGACGCCGCAGTCAGCGTCACCGTCCAGGGCCGTGCATCCGGCGCGGCCACGTCCATCGGCACGAATTTGTGCCCCGGATAGACCAGATCATGATGGATCTCGTCCGAGACCAGGATCAGCCCGTTGCGTTCGGCAAAGGCCGCCACCGCACGCAGCTCGTCCGGTGTCCAGACCCGCCCCGACGGGTTTTGCGGCGAACACAAGATCAACATCCGTTCCGACCCGTCCAGCCGCGACTGAGCGTCGTCCAGGTCGATCTCATAGGTGTCGCCGGCCCGCACCAAGGGGCATTCGACCACCCGGCGGCCAGTCTTGTTCACCTTATGCGCAAACTCGTGGTAGACCGGCATGAAGATCACGACCCCGTCCCCCGGCTCGGTCCACACATCGAGGCTCAGCGCGATGGCGTTGCCCAGACCTTGCGAGGTCAGGATCCAATCGGTGTCGATCGCCCAGTCGTGACGGTTCTGCATCCACCACTGCACCGCCTGCAGATAGGCCGGGTGCTGCCAGGAATAGCCGAACACCCCGTGATCGGCCGCGCGGCGCACCGCCTCGATCACGCAGGGCGCGGTGGCATAGTCGGAATCGGCGGTCCACATGGCCAGCCCGTCCTCGGGCGAGACGCCGAACAGCTGCTCCATCTTGTCCCATTTCGAGCTGAAGGTGCCCCGGCGGTCGATCAGGTCGTTGAAAGTCATGTCTGCTCCATTCGTTGACCCGAAAGCTATCGGGAAATTCGCCCGGCGCAAGGGGGGCGTTGCGGCCACGCGCGCGATGACATAAATCAGCCCCATGAAACGCAACATCCTGATCCATCCCGATCCCCGCCTGAAAAAGGTCTGTGCGCCCGTGGACGACCTGTCGGACGAGCTGCGCGCGCTGGCCGACGACATGCTGGAAACCATGTATGACGCGCCGGGCATCGGGCTGGCCGCGCCCCAGATCGGCGTGCTGGAACGGCTGATCGTGCTGGATTGCGTCAAAGAAGAAGGCGCCACCCCCCGCCCGCTGGTGATGTTCAACCCCGAGATCATCTCGGCCTCGGACGAAACCAGCGTCTACGATGAAGGCTGCCTGTCGATCCCCGATCAGTTCGCCGAGGTCACCCGCCCGGCCGAGGTCGAGGTCGCCTGGATGGACCAGAACGGCAAGGCGCAGCGCGAAACCTTCGACGGACTCTGGGCCACCTGCGTGCAGCACGAGATCGACCACCTGAACGGCAAGCTGTTCATCGACTATCTCAAGCCGCTGAAACGTCAGATGATCACCCGCAAGATGGTAAAGCTCAAGCGCGAGCTGGCCCGCGCATGACCGTCCGTCCCTGCCTGCCGTGGCCCGACAAGCGCCTGCGCACCAAGGCCGAGCCGGTGACCGAGATCACCGACGAAATCCGCGCCATCTGGGACGACATGATCGACACGATGGAGGCGATGCCCGGCGTCGGTCTGGCGGCGCCCCAGATCGGCGTGATGCTGCGGCTGGCGGTCGTGGACGGCTCGGCCGAGCGTGGCCGCGCGGTGCGCCTGGCCAACCCCGAAATCCTGCACAGCTCGATCGAGCTGCGCGAGCATAACGAGGCGAGCCCGAACCTGCCGGGCGTGTCGGCCAAGATCAAACGTCCGCGTGCGGTGACGGTCCGATACCTCAATGAAAAAGGCGAGATCGACAGACGCGATTTCGTCGGCATCGAAGCCACCAGCGTGCAGCACCAGATCGACCATCTGAACGGCCGGATGTATTTTGACCGTCTCAGCAAGGTCAAACGCGACATGCTGCTGCGCAAGGCGAAAAAGGCGGGGTAGGGCGGCATGCGCGTCATCTTCATGGGAACGCCCGAGTTTTCGGTGCCAGTGCTGGATGCGCTGGTGAGGGCCGGGCACGAGATCGCCGCCGTCTATTGCCAGCCCCCGCGTCCGGCCGGTCGCGGCAAGAAGGACCGGCCCACGCCGGTGCATGCCCGCGCCGAGGCGCTGGGCCTGCCGGTGCGCCATCCCACCTCGCTGAAATCGCCCGAGGAACGGGCTGCCTTTGCTGCGCTGAAGGCCGATGTGGCCGTGGTCGTGGCCTATGGGCTGATCCTGCCTCAGCCGATTCTGGACGCGCCCCGGCATGGCTGCCTAAACATCCACGCCAGCTTGCTGCCGCGCTGGCGCGGGGCCGCGCCGATCCACCGGGCGGTCATGGCGGGCGATGCCGAGACCGGGATCTGTATCATGCAGATGGAGGCCGGTCTGGACACCGGCCCCGTCCTGCTGCGTCAGGCCACCCCGATCGGAGCCGAGGAAACCACCGCCCAGCTGCATGACCGTCTGTCGGCGATGGGCGCCGATCTGATCGTGCAGGCTCTGGACCGCCTGCCTGAGCTGACCCCCGAGCCGCAGCCCGAGGTCGGCGTGACCTATGCCGCCAAGATCGACAAGGCCGAGGCCCGCGTGGACTGGTCGCGCCCCGCCGTCGAGGTCGATCGCCAGATCCGCGGCCTGTCGCCCTTTCCCGGTGCCTGGACTCAGATCGAGGGCGAGCGCGTCAAGCTGCTCGCCTCGCGCCTGTCGGACGGGCAGGGTGTGCCGGGCGAGGTGCTGGACGACGCGCTGCGCGTGGCCTGCGGCACCGGCGCGGTCGAACTGCTGCGCTTGCAACGGGCGGGCAAGGCGGCGCAGGATAGGGAAACCTTCCTGCGGGGCTGGCCGATCCCGGCCGGGACCCGCCTCGACTCGGAGACGTCCTGATGTTCATGGTGATGATGGGCACCGTCGTGATTGCCGGCATCGTCGGCTACCTGTCCGAGGTGACGGGCTTTACCCACAACGGGTATCTGCAATCCATCATCATCTGCGTGGGCGGGGCGTTCCTGTTCTATTTCATCCGCATCATGTTCGGCATCAGCTTTGGACCGCCGGGGCTGGATGCGGTGATCTCGTCAGTGGGGGCCTTGATCATCGTGCCCACGCACTGGAGGAAATGAGATGCCCGTCCTTGCCTTGATCGTCATCGGCGCCGCGGCCGGATTTCTGGCCACCCGCCTGATGCGTATCGAGGCGGACATCCCCACCACCCTGCTGATCGGTATCGCCGGGGCTGTGGTGGGCGGGCTGATCATGCGCGCCTTGCTGACGGTCATGGGCTGGATGCCCGGATTCGTCGGCGCGGTGCTGGGCGCGCTGCTGCTGATCTGGATCTGGAAGACCTATTTCCGGCGTTGATGCGGCAGGCCGCAGGCCACGCTAGACAGTGCCTTGGCAATCAACTAGGCATCGGCAATGAAAAACTATTTCTTGCCACAAGCTTATAACAACGCATGGGCCAACCACCGAATTCTGGACGCTTGCGCGCAATTGCCCCCCGAGGAACTGGCGAAGCACCGTACTGGTTTCTTCCCGTCCATCATCGAGACTCTCAATCACATTTATACGGTTGATCTTTTCTACGTCACCGCTCTGGAAGGCCGGCCAATGGGATTGGACGCCTTCGACCCGGAAACTCCCTATCCCGACTTGCCCGAGCTTTCGGCGCACCAACGCGCCATCGACCGACGTTTCGTGGATGTTTGCCGCGATGAGAAGGTTTTGGATGAAACTGCACGCGTCAGGATTCCACGTGGGGAATTGGTGCAAGTCGAGCGGTACGACCGCACGATCCTGCACTTGCTGCAGCACCAGATTCACCATCGGGGGCAAGTGCATTCGATGCTTTCGGACACGATGATCGCTCCGCCGCAATTGGATGAGTTCTTCATGGAGTGGGAGGCTGACAGATCGTTGCGGGCCGAAGATTTCACATCTCTGAACCTGACCGAGGAAGAGGTCTGGCGCGGCCTCTAGCTCCGCGGCGGGCGTGCCTTGTAGACCGGCAACTGCCAGCCGAACAGCAGCGATCCGGCCCGCAATGCCCAGCAGGAGAGTGCGCACAGGCCCAGCGCCAGCAGCGTCTCCAGCCCCAGACGGGTGGCCAACACGGCCACAAGCGCCCCGGTGAAGGCGCATGAGACATAGAGCTCGCCCTGTTTCAGCACCAGCGGCACCTCGTTGCAGACCACGTCGCGCATCAGCCCGCCCAGGCAACCGGTGGTCACACCCATCAACACCACGATCACGCCCGACTGACCCAGCGCCAGCGCCGCGCCAGTTCCCGCGGCCGCGGCGATCGACAGCGCGAAACTGTCCAGCCAGACCAACCAGTTGTAGCGGCTTTCGACCAGATGCGCGGTGAAAAACACGACCACCGCCGCCGCCACCGCGATCAGGATATAGTCAGGTTGGCCCACCCAGAAGACCGGGTGCCGATCCAGCAGCAGATCACGCACCGTGCCACCGCCCACCGCCGTCAGACAGGCGATGAAGGCAAATCCCACAAGATCCAGCTGCGCCCGGCTGGCCACCAGCGCCCCGGTCAGCGCAAAGACCAGAACCGAGGCATAGTCCAGCAGGGCCAGACCGCTCATGTGCGGGCCTTTTTCGGCTTGAACGGGGCCATGCCTGCGCGTGCCAACTCATCTGCGCGTTCGTTTTCGGGGTGGCCGGCATGGCCCTTGACCCATTCCCAGGTCACGTCATGGCGCTGTTGGGCTTCGTCCAGCCGCTGCCACAGGTCCACGTTCTTGACGGGCTTCTTGCTGGCGGTTTTCCAGCCGTTGCGCTTCCACCCGTGGATCCAGCCCGTTACCCCGTTTTTCACATAGGCGCTGTCAGTCACGATGGTAATTTTCGAGGGCCGCTCCAGTGTTTCGAGCGCGCTGATCGCGGCCAGCAGCTCCATCCGGTTGTTGGTGGTCTCGGCCTCGCCGCCGCTCAGCTCGCGCTCTTTCAGGACGGTTTCTCCATCCATCGCCCGCAGCAGCACTCCCCAGCCCCCCGGGCCGGGATTGCCGGAACAGGCACCATCGGTATAGGCAAACAGATCAGGCATGGGACAGCACCAGAATGAAACCGTCATACGATCCGGCCAGCCCCTTTCCCGTACCGGTGGTGACACGGTCAATGACGAACCCGGCCTCAACCAACGCGGTCTCGATCTCGGGGCGCGTGAAATAGGTGTAGTAGCGGTCCAGTTCGTCGCGATGCTCTCCGGTGCCCAGTTTCAGGCCCAGAAAGAACACGCCGCCCGGCTTCAGGGCCTGCTGGATGGCGGCCAGATGTCGCGGGAAATCGGCGCGCGGGGCGTGCAGCAGGGAGAAGCTGGCATAGACCCCATCGTATTCGGCCGTTTCGGTCACGTCATCGAACGTGCCCAGATGCGCGTCCACGCCATTTGCGCGGGCGTGTTCGACAAAGGCCGGTGTGGCGTCCAGCGCCCGAACCCGCAGCCCCTGGCGCAGAAAGAAACCGCTGTCCGACCCCGGACCCGACCCCAGATCCAGCACCAGCCCATCGCCGACCGCCTGCGCAAAGGCTGCGCGCGCCTCGATCTGCTCGGGCGGCAGCGGCACTTTCAGATAGTCGTCCACACGGGTTGTGTAGGCGTCGATGGTTCGTTTGTCGCTCACAGGAATACTCCAACGGCCAGGCAGGCCAGCACGACGGCGCTCAGCAGCAGCCGCAGTTTCATCCACCAGCGCGGGGTCAGGCCCCAGGACCAGAACAGCGCGTCCAGCACCAGTAGCCCGGCAAAGCCGATCATTAGGTTGGTGCCCGCGTCGACCGACCCGCCGCCGGTGGTGAAGAACGCCCACAGCGCCGGCAGGACCGACAGCACATAACAAAGCGCCGCCCGGTTGCCCGAAGTCTTGGTGGCAAAACCCCACAGAACGCCGGACATGAAGCTGAGGATCACAGCGCCATAAAACAGCTGCACATAGGGCCCCACGAACCGGGGGCCCAGCGCGCGGCTGCCCCAATTACTTAGGTCTCCGCTCAGGTAGGTCAGCGCGCCCCAGACAAAGGGGATCAGACCGGCCAGGCCCAGAACCAAAGGTGCGCGGGGGATGCCGCTCATGCGGGCACGCGCAGAATGCGGGGCACCTTGAACTCGACATTCTCGGTGGCGGTTTCGACGGTTTCGACGGTCACGTCAAAGCGGTCGCGGAAGGCGTCGATCACCTCGTTCACCAGAACTTCGGGCGCCGAGGCGCCGGCGGTGATGGCGATGCTGGAAATCCCTTCGAGCGCGCGCCAGTCGATGTCGGTGGCGCGCTGCACCAGCTGTGCATAGGTGCAGCCCGCCTTGGACGCCACCTCGACCAGGCGGCGCGAATTCGATGAGTTGGGCGCACCTACCACCAGCAGCGCATCCGACCTGGGTGCGACGGTCTTCACCGCCTCCTGCCGGTTGGTGGTGGCATAGCAGATGTCTTCCTTGTGCGGGCCGACGATGGCCGGGAACCGGTCCTGCAGCGCGGCCACGATGTCGCGCGTGTCGTCCACCGAGAGGGTGGTCTGGGTGACGAAGGCCAGTTTTTTCGGGTCGCGGACCTGTACCCCGGCCACGTCGTCAAGCGTTTCCACCAGCAGAACTTCGCCCTCGGGCAGCTGGCCCATGGTACCGACGGTTTCGGGGTGGCCCTTGTGCCCGATCATGATTATCTGCAACCCGGCCTCGGCGTGGCGCTGGGCCTCGATATGGACCTTGGACACCAGCGGGCAGGTGGCGTCGACATAGATCATCTCGCGCGCGGCTGCGGCTGCGGGCACCGATTTGGGCACGCCGTGGGCGGAAAAGATCACCGGCCGGTCATCGGGGCATTCGTCCAGTTCTTCGACAAAGACGGCACCCTTGGCGCGCAGCCCGTCCACGACGAACTTGTTGTGCACGATCTCGTGCCGGACATAGACCGGGGCGCCCCATTTCTGCAGGGCCATTTCCACGATCTTGATCGCGCGGTCCACGCCGGCGCAGAACCCGCGCGGGGCGGCCAGATACAGGGTCAGGGGGGGCTTGGTCATGCGTCTGTCTCCTTGAAAGGGACAGGTAAGGCTTTTCCACCTGTTGGTCCAGTCAGGACAGCCTTGTCATGATGCTGACACGAAGTCCTTTTAGCCAATACCCGTTTGAGCACGGGTTCTTGATTAAAGAAGCGCGGCCAGTACACGAAGTCCTGACCGCGCGATTGCTCCACATGTGTGAGTGGTGGATGGCGGAGTTTTTATTTTCCTGCGACGGCTACCGTACGCGGTTCATCGGACACGTCCCGCGGAGGGCGTCCGATCACGTCGCGCAGATCGTCAAGCTCGATGAAATTGTCGGCCTGACGACGTAGCTCGTCCGAAATCATTGGCGGCTGGCTGCGGATGGTCGAGACGACCGACACGCGCACGCCCTGACGTTGCAGGCTGGCAATCAGCGGGCGGAAATCCCCATCACCCGAAAACAGCACGATATGATCCACGCGCGGCGCAAGCTCCATGGCATCGACAGTCAGTTCGATGTCCATGTTCCCCTTGACCTTACGGCGCCCCATGCTGTCGGTGTATTCCTTGGCCGGCTTGGTTACCATGGTGAAACCGTTGTAATGCAGCCAATCGACAAGCGGACGGATCGGTGAGTATTCGTCGTTTTCTAGCAGCGCTGTGTAGTAGAAGGCTCTGAGAAGCTTGCCTCGACGCATGAATTCCTGGCGAAGCAACTTGTAATCGATGTCAAACCCCAGTGCTTTTGCGGCGGCGTACAGATTCGAGCCGTCGATGAACAGCGCAAGCCGTTCGTCCTTGTAAAACATTAATTTGTCCTTCCGGTATCGCTCAACGCGCGGAGGTGTCTGTGAGTGAAAAAAATAAATTCGCGCATTGATGCCTTTAAAATAGGCTATTTGACCTGTATCGCAAGTATTCTCTGAACGGAATACGGGGATAAAAGTGGTCAAATCCATGTCAAAAGTGGTCGTGGCGTTGGGGGCAAATCTCACCTTGAGAGGAAACGGGCCCAAGGTGACACTCGCGCAGGCTCTCGAGGTCATGGAGGCCAAGGGGCTGGTGATTCGGGCCAAAAGCCGGCTGTTTTCGACCCCCTGCTTCCCTGCGGGCGCCGGCCCGGACTATGTGAATGCAGCCGCTTTGATCGAGACGGAACTGGATCCGCGCGGTGTTCTGGACCTGCTGCACGAGGTCGAGGCCGAGTTCGGCCGCGCCAGGGTTCAGCGTTGGGGTATGCGCACACTTGATCTTGATCTTGTCTGCTGGGACGACCGCGTTCTGCCGGACCTGGACGGATACCGCCGCTGGCTGGATTTGCCGATGGAGCAGCAGGTGCAATCCGCGCCCGAACAACTGATCGTGCCGCACCCGCGCCTGCAGGACCGGGCATTCGTGCTGGTTCCAATGGCTGACGTCGCGCCCGATTGGCGCCATCCCGTGCTGGATTTGACCGTCCGGGAAATGATCGGACAGCTGCCTGCGGACGAGGTTGCCGCCGTAACCCCCCTCTGAGCCGCCAATGCTGGGCATTTCCCGCTTGTCAAGGCAGAGAATCGCGCTTAGATAAACCCCTTCCTGACACGGATTCATTTGTGGAGAGCGCCTCATGGCCCGCGTGACGGTCGAAGACTGCGTAGACAAGGTACCGAACCGGTTCGAACTGGTGATGCTTGCCGCCCATCGTGCGCGCGAGATTTCCACTGGCGGATCGATCACCGTTGACCGCGACAACGACAAGAACCCCGTCGTGGCTCTGCGCGAGATTGCCGAAGAAACCCAGACGGCGGACGAGCTGCGTGAACGTCTTATCGAGGCCAACCAGACCCAGATCGAGGTCGACGAGCCCGAAGAAGATCAGATGGCGCTGTTGATGGGTGCAGAGTCGGACAAGCCCGCAGATGACGACATGTCCGAAGAGAAACTCCTGCGTGCCCTGATGGAGGCCCAGGGGCAGGGGTAAGCCCTGCAAGCGAAGGTGCGGACCGGATGATTTCTGTTGAAGACCTGATTGCGCTGGTCCGCAACTACAACCCCAAGACAAATGCCGATCGCATCGCCCGGGCCTATGAGTTCGGAATGCAGATGCATGAAGGGCAGTTCCGGCATTCGGGCGAGCCCTATTTTTCGCATCCCGTCGCAGTTGCCGCCATTCTGACCGAGCAGCGCCTGGACGATGCCACGATCATCACCGCGCTGCTGCACGACACGATCGAGGACACCAAGGCAAGCTATTCCAAGATCGCCGAACTGTTCGGTGACGAGGTGGCGATGCTGGTCGACGGCGTCACCAAGCTGACCAACCTGCAGCTGTCCAGTCGCGAAACCAAGCAGGCCGAGAACTTCCGCAAACTGTTCATGGCCATGTCCAAGGACCTGCGGGTGATCCTGGTCAAGCTGGCCGACCGCCTGCACAACATGCGCACGATCAAGGCGATGCGCCCTGAAAAGCAGGTGCAGAAAGCGCGCGAAACGATGGACATCTACGCGCCGCTGGCCGGCCGGATGGGTATGCAGTGGATGCGCGAAGAGCTTGAGGACCTGGCGTTCCGCGTCCTCAATCCCGAAGGCCGCCAGTCGATCATCCGCCGCTTCATCACGCTGCAACGCGAAACCGGCGACGTGATTCACCGGATCACCGGAGACATGCGGCACGAGCTTGAGAAAGCGGGGATCGAGGCCGAAGTCTTTGGTCGCGCCAAGAAACCCTATTCGATCTGGCGCAAGATGCAGGAGAAGGATCAGGGCTTCTCGCGCCTGTCCGACATTTATGGCTTCCGCATCATTACCCAGACCGAAGAAGACTGCTATCGCACCCTTGGGGCCATCCACCAGCGCTGGCGCGCGGTGCCGGGGCGGTTCAAGGACTATATCAGCCAGCCGAAATCGAACGGCTACCGCTCGATCCATACAACGGTCTCGGGTCGTGACGGCAAGCGGGTCGAGGTGCAGATCCGTACCCGTCAGATGCATGACGTCGCCGAGACAGGTGTGGCCGCGCACTGGTCCTATCGTGACGGTGTACGGACGGAAAACCCATTTGCGGTCGATCCGGCGAAGTGGATCGCCAACCTGACCGAGCAGTTCGATACAGAGGAAGACCACGAAGATTTCCTCGAGGCGGTCAAGCTCGAGATGTATTCGGACCAGGTCTTTTGCTTCACGCCCAAGGGCGACGTGGTGAAACTGCCGCGCGGGGCGACCCCGATCGATTTCGCCTACGCCATTCATACGCGCATCGGCCATGCCTGTGTCGGGGCCAAGGTGGACGGTATCCGCGTGCCGCTGTGGACGCGGCTCAAGAATGGCCAATCGGTCGACATCATCACGGCCGACGGCCAGACTCCGCAGGTGACGTGGCTTGAGATTGCCGTGACCGGCAAGGCCCGCACCGCCATCCGCCGCGCCCTGCGCGAGGTTGATCGTGAACGGTTCATCAAACTGGGGCGCGAGCTGGTCCGCGCGGGGTTCGAGCATGTCGGCCGCAAGGCGACCGACAAAGCATTGGAAACCGCCGCCAAACACCTGCGCATCAAGAACAGCGATGAGTTGCTGGCCCGCGTCGGCAGTGCCGAACTGACCGCCCATGATGTGGTGGCCGCGGTCTATCCCGACCTGACCCGCGACGAGGGCGAAGCAATCCCCTTGCGTCGCGCCGTGATCGGGCTTGAGCCGGGGCAGGGGTTTGAACGCGCGCCATGCTGCCAGCCTTTGCCGGGCGAACGTATCGTGGGCATCACGTCTCGGGGCAAGGGCGTGGTGGTGCATTCCATCGATTGCGATCGCCTTGCCGAATTCGAGGATCAGCCGCAACGGTGGGTGAACCTTCACTGGCATACCGGCACGCACCCGGCCGCTTATGGCGCCACGTTGGAGCTGACCATCGGCAACGACGCCGGCGTGCTGGGACGTATTTGCACATTGATCGGCGAGAAAAAGGCCAATATCTCGAACCTGGAATTCGTGGACCGGAAGCCAGATTTCTATCGTCTGCTTATCAGTATCGAGGTGCGGGATCTTGAACAGCTGCATTCGCTGATGCTGATGCTCGAGGCGGAAAGTGACGTGGCTGCGGTCGAACGGTATCGGGACATGACAAGCGCTGCGGTCGCAGCTGGCTGAGAAGGGGTGATCAGGAGTGGTTTTCAAGCGCCGTGATCGCCGCTCGGTACTCCAGGTCCTGTCCGAGTTGGTCTATCCTCGCGGCGGTTGGACCCGCGCCTTCCACTATGTCAAACACCGCGTCCGTCGTCTTCCGGACTCGCCCGAACGCATTGCCCGTGGGGTAGGGGCCGGGGTGTTCGCGTCCTTCACCCCATTCTACGGCCTTCATTTTCTGGTTGCCGCGGTCTTGGCCCGGATGCTGAACGGCAACATCCTTGCCGCGTTGAGCGGCACGTTTTTCGGCAACCCGCTGACCTACGTTCCGATCGGCGTGGTCTGCCTGCAAACTGGGCATTTCCTGCTGGGCACCGAATACGAAGAGGGCGACACCAAGGGGCTGATGGGCAAATTTGCCAGCGCGATGGGGGACCTCAAGGATAACTTCCTGGCGATGTTCTCCGATCGGGTCGCTGACTGGCACGGGCTGTCGCAATTTTATGACGAAGTGTTCTTTCCCTACATGATTGGCGGCATCATTCCCGGCATCGTGGCCGGCGTGATCTGCACCCATATCAGCCTGCCGGTGATCCGAACCTATCAGATGCGCCGCCGCGCAAAGATCAAGGCGAAGTTCGAAGAAATCAAACGCTTGGCCGAAGCAAGCTCTGCCGTTCCCCGACCAAACCCGATAGGCTCGGGCGACGCGAACAAAAAGGATTCGAAGGATGTCTGATACCCCTCTGCGCCTGGGCGTGAATATCGACCATGTTGCCACCGTGCGCAACGCCCGTGGCGGCGCCTATCCCGACCCGCTTCGCGCCGCAAAGCTTGCCGAAGAGGCCGGGGCCGACGGCATCACTGCGCACCTGCGCGAAGACCGGCGGCATATCTCGGATGCGGATATCGACGGGCTGATGGAGGTTCTGACTGTTCCGCTGAACTTTGAAATGGCGGCTACGGATGAGATGCAGAAGATCGCTCTGCGCCACAAGCCGCACGCGGTCTGCATCGTCCCCGAAAAGCGCGAGGAACGTACCACCGAAGGTGGCCTGGAAGTCGCGCGCGAGGAAAACCGTCTGGCGCATTTCATCGCGCCGCTTCGTGACGTCGGTTGCCGGGTGTCGATCTTCATCGCCGCAGACCCCAAGCAGATCGAGGCCGCCCACCGCATCGGCGCCGAAGTGATCGAGCTGCACACAGGTGCCTATTGCGACGCCCATGCCGAGGGTCGGGTGGACGACGCGCAACGCGAACTGGAGGCGCTGCGAAAGATGTCCACCTTTGCCCATTCGCTGGGCCTCGAAGTGCATGCCGGCCATGGCCTGTCTTATGACACGGTCCAGCCCGTTGCCGCCTTTCCCGAAGTGCGCGAGTTGAACATTGGCCATTTCCTGATCGGCGAGTCCATCTTCCGGGGCCTCACCCCGGCCATTCAGGAAATGCGCCGCCTGATGGATGAGGCGCGCCAATGAGCCACTGCCTTGAAGCCTCCTTCTTCTGGATCTCCCGATGCGCTTGAACATTCCCAGGTTTCTTGTCGTCTTCGTGATCACCTCGATCGCGGTCCCGGCTATTTTGTTTGGCGTTTCGGCGGTGTTCGGAATTGACTTGTCCAGCAGTTTCCTGCCGTTCATCCCCTTTTTGGCCGCCGCGACTTTCGAAGGACACCGACAGGTTCAGACACACCAGACCATGCCGGGCAGCGGCGACATGTGGAGCGCCGCATTATGGATGGGCATCGTCGGGATGTTGACCAACCTTGTCATGGCTGGGCTGTTTTTTCTTGTCGTTCCAGGCATGTCCGAGGGATTGGCCGGTATCCCGGTGAACTTTTTGGTAATCGGTTTCACGATCACCTTTGTCGTGGCGTTTCTCATTTCGCGGCTATTCCTGTGGGTGGGCGCCCGGTCTGCGTTCAAGGCTCTTGAAAGGGCAAAGAAAGAGACGCACTCATGATACTCGGCATCGGTACGGATCTTGCGAATATCGAGCGCATTCAGGGCACGCTCGATCGGTTCGGTGACCGGTTCCGCAACCGTGTCTTCACCGAGACCGAGCAGCGCAAAGCCGAGCGCCGGCGGGATACGGCCGGAACCTACGCCAAGCGCTGGGCCGCAAAAGAGGCGTGCTCCAAGGCGCTGGGCACGGGGCTGCGTATGGGCATCGCCTGGAAGGACATGGCAGTTACCAATCTGCGCACCGGTCAGCCCGTCATGCATGTGACCGGCTGGGCCGCGGAACGGCTGAAGGAAATGACGCCCGAAGGGCACGAGGCGATCATCCACGTCACCTTGACCGACGATCATCCATGGGCGCAGGCCTTCGTGGTGATCGAAGCGCGCCCGCTTGGTGATCCCGACGCAGCGGCCTTGACACCCCCGCGACCGCGCCGCATGTAACCCCCCGAGCCGAGCAAGGACTGGAGAGCAGTATGGCCGAGCAAGCCAAATCCGGAAACGCCATCTGGGAGACGATCAAGACCATCGTCTATGCCCTGCTGATCGCGGGCGTTTTCCGCACTCTGTTCTTTCAGCCGTTCTGGATTCCGTCGGGGTCGATGAAACCCACGCTGCTGATCGGTGATTTCCTGTTCGTCAACAAGATGGCCTATGGCTATTCCTACGCGTCCTGCCCCAGTCTGATCATCCCCAGCGTCGGCCTCGATGTCGATGCCGAGGACATCTGCGGCTGGATGGGGGGCGACAATACCCGACTGCTGGGCGGTGAGCCCGAGCGTGGCGACGTCATCGTGTTCCGCCATCCGGTTTCGGGGCGCGACTACATCAAGCGCCTGATCGGCCTGCCCGGAGACAAGATCCAGATCAAGGATGGCGTGGTCTACATCAACGGTACCGAAGCCAAGCAGACCCCGGATGGCACTTTTTCCGAAATCGCCGAGCCGCAAGGGCCTCAACGTCTTCGGCCGCGCTGTGAAAATGGTCCGGTCGGCGTGGGCGGCACCTGTGAAAAGACCCGGATGATCGAAACGCTGCCGGGCGGCGTGTCACACGAAATCCTGAATATCGGCAACCAGAGTACCGACAACACGGGTGTCTACACCGTGCCGGAAGGGCACTACTTCTTTATGGGCGACAACCGTGACAATTCCAGTGACAGCCGCGTGCCGCAGGTCGCAGGCGGCGTCGGCTACGTTCCTTACGAAAACCTGATCGGTCGAGCCGACCGCATCATGTTCTCGTCCGCCGGGCGTTCGATGCTGTTTTTCTGGACCTGGCGCGGTGACCGGTTCTTCAAGGCGGTCAATTGAAGCTGTCGACCGACATGAAGGCGTTCGAAAAACGCCTTGGACACAGGTTCGCCAATCCCGAACTACTGGTTCGGGCGCTGACGCACGGGTCGGTTTCGTCTTCGACACGCCCGGACAACCAGCGGCTCGAGTTTCTGGGTGACCGTGTGCTGGGGCTTGTGATGGCCACCGCTTTGCTCGAGGCCGATCAGAAGGCCACCGAAGGCCAACTGGCCCCCCGTTTCAACGCACTGGTGCGCAAGGAAACCTGTGCCGACGTTGCCCGCCAGATCGATATCGGCGCGGTTCTGAAGCTGGGCCGGTCAGAGATGCTGTCGGGCGGGCGCCGCAAGCAGGCGCTCTTGGGCGACGCCATGGAGGCAGTTATCGCTGCGGTCTATCGCGATGCCGGTTTTGAGGCGGCGCAGAAAGTGATCCTGTCGCTGTGGGGCGACCGGATCCACACGGTCGAAGCGGATGCGCGCGATGCCAAGACATCGCTTCAGGAATGGGCGCAGGCGCGCGGGCAGAAACCGCCCGCCTATGTCGAGATTTCGCGCAGCGGCCCGGATCACGCCCCCGTTTTCACCATCGCGGCCCGGCTGCAGGACGGATCCGAGGCCCAGGCAACCGCCGGCTCCAAACGTCAGGCGGAACAGGCGGCTGCGCAGGCTCTGCTGGATCGTGTGACAAGCTGATCTCTTCGATCGCGGCGTTACCTGCTCTTGATCTGTCCGGGAATGTCCGCGAGGGCTGTCCACCTATCACGAACCGCGTCTGCAACCGCTAGACCTTGCCGCTCAAACGACCCGCAAGAACCCGGTCAGCCCGGTCTTCTGGTGTTCGATCACATGGCAGTGAAAGGCCCAGTCACCCGGATTGTCCGCGACCAGCCCGATTTCGACGACCTCGTCTTTCAACAGCAGCATGGTGTCCGTCACCAGCGGCGGCAACTCTCGCAGGTTTGATCGCAACAGCATAAAGACCAGCCCGTGCAGATGGATCGGATGCAGGTTCGGAGATTCATTGCGCAGCCTCAGGACATAGCTTTTGCCCAGTTCCAGCGTCGCCAGTGGCCCGACGTCCGCGGCAGCATCTCCGGGCCAGGGAACCCGGTTGATCGACCAGAAATTGTATCCAAGAGACCCGCAGAACCCATTGTCCGGCAGTCCACCTTCTGGCGTCCAGCCGAAGACGAATTCGTGCACCTGCGCGTTGCCGAGATCGGGCAGGGCGACCGGGTTCTTCGGCAAAGGCTTCAGTTCTCTCAGGTCCCGGTGCGCGGATTGTCCGACCGAGCGCAGGCTGGCCATCGTCCTCAAGGGCTGACCGGGCAGTTTGGCCATAAGATCGACCTGCGCCCCTTCGCCGTCCGGCATCGCAACGGCAAAATCCACACGCTGACCGGGGCCCACCTGCAAGGGATCATCTACACTCGGCATCGGCAGTTCGGCGGTGACCGGGTGTCCGTCCCACGCGATGATCTGCGCGTTTCCGCCCGTCAGGTGCAATTTGTAGATCCGGGTCGTGTCCGAATTGAGCAGTCGCAGTCGCACGAGGCTGCCGGCGGAGTGGTCATAGACTGGATGCTGGTGCCAGTTCGCGGTCTGCACATTGCCGAAAGTTCCGGCTCTGGCCGCGCCCCGCTGGGTGTAGGCGGGCAGAAATGCCCCCGTCTCGTCCAGGCGAAAGTCCCGCAGGTTGATCACTTGCTCGCTGTCGAACCCGACGTCTTCAGGCTCGGCGATGACCATCACTCCGGTCAGACCGTGCGCCATCTGCTCCATCGTCATGCAATGCGGGTGATACCAGTAGGTTCCGGCGTCTGGGGGTGTGAACTCGTAGGTGAAGCTTTCGTTCTGTCCCAGCGGCATCTGGGTCAGATAAGGCACGCCATCCATATCATTGCGGATGCGCATCCCGTGCCAGTGCATCGAAGTATAGTCGGACAGAGTATTTTTGACCGTCAGTCTCATCGCTTCACCCTGACGTCCAAAAAGGACGGGCGGAGGAGCGTCGGGGCTCAGGCTTACCATTCCGTGCGTAGGCTGGTCCCGAAACAGGTAGCTGGCGCTTTGAACCACCATCTCCTGATCGGAGCTATTGGACGCGAATGCAAGTCCACCCAAGCCCGCGGCCCCCATTGCGGCGCCGCCCGATAAAAGAAACTCCCGTCGTTTCATGCCTGATCCTCAAGATGCGGGTCGCGGCCTGGCTGGGATCGGCTTGGCCTGTGCGCCTGTCCTGCCATTCCTGTACCGGCCCGGCAATGCGACAAATGCCTCTGGCCCGCTGTGCCTTTCTGCGATAGGGATGCGCACTTGAGAACAGGATCACCACACAATGACGACACGCGCCGGATTCATCGCCCTGATCGGAGAGCCCAACGCAGGCAAATCCACCCTTCTGAACCGCATGGTCGGGGCCAAGGTCTCGATCGTGACGCACAAGGTGCAGACAACGCGTGCCCGTATCCGCGGCGTCGCCATGGAGGGTGATGCGCAACTGGTCTTCGTCGACACGCCCGGCCTGTTCAAACCTCGCCGCCGGCTTGACCGCGCGATGGTCGCGGCGGCCTGGGGCGGCGCGGCCGATGCCGACATCATCGTGCTGATGGTCGAAGCGCATCGCGGTATCACCGAAGGTGTCGAGCGCATCCTGGATGGCCTGTCCGAGATCGCGCAGGGCCGCAAGGTGGCGCTGGCGATCAACAAGATCGACCGGGTCGAAGCCCCCGCGCTGCTGTCACTGACCCGCGACCTGAATGACCGCTTCCCCTTTGCTGAAACCTTCATGATCTCGGCCGAAAAGGGCCACGGCGTCGAGGACTTGCGTGCCTGGCTGGCACAGCATCTGCCCGAAGGCCCCTGGCTTTATCCCGAAGACCAGATCGCCGATCTGCCGCTGCGCATGATCGCGGCCGAGATCACGCGCGAAAAGCTGACCCTGCGCCTGCACCAGGAGCTGCCCTATCAGCTGACGGTCGAGACCGAGAACTGGGAGGAGCGCAAGGATGGTTCGGCCAAGATTGACCAGATCATCTATGTCATGCGCGACGGTCACAAGGGCATCGTGCTGGGCAAGCGCGGCGAGACGATCAAGGCCGTCAGCCAGGCCGCCCGGGCCGAGTTGGAGGAATTCCTTGATCGCAAGGTCCACCTGTTCCTGCAGGTGAAGGTCCGGCCCAACTGGCTGGAAGAGGCCGAGCGCTACTCGGAAATGGGGCTGGACTTCAAAGACGGCAACGCATGACCCGCCTGACGGCCGAGTTCTGGGTCCACGCCTATCTGGCCCGGCTGCGCCTGCACGAGATCCCCGCCTTTGTCGTAGCCCATGGCGACGACACTGCCGGCGCGGTTCTGGTCAAGCTCAACACGCTCGACGGCAGTGCCACCGCCTTTCAGCGCAGCTTCGACCTGCTCAGCGGCGCACGCAAATGGATCGAACTCGCCAAAGGTCCCGAGGCCGAGGTGGACGAGGCCATTGCCCGTCAGCGCAGCTTTGACCCCGACCTCTGGGTGATCGAGGTCGAAGACCGGCAAGGCCGGCATCTCTTGAACGAGGAAGGGCTGGACTAGGCCTGCCTTACCACAAAGGCGACAGTGCCAGCCAGACGCCCGCGAACATGGCGATCCCGCCCAGGTTCACCCAGATGTGCCAGATCGCATAGCGGTAGGGCAGCGTCTTGCGGGCGTAGAACGCGGTTCCGATCACATAGCAACCCGACCCGGCCAGGATGCACCACAGCGTCGCCACCGGTACGCCCCGCAGATCGGGCAGGGCCAGCAGCCCCAGCGCGCCCAACCCCAGGTAGGATGCCGTCGACCAGCGCGATTTCACTGTCTCGTTGGTGATCTTGTTCCAAACCGCCACCGCCGTCAGCGCCCAGCACACCACCAGCAGGCCCAGGGTCCAGGTCGTGCCAGCCAGTACGAAGAACGGTGTGAAGGTGCCCGTAATGCTGGGATAGATCGCCGCGTGGTCGATGCGCCGCAGCAGTGTGCGCCGCTCGTGCAGCGGCAGAAAGTGATAGGCCCAGGACGCCAGGTTCGACGCCAGCGCACACAAGACGTAAACCACGACGGCGGCCACCAACGCGGCTTGCAGATGGGTTGCCGCCTTAGCCACCAGCAAGCCGCCCGCTATCAATATCAACGCCAGGCCCACTGCATGCACCGTCATGTCCGCGCGACGGAAGGCTGGAGAAATGCTGGGAAAGGTTGCGTCGGTCATGTTTGGTCTCGTGGCTGCCCGTTCTGGGTAATATCGCCCCGGGTCCAAGTCCACAATTCCGGCACGTCAGCCGGCGTCTTCCGATTGAATTTGCTTCTTTCCGCGCCGCGCCGTACCGTCGCGGTCCGACGCGATCTCAAGGCAACCCAAGGGCCCCGCATGGACTGGCGCGACCATGGCATTCTTCTGACCGCCCGCCGCCACGGCGAAACCGCGGCCATCATCGAGGTTTTCACCGAAACCCATGGCCGACATGCGGGCGTGGTGCGCGGGGGTGCCAGCCGCAAGATCGCGCCCATCCTGCAACCCGGCGCGCAGTTGGACGTGCTGTGGCGGGCGCGGCTGCAGGAACATATCGGCACCTTCCAGGTCGAGCCGTTGCGCTCGCGCGCGGCGGCGGCGTTTTCGGGGCGGCTGGCCTTGTCGGGGCTGAACGCGGTCGTGGCGCTGCTGTCCTTCTGCTTGCCCGAACGCGAACCGCACCCCGGCATCTATCGACAGACGGAACAGCTGATGGATCTGCTGGGCCAGGACGAGATCTGGCCGCTGGCTTACCTGCGCTGGGAACTGGCCCTGCTTGAAGAACTGGGTTTTGGGCTGGACCTGACCCGATGCGCCGTGACCGGCACGACCGAGGGGCTGGCCTATGTCTCGCCCAAGACCGGCCGGGCGGTCAGCGCCGAAGGCGCCGGGGATTGGGCCGACCGGCTGTTGCCTCTGCCGCCGGTGCTGCGCGGGCAGGGGGCTGCCCCGGATGACGAGATCGCCGCCGGGCTGCGCACGACCGGCTATTTTCTGGCGCATCGCGTGGCGCCATCGCTGGGTCACACGCCGCTGCCCGAAGCCCGCGCCCGCTTTGTCGATCAATTCACTCGGCGGCTTTGAACACCATCTCGTGCCCGTCCTCGTTGCGCAGGATCAACACGTCGCCCGACACCTCGGACTGCGTCATCGCCAGCAGCGCGGCGAAATAGAATCCTTCGGCCTCAAGCCCGGCGCAGGCGGCGCGTGTGGCGGTGAGGTCGGTGATTTCGAACCACGGATAGGGCGCGTTCAATGTGCCCGAGTAGCTATTGCAGGGCGCGTTTCCGGCAATCTTGCCGTCTTCGGGAAAGCGCAGCAGGGCGCTGGCGTCATAGGGCTGGCCGTTCACCTCCTGCAGCACCCAGGTGCGGTCGGCTGCGCCATAGGCGGCGACGCTTTCGTCGCGGTCACATTGCAGCAGGGCAAGGGCGGGCAGGATCAGGCTCAGGCGCAGCATGAGGGCTTTCTATCCCGACTTGGCGTCATTGCTCCAGCAGTTCGGCGCGCACCTCCATCCGGGGGCGCCAGTTGTAGCGTGTGTCCTCGCGCACCGGGGCCCAGAACAGGTCACCCCCGTTGCGCCAGCCGTCCAGAACGATCGCGTCATAAGGCCCCTCGCCCTTGGCGCTGATCGCTGCTGAGTGGTGGATGATCCGGAACGGGGTCGGCGGCGAAGTGATCCAGTGCAGGTCCAGCGTGCGGAAGTTCTGTTGCCGCAGCCGCTTGAGCATGTCCTCGGCCCAGTCATTGCACAGCCCGCGCTCGCGAAAACCGTTGATGACCTTGGCGTTGTGGATGATCGCCGGATCGGTGACCCGGTATTCGGCCCTCAGCTGCAGCGCATAGTCATGGGCGATCTGCGCCGCGCGGGCGGCTTCCTGCGGATCGACATCGGGGCTGAGGTTCTGAATGGCGCGGGTCAGACCGGCAACATCGCCCGAGGTCGAGCCGGAGGGCGTGCTACATCCTGCAAACAGGAGGCCAAGAACAAGGATCAGTAGGCGCACCATGGTCACTCCGCAAAGATCGGTTCGGCATCTGCGTAGCCGCGGCGCAGCATGATGCGGTTCGACCGCTACTTAGCCGAAACCTGTGCCGGGACCCAAGGGGGAATTTTCCCGGCCAATGTGTCCGGTGGGTCCGGTTGGGTGAAATGAACAGGGCAGATCTGGTCACTCGGCGCTTTTGGCTTGCCAGAAAAGAAAAGACCCGGCGCTGGGCCGGGTCAAGTTGGGGAAACCGCGACGGGCGGGCGCTCAGGCCAGCAGACGCCGCGCGATGACTTGCGCCTGAATCTCGGCGGCACCTTCAAAGATGTTCAGGATGCGGGCATCACAAAGAACGCGGCTGATCTTGTATTCCAGCGCGAAACCGTTGCCGCCGTGAATCTGCAACCCGTTGTCGGCTGCGGCCCAGGCGACGCGCGCGCCCAGCAGCTTGGCCATCCCGGCCTCGAGGTCGCAGCGGTGGCCGTTGTCCTTCTCCCAGGCGCTGAAATAGGTCAGTTGGCGCGCGATCATGATCTCGACCGCCATCATCGCCAGCTTGCCGGACACGCGCGGGAAGTTGATCAGGGCCTTGCCGAACTGCTTGCGCTCCTGTGCGTATTGCATGGCGATGTCCAGCGCGCTTTGGGCCACGCCAATGGCGCGGGCGGCGGTCTGGATACGCGCGGATTCGAAGGTTTCCATGAGCTGCTTGAAGCCCTTACCTTCCTCGCCGCCCAGCAGGTTCTCGCCCTTGACGTGGAAGCCGTCGAAGGCCAGCTCGTATTCCTTCATGCCGCGATAGCCCAGCACCTCGATCTCGCCGCCGGTCATGCCGGGGGTCGGGAAGGGGTCGTCGTCGGTGCCGGGCGTCTTTTCGGCCAGGAACATCGACAATCCGCGATGGTCGGTGGTTTCGGGATCGGTGCGCGCCAGCAGCGTCATCACATGGGTGCGCGCGGCATGGGTGATCCAGGTCTTGTTGCCGGTGATCTTGTAGTCGCCGTTTTCGTCCTTGACCGCGCGGGTGCGCAGGCTGCCCAGATCCGACCCGGTGTTGGGTTCGGTGAATACGGCCGTCGGCAGGATCTCGGCGCTGGCGATCTTGGGCAGCCATTGGGCCTTTTGGTCGTCGGTGCCGCCCGCGATGATCAACTCGGCCGCGATCTCGGACCGGGTGCCAAGGCTGCCGACGCCGATATACCCGCGCGACAGTTCTTCGGAGACGACGCACATCGACGCCTTGGACAGGCCGAACCCGCCATATTCCTCGGGGATGGTCAGGCCAAAGACCCCCATCTCGGCCAGTTCCTCGATGATTTCCATCGGGATCAGCTCGTCCTTGAGGTGCCATTCATGGGCGTTTGGCTCGACCCGATCTAGCGCATAGCGGCGGAACTGCTCGCGGATCATCTCAAGCTCTTCGTCCAGGCCCGAGGCGCCGAACATCGTGGCCCCAGACTGGTCTTGCATCAGCTGAACCAGACGGCTGCGCGCGGCTTGGCTGTTGGCCTGTGCCATCAGAGTCTGCACCTCGGCGCATTGGAAGCCCGACAGCGCATCCCAGCCCAGCCCCAGATCCTGCAGGCGCACGACCTCGCCCTGGTTCATCGGAATGCCGCCGGCGACCTGGTGCAGGTATTCGCCAAAGGCGATCTGGTGCAGCAGCTGCTCCATCTCGCCGAACTTGCCTTGTGCGTCCAGCGCCTCGGCCCATTTCTGCATCTGCTGCAGCGACTGGTTGTAGGTCGCCAGCCAGGCCAGCCCATGCGCGGCGGTCTGGTTCGCCTCGACCAAAGCGCCCGAGACGCGACCTTCGGCCGAGACCATCTCGCGCACCGCATCGCGCGCCCGGTCAAAGACGGACTGAACCGCCGGCAGCGCGGCCCCCGTCAGGGTCAGAAGATCAGGCAGAACCGGCTGAGAAGTCATGTTCGTCATATCTTGTCCGTCATGGGCCATGAATCACGTCCTTTGCTGGGTCGTCTGGTCATATCATGCTGCACGTGCAGCGCAACAAAAATACGCAAATAGCGTCGAAAAAGTCCAAAAATTACGTAGAGAATTTTGCGATGCAGAGAAAATCTGCGGTGATATGTAGGGGCAATGGATCTTTTTTCATTGATGTCCCTGCCCGAACTCTGCCTTGCGTTCGCGGTCGCCTTTCTGGCCGGAGCGGTGAAAGGCATGGTCGGTTTCGCCATGCCGATGGTCCTGATTTCAGGGCTCAGCATGATGCTGCCGCCCCAGCTTGCGCTGGCCGGGCTGATCCTGCCAACGGTTGTGACGAACGGGATCCAGGCCTTGAGAGAAGGAAGCGCGGCAGCGATGTCTTCGATCCGGCAGTTCCGGGTCTTTCTTTCTGTCGGGCTGGTCTTTCTGTTGGGGAGCGCTCAGCTGATCAGCTTGGTTCCATCGCGGGCTTTCCTTCTGATGATCGGAATTCCCGTCACGTTCTTTGCCACGATCCAACTGCTGGGCGTTAAACTGAGCCTGTCTGAACAATCGCCGAAGATCGAGGCCGCAGTCGGTGCCGTTACCGGGTTCATTGGCGGCATATCAGGCGTTTGGGGACCTCCGACCGTTGCCTATCTGACTGCGCTGAATACACCCAAATCTGAACAATTGCGCATACAGGGTGTGATCTATGGCTTGGGAGCCTTGGCTCTGGTCGTGGCGCATATTGGATCAGGCGTGTTGCGGGCTGAAACCGTGCCGTTCTCGGCTGCGCTGACCCTTCCGGCTTTGGCCGGCATGTGGCTGGGATTGCAGATGCATGATCGGATTGATCAGGCCACGTTCCGCAAGGCGACTTTGTTGGTTCTGATGATCGCAGGTGCGAACTTGCTGCGCAGGGGGGTGTTCGGTTGAACGCTCAACCCTTACGTTCAAAATAGCGGAAGGCAAAAAACAGTCCGAACATCAGGAACAGCAGTCCCGAAAGATCGCCGATCAAAAAGGCAAAATACTCGGCCGTCGCGCTGCCAAAAGCCAGGTTGGTCAGGCCGGACACCAGGATTGACGTGATGACCCCGACCCCCATGATGCAGGCCCAGCAGGGCGCCCGATCAGCGGCGGGAAACAGATCCCATCCTAGCCATTTCAACAAATAGAATACGGCCGGCGCCGTCGTGACCGCAATCAAGATGGCCAACAGGCGGCTTGTCAGAAAAACGTCCGAGCCACCGAGTGTCGCGAAAACCAGAAAGACACCGGGCAGCATGGCCAGTATCGCACGCCACCCCAAGAGCCACGCCGCAAGGACCCGCACGCCGTGCGGAAGAAACAACAGGCTGGCGCGGCTGGGGTACTCTGGAAAGAACACGTTCTGCATGGGCATCAAAACCCAAAATGTCAGAAACGATGCGCCGATATAGGCCAAAGAAGCGTAAAACGTGTCAGAGGCCCACGATCGCATCACGTCATGCTTCTTTCAGGATTGCTCAGCGGTCAACGCGGGGCGTTGACGACATACCGTCCCCGGTTGGCGTTCCCGCTTTGGGACAAGTAGCCCTTCTGTACCAGCGACTTGAGAGCGCGGAAGAAGGTCGGGCGCGAAACGCTTTGCACCAAAGTGTGCTCGATCAGGCCATAGGTCCGGACTTCGCGCGTGTCTTTCGACAATTCTTCGGCCGCGTAATAAATGTCACGCTCTACCGGAGAAAGCTCTTCGAGCCCCAACGTGCGTTCCATGCTCTGCATCAACTTGCGCAGTTCCGCCAGTTTCGAGATCTCGGTCATTTCCATTCCTGATTTTACCAGTGCCACCAGTTGATATCCGCTTGGTCAAATGACCCATGATAGTCGCCTATCACGCGACATATCTCATGTTGACACTCATCCCCTTGATAATACACTACCGCCTTGATTAGGCTGCTCATCTTGCGAGTGTGAGTGTCCGCGCGCGAGCTGCCCAAAGGTTTTTTCAGTCTTGGCCCGGTGCATTTTGCGCCGGGCTATTTCCTTGTAATGGGCCCTTGATTTACTGCATGATTTTTAGGCGGGCAACGAATTTGTTCATGCCAATGTCACATTACAACTGCAGGAAGAACAAATAACTGCAAGGACCCGTTATTGTGCGCGCAGGGGCCCGCAACCGCGCCCCTGCATGTCGGTTCAGCCGATTGCGACGGCTTTGATGTCTTCGTCGATGAACGGCAAATACTGTTCAAAGTTCTCGGCAAACATGTGCACCAGCTTTTCCGCCTGTTTGTCGAAAGCGGCCTGATCGTCCCAGGTACGGCGCGGATCCAGCAGAACTTCGGGCACGCCGGGGACCGTCACCGGAACGTCGAAGCCGAAATTGGCGTCCTTGCGATACTCGGCATCGGCCAGCGACCCGTCCAGTGCGGCCGTCAGCAGGGCACGCGTGGCCTTGATCGGCATCCGGCTGCCAACGCCGTATGCGCCGCCGGTCCAGCCGGTATTGACCAGCCAGCAGGTTGCGCCGTGCTGGGCGATCTTGTCGCGCAGCAACTTGCCGTATTCCTCGGGGCGGCGCGGCATGAACGGGGCCCCGAAGCAGGTCGAGAAGGTGGGCTGCGGCTCAGTCACGCCGCGTTCGGTTCCGGCAACCTTCGAAGTGAAGCCCGACAGGAAATGGTACATCGCCTGCGCCGGGGTCAGCCGTGCGATCGGCGGCAGGACGCCGAAGGCATCGCAGGTCAGCATGATGATGTTTTTCGGGTGCCCGCCCAGCGCCGTCTTGGAGGCGTTCGAAATGTATTCCAGCGGGTAGGCGCACCGCATGTTCGCGGTCAGGCTGTCATCGTTGAAATCCAGTTCCAGAGTCTCGGGATCGAAGACCATGTTCTCGATCACCGTGCCGAACTTCGACGTGGTCGCGTAGATCTCGGGTTCCGCTTCGGCGCTCAGATTGATGGTCTTGGCATAGCATCCGCCTTCGAAGTTGAAGGTCCCGCGATCCGACCAGCCGTGCTCGTCGTCGCCGATCAGAACACGTGCCGGATCAGCCGAAAGCGTGGTCTTTCCGGTGCCGGACAGGCCGAAGAAAACGGCGGTGTCGACGGGGTTGCCCACCGCATGGTTGGCCGAGCAATGCATCGGCATCACGCCTTTTTCCGGCAGCAGGTAGTTCAGAAGCGTAAACACGGACTTCTTGTTCTCGCCCGCGTATTCGGTGCCGCCGATGAGAATCAGTTTGCGGTCAAAGTTCAGCGCGATCACCGTTTCGCTGCGGCAATCGTGCTTTTTCGGGTCCGCCTGGAAACTGGGGCAGTTGATGATGGTGTAATCTGCGATGAATTCGTCCAGGTCCTCGCGGTCCGGGCGACGCAGCAGGTGCCGGATGAACAGGTTGTGCCAGGCCAGTTCCGTAACCATGCGCACATTGATCGCATAGGCAGGATCAGCGCCGCCAACCAGATCCTGAACGAAATAGTCCTTGCCTTTCATATGGGCCAGCATGTCAGTGTGCAGCGCGTCAAAGCCATCGGGGCTCATTTCCGCGTTGTTCTCCCACCAGATGCTGTCCGCCACGCTTTCGGTCCGGACGACGTGCTTGTCCTTGGGTGACCGGCCCGTGAACTTGCCGGTGGACACCAGAAACGCTCCGCCATTGCCCAGCATGCCTTCATTCCGCTTGAGCGCCTTCTGAATCAGCGCCGGCTCCATCAAGTTGTAATAGACATTGCCCAGCCCCTCGATGCCTTGATCTTCGAGGCGGAACTGCGGGTTTACCCGTCCAAATGTCATTCGTGTCTTCTCCTGTGGCGGCGCTGCGGCGGTTGGGGCCGTCTGCGCTCATGAGGCGTAGTGCCGGTTAGTCCGGCGGATAAGGGCCTCATATCACGGCCGTTTAGGGCATGAACAGGACGGTTTGGCACAGTTAGCGCAACCAAGGCCGGGTTTAGCGCAACCAAGTTTTTCCGGTCGGAAAACCCGGGCACTTTCGGAAGCGCAGGACGACCTTTTTGTCGCAGGATCGTGAACAATGTGGCGCGATTCGTACATCCGGATTGATTCGCGGCCTTAAAAAAGCCAAGAATGCCCTACAAAAAGCAAAAATATATCGTGAGTGAGCAGGTAAAGGGGCAGCCCTATGTCTAAGATTGCACTGGTGGATGACGATCGGAACATTCTGACGTCCGTATCCATGACGCTCGAGGCCGAAGGGTTCGAGGTCGAAACCTACAATGACGGGCAGGCAGCCCTTGACGCGTTCAACAAGAAACTGCCGGATATGGCGGTTCTGGACATCAAGATGCCCCGCATGGACGGCATGGATCTGCTGCAGCGGCTGCGGCAGAAAACCCAGATGCCGGTGATTTTCCTCACGTCCAAAGACGATGAGATCGACGAGGTTCTGGGCCTGCGGATGGGCGCGGACGACTACGTGAAAAAGCCGTTCTCTCAACGCCTTCTGGTCGAGCGCATCCGTGCGCTGCTGCGCCGTCAGGAAGCGACCGACGGGGATGCGTCGGCTGCAACCACCGGGGACGCAAAGGTGATGGAGCGCGGCGATCTGCGCATGGACCCCCTGCGTCACGCGGTCAGCTGGAAGGGGAACGATGTTTCGCTGACGGTCACGGAATTCCTGCTGCTGCAGGCCTTGGCGCAACGCCCCGGCTTCGTCAAAAGCCGCGATCAGCTGATGGATGTCGCATATGACGATCAGGTCTATGTCGACGACCGGACCATCGACAGCCACATCAAGCGTCTGCGCAAGAAGATGCGTGCTGCTGATCCCGAGTTTTCGGCTATCGAAACGCTGTACGGTATCGGGTACCGTTACAACGAGGAATAAGCCGGGCCGGCTTTCTGCAAAGGTGAATTTGTTTCGTGCGTGACACCGAGCAATCCAGCGAGTTGCGCGACGGTGACGTCGTTCTGGGCGATGATTGGGTCATCCCGCAAGACCCCGAGTCGGCCGAGCTGCGCGCGCGGCGATCGCGGCGTACTCTGTTCACGCTGCGCAACTCGCCGCTGGCGCGCAAGATCATCACGTTCAACCTGATTGCTTTGGTGATCTTGGTCGCAGGTCTGCTGTACCTGGACGACACCCGAAAAGAGAGGGTCCAGCAAACGGCGCGAGACCTCATTGGCGATGCGCAACTGGTCAGCAACGTCTTCGAGGCACAACTGCGCCAGGTCGCCGGATCGCGGGACGCTTCTGACCTGAACGTCAAGGCGACCCTTGCCGGGCTGAGCATCCCCGAGGGCGGCGAAGTCTTCGTCTATGACAGCACCGGCACGTTGATCGGCTGGACTCGCGGTTCCTCGACCGTGGCGGAATTGCCGGGCCTGATTCAGGCCGAAGCGGATGCTCCGACCGGCAGCACGTTGATCTCTGATGCCCTGACCGCCGTCTGGAATGGTCTGTATTCGGTTTTCACCACCGGATCTGAAGCCGAGGCACCGACGCTGGCACAGCGGGTTCAGGACATCATACCAAACGCGCTGGACGGCCACATGCAGGTTCACGCCGTGTCTGACGCGGCCGGAGACACTGTGATTGTGGCGGCGTCGCCAATCGTTCTGGATGGCGCCCCTGTGGGGGCTGTCGCAATGGCCGGTCCCGCCGGAGAAATCGACGCACTGGCTCGGAAAGAGCAGGAACGCATTCTGCAGATGTTTGTCGTTGCCCTGCTGGTCTCGGTGGGTCTCAGCCTTGTGCTGGCCTCAACCATCGCGAACCCGCTGGCGGATCTGGCCGCTGCGGCGGAAATGGGCAAGGACCGTGGCACTGGGGTCAATCCCGGCCGTATCCGCATCCCCGATCTGAGCGCTCGCCCGGACGAGATTGGTCGGCTAAGCCGTGCGCTGCGGGGAATGGTGACGGCGCTCTACAACCGGATAGACGCCAACGAACAGTTCGCGGCTGACGTCGCGCATGAAATCAAGAACCCCTTGGCCAGCCTGCAGTCGGCCGTCGGTACGCTGCGAATGGTCAAGCGTGACGATCAGCGCGAGAAATTGTTGGGCGTTATTGAGCACGATGTCCGCCGATTGGACCGCCTTGTCAGCGACATCTCGAATGCGTCCCGCCTGGACGCTGAACTGGTCAAAGAGCAGGAGCAGCCCTTCGATCTTCTGAAGCTGATCGGCAATATCAGTCAGTACCTGGGCGAAGATGCCCGATCGAAGGGGATCGACTACATCACGGATTTGCCGTCCAAGCCCATCGTCATAAACGGGCTCGAGGCCCGTCTGGCACAGGTTTTCGTGAACCTGATTACAAATGCCATCTCCTTCTGCGAGGAAAGCGACGCGATCCGCGTTTGGGTGCGCCAACGCGAAAACCGGGTTCTGGTTGTTGTTGAAGACACTGGCCCCGGTATTCCGGATCAGGCCCTGACCAAGGTGTTCAAGCGCTTCTATTCGCAGCGCCCGGCCGAGCATTTCGGTAACAACTCGGGCCTTGGACTTGCGATCTCGAAACAGATTGTCGAGGCCCACGGCGGCGTCATCTGGGCCGAGAACATCCGCCCGACCGAGGCGGACATCACGTCGGACCCGCAAGGTGCGCGGTTTGTCGTGGGTCTTCCCCTTTGAGCGATGTGCGCTTTGCGCCTTCCCGAAAAACCTAGCGATGATCCGGTCTGCATGCACGCCACATGCGTTGCCGTTGCAGGCCGCGGCGCCCTGATTTCGGGGCCGTCCGGGGCCGGAAAATCGGCACTTGCATTGCAGATGATGGGCTTCGGCGCGGACATGGTCGCCGATGATCGTGTAAACCTAACCCTGTCGGGCGACCGGGTGATTGCGGATGCGGTCCCTCAGATCCGAGGATTGGTCGAGGCCCGCGGCGTCGGCCTGCTGCGCGCCACGGCCTGCGGCCCCGTTCCGTTGGAATGGATCGTGGATCTGGATCAAGTGGAATCCCAGCGACTGCCGGAACCGCGACAGGTTCTTGTGCTGGGACATCCTGTTCCCTTGCTTCGAGCCGCCGGCGTGCCCAACTTGGCATCAGCACTTGTTCAACTGATGAAAATGGGACGCGTCGATCCGCAATGGCCAAGCATATGACAGCACAAACGCGCATCGTTCTGGTGACAGGTCCGTCGGGCGCGGGCCGGTCGACGGCGATTCATGTGCTCGAGGATCTGGGCTATGAGGCCATCGACAACTTGCCGATGGGCCTCTTGCTGCGCCTGATGGAGGGCGCGGATCCATCCCGGCCGATGGCGCTGGGAATCGATGCTCGCAATCGTGATTTCTCGACCATCGGCTTTATCGAATTGGTCGCCAAACTGGGCCGGATGAGCCAGGTGGACCTGTCCACGCTTTATCTGGATTGCAGCGACGACGTGCTGTTGCGCCGGTTTTCGGAAACCCGACGCCGTCATCCGGTCGCAACCGATGCCAGCCCCGAAACCGGCATCCGCCAGGAAAAGGAATTGTTGGAGCCGATCCGCGAGATCGCCGACACCCTGATCGACACCAGCGTGCTCAACGTGCACCAGCTGCGATCCGAGGTCGAACGCTGGTTCGCCCCGGAAGGAGGCCGGCATCTGGCCGTTTCTATCGAGTCCTTCTCCTACAAACGGGGGCTGCCGCTGGGCCTCGACATGGTGTTCGACTGCCGATTTCTGGCCAACCCATATTGGCGTCCGGAGCTGCGCGAGGCTGATGGTCGAAATCCGGACGTTGCGTCCTATGTTCAGGCTGACACGAACTATGCCGCCTTTTTTGAACGAGTGGTGGAGCTGTTGCTGTCTCTGCTGCCCGCCTTCAAGGCCGAGGGCAAAACGCACCTGTCGGTCGCCTTCGGCTGTACCGGGGGTCAGCACCGCTCGGTCGCGATGGCCGAAGCGGTCGCAAAAGCCCTTGCAGAGCAGGGGCAGCCGGTGGCAATTAGACACCGCGAGATGGAACGTCGATCGTTGAATGTGAGGCCGGATTGATCGGAATTGTAATCGTGGCGCATGGCGGATTGGCCCAGGAATACCTGGCGGCCATGCAACACGTCGTGGGCAAGCAACCCGGCCTTGTGGCAGTGTCGATCGACGCTGATCATGATCGCGAGGAAAAGCAGGCCGAAATCTGCCGGGCCGCGGATGCTGTGGATGTCGGCGACGGAGTTGTTGTCGTGACCGATCTGTTCGGGGGCAGCCCCTCGAATCTCAGCCTGCGCGCCTGTGCGCCGCAGGACCGCAGAATTCTTTACGGCGCCAACCTTCCGATGCTGATCAAACTGGCCAAAAGCCGCCAACTTCCGGTCGGGGACGCCGTCCGTAGGGCCATGGAGGCTGGACGAAAGTACATCAATGCGCAAAATGTGACATTGGACTGACATCGGATCGATTGAATATGGCCACCAAAAGCTTGAAAATCATCAACGAAAAGGGCTTGCACGCGCGCGCTTCAGCCAAATTGGTCGAGGTGGTCGAAGGGTTTGACGCCCGCGCCGAAGTGTCCAAAGACGGCATGTCCGCGTCGGGTGACAGCATTATGGGCCTTTTGATGTTGGCGGCTTCGCGTGGAACGACTATTGACGTCGAAACGTCCGGGCCGGATGCTGAGGCGCTGGCAGACGCGCTGGAAGCATTGGTGAACGACAAGTTCGGCGAAGGTTTCTGACGCAGGGCACTGCCACGAAACAAGAACGGGAAGACCAGGAATTGGCGGAAACCACGCACGATACCAAGACCAACACGGTGGTGGCCGAGACCGCGGAAGCGGGCGAAATCTACGACCGCCGCACGCTGACCTACGCAAATTCGTTTGACGACGCGTGGACCTCGACGGCCATCAAGGCGATCGAATGGTGCACAGGCAAGCTGACCATTCTGCGCATGGTCAACAAGTTCGAAAAGCAGAATGAAAAGTATCGCGGCCAGAAATTCTGGGGTGGTGCCCTTGGTATCATGGGAATCGACCTGACCACGCCCGAACACCAGATTGCGCGCATTCCGAAAGAGGGGCCCGTTGTGGTGGTGGCCAATCACCCGCATGGGATGGTGGACGGCATGATCCTGGCCGAGTTGATCGGACGAGTGCGCCAGGACTATCGCATCCTGACCCGCTCGGTTCTGACCGGGCTGGATGAAGCCGCGACCTCGTTCATGATCCCGGTCCCGTTTCCACATGACCCCGAAGCCCAGAGCAAGATGCTTGAGATGCGGGGCAAAGCGATGGAGCACCTCAAGAACGGTGGTGTCGTCGCGCTGTTCCCATCCGGGGTGGTGATGTCTTCGGACACGTGGTTCGGCCCGGCTCAGGAACGCGAATGGAACGTGTTTACCGCCAAGATGATCCGGCGATCCGGTGCCAAGGTTCTGCCCATCTACTTCCCCGGCAGCAATTCGCGCTGGTACCAGATTGCCAACAAACTATCGGCAATTTTGCGTCAGGGACTTCTGCTGCACGAGATCGTCCGGTCCTGCAACAAACCGGTCGGCCCCGTGATCGGAGAGCCGATTTCGGACGAGGACATGAAACTGCTCGAACGCGACCCGCGCGGATTCATGACCTGGCTCAGAAAACACACGCTGGGCTTGGGGCAGTCACCACAAGCCTGATCCACCGTTCATTGGCGCGAAAACATCGCAAGCGAGCGGGGCGGTCCCTTGACGGTTTAGCGCGTCGGGACCGGAACCTCGCCACGGTAGTCATAAAACCCGCGATCGGTCTTGCGGCCCAGCCAGCCGGCCTCGACGTATTTCGTCAGCAACGGGCAGGGGCGGTACTTTGTATCCGCCAACCCATCATGGAGGACGTTCATGATGGCCAGACAGGTGTCCAGCCCGATGAAATCGGCCAGTTCCAGCGGACCCATGGGGTGATTGGCGCCCAGCTTCATCGACTGGTCGATCGACTGAACGTTGCCGACACCTTCATACAGGGTATAGACGGCCTCGTTGATCATCGGCATCAGGATACGGTTCACGATGAAGGCCGGAAAATCCTCGGCGCTGGCGGCGGTTTTGCCCAACCGATCCACCACCGCCTTGCAGGTGGCAAAGGTCTCTTCGTCGGTGGCGATACCGCGAATCAACTCGACCAATTGCATGACAGGAACCGGGTTCATGAAGTGGAACCCCATGAAACGCTCCGGCCGATCCGTCCGGCTGGCAAGCCGTGTGATCGAAATGGACGAAGTGTTCGACGTCAGGATCGTGTGGGCCTGCAAATGCGGCTGCAGATCCTCGAAAATCGCCTGCTTGATGGCCTCACGTTCGGTCGCGGCTTCGATCACGAGGTCCGTCTGGCCGATCTCGGGAAGGTTCAGCGTGGTCTTGATCTGCTGCAATGCGGCCTGCATCTCGTCGTCACCGATCTTGCCGCGTGACACCTGACGAGCCAGGTTGCCCTTGATCGTTTCAATGGCAGCATCCAGCGCATCCTGGCTGATGTCGTTCAGCAGAACGTCATACCCTGCCAACGCCATCACATGGGCGATTCCGTTGCCCATCTGGCCCGCGCCGATTACTCCGACTGATTTCACGTCCATATTGAACTGCCTTCCGCATCAAGGTTCAGGGGGACATTATCGGCAGTCCGGGTTGGGCGGCAAGGGGTTGGGACCGGTCCAATTCGCTTCAAATGCGCACATTAGAGTTTTCTAAACACCTAAGGCCGCAGAATGGCAATTGGGTGAAGAAAATGGGTGGCTGACATGAGTTATCATGAGTCGGGCGCGACCGGTGTCGAGGAATCCGTCTGCCGGTACGGGGCGTCAAAACTGTGGTTTCGCGGGCCAAAGCGTGCGTTGCAGGTACCATATGTGGCCTGCGTCGGCGGCACCGAGACATTCGGTCGGTTCGTCGATTCTCCGTTTCCCGCAGCGTTGGAGCAGCGGCTGGAAATGCAGTGTCTGAATCTGGGCAGTCTGTTCACGGGTGCCGAGGGATTGGCGCGGGATCCGGAAATTCTGAGCCTGATGAATGGCGCCGAGGTTTGCGTTCTGCAACTGCCCTCGGCGCTGAATCAGTCCAACCGGTTCTACCGTGTTCATCCCCGACGCAATGATCGAGTGCTCGAGGCGACCTCGGACCTTTCCACCTTGTACCCCAAAGTTGATTTTGCCGAAGTGCACTTTGTGCGGCACCTTATGTCCAGGTTGTCGGCATTTTCGGACGCACGGTTCGAAGTGGTGGCCGCCGAGTTGCGGCGGGCTTGGGCAGAGGCGCTTCGCACCCTGTTGGACAACGTCACCAGCCGGGTTCTGCTGCTGTGGCTGGACTGGGATCACAGCCCGGCAGTCGGGCTGGATGCGCGGGGGGTATCTGATCCGGTGCCAATTACTCAGGCCATGATTGATGGGGTGTCGGATGGAGGGGTGCCAACCGTGAAGATGACGGTGCGCCCTTCAGGTGCTTCGGATGATCTTGAAGACATGCTGTTCGGCACGATGCAGCAACCGATGGCGGAATATATGATCGGACCGGCCACGCACCGGGCTATTGCAGAACGTTTGCTGCCTGCGATCCGATACCTCGAATGAAAAAGGCCCGCCGATTGGCGGGCCTTGATCGTTTCGAAGTCTGGACGTATCAGCCCAGCTTTTCGGTCAGTTCCGGCACGGCCTGGAACAGGTCCGCGACCAGGCCGTAGTCCGCGACCTGGAAGATCGGAGCTTCTTCGTCTTTGTTGATCGCGACGATGATCTTCGAATCCTTCATGCCGGCCAGGTGCTGGATCGCACCCGAAATACCAACCGCGATGTACAGATCGGGTGCAACGACCTTGCCGGTCTGACCCACCTGCCAGTCGTTCGGGGCATAGCCCGAGTCGACTGCCGCACGGCTGGCACCAACCGCCGCGCCCAGCTTGTCGGCCAGGGCTTCGATCAGTTTGAAGTCTTCTTCCGAGCCAACACCACGGCCGCCCGAGACAACGACGCCGGCCGAGGTCAGTTCCGGACGGTCGCTTTCGGCGACCTTGTCCTCGACCCATTCCGACAGGCCGGGGTTTTCACCGACCGATACGGTCTCGACCGGGGCCGATCCACCTTCGCCGGCCGCATCAAAGCTGGCCGTACGGAAGGTGATGACCTTCTTGGCGTCGTTCGACTTGACGGTCTGGATCGCGTTGCCCGCGTAGATCGGGCGCTCGAAGGTCGAGCCGTCCACCACGCCCGACGCGTCCGAGATCACCATCACGTCCAGCAGCGCGGCCACGCGCGGCATCACGTTCTTGGCGTCGGTGGTGGCGGGTGCCACGATATGCTCATAGCCGTCGGCCAGGCTGACGATCAGCGCGGCGGTCGATTCGGCCAGGCGGTGGCCCAGCGACGGGTCTTCGGCGACCAGGACCTTGGAGACGCCGTCGATCTTGGCGGCGGCTTCGCCGGCAACGGCGGCCGAGCCGCCCGCGGCCAGAACGGTCACGTCACCCAGCTGCTTGGCAGCGGTGACCGCCTTGGCGGTCGCGTCCATCGCCAGTTCGCCATTGTTGACTTCGGCAAGCAGAAGTACAGCCATTACACAGCCCCCGCTTCTTTGAGTTTCCCGACCAGCTCGTCGACCGAGCCCACGATGATGCCAGCGGCGCGTGCCGGCGGCTCTTCGGTCTTGACGACTTCGAGCCGCGGAGTGACGTCGACGCCGTAATCGGCGGCGGTTTTTTCGTCCAGCGGCTTTTTCTTGGCCTTCATGATGTTGGGCAGCGACGCATAGCGCGGCTCGTTCAGGCGCAGGTCGACGGTGATGATGGCCGGCATCTTGACGCTGATGGTCTGCAAACCGCCGTCAACTTCACGGGTGACCTTGGCGGTGTCGCCTTCGATGTCCAGTTCGGACGCGAAGGTGCCCTGGCTCCAGCCCAGCAGCGCCGACAGCATCTGGCCGGTGGCGTTCATGTCGTTGTCGATCGCCTGCTTGCCGCACAGAACCAGTCCGGGCTGTTCTTCCTCGACCACCTTGGCCAGGATCTTGGCGACGGCCAGCGGCTCGATGTCCTGGTGGACGTCATCCGCCGCGACGACCAGGATGGCGCGGTCAGCACCCATTGCCAGCGCGGTGCGCAGCGTTTCCTGCGCCTGCTTGACGCCGATCGAAACGGCCACGACCTCGTCGGCCTTGCCGGCTTCTTTCAGGCGGATCGCCTCTTCGACTGCAATCTCGTCGAACGGGTTCATCGACATTTTGACATTGGCGAGATCAACACCGCTGCCGTCCGCTTTGACGCGAACTTTCACGTTGTAGTCGATCACGCGCTTGACAGGCACAAGTACCTTCATTTTTGCGTACGCTCCTTACAAAAACGGCAAGCCGCAATGCGACTCCACCAATGCTCTCGTCGGCCTAGATAGCGCCTTGCGGGGCGTCGGGACAGGGCAAAATCGTCACGTCATGTCGTGGGGACGTCGCGTTTCACGCTTTTTGACGTGAAGGAACGAAATATTGTTACCCGGCCGATGGGCGGTTTTGCCGCGCCGGATGGTTCGAAATCGCATTCAAGGGGCTCGGGTTTCGGCGGTGTGCGGCCGCCCTTCGGGCCGGGGCTTCGCCCTTCCGGTCGCCACAACGTCCGCTGGACGTTGCGCCGCTTTTAGCGGTTCGCGCCCGGAACCCACAAGACGTCATCGCGGCCGCCGTTGTTGGCGCAGCGGGCTGCCACGAAGAACCAGTCGCTGAGGCGGTTGAGGTATTTCACCGCGGCCGCGTTCACCGGTTCCATGTTGGTCAGTTCGACTGCCAGACGCTCGGCGCGCCGCGAGACCGTGCGGCAGACATGCAGATGCGCCGCCAGCTTTGATCCGCCCGGCAGGATGAAGCTGCGCAACGGTTCGAGGTCGGCATTCATCGCGTCGATTTCCGATTCCAGACGATCGATCTGGGCCGGGGCGATCCGCAGGGGTGGGTAGTCGGCCTCGGCATCCTTTTCCATGTCGGGGCGGCACAGGTCAGCGCCCAGGTCGAACAGATCGTTCTGGATGCGGGCCAGCGCCGCATCGACCTCGCCCTCGGCCTCGGTGCGGGCCACGCCGACAAATGCGTTCAACTCGTCCACCGTGCCATAGGCCGCCACGCGGCCCGAGTATTTCGCAACCCGTTCGCCATTGCCCAGCGCGGTTTTGCCGTCGTCGCCGGTGCGGGTATAAATCTTGTTCAGAACGACCATCTACTGCACTCCCTGTCCACGCAGATAGACGTAGAGCACGATCAGTACCACGGCAATGAATTGAAACAGGATGCGCAGCCGCATCATCTTGTTGCTTTTCTTGGCAGCCGCCATACCGCCCTTGCCGAAATTGGATATGCCGATGGCCAGAACAACGACGACCGCCGCCATGGCCAAAAGAAGTACGCCCATTAGAAGGTCCATGAACTCACCGTCCGCATTTGTTGTATCCTTTCCGCACCATCTAGCGGGGCGGCCCGCGAAAGCGAACGGGTAATTTCGTCTCAGATACCCGAAAGGATGCGGTCTATCGTGCCCGTTGGTAGAATGCGGCGCAAATAACCAGCGATATAGGTCGGTGTGGTCACGTAGTACCGAGCTTTGGGCGACTTTGCCTCGAGCGCGCGGGCAAGTTTGTCGGTTACCGCGGACGCAGGCAACTCGAACCGGTCGGGGCCCGAGTCTTCGTACAGACGTTTGAGCAGCGACCCCTCATACTTGTCGCGCAGGGCCGAGTTTTCCCAGTCTATGAACCGTTCAAAAATCGGTATGGCTTTTTCGCGCAGTTTAGAGGTGATGGGACCGGGTTCAATCAGCACCACTTTGATGCCGGTGCCGCGCAGCTCCAGCCTCATCGTATCGGTCAGGCCTTCGATTGCGTATTTCGTGGCGACGTAAGCACCGCGCCAGGGAAAGGCGACCAGACCCAGTACCGACGAGTTCTGCACGATGCGGCCATGGCCCTGTGCACGCATGACGGGTATCACCTGGCGGGTCAGTTCGTGCCAGCCAAAAACATTGGTCTCGAAGATATGGCGCAACCCGTCGGTGGGCACATCTTCGATCGCACCGGGCAGGCCATGGGCGCCGTTGTTGAACAGCGCGTCCAATGTGCCGCCCGTTGCTTCGAGAACACTGGCCAATCCCGAAGTGATCGTTTCGGCATCGGTATAGTCGATTCTTGGGCTGTCAAAGCCCTGAGCCCTCAGCCTGTCGCAATCGCGCTGATGTCTGCAGGCGGCAAACACGCGCCATCCGCGTGCACGCATCCCGTGTGCCGCGTCCAGACCAATGCCGGATGAGCATCCGGTGATGAGGATGGATTTCTGCATGTCTGCCCCAAAGTCGTCCTCGGCAAAAACTATTGCGAGGATCGGCCTCCGGCAATGACGGCATCACGTCAATTTGTGCTTTTTCGGATCAACGAGGAGGAAATCCAGCCAACCTGTTGCTCGGGCAACACGCGCAGGCGCAGCCAGCCGGTTCCGGACTCGCTCAGAACTTCGACCTGCTGACCCATCCGCGCTTTGCCGATGATCGGATAGATCGTGCCGGGGCCGTCGCGCATGTTCACGCGGGTGCCGGACACGATGCGGATGTCTTTCGGCGGCTCTGCGGGTGCAGGGGCGGCTGCCGTTTCCGGTTCGGCGTCGGTGTCCAAAACCTGGACGGCCGCGTTTTCATCCAGCGACGCCAGCGAAAAGGTGCCGCCGGTATTGTCGAAACTGGACAGATCAGAATTCAGACCGGCCGCGATCTGCGCTAGCAACGCCTCGGTATCGACGGCATCGGCGGCGGGGATCGGTTCCGGCTTAGGTTCGGACGGCTTGGCGGGGCGCAGGGCCACTTTCGTCACAAGCTCGGTTGCCGGGGAGGGGACCAGTGGCCTGGGCTCGGGTTTCTCACCTGCCGCAACGACGGGTGGTGCCTCGGCGCGGGTTCCGCGCGGTTCGAATTCGGATCCACCGCTCATGACGTAGAAGAACCAGCCGAGCATGGCAAAAGTAACAAGCATAAGGCGCGTCATGGCGCATCCCCCGGTAATCATAACAACAAGAAAAAGGCAGCATTCAATTGTTGGGATCCTACCATAGTTCGGGTCCCGAGTCGAAAATCGGGGGAAATCGCCGGGTTGGCTCCCCCTGTTGCAAAAACCCCGACTTGTCCCCAGCAAAATATGCCTTGGTTGCTTTACCACGCGCGCCGGGCGTCGTATCACATCATCTATGAACGACACGATCGACGACCCCAACATGGAGGCCCCCGACGCCGGGGGTGAGGTGGCCGAACCGCTGCGCCGGGCAATTGGCGAGCGTTATCTAACCTATGCTCTCTCCACCATCATGCACCGCGCGCTGCCGGATGCGCGCGACGGGCTGAAGCCGGTTCACCGGCGAATCCTCTACGCTATGCGCGAGCTGCGACTCAGCTCCTCGGGCGGGTTCCGCAAGTCGGCCAAGATCTCGGGTGACGTGATGGGTAACTATCACCCGCACGGGGACGCCGCGATCTATGACGCGATGGCGCGTCTGGCGCAGGATTTCAACGTCCGCTACCCGCTGGTCGACGGGCAGGGGAATTTCGGCAATATCGACGGCGACAACCCGGCGGCCTCGCGCTACACCGAGGCCCGGATGACCATCGTTGCCGAGGCGTTGCTGGAGGGGCTGAACGAGGACGCCGTCGATTTCCGCGACAACTATGACGGCACGCTGACCGAACCGGTCGTCTTGCCGGCACAGTTCCCGAACCTTCTGGCCAATGGCGCCTCAGGCATTGCCGTGGGCATGGCGACGAACATCCCGCCCCACAACATCGCCGAGCTGTGCGACGCCTGCCTGCATCTGATCAAGACGCCCGACGCGCGTGACGACACGCTGCTGAACTATGTGCCGGGGCCCGATTTCCCGACGGGCGGCGTCATCGTCGAACCGACCGAGAATATCGCGCAGGCCTATCGCACCGGGCGCGGCTCGTTCCGGCTGCGTTGCAAATACGAGGTCGAGGATCTGGGCCGCGGCCAGTGGCAGATCGTGGTCACCGAGATCCCGTATCAGGTTCAGAAATCCAAGCTGATCGAAAAGATCGCCGAGCTGATCCAGACCAAGAAGATTCCGATCCTGGGCGATGTGCGCGACGAATCCGCCGACGACATCCGCCTGATCCTCGAACCGCGTTCGAAAAACGTGGACCCCGAGGTGTTGATGAACATGCTGTATCGCAACTCGGATCTCGAGGTGCGGTTCAGCCTGAACATGAACGTTCTGATCGACGGGGTGACGCCCAAGGTCTGTTCGATGAAGGAAGTGCTGCGCGCCTTCCTAGACCACCGGCAAGAGGTGCTGCTGCGCCGCTCGCGTCACCGGATGGCCAAGATCGACCACCGGCTTGAGGTATTGGAGGGCTTCATTGTTGCCTTCCTGAATCTGGACCGCGTGATTGATATCATCCGCTATGACGACGACCCCAAGGCCGCGCTGATGCGCGAGAATTGGGGCATCGACCATGTCCGCGCCACCAGCGAGGCCGACTATGTCTCGCCCAAACCGGGCGAGGGCGAGCTGTCCGAAGTTCAAGTCGACGCGATCCTGAACATGCGCCTGCGCAGCCTGCGTCGTCTCGAAGAGATGGAACTGGTGCGCGAGCGTGACGCGCTGATGGAAGAGCGCGCAGAACTTGAAGATCTGCTGGCGGATGAGGGTCTGCAATGGGCCAAGATCGCCGAGCAGCTGAAAGAGACCAAGAAGACCTTCGGCAAGGAGTATGAGGGCGGCGCGCGTCGCACCCGCTTTGCCGAAGCAGGCGAGGTCGAGGACGTGCCGCTTGAAGCGATGATCGACAAAGAGCCGATCACGGTCGTCTGCTCGCAGATGGGCTGGATCCGCGCCATGACCGGCCATATCGACCTGAACCGCGAGCTGAAGTTCAAGGACGGCGACGGGCCGCGGTTCATCTTCCATGCGGAAACCACCGACCGGCTGCTGGTCTTCGCATCGAACGGGCGGGTCTACACGGTCAGCGCCGCGAACCTTCCCGGTGGCCGGGGAATGGGTGAGCCGCTGCGCCTGATGGTCGATCTGCCCAACGAGGCGCAGATCGTCGATATCCTGATCCACAAGCCGGGGCGCAAATTGCTGGTTGCTTCGGATGCGGGCAACGGGTTCATGGTGCCCGAGGACGAGGTGCTGGCCCAGACCCGCAACGGCAAACAGGTGCTGAACGTCAAGGATGACGAGCGCGCGGTGATCTGCAAGCCGATCGAGGGCGATCACGTCGCTGTGGTATCACAGAATGGCAAGTTTCTGGTGTTCCCGGTTTCTGAACTGCCCGAGATGACGCGGGGCAAGGGCGTGCGTCTCCAGAAATACAACATGGCGCGCGGGCGCCAGGGTACACTGGAGCTGGATGGCGGCCTGTCCGACCTGACGACGTTCAACTGGGAGGACGGTTTGAAATGGTCAATGGGCGGCGACAAGACACGGCATGAGGCAGATATGTCTCAATGGCTGGCAAAGCGCGCAAGCGTCGGAAAAAAACCGCCCTATGGGTTCCCGCGCGATTACAAGTTCTCGTGATCGTGCGCCGACCACGGTGGAAATCTGCCGATACGGCTTGGCACATGCTGCATCGGTGCGCTAGATCAAAGAAAAACAGGCCTATCGAGACGAGACAATGCTGCGCATTTTGACCCTGATTACCGGACTGGCCCTGGTGGGCGCCTGCACGCAGACGCAACTCTATGAAGAGCCGGAAGATCTGGGCGAATTCAAGCTGCGTGTGAACTATGCGTTTGCCGACAAGGCCGTCCAGGGGCCGGTGTCTCGGGACGCGACGCCCCAGGAATGGACCGAAGCGATCCAGAAGGCCGTCGATATCCGCCTTGGTCGCTATCAGGGCTCGCAGGAGTATGACGTCGGGATCAGCCTCGAAGGCTATATGCTGGCGCCTCCTGGTATTCCGGTGATCTACAACCCCAAAAGCACAGCGATCGTTCTGGTCAACGTCTATGATGTCGGCAAGAAAGAGTTTCTGGCCAAGGGCAAGCAGTTCCAGGTCCTCGAAGATACCACCGGTGGCAGCGCTCTGAAGGGCTCGGGCAACGAACGCACCAAGGAAGAGCAGATGAGCGGTTTGGCACTGAAAGTGGCGGACCGCGTCGAGGAATGGCTGGCTGACGAGCACAAGGACAACGGTTGGTTCGACCTGCGCCCCGGCCTGATCCAACCGATTGAATCCGGGCAGGCGATACAAAACCCGGCATAGTTTTGAGGATTTCCCTCAGGATGTGCTTGATTTTCCGCTTTGAACCAAATATCTCGCGCGCGCAGATGTAACCACGGGACCAAGGGTCCCCCAAATCGCAAAAGGGCGCCTGAGGAATGGCAAAGGAAAAGTTTGAGCGTACAAAACCGCACGTCAACATTGGCACGATTGGCCACGTTGACCACGGCAAGACGACGCTGACCGCAG
>NZ_JBQFQT010000005.1:0-379967 GCF_056537025.1 Ruegeria sp. CH5 | reverse complement strand
CCAAGGGCGGCTTTGCTCGTTCTCAACCGCTCGTTCAGCACCAACCCAACAATCCCCGACTAACTAAAGAAAAGAAACGCGCAATATGCGCAAGAATTGCAGCGTGCGACCAAAAAAAAATCTCAGCACCTGTCGAAATCTGAGAAAACCCGACGTCCTTGGGGCACGAACCTAAAAACAGGAAGGACGATAGATGGTTTTTTCAACGACACCGATTTATGGGTTGCTAGTGGCGATGATCTGGCTCGTCTTATGGTTTCGTGTCTCGGGGATGCGGTCGGCCACGGGCCAATCCATCGGCGATGGCGGCGACATGGCGCTGATGTTGCGCGTGCGCCAACACGGAAACTGCCAGGACTGGGCGACCTTCATATTGATATTGATGATGCTGGGCGAAGGGGTCGGTACATCAGCGCTTTTCCTCAACGCGGCGGGCATTTTGCTGGTGATCGGACGAGCGGCGCATCCTTTCGGGTTGAAGATTGACAATGCCGGCCACCCGCTCCGCTATGTCGGTAATGGCACCAATGTTCTGGCCGCGCTGATCATGATGATCTGCATCGCAACCCGGATCTTCGGTCTTTGACCCAGAACTTTTGAAAAGGATTATTGCTATGAAATACATGCTGTTGATCTACACTGACCCCGCGCAGGAACCGGCCTATGGCACCCGGGAGGTTGACGAGATGATGAGTGGCTTCTTTGCCGCCAATGAGCGGATGAAAGCCGATGGTGTTCTTTGCGATGGCGAGGGTCTGCAAGGGATCGAAACTGCAACCTCCCTTCGGATCCGCTCCGGTAAAGCTGAAACCATGGACGGGCCCTATGCCGAAACGCGTGAGCATCTGGGCGGATACTATGTGGTTGACGTTGCCGACTTGGATGCGGCGCTGAAATACGCGGCACTGATCCCGGCCGCCAATTACGGTACCATCGAGGTCCGCCCTCTGATGGACTACAAACCGGCTGGATAACCCATGAAGAACGCCGCCCCCAAAGCGATCGCAGTTGGACATGTCATTGATGATGTGTTGCGGCGGGATCGGGGGCGGCTTTTGGCCGGTCTGATCAACCGGTTGGGTGACTTCCAACTGGCCGAGGACGCACTGCAGGAGGCCGCAATCTCGGCTGTGAAACACTGGAGCCGCAGCGGAGTTCCGGACAACCCGACCGCATGGTTGATGCGGGTTGGTCTGAACAAGGGCATCGATCGCATTCGAGCGCAACACAGGGAGGGTCGAAAAACAGCAGCCCTGGCCGTAACCCTGCCCGACTCCGTGACGGACGACCTGCCTGAGCAGATACCGGATGACCGGTTGCGTCTGATCTTCACCTGCTGCCACCCCGCGCTGGACCAGAAGTCACGCATCGCGCTGACCTTGCGCACGGTCTGCAACCTGACCACACGGGAGATCGCCGCAGCATTTTTGGACAACGACCAGACGATGGGCCAGCGCCTGTCCCGAGCCAAGGCCAAGATTCGCGCCAAGGGGATTGGGTACTCCGTTCCCGATCCGGAAATCTGGCCGGAACGTTTGGATACGGTGCTGACGACCCTCTACCTGATCTTCACCACCGGATACGTGACCGAGGATACGGGACCGCGGGATCTCTGCCACGAAGGCATCCACCTTGCGCGGGTTCTGCGAGACCTCCGACCGGGAGAGCCCGAGATCGAAGGTGCGCTGGCCCTGATGCTGTTGACCGATGCCCGCCGCCCTGCGCGTATCGACGCTGATGGCGCTATGGTGCCCGTAGAGGATCAGGACCGAACACTTTGGCGGCAGGGTCAGATACGTCAGGCGCAGCGGCTCCTGCAAGCTGCGGTCGACCAGAGAAAACCGGGACCGTTTCAACTCAAGGCCGCCATTGCGGATTGCCACATGATGGCGCCGGCCCCGGATTGGTGGCAGATGTCGCTGCTGTATCAGTCCCTTTGGGCCTGCGAGCCAACCCCGGTGGTTGCCCTGAACTGGGCCGTCGTGATGGCCGAGGCAGGTCATGCCCAACTGGCCTTGGACAAGCTGGACAGCCTGCGGCCCGATCTTGACGATTTTCAGCCATGGCACGCGGCCCGCGCGCATATTCTTCAGAAGACGGGCCGCACCGCCGCGGCGGTCGCGGCCTATCGGCAGGCCATAGAAGCGGCACCGAACCTGGCGTCCAGAAAGTTTTTGCAACAAAGACTGCGGCGGCTCGCGCACTGAGGATCTGACAAGATCGGGCGCCATTGCGACGATTGCCTGGAATGGGACTCAGCTGGTGCCTTCCGCGTGGGCCAGCATTTCCTTGCCGACTCGCCGATAGTTCACGAAGGAATTGGCGCTCATGACGACAAAGAAGCTGTCCAAATCAATCATGACATAGCCCATTTCCAGAAGTTCACGGGTCAGAGCCGTGATGTCCTCCTGGTACAGCCTTCTCCGGCCACACAGTTCACGCAGCAGCTTCTGCGGGATGCGATACCGGCCCGAGGCCTTTCCTCCGAACTCCCGGGCATACAGCCCGGCCAGGGTTTCCGCGGCATTCGTGAAGTCAGACATTCTATATCTCGTGTAATTTTGCCTATAGACAAAAATTTATCACTTATATAAAGGAGCGACAACCCAATTGAATGGCCAAGGCATGGACGGAAACGTAGACATTCCCTCAACCGACGAAGAGCTTTCGCTTCGGATCAAGGAAGCGGTCGAGCAGTCCAATGCGTCCGAGCTTGAGGCGCTTCTGGATCCGCTGACCAGCAGCGAAGCCCTGCGCGAAGTTCTTCAGCTGACACCGGCTGAGCGCGATACCGTTCTGGAGATCGTGCCCGTTGGACTTGCGGCGGAACTGGTCGAAGAAGCGCCAAACGAGATGGCGGTCGAGCTTGTGGAACGCCTCAAGCCCGAGCGTGCTGCCGAGATCATCGAACAGCTGGATTCGGACATTCAGGCCGACGTTATCGGCGAGTTGGATACGCCGGATGCCGAGGCCATCCTGTCCGAAATGGACGCCGAAGAGGCTGCGGATGTCCGCCTGCTAAGCACGTTCGAGGATGACACCGCCGGCGGTCTGATGATGACCGAGGTGTTCAAGTTCCGCGACACGCAGACCGTTGGCAATGTCCTGCGCGAACTTGCTTCGGACGACGAAGATTTTGAAAGGTATCGCGGGCAGCACCCCTATATTGTCGATTCCGAGGGGCGCGCCGTGGGCGTGGTATCGCTGCGCAGCCTGCTGACCGCCAAGCGCAGCGAAAAGCTGACAAGCATCATGGTTCCACCACTGACCGTGACCGTGGATACCCCGTTGGAACAGCTGGAAGACGTGTTCAACGATCATCCTTTCCTGGGGGTGCCGGTGGTTTATGCCGACGGAGTCCTGGCGGGTGTCGTGTCCCGCACGGCGGTGGCAGAAGCCACTCTGGAACGCTCGGAAAGTGAAAGCCTCAAACGTCAGGGTGTGGTTGGCGACGAGTTGCGCTCGATGCCTTTGTCGGTTCGGTCCCGTCGCCGGCTGGCCTGGCTTGCGGCCAACATCGTGCTCAACATCATCGCGGCCAGCGTGATCTCGGCCTACGAAGAAACACTGGCCGCAGTGATTGCGCTGGCCATCTTCCTGCCGATGGTATCGGACATGAGCGGCTGTTCCGGCAACCAGGCCGTTGGCGTCACCATGCGCGAATTGAGCCTTGGATTGGTACGGCCGCAAGATGCCATGCGGGTCTGGATCAAGGAGATTTCGGTCGGGGTCATCAATGGGATCGCGCTGGGTATTCTGATCGGGCTGGTCGCGTGGTTCTGGAAAGGCAATCCAGCTCTGGGTCTGGTGATTGGTACTGCGCTGGCACTCAACACGATGCTGGCGGTATCCATCGGCGGTGTTGTTCCTTTGCTGCTGAAGCGGATCGGACAGGACCCGGCCGCCGCAAGTGGCCCGCTGTTGACCACGATTACGGACATGGCCGGCTTCTTCTTCGTGCTCAGCCTTGCAACCCTTCTGATGCCCTGGCTGGTGTGATTATGGCAAACGTTTCCGACAAGGGTCAGCCGCAGACGCCGAAGGTCATTGGTTGGATGGAATACATCGACCTTCCCGACCTGCCTTTGAACGACATCAAGGCCAAGATCGACACCGGCGCCCGCACGTCAGCGCTGCATGCAACCGACATTCGGCGGTTTCAACGGGACGGACATCATTGGGTGTCCTTCCTGACGGAGGTGCCAGGTGGAGAAGGCATGGTCCGTATCGAGGCTCCGATCAAGGAACGGCGCAACATCAAGAACACCAGCGGAATTCCTGAAAACAGGATCGTCATCCGAACCACCATCCGGTTGGGCGACGAAACCTGGCCGCTGGATCTGTCTCTGACCGATCGCACGAACATGACCTTTCAGATGATCGTAGGCCGGGCGGCGCTGAAGAACCACGCGATCGCCGTTCACACCAAGCGCGCGCATCTGTTGCGCGGCAAACCAAAACACCAGGACAAAGGGGATTTGTCATGAAGATTGCCATGCTGGCGCGCAATGCCAACCTGTACACGCACCGCCGCCTCAAGGAAGCGGCCGAGGAGCGTGGGCATCAGCTCGACATCATCGACACCCTGCGGTGCTACATGAACATCGCAACCCGTCGCCCCGAGATCTATTACAACGGCGAAAAGCTGACGGGGTATGACGCGGTGATTCCGCGGATCGGTGCCTCGGTCACCTTCTACGGAACCGCAGTGCTGCGTCAGTTCGAAATGATGGGTGTCTACCCGTTGAACGAAAGCGTCGCCATCGGCCGGTCGCGCGACAAGCTGCGGTCGATGCAGTTGCTGGCCCGCGACGGTGTCGGCCTGCCCGTCACAACCTTTGCCCATGACCCCAAACAGACCGACGAGGTGCTGAGACTGGCCGGTGGCGCGCCCATCGTCATCAAGCTGCTGGAAGGGACGCAGGGCATCGGTGTGGTTTTGGCCGACACGGACCGGTCCGCCAAATCGGTTGTCGAGGCGTTCCGCGGCGCGGGTGTGAACATCCTGCTGCAGGAGTTCATCAAGGAAGCCGGTGGAACCGACATTCGGGCCATCGTGGTGGGCGGCAAGGTTGTCGCTGCGATGAAACGCACCGGCGCCGAGGGCGATTTCCGCTCGAACCTGCATCGCGGCGGTTCGGCCAAGGTGGTCAAGCTGACACCGGAAGAGCGTGCAACGGCCGTTCGCGCGGCCAAGTCGATGGGCCTGAATGCCTGCGGCGTCGACATGCTGCGCGCCAACCACGGCGCTGTGGTGATGGAGGTCAATTCCTCGCCGGGCCTGGAGGGTGTGGAAAAAGCCACGGGTCTGGATATTGCCGGAAAGATGATCGAGTTCCTGGAAAAGAACGCAAAAGCCGGGGCCACCAAGACCAAGGGCAAAGGGTAACGGCATGGCAAAGCGGCAGCCATTCACGATCGGCCAGGCCACTGTGGCGCCGGGATCGCGGCTTACCGTGGATCTGCCGGTCAGCGTTCTGTCGGACCATACCCCGGTGACCATGTCAGCGCATGTGGTGCACGGCCGACAGGACGGGCCCACCGTTTTTGTCAGCGGTGGGGTGCATGGCGATGAGGTGATCGGCGTCGAGATCATACGCCGTCTGTTGCGTGCGCCCAACCTGGCGACCTTGAAAGGCACGCTGATCGCGGTGCCGATCGTGAATGCGTTCGGCTTCATCAACCATTCGCGCTATCTGCCCGACCGCCGCGACCTGAACCGGGTGTTTCCCGGCAGCGAGAACGGGTCGCTGGCCTCGCGGCTGGCGCATCTGTTCATGACAGAAATCGTCGCCCGCTCGGATCTGGGGATCGATCTGCATTCGGCGGCGATCCATCGTACGAACTATCCGCAGATCCGGATCTCGCCCGACAACCCTCGGACCAAGGAACTGGCCAGCGTTTTCGGAGCACCGATCGTCATCCAGTCGCCCCTGCGCGACGGATCATTGCGCGGCGCGGCCAAGGCGCAGGGGAAAGACATCCTGTTGTACGAAGCGGGCGAGGGTCTTCGCCTGGATGAACTGTCGATCCGCGCGGGCCTTGCGGGCATTCTGCGGGTGCTGAGGCACATGGGGATGGTTCCCGCCAAGCGGATCTCCAAGCCCAAAGCGGCACCGCAGTTCTGTTCGTCCAGCAAGTGGTTGCGCGCCCCGATGGGCGGAATCCTTCGGATCTACAAAGCGGACGGTGAACTGGTTCGCAAAGGTGATCTGCTGGGTGCCGTATCGGACCCGTTCGGCGAAGCCAGCGAGGACATCATCGCTCCGTTCGACGGCTTGATCGTCGGGCGTGCGGTCATGCCTGTGGTGAATGAGGGCGATGCCGTGTTTCACCTGGGGCGGGTCGGGTCCGTGGAAAAGGCCGAAGACTCGATGGAAGATATCAACGCGCAGCTGGAAGATGATCCCATGTTCGACGAGGACGAGATCATCTGAACGGTCCGCCACGAAAAAGAGACTGGCAATCCAAACACTTGGGGCGGCCTTGGCCGCCCTTCTTTCATCCCAGGCGTTTCTTGAACCTGAGCGTCGCAGCCAGCATCCCAAGGACGGCGAACCCGATCATCCACAGGATGTCACCGCGCAGAGCGTAAAGCGTTGCATCCCGCAGAACCACGCCGCGGATCATGTCCATGAAATGGGTGGCCGGCAGCACTTGGGCGATCACCTGAACCGGCTTGGGCATTCCGTCGAACGGGAACATGAACCCCGACATCAGGATCGAGGGCAGCAGAACGAAAATCGTCATCTGCATGGACTGCAGCTGGTTCTGGGCCAGCGTCGAGATCACTAGGCCAAGCGACAGGCTGGCGATGATGAACAGAAGCGTTACCACCAGCAGCGGGATCATCCCTCCGTTTATGGGGACGTCGAACAGGAAATGTCCCAGCCCGAGGATGATCGCGACCTGCAGCAAGCCCAGGAAGATGTAGGGAATGATCTTGCCGATCATCAGCTCGATGGATTTGACCGGGGTGTTGATCAGCATCTCCATGTTCCCCCGCTCGCGCTCTCGGACAATGGCGGCCGAGGTGAACAGGATCATGGTCATGGTCAGGATGACGCCCACGAGGCCGGGAACGATGTTCACTGCCGATCGTTGCTCGGGATTGAAATACAGCGTGACCTCGAAGGTCGGGACCTGACGGTTTGGCGGCTGTCGCAGCAATTCGGTCAGTGGCATGCTGCGCAGGGATTTGATGGCGCTGGCCACCATGGTGTCCGACCCGTCCACGATCCAATGAGCCACGGGGCGGCTGGATGTCTGGTTGGTGGCGTTGGGCAGGCCCAATCCGATGGACGGGCTTCGGGCAAGCCGGTCATCGACGTCGGGCGGAATGATGAACGCGGCGCGCACGGTGGATTCGGTGATCGCCTGTTCGGCCTCTTCCGGGGTCGAGAAGACCTCGGTGATGGTCACGACCTGCGTAGCCTGAACGATCTGAGCCAAGGTCCGGGACAGCGACGAGTCGGCCTGATCCACGATCCCGACCGGAATATGGCGGATGTTTGTGTTGATTGCGTATCCGAACAACAGCAGCTGGATCAGCGGGATCATGACGACCATGGCAAAGGTCATCCGGTCACGCCGCAGTTGCAGCAGTTCTTTCTTGAGAACGGCGGTGATGCGGCGGAGCGATTTCATTGGGCGGGCCCCTTCGTCGCGCTGACGAACACGTCTTCCAGATTGGGGCGCTGCACGGACATCGCCACGTTGGGAAAGTCCGACAGGCGCGACGTGATCATCGCCATCGGATCGGTTTCCGACTTGTCCACCAGAACGCGCAATCGGGCACCCACCTGCGCCGTCGACAGCACCTTGGGCGTGTCGTCCAGAAGGTGTTTGACCTGCCGCAGACCCTCGCCTTCGACCTCGATCACGGTGGCCTTCAAGTCTTCCATCAGTTGCCGGGGCGATCCATCCGCCTTTTTCACCCCATGCTCGAGGATGGCCAGCCGGTGACACCGTTCCGCCTCGTCCATGAAATGCGTGGACACGATCATCGTCGCGCCCTGATCGACCAGGTCGAACAGCTGTTCCCAGAAAGACCGGCGGGTTTCGGGGTCGACGGCCGATGTCGGCTCGTCCAGAAACAACAGCTTGGGGCCGTGCAGCACCGTCGCGGCCAGCGCCAGTTTCTGCCGTTGCCCGCCGCTCATGCTGCCGCTCAGTTGATTGGCGTTTTCGGTCAGGTCGTAGGTTGTCAGCAGTTCGTCGATCCGGTCGGCGGATTTGCGGCGCGGCATTCCGTAGATCTCGGCGGCAAAGCGCAGGTTCTCCAGCACCGTCATGTCGCGGTAATACGAAAAGATCTGCGTCATGTACCCGATTTCATTCTTCAGCGGCTCGGCGTATTGCGGCATCGGTCGGCCCAGCACCGAGACGGATCCGCTGCTGGGCGTCAGCAGTCCGGTCAGCATTCGCATCGTCGTTGTCTTGCCGCAGCCGTTCGGGCCCAGAAACCCATAGATCTGACCCTGGCGTATCTCCAGGTCCAGGTTGCTGACGGCTGTCTTTTCCTTGAATCGGCGCGTCAGACCCTGGGTCGAGACCACCAGATCACTCATGGCATCTTCACCTGAACGGGAACGCCCGCAGGCAGATCTCGGGCGGTTTCCGGCAGGTCGATTTCTGCCAGATAGACCAACCGCGTCCGATCATCCTTGTTCAACCCGTAGTAGGGGGTGAAGGACGGGTCGTCGCTGACCCATCGCACGGTGCCCGTCAGAGGTTGGTCCAGCCCGTCGACCCGAACCTCGAGAGAGTCTCCGGGAGCGATGTCCACCCGGCTGGGTTCGGGGACATAGACGCGGGCGTAAGGGGCCGCGCCGGACACCAGCACGGCGACCGGGCTGCCCTGAGCGACCCGTTCCCCCAAGTTCCAGGGCAGGGAATCCAGGATGCCGTCCCGTGTCGCAACAACCGTCAGGTCATCCAAAACGGTCTGCTCGGCGGCAACCGCCGCTTCGGCCGCCCGCACATTGGCCCGGGCAACCGACAGATCTTCGGGGCGGGTTCCGTTTTCCAGTTCTTTCAGGGATTCCCGAGCGCTTTCCAGTGCCGCCCGAGCGGAATCGCGTGCGGCAATATCCTGGTCCAGGCGCGCCTGGCTGACGACCGAGTTGACGACCAGCTGGGAATTCCTCTGATACACGGCCTCTGCGTCCAGCAGACGCGCCTCGGCACCGGCGACGTTGGCGCGCGCGATCGCAATCTCTTCCTCGCGCGGGCCGACTTCCAGTTTCAGTAGCGTGGCCTGCGATTTTTCCAGTTCCGCCTGCGCGAGGTTCAGCTTCGCGGTCTGCAGATCCGTGTCGAACCTGACCAGCACGTCGCCGACCTTGACCGGAGACCCTTCTGCAACAGGCAGTTCCACGATGATCTCATTGGCCGTTGCCGTCAGTGCGACCCGGTCCCGCGCCAGAACTCCCAGCGCGGTGCCGGTGTTCTGGCCCGAACATCGGTCCAGCAACGCAGCAGGGAGAATGGCCATGACCAGCAGCGGAATCGGCAGGGACAAATTCATCAAATCATCGTCTCCTTGATCGGGGCGGTTTGGTATCGGTGTCAATTTCTGCCCCGACTCAAAGGTTTAACAGAGGACGGAGAAATCACAAAAGCAGAACCAAACGGGCCAATACGAAGCCATCCAAGGTCGCCCGGGCTGCAAATTCAAGAGATTGGCACCGCCCACGACTGGCTGAGTTCTATCCTGACCGCGGTGCAATGATGGGCAAGAGCGCGGGCACACACAGGCCGCAAATAATCCTTGCAACCGGTTGCAAAAAAGAACATGCTCCCGCCAGAAATATACCCAGAGGTCACAATGCTCAGAATCGGATTGCTTGGAGCCGGGCGCATCGGAACCGTCCACGCGCAAGCCATTTCGGACCACCCGGACAGCACGCTTGTTGCGGTTTCGGACGCAATGGAAGACGCCGCCGCACGTCTGGCGCAAGCTCATGGAGCCGTGGCGCACACGTCGGAGGACATCATCGCCGACCCGGATATCGACGCGGTGCTGATCGCCACGCCGACGGATACGCATTCGGACCTCATCGAGGCGGCGACCGCCGTGGGCAAGGCCGTTCTGTGCGAAAAGCCGGTCGATCTGGATCTGAACCGCGCCCTTGCCTGCCAGCAAGCCGTGGCAGGTACCGGTCAACCGGTCATGATCGGGTTCAACCGGCGTTTCGATCCGGGCTTCGGCGCATTGAAATCCGCCGTTCAGTCTGGCGAGATCGGAAGCCCCGAATTGCTGTCGATCACTTCTTTTGACCCGGCGCCGCCCCCGATTTCCTATGTCAAAGTCTCGGGCGGATTATTTCGGGACATGACGATACATGATTTCGACCTCGCCAATTTCATCATGGGTGACTTACCAGTCACTGTTTCGGCCGTTGGCACATCGACCGTGGACCCGGCCATCGCCGAGGCGGGGGATGTGGACACCGCCGTCGTCACCATGACCTACAAGGACGGTCGGATCGCCGTCATCAAGAATTCTCGCCGGGCCGTATACGGCTATGATCAACGGGTCGAGGTGTTGGGGTCCGGCGGGCTGCTGCAGGCGCGCAACGTGCTCGAGAACAACCTGGTGAAATCCACGTCCGACGGCGTGATCAGTGCCAAACCGACCTACTTCTTCCTCGAACGCTACATGCCTGCATATCGGGCGGAATGGGATGCGTTCGTGACTGCGGTCAAGACCGGATCCGCCGTGCCGGTGACGCTGGAAGACGGCGTCGCAGCGCTGGCACTGGCCGAAGCTGCGACCCAATCAGCTAGGACGGGTATTCCGGCAAAGCTGGAGGAAATTTTGAAACCGGTTGCAAAATGACGTGAAGTATTGAAACTGAAACGGCCCCGATGCGTATCGGTGCGACAGAGATTCGGCCTTGCCGGATGAATGGGTCCAGGACCCGGACAAGACAAAAATCTGTCCTAGTGGGAGGAAACGTAATGAACAAATTTTTCAAAGGTGCTTTGGCCGCCGGCGCGCTGGCGCTGGCCACTCCGGCCTTTGCGCAGGACATCGTCGTGGTATCGCACGGCCAGGCCAATGACGCGTTCTGGAACGTGGTCAAGAACGGGGTCGAGCAGGCCGGCACGGATATGGGCGTGAACGTCGAATACCGCGCGCCCGAAACCTTCGACATGGTCGCCATGTCGCAGCTGATCGATGCCGCCGTGAACCAGGAACCCGACGGGTTGATCGTCTCGATCCCGGACGCCGACGCGCTTGGCCCCTCGATCGAACGCGCGGTCGCCGCAGGCATCCCGGTGATCTCGATGAACTCGGGCTCGGACGTGTCCAAGAAACTGGGCGCGGCGCTGCATGTCGGCCAGGATGAGTTCGACGCCGGCAAGGCCGCCGGTGAGAAGCTGGCCGAAATGGGCGGCAAGAACGCGATCTGTGTGAACCACGAGGTCGGAAACGTCGCGCTGGACCTGCGCTGCGCGGGCTTTGCCGAAGGCTTTGGCGGCAACGTGACTGTTCTGCCCACGTCGAACGACCCGTCCGAGATCGAGTCGAAAGTGTCGGCGGCTCTGGCTTCGGATGAAAGCGTCGATACCGTGATGGCGCTGGGCGCAAGCTCGGCCGGTGAGCCCACAGTGGCCGCCGTCAAAGGGTCGGGGCGCGACGTGAACGTGGCCTCGTTCGACCTGTCGGCCAACTTCCTGCAGTCGATCGTCGATGGTGACGCGGCCTTTGCCGTGGACCAGCAGCAGTATCTGCAGGGTTACCTGCCGGTCGTGTTCATGGCGCTGAACGCCAAGTACGGCCTGATGCCGGGCGGCAACGTGCCCTCGGGTCCGAACCTGATCACCGCCGACAAGGCCGGTCAGGTGGTCGAGCTGTCCGCTCAGGGCATCCGCTGATACCGGCGGGCTGAAAATCGGGGCGGCGTCAGGGCGCCGCCCCTGCCAAACGGGAGGAAACCATGACCGAGTCTGCACAAGCGGCGATGGACGAACGGATCAAGAAGGAACCGTTCCTGACCAAGCTGATGAAGCGGCCCGAACTGGGGGCCATCGCAGGGGCGATCCTTGTCTTCATCTTCTTCGCCATCACGGCCGATGAATCGATGTTCACGCTTGCCGGCATCATGAACTTCATGACCCCGGCCGCCCAACTGGGCATTCTGGCCATCGGCGCGGCGCTGCTGATGATCGGGGGCGAGTTTGACCTGTCGATCGGGTCCATGGTGGCCTTTGCCGGCCTGTTCTTCGGGGTCTGCGTGGTGACCTGGCAACTGCCCTTGGTGGCCGCGATCCCGATGACCTTTGTCTTTGCGGCCTTTGTCGGGGCAATCAACGGCACCATCGTCATCCGCTCGGGCCTGCCATCCTTCATCGTGACGCTGGCGTTTCTGTTCATTCTGCGCGGCCTGTCTCTGGTGGGGCTCAAGGCCGCCACCGGCGGATCGACCCAGCTGCGCGGCGTGCGCGATCAGGTCGAAAATGACTGGCTCGCGCCATTCTTTTCCGGCGAAGCCTTTGCCAGCCTGTTCACCTGGCTGGCCGAAAAAGGCTTGATCGACACGTTCAAAAGCGGCGCGCCCAAAGTGCCGGGTGTCCCGGTTGAAATCCTGTGGTTCGTGGCCTTCGCCATTGCCGCCACCTATGTTCTGCTGCGCACCCCGGCCGGCAACTGGATCTTCGCCTCGGGCGGCGACCGGGTTGCGGCGTCGAACTCGGGCGTACCGGTTAACCGGGTCAAGATTTCACTGTTCATGCTGACTGCCTGTTGTGCCGCGCTGGTGGCGATCATCACCGTGATCGACGCGGGCTCGACCGATGCGCGGCGCGGCTTTCAGAAGGAATTCGAGGCGATCATCGCCGCGGTGATCGGTGGCTGTTTGCTGACCGGCGGGTATGGCTCGGCCATCGGGGCGTTCTTCGGGGCGATCATCTTTGGCATGGTGGTCATCGGCCTGACCTATACCGATTTCGATCAGGACTGGTTCCAGGTGTTCCTGGGGGCGATGCTGCTGATCGCCGTTCTGTTCAACAACGCGATCCGCAAACGCGTAACCGGGGAGCGCTGACATGACCGAAGATACCAAGTTCCACCACGGCGACGCGGTCAAGGACGTGGCCCCGGTCGTCGAAATGAAAGAGATTGAAAAGCATTTCGGCAACATTATCGCGTTGGCGGGCGTCAGTTTCGACGTCAAGCCGGGTGAATGCCACTGCCTGCTGGGTGACAACGGGGCGGGCAAATCGACCTTCATCAAGACGATGTCCGGGGTGCACAAACCCACCAAGGGCGAGATCTATTTCGAAGGCCAGCCGATGTCCTTCGACACGCCCCGCGACGCGATGGAGGCGGGCATCGCCACCGTGTTCCAGGACCTGGCGATGATCCCGCTGATGAGCGTCACCCGCAATTTCTTCATGGGGCGCGAGCCGACCAAGGGGAAAGGCCTGTTGAAACGGTTCGACATCGAGCACGCCAACGAGGTCTGCATGGAAGAGATGCGCAAGATGGGCATCAACCTGCGCGGCCCCGATCAGGCGGTGGGCACCCTGTCGGGGGGCGAGCGTCAGACCGTGGCGATTGCCCGTGCGGTCTATTTTGGCGCCAAGATCCTGATTTTGGACGAACCGACCTCGGCACTGGGCGTGCGGCAGACCTCGAACGTGCTGGCCACCATCGACAAGGTGCGCCACCAGGGCATCGGCGTGGTCTTCATCAGCCACAACGTCCGCCACGCGTTGGCCGTGGGCGACCGGTTCACGGTTCTGAACCGCGGCAAGACGCTGGGCACCGCCCGGCGCGGTGAAATCTCGCCCGAAGAGCTGCAGGACATGATGGCCGGCGGGCAGGAGATGGCCGAGCTGGAAGGGTCGCTGGGCGGCACCGTCTGAAGGTTTCTCCCCGGTGTCCCGCATCATGCGGGGCACCAATATCACCAGGGTCCGGCAGGCCGGGCCACCCGGTCTGGGTGGTGGGCGTGTCGGATCCTTTCACGACAGAATGATTGCAACGGATTGCCCATAGCGGCCTCGTTCTGAAAGGGATCATGATGAGCAAGACAATCCGACTGACCGCGGCGCAGGCCTTGGTGCGTTACCTTGGCGCGCAGATGAACGAAGACGGCCAGCCCTTCATCGCCGGTGTCTGGGCGATTTTCGGCCATGGCAACGTGGCCGGTCTGGGCGAGGCGCTGCACGGTGTGCGCGACAGCCTGCCCACCTATCGCGGTCACAATGAACAGACCATGGCCCATTGCGCGATCGCCTATGCCAAGCAGATGCGGCGCAGCCGCGCCATGGCGGTCACCTCGTCGATCGGGCCGGGGGCGACCAACATGGTGACGGCCGCCGCGCTGGCCCATGTGAACCGCCTGCCGGTGCTGCTGTTGCCCGGCGATGTGTTCGCCAGCCGTGGCCCCGACCCGGTGCTGCAACAGACCGAGGATTTCACGGATGGCACCGTCAGCGCCAATGACTGTTTCCGCCCGGTCAGCCGCTATTTCGACCGGATCACCCGGCCCGAACATCTGCTTACCGCTCTGCCGCGCGCCTTCCGCACCATGACCGACCCGGCCGATTGCGGGCCGGTGACCCTGGGTTTTTGCCAAGACGTGCAGGCTGAGGCCTATGACTATCCGCTCAGCTTCTTCGAGCCGCGCATCTGGCACCAGCGCCGCATCCGCCCCGACGAAGGTGAGCTGGCCCGCGCGGCCGAGGCCATCCGGTCGGCCAAACGCCCGATCATCGTGGCCGGCGGCGGTCTCCATTATTCCGGCGCGACCGACGCGCTGCAGGCCTTTGCCGAGACCCACAACATTCCTGTTGCCGAGACGCAAGCCGGCAAATCGGCCCTGGCCTGGGATCACCCGCTGAACCTGGGCCCGGTCGGCGTGACCGGGGGCGAACCCGCCAACACCGTGTGCGCCGAGGCAGATCTGATCCTGGGCATCGGCACGCGGTTTCAGGATTTCACCACCGGGTCTTGGGGGCTGTTTTCCAACCCCGAGCGCAAGATGGTCTGCCTGAACACCGCCGCCTATGACGCCACGAAACACGGCGCGATGCCGCTGCTGGCCGATGCGCGGGTCGGGATCGAGGAATTGGGCGCAGCCCTGCAGGGCTATCGCACCGACCCGGTTTCCGACACGCTCAAGGCCGAGTGGTTTGCCAAGGTCGATGCGCTGACCCATGCGCCGGGTGACGCCAACGCGCTGCCCACCGACATGCAGGTGGTGGGTGCGGTACAGCGCGCGGCACATGACGACACGGTGGTGATGTGCGCCGCCGGCACCATGCCGGGCGAGCTGCACAAGCTGTGGAAGGCGCCGCGTCCGGGGGCCTATCATATGGAATACGGCTTCAGCTGCATGGGCTACGAGATCGCCGGCGCCATGGGCATCAAGATGGCCCAGCCCGACCGCGACGTGATCTGTTTCACCGGGGACGGCACCTACATGATGGCCAACTCGGAAATGGCGACGGCGGCGATGTTGGGCGTGTCCTTCACCGTGGTGATCACCGACAACCGGGGCTTTGGCTGCATCAACCGGCTGCAGATGGGCACCGGCGGGGCCGAGTTCAACAACCTGCTGGACCATGCGGTGCACGAGACGCCCTCGGCCATCGACTTTGCGGCCCACGCGGCGGCGATGGGGGCGACCTCTGTCAAGGTCGCCTCGATCGCCGAGCTGGAAGAGGCGCTGGCCAAACGTGGCGAAGTCAAAGGCCCCTATGTGATCGTCATCGACACCGACCCGTACCCCTCGACCGAATATGGCGGCACGTGGTGGGAAGTGGCGGTGCCCGAGGTCAGCACCCGCCCCGAAGTGAGTGAAAAACGCGCGGCCTACGAGGCTGCCATCAAGGAAAGAAACACCAAATGAGCGTGAAGATCGGCATCTCTCCGATTGCGTGGCAAAATGACGACCTGCCCGACCTGACGGCGGCGTTTACGATGGAACAGGCCCTGAAAGAGGCGCGTCAGATCGGCTATACCGGGGTCGAGCGCGGGCAGCGCATGCCCGCCGATACCGCAGGCCTGCGCGCCTACTTGGAAGAAAATGACCTTGCCCTGTGCGGCGGCTGGTGTTCGGGCAATTCGCTGGTCAACGATTTCGCCGCCGAACGCGACGCGGTGCGCGCGCAGGTCGAACAGTTCGTGGCGCTGAACAGCCCTTGCATCGTCTATGCCGAATGCTCGAACACGGTTCAGGGCCAGATCGGCACCCCGGTCAATGACCGCCCGCAACTGTCGAAAGACGAGATCAAAGCCTATGGCGCCAAGATCACCGAACTGGCCAAGTGGATGGCCGATCAGGGCATGCCGATGGCCTATCACCATCACATGGGTACGATCATCGAAAGCGAAGATGACGTGAACTGGCTGATGGAGGGGTCGGGACCGGAGGTGAAGCTGTGCTTTGACACCGGTCATCTGCTGTTCGGCGGCGGTGATGTGCTGGCCACGCTGAACCGCTGGGGCGACCGGGTGCATCATGTGCATTTCAAGGATATCCGCCCCGGCATCGTGCGCGACACGCGCGGCAACCGGCGCAGTTTCCTGGATGCGGTGATCGCAGGCGCCTTCACGGTGCCCGGCGATGGCTGCATCGACTTTCAGGAGGTCGCCCATGCGTTGAAAGCCATGGATTACGAAGGCTGGATCGTGGTCGAGGCCGAGCAGGACCCGGCCAAGGCCCCGCCCTATGAATACTCGAAGATGGGGTATGACCACATCGTCGAGGTCTGCGGTCAGGCCGGCTTGACGATCACGGCCTGATCTTTCGCCCCCCGGGGCGCCGCCATGGGAAAGGAGCGTTTCATGGTCCGTCAGCAACCTGGTTTCGCCGGCTATTTCGGCCCCGAGTCCTGTGATCTGGACGAATTCAAGGTGCTGACCTCGCAGAGCCTGCGGCCCGAGCAGGTGCCCCACGCGGCCGCCGTGGAAAAGAACGTGCCGGTCTATGACATGCACGCGCTGCGGCCCGCCCTGGAAACGCCCGAAGCCCGGTGCGCCCTGCTGGCCGAATGGGGCTGGGTTCTGGGTCAGTCGGCCGGGGTGATCGCGTTGAAAGGCGCCTATTCCGATACCGCGGTCATCGACCGGGCGACCGAGGTGTTTCGCCGGATCATCGAAGATGAGCGTCAGGCCGGGGGCGGCGAAGGTGATCACTTTGCAGCCTCGGGCGCGAATGACCGGGTGTGGAACGCGCTGCAAAAGCAATGCCTGCGCGACCCCGAGGGCTTTGCGCTCTATTTCGGCAACACGGCGATTGCCGCCGCCTGCGAGGCCTGGCTGGGCCCCGATTACCAGATGACCGCGCAGATCAACCAGGTGCGGCCGGGCGGCAAGGCGCAGCAGGCGCATCGCGACTATCACCTGGGGTTCCAGACCGCCGACAAGGCGGCCCAGTTCCCGGCGCACGCCCATATGGTCACCGCCGCGCTGACTCTGCAGGGCGCGGTTGCCCATTGCGACATGCCCATTGAAAGCGGCCCGACCAAGCTGTTGCCCTTCTCGCAGCTGTATGGCCCTGGCTATGTCGCCTTTCACGACGACGCGCATCGGGCGTATTTCGAACGGGCCTGCATCCAGCTGCCGCTGTCCAAGGGCGATGCGGTGTTCTTCAACCCGGCGCTGTTCCATGCCGCCGGCGAAAACAGCAGCGCCGACATCCACCGGATGGCCAACCTGCTGCAGGTGTCGTCAGCCTTCGGGCGGGCGATGGAGGCAGTGGACCGCAAGGCGATGTGTCTGGCCGTATTCCCGGCACTGATGGCGTTGAAACAGCGCGGCGATCTGGATGATGCCCGCATCGGCGCCGCGATCGCGGCCACGACCGAAGGCTATCCCTTTCCGACCAATCTGGATACCGATCCGCCGGTGGGCGGAAACGCTCCGCCCAGCCAGGCCGATATCCTGCGCCGGGCGGTGTCGGAAAGCTGGACGCAGGCGCAGCTGGAGCAGGCACTGGACGCGCGGCAGGCGCGGCAGACGGCATGACGGAACCCGGGCGGCCGGTGCTGCCCCAACACAGGTGAAACCGATGGCAGAACTGCTGAGAAAACCGTTCGGAACCCATGGCAAGGTGCATGACATCACACCGGCCAGCGCCGGCTGGCGCTATGTGGGCTTTGGCCTTTATCACCTGCGGGCCGGCGACCGCGCCGCCGAGGTCACCGGCGACCGCGAGGTCATTCTGGTGATGGTCGAGGGCAAGGCCCGGATCACCGGCGCCGGGCAGGATTGGGGCGTGTTGGGCGACCGGATGAACGTGTTCGAAAAATCCCCGCCCCATTGCCTGTACCTGCCCAACGGCACCGAGTGGGAGGCAACAGCCGAAACCGATTGCGTGATCGCCGTGTGCTCGGCCCCGGGCAAGGGCGGCCATGCCCCGCGCCGGATTGGGCCCGAGGGCATCACCCTGACCGAGCGCGGCAAGGGAACGAATACGCGCCACATCAACAACATCGCGATGGAGGCCGAGGACTACGCCGACAGCCTGCTGGTTACCGAAGTCTTCACCCCCAGCGGTCATTGGTCATCCTATCCCAGTCACCGGCATGACGAGGATGACTATCCCCGCATCACCTATCTGGAAGAGACCTATTACCACCGCCTGAACCCGGCCAGCGGTTTTGGCATCCAGCGCGTCTATACCGATGACGGCCAGTTGGACGAAACCATGGCCGTATCCGATGGCGATGTGGTACTGGTGCCGCGCGGGCACCACCCTTGCGGGGCGCCCTACGGGTTCGAGATGTATTATCTGAACGTCATGGCTGGGCCGCTGCGCAAATGGCGTTTCGTTCCGGCGCCCGAAGTCGAATGGATCATGGAGCGCGACAAATGACCAAGGGTTTTGCCATCTATCCCAGCCTGAAAGGGCGCACCGTGTTCGTGACCGGCGGGGCCTCGGGCATCGGGCGCGAGATCGTGCGCGGCTTTGCCGAGCAGGGGGCCAAGGTCGGCTTTGTCGACATCAACGCCGAGGGCGGAAACGCGGTGCTGGCCGAACTGGACGGAACCAACGCCTTTGCCGCCTGCGACCTGCGTGACATCGCGGCGCTGCGGTCCGCTTTTGACGAGCTGGCGGGCGCGCTGGGCGCGGCGGACGTTCTGGTCAACAACGCCGCGCATGACGACCGGCACGACTGGCGCGAGGTAACGCCAGACTATTGGGACGAGCGCATGGCGACCAACCTCCGCCACATGTTTTTTGCCATCCAGTCCGTGGCGCCCGGCATGATCGACAAGGGCGCGGGGTCGATCATCAATATCGGCTCGAATTCCTGGTGGGAGGCCGGCGCGGGCTTTCCCGCCTATGCCACCGCGAAATCCGCAGTGCACGGCCTGACCCGCACCATGGCGCGGGAACTGGGCGATCACCGGATCCGGGTCAACACGGTCGTGCCCGGCTGGATCATGACCCAGCGCCAGAAAGACTTGTGGGTCACCCCCGAGGCGCTGGCCAAGCAGATCGATCGCCAATGCCTGCCCGACCCGATCGACCCGGTCTATGTGGCGCGGATGGTGCTGTTTCTGGCCTCGGACGACGCGGCCATGTGCAGCGCGGGCAATTTCATGGTCGAGGGCGGCTCGATCTGACGGCCATTAGGTCGTTCCCGTCCGGAATGGACGTGCGTCGATACACTGGGGCCGGTTGACGGATCGACACCCGGCAAGGAAAGATGCGGGATGATTTCCTATGTCACGGTTGGCGCGGACGACATCGCGCGTGCAAAACGGTTTTACTGCGCCTTTCTGCCGGATCTCGGCTATGCGCTGGAAGAGGGTCCCGAGGGGCTGAGTTTCGCCTTGCCGGTGCCGCCGGGCCAACAACCGGTTCTGCCGGAATTTTATGTCAAACCGCCTTTTGACGGGGCCGCGGCCTCGGCCGGGAATGGTGCGATGGTCGCCTTTGAGGCTTGCGATCAGCAGCAGGTACGAGACCTGCACGCCGCCGCGCTGCGGGCCGGCGGATCGGACGAAGGTCAGCCGGGCTTTCGCGCCATGTACGGGCCACGTTTTTATGTCGGCTATCTGCGGGACCCACAGGGCAACAAGATTGCCCTGTTTTCCAGCAATCCGAACGAACCGGGGCGCGACGATTAGGATCCGCCTGCGCGTGTTGAAGAACGGCGCAGGTCGGGACGGTTAGCGCTGCGGCGGTGCACCAAAGGCGCGGATCACGGTGCGGGCGGCAGCAACGACCGGGTCATGGGTTTCCTTCAGGATCGTCACCCGGTCGAACCGGTCGGGGTCGCGGTTCACGGCCTCGCGCAGGGCGGCGCCGAAGGCCATGCGCAGCTCGGTCCCGATGTTGAACTTGCAGATCGCGGTTTCACGCGCCAGCCGCGCGCGCTGTTCGACGGGCACGCCCGATCCGCCATGGATCACCAGCGGCACATTGGTCACGGCCTGAATCCGGCGGATGCGGTCCTCGTCCAGCCCGCCTTCCTTGTTCTGCTGAAGGTGGACGTTTCCGACCGAGATCGCCATCGCATCCACGCCGGTCTGGGTGGCGAAGGTGGCGGCCTCGTCCGGGTCGGTCCCGGCCGAGCCTTCGCCCCCGGAATAGCCGACGAAGCCGATTTCGCCCTCGCACGAAATCCCGGCGGCATGGGCCATTTCGGCAATCGCGGCGGTTTCGTCGATATTCTGCTGCAGCGGCTTGCGCGATCCGTCGAACATCAGCGAGGTGAACCCGCTGTCCAGCGCGATCTTGCACTCCTCGAACGTATAGCCATGGTCTAGATGCGCCACGACGGGCACCGAGGCGTTTTCGGCCAGATACCGGAACATCTTGCCCAGAACCGGCAGCGGCGTGTGCTCGCGGCAGCTGGGTCCGGCCTGCAGGATCACCGGGGCGTTCTCGGCTTCGGCGGCGGCGACATAGGCGCGCATGTCCTCCCAGCCCAACGTCACGAGGCCGCCGACGGCATAGCCCTGTTCATAGGCGGGTTGCAGGACGTCTTTGAGCGTAACGAGGGTCATTTGAACTTGGCGATCATGTCTTTGATGCCCGGGATCGTCTCGATCTGATAGGCGTGGGTGGGTTGGAAATACTGCACCAGCGATCGTTGGGTCAGCCCGCCGAGGATGGTGAAATAATACATCTCGTATCCCGGCAGAACGCAGCAGGGGTGATAGCCCTTGTCGATACAGATCGTGGAGCCATCGACGATGTGATAGGCGTCACCCGGTTCGTTGTCCTCGCGCTGCAGCATCTGCAGGCCCGAGCCCCAGTTCGGTTTGAAACGGAAATTGTAGGTCTCGTCATGCCGGGTCTCGTCCGGCAGGCGGTTGGTGTCGTGCTTGTGGCTGGGAAAGCCCGACCAGCCGCCCTGACCCACGGTGAACAGCTCGCTCACCAGCAGGCGGCCGACCTTGTCATGCTGCTTCTGGCCCAGGATATGCTTGATCTTGCGATGGGTCTTGGTGTCGTCGCTGCCATATTGCACCAAGTCATGCTCGCGCACGTCGAACGGGTCCAGCACCTTGTCATACTTTGCGCCGGCCACGAACACCTCGGCCGTCTCCGACACGCAGACCATCTGCGCCCGGGCCCCCGACGGGACATACGCGCCCTCGGGCTCGCCATCCCAGACATCCTCGCCCCGGTTGCCCAGATGGGCAAAGCGCACGCCTTCGACATCCACGTCGACGCTGCCGGTGGCGGGCACGATGCAGGTCTCGTACCCTGGGACCTGGTATTCGAAGGCTTCGCCGCGCTTCAACTTGACGATGTTGAAATAGTTCAGCGGCACGGTCGGATCATCGACATCGACGATGGGTCTGTTCTGGTTGTCGAACGGGGGGATGTGCATCGGGCTCTCCTATCCGGCCGGGGTGGGGCCGGGGTGGGACGCAAGGAAAGCGTCCAGGTCTTCGGTGGTTGGCATGGCGGGCGCGCAGCCCGGTTTGGACACGACGATCGAGGCGCAGGCCGATCCGCGCAACACCGCCTGTTCCAGCGAATGGCCCGCCGCGACCGAGGCCAGCAGCCCGGCCATGAAGCTGTCGCCCGCGCCGTTGGGTTTGACGGCCGTGACCGGGTAGATGCCCGTGTGGATCTCTTGCCCGTCGGTCAGGGTGACGGCGCCCTTTTCGCCCATCTTGTAGATGACGATGCGGCCGGGTTTCTCGGCCAGATCGCAGGCTTTCCGGAAGCCTTTCTCGATCCCGCCGGCCATGAAGCCGAATTCTTCGTCATTGCCGACGATCATGTCGCTGGCCTCGCCCGCGCGCGACAGCACGTCGGCGGCGACCTGCGCCGAGGGCCAGCTGTAGGGCCGGTAGTCGATGTCGAAGATCACCGGCAGCCCGGCTTTGCGCGCGTTTTCGAAGGCGCGGAAGGTGGCGCTGCGCGACGGTTCGGCGGCAAACACGGTTCCGGCCGAGATCGCCGCGCTGAAACGGCCATAGTCGACCCGGTCCATGTCATCTTCGGTGACCTGAAAATCGACGGCGCCGTTTCGGTAGATGACGTTCTGAAAGTCCTCGATGCAGCTTTCATAGACCGCCAAGGACATGCGGTATTCACCGCCGACGACGCGGATGAAAGAGGTGTCGACACCATAGTGATGCAACTTGTTGAGGCAGAACCGCCCAACCGCGTCATCCGAGACGGAGGTGATCAGCGACGCCTGGCTGCCCAGCTTGACCAGACCCGCGCAGATATTCGCGGACGAACCGCCCAAGTCCGCGCGGAACATGTCGGCATGTTCGCTTTTGACACCGACCGGATCGGCGAACATGTCCATGCCAGCGCGCCCGAAAACGGCAAACCGGTTTCCTTTGATGCCGTCGATCAAGTGACTCAAACTGTTCCTCCCAGGCATTTTGATCCCGCCGATCCGATGGACCTTGCATTGGATCGATTCTCACGATACTGATTTTGCAACCGGTTGCAATCAGTATGTTCGGAGCCGCCCAAAATGCCAGAAATCGGAATTGGAATCGTCGGAGGCGGCTATATGGGCAAGGCCCATTCGGTGGCCATGTCCGCCGTGGGCGCCGTGTTCGACACCGCGCTCAGACCGCGGCTCGAGATGATCTGCGCCTCAAGCCCCGAAAGCGCCGAACGCTACCGCGCCGCTTATGGCTTCCGACGCGCCACCGCCGACTGGCGGGCGCTGGTCAAAGATTCGGCGGTCGAGGCCGTCGTGATCGCCTCGCCCCAGTCCACGCACCGGCAGATCGCCGAGGCGGCGCTCGCACTGGGCAAGCCGGTGCTGTGCGAAAAACCGCTGGGCGCGTCGCTCGAGGACAGCCGCGCCATGGTGGCGGCGGCCGAGGCCTCGGGCACCGTCAACATGGTTGGGTTCAACTATATCCGCACCCCGGCCAGCCAGTTTGCACGCCAGCTGATCGCCGACGGCGCGATTGGCGACATCACATGGTTCCGCGGTGAACATACCGAGGATTTCTATGCCGACCCCGAGGCCCCGGCGACCTGGCGCACGACCGGCATGGCCAACGGCACCATCGGCGATCTGGCGCCGCACATGGTCAATGGCGCGCTGGCTCTGGTGGGGCCGATCGCGCAGGTCATGGCCGATGTGGAAACCGTTCACCACACCCGCCCGGGCGGTGCAGTGACCAATGACGACCACGCCCAGATGATGTGTCGGTTTGAAAACGGCGTCATGGGGAACCTATATTTCAGCCGCATCGCGACCGGCCGCAAGATGGGTTATGCCTACGAGATTTCGGGCACCAAGGGCGCGATCCGGTTTGACCAGGAGGATCAGAACGCCCTGTGGCTCTATCGCCGCGAAGGCCCCGAGGCCCAGCGCGGTTTCACCAAGATCCTGACCGGTCCGGCGCATCCCGATTATGAGCCCTTTTGCCAGGGTCCCGGCCACGGCACCGGATATCAGGATCAGATCATCATCGAAGCCAAGGATTTTCTGACCGCCATTCATTCCGGCCGGAGCAACTGGCCCACCTTCCGGGACGGGCACGAGGTCAACCGGGTGCTGGCGGCGGCGCTGGCCTCGGCCGACAGTCGCGGCTGGCAGGACGTCGGCGCGTTCTAGGCCCGGCACGTTTTCCAACATCGTTCGCAGAGAGACCAAGACCATGGCAAAGTTGAAATGGGGCATGATCGGGGGCGGAGAAGGCAGCCAGATCGGACCCGCCCACCGTCTGGGCGCACAGGCCGACGGCCTGTTCGAATTCGCCGCCGGCGCGCTGGACCACCGGCCCGAGGCGGGGCGCGCCTATGCGCAGCGGCTGGGTGTGCCCGCCGACCGCGCCTATGGCGACTGGCAGGAAATGCTGGCCGGCGAAAAGGACCGGCCCAACCGGATCGACCTTGTAACCATCGCCACCCCGAACGCCACCCATTTCGAGATCGCCAAGGCCTATCTTGAGGCCGGGTTCAACGTGCTGTGCGAAAAGCCGATGACCATGACCGTGGAAGAGGGCGAAGAGATCGTGCGCGTGGCCCGGGAGTCGGGTAAGATCTGTGCGGTCAACTACTGCTATTCGGCCTATCCGATGGTGCGGCAGGCCCGCGCCATGGTCCGCGCCGGCGAGATCGGCAAGGTGCGCCTGGTCGTCACCAATTTCAGCCACGGCCATCATGGGGACGCCACCGACGCGGACAATCCGCGCGTGCGCTGGCGTTATGATCCGGCCATGGCGGGCGTGTCGGGGCAATTCGCCGATTGCGGCATCCACGCGCTGCACATGGCCAGCTTCATCTGCGATGACGAGGTCGCGACGCTGTCGGCCGACATGGCCTCGACCATTCCCAGCCGCCAGCTGGAAGACGACGCGATGGTCAATTTCCGCATGGAGGGCGGCACCGTGGGCCGGTTGTGGACCTCGTCCGTGGCGATCGGGCGGCAGCACGGGTTCGACATCCAGGTGTTCGGCGAGACCGGCGGGCTGCGCTGGGCGTCCGAATACCCCAACCAGCTGATCTACACCCCGGTCGGTGGACGAACCCAGATCATCGAAAAGGGCGAGGGCGGCCTGCATGAAGACGCGATGCGCCTGTCGCGGGTGGCGATTGCCCATCCCGAGGGCTTTCCGCTGGCCGTAGCCAATATCTATTGCGATCTGGCCGACGCGATCCGGGGCGAGGCCCGTGATGGTCTGCCCGATGCCGCCGATGGCGTCCGTTCGATTGCCGCGGTGCACGCAGCGGTGGCCTCGGCCCGGGCCGAGGGCGCCTGGCAGGACGCGCGCCCGCCGATGTTCCGTTGATCAGGGGCGGGGCCGCAACGTGCCCCGCTCGATCACCCGGCAGGGGAAGATCCGCGCCTCGGGGTAGCGATCGGGCGTTTTCAGCATCTCTTCGACCAGATCGACCGACGCGGTGATGATCTGCTTGATCGGCTGATGGATGGTCGTCAGGTTGATGTATTCCCAGCGCGACATCTCCATGTCGTTCAGGCCGATGATCCCGATGTCGGAACCCGGTTTCAGCCCGTGGTCGGCCAGCGCCGACAGCGCACCGATCGACAGGATGTCGTCGCCGCAGAAATAGGCCTGCGCCGGGTCACCCGCCAGCAGGCGCAGCATCTCGGCCCGGCCGGCCTCGAAGGAGTAGGCCCCGGCGAAAGAGTGGCTGACGGGAACCTGTGGGTGGTTTGCCATTTCCTCGGTAAAGCCCCGTTGCCGGTCCCGTGCCGAGGTCGCATCGATCGGCCCGCCCAGATAGCCCACGCTGGCATAGCCTCGCGAGACCAACTCGCGCGCGGCCATGCGTCCGCATTCCACATTGTCGATGCCCACCACATGCACCTCGGGCGAGGTCGCCGAGCGCCCGAAGGTGTGCACCACCGGCACGCCGGCATCGTGGAACGCCTTGGCAAAGCTGGGCGGCAAGGTCGACGAGGCGACGATCACCGCATCCACCGAATATTGCCGCAGCATGCGCACGGAATTGGCGGGCTCGGTCTCGTCGGTCAGGTTCACGATCAGGGGGCGCAGCCCGCGTTCCTGCAGGGCGCGGGTGAACTGGTCGAAAACCTCAAGAAAGATGGGGTTGTGGAAGTTGTTCGAGATCAGCCCGATCAGCTTGGTCCGCCCCGTCGTCAACGACGAGGCCAGCGCGTTGGGGCTGTAGCCCAGTTCCTTGGCGGCCTTTTCCACTTTGGCGCGGGTCTTGGCCGAGACCGAGGCGCCCGGCGTGAAGGTGCGCGACACCGCCGACCGCGACACCCCGGCCAAGGCCGCAACTTCCTTCAGCGTAACGCCCACTTGCCTTGTCTCCTTCGTGAGGTCGATCGGGTCTGTTGAATGTCGCATCATTGCAAAAATGGTGCAATCGGTTGCAAGGCATTTCCACCCCTGACGTCAGGTTCCAAGACGCTGCGGCCGTGATCCGACATTATGATTCAATTTTCGTCATTATGGCGGAAAAGCCGCCCGTTTCGTCAACTCGATTGCTGTGCCCGGACGGCGGCGCGGTCATACTGGAACCAGAGCAGAGGAGGAGGCGCGCAATGAGTTGGAACATCTGCGTCGTCGGGGCCGGAAAGATCGGACAGATGATCGCCGCCCTGTTGAAGAAATCGCACAATTATACCGTAACCGTGGCCGACCATGACCTGACGGCCTTGTCGGCGTTGAACAGGCAGGGCATCACCACCCGACAGATCGACGCGGGCGACGAAGCCGGGCTGGCACAGGGGCTTGCGGGGTTCGATGCGGTGATCTCGGCCGCACCGTTTTTCCTGACGCCTGCCATCGCCAAGGCAGCCAAGGCGGCGTGTGCGCATTATTTCGACCTGACCGAGGATGTCGCCGCCACCAACGCCGTGCGCGAACTGGCCCGCGACAGCGGCACCGCCTTCATGCCGCAATGCGGGTTGGCCCCGGGTTTCGTCGGCATCGCGGGGGCCTCTTTGGCGGCCGAGTTCGACACGCTGGACAGCCTGCACATGCGGGTGGGCGCGCTGCCGCTCTATCCGACCAATGCGCTGAAATACAATCTGACCTGGTCCACCGACGGGCTGATCAACGAATACTGCAACCCCTGCGACGCCATCGTGAATGGCGAGCGGGTCAAGACCGCGCCGCTCGAGGATTACGAGATCATCGGCCATGACGGTGTGGAATACGAATGCTTCAACACTTCGGGCGGCCTCGGCACCTTGCCCGAGACGCTGGCCGGCAAGGCGCGGGCGGTGTCCTATCGCTCGATCCGCTATCCCGGCCATCGCGACATTCTGAAGCTGCTGTTGACCGACCTGGGCCTCGGCCAGCGCCGCGACCTGTTGAAGGACATCTTTGAAACCGCGCTGCCGCGCACCGATCAGGACGTTGTTCTGGTCTATTGCACGGCCAAGGGCATGATCGACGGGGCGCTGCGCGAGAAATCCCTGATCAACAAATCCTTTGCCCGCACCATCGACGGCCAGGTCTGGAGCGCGATCCAGATCACCACCGCCGCCGGCGTTCTGGGCGTGGTCGACCTGATGCGCACCGGCGCGCTGCCCACCCAAGGCTTTGTCCGGCAAGAGCAGGTCAGGCTGGATGATTTCCTGAACACCGAATTCGGCCAGCTGTACCGCGCTGGCGAAGTGACCCCCCAGAACAAGGCGGCCTGAACATGAAAGACGTAGTCATGACTGCAGAACACACACTCGAAAAACTGGGCCTGACGGCGGCCGAGCTGACTGGCGGCACGCTGGAGGTCCGCTCGCCCATCGACGGCCGCGTGCTGGCGCGGGTGCATGAAACGCCTGTTGCCGACATGGACGCGGTCTTTGCCCGCGCCACGGCGGCCTTCAAGGCTTGGCGCACCGTGCCCGCCCCGCGCCGGGGCGAGCTGATCCGCCTGCTGGGCGAGGAATTGCGCGCGGCCAAGGAGGACCTGGGCGCGCTGGTCAGCTGGGAGGCCGGCAAGATCACCTCGGAAGGTCTGGGCGAAGTGCAGGAGATGATCGACATCTGCGACTTTGCCGTGGGCCTGTCGCGGCAGCTGTATGGCCTGACCATCGCCTCGGAACGCCCCGGCCACCGGATGATGGAGACCTGGCACCCGGCCGGTCCGGTCGGCGTGATCTCGGCCTTCAACTTCCCGGTCGCGGTCTGGTCGTGGAACGCGGCGCTGGCGCTGGTCTGCGGCGATCCGGTGATCTGGAAACCGTCCGAGAAAACGCCTCTGACCGCGATGGCCTGTCAGAAGATCTTTGAAAAGGCCGTGGCCCGTTTCGGCGACGCGCCCGAGGGGCTGCTGCAACTGCTGATCGGCGGTGCCGATCTGGGCAAGGCGCTTGTGGCCAGCGAGGCGGTGCCGATCATTTCGGCCACCGGCTCGACCCGGATGGGCCGCGCGGTCGCGCCGATCGTGGCGCAGCGGTTCGGCAAATGCATTCTGGAACTGGGTGGGAACAACGCCATGATCGTCGGCCCCTCGGCCGATCTGGAAATGGCGGTGCGGGCCATCGTGTTCTCGGCCGTGGGCACCGCGGGCCAACGCTGCACCACGCTGCGGCGTCTGATCGTGCGCAACTCGATCCGTGCCGATCTGGTTGCGCGGCTGAAACAGGCCTATGCTGGCCTGCCCATCGGTGACCCGCTGGCCGAAGGCACCCTGGTCGGGCCGCTGGTGGATGAGGCCTCGGGGCTGGCGATGGAGGCCGCGCTGAAGGCGGCCGAGGCCGAAGGCGGCACCGTCTTCGGCGGCAAGCGCGTGACCGACGGCGTGCCTGAGGGCGGTGTCTACATGCAGCCCGCGATCGTCGAAATGCCGGGCCAGACCGAGATCGTAAAGACCGAAACCTTTGCGCCGATCCTCTATGTCATGGGCTATGACGGTTTCGACGAGGCGCTCGAGATGCAGAACGACGTGCCGCAGGGCCTGTCGTCTTGCGTATTCACGCTGAACATGCGCGAGGCAGAGCAGTTCCTGTCGCCCGCCGGGTCCGATTGCGGCATCGCCAACGTGAATATCGGCCCCTCGGGCGCCGAGATCGGTGGCGCGTTCGGCGGTGAGAAAGAAACCGGTGGCGGACGCGAAAGCGGCTCGGACGCCTGGAAGGGCTACATGCGGCGGCAGACGAACACTGTGAACTACTCGGCCGAATTGCCATTGGCGCAGGGCGTGAAGTTCGACATCTGAAAACCCGGCCCGGCGGCCTAGCGCGGCCGGGCCAACACATGCGTTCAGTCCGTGAACAGGTAATCAAGCCGCATGATCGACTGGGCGGTCTCCTCCAAAACCCCAAGGAATTCTGCGATCGCGGCCACGTTCTCGGCCGGGTCAGCGGTTTCGCGCAATCGGAAGAACCTCTCGATCCCGGCACCGCGTAGCTGTTCGGATTCATAGGCCAGATCGCTGCGTATCGTCGGTAACAGGCGTTCGACGGTTGCGGCTGGGCTGTTTTCTCCGGCCAACCCGACCCTGTGGGCGTGGCCGACAAGATACGCGTCTGAATAAGTGCACTCGATTTCAAGCACATGGGTGCGCGCCTTGTCCGAGCAGAAATCCTGTACGATATCCAGACTGGCGGGATCGAGGCAGATCAGCAGCCGGTCGGTGCCGAAGTGATCGTACAGCATCCGGGTGACCGCCCTGCGATGCCGGGATCGTTTGACCAGCGTGGTCTCCAGGCCCCCCAGATCGGGCAGCGGGGCGGCCTCCTCGTTGAACAGGTACTCGATGCAGGGCAGGTTGGTCTCAGAGGCGATCTGGTCGATCAGCCGCTTGGCCACATGCCACTTCTTGCAGACGACCATGTACAGATCGCGATCGGCGCCCAGCGTGTTGGCCGTTTCCCAGAAGCGGGGCGCATACCGGCGTCCCACTCGGCCGCGGCCGGTCAGAAATCCGTGCAGATTCCGTCCCTCGTTCGATATCTGGAACGCGACCCCTTCGCTGGCATAGAGCGCACCCAATTTCTGCTTCAGCAACTGCGCCTCGGGGCTGATCTTGCGGGCGAACAGGTAATCTTGGGTCAGCAGCAGGTCGTAGTGATCGTTGTAAAACGTCACCGGCATCCCGTAGTCCGAGAACATCAGGAAAGTCAGCGTGCGGTTTTCGATCTCGGTTTTGGGGATCAGGTGGCGCACGAGGGTCTGAAAGAACGTCTCGTCCGGAATCCAGGTGGTCGAGAAAAAACGGACCACGTCCCGACGCTGGCGCAGGAAATCCAAGATCATCTCGATTGTCCGGCGGCGCAGGCACCACCACTGGCTGCCGATCATGATCTGGAGATCCTCCGGGATCTCGCGGGTCAGGCCGAGACGTTTCTGGGCCTCGTAGGCGGCATAGAACAGTTTGCTCTGCGTGCGCTCGTTGAAATAGTGACGGTAGATCAGCCGGTCTTCCTTCATGCCGGTCTTGATCCAGTCGCTTTCGAAGAAGTCGTGGCTTTCGATGAAATCCTTGTCGGTTTCATCCAGAAACCGATGCGCATATTCCGCGGTCTTTATCGCCATGCAGTCGCCCGACAGCATGTAGAAATGGGTCGCTCGCGGGAAGGCGTCGACCGCGGCTTGCACCGCGTTCAGTGTTGCCTGCACCAGCGACCATTCCCCCCAGCCACATTTGATCCGTCTGGCCGCGAAGGTCACATTGGGATTGCTTTTCAGGGCCGTCTGGATCCGGTCAAAGTCCCGTGCGGATGCGCTGGCATCGAAATGGATGGCCATGCAATCCCCTGCGGCCGTCAGCCGTTCGGCCTGTGCGATAATCGCGTCAGGGTCTTTATGACACAGTAGAATGTAGGCGATCTTGGCCATTGGCGTTGCATGAAGTCCGTTACTGCCCGGTTCCAACCGTGATACTGAGGATGAGCGATTGAATAAACAGAATATTTTTGCTTCTCTGGCGTCAAAAGCTGGCGCATCACCTTGAGACTCGGCCGGCTAAGGAGGCATGGCAGATGGGATTTCCCGGTACATGGATGACCGAAAGCGAAAGCATGGTCTATCGCGTCGTGCCCAAATGCGCCTGCTCGACCATCGGGCAGATCATGTATTACTCGGATCACGGTCGGTTCTTTGACGGCGATATCCACGACGCCAAGGACGGGATGCACAAATGGGCGTTTGACCACAGCCAGGATGTGATCTCGGCCAGTGTGCGGGGACACAAGTCGTTCGCCTTCACCTGCGTGCGCAACCCTTATACGCGGATCCTCAGTTCGTTCTTCGACAAGATCTGCGGGATTCAGCGCAACGGGAAACGGTACCGGGGCAATCTGGTGCCGACGCTGATCTACAATTACGGGATCGAGGTCGGGGGCGAGGACGGCAAGGGCGAATTCGACCAGATTGCCAGTTTCCGCCGGTTTCTTCTGTTTGCGCGCGACACGATCCGTTGGCGCCGGCCAATGGACCCGGACATCCACTGGTCGGCCATGTCGGGGCATGTCTCGACCTTCATCGTGAATGGCGGGCGCTATGACCGGATTTTCTGGACCGAAAAATTCAACGACGGGATGCAAGGCGTGCTGGACGCGCTGGAAACCCCGCATCCCGTGACCCTGTCCGAAATCCCGCGCTTCAACGAATCCGAGGGCCACGGCCCCAAACGTGCGCACCCGGTCGAGGACTATTTCGACGACCTGTCGATGCATCTGGTCTACGAGATCTACAAACAGGATTTCGAATTGTTCAAATACGATTTCGAGAACCCGGCCAACAAGATGCCGACAGGTGAAATCGACCTGGATGAGATTCACGCCAAGTTGGGTGATTGATCCTACAGGCAGGGGCGCTCCCGTCCATCGTCGATGTCTCTGGCGAGACATCTCCTCTGGTTGGGCCGGGCGCCGCGCACAGCGCGGCGCCCGGCCCAAGACTGAAGGAGGCAGCGGCGCAGCCGATGGGTCCTGTCAGGCGCGGGAGCACTTCGGTTTCAGGCAACGGACCGGCCCGCATGACGCGGGCCGTCAGCGTTCAGACCTGACGCACCGCGCCTTTTGCAGCGCTGGTGGCCAGCTTGGCATAGGCCTTCAGTGCCGTGGACACCTTGCGCTTGCGCGGTGCAGCGGGAACCCAGCCCTTTTCGTCCTGGACTTCTCTGCGGGCTGCCAGCTCTTCGTCGGACACGGCCAGGTGGATCGAGCGGTTGGGGATGTCGATTTCGATCGTGTCCCCGTTCTGCACCAGACCGATCTCACCGCCTTCGGCCGCCTCGGGCGAGACGTGCCCGATCGACAGACCCGAAGTGCCGCCTGAGAAGCGACCGTCGGTCAGCAGCGCACAGGCTTTGCCCAGACCTTTGGACTTCAAGTACGAGGTCGGGTACAGCATCTCCTGCATACCAGGCCCGCCGCGGGGCCCTTCATAGCGGATCACGACCACGTCGCCTTCCTTGACCTTGCCGGTCAGGATGTCGTTCACCGCCTGGTCCTGGCTTTCGCAGACATAGGCGGTGCCGGTGAATTTCAGGATGTTCTCGTCCACACCCGCGGTCTTCACGATGCAGCCGTCGCGCGCGATGTTGCCGAACAGCACGGCCAGACCGCCATCCTGGCTGAACGCATGGTCCTGAGACCGGATCACGCCGTTTGCCCGGTCGGTGTCCAGTTCCTTGTAGCGGTTCGACTGGCTGAACGCCTGGGTCGTCCGCACGCCGCCGGGGGCGGCCTTGAACAGCTCCTGCGCCTTGGGGTTGTTGGTCACCGTGATGTCCCAGTTGGCGATGGCCTCGGCCATGCTGGCCGAATGCACCGTGCAGCAGTCGTCATGCAGCAGGCCGGCGCGGCTCAACTCACCCAGGATCGAGAAGATGCCACCCGCGCGATGCACGTCCTCCATGTGGACGTTTTCGGTGTTGGGCGCGACCTTGCACAGGCAGGGCACCTTGCGGCTGAGCCGGTCCATGTCGGACATGGTGAAATCCACCCCGCCCTCATGCGCGATGGCCAGCAGGTGCAGCACCGTGTTGGTCGAGCCGCCCATGGCGATGTCCAGGCTCATGGCGTTCTCGAAGGCCTCGAAGGTCGCGATTTCGCGCGGGAGGAAGCCTTTTTCGTTCAGCTCATAGTGACGCTTGGTGATTTCGACGATGCGGCGGCCGGCCTCCAGGAACAGCTCCTTGCGGTCGGCATGGGTGGCCAGGGTCGAGCCATTGCCCGGCAGCGCCAGACCCAGCGCCTCGGCCAGGCAGTTCATCGAGTTCGCGGTGAACATGCCCGAGCACGATCCGCAGGTGGGGCAGGCGTTTTCTTCGATATGCTTGACCTGCTCGTCGGTGTACTTGTCATCGGCGGCGGCGACCATGGCGTCGACCAGGTCGATCTTCTTCACATCCAGATCGGCGATGTCGATCTTGCCGGCTTCCATCGGCCCGCCCGAGACGAAGATGGCCGGGATGTTCAGGCGCATCGCTGCCATCAGCATGCCCGGGGTGATCTTGTCGCAGTTCGAGATGCAGACCATCGCATCGGCGCAGTGTGCGTTGACCATGTATTCGACGCTGTCGGCGATGATCTCGCGCGAGGGCAGCGAATACAGCATCCCGTCATGGCCCATGGCGATTCCGTCATCGACGGCGATGGTGTTGAACTCTTTGGCTACACCGCCGGCGGCCTCAACCTCGCGGGCGACCATCTGACCCAGATCCTTGAGGTGGACATGGCCCGGCACGAATTGCGTGAACGAGTTGACGATGGCGATGATCGGCTTGCCGAAATCGTCGTCGCCCATCCCGGTGGCGCGCCACAGGCCGCGGGCACCGGCCATGTTGCGGCCATGGGTCGAAGTTCTGGATCGGTACATTGGCATGATGCTGTTTCCCTTTTGCCCGGTTGCAAAACCAGTGTTGCGTGCGTTATAGCGCACGTAGCACATGTGCGTTATAACGCACAAGGTAAATCGCGGGACTTGGCCATGGAATCGGACGACATCACCCTGAAACTCAGAGACGTCCGGGCGGCATCGGGGCTGAGCCTGGCCAAAGCGGCCGATTTGACCGGAGTCAGCAAGGCCATGCTGGGCCAGATCGAGCGCGGCGAATCAAGCCCCACCATCGCGACGCTGTGGAAGATCGCCAAGGGGTTCCAGATGCCGCTGAGCGCATTGATCGGAACCGGCGCCCTGCGTGATCCGGCAGATGCGGCCCGGTTCCGCACCGTGACCTTTCCCGGCAGTCTGAAGGTCAAGATCGTCTTTCCCTTCGACCCGGTTCTGGGGGCCGAGACCTTTCACGTCGAACTGGACCCCAATCAGTGCCACGAATCCCCCGCCCATGCCGCCGGCGTGACCGAGGAAGTCTTCGTCCTGAGCGGCGCGCTCGAGGTGCTGCGGAACGGCGAATGGGTGCCGCTGAGCGCGGGCCAGGGGTTGCGCTTTCCGGCCGACTTGCCGCATGGCTATCGCGCCGGTCCCGAGGGCGCGGCCTTCTTGAACATGCATCACTACGGACACCGGCCTGCGACCGCTGCGGTCGGGTGATACGGCGGAAAGGGACAACCTGATGGCGGAATTCCTGAACGGCCTGACGCTGGCCGATGGCATCGGGTCCTTCGGGGCGCTGATCGTGGTTGCGGCTTATTTCGCAACACAGATGCGGATGATGAATTCCGACGATCTGGCCTTTCCGGTGGTCAACCTCGTCGGCTCGGTGCTGATCGCCTATTCGCTGCTGCAGAACTTCAACCTGGCCTCGATGCTGATCGAAAGTTTCTGGATCGCCATCAGCGTGATCGGCATCATCCAGCATTTCCGCCTGCGACGGGCGCGATAGGGCCGCAGGGACCCGATCCAGCCTTGAACCCGCACCTTTGCGCGTATAGGGAAATCCCTGCGCGTAAAGGGGAGGCTTTGATGCTGGACGATCCAAAAACCCTGGTTTCCACCGAGTGGCTTGCCGCCCACCTCAAGGACCCGGATCTGCGGATCCTCGACGCCTCGTGGTACCTGCCGCAGCAGGGGCGCGACGCCCGCGCCGAATACGAGGCTGGGCACATTCCCGGCGCGCGGTTCTTCGACATCGACGAGATCTCGGACCACCGCTCGGACCTGCCGCACATGGCGCCTCCGGTCGAGAAATTCATGTCGCGCCTGCGGGCCATGGGCGTGGGCGACGGTCATCAGGTCGTGGTCTATGACGGCGCGGGCCTGTTCTCGGCGGCGCGTGTCTGGTGGCTGTTCCGCCTGATGGGGCAAGAGAACATCGCCGTTCTGGACGGCGGCCTGCCCAAATGGGTTGCCGAAGGGCGCGAGATCGAGGATCTGCCCCCCGTCATCCGCGACCGCCACATGACCGTGCGGGTGCAGAACCACCTGGTCCGCGACGTGACCCAGGTCTCAGCCGCCGCCAAGCTGGCCGATCACGAAATCATCGATGCCCGCGCCGCCGACCGTTTTGCCGGATCGCAGCCCGAACCGCGCGAGGGGCTGCGGGCGGGGCACATCCCCGGTTCGCGCAACGTGCCCTTCGGACAATTGCTGAATGCCGATGGCACCATGAAATCGCCCGAGGACTGCCGCGCGGTGTTCGAAGCCGCAGGCGTCGATCTGTCGAAACCCGCCATCACCACCTGCGGGTCAGGCGTGACCGCCGCGATCCTCAGCCTTGCGCTCGAGCGCACGGGCAAGAAAGACCATTCGCTTTATGACGGCAGCTGGGCCGAATGGGGCGCCTTCCCGACCCTGCCCGTCGCAACCGGAGACTCCTGATGTTTGAAAACCTCAAGCCGCAGCCAGCCGACAAGATCCTGGCCCTGATGCAGATGTATCGCGAGGACCCGCGCGAGCAGAAGATTGATCTGGGTGTCGGCGTCTACAAAGACGCCAATGGGGTGACCCCAGTGATGCGGGCGGTCAAGGCCGCCGAGCAGCGGATCTGGGAAGAGCAGGACTCAAAGGCCTATACCGGGCTGGCCGGTGATCCGGTCTATGCCGATGCGATGATCAGCCTGATCCTCGGCACCAGCGTGCCGCGCGCCAACATCGCCGCCGTGGCCACCCCGGGCGGCACCGGTGCCTGCCGCCAGGCGTTCGAGCTGATCCGCATGGCCAACCGCTCGGCCCGGGTGTTCGTGTCGAACCCGACCTGGCCGAACCACATCTCGATCCTGAACTACCTGGGCATCGAAACCGTCGCCTACCGCTATTTCGACGAGGAAACCCGTGGCGTCGATTTCGACGGCATGATCGAGGACCTCAAGACCGCCAAGGCCGGCGACGTGGTGCTGCTGCATGGCTGCTGCCACAACCCGACCGGCGCCAACCTGAACATGGTCCAGTGGCAAGAGGTGGTGAACCTGATCAACGACCGTGGCTTGGTTGCGATGATCGACATCGCCTATCAGGGTTTTGGCGACGGTCTGAACGAGGATGCGCAGGCGACCCGGCTTGTCGCTTCGTCGGTCAAGGAATGCCTGATCGCGGCGTCCTGTTCGAAGAATTTCGGTGTCTACCGCGAGCGGACCGGCCTGCTGATGGCCGCCAGCGCCGATGCCGGCCAGACCACGCTGAACCAGGGCACGCTGGCGTTTCTGAACCGCCAGAACTACTCGTTCCCGCCGGATCACGGCGCGCGCGTGGTGACCACGATCCTGATGGATGAGGGTCTGCGCACCGATTGGATGGCCGAACTGGAAGAGGTGCGCCTGTCGATGCTGGGCCTGCGCCGCCAGCTGGCGGACGAGCTGCAGCGGCTGAGCGGATCGGACCGGTTCGGCTTCCTGGCCCAGCATCGCGGCATGTTCTCGCGCCTGGGCGCCGCGCCCGAGCTGGTCGAGAAGCTGCGGGTCGAGCACGGTATCTACATGGTCGGCGACAGCCGCATGAACATCGCCGGGTTGAACGAGGCCACCGTGCCGATCCTGGCCAAGGCCATCATCGACGTCGGCGTCTGAGATCAGGCATTTCAAAAAAGAAACCCGGGCACGAATGCCCGGGTTTTTTGTTTGGTTTGTAGACGGCTTAGCCCTTCGAGAACTCGGGATAGGCTTCCATGCCCAGTTCGCCCATGTCGAGGCCGTTGATCTCTTCTTCCTCGCCAACCCGCAGGCCGACAGTGGCCTTGAGGATCGAGAACAGGATGTAGCTGACCACGAAGACGAAGATCCCGATGGCCGCGAAGCCGATGATCTGGGTCACGAAGGACGCGTCGCCGTTGGTCCAGGCCACGATGAAGGTGCCCCAGAAGCCTGCGATCAGGTGAACCGGGATGGCGCCGACCACGTCGTCGATCTTCATCTTGTCCAGCAGCGGCACGGTGTAGACCACGATTACGCCACCGATGCCGCCGATGATCAGCGCCTGGAACAGCGAGGGTGCCAGCGGTTCGGCGGTGATCGAGACCAGCCCGGCCAGCGCACCGTTCAGCACCATGGTCAGGTCGACCTTGCCGTACATCACCTGGGTGAGGATCAGGGCAGCGACGGCGCCGGCGGCTGCGGCCATGTTGGTGTTGGCGAAGATGCGGCTAATGTCAGCCATGTCGCCGATCGTGCCCATGGCCAGCTGCGAGCCGCCATTGAAGCCGAACCAGCCCAGCCACAGGATGAACGTACCCAGGGTGGCAAGCGCCAGGTTCGAGCCTGGGATCGGAACGACCTTGCCGTCCTTGCTGTACTTGCCGATCCGGGGGCCCAGCACGATGGCACCGGCCAGTGCGGCAAAGCCACCTGCGGCATGCACCAGGGTCGAGCCCGCGAAATCGCTGAAGCCCATTTCGGACAGCCAGCCGCCGCCCCACTGCCACGAGGCTTCGATGGGGTAGATGACACCGGTCAGGACGATCACGAAGATGAAGAAGGGCCACAGCTTGACCCGCTCGGCCATGGTGCCCGACACGATCGAGGCGGTGGTGGCACAGAACATCAGCTGGAAGAAGAAGTCCGAACCGACCGACGCATAGGACAGATCGGTTTCGACGCCATCAAGGCCGACCGGTTCCAGCGAGGTGGGCGAGAAGGCGCCCAGAATGCCGGTGATGGTCCAGCCGTCGCCCGGATACATCAGGTTGAAGCCGACCAGCCAGTACATGATGGCGGCAAAGGAAAACAGGCCGATGTTCTTGACCAGCTGCATCGCCACGTTCTTGGAGCGCACCAGACCGGCCTCGAGCATGGCAAAGCCCGCGGCCATCCAGAACACCAGGAAGCCGCCCATCAGGAACAGCAGTGAGGTCAGGATGTATTGCGTATGCTGCGCGGTTTCGCCGGTTGCGGCGGCCTCCTGCGCCAGGCCCATCTGCGGCAGCGCGACGATCGCGGCGGCAGGGATGAGTGATTTCATCAGGTTCATGTTCAGTCCTCGAATGATTGTCGGTCGTGGCGCCTTACAGCGCCTCCTCGTTGAGTTCCCCGGTCCGCACGCGCAGGGCCTGCTCGACATCGAGGACGAAAATCTTGCCGTCGCCGATCTTGCCGGTCTTGGCGGTTTTGGTGATGGTCTCGACGATCTGGTCGGTCATCGCGGCGGGCACCACGATTTCCAGCTTGATCTTGGGCACGAAGTTCACCGCGTATTCGGCGCCTCTATAGATTTCGGTGTGACCGGATTGCGAGCCGAAGCCCTTGATCTCGGTCACCATCATGCCGCGCACGCCCGCCTCGGTCAGTGCCTCGCGCACCTCCTCGAGCTTGAACGGCTTGATTGTCGCAATGATCAGTTTCACGTCTTTCCCCTCTTCTGTTCCGGTGGGTCCGGCTTTGCACCTGCAGAAAAAGAGCCCGACATGGCCGCGCAAGGAACGATTTCGGCAAAAAGACGCTGGGGAAGAGGGGTAAAGTTGCACATTTTTTGCACAAAGACGGCAAAGTGATTAAAAAATACGCAAGTGTGAGAGGGGAATTCGCGCTATTTCACACCTCTACATGGGCGCGACAGCGCGGTATGGTGCCACAAAAGCAAAAACGGGCAGAGTTTGAGCATGACTGAGTCCAAGCGTCGAAAACCGCTGGTGGCGGACAAACGGTATCCGTCCGGAGGCCGCAAGACCTCGTCCGCCAAGCGGTCGGCGAAACCGGCGGGCAAGAAGGCGACGGCGCGCAAGACCACGACCCGAAAGACCAGCCGCAAGGCCCGGCGCAAACGTTCGGGAGGCGGGCAGGGCGGCTTCTTTCGCAGGCTGTTTCGCTGGATAGGGCGCCTGATCTGGGGGCTGACCTGGCGGGTGGGTGCGATAGCCGCTCTGCTGCTGGCGCTTGCCGTTGGGGTTGTCTACTCCACCCTGCCCGAGGTCGATGCCCTGCTGGACGGACGCGCACGCGGGTCGGTCACGATGCTGGACCGGGACGGCAAGGTCTTTGCATGGCGCGGAGATCAGTTTGGCGGCGTTATCACCACCGACACCGTGTCGCCGCATCTGAAGAATGCGGTTGTCGCGACCGAGGACAAGCGGTTTTACCGTCACTTCGGCGTAAGCCCGCGCGGCATTGCCAGTGCGGTGAAAATCAACCTGTCCGAGGGGCGTGGCCCACTGTCGGGGCACGGCGGTTCGACCATCACCCAGCAGACGGCCAAGCTGCTGTGTCTGGGCGTCCCGTACGACCCGACTGAGTGGGAATCGGAAGCGGCGTACGAGGCCGACTGCCGCCAGGGGTCGCTGTGGCGCAAGGCCAAGGAAGCGATCTACGCGATGGCGATGGAGGTCAAATACTCCAAGGACGAGATCCTGACCATCTATCTGAACCGGGCGTTTCTGGGGGCCGGGGCCCGCGGGTTTGAGGCGGCCAGCCAGCGCTATTTCGGCAAGTCCGCCGCCGAGGTGGACCCGGCCGAGGCGGCGATGCTGGCGGGGCTGCTGGTGGCGCCCACGCGTTATGCGCCCACCAACAACCTGCAACGCTCGCAGGACCGGGCCAAGGTGGTCATCAGCCTGATGGAGGATCAGGGTTACCTGACCACGTCACAGGCAACCGCGGCGCGCAACAACCCGGCCGAGTTGTCCGAGGCCGCCGCCGCCCGTGCTGGCGGGTATTTTGCCGACTGGGTCATGGCCAGCGGCCCCGAATTCTTTACCCGCAACACCACCGAGGACGTGGTGATCAAGACCACGCTGGACCAGCGGATCCAGCAGGCGGCCGAAGCGGCGCTGAAACAGGTGTTCGACGAAAAGGTCAGTGAAGGCTCAAAAGCGCAGGCCGCGATCGTGGTGATGTCGGCCGATGGTGCGGTCCGGGCCATGGTGGGTGGGCGCAAGACCAAGGTGTCGGGTGCGTTCAACCGTGCGACGCAGGCGCTGCGCCAGACCGGATCTTCGTTCAAACCCTTCGTCTATGCCACCGCGCTGGAACTGGGCTATTCGCCACTGGCCACGGTGGTGGACGAGCCCTATTGCATCGACATCCCGGGGTCCGGCCAGTGGTGCCCCAAGAACTATACCAACAAGTTCTACGGCCGCGTGACCCTGGCGGATGCGCTCAAGAACTCGCTGAACATCCCAGCCGTCAAGGTGGCCGAGGTTGCCGGGCTGGACAATGTGCGCACGGTGGCTAGCGGGTTCGGGATCGAAAGCGATCTGGCGGCGGGCCCTGCGCTGGCGCTGGGCGCCTCGGAAAGCACGCTGATCGAAATGACTGGCGCCTATGCCGGTATCCTGAATGGTGGCTCGTCCGTGGAGCCGTACGGCCTGACCGAGTTGAAACTGCTGGGTGATGATGCCCCGATGATGGTGACAACGACCGGGATTGGCGAGCGAGTGATCCGAGACGAAGCTGCCAAGCAACTGACCTGGATGATGGAACGCGTGGTATCCGAGGGAACTGGACAACGCGCCAAGTTGCCGGGATGGCAGGTTGCAGGCAAAACAGGCACGACCCAGGCCGCCCGGGATGCGTGGTTCATCGGCTTTACCGCGGACTATGTGGCCGGTGTCTGGATGGGCTATGACGACAACACACCGTTGTCGGGCGTGACCGGCGGTGGGCTGCCAGCCGAGATTTGGAAGGAAACCATGGTGCGGGTCACCGAAGGTATGACTCCGACCCCGCTGCCGATGCTGGCTCCGGCCGCTCCGGTCCAGACGACTCAGCAATCCCAGCCACGCCGCAGGCAGCAGGGTGGCTTTGCCAAGGCCGTCGACAGTCTGTTGAAGGATCTCTTTGGCGGCAATTAGACCGCAGATGATCAGACGGGCGGCGTTGGGCGCCGCCCGGATCAGTCGTTACAGGCTTTCGTCCAGCGCGGCGACGATCGCATCGCCCATTTCGCTGGTCGAAACCGGCTGAACGCCTGCTTCGGCCAGCAGATCAGCCGTGCGGACACCATCGGCCAGAACCTTTTCGACCGCGGCTTCCAGGCGATCGGCCTCGGCGCCTTGGTCAAAGCTGTAGCGCAGCGCCATTGCAAAGCTGAGGATACAGGCGATCGGGTTGGCCTTGCCCTGGCCGGCGATGTCGGGGGCCGAGCCGTGGACGGGCTCGTACAGCGCCTTGGGCCGGCCATTGGCCATCGGTGCGCCCAGCGAAGCCGAGGGCAGCATGCCCAGCGATCCGGTCAGCATTGCAGCGCAATCAGACAGGATGTCGCCGAACAGGTTGTCGGTCAGGATTACGTCGAACTGCTTGGGTGCGCGCACCAGCTGCATGGCGCCGTTGTCGGCATACATATGGCTCAGCTCGACCTCGGGGTAATCCTTGCCGACGCGGGTCACCACCTCGCGCCACAGGATGCCCGATTCCATCACGTTGGCCTTCTCCATCGAGCACAGCTTCTTGTTGCGGCGCATCGCCAGTTCGAAGGCCGAGCGCGCGGCGCGTTCGATCTCGGATTCGGTGTAGCGCTGCGTGTTGATGCCCACGCGCTCGTTGCCTTCCTCGAAGATACCGCGCGGCTCGCCGAAATAGACGCCCGAGGTCAGTTCGCGCACGATCATGATGTCGAGGCCGGCAACCACGTCCTTTTTCAGCGACGAGAAATCGGCCAGCGCGTCAAAGCACTGGGCCGGGCGCAGGTTCGAATACAGGTCCATCTCCTTGCGCAGGCGCAGCAGGCCGCGCTCGGGCTTCACGCTGAAATCCAGATCGTCGTATTTCGGGCCGCCCACGGCGCCCAGCAGAACCGCGTCGACCTCTTGCGCCTTGGCCATCGTCTCGTCCGACAGGGGCTTGCCGTGCACGTCATAGGCGGCACCGCCGACCAGATCCTCGCTCACGTCGAATTCAAGGCCGCGCTTGGCGCCGAACCAGCCGATGATCTTGCGCACTTCGGCCATGACTTCGGGGCCAATTCCGTCTCCGGGCAGGATGAGGAGCGAGGGGTTGGACATGAACGGTCTCCTTGCGTTTTTCAGCATCGGGCCTAGCGTTTGCGGTGCATCTGGTCAATGAGGCGTTCTGGCCAAAATGCGCAGATTCAGGGCCGTACAGCGCGAAATACGCCGCTGAACATGCGCCGGGCACCCGATCTGGGTTACAAGCTGGCTTTCAGCCCTTCTGCCAGCAGGTCCCAGACCCGGCGAATGCGCGGCGTCTGCCGCATGGCCTGCGGCGCAGCCAGCCAGACCGGCAGGACCGGGATATCCACATCCAACGGCAGAATTTCCACCGCTGGATCAGCCTCGGCCACTTGAACCTGGCTGAAACCGATGCCGCAACCCGCACGGATCAACTCCCAATAGGCGCTTTGAAGGTCGCAACGGGTGGCAAAGTTTTCCTTGCTGGCAGGCCAACCCTTGGCCTGCATTTTCGAGATGATCAGGTCGTTGGAGTCGAATCCCACCAGGTCATGCTGAAACAACTCTTCGGGGGTGGTTGGCCGACCGACGCGGTCCAGATACGACCGGGCTGCGCAGAAACACAACGGTACGTCGCCCAGATGCCGGGTCACGATATCGACCTGCTCGGGGCGGTACATGCGAACTGCGATATCAGCTTCGCGGAACAGCAGGTTCTCGCTGGTGTCGGTGGCGACCAGTTCCAGCTGGATCGAAGGTTCTTGCCTGCGGATGTCCGCCAGAATGGACGGCAGGATATGGTGCGATGCGAAGACCGACGCGGTGATGCGGACCGTACCGCCCAGCTGTTGCGACTGCCCGGCGGCGGCCAGGCTCAGCTGACGCATGGCCGCGTGCATCTGTTGCGCCATCGGCAGCAATTGCTGGCCGGCGGCGCTGAGCTTGAGGCCTCGCGCATGGCGATCGAACAGCGACACGCCCAAATCCGTCTCGAGCGCCTGCACCTGGCGACCAAGCGTCGGCTGACTGCGCCCCAGTTCCCGCGCGGCCGCCGACAACGATCCCGTTTCCGCAACTGCCAGAAAGCTCTGCACCAAAGACCAATCAGAAAGTGCCAAGGTTTTATCCATGCGCAGATGAATACATGCTCTGCGTTTTTCGGCAATTCCCAAAGGTGAGTGAATGGATATCATTTGTTCAACCGCCAGGGCTGACAGGAGGTTGCGATGACGGGAAAGGCGCTGATTCTGGGATCTTCGGGGCGTTTTGGCCGCAATGCCGCAGACGCGTTTCAAGCGGCCGGATGGACGGTGCGGGGATTTGACCGCGCGAGGGATGATCTGTCCACCGCAGCCCGGGGTGCGGATGTCATCGTGAATGGCTGGAACCCGCCATACACCGAGTGGGCGCGGCAGGTGCCGGATTTGCACGCTCAGGTCATCGGTGCGGCGAAGGCAACCGGGGCGACCGTGATCGTGCCCGGGAACGTTTATGTTTTCGGGGCCGACACGCCTGGGCCGTGGGCGGCAGATACGCCGCATCTTGCAACCAACCCTCTGGGCCAGATTCGGATCCGTATGGAGGAGTCCTATCGGTCGTCGGGCGTGCGCACCGTGATCCTGCGCGCCGGGGATTTCCTTGACACGCAAGCCTCTGGCAATTGGTTCGACCAGATCATGATCAAGCCGCTGGCCAAGGGGCGTTTCGTCTATCCCGGCGACCCTGACATTGCCCATGCCTGGGCCTACCTGCCGGATCTGGCCCGCGCTGCGGTTCAGTTGGCCGAGATGCGGGATGCCTTGCCGCGCTATTGCGACATTCCTTTTACCGGATACACGTTGACCGGCCGCCAATTGGCACAGGCCTTGTCGGAAGTGACCGGGGCTCCTGTGCGCCTGAAGCAGATGAACTGGTGGCCAATTGTTCTGGCCCAGCCGTTCTGGAAACTGGCCCCGCATCTGCTTGAGATGCGCTATCTGTGGGACACGCCGCACCGCTTGGATGGCTCGTTCTTCGACTCGTTGATCAGCGATTTCGCATCCACGCCGCTGCACGAGGCATTGAAAACCGCTGTGTCTGAGCTGTCGCATGACAGCCCGCGAACCACGGACGTGGATCGAGTTCAGGGCCTGTCATAGGCCCGGCGGCATGTCAGGGTGTGACAGGTCAACCCAAATCAGGCGATGTCGGCTGGCCTTGCGGGCCGCGGCAAGGGGCACGCCTTTGGCATCGGTCCAGTGGATGCCGGCGTTTTCAACCACCCAGTCGACCGATGGCAGCAGATAGTCAACACGCCGTTCGCCCACCGCTTTCCAAACCACCGTTACAGCCGAGCCTGCGCCATCCACGGGTTGCGGATCCTGCAGGCTGGGGTGCTGTAACAGATCGCGGATGGCTTTATTGCGCCCTTCGCCCAGGTTCGGGTCAAGATTGGCGTCACCGGCAATGATGAAACGACTTTTCGGGGCTGGACCCAGCCCGCCGTCAAGCAACACCGACCACAGCCGGATCTCATCGCGATTGCGCAATCCGTTGCGATCCTCAGGCCCGTCAAAGACAGGAGGGGTGGCGTGAAAGGTCATCAGGTTCAGGCGGCCTTGAGGTGTCTCCACTGGCACGATCCAATGGGTGGTCGACGACAGGCGCTGAACAGCGTGGGCCTGTTCGGACGGGAAAGGCAACCCGCCACGGGTGGGTAGCGTCGCGCCGGGTAGGTCCTTCCACAGCAGTACCGAGAGGTCACGAACCTCATCCTTTGCGATTGGATAACGGGACAGCACTGCCAGCCCGCCATTCCCGGTGAAACGGCCCCATCCCTGGGCGTCCCCGGGTCCGCCCCGTTCTCCGTCCCCGTTCAGATCAAGCGACGTCATCAGCCCCGAGTTGGGCTGACCAGCGAAGAGATGCGGGTAATCCAGCCCTGCCGCGCGCAACCGATCAGCCAGAGCGGACAGGGCCAGGTTGTCATGGTCCCAGTCGATACCTTGCAGGGCCAGAACATCGGGGGCAGTGGCGGTCAGAACGTCAATCACGGCCTGCACCTGGGGATCATCACGCCGAAGATCACGCAACAGCAGGCCCGGACCTTTCCGGCCTAGCTCAGCATTGAAGCTGGCAACGCGCACTGGCTCTGCCTGCGCCGCAAACGGCAGCAACAGCAGAACAAGAATACGGATCATGCGGTTTGGGTCGTCTCGGCGGTCGAGTAGGCGCGGCGTTTTTCCACGATCAGCCCGGCAATGCGCAGGGTTGCCATCCCGCGCATGATCATGCTGGCCGGCAGGAAAGCCCACGCGCTCATGGTCCAGATCAACGTCTGCGGATTGGACAACGACAGCGGATCAATGAAATCCGTGAGCAGCTTGATCAGGGCCGGAATCAGGAACGGTAGCAGAACGCCGACCGAGATGTTCAACCGACCGTCGCGCTGCAGGCGAGTCACCACGTCTCCACCCTTGGTGGGGTCGAACAGGGGCAGGTTGGTCCAGACATTGAATGCCCCATTGCCAGTGGGCCATCCACGCAGTTTGACCGCATAGGCAAAGCTGGCGATCGTGACCAAAGCGGCGACATAGGCGACACTTGCCGTTATGCGTACCAACTCGACCAGGGGTTGGCTCGCGTCAGCAGGCAGCATCAACACCACCAGGCGGACAGGTGAATAGGGGAAGTCCACGACATTCGCGACCGCCAGGCCGACCGAATACACGGTGCTGGTCAGTTCCGTCGGCGCATAGGCGTTCTTGCAGATCAAGGTCAGGAACGAGATCATCGACATCAGGCCGACAAAGCGCAGCCTGTTCACGGGTGGCGCATCGCGGAATTCAATAAAGCTGGGAAAGGCCGAGTTGTATTCGGCGAAGGTCAGGATGAATGCGAGGATTGCCAGAAAGACAACGATCTCGGTCCCGTTGGACGTTGATGCGGGCAGATACAATGCGGGTGTCAGCACCAGAAGTGCCACCAACAATCCCCGTATCGCAGCCCCTGTTGTGCGAGCAATCACTATCCGAACCCTTTCCAAACCGGACCAGTCGATTCTTCGCCGACTTGGTTCCAACTTGATGCCCGCCAATCTCGATATTTGGCGGATGCCCCTTTAGCGCCATCATTGGCGATAAGCGGCATTTCGCTCAAGCCGAGGTGCAGAAAACACGTGATTTCGGGCAAAAAGATGGCGAAACTGGTGCGGCTTTGCATCATTCACGTCGCAAATTCGACGTGTAATGGAAATGGTTCTCTACATGTTGTGGTTGCTTTGACTTTAACCCCAAGAATGCGAACGGGGCCGCCTTGGCGACCCCGTCAGGTTGAGTATCCACAGGTTCATCCCCAGAATCACACCCAGGGGCGCGCCTGTCCGGCATGGGATTCGAACGTGTCGATGTGGTGGTCTTTTTCCATCGTCAGGCCGATATCGTCCAGACCGTTCAGCAGGCAATGCTTGCGGTGCGGGTCGATATCAAACTCGATCACGACGCCGTCCGAGGTGACGATCTGCTGATCTTCCAGATGCACGGTCATACGTGCGTTCTCGCCCTTGTGGGCATCCTCCATCAGAATGACGTGGTGGTGTTCTTCGACCACGATGGGCAGGATGCCGTTCTTGAAGCAGTTGTTGAAGAAGATGTCGGCGAAGCTGGTCGAGATGACCACCTTGATACCGAAATCCTTGATCGCCCAAGGCGCGTGTTCCCGAGATGAGCCGCACCCGAAGTTGTCGCCGGCCACCAGAATCTCTGCGTTGCGATAAGCGGGTTTGTTCAGGACGAACTCTTCGTTCTCGCGCCCGTCATCGTGATAGCGCATCTCGTCGAACAGGACGACGCCGAGGCCGGACCGTTTGATCGTTTTCAGATGCACCTTGGGAATGATCATATCGGTGTCGATATTGATCAGGGGCATGGGGGCTGCCACACCGTGGACTTTTTCAAACTTTTCCATGTTCACACTCCTGCGGGAGAGGTCAGGCCCCATGCCCCGCGTTTCAAGCTTGTTGAGCTTCTGTTGTTTCGTCTTTGGGCGCGTTCTTGACGAAGAACGCCATGAAGACCAATCCGAACCCGTTGAACAGCATCTCGATGCCCAGCAGGATGCCCAGCAACTGGAACAGCACCGCCGGTTCCGAGCTTGCATAAGACCAGATGATGCCTGCCAGGATGATCGACAAGATGCCCGAGATCAGGGTTGGCCAGAAAAATGACGTGCCTCGCATCTGAAACGAGAGAATGATCCGTGCGATCCCGCCTGCCATGAACAAGATAAGCACCACTGTTGCCAGCGTCAGAGTGCCTGCCAGCGGATGGTCCAGAAACGACCAGCCCAGGAACAGCATGACCGCACCCATGATGAAGGCCAGGATCTTGTTTCCGGTTCCTTCGACGGTGAAACCGCCGACAACCTGCAGAACACCGGACACCAGCAAAAGGACGCCGGTGACCACGGTCACTGCCACGGATGCCACAACCGGTGCGCCCAGCACGAATATGCCGAACACGATCGATAGAAGCCCCATCAGGAGCCATTTGACCCATTCACTCATTTCAGTCTCTCCCTCAAATATCTAGATATGAGGGGACCTTACATCAATTCACGCACATCTGTCAGCTTTCCCGTGATTGCCGCAGCGGCAGCCATCGCGGGGCTCAGCAGATGGGTGCGTCCGCCGCGGCCCTGACGGCCCTCGAAATTGCGGTTCGAGGTGGCGGCGCAACGCTCGCCCGGGGTCAGCTGGTCGGGGTTCATGGCCAGGCACATCGAACAGCCCGCAAGGCGCCATTCGAAGCCGGCCTGCTTGAAGATGTCGGCGATGCCTTCCTCTTCGGCCTGCGCGCGGACAAGGCCCGAGCCGGGCACGACCATGGCGCGGATGCCGTCCTTGATCTTTTTGCCCTTCAGTATCTCGGCAGCGGCGCGCAGGTCCTCGATCCGGCCGTTGGTGCAGGAGCCGATGAAGACCGTGTCGATCTCGATGTCGCTCAGTTTCTGGCCCGGCTTGAGCCCCATGTATTCGATCGAGCGGCGCGCGGCCTCGACCTTGCCGCCCTCGAAATCCTCGGGGTTGGGCACGGTCGCGGTGATCGGCAGAACGTCTTCGGGGCTGGTGCCCCAGGTAACCACGGGGGCGATTTCTTCGCCGCGGATGGTGACGACCTTGTCCCAATGGGCGTCGTCATCGGAATAGAGCGTCTTCCACCAGGCCAGGGCGGCCTCCCACTGCGCGCCCTTGGGAGCGTGCGGGCGGCCCTTGACGTATTCGAACGTCTTTTCGTCCGGCGCGATCAGGCCGGCGCGGGCGCCGCCCTCGATGGCCATGTTGCAGACGGTCATGCGGCCTTCCATCGACAGGTCGCGGATCGCTTCGCCGCAATATTCGATCACATAGCCGGTGCCGCCGGCGGTGCCGGTTTCGCCGATCACGGCCAGAGTGATGTCCTTGGCGGTCACGCCCGGCTGCAGTTTGCCGGTGATCTCGACCTTCATGTTCTTGGACTTTTTCTGGATCAGAGTCTGGGTGGCCAGAACATGCTCGACCTCGGAGGTGCCGATGCCGTGGGCCAGCGCGCCGAACGCGCCGTGGGTGGCGGTGTGGCTGTCGCCGCAGACCACGGTCATGCCCGGCAGGGTCCAGCCCTGTTCGGGGCCGACGATGTGGACGATGCCCTGACGGATATCATTCACCGGGTAGTAGTGAATGCCGAATTCGCGGGCGTTTTTGTCCAGCGCTTCGACCTGAATGCGCGACTCGGGGTTTTCGATCCCGTTCACGCGGTCGGGCGTGGTGGGTACGTTGTGGTCCGGCACGGCGATGGTCTTTTCCGGCGCGCGCACCTTGCGGCCTGCCATGCGCAGGCCTTCGAACGCCTGCGGGCTGGTGACTTCGTGCACCAGGTGGCGGTCGATATAAAGCAGGCAGGTGCCATCGTCGGCTTCGTGCACGACATGGGCATCCCAGATCTTGTCATAGAGTGTTTTGGGGGACATCGGTCCTCTCCCGTCTGTATTGAGAAATGCTGGCGAGTGGCTGGGCGCCGATTATAGGCGGGCCAGAACCGTGCGGGCGGCCCCGAAGAACCGTTCACGCAGGCGCGCGCGGTCTTGCAGGTTGGGAGCAGGGGCCTGATGGAATCTCATGCGATCCAGATATATCGCGCCCCCTCGTCAATCAAGGCTCAATCCGCGTCCCGCGACAGGTCGGTGGGCCTTGCAAGCCGCCACATTGCTGTTCAATCTGGCGGCAGGAGACGCGCATGGACAATGATTTGATCCCAAGTTCGATTTCAGAGCTGTTCGACAACATGGCCGAGGCCTTTCTGTTGCAGCTTGGGAACCTGGTCGAGCTGATCGTGACTCCGGGGTGGCGGCAGTATCAGATCGCCATCATCCTGGGGCTGGTGGCGCTGTCCTTCCTTTTGACTCTGCTGACAAAAGGCCGGTGGGAAGCCTGGGCGCGGGCGCGCAGCGGATGGCCCAAATGGCGGTTGCGGGTTCTGGTTCAGCTGATGCAGCGGATGACGCTGGTCTACTTCGTCGTGCTGGCTTGGGGCGTTTATCTGGTGATGCAGCAGGTCACCTGGCCATCGCGCAGTTACATCATCGGTGTTCTGGCAACGCTGGCAACCGCGTGGCTGGCGATCGCGCTGATTTCGCGACTGGTCCGCAACCGGACGATTCGGCGCATCTTCCGCTGGTCGATGTGGATCTACGCCACGCTGGTCGCGCTGAGTCTGACCGATGACGTCGCCGAGTTTCTGGACGGCGTGGCGATTTCGATCGGCAGCCTTCACATCTCGGCATTGGGGATTCTCAAGGCCATTCTGCTGATCGGCACGTTGTTGGTGCTGGCGCGGCTTGGTACCCGGGCGGCTGAACGCGGGCTGAAAAGCAATGACGACATCTCGCCCTCGATGCAGGTGCTGCTGGCCAAGGGGATCCAGGTCGCGTTTTACGGGCTGGTCTTTCTGGTCGGGATCCGGACGCTGGGATTCGACCTGACCGGGATCGCGCTGTTGTCCGGTGCGGTTGGCGTCGGTATCGGCTTCGGCCTGCAGAAGGTCGTGTCGAACCTGATCTCGGGGATCATCATCCTGATGGACCGGTCGATCAAGCCGGGCGACGTGATCTCGCTGGGCGACACGTTCGGTTGGATCAACGCGCTGGGCGCCCGCTACGTCTCGGTCGTCACCCGCGACGGGCGCGAATACCTGATCCCGAACGAGGATCTGATTACCGGGCAGGTGGTGAACTGGTCCCATTCCGACGAGTTCGTCCGCCTAGATCTGACCTTCGGCACCAGCTACGGCGACGACCCGCACAAGGTGCGCGAGACCGCCGTGCGAACGGTGAAATCAGTCAAACGCGTTCTGAGCGGCGGCAAGCACGAACCGGTCTGCCATATCACCGGGTTCGGAGACAGCAGCGTCGATTACGTGCTGCGGTTCTGGATCCGGGACCCGACGGCCGGCCTGACCAACATCCGCGGCAATGTCTATCTGGCGCTGTGGGATGCATTCCAGGCCGAGGGCATCTCGATCCCCTTCCCGCAGCGCGAAGTGCGCCTGCTGGGGCAGGGTGCCACCGACACCGCTGTGCCACATCTGGACACGGATTGATCAACCCCGTGCCATCAGCGGTTGCCGTTCATTGAAATGTTGCAATTGCCTTGCTACCTTAATAGTACCCCGGCGCCGGGGTTACACGGCGCTTTAGCAAGGAGGACCATGTCCTGTCTCTACACACACAGGCGGGTTTGCCCGCCGATGAAGGGGCCGCTGTGATGGCCCGCTCTCAGTCAATCAGCGACAAGCTGCTTGAACGCATCCTTTCCTCACTTTCCGATGACAAGGCCGAAGATGTTGTGCAGATCAACCTGCAGGGCAAGTCTTCGGTGGCCGACTACATGGTCATCGCTTCGGGCCGGTCGACGCGTCAGGTGTCGGCGATGGCAGAAAAGCTGACGGATCGCATCAAGCAGGAATTCGGTTTCACCTCGAAGGTCGAAGGCAAGGATGCCGGTGACTGGGTGCTGATCGATACGGGCGATGTGATCGTCCATATCTTCCGCCCCGAAGTGCGCGAATTCTACCAGCTGGAAAAGATGTGGCTGCCTCAGGGCGGCAGCGCCTCGGCGAACTGAGGCGCCATCCCGGCCCGTATTAAAGGGCCGGCGGCGAGAGCGACATGCGTATCAGCATTTGTGCGGTCGGGCGATTGCGTGCCGGACCGGAGAAGACCCTGCTTGACGACTATCTGACCCGTTTCGACCGGACCGGCCGCGGCCTGGGCCTTGGGCCTGCGCGCGTGATCGAGGTCGAAGACAAGAAAAACGCCGGTATGGGCGCCGAGGCCGGCTTGCTGCGCAAGGCGCTGCCCGCTGGCGCGGTGATCTGCACATTGGACGAGCGGGGAAAGGTGATTGCTTCCCCCGATTTCGCGCGGAAGCTGGCCGGGTGGCGAGACATGGGCCGGCAGGATCTGGCCTTTGTCATCGGTGGCGCCGACGGGATCGACCCGGCGCTGCGGGCTGAGGCTGATTTTTCGATTTCTTTCGGCGCGATGGTCTGGCCGCATATGCTGGTCCGGGTGATGCTGTCCGAACAACTCTATCGTGCCGCGACGATCCTGTCGGGCGGCCCGTACCATCGGGCCTGACCGCCGTGGCCCGTCTGCTGATCGTCTACCATTCCCGCACCGGCGGCAGCCGGCAGATGGCCGAGGCGGCCGCACGGGCGGCCGGCGCCGAGGCCGAGGTCAGCCTGAAACCCGCCGACCAGGCGGGGCCCGACGATCTGCTCGCGGCCGACGGATACATCTTTTGCGCGCCCGAGAACCTGGCGGCGCTGTCAGGCGTCATGAAGGACTTCTTCGACCGATGCTACTATCCGGTTCTGGGCCGGATCGAGGGGCGGCCCTATGCGCAGATGATCTGCGCCGGGTCCGACGGTCAGAACGCGGCGCGGCAACTGGCACGCATCGCCACCGGTTGGCGTTTGAAAGAGGTGCAGCCGCCCCTCATCGTCTGCACCCATGCCCAGACGCCTGAGGCGATATTGGCGGAAAAGACCATCCCCGAGGATGAACTGGACAAATGTCGCGAGATCGGCGCGGCGCTGGGCGCCGGGTTGTCGCTGGGCGTGTTCTGACGATCAGTCCAGAGCCACAAGCGTGGTGTCCGCGTTCCAACCATCGACACTGCACCGGGCCTGTACCTGAACCTGACTCGCGCCTTCGGGGATCGCGACCCCGCCCAGCGATCGGGTAAAGGGCTGCTCGGTCTCGTGCGGGTGATGCAGCACCCGCATCCCCAGCTCGGTCCCGTCCATCGCCAGAACACGCCAGCCATCGGCATAGTGGTCCCACCCGGTATCGGGGTGGCGGATGGTCACGTCGAATCGCCAGGTCTCGCCCGTGCGCGTCGCGGTGACATTTTCGACCATCGGCGGGTCGGCGAGGGCCGGGGCGGCCAGAAGCAGGCAGGGGATCAGGTGTCGCATTTCGCCAGTCTATGATCTGATCGGGCGGGGCGCGATCACGTCTGCGTGTCCGGCGGCAGGCTCAGCAGGATCGCGCGGGAATGCGAGGCAAACTCGCGTCGGTACAGCACTCCCAGCGTCAGAAGCGTGCCGATGATCAGCGCGATCGGGCCCAGGATCCAGGCCAGCGACGCCAGCGCGAAATAGGTGGAGCGCAGGGCACGGTTGAAGCTGCGCGCGGCGGTCACGCAGATCTCGGCCGCCTGCGCCGCGCGGGGATAGGCCTGCGGATCCTCTGGGTCGTTCGGCACCGCCGCCATCAGCACCGCGCAGTAGCCGAACAACCGATGCGCCCAGACGTATTTCAGAAAGGCATTCGACAGAAACAGCAGCACGATCAGGATTTTGACCTCCCACACCATGGCCGGCGCGCTGCCTATCGCCAGATCCTTGGCGACGCCCGACAGCCGCTCGGTATTGCCCAGAAGGGCCAGCCCACCCCCGATGGCGATCATCGTGGTCGAGGCAAAGAACGTGCTGCCCTGACGCATCGTGCCCACGACCTGGGCGTCGAACATGCGGGGCTGGCGGGTCACCATTTCGCGCATCCAGCAGCGGCGGAATTCGTCCATCATCACCGCGACCGAGCGCTTGCCCGGCGCGGGGTTCTCGATCCGCCATCCGATCCATTGCCAGGCGATCAGCAACAGCAGGACGGCGGCGTAGTCCAAGGGTGAAAACAGCAGGGCGCGTTCGGTCAGTGTCATGGCGCGACAGTACGTCCGACGAAGGCAACTTGCCAGATGCAGAAATTGGTAATATTATTTTACCAAACCGGAGGACCCGCCATGGACATGCCACAGCCCAACCCCGACGTTCTGGCCCGCAAGGCCAGCGTGCTTGCCCGTCTGCGGCAGGTCCTGCCCGAAGATGCCATCATCGCCGACCCGGCCGAAACCCGCGCCTATGAATGCGACGCCCTGACCGCCTACAAATGCGCGCCGATGATCGCGGTTCTGCCGTCCTCGACGCAGGAGGTCTCGGACATTCTGCGCATCTGCCATGACGAAGGCGTGCCGGTCGTACCGCGCGGGGCCGGGACCTCACTGGCCGGTGGGGCGCTGCCCACCGCCGATTGCGTGATCCTGGGCGTGGCCCGCATGAACGAGGTGCTTGAGGTCGACTATGACAACCGCTTCATCCGTGTGCAGACAGGCCGCACCAATCTGAGCGTCACCGGCGCGGTCGAGGAGCAGGATTTCTTCTATGCGCCTGATCCGTCGTCGCAGCTGGCCTGCGCCATCGCGGGCAATATCGCGATGAACTCGGGCGGCGCGCATTGCCTGAAATACGGCGTGACCACCAACAACCTGTTGGGCGTGACCATGGTGCTGATGGATGGCCGCGTGGTCGAGATCGGCGGCGCGCATCTGGATTCCGGCGGGCTGGACTTGCTGGGCGTGATCTGCGGCTCGGAAGGTCAGCTGGGGGTCGTCACCGAGGCGACGCTGCGCATCCTCCGCAAGCCCGAGGGCGCGCGCCCGGTCCTGATGGGCTTTGATGACAACGCGGTGGCGGGCGAATGCGTCTCGGACATCATCAAATCGGGTATCCTGCCCGTGGCGATCGAGTTCATGGATCGGCTGTGCATCGAAGCCTGCGAGAATTTTGCCCATGCCGGCTATCCGAATTGCGAGGCGCTGCTGATCGTCGAGGTCGAAGGCTCGGACGCCGAGATCGACAGCCAGTTGGCCAAGATCGTCGAGATCGCCAAACGCCACAACCCGGTCGAGCTGCGCGAAAGCCAGTCGGCCGAGGAAAGCGCCCGCATCTGGCTGGGCCGGAAGTCGGCCTTTGGCGCGATGGGGCAGATCAACGACTATATGTGCCTGGACGGAACGATCCCGGTGTCGGCGCTGCCGGACGTGCTGCGCCGCATCGGCGAACTGAGCAAAGAGTTTGGCCTGCCCGTGGGCAACGTGTTCCATGCCGGCGACGGCAACATGCACCCGCTGATCCTGTTCGATGCGAACAAGCCCGGCGATCTGGAAAAATGCGAGGCCTTCGGGGCCGAGATCCTGAAACTGTGCGTCGATGCCGGCGGCTGCCTGACCGGTGAGCATGGGGTGGGCATCGAAAAGCGTGACCTGATGCATCATCAATACGCGCCGCAGGACCTTGAGGCGCAGATGGCCGTCAAGGACGTGTTCGACCCGAAATGGCTGCTGAACCCCGCCAAGGTGTTCCCGCTGGATGCCAGTGCACCCCGCCGCACCCCGAAGATGGCGGCGGAATGAATTCCCAAGACAGAACGGACCCCGCAATGAGACCTGAATCAGAGTCTGAACTGGCCGAAATCGTGGCCGGGCTGAACGGCCCGGTGCGGATCAAGGGCGGGGGAACCCGTGGCGTGGACGGCCCCGACCAGGTGCTGGGCACCGAGGGGCTGCGCGGGATCACCCTGTACGAGCCGGGGGCGCTGACGCTTGTGGCGCAGGCCGGAACGCCGCTGGCCGAGATCGAGGCCGCGTTGGAGGCCGAAGGTCAGCAGCTGGCTTTCGAGCCGATGGACCATCGCGCCTTGCTGGGGTTCACGGGCGCGCCCACGATCGGCGGCGTCGTGGCTGGCAACGTGTCGGGGCCGCGCCGGATCCAGGCCGGGGCCTGCCGCGATTTCCTGCTGGGCGTGCGCATTGTTGACGGGCAGGGGCAGGTCATCAAGAATGGCGGCCGGGTGATGAAGAACGTCACCGGCTATGATCTGGTCAAGCTGATGGCCGGGTCTTGGGGCACGCTGGGCGTGCTGACCGAGGTGTCGCTGAAGGTGCTGCCCAAACCCGAGGCCAGCGCGACTCTGGCGATACCTGCCAAGGACGCCGTGACCGCCGTTCGCATCCTGTCCGAGGCGCTGAAATCGCCCTTTGAGGTCACCGGCGCAGCGTATGATCCGCAGCAGCAGCGCGCCTTGATCCGGATCGAGGGGTTTGCGGAATCGGTCTCGTATCGCACCGGACGCCTGCAGACCCTGCTGGGCCAGTTCGGCGCGGTTGATCCGGTCGAGCCGTCGGACGCGCTGTGGCAGACGGTCCGCGATGCGGCCGATTTCGCCGACACGCCCGGCGATGTCTGGCGGATTTCGGTCAAACCCGGCGACGCGCCCGAAATCGCCTCGCAGGTCGAGGCCGACCGGACCCTGCTCGACTGGGGCGGCGGGTTGATCTGGGCGCTGGTGCCCGCAGGCACCGACCTGCGCGGGCGCATTGGCGCGTTTTCCGGCCACGCCACGCTGGTGCGGGCCGGGGCCGATACCCTTGCCCGGCTGGGCCGGTTCCAGCCGGAACCGCAGGGCATTGCGGCTCTGACACAGGGGATTCGACAGAAATTCGACCCGCGCGGCATGTTCAACCCCGGGCTGATGGGATAGGGCGATGCAGACCACATTCACCGAAGACCAGTTGAAAGACCCCGGCACCCGCCGCGCAAACGAGATTTTGCGCAATTGCGTGCATTGCGGGTTCTGCACCGCAACCTGCCCGACCTATCAGGTGTTGGGCGACGAATTGGATAGCCCCCGCGGGCGCATCTACCTGATCAAGGACATGCTGGAAAACGAGCGTGTGCCGGATAAAAAGACCGTCAAGCATATCGACCGCTGCCTGTCCTGCCTGGCCTGCATGACGACCTGCCCGTCGGGCGTGCATTACATGCATCTGGTCGATCACGCGCGTGAATATATTGAAAACCGCTACAAGCGCCCCTTCTCGGACCGTGCGCTGCGATGGGTTCTGGCGCGGATCCTGCCCTATCCGATGCGGTTTCGCTGGGCGCTGATCGGGGCCAAGCTGGGGCGGCCGTTCCGCTTTCTGATGCCCGACGCGCGCCTGCGGGCGATGCTGGACATGGCGCCGAAACACATCCCGCCGGTCAGCCGCAATGACGACCCACAAAGCTTTGCGCCCAAGGGGCAGGCGATCAAACGCGTGGCTCTGATGACGGGCTGTGCGCAAAAGGCGCTGAACACCGACATCAACGATGCCACGATCCGCCTGCTGACCCGGCTGGGCTGCGAGGTCGTTGTGGCCGAGGGCGCCGGCTGCTGCGGGGCGTTGACCCATCACATGGGCAAAACCCGCGAAAGCCATGCCACCGCCGCCGCCAATATCCGCGCCTGGACCCGCGAGATGGACGGCAAGGGGCTGGATGCGATCGTCATCAACACCTCGGGCTGCGGCACCACCGTCAAGGATTACGGGCACATGTTCCGCGACGATCCGCTGGCCGAGGACGCGGCCCGGGTGTCGGGCATCGCTATGGATGTCAGCGAGATCCTGATGCAGCTGGACTTGCCGCAGGGCGACGACAAGGGGCTGACGGTTGCCTATCACGCGGCCTGCTCGCTGCAACACGGGCAGCAGATCAAGACCTATCCCAAGGACCTGCTGAAAAAGGCGGGGTTCACGGTGGTCGAACCCGCCGACAGCCACCTGTGCTGCGGCAGCGCTGGCACCTACAACCTAATGCAGCCCGAGATCTCGGCCAAGCTGAAACAGCGCAAGGTGCGCACGCTCGAGGCCAAGAACCCCGATCTGATCGCGGCCGGGAACATCGGCTGCATGATGCAGATCGGGTCGGGAACCCGACTGCCCATCGTGCATACGGTCGAGCTGTTGGATTGGGCCACGGGCGGGCCTCGGCCCCCTGCGCTGGATCGGGCCGGACAGCCTGCGGATGCGGTGCCGATCCTGCGGTGATCGGGCCTGATGCGCCGACGCATCAGTCTGGTGCGGATTAGGCGCGGCCCGGCTCTGCCCTATTTTCGCCAAACGCCACGCTTAAGTAGATTGGCCGATACCTCATGCCGGAGAACCGCGTGCGCACATGGATCAGGGCGATAGCGTTATGTGTTCTGCCATTGGCAGCCACGGCGCAGGATACTGGGCTGCAAAGCCTTGAAACCTCGGATTCCGGGCGCGAATGGATGGCGGTCGGACGGCTGAACATCGACGGCACCGGCTTCTGCACTGGTGCGTTGATCTCACCCACGCTTGTTCTGACCGCGGCGCATTGCCTGTTCGACCAAGCGACCCGCCAACGAATTGATCCGGGCCAGATCGAGTTTCTGGCGGGGTGGCGACATGGCCGCGCATCGGCATATCGCACAGCGCGCCAGGCGGTCATTCATCCGGAATACGAGTATGACCGCGCCGCATCCGTCAGCCGCGTGCGCCACGACGTCGCGCTGATCGAGTTGTGGCAGCCGATCCGAAATACGACCGTGATCCCGTTTGAAACCGGCTACAGGCCAACGCGTGGCGAGGATGTCGGAGTGGTTTCGTACGCCCACAACCGCGCGGAAGCCCCTTCGCTGCAACAGGTCTGCTCGGTCATGGCGCAGCAATCGGGGGTGCTGGTCATGTCCTGTGACGTGGATTTGGGTGCGTCCGGCGCGCCGATCTTCTCGTTCTCAGGAGATCACCCCCGGATCGTATCGGTCGTGTCCGCGAAGGCTGAATTGGAAGGCCGGCGGGTATCGTTGGGAACAGCGCTGGAAGAGTCGCTGGAGGTGCTGCGCACCGAGCTGTCCGCAGGGAATGGATTCGGCGCGTCCGGCAAGACGCTCGAGCCAGGAAAGAACGTCGGCGCAAGGTTTGTCCGGCCATGATCCGCCGTATCGTGACAGCGGCCCTGATTTTGGCCGGGATTGCTGCGTCGGCGATGGCCCAAGACAGTGGCAAGCGCAGGCTGACCGATCGGGACGACCTGTATGGTTGGGAGGCGATCGGGCGGCTGGACATCGGAGACCGCTCGTTCTGCACGGGTACGCTGATCGCGCAGGATCTTGTTCTGACCGCAGCCCATTGTGCGACGGACAAGGCCACCGGCCGGACCTATGCACCCGGCGAAGTGACCTTTCGCGCAGGTCTGAGCGATGGACATGCGCTTGCCGAAGGCACGGTCGTGCAGATCGCCGTCCTTCCCGACTATGATCCCCGGGTTGGCCTGTCACCCGAGATGGTCCGGGTTGATGTCGCACTGATGCGACTGGATCAACCGATCCCGTATACCGTCGCCAACCCATTTGCATTGCACAGTGGCCGGGTCGCCGGGGATGAGATCAGCATCGCTTCGTACGGGCGCGGCCGATCCGAGGCAATCACGCGCCAGCGGTCCTGCCGGATTCTGGAGCGGCGCCAAGGTCTGATTACCTTCAATTGCGATGTCACGTTCGGATCCTCTGGTTCGGCCATTCTGGCCCGCAACGGGCCGCGTTGGCAGATCCTGTCGGTGGTATCGGCGGTTGGTACCGACGGCCGTCGCAAGGTTGGGTTCGGCATGGAACTTGAGGGGATCGTCTCGGACCTCAAGGCGATCATGCGGCGGGATGCGCCGCAGCCAAAGGCCAAGATCCGGCGGCTGCAGGTCGGCTCGGGCAAGTCCAGCTCGGGCGCGAAATTCATCAGCTCCGGCGGGTCTTGAACTCAGCCAGATCCTTTCCCATCTCATGTGTGTCGGGCAGCCAAACCGGGGTCCGACAATCGCCAACGCCCGTCCAATCGGAGGGCAAAACTCGTAAATCGCTCTGAACATGAGGATAACGAACATGCGTAGCTTTGATTTTGCACCACTGCACCGTGCAACCGTCGGCTTTGACCAGATTGCCGACATCATGGATCGGGTCATGACCAGCGAAGTGTCACAACCCAGCTATCCCCCGTACAACATCGAAAAAACCGATGCCGATGCGTATCGCATTTCGATCGCAGTCGCCGGCTTTGCCGAAGATGACCTGACGATCGAAGTCAAGGAAAACGCGCTGGTCGTGGCCGGCAAGAAAGCCACCGAGGACACCAAGCGCACCTATCTGCATCGCGGCATCGCCACCCGCGCTTTCGAGCGTCGTTTTGCTCTGGCTGACCATGTCCGCGTGACCGGCGCCAGCCTGGAAAACGGTATGCTGCACATCGACCTGAAGCGCGAGGTGCCCGAGGCGCTGAAACCGCGCCGGATCGAGATCACCTCGACCAAAGCGATAGAAAAGGACGTGGTTGACGCCAAGCCCGTGAACTGAGGCTGAGACCGCCCAAGCGGCGATAATCGTCTCCTCCCTCGGTTGTCGCACAACCCCGCGTTCCTCCGGACGCGGGGTTTTTTCATGACGCTTGAAAAGAAAAAGGGCGCCCAAAGGCGCCCTTGTCTCATGGTCCGTCCGATCAGACCGCCATGCAGATGTATTTCATCTCAAGATAGTCTTCCATGCCGTGGTGGCTGCCTTCACGGCCAAGGCCGGATTGCTTGACGCCACCAAACGGGCCCAGTTCAGAGCTGATGATGCCGGTGTTGATGCCGACGATGCCGTATTCCAGCGCCTCGGCCACCTTGTACACGCGGCTCAGATCCTTGGCGTAGAAATACGAGGCGAGGCCGAAGATCGTGTCATTGGCCATGGCGATGACCTCGTCCTCGTCCTCGAACTTGAACAGGGGCGCCAGCGGGCCAAACGTCTCTTCCTGCGCGACCTTCATGTCCTGGGTCACGTCGGTGATGATCGTCGGCTGGAAGAAGGTGCCGCCCAGATCGTGCGGCAGGCCACCGGTCAGGATCGCGCCGCCATTGGCCGTGGCATCGGCGATGTGCTCCTGCACCTTGGCCACCGCCTCGTCGCTGATCAGCGGGCCGGTCGTGGTGCCATCGGACAGGCCGTCGCCGATTTTCAATGCCTCGACCGCGGCCTTGAGCTTGGCGGCAAAGGCGTCATAGACGCCGGCCTGCACATAGATGCGGTTGGCGCAGACGCAGGTCTGGCCGTTGTTGCGGAACTTGCACAGCATCGCGCCTTCGACGGCGGCATCCAGATCGGCGTCGTCGAACACGATGAACGGCGCGTTGCCGCCCAACTCCATCGAGCATTTCATGACCTGGTCCGCGGCCTGGCGCAGCAGGATCCGGCCCACCTCGGTCGAGCCGGTAAAGGTCAGCTTGCGCACGCCGGGGTTCTCGCAGAACTCCTTGCCGATCTCGCTGGCCTGTGACGAGGGCACCACGTTGAACACACCCGCTGGAACGCCGGCCTGTTCGGCCAGCAGCGCCAGCACCAGCGCCGACAGGGGCGTTTCAGTGGCCGGGCGCGCGACAAAGGCGCAGCCGGCGGCCAGTGCCGGGCCTGCCTTGCGCGTTATCATCGCGTTGGGGAAGTTCCACGGCGTGATCGAGGCCGCCACCCCGATCGGCTGTTTCAGCACCATGATCCGCTTGTCGCGCTGATGGCCGGGGATGGTCTCGCCATAGACCCGCTTGGCCTCTTCGCCGAAGAATTCGATGAAGGACGCGCCATAGGCGATCTCGCCCACCGCCTCGGCCAAGGGCTTGCCCTGTTCGGCGGTCAGGATCTTGCCCAGATCCTCGGCGTTTTCCATCATCAGGTCGAACCACCGGCGCAGGATCGCGGCGCGCTCCTTGCCGGTCAGCTTGGCCCATTCCTTCTGTGCTGCCTCGGCCTGCGCGATGGCACCGGCCACCTGGGCGCGGCTGACATCCGCGACCTCGGCGATCACGTCGCCGCGGGCCGGGTTGGTGACGGCAAAGGTGCCGTTGTCACCATCGACCCACTGCCCGCCGATATAGGCCTTGGTGACCAGAAGGTCGGGGTTCTTCAAAAGCGATTTCAGGTCGGTCGTGGTATCCAGCATGGGTCGGCCTCCGGGAAGGGAAAGAATTTGCGCGTACCCAATCAGGTGGCGCAGAACATGTCTAGGGCCACCCGGGGGCGTCAATCAATCCAGATTTGATCAAAAAATCGATCGGCGTGCGATGCAAGGGCCGGAAAGCATCAAAGCCAGCCAGCTGTTGGTTTTGACGCCTATCTTTTTCGATAGGGTTTTGCCACAGTTCCGGTGATTTGAGAGACCCAAGGGGATGTAAATCGTTATAACATTCCCTATCTTGTTGGGTAGATAAGAAAAACAAGGATTGGACAGATGTCGAACCAGCAATTCGAAGCATTGATCGAGGAAACCCAGGCCAAGGTGCGCGAAAGCCAGTCGCAGATCGAAGGGCTGACCTCGCGGATCGAAGCCGCACGTGCCAAGATCGGAACGGCCGAAGCTGATATCGACATCGAAAATGCCACGCTTGAAGACGTGCACGCCCACACCGAGGTGATGAACGCAAACATCGCCGAACTGATCATGGGGCTGGACGACGTCACCAGCGCGTTTTCCAAGGATTTCGACGAAATGCGCTCGAAGACCGGGTGGGAATCGTTCGTGGGCATCTTCTCGAAGGGTAAATCCGAGTCCATGCGCCAAGAACGGATGCGCTCAGCCAATATCGACGACAAACTGCAGGACCTGATCGCGAAATCAGACGTGATCGTGAAGCTGCTGGAAGGGCAACTGTCCGTGCTGGAAGAGCAGCGCGTGAAGGTGGAGAACAACCTGACCGTCACGCTGGACGACCGCGAGGCGACCGTGGCCGAATTGGAAGCGTTGCGTACCGAGATTCAGGGCATGGACCCGGCGATCATCACGCTGGAAAACAAGATCAGTGTCGAGCAGGACGCCGCCGCGCGCACCAAGCTCGAAACCGAACTGGCCGAACTGAACAAGCAATACAACGCGAAGGTTCAGGAAGAGCAGGTCAAGCTGGCCAAGTCCCAGACGCTGGAGCGCTATATCGAAAAGGGCAAGACCTGGGTCGATTCACTGCAGAACCAGGCGGCGACGCAGATGGTGCTGATCAACAAGCTGCAAACAGACACGCAGCAACGCGTGGTTCTGTATGACGCCCTGACCAAATCGCTGAAAACCGCGCAGCAGCAGGACGTGGCCCACCGCATCAACGAGATCGGCGTGCAGACCGACCAAGAAGCGCAAACCGCCATGGCCGCTATCGGCACCGCGACCAACCAGAAAATGGCCGACATGCTTGAGGCGCATGAGGGCCACATGGTCTTCGCCCGCGACGTGCTGGAGAAAAAAGCCAAGGCAGACGAACGCTTTGCCCGCCGGTTTGCCTCGATTGTCGAGAAGCATGATAAGAATTTGTATGGGGGGTGAGGACGCGATCCGTTCGCCGCTAAAGATGCTAAGTTCAGCAGTGGGCGTTGCGCTCTTAGGGGCGCTTCTCATCCTGTTCGGGTACCTGACCCAATTGATTCCAGCATACCTTGGTCCCGATCTGAGATTGATGATGTTCTTCGTACCATTGGTCTTCGCGCTTGGATCCTTTGGAGTTTCAGCCGTGTTCGCAGTCTGGGGCGCACTTTGGTTGGCATTCGAGGTATTCCCTCTATTGGTCGATAAGCTAAATGAATAACCCAACCCAAGACCATGTTGGCCTGACCGACACCTTCGCCTCGCGCCGCTATTTCCGCAAATTCGAGGTAATCACTGTCCACCTTCTGCGCGTGGCCGCGACTATGGAGGCTGAGGGCGCGATCAGTAAGCAAGAGGTGCGCATCGTGTCGCGCTACCTCTCGGGGCTGCTCTACACCTTCCGCGCGCTGTCGATGAAATACCTGCTGGTCGGGCGCGATACGGGGCGGTTCTTTGGCAGCCTCGCCATGGACAAGCGCGACAGCGGATTTCCGGTGGCGGCCGAACTGCTGACCATGGCCAATGACGCGCAGCAGGCGCAGGTACATCTGGCGAATATGCCCTCGGAAGAGGACCTGAAAACCGAGATGGTGCGGACGATCATCAGCGACAGGGAAATCCCCACCAAGCTGCAATTCGCGCTGTCTCAAAGGCTCTATTACGAGGAATTGCTGAAAGGTCAGTTGTTCTGGGCTCGCAATGATCCGGAGTGCCATTGGATCGAGACCGAGGGCGAGCGGCGGAAATTCCTGATTCATTGGGCGGTCTATGACAGCCAGATCAACCTGCCGGTCATCTACCTGATGCAGTTGGAGGACAGCGGTAAAACGGCCCTGCCCAAGGACCAGCGTCGCTGGCCCGAAGTGCAGGCGCATCTGATGGCGCAGTCGCTTGGTGGCTTGAAACTGGTGACCATCGCCAAAGGCTTCGACCAGGATTTCGACAACCTGCACCCCAAACACCTGCGCCGCATTCATGTGGGCCCGATGTATTCCTCGGCCTATACCGAGCAATCCGGCCCCCTGCGGCAGGTGTTGGAGGACGCGCAAGCCCCCGAGGGGCAGGATTGGGCTCTGGCTTGGACCACCGAAGAACTGCACAGCGAAGAGGTCATCGAAGAACGCGCCGGATGGTTCTCGACCGTCGAGCGCGAGGTCTTTGCGTTGGACCCCTTCGGCGGACAGGGGGCCGAGACCGGGGCCACACGCACCCAGCGCTCGATCATCCTTCCCCAGCGTCCGTTCCAGGTTCTGGCCGAACGCAATCCGCCGGGCTTTGCGGATGTGCGCAAGTTCGTGGTCAGCAAGTCCGGGCAGGTGTTGCGATATTGATAATACAAAGGCGATTTTGAAATGAGTTTGACGTCAGACCAGATGGAATTGCGCGAAGACGATATTCGCAAGCACTATCCTGCCGCCACCGCATTGCTGAACGGGTTCGAGCATGCGCCGCGCATAGCCAAACCCGCCGAGGCCGCCGTCGAACGGTCACCGGGTGTGTCGACGGGGCGGCGGTTCCGGTCGACCACGCCGGGGTTGGTAACCCGCCGCACTGCGCGAGCCGATGGGGTGCATCTGGTCGAACGGATCGAGGCCGCGGATGACGGCGACGCGCTGGTGTCCCCACAGCAGGCGACCACACAGCAGGCGATCCGCCGGGCGATTGCCATCGCTTTGGCGGTGGCCGAAACCTATGCGGACCAGACCCCGCTGGCCGATCTGAAACGCGCCAATCTGGCCGGAGATCTTGCCGCCGCGCGCAAGACCGAATTTTCAGATCTGCTGACCGCCGAAGCGTTGACCACCTTGCACACCTTCGGCAATGCGTTGGCCTATCTGATGTCCTCGCATCTGGGGGAGACCACGGTCGAAATCGGTGAAATCGAAGAGGTCCTGACAGACAACGGCCAACTCGCCCTGCACGGTGCCCTGTGGGAGCTGGATCAGGTTCTGGCCAAGCACGCGCCCGATGATGCCCATCTGATCGCGGCCACCAGTGCCTATGCAGAGCAACTGATGGAAAAAGCTGCTCTGCGCGCGCAAACGGCTGGCCATCTGGCCCCGTTCCAGAACGCCGCCTGGCATATCGAGGCCGACGATCTGACGATCCGGGGATTTGAGCCCGCGTCGAAGGCCAAATCCACCACGCTCACCATGACGTTCAAGAAACCGAACGAGGTGGTGGGCAATCATATCGCCAAGTATCAGGCCATGAAGCTAGCCAAGATGCTGATGGCTTATGATTTTGACCGCCGCCTGAATCCGTTCGCGGAGCTTGGCGGATTCATCTTTACCTTCATGGGCGACGGCAAGCCGGGCACCGGCAAGACGACCCTGATCCAGATGATGGCCGGGCTGATTAATGACTACTGCCAGAACGCGGGCTATCCATTCCGCTATCAGAACCTGAGCACCGACAATATCGACAGCTATCAGGGAAAATCCGGCCAGAATGCCAAGGCGTTCATCAACACGATCATCGACCCCTCGGTCATCGGTTTTGGCACGATCGACGATATCGATCAGCTGGCGGGCAAACGGGGCGACCGGCAGTCCAGCGCGGGCCAGCTGGAAATCACCGCCGTGCTGATGGAGAGCTTTGCTGGGGCCAACACCGTGGTGCGCGGCAACTGCACCTTTGGCATGTTCTCGAACTACCCCGAGAATGTGGACGACGCCCTGCGCCAGCGGGCGGGTGCGCGGTTCCTGGTGGACGGGCCGCAAACACGCGAGGATTACATCGACATCCTGCACCTGCTGATGGGGCGCAACCACGACATCCCGCTGGGTGAACACGAAGCCTATGCCGCGCAGGAAATCAAAAAGGCCGTCGCCGCCAGTTTCGAAAGCCACTCGCGCCCGCACGAGGACGCGTTGCTGCGGGTCTATGAGCGTGTTTCTGGCCAGATCGGCCAGATGGATACGATCGCCAAGCTGGGCACCTACCTCAAGGCGATCCAGCAGGCGGATGAGCGTTTTACCGGTCGCGCGATCAAGAACATTACCGACGCGGTCAAGGTCCGCGCAATGGACTTCGAACTGCCCGACGAGTGGATGGAAAACCCCGACCTGTTCCTGTTCCGCGACTACGACACCAAGAAGGCGATGATCGAGGAGATGCGCCAGCCGATCACGGTGGACATGGTGATCCAGGAGATCAATCGCTACGCCGACAGCGAATTCCGCTATGCCGACAAGAGCGAAGAGGTGGCCATCGAAAACGCCGTCCGCGAGATGGGCCGGATGGAAGAAGCCAAGCGGCGATATCTGGAGGGGAAGGGGTGAGCTTTTGGAGCTTTTTCTTACCCTACTTCGTTGCTTTATTAGTACTTTCTCTATTGAGCTATATTTGTGTGTCTCTCTTTTCGCTCAAGCCGCTCGAAAGGCTACATATTCTTTTGGCATTGGTAATCGATGTCGTGATCACGATCTCGCTTATGTTTGTATTGACGGTCATCGCCCTTCTTTATGCAACGGGTTTCGCTGTCTCGGCGACTTGTGGCGACCCCCTCACAAGCGGCTTACCTTGTCCGATTCTGGAAAAATTCGGTTGGTCAGTTTGGGCGATACTTATTTGGATTCCAGTGACTTTTTTTGGTTTGGTACGAAGGCTCAAAGTGGCTTTCGTCGAGAACAGAGCTGCATCATGATGGATAGCTATCTGTCATCAATCGATTGGCTGCCAACTGAACAAAGGCTCGCTTCATGATCCGCCTCATCGAAAAAGGCCTGATGTTTGGCAATCTCGTCCACATCTCCAGCCCGGCTCTGGTCGAGCGGTATAACCGCGCGCTGCAGCATCTGGCGGGCAAAACCACGGCACTGACGGATTTCCATGTCGATATCTCGGGCTATTCGCCGGAGGTGGGGATTGAACTGGACGACCCGCTCTACCTCAACCCCAACGGGGTCAACCGGCAATTCATCCTGCTGACGACCGAGCAGAAACGCGCGCCGCTGCTGAACGTCAAATTCTCGACCTCGCGCGATATCCTGCGTGAATTCATCGAGATGAACGAGGCGCAGTTGTTCGCCCTGACCGCCACCGATGCGGTGGCCGGAGAGCTGGTGAACTCGGTCTTCAAACTCACCACCCCGCGCGACCTGCTGAACCTGCGCAAGATCGAGATCGAGGCCGACACCGTGGGCGGCACCCTGCGCAAGGCCGATCTGTTGGCTGGCATGGTCGAACGGTTCAAGACCGAGGAAGACGCCTGGTTCGATGATGTGCTGATCGCGAAGATGATCGAAACCGCTAAGGAAACCGGCGACGTCACCCGCAACCCTGTCCGGTTGCGCCACACGGCGTTTGAACAGCGCAACTTCTGGACGGCGCATTTCGGCGGCATGTATCTGTTCCCGGATCTGGATCACCCGGCGGCGATCTGTATGGGTGAAAGGCCAGAGGATTTGCCGATCAAATATGTCTTTGATCCGTCGCAGCGAAACCAGATTGCCAAATTTCTGAATTACAACGATCTGGTCGAGCCGATCGTCAAGGCCCGCGGCGTGGATGCCGCCGCGATCCTGCAACAGAAGATGGACTTTCTGACCGTTGACGCCGCCGCGGATGCGGGCATTGATCTGACCGGGCTGGACCGCAGCGACATGCGGCGTTTGGCGCGCAATCACGCGGATCGCTTGCCCGAAGCCTATCATGGCCTCGCGCAATTGTTGCGCTGGGCGACAGATGGCGGGCCTTGGCCGCGTATCACCTCGGATCATCCGGCCTATTTCTATTCGCTGCGCGCCGCCAATACCCCGAACCGCGATCTTGTGAATATGCTGCTGGCCGAACTTGCCCCGCTGGACCCGCGCCAGATGTTCATTTGCCACAAGGAACTGTTCTACCGCACCTATGGTGGCTGGGCAGAGCCAAAAAAGGCCTATGTGGCCGAGTTTCTTGCCCGTGAATATCAAGTGGACAAGGCCGGGGCCCGCGCCGCACTGTTCGGGCATGAACCCGACATGAGTGGCGAGGACCGGGTCAGCGAGGCGGTGATCGCACGGGTCGGCCCTTGGGGCGCGGTAAGGAAAGAGTGATATGTTCGGAGCAATGCGCCTGTTTCTCGGTTTGCTTGTCGTTCAGACGATTGCCTACTTTGCCTTGTCACTTTACTCGCGTCGCGTCCGGCGGCAAAAGCTTGAGACGTGGTGGGAAGAGAAGGGCAAGACCGGCAACAAGGAAGCCTTTGTCGAACGCGGATTGCATGTCTATGACAATTCGTTCCGTCGCAAACTGATCCTGGGTGTTTATATCGTGCCTTGGGTGGCGATCGCCGCGCTGATCTATGTCGTGAACTACATGTGAGGTTTTGGGAATGGTCTACATCAAATGGGCGTTCATCCTGATTTTCTGGATCACGCTGGGTGCGATCCTGCAATACTCGCTGCCGCAGCACGACATTGTCCGCATCGTAAACACCTACGAAGAGCGGCAGGATCTGACGGATTGGACCCGCGTTTTCTGGTCTGAGCCCGATGATCAGTCGACCAGCCTTTCGAACCGCGATGTGCAGTTCATCCAAGCCGTGCGGGCGAACGGCAAGCCGATCGTCTATCGGAACGAAGATACCAGCTGGGGTTGGCCACCCTATTTTAAGTTCGATACCGCCAACCTTTACACCGAAGCCAACGACGCAATCTCGGACAAGGATGATCCGGATTGGGTTGTCGTGACCCACTACGGCTGGCGCAACGAGTTTCTGTCGATCTTCCCGAATGCCATCTTCATCAAACATGTCGAAGGACCGGACGTCCGCATCATTCCCTGGTTCAACATCCTTTTCCTGACCGTGTTTTTTGCCATCGTCTGGGCGCTTTGGGTGCGTTGGCGCAGGTTCCGCGAAGCCCGCATCGACCCCATGCTTGAAAGCGTCGAGGATGGTCTCTACGCCGCTGGGGATGCGATCGACGAACGAAGATCCAGTTTCCGGCGCTGGCTGGACAGTTGGAAGTCAAAATAGACCAGAACCGGAAACCAGTTTGACCATCGGCTACCCGGCTGGGCGTCTCGCTATCTGACGACAAACTCGGCATGAAGGGCCCCGGCGGCTTTGATGGTCTTGAGGATGTCGATCATATCCCGCGGGGACACGCCCAACGCGTTCAGGCCGGAAACCACCTGCGACAGCGTTGTCGCTTCGGGTATTTCTGCCAACCCGGTGCCGGCGTCCTCCTCAATCCCTGCGATGGTTCGCGGCACAACAACGGTCTCCCCTCTGGCAAAGGGGTTGGGCTGAACGGCGATCGGAGATTCCTCTACCCGAAGTGTCAGGTTGCCTTGGGAAACCGCGACACGTGAGATTCGGACCTCCTGCCCCATGACGATCGTGCCGGAGCGCTGATCTACAACCACCCGCGCTTTGGTTTCAGGTTCAATCAGGATGTTTTCGATCCGGCCGATCGCATGCGCCGTGGAAGGAGCCCGCGTTTCCGGGATGCTCAATTCCACCGTGCCCGAGTCGCGCATGACCGCAACGGCGCGATTGAACTCGCGGTTGATGGCCGCTTCGATCCGACCGGCGGTCGTAAAGTCCGGCTCGCGCAGGGCCAACCGCAATTGGGAAAGACCTGACAATTCAAAGTCGATCTCCTGCTCGACCCGGGCCCCGGCGGGGATGACACCGGATGTCGGGACTCCTTGAACAACCGATGCAGCGTCGCCCTCGGCGACTGCACCACCTGCCAGAACGGTGCCCTGCGCAACTGCGTAGATCTGCCCATCCGCGGCGTTCAACGGTGTCATGACGAGCGTGCCGCCCAGCAGGCTTTTGGAATCTCCGATCGCCGAAACGGTCACATCGATCTGCCCGCCCACCCTCGCAAAGGGCGGAAGGGTGGCGGTGACAAGAACGGCGGCGACGTTCTTGGGGCGAAAGTCCTCGCCAGTGACGTTTACACCCAACCGTTCCAGTATGTTCGACATGATTTCTTCGGTGAACGGAGAATTGCGCAGCCCGTCACCGGTTCCGTTCAGTCCAACGACAAGGCCATATCCCACGAGGTCATTGCCGCGCACACCGTCAAAATTCACTAGATCCTTGAGCCGGACAGCCCCGGAAACCGCCACCGAAGGCAGCATGATCAGAAGGAAGGCCAGAAGTCTCATCTCAGGAAATTCACCAATGATAGGGTCGAGTTGCGGACAGTGACCGAATAGAGGCTTTCGAGCTGGAACTGCACGGTCTGCAGGTGTGCCGCAGTTTCGTAGGGATCGGCGGCGACAAGTTCGTTGCGCGCGTATTCAAAACTGGTCCTGGCCGCCGCATTTCGTGTTTCGGCCTGTTCGATGCGGGCTTGCACCGCTCCGATCTGAGCGCGCATCGTCACGACGTCATCTTTGGTGTTGGCCAGAGCCACGCCCAGATCGGTAAACAAGGCAGTCTGCAGGTCTGGTGGCCATCCCAGCGCGCCCTCCGTCGCCAAGGCCGCAAGCGCGACATCGCGCAATCCATCCCGAAGTTTCGGATCATTGGCCGTGAACGGCATGTTCACCCGCTCGGTCTCCGAAATCTGCATTGGTGCGAGGGTCGTGTTGGACCCGTTGTACATGACTGCCTCGAATCCGGCAGGGTCATTGAACCAATCGTCGGCCGCCTGGCGAATATCGGTCAGGGTTGTCAGCCCTGCCAATTCGGTTCGCAGAGCAGCCAGTAGCGTTTCCGTCGACTTCAACGGAGAGGTGTCCGTGGCGGTTCCCGCGAACAAGCTGCGGCCACCGACCCGCGTGTTCAGTGAAGAAATCATCGTGTCCAGTTCGTTGCGCGCCTGAGCCGAGGCCTGAGCATGCGAAGTCGCTTGGTTGGACGTCCCAAACGCGAGCAGAGAAGCCGAAACCTCGCCGATCGAGGTCTCAAATGTCTCGAGGCTGATCTGAGTGGCATCAGCAAACAGATTTGCCTCGGCGGTCGCCGTAGAGAAGGCGTCCAGCTGTGCAATTTTTCGATCCAGGTCCAGCAGATGCGAGTAATCGCCACTGAGACGCCCAGAAATGTCAGCGGTTTGACCCGTAGACATTTCATAGGACAGGGTTTCGATCTGCGTTTTGATCTCGGTGCTGCGCGCACGCAAGGTCAGACCGCGGGCCAGATCACCAATCGAGTTCAAGGTCATGGTTACATCCTCAGCAGCAAATCCATCAATTCGTCGACAACGGTGACGATCCGCGCATTGGCGGCATAGGCCTGTTCAATCTGCATCATGCGCTGCAACTCGGTGTCAGTGTCCACGCCTTGCTCGGCCACTAACTGTTCCATTTGGAGTTGCGCGTTGGATGCGTAACTTTGGCGCGATTGAGCGGTATGGGCAGCGGTGCCAGCTTTGGACAAAAGCGCCGCCGACACCTCACTGGCCCGCAGGGCCCCTGTGCCGAAAGCTGGGGCAGGGCGCGGCGTGGTCAATACGGCGCCAAAAGCCTGCAGCTGGGTTGCCTCGCCGGGGTCGTTGGGTGCAACGGCTCCCAACCCCGCGCGCAGTTTCCAACTGTCGCCGCCGGCATCTGGATCGACAATCGGGTTGAGCTCAAGACGGGACGCGAGCCCCGCCGGCGCCGCGGCATCGAAACGCGAACCGGCATCGGTGAACAAGCCTGGATCAGTCGGCATCGCGGTCGGGTCCAGGCCGGCAGTTTCGAACCGTTCGATCAGATCGCGCGCAACTGCGTCCAGGTCCTCATGCGCGTCGATGGCCAACACGTCGCGAATGTCAAACTGGGCTGCCAGAGCGCCGCCGCGGATCTGTGCGGAATCACCGGATGTGCGGACTGGCCGTCCATTGAGTTCGAGCCCGGACAGCAGTCCGTTTCCTACGGTCATGTGCGGTTTGGTATTACCGGTGACCGAGAACGCGAACTCTGCGGCTGATCCTTCTAGAAGTATCAGCCCACCGTCGGAGTACAGCGAGACGCGGTTGTTGTCGCGCGCCACGATATTGACCGGAACCAGCTGGTTGACTTGGTCAATGAGAACCTGGCGTTGATCCAGCAACCCATTGATATCGCCGCCCGCGTTCTCAACAGCCGGGATCTTGGCATTCAACACTTCGATATCTTTCAGGTTTGTATTCAGTGTTTCGACATACGTCCCGATTGTTCGGTCCGCGTCAGAACGCATCTTGCTGAGGCCGTCGGACGCCTTATTCAAATCGGCAACCAGATCCCCAGCTGCGCGCGCCGCCAGATCCAGGCGCTCGACCGAGCCGGGATTGCTTGCGGCCGTGATCAAGCTGTTCTCGAATGCGCTCAAAGATACCGCGATCGATCTGCCGTCATCGGGGGTACCGACCAATGCTTCGAATTGCGAGTAAAACTCCGAGATTGCCGAGGCCGCCGCGTTATCCGCCGTTGCCGCGCGCAGGTTCGCCATCAGAACAGGATCTTGATGGCGGGTGATTCCCACGACCCTGACGCCGTTGCCGGAAATAGAGTTGGTGGTCAGCTCCAACGTCCGCTTGGCGTAGCCGGGCGTCAGCGCATTGGCTATGTTGCCCGAGACGACGGCGGCGCCGCGGCTTGCCGCGCCCAGCCCACCCAGCGCGTTATTCAGGGCCGTTGACATGCTCATGAGGCCGTTCCTTTCCGCTTTGCAGGTTCAGATCAGCGCTTGATGTTGGTTGTTTCCTGCAACATCTCGTCGACTGTCTGGATCACCTTTGCGCTTGACGAATAGGCGCGCTGGGTTTGGATCATCGACGTCAGTTCAGTCGCAACGTCGGTCGTCGACTCTTCGCGCGCGAAGGAAATCAATTCGCCCGTCGGACCTTCGCCGGCATCCCACAGGAAATAAGTTCCACTGTCGCGAGACGGCGCATATGTCTGGCTGTCGAGTGCGGTCAACCCATTCGGGTTGGGGACGTCCGCCAGCGGTATCTGGTACATCCGACGGGTGACGCCCGTGTCATACAGCGCGTAGACGTATCCGTTTTCATCGACCTGAACGCTGGACATGGTCCCGACTGCGGATCCGTCCCGGGTGATCGAAACCGGCGCAAACGTGTCGGACAGTTGAGTGATTCCATCGCTGTCACCGATCAGACCGATATTGACCTCCATCGGGCCGCCGGCGACGTTGACGACAAAGCTGCCGGTGGTTGGATCATAGGTGCCACCGGACACGGTGGTCACACTGGCAAGGGTACCGCCTGCGGTTCTGCTGTCCGTAAATGTCAGCGTATATTCACCGATCACGGCACCGCCCGAAGCGGAGTCGCGCAAGATCATCGTCCATTCGTTGCTGGACCCGGCGGCCGGCACCGTCGGGACAAGCTCGATATCGACATTCTCGGGTTTGCCCAAATTGTCGAAATATTCGACGGACAAGGGCTGCGTGTCACCAGGTGCGCCGGCATCGGTGGCCGTGGCGGGCAGGTTCATGCGCAGGTTCATTGCGGTGGTCGGCGAGCCGGACAATTGATTGACGCTGAGTTGAACCGGCTGCAACGCTGCGGGTGTGTCGCGCGAAACGTTGGGAATGGACCCATCGGCGTTGGCGGGCCAGCCCAGCAGCACAAGTCCGGACTCGGTAACCAGATACCCTTCCGCATTGGTTCGGAAGGATCCGGTGGTGGTCAGAAGCATTTCGTTTGAATCGGTTCCGATCTGGGAACTTGGGCGAACCGGCAGCATGCCCCGGCCGCGCACGGCCAGGTCGGTTGAGTTGTTGGTGGTAACCAGCGAGCCACGCTGATCGATCAGTCGCTGGCTGGTGGTCCGGACGCCGCCCGCCGAATAGCTTCCGCCCTGGCCCGACGTCACCATCGAATGAAAATCCGTCTCAACCCGCTTGTAACCGTAGGTCGAAGAGTTGGCGATATTGTCCGATATGGTCGCCAACCTGTTCGCGTTGGCCTTCAAGCTGGCCACACCGGCATTCAGCGAAGAGGAAATTGTCATCGGCACGCCCTTCTGTTGCGTAAATCGTTCCCGCAACAGCTAACGCGCTGGGCCTTAACAGCGCGCTAACAAGTAAAATACCAGATATCCTCCGATCTCAGGGATTGCGTAGAAACACGATCTCGATCCGGTTGTTGCGGGCCGCCATCGGGTTTTTCACCGCCAGCTTGCGATCGGCATGACCCGTGACCCGTTCAAGCCGTTTGGCGCCGACCCCCTTGTCCTGAAGCATCTGCCGTACCACCTGCGCGCGCGAAGTCGACAGATCCCACGACGGATTTCGGGCCAGAACCACCGGAGAGGAATGCACGTGACCCTCGACCGAGATGGAATTCATCACCATGTCCGATGAACGTGCAACCAGCAGTACCAGTGCACGCATCATCTGCGTTGGAGAATCGGAACCTCTCTCGAACAGCGGCTCATCTTCGGTATCGAACAGCTCGACGATCAGACCCTCGTCCGTCACTCGAGTGACAATATGCTTCAAGGCCTTTTGGGACACCATGCTTTCGCCGGAGCGCCCCAGCAGCCGAGCCTCGAGAGACGAGAAGTCTTCGAACGCGCCGCGCCCGCCGCCATCGGCATCCACACCGGTCGAACCCCGCGCGCGCTTGGCCTCGGTCGGGTTCTTGTTCGTCGCTCCCGAGCCGTCCATCACCATGGTTTTCTCCGAGAACATATTGTCGCCCCCAAAGGCCCCGTCGCCCCCGCCGGAAACGGGATTGATCGGAATTGTCGGAGAGAAGTAGTCCGCCAAACCCTTGCGTTGCTTTTCTGTCGTTGCGTTCAACAGCCACATCAACATGAAGAACGCCATCATGGCCGTCACGAAGTCCGCATACGCGACCTTCCAGGCGCCGCCGTGATGGCCATCGCCACCCGAAACGCGCTTCTTCTTGATGATGATCGGCGCCGCATTTGATTGCGCACCCATCTAAACCACCCTTTTTCACCCACCCATTGGATTAACAGCGCGGGGATTAAGGGCGGCTTAATATCTAAAACTGTTCAGACCTTTGCCGACCCATCATTGGACCATCCCGGCGCTGGCCCGGCGCAGGATGACCGAAAGGCGGTTGAAACTGTTCTGGACTCCGTACGGATCGAGTTTGCCGAAAAAGCCATCAAGCTCGTCATGGATGCGAACCGCCTGATCCAGGAGCGGGTCCGTGCCCGGCGTGTACAGACCCGCCTTGATCATCACTTCGGACTGCTCGTAGCTTCCGACCAACCGGCGGGCTTCGGTGATCAGCTTGTTTTCCTCGGGTGTCGCCGCAGCCGGTAAAGAGCGCGAGACCGAACGGCTGAGCGCGATGGCTGGAAAGCGCCCTCGCTCGGCGATCTCGCGACTTAGCACGATATGCCCGTCAAGAACGCCGCGCAGGATGTCGGCCACCGGTTCATCCATGTCCGAACCCGCGACCAGAACGCTGAACACGGCGGTGATGTCGCCCTGATCGGCGGTTCCCGGGCCGGCGCGTTCACAAAGGCCGGCGATCATCGGTGTGACCGAAGGCGGAAAACCCCGCAGGGACGGGGCCTCACCCATGGCGACGGCGATCTCGCGATGCGCCTCGGCGAACCGGGTGACAGAGTCGCACAGGAACAGAACGCTCAGACCCTGATCCCGCAAAAACTCGGCCGCTGCCATCGCAGACCAGGCGCAGCGCCGGCGGGCCAGTGCTGATTGGTCGGACGTGGCCGCGACCACGATCGAGCGCCTCAGACCTTCGGCGCCCAACGCGGTCTCGACGAATTCATTCACCTCGCGCCCGCGTTCGCCTACCAGCGCGACGACCACGGCATCGGCTTGCATGGATCTGGCCAGCGTTGCCAGCAAACTTGATTTTCCCAAACCCGACCCCGCAAAGAGACCGACACGCTGCCCCTGGACGACCGGAAGCAGGGTGTTCAGAATCGCCAGCCCGGTGGCCATACGGTCTCCCAGCGGTTTGCGGTCGACGGCCCGGGGTGGCGCGGACATGACGTTGCGGGCCTGCGCCCCGGGCAGAAGCGGTTTGCCGTCCAGCGGTTTGCCGAACGGATCGACCACGCGACCAAGCCAATGCAAACCGGGTGCAAAAACCGGAGTCGGCTCAAGATAGACCCGGTCCCCCAGGCGCACGCCGTCAGGGGCTGCGCCAGGCAGCATGTGAACAGCGCCGGCCTCGACCTGCAACACTTCGCCGGCCAACGGTTGGTCGTGGCGTCGCTGCAAAATCAGATGGTCGCCGATGCGCGCTTGTTCTGCCAGCCCTTCGACCTCGATCACCCCACCGGAAACACCCGCGACCAGACCCATGTGCCGCACCGGAGAAAGTCGATCGAACTGGTACTTCAGAATCGAGGGATCGAGGTCGGACATGGCGTCGGCTCCAATTGGTTTCTGAAAACGGTTTCTAAAGGAATCGGGGTTAAGCCTTGATTGAAATTGATCGAGGGAGAAGCCCCGATGTTCTCGGACCTGAACGTCTTTACAGTTGCGTACGCCTTGGCAACCCACGCCGGACAACGGCAGGCCGTCATCTCGCGCAACATGGCCAACGCGGATACGCCCGGCTACCGGGCTCGCGATATTGAGCCTTTCGCGGAAGCCTTTGAGAAATCCAGTGCCACCAGCGCAATGAGCGCGACCCGCGAAGGGCATTTGAACGGTGTCGGGCCGGGCGGCATGACTTTGGCCGAACATATGCGCGGCGGCGCAGTCGATCCCAATGGCAATGGGGTTTCGCTTGAAGAAGAAATGCTGAATGCGGTCGAGGTCAAGCGACAGCATGACCGCGCGCTGGCCATCTACAAATCCTCGATCGGGATCCTGCGCACCGGTCTGGGCAAGGCGTGAGGAGACCGTCATGAGCGATTTCTCCAAATCCCTGGCCGTCACCGCCAGCGCGCTGCGGGCGGAAGCCGCGCGCCTGCGCCATGTTTCGGAAAACATCTCGAATGCGGACACTCCGGGTTACCGGCGCAAATCGGTTCCTTTCGAGACGGTGCAAAAAGACGGCACTGAATTGGTTCTGGCCGGTCGGGTCAGGCTGGACCGGCGGGCGTTGCCCCGGATCTATGATCCCAGTCACCCGATGGCGGATGCCAGCGGGTATTACTTAGGGTCCAATGTCGATCTGATGGTCGAGATCGCCGACGCGCGTGAAGCGCAACGCAGTTACGAAGCAAACCTCAAAATGTTCGACCAGACCCGGAAGATGTCGGCCAGCCTCATGGAATTGTTGAGAAAATAAAGGAAAGCCAGAATGGATACCCGATCGATCACCGCGGCTCAGAGCTATGCGCATGCCCGCCCGGCCACCCAAGCGGATCCGGGAACAAGTGGCGCTGCACAAGGGCTGCGCGCAACCTTTCAGGACTTTGCGGCAACCCTGAAACACAGCGAAGAGGTCGCCAATGCCGCCATGATTGGCCAAGCCGACCCACATGCCCTCGTGCAGGCACTGGCCCAGACCGAACTTGCTGTCGAAACAGCGGTTGTCGTGCGCAACAAGGTCGTTGAGGCCTACCAGGAAATTCTGCGGATGCCGGTCTGAACGATGCTCAGCGAAGGTCTGTTCTATGACGTCGTGCGTCAGGCCCTGTGGATTGCCGTGATCACGTCAGTTCCGATTCTGACGGTTGCGCTGGTCACGGGTTTGGCCGTGGGCCTGTTCCAGGCCTTGACGTCCATCCAAGAGATGACCCTGACCTTCGTTCCCAAGTTGGTGGCCATCGTCATCGTGTTCTGGGTCTCGATGGGGTTCATGACGCAGACGCTGGTCACATTCTTCACCTCGACACTGGTTCCGCTGATTGCAGGAGGCCGCTGATGGATACAGCCTACGTCACCTTGTCCCGTCAAACCGGGCTGATGAACGAAATGCGTCTGGTCGCGAACAATATCGCCAATGCGCACACGACGGGTTACCGCCAGCAGGGTTTGGTGTTTTCCGAGTTTGTGCGGGACCTTCCCGGCAGCCCCTCTCTGTCCATGAGCCGTGCTCAGGCACGCAACACGTCTTTTACGCAAGGCGTGCTGACGGAAACCGGTGGGCAATTCGATTTTGCAATCGAAGGCAGTGGATTTTTCTTGGTTGAAACTCCGTCCGGCAACCGTCTGACCCGGGCGGGCAGCTTTTCACCGGACGCCAATGGCGATCTGGTTACGATGGATGGGCACCGCGTACTGGACAGCAACGGGGCCCCAGTCTTCATTCCACCGGACGCAGCAACCATTGATGTGGGCGGCGACGGGACGCTCAGCGTGAATGGGCAGGTTTTGGGGCAGATCGGGGTGATTCAGCCCGCGGAAGGCACCGAGTTGGTGCGGGAAGGCAGTACCCTGTTCAAACCGGAAGGCGAGGTCGAGCCGGTCGAGCAGCCGGTGGTTCTCAACCGGTTTCTGGAGGGTTCGAACGTCAATGCCATCGGCCAAGTGGCCCGGCTGATCGAAATCCAGCGTGCCTACGAGCTGGGTCAGAGTTTTCTGGACGCCGAAGATGAAAGGGTCCGCGGCGCCTTGAAGACCTTGATGCGCTGATCTGAAACTGCAGGAGAAACCGAAATGCGAGCCCTGAAAATTGCCGCGACCGGAATGGCGGCGCAACAAATGCGGGTCGAGACGATCTCGAACAACCTGGCGAACATGTCGACCACGGGCTACAACGCCCGGCGGGCTGAATTTGCGGATCTGCACTATCAGCAGATGGCTCGCGCGGGCACGGTGAACGCCGCGGACGGGACTGTCCTGCCGACGGGAATACAGCTTGGTCTGGGTGTTCGTCCTGCAGCCGTGACCGTCGAGTTGGCCCAAGGCGCGTTGTCCGCGACGGGCAGTGACCTGGACATTGCGATCGAAGGGCGCGGGTATCTCGAGGTGGTGCTGCCAAACGGTCAGTCGGCCTATACCCGTGACGGCAGTCTGAAGCGATCGGCCGAAGGCCTCATCGTCACGTCGGACGGGTTTGCGGTCGCCCCCGAAATCACTATCCCGGACGACGCGCGGTCGATTTCCATCAACGCGTCCGGCGAGGTCTACGCCTATTTTGACGACACCGCGGAAGGGCAACTGCTGGGGGAATTCACGCTGGCCAGCTTTTCCAATGCCAAGGGCCTCGAGGCCATCGGCAGCAACCTGTTCAAGGAAACCGAGGCTTCAGGCGCACCGATCGTGGGTACCCCAGGCGAGGACGGGCTCGGAATGCTGCGTCAAGGCTATTTGGAAGACAGCTCGGTTGATGCGGTACGTGAGGTGACCGATCTGATCGAGGCGCAGCGCGGCTATGAAATGAATGCCAAGGTGATTTCGGCCGTCGACCAGATGATGGGCGCGACGACACAGGTGCGCTGATGCGGGTCGTCGGCTTCATATCCCTGTGGCTTCTTCCGGTTGCCGCCTTTGCTGACATAGTCGTGCCAACCAGAACGATCCGGGCCAAGGAGATCATTGGATCCGCTGATCTTCAGTTGAAATCCGGTGAGGCACCCGGCGCGGTAAATGATCCTGCAGACCTGATCGGGCAGGAAGCCAAGACCGCTCTGTATCCCGGTCGGCCAATTCTGATGGCAAGTGTCGGCCCTCCCGCTCTGGTCGATCGGAACGATCTGGTGACGCTGGTCTTCGTGAAAGGCGGACTGACCATCGCGGTCGAAGGGCGCGCGCTGGGCCGCGGAGCCGCCGGTGATCGCATCCGAGTCATGAACCTGTCGTCACGAACGACGGTAACCGGAATAATCCGTCCCGACGGCGAAATCGAGGTATTTTGATCATGAAACTGTCCAGATCCCTGTTGCTGGCCATCCTGTCCCTTTCCGCCTGCGGGCGTTTGGACCATCTGGGCAAACCGCCCAGCTTGACGCCAACTACGGAAACTCCGGAACACGTGGCGATGTTGTGGCCGGGTTTGCCGTTGCACACTCAATCTCAGCGCGCCGTGGACCGCGCGTCTCTGTGGAGTGGGGGTCAGCAGTCTCTGCTGGGTGATCAGCGCGCCATCAAGAAGGGCGATATTCTGACTGTCGTGATCGAGCTTGATGAAAAGGCCGAAATCTCGAACGATACAAACCGGTCGCGCGGCAGCTCGGAAGATCTCAAGGTTCCCGGCCTCTTGGGATTGCCCCAGCGCGCAGCGAAACACCTGCCAGATGGTGCGTCACTGGACGAGGCGGTTTCGATCGATTCCGCGTCAGTCAGCAAGGGCAAGGGGTCGGTGAAACGCAAGGAAAAGCTGACACTGCGCGTCGCCGCAACGGTGATCGATGTCCTGCCGAACGGCGTCCTGTCGATTTCCGGAACACAGGAACTGAGGGTGAATTTCGAACTTCGCGAGCTGCTGGTGTCTGGCTATGTGCGTCCGCAGGACATCTCGCGCCAGAACGAGATTACCTATGACAAGATTGCGTCTGCACGGGTGTCCTATGGCGGCCGCGGCCAGATCACGGATGTTCAGCAGCCACGATACGGGCAACAGGTGCTGGACGCGCTGTTGCCGTTCTGAGGTGTTCAAATGATGAAGAAACTGCTCCCCGTTCTCTTTTTGATTGCAGGTCTCGGGGCCGGCGCTACGGCTGGGCTGCTTTTGACACCGGGACCAGCGGATACCGTGGCCGATGCCAAAGCACCGGAGCCCCACGCCGAGGAGACCGCCAAGGCAGACAAGGCGAACAAAACCTCCGGCCATAGTGAGACGTCCGGCAAGGCCGGTCCCTATGAATATCTCAAGTTGACCAAACAGTTCGTCGTTCCGATCGTTGAAGAAAACGAAATCTCTGCTCTGGTGACCATGTCGCTGAGCCTGGAAACCCGGCCGGGCATCTCGGAGGAGTTCTACGAAATCGAACCGAAACTGCGGGACGGGTTTCTTCAAGTGCTGTTTGATCACGCGAATATTGGTGGGTTCGACGGCGAATTCACGCAATCGGACAATCTTGAGGTGCTGCGAAGGTCCCTGTTGGAGGTTGCCCGAAAGGACCTTGGCGATGACGTGTCCCGTGTTTTGATCATGAGCGTGAGCCGCCAGGACACCTGACGCCAAAGGACCGGCTTCAGCTTTCGGTTTACTGGTTCATCAGTTTCCTGGCGCGTGCAATGCGCAGCGCGGTTTCTTGATCGCGCTGCAACGTCTCAACCGCCTGCTTGCGGCCGAATGCTTGGCGAAGGTCCTCCATCATTGCCAGTTTCCGGGATCTGACCCGCGCCAATTCAGTGTTGAGGTCACGCCGGGTTTTGGACTCCCACCCGTGCCACAAGACGTCCGCGCCAGCGATCTGGTACCCAGGGGTTTGCGCGGCGTCCGACGCCGTTTGGGCGACCTGCGCGTTTAGCGCGCTGATCTGTGCCTGAATGCGGCTTTCGGCCTCAAGTATCGGGCTCAGTTTCTGAAACTCTCTTTCGTATGAAGCCGCCGTGACCGCCGCTAGATCCCTTAGCTTCGCGCGTGTCATCCGACCGCTCCTTTCGCGCGTTTTCGCATGGCTTCGGCAAATCGGATGGCGGCAGCGACCGGGCGATAAAGGTCTTCCGTTATCTCCTTTCCGACCTCGACGGTCGCATGCAGGGCTCGCGCCGTCGGCGGATCCGAATGAATCGGAACTCCTGACTCCATCGCCGTTCGGCGGATTGTCGCGGCAACTTCGTCAACACCCTTTGCGACGCAGACGGGTGCGGTTCCATGGGCGCGGGTCCATTTCAATGCCACCGCAAAATGAGTGGGGTTGACGATGACCACATCAGCCTTCGGAACCTCGGCCATCATCTGGTTGGTCGCAATCTCTTGCGCGCGCTGACGTCTCTGCTGTTTGACATGCGGATCGCCTTCCGTGTCCTTCGTCTCGTCCTGCAGTTCTTTGCGCGACATTCGATTTTTGCGCATGTGCTCGGAATACTGCCACAGGTAGTCGATGACCCCGATGGTCAGCGTGACGGCGACGACGATGAACAGGAACCGAAACAGTAGGTTCATCATCAGCGGGATGGAGGCTCGTGCGGGGCTGGCTGCAGCCGTCAGGATGTCCGCTAGGTTGGATTTCAAAAACACGGCAAGGCAGATGCTGTAGATCACCAGCTTGATGAAGCTTTTGAGGAACTCAAAAAGTCCGGCACGACCGAACTTGTTCTTGGCATTGGATGGGATTGAAATGCGGGACATCTTCGGCGTCAGTTTGCTTGGGGCAAACACCAGGGCGCGCTGTGCCAAGAGGTTCAGCAACACAAACGCCGCTGGAACCGCCAACAGAACACCCGCGGAAACGGCAACCTTTTCCATCAGCCCGCCGACCGGTTCAGCCGCGCTGCCAGACGTCAACAACCGTGACAGTTCCGGGGCCTGATCAATCAGAACCATCAGGGATGATCCCAAATGTTCGGTCGAAAACTGCCCGACCGCCAAAAGAGCGATTGTCAGGCCGGAATAGGCGGCAACGGCGGAAAGGTCATTTGATTTGACGACCTCACCCTTTTCCCGAGCCTTCTGCAGTTTCTGCGGTGTCGCCTCGAAGGACTTGTCAGTGTCATCGTCCGAGCTGCTCATTCCGGTGCTCCGGTCGGATCAAGCAAGTACTGGAACAGGACGTCAGACCAGACCGCAAGGATGATCGGCGCTCCCGCGAACAGAAGGAACAAACCGGCAAAGGTGATTGCCGGCGCGCCTACAAAGGCGACCATCAGTTGAGGCATGGCCCGGTTGATGACACCCAGGGCCAGGTTGTAGATCAATGATGCAATGACAAACGGCATGGCCAGTCCAAAGGCCAATGCAAAGCTGCCCGATACCTGCGACACCCCCCAACGGGAAAGATCGGTCGCTGTTGGGGCCGTACCCACCGGGAATAGTGAATAGCTGTCGATCAGGAATTGGGTCGCCCGGATGTGAATTCCCATCAGTGTGGCAAGGGCCAACCCGGACAGGGTCAAGAAATGACCCATCGCCGGGGCCGGGTCCGCAGCGGCGCCACCCAGGATCTGCGACAACGACGTGGCTTGCGCGGCCATCGACCCGGCGGTTTGAAGGGCGAGTACCAGTAGCCGAAGTCCGATCCCCAGGGTCAGGCCGATCAGGATTTCGGTCAGTATCAATTGAACCAGCGGCATCAGGCCACTGTCGGGCTCGGCAACGGAAACCGACGGCGCGACGACCAGCGTGAATGCGATTGCGACCCCCAGCTTTACACGGGTTGGAATGCTGCGCTCCCCGAAGGCTGGCAGCAGGGAAACCACCGCTGAAACCCTGAGAAAAACCGCAAACGAGGACCACAGGATGCCCCCCAGCTGAGCCAGCAAATCCGGCGGCAGCCCAATCACGCCGGCACCGTTCCGACCAGCGCCGGCCGCGCTTCGAGCCCAATTTCTTCGAACGACAGGACTGGATTCGAGATTCCCCGCGCGTGCATGATGGTACGCAGCAACCTGCGCCGCCGCGTCGAGGTTACCAACGCCGGGAACACACCCTGATCCGCGCTGCGTGTTATCGTCGTGACGACGCCATCGGCCAGTTTGTTGAACAGATTGGGGGGCAGCGCCACATCCAATACAGCATTCGGAGTGTCGATCTGGTAGGTGGAGAAGGTCTCCTCCCATTCCGGCGCCAACTGGATCAGGGGAATCGAGCCGTCGCCACGCTTCAGGTCCGCCACCAGCTGGAAGCCCAGTCGCTGGCGCACGATCTCACAGATCGCCTCAGGCTGCGTCGTGGTCATCCGCGCTTCGGCGACGCTCTCCAGGATCAGCGCCATGTTGCGGATCGAAACCCGTTCTTCGAGCAGCAGACGCAAAACCGCGTGCAGGGTGTCGATCGGAACCTTGTCGGGGATCAGCTCATCCAGCAGCTTTCGGTTTGCCTCGGCCCGGACCGGGTCGCTGAGGCGGGTCATCTCGGACAGGAACCGACGCAGGGATTTCAGGGTCAGCAGGCGCGGGAAGTTCTGCTTGATGATTTCCAGCAGATGGGTCGCCAGAATCTCGGGCGGGGTGACGATGGTTGCACCGCTCAGCGCGGCGGCCTCTTGATCCTTGGGCAAGATCCATCGGGCGGGCGCGCCGTAGACGGGTTCGGTGACGTCATTGCCTTCCGGCAACAGGTCCAGCCCGTCCTGCACCAGCGCCAGGATCAGGTCGGGGTGAAGCACTCCCCGGGCCTGTTCGACGCCCTGAACACGAATGACGTAAGTGCCCGTCGGCAAGTCGGCCCGGTCGGTCAGCCGGATCTCCGGCAGGATCAATCCAAAGCTCGACGCGACGTAGGTCCGCATGTTGGCGATCCGAGCGTCCAATCCGGTGCCGGGGTTCAACACCATGCTGACCAGATCCGGGGCAAATTCGAGGTGAACGTCGTCGAGGTCAAGGACGTCTCCGATGCCTTGTGAGGCCTTGGGCTCGGCGTCCGAAGCCGGCATCTGCGCCGCCTCTGTGGCAGCCGATTGTTTTTTGTGAACAACAAAGGCCGCATAGCCCAGGATCACGCCGCCGAGAATGAACGGCGGAAAAGGCAACCCGGGCACCAGCGCAAACAGCACCATCAGGATCGCAACGGTTGCCAGCGCAGCCGGATGACGCCCCAGTTGCGAGAACAAGGCGGTGTCGGTTGCACCCTGCGTGCCACCGCGGGCCAGCAACAGGGCGGATGCGATAGAGATGATGACAGCCGGTATCTGCGTGACCAACCCGTCACCAACGGTCAGGATCGCATAGGTTTCAAACGCCGAGGCGACCGGCATACTGTGCACGATCACCCCCATGATCAACCCCATCACCAGGTTGAGCAGGGTAATCAGCAGCCCGGCAATCGCGTCGCCCTTGACGAATTTGGATGCCCCGTCCAGCGACCCGAAAAAGGTGGTTTCTTGTTGCTCAAGCTCGCGCCGTTCCTTGGCTTGCTGATGATCGATGGCGCCGGCAGACATGTCGCTGTCGATGGCAAGCTGTTTGCCCGGCATACCGTCAAGGGCAAAGCGGGCCCCGACCTCGGCCATGCGCGCCGCACCTTTGGTAATCACCATGAAATTCACGATCAGCAGCACGCCGAACACCACGAGGCCCAGGAAGATGCTGCCGCTCATGACGAATTGGGCAAAGCCCTCGATGACGTCACCGGCGGCGTTGGGCCCGGTATGACCCTGCCCGATGATCAGCTTTGTCGACGACACGTTGAGCGACAGGCGCAGCATCAGCGAAGCCAGCAGGATCGTTGGAAAGGACGAGAAATCCAACGGTCGCTCGATGAACAGGGTCAGGGTGAAAATCAGGATGGCTAGCGCGAACGAGGCCGCAAGGCCAATGTCCAGCACCCAGGATGGCATTGGCAGGATCATCATGACGATCACCGTCATCAAGGCCAACGCCAGTAGAACGGTGGGTGAAAACAGGGATCGGGCGTCAAGCTTTGGCACGCGTCACTCCTGATCGAACGCGATGAACGCAGCAGCAGCGGCGGAGGAGGGAACCAATGAGCCCAAGCGGCCCGTCCCGGTTCGGCCACGACCGGGCGGGATCAAAGGCGCGGCCGCCCGGGAAAAAGGATCGCGGCCCGGGGGTCCCGGTTGCGCCAGCCGCACGCCGTCGAGATTGGCGAGGATGGTTTCAAACCGGTCCGTATAAGCCTGTGCGAGGTCCGGCGTGCGCGAGTGATAGGCACCAACCGCATGCCCCCACGAACCATGTTCGGCATGGAGCGTCTTCAGGAACTGCGCGGCGTAGGCTGCGTTCTGATCCGGATCAAACATAGCGTCTATGGACCGGAAAGCTTTGCCATGCCAGCGGTAGTTGATCTGGAAGCAGCCTATATCAAAACTGCGCGCACCCGCTTTGAACACGTCGAAGACAAAGGCCTTGGCCTCGGTCTCGGTGGCGAACCAGTACCCTTTGCCCTCGACATTGACGGTCCAGGGCCAGGGTGTCAGGCGGCCCTTCATCGTGCGCCCGGTCTCGGTTCGGGTAACGGCCAACAGGATATCCTGCGGCACACCTTCGGCTATTGCCGCCCGACGCGCGGCCCGGTCGCAGACGTCAATCGCGTGGCCATCCGACCATGCTAGGGCGGCAGGCGCGGCGGCGGTAAGCCAAACGGCGATCGAGATGAAAAACTTGAGCTCTGGCATTCTGCCGGTCCGGGGATTCTTGTGTCCGGGCCAAGCTAGCCAGTTTTGGGTTTACAGAGGGTTATCGGGACCTCAGCCCCGATCGATGCGGCGGCCGAACACAACGCTGGTGTTGGTCCGCAGCACTCCCGGGATCGCCGCTAGCTCATCAACCAGAATGTCCAGATCCTCGATCCGCGGCGCTTCGGCGGACAGCAACAGATCGAATTCTCCATTGATCGACAGGCACAGCTTGACCTCTGGATAGGCTTCCAGCCGCTTGATAATGCGGGCGGTTTCTTTCTGCTGTACCTCCAGCAGGACAACGACCTGGACCTTGGGCGTGTCCTCGGCCTGGCGCAGGATCACCGAATATCCGGCGATCACACCGTTTCTCTCCATTCGGCTGATACGTTCATGCACCGTAGTCCGGGCCACCCCGAGCGTTGCCGCGATATGGGTGGTCGAGGCCCGCGCGTTGTGTTGCAGCGCGGCAATGATGCGGCGATCAAGCTGGTCCATCGATGCTCCGTGTTCCGAAGGGATGGTTCGGGTGTATGCCAGTTTGGCGCCTGCGCTCAAGGCTGATGCGGGTATCGGGGGTGAAGGTCGTCGATGATGATCGGGTGGGCGTGCTCTGCCGATCCGGACAGGTGCGGATGGTCGACCGGCAGGTCCGGATGCTGGTGGATGACCGCGCCCGGCTCGGCGCGAGGCCATGCCAACAGAGCTCCGACCAGACCGCACAGTGACAGAACGGTCAACAAAGCCATGGCCACTGTCGCACCGAACGCTGTCATGACCCATCCGGCCAGCGGGTAGAGAACCAACCAGCAGGCATGCGACAGGGTGAATTGGGCGGCGAAGACGGCCGGACGGTCTTCGGCGTGGGCCGACCGGGTCAGCAGGCGCCCCGACGGGGTCAGGGTTGCCGAGTATCCGAAGCCGACCAGTGCCCAGATTGCGGACAGCCCGGCAAGGCTCATGGGTACAGCTGCAGACAGGATCGCAGCAAACGCCATGGCCGCGGTGGCAATTGTCGCACCCGTCAGCATCACTTTGCGGTCCTCGAACCGCCGCAAAACCGCCGGCAAGACAAATGCCGCCAGCATGGACCCGCTCCCAAATCCGGCCAGCGCGATGGCCACGGCACTGTCGGACAACCCCAGGCTTGCACGCACGATGACGACGGTATTGACCAGGACCATCGCGCTGAGCGCTGCGGCGCTCCAACTCAAAGCCAGCAACCCCCGAAGGCGCGGTGTGGCCAGATAGATCCGCAGACCGCGGGTTGTGCGGTCGAAGATCCCGCGCGACCGGACGGGCGTGGGTGAGGGAAGGGCAACCGACATGACCAACAAGGCCGAGGCGACAAAACCGAGGCTTGTTCCCAGAAACAGGCTGTCGAAGCTGACGAAGATCAGAAGGAACGCAGCCAGCATCGGGCTCACCAGACTTTCCAGATCATAGGCCAGGCGCGACAGCGACAGCGCCTTGGTATAGTCCTGCTGGTCGGTCAGAACGTCTGGTATCGTGGCTTGGAACGCCGGGGTGAACCCGGCTGAGGCAGATTGCAGAACGAAGATCAGAACGTAGACCTGCCAGATGTCGGTCACGAACGGCAGGCACAGGGCCACTGCGGCGCGGACGAGGTCCAGCGTCACAAGGAGTTTTCGTCGGTTCAGCCGTTCCGCAAAGGCCGCCGCCACCGGCGCGACCGAAACATAGGCAACCATCTTTATCGTCAGTGCCGTACCCAGAACCAGGGCCGCAGAGCTACCAGCCAGATCGTAGGCCAGAAGCCCCAGGGCCACCGTGGCAAGACCGGTGCCCGTCAAGGCCACGATTTGCGCAGCAAGCAGGTGACGATAGACCCGGTTTTGCAGAACGCTCAGCATCACAGGTACTTGGTGATGGCCTTGAAGGCGTCGACCGAGTCGGCGTCGCCCGAAGCAAGGCAATGGTCGACATGATCATGGATCAGTGTCCGCTTGGCATTCGTGATCGCCTTTTCCACGGCGAAAAGCTGCTGAGCGATGTCCGGACAGGGCTCCTGGTCGTCCAGCATTGCGATGACCTTGGCCAGATGCCCATGTGCGCGTTTCAGGCGCGCGATGATCTGCGGGTGAGTTGAATGCTTGTGAGGGTTCATGCATTAACCCTATCCCCCCCATGGGGATACATCAAGCCTGCCGGAGATCAATCGCGGCATCGGTCCGGATGGCGTTGAGTTTGCAGGCCAAACACCCTATTTCGGGGACGATACCGAACGAAGGAAACACGTGTGGCGAACCATCTGTACAAGAACGACCTGCCCGATGGGCTGGATCTGGGCCCGATCGTGGCCATTGATTGTGAGACCATGGGTCTCAACCCGCACCGGGATCGCCTGTGCGTGATTCAGATGTCCGGGGGTGACGGCGATTGCCATATCGTGCAGGTCGAAAAGGGCCAAACCTCGGCGCCGAACCTGAGTGCCATGCTGGAAAACCCGGATGTGCTGAAGCTGTTTCATTTCGGGCGGTTCGACATTGCCGCGATGTATCATGCCTTCGGGGCGTTGGCCGCTCCGGTGTATTGCACCAAGATCGCCAGCCGCCTTGTGCGCACCTATACCGATCGTCATGGTCTCAAGAACCTGTGTCAGGAGTTGCTGGGCGTCGATATCTCGAAACAGCAACAGATGAGCGACTGGGGTGCCGAGACCCTGACCGAGGCCCAACTGGATTATGCGGCCTCCGACGTCCTGTATCTGCACCGTCTGCGTGATGCCTTGAACGCGCGGCTGGCGCGTGAAGGGCGCACCGAGATGGCGCAGGCCTGTTTTGACTTCCTGCCGATGCGTGCCAGACTGGATCTGGCCGGATGGCCTGAAACGGATATTTTTGCGCACTCATGACAGACAATGAATCCTTTCTGAAGGTTGCCCGTCAGGTAATCACCGACGAAGCCCGGGCGTTGGATGTTTTGGCCGACAGCCTTGACGACCGATTTGCCGAAGCCGTTCAGCTGATCCTGCAGGCCACTGGGCGGATCATCATCAGCGGCATCGGCAAGTCGGGACACATCGGCCACAAGATCGCCGCAACCCTGGCCAGCACCGGCACGCCGGCCTATTTCGTTCATCCGGCCGAGGCCAGCCACGGCGACCTGGGGATGGTGTCGAAAGGAGACGTGGTTCTGGCGATCTCCAATTCGGGCGAGGCGCCGGAACTGGCCAATCTTCTGGCCTTTACCCGGCGGTTCGGCATCCCTTTAATCGGCCTGTCCAGCAAGCCCGAAAGCTCGTTGATGAAACAGGCGGACGTGCATTTGCTGATCCCCTCTCTGGGCGAGGCTTGCGGTTATGGGATGGTGCCGTCGATTTCGACCACGCTGACGCTGGCCATGGGCGATGCGCTGGCGATTGCGCTGATGAAATATCGTGACTTCAAACCAGAGGATTTCCGCGCCTTCCATCCGGGCGGCAAACTGGGCGCGCAGCTGAGCGCCGTACGCGATCTGATGCACAGTGGCGATGCGGTGCCGCTGGTTTCTGCCGACACACCGATGAGCGACGCGTTGATCGAGATCAGCCAGAAAGGCTTTGGCGTGGTCGGGGTGACGGACGCGGATGGCAAGCTTGCCGGCATCATCACCGACGGCGACCTGCGGCGCCACATGGAGGGGCTGCTGAACAATACCGCCGCTCAGGTCATGACCCGCAATCCGACCACGATCGCACCGGAGTCGCTGGCCGAAGAAGCCGTGGCGATCATGAACGGGCGCAAGATCACCTCGTTGTTCGTCGTCGACCCCGAACAGCCGGGATTGGCGCAGGGCCTTCTGCATATTCACGATTGCCTGCGCGTCGGGCTGGGCTGACAGGAGGCGCAGGTGGACCGCTATTCCCGAATGGTGCAGTTCCTGAAGGTTCTGTTGCCGCTGGCGGCGATCCTGCTGCTGTCCACGGTATTCCTGCTGTCGCGCAGCATCGAAACCAACGTCTCGGGTCCGTTCACCCAGCAGGATATCGACGAACGGCTTGAGGGGCAGCTTGTAACCCGCCCGAACTATAGGGGGACCACCCGCAAGGGCGAAGATGTCCAGGTCGAGGCGGTGCGGGCCAGCCAGGGAACTGCCGACAGCGATCCAAGAGCAACCGAATTCCGTGGCCGGTTCGGCCTGCTGAACGGTGGGGTGATCACGCTGGACTCCGACTCGGGGTCGATCCGACCGGACAAGGCGACGGCCACCTTCACGGGGGACGTGGTGATCACTACCACGGACGGTATCCGGGTGACGACAGACCTGTTGAATACTTCATTGGATGAGATCCGGGGCGATACGCCAGGTCAGGTGCAGGGAACGGGACCAATCGGCAATTTCTCGGCCGGGCGGATGACATTCGGCGCTGAAAAAGACGGTGGACCGGTCCATATTCTTTTTACAGATGGCGTTAAGCTGTTATATGAGCCGAAAAAAGCCGAAAGATAGACTGTGTTTGATTTTCGTTTCGTCCTCGTTTGTTTCGCCCTGGCCGTGGGTTCGGTGCCAGCGTCCGCGCAGGAAGCGCAGGTGGCCTTTGGGTCTGTGAAGGCCGATCCCAGTCTGCCGGTCGAAGTGACATCCGAGACACTGAACGTCAATCAAGAGGACGGTTCGGCCGAGTTTCTTGGCAACGTCATTGTCGTGCAGGGCGAAATGCGCCTGTCCGCCGGTCGCGTGCTGGTGATCTACAACCAGGATCGGTCGGGGATCGAACGCATGGAGGCGTCGGAAAACGTCGTGCTTGTCAGCCCGCCGGATGCCGCCGAAGGGGATTGGGCGGAATACACCATCGACTCGGGTGTGATCGTGATGAAGGGCAACGTTCTGCTGACGCAGGGGCCCAGCACGATCAGCGGCGACCAGATGATTGCGAACCTGACCAGCGGAACCGCGACCATGTCGGGGCGGGTCAAGACGATCCTTCAGCAGGGCGGCAATTGATGGCGGGCCCGCAACTGTCCGTTGCCGAAGGGTCTCAGGGTCTGAAGATTCAGAAACTGCGCAAATCCTATCGCAAAAAGACCGTGATCCGGGACGTGTCGATGACGCTGGACCGGTCCGAGGTCGTGGCGTTGCTAGGGCCGAACGGCTCGGGCAAGACGACCACGTTCTATTCCGTTGCCGGGCTGGTGTTCCCCGAGGCCGGAACGGTCACGTTGGACGGTCAGAATGTGACCACGCTGCCGATGTATCGCCGGGCGCGCATGGGCATTGGGTATCTGCCGCAGGAAATGTCGATCTTTCGCGGCTTGAGTGTCGAGGACAATATCTCGGCCGTGCTCGACATTGCGGTGAAGCATGTGCACCGCCGCAAGGAACGTCTGGAAGAGCTGCTTTCGGATTTTTCGATCGAGCATTTGCGGCGGGCGCCTGCCCTTGCATTGTCGGGCGGTGAGCGCCGTCGCGTCGAGATAGCCCGCTGTCTGGCCGCCGACCCCAAGTACCTGCTGCTGGACGAGCCATTTGCCGGCGTCGACCCGATCAGCGTGGGCGATATCCGGCATCTGGTGGCGGATCTGAAAAAGCGTGGAATCGGCGTACTGATCACCGACCACAACGTGCGGGAAACGCTGGAAATTGTGGACCGCGCCTATATCCTGCACGACGGGCAGGTGCTGATGTCCGGATCGCCCGACGAGGTGGTGGAAAACGAAAATGTCCGCCGCGTGTATTTGGGTGAAAACTTCAAGATTTCATAGGCTTAGCTGTGATTGCGCCAGGCGCATGACAGAATTCGCGTATATACACTCCTGTTTTGATTGACTCTTCTGCCGCCTCTTGGCTCAATTGGGACATGGCATTTTCGCGGTTCCAGACTGGATCTCGATCTCCCTTCTCCGAAGGGCCCTACCGAGGACAACCGCGAAACATGTCTCTACCCCCCACCCGATAAAAACAAGCATGTCACCTGACGTGACGTCATAATGGGTGTGAATTGTGAAGGAGATCACATGCGTTACCAAATCAGCGGCAAACAGATCGACATTGGTGCAGCCTTGCAGACACACGTGCAGGACGCATTGGGCGAGGTCGTGAGCAAATATGCTCAGCGACCGACGGATGCCAACGTCGTCTTTTCCCGTTCAGCGCATGAGTATGTGTGCGAAACCACCATACATATGTCCACGGGCCTGACAGCCCAGGCCAAGGCACATGCAACCGAAATCTATGCAGCATTCGAGGCGTGCTGCGAAAAGATGGAGAAACAGCTGCGTCGCTACAAGCGTCGCCTCAAGGACCACCATCGTGAACGGGCTCAGCCGGTTGAACTCTTCGGAGCGTCATCTTATATCCTCGCCTCGAACGAATCGGACGTGGCCGACGAACCCGACTCATTGCAGCCCATCATCGTGGCTGAGATGGAAACCAAGATCCCATCGTTGAGTGTCGGCGAAGCTGTCATGCAAATGGAATTGGCCGGCGCCCCGGTGCTGGTGTTCAGGAATGAAAACAAGGACGGATTGAACGTCGTGTATCGCCGGGATGACGGCAATATCGGCTGGATCGATCCGTAACAGGCAAGAATTGGGCGGGGCCCCCGGATTTTGGGGGCGTCGCCGTGGAGCAAAACATGGATTTGTCGAGCATACTGAAGCCCGAAGCGGTGCGCGTGCTATCTGCAGCGTCCAGCAAAAAACGGTTGTTTCAGGAAATCGGTGACGTCGCCGCGGGCGCACTCGGACTTGATCCGCAGACCATCGTAGACTGCCTGCTGGAGCGGGAAAGCCTTGGGCCGACCGGCGTTGGCCATGGTGTTGCCCTGCCACACGCCCGTTTGTCCGAGATCGACTCGGTTGCCGGCGTGTTCGTCATGCTGGAAAAGCCCATCGACTTCGGATCGGTCGACCGTCAGCCCGTGGATCTGGCCTTTGCGCTGTTCGCCCCGGAAGACGCCGGTGTCGAGCACCTCAAGGCCTTGGCGCTGGTATCGCGCACGCTGCGCGACGGCGCGGTCTGCTCGAAGCTTCGGGCCAACCCGGATCCGGTCAAGCTGTATGCGATCCTGACCACAGCCCAGTCCATGCAAGCTGCCTGAGACCTGTTAGAAAGAAAAAGCCCCCGGTTTTCGGGGGCTTTTTTCGTCTGGGGCCATGCTTAACCGCCGGTTCCCATCTCGAGCGTCCACCAGATCTTCCCGCCGTTTTCCTGGTGCCATGCAAACCCCATCTGGGTTGCTTGCGGGTCCATGATCACCGATCGCGGACCCGGTTCCTGCATCCACGCGGCCAGGGTTTCGGTTTCGGTCTCGTAGGTCTCGGAAATCGCTTCACCCAGGAAACGCCCCGCATAACCGGCACGGGCCACCCGGTCGAGCGGCGAAGATCCGTCCGAGCCGAAATGCCAGGGCCGGTTCTGCCGCGACATGTCCTTGGCGTGCGTCGCCGCCGCTGCGTTCAACTGCGCGTTCAACTGCACCGACTGCAGTCCCGACGCCTGCCGCAGGGCGTTTACGGAATCAAGCATGCGGAACTGCAGTTTTTCGGGATTTCCCCGGATCTTGTAGGCTTTGGGCAGCGGGCGCCCATCCGCACCAAGGGTTGAAGTGCCGCTCACGTCGGTACATGCCGCCAGCGCGACAAGGCAAATCAAGAGCAGGGAAAAAATGCGCGTCATGATGAGTCCGGTTTGCTTGTTTCCAATTGGCAATACCCTGCCAGCGGCCCATGAGCAAAGGCTCAAATGCACGAACCCGCATGATTCTGCCGGTTTGATTTGCGACTGAAGCATTCTGGCAATAACATAGAGCGGATTCTTGCACATCTTTCGCAGAGGACCTGTCACCATGGTCAAGAAACGCGTTTTCTCTTCGTCCCGCCGCGGATTCCTCGCAGGCGCATCGTCTTTGCTCGCCAGCCCGGCGATCGCCCAATACATCCCGGGCGACCCATTGCGCCCTGCACCCGATCCTGAACCGGCCGTTCGCCGCAACGTGTCGGGGTTCAAGGCGCAGCAGTGGCAGCCCTACTTCTCGAACACCCGGAACGGGGCGATTCTGGTCGACACCGTTTCCCGCGCTTTGCACTACTGGTCGGAAGACCAAACCGTCTACAAGCTGTACCCGTCGTCGGTTCCGCTGACCGAAGAACTGACCCGCCGCGGTCGCACAAGTGTCATCCGCAAGGTCGAAGGGCCCAGCTGGTCGCCGACGCCGTCGATGAAGAAAAGAAACCCGGAATGGCCGGATTACATCCCTCCGGGGCCCGATAACCCGCTGGGAACGCACGCGTTGTATCTCAGCTGGAAGTATTACCGGATCCACGGAACCCACGATACGCGGAAAATCGGCCGCCGGTCGTCGAACGGGTGCATCGGGTTGTTCAACGAGAACATCGCAGAGCTGTACGCCATGGCGAAGGTCGGGACGCAAGTGTTGCTAATTTGACGACATTTTCGCGCGCCAACCCGCTTGCACTGCAAGTTGCAATTGCATTCGTTCTGCTTTGCTGATTAGAAAAAACCACGAGGTAAGTCTTAGGTGTGTGGTTCCGCAATTGGGATCGCGCAAACTCTGGAGGTTAATATGAAGAAACTTGTACTCGCTGCTGCACTGACCGCTGCTGCTTCGACCGCATATGCTGGCAACCTGGAAGAGCCGGTTGTTGAGGCACCTGTTGTCGTCGAAGAAACCCAGGGCTCGTCGCAGGGCATCATCCTGCCGCTGATCCTGCTGGTCGTTGTTGCCGCAGCTGTTGCCGCAGGCTAAGTCCAACGGACTATGACAAAAAAGAAAGGCGGTGGATCTCCACCGCCTTTTTTCGTGCTTGTTTCCGGGCCGGTTCAGTCCAGCCAGCCTTTGAGGTTGTCCTCGACAACCTTGCCCAAGGCCGCGATATGCGCGTCCTCGTCGTTGAGGCAGGGAATGTAGGTAAAGCTTTCGCCGCCGGCGTGCTCAAAGCTTTCGCGGATCTCTTCGTTGATCTCTTCCAGCGTTTCAATGCAGTCCGACGAAAATGCCGGGGCGATGACGGCTATGTTCTTTTTGCCCTGCCGAGCCAGTTCCGCGACATGGTCGACAGTGTAGGGCTTCAGCCATTCCTCGGGCCCGAATCGTGACTGGAAGGTGGTCACCAGTTGATCATCCGCCCAGCCCAGCCGTTCTTTCAGCAGGCGTGACGTCTTGGCGCACTGGCAGTGGTACGGATCACCCTGCATCAGATAGCGTTCCGGCATGCCGTGATAGGAGCACACCAAAACGTCCGGCTTGGTCTCCATCGCGGCATAGGCCGTCTCGACCGACTGCGCGAGGGCGTCGATATAGGCCGGCTCGTCGAAATAGGCGGGCACCGTGCGGCTGGCGGGCTGCCAGGCCTCGTCCATCAGTGCGCGAAAGAACTGGTCGTTCGCGGTGGCGGTCGTAGCGCCGGCATATTGCGGATAGAGCGGGAAGAACAGGATGCGGTCGCAGCCCTCGGCCACCATCTGGCGGACCTTCGACTTGGTCGAGGGGTTTCCGTAACGCATGCAGAAATCCACCATGACCTTGTCGCCATACCGGTCCTGCATCGCCGCACGCATCTTGCCGGTCTGGTCCTTGGTGATGGTCATCAGCGGGCTTTCGCCCTTGTCGTGGTTCCAGATCGACTTGTACGCAGCGCCCGAGCTGAAGGGACGTTTGGTCAGGATGATGGCCTGCAGGATCGGCTGCCATTTCCAGGCCGGATAGTCGATCACCCGCCGGTCGGACAGGAACTCGTTCAGATAGCGGCGCATCGGCCAATAGCTGTAGTCGTCCGGGGTGCCGAGATTGGCCAGAAGAACGCCGACGCGGCCCATCTTCACTTTTGGGTGGTCTGCCGGAGCGTGTTCCGGGCGGGTGGCATCGAACATGGTGAGCTTCCTGAATTCTGGTTTAGAGGCTGAAATAATCGGTTCGGTCAGCGGGTCAATCGGACAGTTTGCCTTCTTTCGTGCCAAGGGCGTCGGCCAGTCTCATCTGGGCCGAGCCAGGGCGCAACGGCTTGGGCTGGCTGGCATCCGGCGCCCAGCCCGTCAGGCAGATCAGCTCGAACGTGGCACTCAGCCGGCCTTCGGGAGATGTGAAATGCGCGGCGTAAATCTCTTGGGCCCGGGAAAAGACCGCGCGGCGCGACGGGTGTTTCAACCGCTGGGTCATGGCGTTGGTTTCACCCATCGCGCGCAGGTCCCGCATCAGGTGCCACAGGTCGCGATACGTCGCCGTCAGGGGCACTTTGTCCGCAACAGGCAATGCAAAACCCGCACGCTGCAGCAGCGCGCCAAGATCTCGCAACTCGGCCATCGGCGCGACACGGGGGCTGAGACCGCCGGTCACCTCGACCTCGGCCTGACCCAGCGCGGCCCGCAATTCGTATAGCGTTTCACCGCCCAGACACACCACCAACAACAACCCGTCGGGCTGCAGCGCGCGGGCACATTGGATCAGCTGTCCCACCGGATCGTTGGCCCAATGCAGGGCCATCGCATGGACCACCAGATCATGCGCAGCGGGTTTGAGGTCCAGCACATCGGCATCGGCCACGACCCGGGCGCCCGGCAGGACCGGCGCCCAAATCTCGGGGTAGGGGGCTACGATCGCTGGCGCAGTAAAGGATTTGTTAACCATGGAAAGGCGATCCTGCACCTCGTCCATGGCGGCGTGGTGCAGAAAAAGGGCTTCGTCGCTGATCCGCGCGCGGTGTGCCGCAAGCGCTTTGCGATCGAACAGCGAGGGTGCATTGGGTGCTGGCAAATCCATAAGCCGCAATTATCGCATATGGCAGCGGATTCAAACCGCGATCGAGGTCGTGTATCCGCCACGCTGCATCGGCTGCGGCGAGATGGCGGCCTCGGATTTCGGCCTGTGCGGGCCGTGCTGGCGCGAGACCCCGTTCATCGGCGGGACGGTCTGCCACAGTTGCGGTGCGCCGGTGCCTGGCAGCGATGATGGTCACCGAATCGACTGCGACGATTGTTTGCGCCGCCCACAACCGTGGGCCGAGGGGCGCGCGGCATTGCTGTATCAGGGACGGGCGCGGTCACTGGTTCTGGCCCTGAAGTACGGGGATCGTTCCGAACTGGCAAAACCTGCGGCGCGTTGGATGGCGCAGGCCGGTCGCACCCTGTTTCGACCGGATACGGTGATCGCCCCGGTGCCGCTGCATTGGTCGCGGCTGCTGAAGCGCCGATACAACCAGTCCGCTCTTTTGTCGCTCCAACTGGGAAAGGAGGCGGGCCTGCCGGTCTGTCCGGATCTGTTGATACGCAAGCGGCGTACCCCACCGCTGGAAGGCAAAACGGCGGCCGAGCGTGCGGATACGCTGCGCGATGCGATCACATTGCATCCGCGCCGCGGTCAAGTTCTGCGCGGGCGGTCTGTTCTGCTGGTGGATGATGTCATGACGTCGGGCGCGACGTTGGCGGCCTGTAGCCGGGCCTGCCAAGCGGCCGGGGCGGCTGATATTTCCGTGTTGGTACTGGCGCGCGTTGCCAAGGATGCCTAATTCCCCCTAGATTGCGCGAAATCCAAGGGAACGGACCATGAAACCGGTTGTCATCTATACCTCGCCGCTGTGCGGCTTTTGCCACGCGGCCAAACGGCTGCTGAACCAGAAAGGCGTCGCCTTCGAGGAAATCGACGTTTTGATGAACCCCAAACGCAAGCCCGAGATGATCCAGCGGGCGGGCGGACGGCGCACGGTGCCGCAGATCTTCATCGGTGACACCCATGTCGGTGGCTGCGACGACCTGTACGAACTCGAACAGGCCGGCAAGCTGGACCCGCTTTTGGCCGCCTGATGAGAACCGCCCTGCTGCAGATCACCTCGTCGGACGACCCGGCCGCGAACCTGGACATGGTGCGCGCCATGATGGCCGAGGCCGCGGGCCAGGGCGCGAGGTTCATCCTGACGCCCGAGGTCACCAACTGCGTCTCGACCAGCGGAACGCGCCAGCGCGAGGTGTTGCAGCACGAGGAAGACGACATCACCCTGGCAGGCCTGCGCGAACAGGCGGCGGAATTGGGCGTGTGGCTGCTGATCGGATCGCTGGGGCTGAAGACACATGACGCCGACGGGCGGTTCGCCAACCGGTCCTTCATGATCGACCCGCAGGGCGGGATCGTCGCGCGCTATGACAAAATCCATATGTTCGACGTGCAGGTCACCGAGACCGAGACCTTTCGCGAATCGGCCAGCTATCGCCCCGGGTCGCGGGCGGTGATCGCCGAGACCGCCTTCGGCAAGGTCGGCATGACCATCTGCTATGACATCCGGTTCCCGCATCTGCACGCCGCGCTGGCACAGGGCGGGGCCACGATCCTTACGGTTCCGGCAGCGTTTTCTCCGGTGACCGGCGCGGCCCATTGGGAGCCGCTGCTGCGCGCCCGCGCAATCGAGACTGGCTGTTGGGTCATTGCCCCCGCGCAGACCGGAGAACACCCCAAGACCCGGGGCAAGACGCGCCATACCTACGGGCACAGCATGGTTGTATCGCCCTGGGGCGAGGTGCTGATCGACGCAGGCACTCAGACCGGCATTCACTTTTTTGATCTGGATGATAGGTCTGTTACAGAGGCACGGCGGCGCGTGCCGTCCTTGACACATATTCGCCCGTTCGACGGGCCCTGATCCAGAACCGGGTAATGACTGACGAAACCAACGCCCTTGCGGTCGCGCTGTTCAGCGAGATTCTGACCGCGGACCAATTGCTGCGGAACCGGCTGAGCCGGGTGCTGCCCAAGGGCATGGAAATCTCGCATTTCTCGGTGCTGAACCACCTGGTGTTCGTGGGGGGCGAGCGGACGCCTGCCCAACTGGCCAGCACATTCCACGTGACGCGCGGGGCGATGACCAACACCTTGGCCAAGCTGGAATGGGCCGGATACATCCACATCCGCCCCGATTGGGACGATGCCCGCCGCAAGATGGTGGCGATCAGCCCGGCCGGCCGCCGGGCGCGCGATCAGGCGATCTCGGCCATCGCACCTCTGATCAACCGGGTCGTGGGCGAGCTGGGCCTTGAGCGTGTGCGCACGACCCTGCCGGTTCTGCGCGACCTGCGCATGAAGCTGGAAGAGGAATAGGCCTCAGCCCGGCTTCACGCTGGCGGTGACGTAGTTCACGCTCAGGTCCCGGTCCGAGATCGACCAGCTCCAGGTGATCGGGTTGAAGACGAATCCCTTGCGGTCCACCGGGTCTAGACCGGCCTGGCGCAGCAGGTCGAACAGCTCGTCCGGGGTGATGAATTTGGACCATTCATGCGTGCCGCGCGGCAGCCAGCGCATGACGACCTCGGCCCCGAAAATCGCCATCGCATAGGATTTCGGGTTGCGGTTGATGGTCGAACAGATTTCCAGCCCGCCGGGTTTCAACAGCTGTTGCGTGGCGGTCAGATAGGCCAGCGGGTCGGCCACATGCTCGACCACCTCCATGTTCAGGACCACGTCGAACTGCTCGCCCGCGTCGGCCATCGCCTCGGCGGTGGTGTGGCGATAGTCGATCTGCAGGCCGGATTGCTCGGCATGGATGCGGGCCACGGGCAGGTTGCGCTCGGCCGCGTCGGCGCCCACGACCTCGGCGCCCAGCCGCGCCATCGGCTCGCTCAGCAACCCGCCGCCGCAGCCGATATCCAGCAGGCGCAGGCCCGCGAACGGTTTAGCCGCCGTCAGGTCCCGGTCAAATTCGCCCGCGATCTGCTGTGTGATATAGTCCAGACGGCACGGATTGAGCATGTGCAGAGGTTTGAATTTCCCGTGCGGGTCCCACCATTCGGCGGCCATGGCCTCGAATTTTGCGATCTCGGACGGGTCAACCGTGTTCGGATGCGCTTGCATTCCTGTCTCCGTGTGCTCTTTTACGCTGTAGGACTATATAGGGCCATAATGGACAAGTACCCGGACCAAAAGCGCGCAGTGCAATATCTTTACCCGCCGGTCGATCCGTTCGACCAGCGCGTGGTGGATATGGGCGACGGGCACCGCATCTATGTGGAACAATGCGGCAATCCCGACGGGATTCCCGTGGTGGTTCTGCATGGCGGCCCCGGCGGCGGCTGCAGCCCGGCCATGCGGCGTTATTTCGACCCCGAGGTCTACCGGGTGATTCTGTTCGACCAGCGCGGCTGCGGCCGGTCGCGGCCCACGGCCTCGGTCGAGAACAACACGACCTGGCACCTGGTGGCCGATATCGAGCGTCTGCGGAAACTGTTCGAGATCGACGACTGGATCGTGTTCGGCGGCAGCTGGGGCGCCACGCTGGCGCTGATCTATACCCAAACCCATCCCGACCGGGTGACCCGCCTGGTTCTGCGCGGCGTGTTTCTGGCAACGCAGGCGGAACTCGACTGGTTCTATGGCGGCGGGGCCGGCAAGTTCTGGCCCGAACAATGGGCGCGCTTCACCTCGCTGCTGCGCGACTCGGAACTGTCCGACACCATCGGCGCCTACAACAAGCGGCTGTTTTCGGGCGATCGCGCGACCGAAATCCTGTACGCCCGCGCCTGGTCGCACTGGGAAAACGCGCTGGCCTCGATCCACACGAACGGGGCCGTCGGTGAAAGCCCCGGCGAATACGCGCGCACCTTCGCGCGGCTCGAGAATCACTATTTCATCAACAAGGCGTTTCTGGAATATGACGGCCAGATTCTGGATCAGATGGACCGGATCGCACATATCCCTGGCCATATCGTGCAAGGCCGGTACGACATGATCTGCCCCCCGCAGGCGGCCTGGAACCTGGCCGAGAAGTGGCCCGAGGCCGAGCTGAAGATGGTGCGGCAGGCCGGTCACGCCCTGTCGGAGCCCGGGATCAGTGCCGAACTTGTGCGCATCATGGACCGAACCGCGCAGGAGGTGGCATGACCCGCATCGACCGCCGTGCCCTGTTCACCTCGGGTGCCGCCGCAGCCCTGCTGGCCGCGACGGGGGCCTCGCTGGCGGATACGCCGAAATCGGGCGGCGTGCTGCGCATCGCCGTACCGCGTGACGACAGCCTGGATCGGCTGGCCCGGGGTGCGGTGTTCGACACCCTGACCGAGATCGCGCCGGACGGCACTCTGCGCGGCGAGCTGGCGACCGCCTGGCAGACCGATTCCGAAGCCCGGGTCTGGACCTTCGACCTGCGTGCCGATGCGGTGTTTCACGACGGTGCGGCGCTGACGGCCGGGGATGTTCTGGCGGTCCTGTCCGAGGTCGGGCGCGCCGAAGCGCTGGCGCCGGACCGCATCCGGATCGAACTGGCCGAGGCCAATCCCGGCCTGCCGTTCCTGCTGGCCGATACCCGGTTCGTCATTACCCGCGACGGGCAAAGCGTTTCTCCGCTGCAGCAGGCGAACGGCACCGGGTGCTACCGGGTCGAACGGGCCGAAGACGGTCGCCATTTCCGCGGCCGCCGGGTCGCGGGCCACTACAAGGATGGCCAGGCCGGCTGGCTGGAGGCGGTCGACATCATCGTTATCCCCGACCCGGCCGTGCGGGCCGAGGCGCTGCGTGACCGCTATGTGGACGTGTCGGTGCTGCCGGCGGCTCAAGGGCTGCGCGGTCTGGGTGGCGTGCGGTTCTTCCCCAACGAATCAGATATGTCGCTGGCAATCTCCGGCACCGTGGGTCTGCCACGCCGGATCGGGCGGGGCGCGCCGTTGGACGATGGGCGCATCGCGGAACGCTGGTGGATGGCCTGAGACCGACCTGAAAACTGACGCGGATTGTCCGTTGGTTGACGGCAGGGGTTGCAGACTCGGGGCGTCCTGCGTATATGCAGTTGCAACAGCGGCGTGTCGGACTTCTGGTCCGAGGCTCCACCGGAAAATTCGACGGGCCGCGCGCCCGTTTTTTTGTGCCCGATTGAAGGGTAGTGCACCATATGACAAACGACCTGATAGCCAAGGCGGCGATCGACCGACGACTGGCCGAGATCATCACTCCGGTGATCGAGGATCTGGGGTACGAGCTGGTCCGCATCCGCCTGATGAGCGGCAAGCAGACTACGCTGCAGATCATGGCCGACAAGCCCGATGGCGGCATCGAGGTGGATGATTGCGCCGAGATCTCGAACGCGGTCAGCGCCACGCTGGACGTCGAGGACCCGATCCTCGACGCCTATACGCTCGAGGTGTCCAGCCCTGGCATCGACCGCCCGCTGACGCGGCTGAAGGACTTCGAGATGTTCGAGGGCTACGAGGCCAAGCTGGAAACCACCGAACTGATCGACGGCCGCCGCCGCTTCAAAGGGGAACTGGCCGGTGTCGAAGGGGATGAGGTTCTGATCAACATCCCCAACGGCGAAGATACCGTGACAATCGGTCTGCAATTCGACTGGCTGAGCGATGCCAAGCTGGTCCTGACTGATGACCTGATCAAGGAAATGTTGCGCCAGCGCAAGGATGCCGGCGCCCTGAACGAAAACGCTTTCGACGAGATTGAGACCGAAGGGTCCGAAGAGGAGACGAACTGATGGCAATCACCTCAGCAAACCAGCTTGAGCTGTTGCAGACCGCCGAGGCCGTGGCCCGCGAAAAGATGATCGACCCCGGTCTGGTCGTCGAAGCGATGGAGGAATCGCTCGCCCGTGCCGCCAAGAGCCGCTACGGCGCGGAAATGGACATCCGTGTGTCCATCGACCGCAAGACCGGCAAGGCGACCTTTACCCGGGTCCGCACCGTGGTCGCGGATGACGAGCTTGAGAACTATCAGGCCGAGATGACCGTCGAGCAGGCCAAGCAATACATGGAATCGCCCGAGATCGGTGATGTATTCGTGGAAGAGGTCCCGCCGGTGGAAATGGGCCGGATCGCGGCTCAGTCGGCCAAGCAGGTGATCCTGCAGAAGGTTCGTGAGGCCGAGCGTGACCGCCAGTACGAAGACTTCAAGGATCGTGTCGGCACCATCATCAACGGCGCCGTCAAGCGCGAGGAATTCGGCAACGTGATCGTCGATCTGGGTGGGGCCGAGGCTGTTCTGCGCCGCAACGACAAGATCGGTCGCGAAAGCTATCGCCCCAATGACCGGGTGCGCGCCTACATCAAGGAAGTGCGCCGCGAAACGCGTGGTCACCAGATCTTCCTGTCGCGCACGGCGCCCGAGTTCATGGCCGAGCTGTTCAAGATGGAAGTGCCGGAAATCTATGACGGCATCATCGAGGTCAAGGCCGTGGCCCGTGATCCCGGTTCGCGTGCCAAGATCGCGGTCATCTCGTATGACAACTCGATCGATCCCGTCGGCGCCTGCGTTGGTATGCGCGGCAGCCGCGTGCAGGCCGTCGTGAACGAGCTGCAGGGCGAAAAGATCGACATCATCCCGTGGAACGAAGACCAGCCGACCTTCCTGGTGAACGCGCTGCAGCCCGCCGAGGTTTCCAAGGTGGTTCTTGACGAGGAAGCCGGCAAGATCGAAGTCGTCGTGCCCGAGGAACAGCTGTCTCTGGCGATCGGTCGTCGTGGTCAGAACGTGCGTCTGGCCAGCCAGCTGACCGGTCTGGACATCGACATCATGACCGAGGCCGAAGAATCGGCGCGCCGTCAGAAGGAGTTCGAAGCCCGCACGCAGCTGTTCATGGACAGCCTGGACCTGGACGAATTCTTTGCCCAGCTGCTGGTCTCGGAAGGGTTCACCAACCTGGAAGAAGTGGCCTATGTCGAGCTGGACGAACTGCTGGTGATCGATGGCGTCGATGAAGGCACTGCAAACGAGCTGCAGGCCCGTGCGCGCGAATTCCTTGAGGCACAGGCCAAGGCGGCGCTGGACAGCGCCCGCAGCCTGGGTGCCGAGGACAGCCTTATTGAATTTGAGGGTCTGACACCCCAAATGGTTGAGGCGCTTGCCAAGGACGGCGTCAAGACGCTGGAAGACTTTGCAACCTGCGCTGACTGGGAACTGGCCGGAGGCTGGACCACGGTTGATGGCCAGCGGGTCAAGGATGACGGTATTCTCGAACCCTTTGGCGTGACGCTGGAAGAGGCACAGGATCTGGTGATGACCGCCCGGGTCATGCTGGGCTGGGTCGACCCCGCCGATCTGGAGCAGCCCGAGGCAGACGTCGAGGACGAAGCAGCAGACGAGGAGGCCGAGGCCTGATTCCAGGCCTCGGGTGGCACACATGGGTCGCGGTGGCGTCCATAAGGAACGGTCCGAAGGGCCAGAGCGGAAATGCATCGCCACGGGCGAGGTGCAGCCTCGGTACGGGCTGATCCGCTTTGTAACCGGCCCGGATGGGCAGGTTTTCCCGGATGTCGCGTCCAAGTTGCCGGGTCGGGGCGTTTATGTCTCGGCGGATCGCAAGGCGCTGGACACGGCCGTCGGCAAGAAGCTGTTTGCACGCGGGTTCAAGGCGCAGGTGACTGTACCGCAGGACCTTGTGGACGAGGTGGAGCGTCAATTGTCGCGCCGCGTGATCGAATTGATCAGCCTGGCGCGAAAGTCCGGCGATGCGGTCGCCGGGTATGAAAAGGTCAAGTCCTGGCTTGACCGCGAAGAGGCCTGGGTTCTGATTCAGGCGGTCGATGGTTCCGGGCGCGGCAAGTCCAAGCTGAGCACGCCGCATTTCGGGAAATACATTGGCTGGCTGACCGCAGACGAGCTTGGGGCGGCATTTGGGCGCCAAACGGTGATTCATGCGGCGCTCGCCTCTGGCGGACTCGCCAAACGTGTTGTAGAGGAAGCGCAGCGCCTGCGTGGCTTGCGCGATATGGATGACGGCGGCAAGGGCCGCGCGGAAGGGTAAGAAGCTTTATGAGCGATAGTGACGGCAAAAAGACATTGGGTCTTCGTGGCGGGGCACGCCCCGGGAATGTGAAACAGAGTTTCAGCCACGGACGCACCAAGAATGTCGTGGTGGAAACCAAACGCAAGCGCGTGGTGGTTCCCAAGCCGGGAGCGTCCAAGCCCAGCGGTGGCGCTGCGCCGTCGGGTGATCCTTCGCGCCGGCCGGCCGGGATTTCCGATGCCGAGATGAATCGGCGCCTGAAGGCGTTGCAGGCGGCCAAGGCCCGTGAGGCCGAGGAAGCCGAGCGCCGCGAGGCCGAGGAAAAGGCGCGCGCAGAAGAGCGTGAACGCCGCCGCGCCGAACAGGAGGCCAAAGAGCGCGAACAGCGCGAGGCCGAGGAGAAAGCCCGGCAGAAAGCCGAGGAAGAAGAGCGCAAGCAGAAAGAGGCCGAAGAAGCCGCTCAGCGCGCCGCAGCAGAAGCCGCGGCCGCGAAAGAGGCGCCCAAAGCCAAGGCCCCCGCGGCCAGCAAGCCTGCGCCAGCGGAAACACCGCGCAAGGCGGATCGCGAACAGCGTCAGACCCGCGGCAAGGGCCGCGACGATGGCCGCCGTTCGGGCAAGCTGACCCTGAATCAGGCGCTGTCGGGCGGTGAAGGTGGTCGGCAGCGTTCGATGGCATCGATGAAGCGCAAACAGGAGCGTGCGCGGCAGAAAGCCATGGGCGGCTCGGTCGAACGGGAAAAGGTGATCCGCGAGGTTCAACTGCCCGAGGCGATCGTCGTATCGGAACTGGCCAACCGTATGGCCGAACGCGTCGCCGATGTCGTCAAGTCGTTGATGAACATGGGTATGATGGTCACGCAAAACCAGACCATCGACGCCGACACTGCCGAACTGATCATCGAAGAATTCGGCCACAAGGTCGTGCGGGTTTCGGATGCGGATGTCGAGGATGTCATCTCGGATGTCGAGGACAAGGATGAAGACCTGCAGCCCCGTCCGCCGGTCATTACCATCATGGGTCACGTCGACCACGGCAAGACCTCGCTGTTGGACGCGATCCGCGACGCCAAAGTCGTTGCGGGCGAGGCCGGTGGCATTACCCAGCATATCGGCGCCTATCAGGTGCAGACCAACGACGGCACAACGTTGACCTTCCTGGATACGCCGGGCCACGCGGCCTTTACCTCGATGCGCTCGCGCGGTGCTCAGGTAACGGACATCGTGGTGCTGGTTGTCGCGGCGGATGACGCTGTAATGCCGCAGACGGTCGAGGCAATCAACCACGCCAAGGCCGCCGGTGTTCCGATGATCGTTGCGATCAACAAGGTCGACAAGCCCGAGGCCAACCCGGACAAGGTGCGCACCGACCTGCTGCAGCACGAGGTGATCGTCGAGAAGATGTCCGGCGAGGTTCAGGATGTCGAAGTGTCGGCCATCACGGGCCAGGGTCTAGACGATCTGCTGGAAGCCATCGCGCTGCAGGCCGAGATTCTGGAGCTGAAGGCCAACCCGAACCGCGCCGCACAAGGCGCCGTGATCGAGGCGCAGTTGGACGTGGGTCGTGGCCCGGTCGCGACCGTTCTGGTCCAGAAGGGCACGCTGCGCCAAGGCGACATCTTCGTCGTGGGCGAGCAGTACGGCAAGGTCCGCGCGCTGATCAACGACAAGGGCGAGCGCGTCCAGGAAGCCGGGCCTTCGGTTCCGGTCGAGGTTCTGGGCCTCAACGGCACGCCTGAGGCCGGTGACGTTCTGAACGTGACAGAGACCGAAGCGCAGGCCCGCGAAATCGCGGAATATCGCGCACAGGTTGCCAAGGACAAGCGCGCCGCCGCCGGTGCCGCGACCACGCTGGAACAGCTGATGCAGAAGGCCAAGGAAGACGAGAACGTGGCCGAACTGCCCATTCTGGTCAAGGCCGACGTGCAGGGCTCGGCCGAGGCGATCGTCCAGGCGATGGAGAAGATCGGCAACGACGAAGTACGCGTGCGCGTGCTGCATTCGGGCGTCGGCGCCATCACCGAAACCGATATCGGCCTGGCCGAAGCGTCGGGTGCTCCGGTCTTTGGCTTCAACGTGCGGGCCAACGCGTCGGCGCGCAACACCGCCAACCAGAAGGGCGTCGAGATCCGCTACTACTCGGTGATCTACGACCTGGTGGATGACGTCAAAGCCGCCGCCTCGGGCCTGCTGAGCGCCGAGATCCGCGAGAAGTTCATCGGCTACGCCGAGATCAAGGAAGTGTTCAAGGTCACTGGCGTCGGCAAGGTTGCCGGCTGTCTGGTCACCGAGGGCGTTGCCCGCCGCTCGGCCGGCGTGCGCCTGCTGCGCGACAACGTGGTGATCCACGAAGGCACGCTGAAGACGCTGAAACGCTTCAAGGACGAAGTGGCCGAGGTTCAGTCGGGTCAGGAATGCGGTATGGCGTTCGAGAATTACGACGATATCCGCCCCGGCGACGTGATCGAGATCTTCGAGCGCGAGGAAGTCACCCGCACGCTGGATTGATCCGGTCGAAATTGAAGGAAACGGCGGTCCCCAGGGCCGCCGTTTTCGCTTTCAGGGGTGGTCGTTCAGAAACGTCCCGTCCTTGAGGATGATGTCGAAATGGTGCGTGCCCGGCTGCAGGTCAAAGCTGACCGCGTGCCCGGTCTTGCGCAACGCTTCGGCATAATCGCGGCTCTGGCGGATGAACTCGCCGGTGTCCCGCTCGCCCACCGTGACCCGATAGCGCGGCCCGGGCGCGGGCAGGTTCAGGGTGGGGGACAGGTCGTGCAGCTCGACCGGGGTCAGCTGCAGGGGATCGTTGACCGGGGTCAGGCTGATCGGTTCCAGGTCGTAGACGCCGCTGATCAGGATGACTTCGCGCACCCGCAGGCCGATCCGGGCGAATTGGTCGGCCGAGGTCGCCATGACCATCGCCGCCAGATGCGCGCCGGCGCTGTGCCCGGACAGGGTGACATGCGAGGCGTCGAACCCCAGCGACTTGGCCCGGGTGGCCAGCCACATCAGCGCGGTCCGGCATTCATCGACCATCTGGTACAGCCGCGCGTCGGGGGCGAGCGTGTAGTTCACCGTCGCAAAGGCCTGCCCGCCTTGGACCAGCGCGGGCGCCATCATCGCCGAGTCGCGCTGGCTGAGCGCCTGCCAATAGCCGCCGTGGATAAACACATGCAGCGGTGCGCCGGGCGCGCGGGCGGGAAAGAAATCCAGCACCTGCGCGGGAGTGTCGCCATAGCCGAGGGTCTCTTGCACCGTCAGTTGCGCCCGCGCCTGCGCGCTGAGCGCTGAATAGGCCGCCAGATAGGGCGCAAGGTCGCCGCCGATCATCGAACTGGGCGCGTATTCGCGCTCCAGCTCGGCTTGGGTAAATCCGCGATACAGCATGGCTCAGCCCTGTCCGCCGTACATCAGGTCGGTGCGCACGTCATAAAGGTCGTGGAAAAACCGCAGCTCCAGCGCCTTGCGCAGGAAGGCCACGCCGCTGGAGCCGCCGGTGCCGGGCTGCATGCCGATCACGCGTTCCACGGCGGTCGCATGGTCGAAGCGCCACCGCTGGAAAAGCGATTCCACATCCATCAGCTTTTCGGCCAGCGCATACAGGTCCCAGTATCGGCCCGTGTTCCGGTAGATCTCGGCCCAGATCTTCACGATGCGCGGATCGCCGGAATAGGTCTTTGAATAGTCCCGGTCCAGCAGGTCCTGCGGCACGTCGAACCCCTGCCGCGCCAGCATGTGCAACACCTCGTCATACAGCGACGGCTTGACCAGGGCGGCGGTCAGCATCTCCATCACTTCGGGGTCGTGTTCATGCACCTTCAGCGTGGCGGTGTCCTTGTTGCCCAGGATGAACTCGATCTGGCGATAGCCGTAGCTTTGGAAGCCGGATGAATTGCCCAGTGCCTTGCGGAAGGTCATGTAGTCGGCGGGCGTCATGGTCAGCAGGGTTTCCCACGCGGCGATCAACTGCCGCTGGATCGCTTTGATCCGGTCCAGGTTCTTCATCGCGGGGCCGAACTCATCCTGTTGCAAAAAACGCCGCACCTCGACCAGCTGATGGTGCATCAGTTTCAGCCAAAGCTCGCTGACCTGATGGATGATGATGAACAGCATCTCATCGGGTTGGGCCGGGTCCTGAAAGGTTTTCTGCAAGTTCAGCAGGGTCTTGAGTTGCAGGAAATCGCCATAGCTTTTGCGGTGCGTGTCCGCGAAATCGGTTACCAGCGTGTCTTCGATTCCCCGTTCCAGCGGGCGGTCGCCCTTGGCTTTGTCGGCCATTTCATTTCCTCCCCGGCATGTGTGCGCACCTGTCTAGAAGGTGCGTTTGCAACTATCCAGAGGGTCAGGCCCAGTCCAGCACCACCTTGCCCGATTTTCCCGACTTCATGGCGGCAAAGCCCTGCGCAAAGTCATCGGCGGCAAAGCGATGGGTGATGACCCGGCTGACATCCAGCCCGTTCTGCAGCATCGCGATCATCTTGTACCAGGTCTCGAACATCTCGCGGCCGTAGACGCCCTTGATGGTGATCGCCTTGAACACGATGCGGCTCCAGTCGACGGGCGATTTGCCGGGCGGAATGCCCAGCAGGGCGATCTTGCCGCCCATCACCAGCGCCTCGACCATCTGGTCCAGCGCCGCCTGCGAGCCCGACATTTCCAGCCCCACGTCGAAACCCTGGCTCATGCCCAGGTCGGAAATCACCGATTGCAGCTCTTCCTCGGCCACGTTCACCGCCCGGACCGAAGGCACGACATGCTGCGCCAGCGCCAGCCGGTCGGGGTTGATGTCGGTGATCACCACATGCCGGGCGCCGGCGTGGCGGGCCACCGCGGCGGCCATGATCCCGATCGGGCCGGCGCCGGTGATCAACACGTCCTCGCCCAGCAGGTCGAAGCTCAGCGCGGTGTGCACGGCATTGCCCAGCGGGTCGAGAATCGCGCCGATTTCGTCGGGGATGTCGTCGGGCAGGGGCACCACGTTGAAGGCCGGCAGCTTGAGATATTGGGCAAAAGCGCCCTGTTCGTTCACCCCGATCCCGCGGGTGCCCGGGTCCAGGTGGAACTTGCCCGCGCGGCTTTGGCGGCTGTCGGTGCCGATCAGGTGACCCTCGCCCGAGCACCGCTGGCCGATCTTCAACCCGGTCACGTTGCGGCCCAGCTCGACGATCTCGCCTGCGAATTCGTGGCCGGTGATCATGGGGACGGGCACCGTGTGGGACGCCCATTCATCCCAGTTCCAGATATGGATGTCGGTGCCGCAGATCCCGGTCTTCTTCACGCGGATCAAAACTTCGTCGGGGCCGATCTCGGGGACCGGGGCCTGAACCATCCACAGTCCTTCTTCGGGCCTGGACTTCTCCAGCGCTTTCATCGTGTCGGGTCGCATCCGGATCACTCCCACAAATCGGTCGACAGGTATTTCAAGCCGCTGTCACACATCACGATGGCGATGCAGCCACCGCGTTCGGGGCCACGCAGCAGGTCGATGGCGGCAGCCAGGTTCGCCCCGGCGGAAAAGCCCGCAAAGATGCCTTCGGTGCGGGCCAACAGGCGGGCGGCGTCGCGCGCTGATGCGCCGGTGACGGACAGATGACCGGCCAATTTCGCTCCGTTCAGATGCGTCAGAACCGACATCGCATAACCACCGCCCTGGATCGGATGATCGGGCGCACGGACGGGTTCACCGGCCAAGGCACGAGCGCCGTCGGGCTCGACCGCATAGCACCGCACCCCAAGGGGTGACAGGTAGTCAGAGACCCCGGCAAGTGTGCCGCCAGAGCCGGCAAAATCACAAAAGGCTGTCACGGTACCTGCTGATTGGGCCCAGATTTCCGGACCCGTCCCGGCGGCATGGGCCTTGGGGTTGCCCGCGTGGCCGAACTGATCGGCGCGGAATGCGTTGCGCTCGGCGGTGATGCGGCGGGCGGCGTCATCCACCAGCGCCAGGTCGGCGCCCGAGACTTCGCCCGGTTTGCCGCCTTCGGCCTGAAGGACGATCACCACCTCGGCGCCCAAGGCGCGCATCATGCGGGCGCGTTCGACCGAGTTCCCTGCGCTCATGACCGCCACGAACGGGTGCCCCAGAATGCCGCAGACAATCGCCAGGCCGGTGCCCATGTTGCCTGAGGTCAGCTCGACCACCGTCTGCCCCGGGATCAGGCTGCCGTCGGCGCGGGCCTGTTCGATGATGGACCGGGCGGCCCGATCCTTTTTCGAAAAGCCCGGCAGCAGATAGTCCAGCTTTGCTAGAATACGGCCGTCCAGATCCAGTATTTGGCAAACCCGGGACAGCTCGATCAGGGGCGTATCGCCGATCGCGTCGATGACCGAGTTCAGAACCATCAGATGACCCCCAACGCCTTTCCGACCTTGCCGAAGGCGGCCAGAGCGCGGTCCAACTCGTCGCGGGTCAGCGCCGCGTTCATCTGGGTGCGGATGCGGGCCTGGCCACGCGGGACCACCGGGAAGAAGAAGCCCGAGACATAGACGCCTTCGTCGAACAGGCGGGCGGCCATGTCCTGCGCCAGCTGCGCCTCGCCCAGCATCACGGGGATGATCGGATGTTCACCCGGCAGCAAGTCGAACCCCAGCTTCTCCAGCCCGGCGCGCCAGTATTTCGCGTTGCCGAACAGTTGCTTGCGCAGCATGTCGCCCTCTTCGACCAGGCGGATCGCCTCGAGCCCGGCGGCGACGATGGAAGGCGGCAGCGAATTCGAGAACAGATAGGGCCGCGCCCGCTGCCGCAGCAGGTCGATCACTGGCTGCGGCCCGGCGATGTAACCGCCGATTGCCCCCCCAAGTGCCTTGCCCAATGTCCCGGTCAGAATGTCCACGTCCACGCCGAAATGATCCGGCGTGCCCGCGCCGCGCGGCCCCATGAAGCCGGTGGCGTGGCAGTCATCGACCATCACCACCGCGTCGTATTTGTCGGCCAGTTCGCGGATCCTGGGCAGGTTGGCCAGGTAGCCATCCATCGAGAACACTCCGTCGGTGGCGATCATGATGTGCCGCGCCCCGTCCTCGCGCGCCTGTTTCAGCCAGGCTTCGAGGTCGTTCATGTCATTGTTCATGTAGCGATAGCGTTTGGCCTTGCACAGCCGGACCCCGTCGATGATCGAGGCATGGTTCAGACTGTCCGAGATGATGGCATCCTCGGGGCCCAGCAGGGGTTCGAACAGCCCGCCATTGGCGTCGAAACAGGCCGCGAACAGGATCGAATCGTCCTTGCCCAGAAACTTGGCCAGCCGCTGCTCCAGCTCGCGGTGGATGTCCTGCGTGCCGCAGATGAACCGGACCGAGGCCATGCCGAACCCTTTGGGCTCCAGCGCGTTCTTCGCGGCCTCGATCAGCGCCGGATGGTCGGCCAGTCCCAGGTAATTGTTGGCGCACAGGTTGATGACCTGACGTCCGCCCACCGTGATCTCGCCGCCCTGGGGCGAGGTGATCATTCGTTCCGTCTTGTACAGGCCTTCCGCCTTGATCTGCGAGAGGGTGTCCGAAACGTGGGACAGGAATGCATCAGCCATGGCGATCTCCTTCTTCTGAGTCGCGTATCTAACATAACGGACGAGCTTCCCAAATAGGAGATTTTCAGTATGGCGGAAAAAAATCCGTGAAGGCGGAAATTGGCCGATATGTGCGGATCAGGCGTTCTTGACGATCAGGAACACGCGGGCGGGTCCGTCCGGCGCCGCGATGGCGTGGGCCACATCGGCCGCATACCGGGCCGTGTCGCCCTGGCGCAGTTCCATCGTCGCGGCGCCCGAGGTGACGCGGACGGTCCCTTCCAGCACGGTCAGCTGTTCGCGCGCACCGCGGGCATGGGGCTGGCTGTTCAGTGCGCCACCTGCGTCGAACCGGATATCATAGACCTCGTGGCCGCCGGCCTCCTCGGGTGGCGAGAGGATGCGGATCCGGCAGGATTGGCCCATATTGTCGATGCTGGGCACCTCTGCGCTGCGCAGCACTTCGATCTGGTCGGTGGTCTCGGACTCTTCCAGAAGACCGGCGAAATCGACCTGCAGCGCACGGGTCAGGTTCCACAGGGTCGAGATCGTGGGGCTGCTTTCGCCGCGTTCGATCTGGCTGACCATCGACCGGGACACGCCGCTGAGATTGGCTACCGCTTCCAGCGACAGCCCCTTGGCGCGCCGGGCCTCTTTCAGGCGGGCGGGCAGGCGTGTCAGGATATCGTCTGAGTTTTCCGTCATGGCGGAATTTCTTGCGCGTCCGGGCGCGAATTGTCAATTCCGCCGATGACGGAACGTCCCGCGCGACAGGCCCATGCTGCGAATGCATACTGCGCGTAAATCCAAGAGGAGAGAGACATGACCGACATCGTGATTTTGGATGGTGCCCGCACCGCAATCGGTACGTTCGGAGGGTCGCTGGCCGCGACCGCGCCGATCGATCTGGCCACCGTCGTGACCAAGGCTGCGCTTGAGAAATCCGGCGTCGAAGGCAACCAGATCGGGCATGTGGTGTTCGGGCATGTCATCAACACCGAGCCGCGCGACATGTACCTGTCGCGCGTCGCGGCGATGCAGGCGGGCATTCCGAACGGCACCCCGGCGATGAACGTCAACCGGCTGTGCGGGTCGGGCGCGCAGGCCATCGTATCGGCAGTTCAATCGCTGATGCTGGGGGATGCCGAATTTGCAGTGGCCGGCGGGGCCGAGAACATGTCGCGCAGCCCCTACATCGTTCCGCAGGCGCGTTGGGGCGCCAAGATGGGCGACATCAAGTCGCTGGACATGATGCTGGGCGCGCTGAATTGCCCCTTTGGCACCGGGCATATGGGTGTGACCGCCGAGAACGTGGCCGATGAACACCAGATCACGCGCGAGGAGATGGACGCGTTTGCGCTGACCAGCCAGCAGCGGGCTGCGGCCGCGATCGAGGCGGGCTATTTCGACAGCCAGATCGCGCCGGTGCAGGTCAAGGTCAAGCGCGACATGGTCGATTTCAAGGTCGACGAGCATCCCAAGGCCACCACGGCCGAGGCCCTGGCCGGGCTGCGGCCGGTGTTCCAGAAGGACGGGCGTGTGACTGCGGGCAACGCTTCGGGCATCAATGACGGCGCGGCGGCGATGGTTCTGGCCACGGCCGATGCCGCCGAGAAAGCCGGCCTGACGCCCAAGGCGCGCATTCTGGGCTATGCCCATGCTGGCGTTCGCCCCGAGGTGATGGGAATCGGCCCCGTTCCGGCCGTGCGCAACCTGTTGGAGCGGACGGGCCTGTCGGCGGGCGATTTCGACGTGATCGAAAGCAACGAGGCTTTTGCCGCCCAGGCGCTGGCGGTGAACAAGGAACTGGGACTGGACCCGGCAAAGGTGAACCCGAATGGCGGGGCCATCGCCCTGGGTCATCCGGTGGGGGCCACCGGGGCGATCATAACGCTGAAGACTCTGTACGAGTTGGAGCGCATCGGCGGGTCGAAAGGGCTGATCACCATGTGCATCGGTGGCGGGCAGGGGATTGCCATCGCCATCGAACGGCTCTGATCCCGGGCCGGGCAGGGGGGCTGTCTGCCCCCCATCGCGCCGGGGCGCGATTCCCCCCGAGGATGTTTTTGGCCAGATGAAGCGACCGCGCCTTTCAGCCCAGGCCCGAAAGGATCAGGACCGCCACTGCCCCGGCTGCCGCTCCGATTGCGGCGGGAATGGCCTTGGGCCAGAAATCTGACCCGGAGGGATCATCCTTGCGGGTCTGGGCGATCAGGGCATTTTCGACCAGATCAGGCAGGCGGGGCCCGAACCGCGCAAGCACCAGCGCTGTTTTTCCAAAATCACGCAGGGCGGCGCGGGGACCGATGGACTGCTTGATATAGTCCTCGACCACGGGGCGGGCGACCTCCCAGATGTTCATATGCGGGTCGAGCGAGCGGGCAACGCCTTCGACCACCACCATCGTGCGTTGCAGCAGGATCAGTTCGGTGCGGGTTTCCATGCCAAAGCGTTCGGTCACCTCGAACAGGTAGTTGAGCAGGCGGCCCATCGAGATATGGGTGGCATCCATGCCAAAGATCGGCTCGCCGACTGCGCGCAGGGCGCGGGCGAATTCATCGACGTCCTGGTCGGCCGGGACGTAGCCAGCCTCGAAATGCACCTCGGCCACGCGCTTGTAGTCGCGGCGGATGAAGCCGAAGAGGATCTCGGCATAGACCCGGCGGGTGTATTCGTCGATATGGCCCATGATGCCGAAGTCATAGGCGATGATGTCGCCGTTCGCGGCGACCTTGAGGTTGCCCTGGTGCATGTCGGCGTGGAAGAAGCCGTCGCGCAGGGCGTGCAGCAGGAATAGGCGCAGCACGCGCTCGGCCAGGTCGCGGCGGTCGTGATTTGCGGCGTCCAGCGCGGCGTTGTCGCCCAAGGGGATGCCGACAGCCCAGCTGAGCGTCATGACCCGGCGCGCGGACAGGGACCAGACCACGGGCGGCAGCCAGAAGCCTTCGTCATTCTGCGTGTTGGCGGCAAATTCCGAGGCCGCCGAACTTTCGAGCCTGAGATCCAGTTCGCCGCGGACGACGCCGTCGAAATGCTCGATCACTTCCATAGGGCGCAGCCGGCGCGCACCGGGGGCGAAAAGCTGGACTATCCGGGCGGCGAAATAGAACGCATCCACATCCTTGCGGAACGCGCGTTCGATGCCGGGGCGCAGGACCTTGACGGCCACATCCTCGCCGGTGCTGGCCAGTTTCGCCTTGTGGACCTGTGCGATCGAGGCGGCCGCGATCGGTTCGCTGAACTCCGAGAACATCTGATCCAGAGGTTGGCCCAGCTCCTTTTCCACCTCGGCCATGGCCACGTCGCGTGGGAAGGGGGGCAGCTTGTCCTGCAAGACCCGGAGCTGTTCTGCCAGCTCTTCGCCCACGACATCGGGGCGCGTGGACAGGACCTGACCGAACTTGATGTAGGCCGGGCCCAGGGCGGTCAGCGCCCGGGTCGCCGGCGGCATGGTCGGGTCGCCTTTGTAACCCAGCCACTGGAACGGTTTGCCCAGGGTATGGGCCAGAATTCGCAGCGGGCGCGGGGCTTCGAAAGCGTCGAGCACCACGTTCATTGCGCCCGTGCGCTCCAGCGTGGCGCCTGTGCGGATCAGGCGGATGATGTTGTGGGGGCCGCGCATGGGTCAGATCTTCCAGCCGGAATGCAGGGCCGCGATGCCCATGCTGAGGTTGCGGTATTTCGCGTTTTCGAATCCGGCGGCGCGCACCATGCCCAGAAAGGTATCCTGATCGGGGAACTTGCGGATAGACTCGACCAGGTATTGATAGCTGTCGTAGTCGTTCGCGATCAGCTTACCCATGCGCGGGATCACGTTGAAGCTGTAGAGGTCATAGAGTTTCTGCAGCCCGTCATTGGGCAACTGGCTGAACTCCAGCACCATCAGGCGGCCGCCGGGCTTGAGCACGCGGTAGGCCTCGTTCAGGGCCTCTTGCGGGCGGGTCACGTTCCGGATGCCGAAGGAAATGGTGTAGACATCAAAGGTGTTGTCCTCGAACGGCAGGGCCATCGCGTCGCCCACCACCCAGTCCAGGCTGTCGGCCATCTGTGCGGCCTCGGCGCGTTTGCGACCCTCGATCAGCATCGGCTCGGTCAGATCCAGAACGGTGGCATGGCCGTGGCCCGCGCGCTTGAGGAAGCGGAACGAGATGTCACCGGTGCCGCCGGCCACGTCCAGCAGGCGCTGGCCGGGGCGTGGCGCCAGCCAGTCCATCATCGCGTCTTTCCAGACCCGGTGGATGCCCATCGACATCACGTCGTTCATCACGTCGTATTTCGACGCGACCGAGTTGAATACGCCCTGCACGCGCCCGGCCTTTTCGGCCTCGGGGACGGTTTCGAAACCGAAATGAGTGGTCTTGTCGCTGTTGTCGGACATAAGCCTTGCCGTTCGTCGAATTTCGTCTCTGTTATAGGGCCTGGAAACCGGGGCACAATGCGGCCCTTTGGAATAGGAGCCGTCTAATGCCCGAATTGCCCGAGGTCGAGACAGTAAGACGCGGCCTTGCCCCGGCGATGGAAGGCGTGGTGGTCGAAAGGGCGGACGTGAACCGCCCCGATCTGCGCTGGCCCTTTCCCGAGCGGATGGCCGAACGGTTGACCGGTCAGCGGGTCGAACGTCTGCGGCGACGGTCGAAATACATCCTTGCCGATCTGAGCGGCGGCGAGACCCTGTTGATTCATCTGGGCATGTCGGGCCGCATGACTGTGTCGGGCGATCCGCTGGGCCAGTTCGTGCATTGTCACCCGATGCCGCAGAAGCATGACCACGTGGTGTTCCACATGGCCAACGGCGCGCGCATCACTTTCAATGACCCGCGCCGGTTCGGTGCGATGGACCTGATGCCCACGGCCACCGCCGAGCAGCACAAGCTGCTGGCCGTGCTGGGGCCGGAGCCGCTGGGCAACGATTTCAACGAGACCTATCTGATCGACGCCTTCCGCGGCCGGGCCACACCGGTCAAGGCGGCGCTGCTGGATCAGAGAATCGTTGCCGGGCTGGGCAACATCTATGTCTGCGAGGCGCTCTACCGCGCCAGAGTGTCGCCACGTCGCAAGTCGGGGCAGATCTCGACCGGGCGGGTCGGGGCCCTGGTTCCGGTGATCCGGACGGTGCTGGCCGAGGCCATCGAGGCCGGTGGATCCTCGCTGCGCGATTTCCGGCAAGCCGATGGAGAGCTTGGATATTTTCAGCACAGCTTCGACGTCTACGGGCGCGAGGGGCAGCCCTGCCGGACCGAGGGCTGCGGGGCCGAAATCCGCAGAATCACCCAGTCGGGACGCTCAACCTTCTATTGCGCGCAATGCCAAAGATAGCTTGATCCGAGTTTTTCGCGTGGTAAGGAATTGGACCTGAACGGAACAACCGAAAGCTCAGACCTCATGGCTTTTGAGACGATCATCGTCGAAATCGAAGACCACGTCGCCCTAATCAAGCTCAACAGACCCGATGCGTTGAACGCGCTGAACACTCAGCTTCTGGGTGAGCTGTGCGAGGCGCTCGAGGACGCGGACACCAATGACAAGGTGCGCTGCATCGTCATCACCGGATCGGAAAAAGCATTCGCCGCGGGCGCGGACATCAAGGAGATGTCCGAGATGAGCTTTGTCGATGTCTACACCACCAACCTTTTCGCAGACGCCAACGACCGGATCACCGCGATCCGCAAGCCGATCATCGCGGCGGTCGCGGGCTATGCGCTGGGCGGCGGGTGCGAGCTGGCCATGATGTGCGATTTCATCATCGCCGCAGAGACCGCCAAGTTCGGCCAGCCGGAAATCAATCTGGGCGTCATCGCCGGGATGGGCGGCAGCCAGCGCCTGACGCGGTTCGTGGGCAAGTCCAAGGCGATGGACATGAACCTGACCGGCCGGTTCATGGATGCCGAAGAGGCCGAGCGCTCGGGCCTCGTGTCGCGCGTGGTGCCGGCCAAGAAGCTGATCGAAGAGGCGACCGGCGCGGCCCAGAAGATTGCCGAGAAATCGCTGCTGACCGCGATGGCCGCGAAAGAGGCGGTCAACCGCAGCTACGAGGTGCCGCTGAGCGAGGGCATGCTGTTCGAGCGGCGCGTGTTCCACTCGATGTTCGCGACCGAAGACCAGAAGGAAGGCATGGCCGCATTCCTTGAAAAGCGCGCGGCCCAGTTCCGCGACAAATAACCGGCGCCGACAAGACCGCAGGATCAGGCGGGCAACAAGGCCAAGAATCGGCTTGGCAAAGCCTGAAAACTTGGCTATTGACCGCCACCATACATGCGCGTGCGGCCCGCTTGGCCCGATTCACACTCGTGATTTCTGATCCGGTGCGGGTAATTCCGTGACGTGCAACCCTAGACAAACGTACCGAACAAAGGTCAGAGACACATGGCAAACTCGCCTCAGGCAAAGAAACGCGCTCGTCAGAACGAGAAGCGTTATGCAATCAACAAAGCACGTCGTTCGCGCATCCGCACCTTCCTGCGCAAGGTCGAAGAAGCAATCGCATCCGGCGACAAGGACGCGGCAACCGCCGCTCTGCGCGCGGCCCAGCCCGAGCTGATGCGCGGCGTCACCAAAGGCGTGTTCCACAAGAACACCGCAGCCCGCAAGATGTCGCGCCTGTCGGCGCGCGTCAAAGCGCTGGGTTGACCTAGCGTCAACATTTGCTGGTTCATTCTGGTTTCGAAGGCGTCGCCCCGTGCGGCGCCTTTTGCGTTGTTGCCAGAATGCCGCGCCTTCACGAAACCGAGAGATTCTTTCGCCCAAAGACCCGAGTCAATATCAGAGTTTCGTTGCCCGGCCCCACTGCCTCTTGCTACGACAGTTTCAGCGATTCACTCGCTTGGGGGGACAGGCTGTTCCTGCGATCGGACTGACGGGCATCAGAATGATCCAGGGGCGAATGTCGGCAACCGGTGCCAACCGGTTTGACGATCTGCTGCGGATCTCGGCTACTCCGATGATCTTGGCCCTGTCGAAAACTGGAACTGCGTGGCGCAAACCGCGGTTTGGGCGGCTGTACTTTTTGGTCGTCGTCAAACAGGCAAGCGTCGTGACCACTGATATTCCCGCCGATTCTTGGGGTTTCGGCGACCGAATATCTGCGCGCGAGTGAACGCATAAGAACCGGGATACCGGTCACAATCATAAGGCCGATTAGGTCAAAAATATTGGGATGCGTGAGGCGCTGGATGACACAAGAAAAATGGGGACAACTGCGTAACAAATTGCTGAAGGCCGTGGGCCGGAACAATTTTACGACCTGGATTGAACCTCTGGAATTTCAGGAATTGAAGGGTGGCGTAGCCGTATTTTCGGTTCCGACCAACTTCATGGGGAACTACGTCAGTCAAAATTTTGCAGACCTCATTCTGTACGAGCTGAACACGGCCGGAGAGTCGGTCCAGCGCCTGGCCTTCCGGGTGGCCGCCAACTCACCGGCGCGTCCCGCCGCCGCGGTCCAGCCGGTCGAAGACCAGCGCGAGCCGGTCAATATCGAGCTGGCACCGGAAAGCAACGGAACCAATGAAGCGCTCGAGTCGCTGCAGGCCGCACCGTTGGACGCGCGCTTTACCTTCGACACCTTCGTCGTCGGCAAGCCGAACGAACTGGCCCATGCCGCCGCGCGCCGTGTTTCCGAAGGCGGCCCCGTCACATTCAACCCGCTGGTTCTGTACGGTGGGGTTGGGCTCGGTAAAACGCACCTGATGCATGCCATCGCCTGGGAGCTGAAGACCATACGCCCCGAGCTCAACGTGCTGTACCTGTCGGCCGAACAGTTCATGTACCGCTTCGTGCAGGCCCTGCGCGAACGCCGCATGATGGATTTCAAACACCTGTTCCGCTCGGTCGACGTGCTGATGGTCGATGACGTGCAGTTCATCGCCGGCAAGGATTCAACGCAGGAGGAATTCTTCCACACGTTCAACGCGCTGGTGGATCAGAACAAACAGATCATCATCTCGGCCGACCGCGCGCCGGGTGAGATCAAGGATCTGGAGGAACGGGTCAAGTCGCGTCTGCAATGCGGACTGGTGGTTGACTTGCACCCGACCGATTACGAGCTGCGCCTGGGCATTCTGCAGAACAAGGTGCAGCAATACGCCAAGACCTATCCCGACCTGAAGATCGCCGATGGCGTGCTGGAATTCCTGGCCCATCGCATCTCGACCAACGTGCGCGTTCTGGAAGGGGCGCTGACCCGGCTGTTCGCATTTGCCTCGCTGGTCGGCCGCGAGATCGACATGGAGCTGACGCAGGACTGTCTGGCCGACGTGCTGCGCGCCTCGGAACGCAAGATCACCGTCGAAGAGATCCAGCGCAAGGTTTCCGACTACTACAACATCCGCCTGTCCGACATCATCGGGCCGAAACGCCTGCGGTCCTATGCCCGCCCGCGTCAAGTGGCGATGTATCTGTGCAAGCAGCTGACCAGCCGGTCGCTACCCGAGATCGGCCGCCGCTTTGGCGGGCGTGACCACACCACCGTCATGCACGGCGTCAAACGCATCGAAGAGCTGAAGCTGACCGACGGTCAGATCGCCGAAGATGTGGAAATGCTGCGCCGGGCGCTCGAAGCCTGAGCCCCTGCAATTCGAAAAACCGCCCTGGCCTTGCGCGGGGGCGGTTTTTCTGTGCGCATTTTTCCACGATTTCCACGGAACTGGGGCACAGGGCCGCTCGGGACCTTGACGGTTTGCGCGTTCCGACCCAGAAATCGGTAAAAAATCCTTGTGCCTCAGGGCTGAACCGCTAACTTGCCAGTCCCGCCCATGTAAGCACTCAAATCAGAGGAATTGAGGGTATGAAGATCAGCATCGAACGCGGCACGCTGCTCAAGGCCGTTTCGCAGGCCCAGTCCGTTGTGGAACGCCGCAACACGATTCCAATCCTGGCCAACGTGCTGATCGAGGCAGAGGGCGATCAGGTTCTGTTCCGCGCGACCGATCTGGATATCGAGGTGGTCGACAAGGCCCCCGCGCAGGTCGAAAAGGCGGGCGCAACCACGGTTGCGGCAACGACTCTGCACGAGATCGTGCGCAAGCTGCCCGATGGCGCGCTGGTCACGCTGACCGCCGACAGCGCGGCTGGCCGGCTGACGGTCGAGGCGGGGCGGTCGAACTTCTCGCTGGCGACCCTGCCGAAAGAGGATTTCCCGGTGATGGCGTCCTCGGAATACCAGTCGAACTTCACCGCTTCGGCGGCTCTGCTGCGGCGGCTGTTCGACAAGTCGAAATTCGCCATCTCGACGGAAGAGACCCGGTATTACCTGAACGGCGTCTACATGCATGTGACGGATGGCCCCGAGGGCGGCAAGGTGTTGCGCTGCGTGGCCACGGACGGGCATCGTCTGGCGCGGATCGACGCGGATTGTCCCGACGGGGCCGCCGATATGCCTGGCGTGATCGTTCCGCGCAAAACGGTGGGCGAGCTGCGCAAGCTGCTGGAAGATGACGACATGGACATCGCGGTGTCGGTCAGCGAAACCAAGGTGCGCTTTGCCACACCCGACATCACGCTGACCTCGAAGGTGATCGATGGGACTTTCCCCGACTACACCCGCGTGATTCCGCAGAACAACACCCGCAAGATGGAAGTGGACGCGGCCGAGTTCGCCCAGGCTGTCGACCGGGTGGCCACCGTGTCGTCCGAGCGGTCCCGTGCGGTAAAGCTGCAGCTGGACGGCGACAAGCTGGTCCTGTCGGTGAATGCGCCCGACAGCGGCGCCGCCGAGGAGGAGCTGGCCGTGGCCTATGGCGACGAACGGCTGGAAATCGGCTTCAACGCCAAGTACCTGCTGGAAATCGCAAGCCAGGTGGACCGCGAGAACGCGGTGTTCCTGTTCAACTCGGCGGGCGACCCGACCCTGATGCGCGAAGGCAATGACCACAGCGCGGTCTATGTCGTGATGCCGATGCGCGTCTGATCGCGCGGGCGCGGGATGCGTCCGGCGCGCGTGTTTGTACAAGGATGAAGGGAGGGGTCATGGCTTTGGCCCTGACCGAATTGACGGTCTCGCATTTTCGGTCGCACAAGCTGGCGCGCATGGCGCTGGACGGGCGGCCGGTGGCCTTGTACGGGCCGAACGGGGCCGGCAAGACCAATATCCTTGAGGCAGTATCCCTGTTTTCGCCCGGCCGCGGGATGCGCCGGGCCAGTGCCGCCGAGATGACGCGCCGGCCCGAGGCGCTGGGCTGGAAGCTGAGCGGTCTGCTGGACGTTCAGGGCCGCCGGTCCGAGATCGAAACCTGGTCGGAGGGGGGTGCAGCGCGGCAGGTTCGGATCGACGGAAAGGCAGCCAGCCAGATCGATCTGGGCAAGCTGGCGCGGGTCGTCTGGCTGATGCCCGCGATGGACCGGCTTTGGATCGAAGGCGCCGAAGGCCGACGGCGCTTTCTGGACCGGGTGACGCTGAGTTTCGATCCGAGCCATGCCGAGGCCGCGTTGATCTATGAAAAGGCCATGCGCGAACGGAACCGCCTGCTGAAAGAGCAGGTGCGTGACGCGCATTGGTACGCGGCGCTCGAGGCTCAGATGGCCGAAACCGGGCATCGCATTCATACTGCGCGGCTGGGTGCTCTGGCGCAGTTGCGTGCGGCGCAGGAGCAAGCCGAGACCGCATTTCCCTCGGCGGAACTGGAACTTGTTCAGTCCGAAGGGAACATGCCCGAAAGCGCGCAGGATCTGTTGGAGGCGCTGGCCGAAAGCCGGTTCCGCGACCTGTCGGCGGGGCGCACATTGGTTGGGCCGCACCGTTCGGATCTGTACGGGGTTTTTGCCGCCAAAGGCGTTGCGGCCAGTGAGTGTTCGACCGGAGAGCAGAAGGCGCTGCTGGTGTCGTTGATTCTGTCCAACGCGCGGGCGCTGGCCGCGCAGGTCGGAGCGCCACCGATCCTGTTGCTGGACGAGGTTGCGGCCCATCTGGACGCGGACCGCCGGGCGGCGTTGTATGACGAAATCTGCGCGCTGGGGGCGCAGGCCTGGATGACCGGAACAGGCCCCGAGTTGTTCGCCGAACTGGGCGACCGGGCGCAGTCTTTCGTGGTCAATGACGCGGGTGACGGCTCGACCGTCACCCCCGCCTGAGCGGATCAGGCCGGCTCGCCAACCTTGCGTTCCCACAGGAAGGGACGCATCACCTCGTCCACCGGCGTCTGGGCCATGTGGTTGACGTAGTTCGACATGGTTTTCTGCGCCAGGCCCAGGATCACGTCCAGAACGGCGCGGTGCGAATAGCCCGCATCAAAAAACGCCTGCAACTGCGCGTCGGTGACGTTGCCGCGCTGGTTCATCACCTGCACCGTGAACGTACGCAGTGCTTCGAGCTTGGGCGAGGGCAGCGGGGTTTCATTGCGCAGCGCTTCGGTGATCTCGTCGGACACCTTCATCATCTTGGCGATGCCGGTATGGGCCGGAACGCAATAGTGGCATTCGTTTTCCACGTTGATGGTCTGCCAGACGACCGTTTTCTCGTCATTGTCGAAATCGGTCTGCAGGAACAGGTGGTGCAGAACCTGGTAGGCCTCAAGGTGCTGTGGGCTTTCGGCCATGACCTTGTGCAGGCCCGGCAGGCGGCCAAACGCGGCCTGCGATTTCTCGAGCAGGGGTTTCGAACCTTCAGGTGCGGTGTTCAGGTCATGTGAGGGAAAATCGGCCATTTTGGTCTCCTTTTTTGGCGGCTGAGTCCGAAATAGGCTTTATTGAGCGATCACTCAAGTATATATTTGAGTAATCGTTCAAGAATTGGTGATCACATGCCCCGCAAACCTGCCTATGACCGTGACGCGCTGATCGCGCAGGCCAGAGACCTGTTCTGGCGCCAGGGCTGGGCGGGCACGTCCCTGAAGGATCTCGAGAATGCGCTGAAGTTGAAGCCAGGCAGCTTTTACGCCGCCTTCGGGTCAAAGGACGCCTTGTATGCCCTGACGCTGGAACGCTATGCGGATGAAGGTGTTGCCCGGCTTGAAGCCTTGGCCGAGGAGCTTGGGCCGCTGGGTGCGCTCAAGACCCAGCCGCGTTTGGTTGTCGAGGCCGCGAACGCGCCCGCAAAGGCCTGTATGCTGGCCAAGACCTTTGCCGAGTTGAGCGCAAAGGATCACGACCTGGCGCAACTGGCCGCGACCCATCTGTCGCGAATGAAAGCCTGTTTCGCCGATCTGTTCCGGCAGGCGCAGGCGCAGGGGCATGTCGGCGCCGACCATGATCCCGAACGGCTGGCGACGCGCTATCAGTCCGACCTTTTGGGCCTGCGCCTGTCGGCCGAGCGCGGCGATGTCGATGCCCGCCAAATCGCTGCTGATATCGCCGCCGATCTGGATAGATTGTGACCGTCTGAGGTCGGCCGATCAGCTCGGCTCGCGCCTGAAAGAACCGGCACAAAATCTGGGGGGATGACGTGACATTCCCCACCAGAGAACGTATAACTTACCAAAATAATATAGGTACTGACGGCATGTCCGAAGACGCACAGGCAAATCAGGAATACGGCGCAGATTCCATCAAGGTTCTCAAGGGGTTGGAGGCTGTCCGCAAACGCCCCGGTATGTATATCGGTGACACCGACGACGGGTCCGGTCTGCACCACATGGTGTACGAGGTCGTGGACAACGGCATTGACGAGGCTCTGGCTGGTCACGCCGACCATGTGACCGTCAAGATTCACGCCGATTCCAGCGTCTCGGTCAGCGACAATGGTCGCGGGATTCCGGTGGACATCCACCCCGAGGAAGGCGTCTCGGCGGCCGAGGTCATCATGACCCAGCTGCACGCCGGCGGGAAATTCGACTCGAACTCGTACAAGGTGTCGGGCGGTCTGCACGGCGTGGGCGTTTCGGTGGTGAACGCTCTGTCCGATTGGCTGGAGCTGCGCATCTGGCGCAACGGCAAAGAGCATTTCGCCCGGTTTGAAGGCGGCGAAACCTCGGAGCATCTGAAAGTGGTCGGCGAATGCGGCGACCGGACCGGGACCGAGGTGCGGTTCCTGGCTTCGACCAATACGTTTTCGAACCTGGAGTATTCGTTCGAGACGCTGGAGAAGCGGTTGCGCGAACTGGCCTTCCTGAACTCGGGCGTTCGGATCATTCTGATTGACGAACGGCCGGCCGAGCGGCTTGAGACCGAACTGTTCTACGAGGGCGGCGTCAAGGAATTCGTGAAATACCTCGACCGGTCGAAAACTCCGGCCATGCCCGAGCCCATCTATATCAAGGGCGAGCGCGACGATATCGGGGTCGAGATCGCGATGTGGTGGAACGACAGCTATCACGAAACCGTCCTGCCATTTACCAACAACATCCCCCAGCGGGATGGCGGCACGCATGTCGCTGGCTTCCGTGGAGCGCTGACCCGCACGATCAACAACTACGCACAGTCCAGCGGGATCGCGAAAAAGGAAAAGGTCAGCTTCACCGGCGATGATGCGCGCGAAGGCCTGACCTGCGTGCTGTCCGTCAAAGTACCTGACCCGAAGTTTTCCAGCCAGACCAAGGACAAGCTTGTCAGCTCGGAAGTGCGACCGGCTGTCGAAGGGTTGATGAACGAGAAACTGGCCGAGTGGTTCGAGGAGAACCCCAACGTGGCCAAAACCATCGTCGGCAAGATCATCGAGGCCGCCTTGGCGCGCGAAGCGGCGAGGAAAGCCCGCGAACTGACCCGACGCAAGACGGCGATGGACGTCAACTATCTGGCCGGCAAGCTCAAGGATTGCTCTGAGAAGGACCCGGCCAAAAGCGAAGTTTTCCTGGTCGAGGGGGACTCGGCCGGCGGATCGGCGCAGACCGGTCGCGATCGTCTGACGCAGGCGGTTCTACCTTTGCGCGGCAAGATTCTGAACGTCGAACGTGCGCGGTTCGACCGAATGCTGTCCAGCCAGGAAATCGGCAACCTTGTGATGGCGCTTGGCACCGGTATTGGCCGGGACGAGTTCGACATCTCGAAGCTGCGCTACCACAAGATCGTCATCATGACCGATGCCGACGTGGACGGTGCACATATCCGGACCCTGCTGCTGACGTTCTTCTACCGTCAGATGCCCGAGTTGATCGAGGGTGGATATCTCTACATCGCGCAGCCGCCGCTTTATAAGGTTTCACGAGGAAAGTCAGAGGTTTACCTGAAAGATCAAGCGGCGCTTGACGACTATCTGATCAACCAGGGTGTCGAGGGCGCCGTGCTCAAGTTGGGCTCGGGTGAAGAGATCGTGGGTCAGGATCTGACCCGTGTGGTGGACGAGGCGCGCCAACTCAAGCGCGTATTGGACGCCTTCCCGACGCATTACCCGCGTCACATCCTTGAACAGGCCGCCGTTGCCGGGGCGTTTGTGCCCGGGGCGGTGGATGCCGACCTGCAGGGCGTGGCCGACAAGGTCGCGGCGCGACTGGACCTGATTGCGCTGGAATACGAGCGCGGCTGGCAGGGCCGGATCACTCAGGATCACGGTATCAGACTAGCGCGCATCCTGCGCGGCGTCGAAGAAGTCCGCACGCTGGACGGTCCGATGCTGCGTTCCGGCGAAGCGCGCAAGACAGGCAGCTTTACCCAGAGCCTGCAGGACGTCTACAACCTGCCGGCCACATTGGTCCGCCGCGACCGGTCGCAGGTCATCCACGGCCCGCTGGATCTGCTGCGCGCCATTTTGGAAGAGGGCGAAAAAGGTCTGTCGCTCCAGCGCTACAAGGGCCTGGGTGAGATGAACCCCGATCAGCTGTGGGAAACTACGCTGGATCCGGATGCGCGGACATTGCTGCAGGTGCGTGTCGATGACATGGTCGAGGCCGATGACTTGTTCACCAAGCTTATGGGCGACGTGGTCGAGCCGCGCCGTGAATTCATCCAGAAAAACGCGCTGAGCGTGGAAAACCTGGATTTCTAGTCGCTTCGCAAGACTACTGAACCGGCCCAACTGAAGGCTGCTTTTTTCAGGACCCTCCTACGGCCAAAAAACGCGGCCTGGGAGCGGTTCTGAGTGGTGCGGATCAAGGAAGTTGGACCCAATGCGGGCTTGCTTGGCTAAGTCATCCCTTCGGTGTGAGTTCCGTACAATAGCGATCAAAACTCAGGGATATTGAAAACGTACAGGCGCGACTTCTCGCCATCGTCTGTGAGGATGTAGAGAAGCCCTTTGGCCTCATCCAAGGCGATCCCTTCGGGGTGCTTTACGACCTTTCGGTCTCCGTTTTTCATATACGTCAGTTCGATCGTATCTGCTTTTCTCGTCTCTGGATCGTACAAAAAGATCTGGCGTCCCTTGTCGCTGAGAATCCACAGCACACCTGACACGGACCAAGCCAAACCGCTTACATCCAGTTCATCGTCATTCACGCGATCCGAGAGAAAACCAGATCCACGATCCAAAGGGATGACTTCCTGAATTTCAGTCAGGTCCGGTGAGACGACCAGCAACAGACGCGGTTGTCCTTCAATGACAACGAATACTCGCCCAGTGTCCGGATCGACGGTGATGCCCTCAGGCCCCTTGTTCAGTGGGTTGCCGACAAGCAGTTCGGCAGCGGCCGGGTACCCCTTGAGGGAGGCAAGTGGGACCCTTGTCAGTTGGATAGGGTCGGTTGGTTGAACGACCAATATCGATCGATCGGTTTCCTGAAGGAGCAAAACCGACCCATCTCTTCGCGACGCGACGCCCTCCAAATCTGATCCGGCCAAAGACGGCAACTGGAAGGAGTTTCCCAATACTCCGTCGATTCCAAGGAGGTGCAGTTTGGGCTCAGCGTCGCTTACAGACCACAGGAAGCCTTCAGCGTTGGACAGCGACAAACCGGAAGGTTCTGAAAACCCCCCTGATTTGTCCGCCACCTTGAATCTGTCGACCAAAATCAGATCAGTACTTTTTGCAAAGGCAGCTCCGGTCCAAGGCAAAAACGCTGCCGCTAGTAAGCTGGCTGCAAGAGCGGATCTTCCAAATTTGCACAAGCGCCGTGAAACTTCAGGTTTTGACGGATACACGTGCTTTCTGCCCTTCGGTTTTCTCGTGTGTGGAACACACTTCTTTATCGCATTCGTATCACAACTTGTCTGCGATGTCGGAAGAATGCGCTTTGAACTCTTTACCTGATCCTCCTTGTTGGGATTGACTTGTAAGGGGCGCGATTTGCGCGTGATGACGTGTACTGTCTGGGCACAAGCAGGAAGGACGATGAGTTGAATACGATTTTCCCGTTTGTGACTGTGTTGTTGATGCTGCTGTTGCCCGCTGCGGCGATGTCGCAAATCGACCCGGCAACGATGCTTGCCGGGGCATCGGAATCGGAAATTCTGATCGAACGCAGATGGATCCAGTTTCGCGGCAAACAGGAACTGTATTTCTTTTCTCTTGATGTGCTGGTCACGATCATTCTGGCCGGCTTGATCGTCTATCATCCGGTGCGGCGTAAAGCCCGTAGAAGTGTCGGCGACATAGTAATGCCCAGGCTCTTCTTCCTGTATGCGCTGATCGGCATGGCGGTGGGGTTCCTTGTCGTCCAGCACGGGTCAATGATCGGGTTCGTTATCTTCGGCATCGGCGCATTGCTCAGATTTCGCTCCAATTTGGATGATCCGATAGACACTGTCGAATTGATCGTCGTAACCGTTCTTGGGCTTGCGGTCGGGTTGGGCCTGCCGCTGATGGCCACACTGGTGGCGGTTGTCTGTTGGTGTTTCATTTGGCTCGGAGGGCGAAACAAGGGCGTTGAAATATCGCTTAAGGCTTCGGACGAGGAGCACTCATTGAACGTCAGCAGCGCCATTGAAGCGATGGCCGCCGACGCCGGCTGGAAGCTGATCAGAAAACACCATGTACCCGGCAAATCCCGAATTTCATTGCTTTTCATTACCTCGGGTGGACTTTCCGAGGCCCGCATCGAAGAGATGATAAACGATTTGGTCCCCGAAAAAGTCGAGTTGAAACTCAGCTTCTAGTCATTTCACAAGGTCTAAACGTTTCAACACCGCATTCGGGGATCTGATCTCTTTCGGGAGCGACTTGAAGTCGACAGACCTTTCAAAATCCGGCCCTCGATATACTGCTATCCCAAACTCTCCGTTCGGCTGGAAGGTGACATGCGTGAAACTGTGAGGTGACCTGGCGCGATCACCGATTAGCCGCCGCGGGCCACCACCCAAGCAAGCTTGCGAAACATAGGCCACGCCGTCTTTCCAGCCAGGGTAAAAAGCATGATGGTGTCCAGACAGGTGCAGAACGACGCCGCTTTGCAGATAGATTCTTTCAAGCGTCGGGTCACCGATGATTTCGCGTTCGCGCTGGATCGCAAACGGCCACAGCGGGAGGTGGCTGAACGTGACAATCGGGTCTCCACCTGCCCCAAGTTGCACAAGTTGGTCCGGCTGATCGCCGGATAGTGGCCCAAGGGTCGTGGCATCCAAAGACGCAAAGGTTATCCCCTGCATTTCAAACGCGTAGAAGAACGGATAGTCATCCGACATCAGGAAGTTGACGTTTGGTTTTCTCGGGCCCCATTCCTCGGCGTATATTTTTCTCTCGCGCTCGAACCCGCGATAGGCCGACGCATCATGGTTTCCCGGCGTGACCGCAAATGGAATTCCGGCAGCCTCCAGCGGGTCGGATACCGCCATGTGAAACGCCTTCCACATCTCTCTGACCTGTTTGTCTGAAAGGTTGGGGATGCGCTGTCCGGCGACCATATCGCCCGTCGAAATCACCAGATCGGGATCAATCTCGATTATCCGCTTGATCGCCTTTTCGATGCGGGCATCGTATTTGACCGAGCCATAGCTGCCGTTCAGATCCGATATGACGATCACATCCAAAGCGGCCGCTTTGCAGGCGAGCACGACCGTCCAAACGAACGCCGCGACAGTGATCGAACGCTTACGGATCATTGCAGTCCAGGCCCTCCGCCTCGGTATTTTTGTTCAAAAAGAATGTGACAGGGTCCAAGTCAAACACCAGATCGCCTTTGGCACAATTGCTCTTGAGGATGGATGTTGCCAGCGCAGTGTTTTTGACGACCTGCGCAATCTGACGGTCCGACAACCCAAAGCTTTGTGACAACCAGCCGTAAACCGGGCCTTGCGTTTGAAGGTCACTGTTCAACGCAACCAGCCGCCGGTATGTGTTTGGAGAGAAATGCCGCATTTTCTCCAGCATCTGAGTGGATTTCGCGAAGTTGGCATATTCGACCCGCCCACCGGCATCGTTGTCGTTCAGATTGCTGCGACGGATCAATATTGCATCGGCGGGAACGTCTCCATCATTCGGCTGATGGTGATTCGTTTTCTTGTGTTTGAGTTTTCCGTCTTCGACCCAATACCAGTGGGGCGTGAAATCAATATTTCCCACACGGTCCTGCTGGCTGAAGATGAAGTCGAGCAGAACAATTTCGGTAAGCTCCTGCATCCAGAAGGCCATCTGTTGGTCGCTGACATCGGGGCCGAGGTCCTCGTTGATCTGCCGGTCCTTTCGGCCTTCCCTGACACCCTCTGCAATGGCCTCGGGCAAGGGTTTTGACGACCGCAAGGCCAGGAAAGCGGGTGTTTCCTGAAAATCGCGATTTTGGCCTTTGCCCCAACCGGACTTGCGGGTGCCGTTGATTTCCGAGCCGTAGCGATGACCGGGGCTATCAAGCAGGACACCGTATATCTGCGTTCGATCCGCGGTGAACAGATCATCCGTCGGTTGGTACGAGTTCGGGTCGGCATCCGCAGCCACGAAAACCCGCCAGCCTTCATGGTTCATGCGCCCGCCATGAGATCCGCCGGAAATCGCAAGGCCGGGCTCTGCAACCTCGGTAAGATGCGCCTGAGCGTCCATGCTGCGCCAGACCGCCACCGGAACTTTCACCGTCGCGTCGAAATACCTTGAGAAATGATAGTAAAGCAGCGACGAGGTTGAAAACGTTCCGCTTGTACCCTTCTGGTTCATGGTGGATTTGAATTTGGCCACTCTGCCCTTGGCCAGTTCTTTTGCCGACTTGCCCTCTTTGCAAGCGTTTCTCTCGAACTCGGAACGGTTCCCCACGTAGGGTCCTTCCGAAATATCGTAGACGGCCATTCCTGGGCTGGTGCTCCAGGTTTTTGGGCAAATGGCGATTTCGGGCGCATAGAAATCGATCTCGCAATAGGCCGTTTCTTCCTCAAGATCGCTGTTCTTGTACTCGCCCGTTGGGACTTTTTCGATCCGAATGCAGCGTTCCGTAACACCATTGGGACTATCAAATGTCGTGGCTTCTCCGCGAACATCGTCGCTCGCCCACAAGGCTGTGGGTGCAATGAGAGCCAGTGACCCCAGAAGATTGAACCTCATTTGGATAGTCCTCCCGATGTCATTTGGGGCAAATCGCGGCCTGTTGTTCGGCGGAGATCTTCAAACTGGGGTCGAAACTGAAGTTTGAGAATTTCGAGTCAATCCACTGGTCACACCCGCCCGAACATGGGGCCCCGTTTCGGGCATCATTCCAATATTTCTTGGCCCTGTCTTCCGTCCAGCCGCAAAACTGAACAAGCGCCATTGCCGACAAGGCGCCTGAGGAATGAACGCCCCACATGCAGTGCACCAGGACAGGACCCTTTCCAGGGTCCTCAATCACCTGGTGTATGGCGGCCATGACACTGCCGGGGCGGGACGATCTGGCGCTCTGATAGTCAAAGGCTCCGTTTCCACAGCTGGTGCGGCCGTATTCGGTGTTCTTGCCGAAATCCGCATAAAACCCGGCCGAAAACCCTTCATCGCACAGTGTTTCGCGCTGAGCGTTGCTCAAGCCCGTTCGACCCTTGTCGCCGCCCTTGAAGCCAGAGCGGTACAAAACGCCGCTTAGGACTGGGCGAAAGAAAGCGACGCCGTCGACGCCTCCGTCGCTGCCCCTAGAGAGCATCTGGCTGTTGCTTGGGCCACCGTTTCGACTGGTCACGTCAGAATTCGCCGCAGTTGCCAGAACACCGATGAATATGAGGTACGTCAAAAACCGCATGCGTATTCCTTTCTGTTTTCAGCCAGCGATGCTCACGCTTTTCCTGCCGGCAGTCCCGCCGAGAGGCGCGTTCACGGTAACCAGGTCAGATCGGCGGTTGGCTTGCCGCCCTGAAGCCTTAGATCGGCCACACCAGATTGATGATAAATATGACCACGAAGTAGGCCAGAAAAACTTTCCAGTTCCATTGGTGTTTGTTTTCTTCGTTGATCACGCCGGCCGATTTCAAGGCCAGGTTGGTGATGATCAAGGCGACAACGATAACTGCCGCATGTGCCAGATCGAAATGCAAGTTGAAGCTCCTTTTTGCAGATTTGGGATTGATGAATGCGTGTCAGCAGTCACCTGACGGCAGCATCGCTACGTCCGAGTATCTTCCCTCAGATGTCGTGATCCGAGCACAAGCACCGGTCTCCTTGTTGAACCAGTACGAGGTCAGCCCTTCGCTTCGGATGAGTTCAAACCCGAGACTTTGAATGCCCATTTCAGCCTGACCCGCTCTTGCGCCTTCAAATGACGACAGATCGCTGGAACTGCCCACGGTAGGAGCACTTGCTTCCACTGATCCGCCACTTTCGTCGCATCCTGCAAGCACAGAGACACTGACCGCGCCGATCGCCACTAGAGTCTTGGATTTCATCTGTTCTTCCTGATTGTTTTGGAAATGCGGTTCAGGGTTTCAGGTCGATCACCTACTCAATTCCAAAAATGACGTTGTAGTCGACGGCAGAGCTGCCGCGGTTGATGACTTCGACAACATGATCGCCGGATTGCCACAGCTGTCCGCGATACTCCTTGTCCGCAGACATCAATCCTAACAATTCAGACCCATCGGGGTTGCGAATGACGTAGTCCAAAGAGCCATTTCGCGGAGCAACGCGGACGTAAAGAAACTGTTCGTTCTTCGCGCCAAGAACGTATTGCTGCGATTCCCCTGGCGCGAGTTGACCGACGAGCTCGGCGCCGGTGGATCCGGCATCGAATTTGACGCGCTGGCTACCTGTAGACCCGGCGGCGCCGTCCATGGCTCCGCCACCATCATCCATCGCCTCGACAACCGACATCTCGCCAATGCTTCCGTCCTTGTACGCAATGCAGCGCCAAAGTGTTCCGCCGGCGTCACGCAGCATGACGAGCGTGCCGGCTTCCGAGAACTGTGAGCTTTCGATCGTGCCGGATTGACCGTCCGGACCACCGACCTGCCGCAGATGGTCGATGCACGCGTCATCGGCGTCTGACATGGCCAGCGCGGCTGTTCCGCTGATCGCAAGGGCGGGAGTTAAAAGGTTCAAAAAACTGCGTTTCATAAGCAGGTCCTCTGTCGGTCTATCCTAAGTGTTGTGTTTCCGGTGAGCAGAATCCTCACTGCGCTTCCCGCAACTGTGCCAGAAACTCGTCGCATGCCTGTGCGCTGCCGACGATCTCGTCGTTCGTTTCAATTCCTTGCAATGACGCCATCTCGGAGTTCACGCGATTGAGGATCTGATCTGCTTGTTCGGCGGTGATCAGGTTCTCGGCCTGAGCTCCCTTCAATGTGGTGCAAACACCGGCGGACAAGCCTGTCGCAACGCCGACACCCATCGCTGCCCCGCCGCCCAAGGTCATCGCTCCAACCACGCCGAGGATGAGCCCGATCACAAGCCCCAAGATCACTTTTCCCATGTTTTCCTCCCATTTTGCGGGAAAGAGTTCCGCCTTCATTCCTGGCGCAAACCACGTGCCCATCTGCATATCAAAACCAGTGCCAACAGGTTGAGCACCGGTGCAATCGCCGCGAGCCACGGTTTGGCCGACTCTGAGAAAAGGTCCACCGCAAAGACCCAAGGCAGTCCCAGCGGCAAAAGGAATACGCCGGACAACGGGTCTCGTTCCTGTCCGAACCAGCCAAATGTACCGGTCAGGAACGCAAACAACGCCAACAGGTAAAGGGAGGCAAACGCGATGATGGTTATTCTGCAAACCATGCCGGACCTCAGAGTATCAAGCCAGCGCTGCGCAGCCGATTCCGGCTACGCATCAAACGGGTCAAAGTGCGCCTTCGTCGCCGAGGAACTCGATACCAGCTGTCGCGCCATCACTGTAGGCAATACAATTCCACGGAGCCCGATCCTCTCCAACCCCAACGGTAACTTGTGTTCCAGCCTCGCTGAACGCGGATGAGAGCACGACCACTTGCGAATTGTTTGTTGTTTTGGCCACGTCTCGCAGACACGCCTGTTGGGCGGGGGTCAGTTCGGCAGGTGCGCTTGACGTGCTGGTGTCGTCACAGGCCGCAAGCAGTGCGAAACACGTCGCGCCTGAAATCATCATAACTTTGTTAATCATTTTCTTCTCCTCTTGGGTTCGCTGATGCTTGTGGAATAGGTGGTCCTTTTTGCGTGCTCACGTCTATGCGGTCCCCGGTTTTGCCGCCAATGACATAGCTGGCAGACAGATATTCTGCCGATCCCCGGGACCGTGAACAAAGCGTGCTGACGCAACGACGTCATGGGCAAAAACCGGTGCGAAGTTTCGAGGAAGGGTTCGTAAGTTAAGTCCGGGCACCGCGTCCTCCCAACGCTGAATTTCGTGAAATGCCTTCCGACCGCCAGCACTCACTCCAGCAGTCGGAAGGGCCCGACGAAACGGGCGACAGCGACAACAACGGAGGTAAAGCTAAAGTTGTGTCGAATTCGTATGTTTGAATCAATCACAGGATAAATCAATGATTTTTCCGCGCGTAAATTTTGTACGCTTGCCAACGATAGGCTTCTGCATTCAAAGAGAAGAGGCGAGGCCGCTCACGGAGGCTTGGCAGTCGGCCCGCTTGCGCCGCCGTGTTTCGGGACCTTCCGAGCTATCTTAATCCAGTTGGTCAAAACGACGTGATTCGCGGCCCGGTCTGTCGCTCAGGTGGTGCCGAAGGGTCGCCTGGATACCTCCATTACGCACCCGCCCAGAACGTCGTTGACAGTGCAACCCGACTCATGGATGAGATTTGCGCTGATGGTTCCCGATCGTTTCGGCGGTCGGGTAAAAGGGAATACGGTGCGGCGCCGTTCTGACGCCAATTCCGTGACTGCCCCCGCAACTGTAGGCGGTGTGCGACCCCCGGATGCCACTGGGCCGATAGGTCTGGGAAGGCGGGGCAAGCCATACATCGCGAGTCAGGAGACCTGCCATCATCAAACGCAACTCAACCCGGGCGGGGTGTCCCGGAAGGAGGCCAAGATGGCTTTTTCGGCTTGCGCCGCTGACATGACTGGTTCCCTTTCCGCCCCGCGATTTCGCGGAGGGCGAAGTGAGCCGACAATCAACACATCACATCACGGTTTGCCTATCTTGCCGACCCAAGGGCGCAGCCGTACGCCCCGGGCCTGACCTGATCGGACGATTGCGCGCCGCGCTGGCCGAAGACGACGGTTTGGCAGGTTTTGACGTTTCCGGTGCGGCCTGCATGGCCGGGTGCACCCGACCCTGTACCGTCGCCTATCACGCGCCGGGCAAGGCATCTTACCTGTTTGGCGGCCTGACGTCTGAAGAGACCGGGGCATTGGTGGAATTCGCCCAGCTGTACCAGCAGTTGCGCGATGGATGGTGCAGCTCGGTCGACCGCCCGGCCGGGCTTCGCCACGCGACGCTGGCCCGCATTCCAGCCGCGATGGCTGCGTCTTCGGAAAATGCGGATTGCGCCTCATGAGCGCGCCTTTGCTGTCGGTGGATGCCGTCACTTGGGCGCCGCGAAAACGAGCGCCGTTGGTGCTGCACGAGACCAGTTTTTTGCTGATGCGCGGGCAGGTCATGGGGGTTGTAGGGCCGAACGGTGCCGGCAAGACAACCCTTCTGCGGATGATCTACGGCTATCACCGTCCGTCCTCGGGCGACATTCTGGTGGACGGCGGATCCGTCAAAAGAATGGCCCGCCGGGCGCTGGCGCGTCAGGTAGCCGCCGTGCTGCAGGAGCAGCCCTCGGATTTCGCGCTGACCGTGCGCGACATCGTGGCGTTGGGGCGGGTGCCGCACCGGCTGGGCCTGTCCACGCCCGGCAGTCGTGACCACCAGATCATCGAATCCGCGCTGCACCGAATGGATCTGGACGGGTTTACCGACCGTGGGCTGGCCACTCTGTCCGGCGGCGAGCGTCAGCGTGTGATGGTCGCGCGCGCCCTTGCCCAGGAACCCCGGATTCTTGTGCTGGACGAGCCTACCAACCACCTGGACATCCGCCACCAGCTAGAGGTGTTGCGGCTGATCCGGGACCTCGATCTGACGATCGTCACCTCGCTGCACGACCTGAACTTGGCTGCCGATGTCTGCGACCGTGTTCTGGTTCTGAAGAACGGTCGACCCTGCGGCTTTGGCCCACCCCAGACAGTGCTGAGTGACAGGCTGGTCTCTGACACGTTCGAAGTCACCGCCCGGCAAGAGCAGCTCAGCCTCAGTCACAAACCTCACCTGACCTATCAACTCCCCACCCCCAACCAGAAGGAAGCTTGAAATGAAACCGACCACCCTGGCCCTGGGCCTTGCTTTGGCCGCCAACACCGCGACCGCGGAAACCACCGTGCAAAGTTGCAATCGAACCGTCACCTTTGACGAACCGCCCAAGGCGGCGGTCTCGAACGACGTGAACCTGACGGAAATGATGCTGGTGCTGGGCTTGGCCGACCGGATGGTGGGATATACCGGCATTTCCGGCTGGAAGACGTTGGACGAAGACATGCGCGCCGGAGTGCAGCAGCTGCCCGAGCTGTCGGCCAAGTATCCCAGCAAAGAGGTGCTGGTCGGCGCAGATGCCGATTTCTATTTCGCAGGCTGGAACTACGGGATGAAAGTGGGTGGCGAGGTGACGCCGGAGACGCTCGAACCCTTCGGGATCAAAGTCTACGAACTGACTGAAAGCTGCATCCATATCGGCGACAAGCCCAAAGCCAGCATGAGCGACATGTACAACGATCTTCTGAACCTCGGTCGTATCTTCGGTGTCGAAGACAGGGCGCAAAAGCTGGTCCAGGGATATAAGGCCGAACTTGCTGAGATCACATTCAGCCTGAATCCTTCGGACGAACCGCTGCGTGTCTTTGTCTATGACAGCGGCGAGGATACGCCGTTCACTGCCGGCCGCTATGCCATGCCGACCGCTCTGATCGAGGCCGCAGGCGGCGTCAACATCATGGATGATTTCGAGAAAAGCTGGGCGACCGTCACTTGGGAGGAAGTCGTCGATCGCAACCCCGAAGTTATTGTGATCGTCAATTATGGCGACGTCACCGCCGAGCAGAAGCGGGACTTCATGGTCAATAATCCTGCATTTGCAGATCTGGACGCGGTCAAGAACGATCGTTTCGTGGTTCTGGAATATGTCGAGGCCACACCCGGACCGCGCAACATCAAGGCGGTTCGGAAGCTCGCCCATGGCTTTTGGGGCCCGGCTGCCTTGGTCGGCAACTAAATGCGCGTAGTGCAGGCGCGCCGGGTACTACCGCTCTGGGCGGCGATGCTGGTGGGGCTAGTCGTGATGGTCGTTTCCTTGTCCTTTGCGATCTCGGTGGGGGCCATTTCGGTGCCCACCAAGACCGTTTGGGGAGTGTTGCTGCACGAAACCGGCCTATCCTCGGGCGAGCCGACATGGTCAAAGGGCCGCGCCGCGATTATCTGGGAAATCCGTTTTCCGCGCGCCTTGCTTGCCGTCATGGTCGGGGCCGGACTGGCGATTGTCGGGGCCACCCTCCAAGCGGTCACAAGAAACCCGCTGGCCGATCCGCACCTGCTGGGCATATCGGCCGGCGGCGCGTTTGGAGCCATTCTTGCCTTGTTGCATACCGGCTTGTTTCTGGGACTTCTCACCGTGCCGGTTATGGCGTTTCTGGGTGCCTTGGCGGCCACGCTGACGGTCCTGAGCGTTGCCCGCTGGGCCGGCGCCACAAGCGCGGATCGCCTGGTCCTGACCGGTGTGGCGGTGTCCTTCGTCATCATGGCTGGCGCCAACATTCTGATTTTCCTCGGCGACCCCAAGGCGGCTCATACGGTCGTGTTCTGGATGTTGGGCGGGTTAGGGTTGGCTCAGTGGTCATACCTGATCTACCCGCTGGCGATCCTGCTGCCATGCAGCACCTGGTTATGGCTTCAGGCCGCCAGGCTGAACGCGATGACCATCGGGGATGAGACTGCAAGCTCGCTGGGCATTGCAGTGGCGCGGTTTCGTCTTGGTGTCTTTGCAGCTGGCGCGCTGATCACCGGAGTCATGGTGGCCTTCTCGGGCATGATCGGCTTCGTCGGTCTGATGGTTCCGCATATCGTGCGGTTCCTTGTCGGCGGAGACTACCGACGCGTCGTCCCTCTGTCAGCAATTCTGGGTGGTTTGTTTCTGCTATGGGCGGATGTGGTCGCCAGAACCGCAATGGCCCCCGAGGACATCCCCGTTGGCGTGGTCACGGGTCTTTTGGGAGGGGTCTTCTTTATACTGTTGTTGAAACGCTGAGTGTTCGAGGCCCGTTGGCGGATCACCAGCCAAACGGTGCTTGAAGCTGGCGGAGCACCGGCGAAGGCGCGCAGCAAAAGTGTAGAACTTGCAAGCAAGCCCTTCACTATCTTAGCCGTATTAATGTGTAATGGCGGAGACGAAGGGATTCGAACCCTCGAGACGGTTTCCCGCCTACTCCCTTAGCAGGGGAGCGCCTTCGACCACTCGGCCACGTCTCCGCCGACGGGTATAGCCGTGCAAGCGACGGAAATACAAGGCCAATTCCTGCACCACCGGAAATTTTTGCCGGATTGGGCGAAGCCCTTGAAAACGCTTGGAATCGCTTGGGTCTGCACCCGCTTGGGCAAAGGCGTGGTCACTATGTCTTGCTGTTGGATTTTCAAGAACCATGCGTGGATTCGCGTTCTGCTTCGATTTGGTTTCGCTGTCCCAACGTCGGTTGGCCGGAGAATGTACGCGCGGCCAGAGTACGTAATCGGACACAAAAATTTGGGCGAGCCAGGTGCGGTAGGGAACTGCATCTGCAAAATGATGGGTGTCGCAAACGGCTGAACCAATTGGAGAGGTTGCCTGCCTTTGGCGTTGGAACGCGCTCTGCTGGATCACCAGTGCCAGGTGGTTTGAGTTGCAGAAACGGCCGTTTCTTTTGACTGAACTCGGCGGCTCAACTTCTCCGCTGAACAGGCATAGGAACAGAAAACTTGCCAATTACATGCCAATGGATGCATATTTGCTAAGATTTTAGTCATTTTGATTGATCCAAAAAAACAGTTTCAGAGGCTGGCCGGGCAGTGAGCGCATCCGCGCTCTACAGTAACCTTTGGGGGAAGGGCTGGCATTTTGGCTTGGTTGAAGATTGTTCTGGTTGGTTTTTTCGTTCTTTGCGTTCCTGCCCTCAGTTGGGCAAATATCGGAACCGTAATCAGCGTGAAACAGGGGGCGGACGTGACCCGTGGCGGCAAAACGCTGCCCCTGCGTAATGGGATGGAGGTGTTGTCCGGCGACTCGATCGTCACGGATGCGAATGGCGTGGTTCAGCTTGTCTTTGTGGATGACACGAAGATCGCGGTTGGTCCCAATGCGCGGATGGTTCTGGACGTGAAGATGTTGCGCGGCAACCGCAAGGCTAAAAGCTTTGCTGTCGAGGCGCTGGGTGGAAGCTTCCGGTTCATCTCGGGCAAAAGCAGGAAAGGCGCCTACTCCATCAAGACGCCGACGGCCACCATGGCGGTGCGGGGCACGGTATTTGACATGTGGATCGCGCCGGGAAACCAAAGCGCGATGCTCGTGCTGCACGGCACGGTTCAGATGTGTGGCCTCGGCGGCTCTTGCCGATCTACGGGCCGGATTTGCAGCTTGTATGCAACCAGCCAGCGTGGTGCGGTCGGGCGGCCGGTCGATCAGGCGATGTATGACAAGGCCGTGGTCAGCGGTTTTCCTTTCATTCAGTCGCAGAAAGACCTCAAACCGCCTTTGCAGGTGGATGTCGAAGGTTGCTCGGGTGAATCCCAACCTGCGCCGCGCGCGAAGTCGGACGCGCCCGAACCGCGCCGGTCCGCTCCGCCGCAGAGGCAGGTCAAGGCAGCGGTTGCCGCGCCGCCCGAACAACCGGATCCGGTCGGGCAGTTCGACAGGCCGGGCGACCGGCCCGAAACTGTAGATGATCGGCGGGATACTGGCGGCGGTGTCTTTGGGTCCGGCGGCGATGGCTAGAGCGTTGTCCATGTCGTTTCTGGCGAGCAGAGGTTGACGTGAGCGTCAGGCAGCACGAGAAGGCCGGACGGCGCCGTGCTTTTCGGCTGGTGGGCCTGGGTCTGATCCTGTTTGGTTGTCTGCTGCGGGTACTGGACCCTTATCCGGTCCGCATGTCCCGGCTGATCTATTTCGACGTGTTGCAGCGGTTGTCCCCGCGCGCCTTCGACCCCGATTTGCCGGTCCGGGTCGTCGATATCGACGAAACGTCGCTCGAGAATTGGGGCCAATGGCCCTGGCCCCGGACCCTGTTGACGCAGATGGTCGAACGTCTGGGCGAGTATGGCGCCGCTTCAATCGCTTTTGACATGTTGTTCGCCGAGCCCGATCGGTATTCACCGTCGCGGCTGCTGAGTGATCCGGCCCTGGCTGACATTCTCAGCGCCAAAAAGGAGGCCGCCCAGCTGGACAATGACATCTTGTTCGGGGCCGAGGTTTCGAACTGGCCCGTCGTGATGGGTGTGGCGGCGCGATTGACCGGAGGGGATCAGGACATTGCCCCGAAGGCCGGGATCGTGGAGATCGGCGAAAACCCGGCCGCCGGGCTGGTGTCCGTGCCCCACTGGACTCCGCTGGCGCCACCGCTGGACCGGGATGCAACCGGGATCGGCGGTGTGAATGTTTCACCTTTGGGCGGCACGGGCGTGGTGCGTCGGGTTCCGGTGTTGTGGCAGGGGCCAAGCGGTGTTCTGCCCGGACTTGGGCTGGAGGCTCTGAGGGTCGCGACGGGCGAGCCGGTGATCTTCATCGAAGGGGCTCAGGGCGAGGCCGGCATCGTGCTGTCGGTCGAATTGGCGGGTCTGGTCCTGCCCACAACGGAAAACGGAGAGGTCTGGGTCAGGTACAGACCGGATGATCCTGGGCTCTACCTGTCGGCCAATGACATACTGCAATCCGCAGATGATCCGGTTCTGCGCAGCCAGATCGAAGGCCGGATCGTATTGATCGGAACGTCGGCGGCAGGTCTGTTCGACATGCATCAGACTGCGTTGGGAGAGTCCGTTCCCGGCGTCTCCATCCACGCCCAAGTCATCGAGCAGGCGCTGCTGGGCGACATGCTGACCCGGTCGGATGTCACCGCCGCCCTCGAGCTTCTGGCTTTCATCATCCTGGGAGTCGTCGTCACGGTCGTCATGTCCAGTTTTGGTGCGGTTGCCTCGTTCATGGCCGGCGGCATCGCGGCGGCCGTGGTTGTCGGGGTCAGTTGGTTGGCGTTTCAGAACCAGTCCGTGCTGTTCGATGCAACCTTCCCGCTTGCCGGCGGGATGGCCAATTTCGGGCTGTTGTCCGGTTATCTGTTCATATCGACCGAGCGGGAAAAGCGGGTGATCCGGCGGATCTTCTCGCACTATGTCGCGCCCGAGATCCTGGACGAGATGGATGCAACCGGACACGAACTGCAACTGGGTGGTGAAACGCAGGAAATCACGGTCATGTTCTCGGACATTCGCGGGTTTACACCATTGTCCGAGCGGGTGTCGGCCACGGACCTGGTCGCGCTGCTCAATGAACTGTTCTCGGTCATCGGAGACCGGATCCTGCACGAAAAAGGCACCATCGACAAATTCATCGGGGATGCGGTCATGGCGTTCTGGAACGCGCCGGTTCCGGTGGAACGGCACCCGCTTCTGGCGGCGCAGGCTGCGTTGCAGATGCGGCGAGCTCTGGCCGAGTTCAACGCATCGGACACGATGCGCGGGCATCCTCCGATCGCATTGGCGACAGGATGCGCCACGGGAATGGCCTGTGTCGGCAACATCGGCTCGCGGCGGCGATTCAACTACACGGTGATCGGAGATGTGGTCAACGTCGCCGCTCGAATCGAGCAAAGTTGCCGCCAGGTCGAATATGACATCCTGATCTCAAGCTCAGTCTCACAGGCCGCTGGCGCCGATCTCGCGATGCTCGAAGCAGGGCTTGTTCATCTGAAAGGCAAGACCGAACTGGAGCCGATTTTTGCTTTGGTCGGTGACAGCGCGTTGGCCCATAGCGCGGATTTCCAGAAGCTGCAGGAGATGCATCAGGATCTGATCACTGCGATACGTGCACGGCGGTCTCACGACGAAATACAGCGCTTGAGCGAAGCCTGCAGCGCCCAAGCAGGCTTGGTCGAACCGGGCCTGCGCGCGTTCTATGCGGCCTTGCCGGGAAGGTCGGCTGATTTCCGGTTCGACATCCGCTCGGGCCAGGCGATGTTCAGTCATCATGGCAACGTGCACCGGTTTCCGGGATGACAGGGACCCATTGCGAGCCGCAGAGTCAAAACGGGCCGCGCCTTTTTTCAAAGGCACGACCCGTTTCGATCGGACAGGGTTCTCAGTCTCGCCCCCTCGAATACTATCTACAAAATCACGAACTAAAACTTCGATACACTCGAGACTGATCCACATTCCCAATCGGGATGTCACATTGATGCCCGATTTCAACCGGGGCGACAGTGAAGCAGTTCACATTCGCAGAAACTTTTTTACAAATTTCTCCACTCGAAGAATCCGGGCCCGGCACGGTGCAGCAGTTTTGCCGCCATGGCCCGGCCCATTTCCGCTGCGTCCTCCGTCGAACCGGTCTCGCTCTCACTGATGGCATCCGATCCATCCGGGCGCAGTACTTCGCCGCTTAGGCGCAACTGCCCATCGGCAAGTTCCGCCAGACCGGCAATCGGAGTTTCGCAAGACCCATCCAGCGCGGCCAGCAACGTGCGCTCGGCCGCCAAACGACAGGCCGTTTCAGAGTGATGAATGGCTTCCAGCATCTCGGCGGCCCGGTGGTCGTCCGCGCGGCGCTCGATGCCGATCGTGCCTTGCGCGATGGCCGGCAGCATGTCGTCGGGCGAGATCGCAGTTGCAGGTACGTCCTGCATGTTCAGGCGGCGGATGCCGGCCATGGCCAGAAACGTGCATTCGGCCACACCATCGGCCAGCTTCTTCAGCCGGGTTTGCACGTTGCCCCGGAACTCGACCACGTTCAGATCAGGCCGGCGGTGCAGCAACTGGGCCCGCCGCCGCAGCGACGAGGTGCCGACGACCGCACCCTTGGGCAGGTCATGGATCGAGTTGAGGCGGGGCGAGATGAAGGCATCGCGCACGTCCTCGCGCGGCAGGAACGTGTCCAGCACCAGCCCCTGCGGCTGTTCAACCGGCATGTCCTTGGTCGAGTGCACGGCGATGTCGATGTCCCCACCCAGCATCGCCTCTTCGATTTCCTTGGTGAACAGGCCCTTGTTTCCGATCTCTTTCAACGGGCGGTCCGCGTCGATCATGGCGCGGTTGTCGCCGGTGGTCTTGATCACCAAGATCTCGAACGCCTGTTCGGGCAGGTCGAAGGCATCGCACAGCCGCTGACGGGTTTCATGGGCCTGGGCCAGCGCCAGCGGCGAACCACGGGTGCCGATCTTCAGCGGCGATGCGGGGGTGGGCAGGGTCAAAGTCATGGGCACAGCTTTAGTCGCGTCACATTGCCCTGACAATGGGGGCCGCGCTTGACATTTTGCCGCTGAAGGCGGACCCGTTGCGCGAACCGGAATAGTGGGGGCTGACATGGCCGAGAACAAGAAACTGCTGCGGGCGCTGGCGGGCGAGGTACTGGACACGCCGCCGATCTGGATGATGCGACAGGCCGGACGCTATCTGCCGGAATACCGCGCGACGCGGGAACAGGCGGGCGATTTCCTGTCGCTGTGCTACACCCCCGATCTGGCGGCCGAGGTGACGCTGCAGCCGATCCGCCGCTATGGGTTCGATGCCGCGATCCTGTTTGCCGACATCCTGCTGGTGCCGCAGGCGCTGGGCGCCGACCTTTGGTTCGTCACCGGCGAAGGGCCGCGCCTGTCAACGATCACGCAGCAATCGGATTTCGATGCACTGAAACCGGTTGATGCGATTCACGAGACACTGTCACCCGTCTATGAAACCGTGCGCATCCTGTCGCGCGAGTTGCCGTCCGAGACGACTCTGATTGGCTTTGCCGGCGCCCCGTGGACCGTTGCGACCTATATGATCGCCGGGCGTGGCACCCCTGATCAGGGCCCCGCCCACGCCCTGCGTGAGGAAAACACCGCGCTGTTCGAGGCGTTGCTGGACCGGATCACTGCGGCCACGATCGAATATCTGTCGGCTCAGATCGAAGCGGGGGCCGAGGTGGTCAAGATCTTCGACAGCTGGGCTGGATCGCTGAAAGGCGAGGCTTTCAACAAATACGCGGTCGAGCCGTGCCGGATCATCACTCAGGCGCTCAAGGAACGCCACCCGGGCATTCCGGTCATCGGTTTCCCGCGCGAGGCGGGCGAGGGCTATGTCGGTTTCGCGAAGGCCACCGGTGTCGATTGCGTGGCGCTGGACAACTCGGTTGCGCCGGAATGGGCCGCCGAACATGTGCAGGTGGATGGCTGCGTGCAAGGCAACCTGGCCTCGTCTCACATGGTCACCGGTGGGCAGGCGCTGGTGGATGAGACCCGCCGCATCGTGCGCGCCTTTTCCAAGGGGCCGCATATTTTCAATCTGGGTCACGGGATCACGCCGGATGCCGACCCGGAGAATGTACAGTTGATGATCGACACGGTGCGCGGCAGGTAGGCGGCGTGCGAGGGGGCCAGCCCCCTCTTGGCCGCTGGCCAGATGAAGGGTGTGTCAGGTCTTCTTGAGAGCCTGAAGTTCCGTAAGGATTTCGGTCGTGTGTTGGCCGCGGGCCGGGCTGGGTTTCGGCTGCCATTGATGGGTGGAGAAGCGCGGGGCGGCGGCGGCCTGCAGGGTGCCGTCTGTTTCTCGCCAGGTTTGACGGACGGTGTTCATCGGGTGGGTTGCGGCCTCGTCGGGGCTGAGCACCGGGGCGACGCAGGCGTCTGATCCTTCGAACAGTTTGGCCCAATGGTCGCGCGGCTTGGTTGCGAAGATTTCCGCCAGGCGCAGGGTCAAATCTGGCCAGAGCGTGCTGTCGTATTGTTGCTGGAACGCCGGGTCTTGGGACAGGCCCAGGATTTCCAGGAATTGGGCATAGAATTTCGGTTCGAGGCATTGGACCGAAACAAAGCCGCCATCCGCGCAGGCGTATGTACGGCTCCAATGCGGGCCGTCCAGCAGGCTCTGGCCGCGCGTGTCGGACAGGTTGCCTGTCTGGCGCAGGCTCATCAGCAGGTTCATCATGTGGGCCGAGCCGTCGTAGATGGCAGCGTCGACGACCGTGCCCGTGCCGGTTGTGCGCGCGTTCAGCAGCCCGGCCAGTATGCCGGTGACCAGATACATCGCGCCCCCGCCGATATCGCCGACCAGCGTGGCCGGGGTCATCGGCTCGGCGCCCGGTGGTGAGCCGTACCAAAGCGCCCCCGACAGGGCGATGTAGTTCAGATCATGTCCTGCGGTGTCGGCAAGCGGGCTGTCCTGGCCCCAGCCGGTCATGCGGCCATAGACCAGCGCCGGGTTCAGGGCGTGGCAGGCTTCGGGCCCCAAACCCAGCTTCTCCATCACGCCAGGGCGGAAGCCTTCAATCAACGCATCGGCGGTTTCGATCAGGCGCCGGGCGGTTTCGAGGTCGTCGGGGTCCTTGAGGTCGAGCGCGATCGAGCGCTTGCCCCGGTCCAGCACGGATCGGTCCGGCATGCCGGGTGTGACGGCGCCCCCCTTGCGGTGGATGGTCACGACATCGGCCCCCAGATCCGCCAGCAGCATGGCGGCGAACGGGCCGGGGCCGAGCCCCTCGATTTCGACGATGCGGATTCCGTTGAGCATGAGTAGCACTCCTTCGCGGCGATGCTGGCCGGGGCCCAGCAGGATTGCAAGACCGACCGGCGGCGACGCGGCGTCTGGCATCGGTCTGATCCGGAACGGGAAAAATCAACAAACACATCGGAATACTTGCCAGCTTGGGGCCAGCGGCGTAGCGTGCTGTCCGGGGTGGATCAGCGAGGGGTAGGATGCGTCTTTGGATCACGATCAGTGCCGCCATGGTCTTGGCGGTTCTGGTGGCAATCATCCTTCTGCTGCACCCGCCCGGCGACCTGCGCATGGCAGCCGGACCGGCGGGTGGTGCCTATATCGAAGTGGCGCAGGACTATTCCGATATCCTTGCCGAGGATGACATTCGGCTCGAGATCGTCGAAACCGCAGGGTCGGTCGAAAATGCGCGTCTCCTGGAAGACGGGGCTGTGGATGTGGCCTTCTTGCAGGGCGGCATCGAAGTTGACCCGGATCGGGCGCAGGCCATCGGGACGGTGTTTTTCGAGCCGATGATTTTCATGGCGCGCGAGGATGCGTGGATTCCGCCCAATCCCGCGTTATGGCGTGGGTTGAGCATCAACAGCGGTGCGCCCGGGTCCGGCACCGCGGACGCATTCCGCGACTTCGAGCGCGCGGTCGGGCTGGCCCAAGAGGATAACGTGCATGTTGCACTGCCCTATGACCAGGCGGCCGACGCCTTGCTGGACGGAACGTTGGACATCGCCGTCTTTGTTGCGCCGATCGAAGCCCCCTACCTGCTGGCCGCGTACGAGGTGCCGGGACTGAAGGTGCTGAACCTTGAACATGTCGAGGCGATTTCGCGTCGTTTGTCCTATGCCACTGTGGTGACCGTACCGACCGGAGGTATGTCGCTGAACCCGGTTCTGCCGCCGCGCCCGGTAGATCTGATCGCTCTCGAGGCGCGACTGGTTGTGCGGCCGGGACTGCATCCGGCGTTGGTCAACCGGCTGACGATGGCGGCGATAGCCTTGCACGAGGCTCAGGGCATCATCAATGACCCCGGGGCCTTTCCGGGGATCGAAGGGACCGCATTGCCCCTCAACAACACTGCGCGGCAACTGATACTTGAAGGGCCATCCACCTGGCATGATTGGTTGCCTTATTGGGTGGCGGCGCAGGTCAATCGGGTTTTCCTTCTGTTCCTGCCGTTCTTTTTCATTGTCCTACCGCTGGTCCGATTGTTGCCGCGCATCTACGCCTATTTCCAACGATGGCGTGTCTGGCAGCACTACCCGGAAATTCGTCTGATCGAACAGGACCTGGCCGACAACCCTTCCGCGGAAGACCTCGTGCGGATGCAAGGCCAGTTGCAGGTGCTGGACGAAAAGCTGGCGGACCTAAGGCTGCCAGCGGCCTACCGGCAAGGGCAGTATGATGCCCGTCTGCATCTGGAACTGGTGCAGAAACGGATTGCCGACATGCGGGCTCAGGATTCCGGGGGCGGCGGATAATGTGTGGAACACGGTTGCCGCAACGGCAGTTCGTGGATAGGTCTTTGGTCGAATATCAGACATTTCAAAAAAGGGGGGTGGTCCCATGCAAATGAGTGACACGCGTGAAATTCAGGCGGCGCCGTCCGATGTCTATGCGGCCCTGCTGGACCCCGAGGTGCTGAAAAACTGCGTGCCCGGTGCGCAAGAGGTCTCGGGCAATCCTATGGACGGTTACGAGGCGACCGTGGTGCAGAAGGTCGGGCCGGTAAAGGCCACGTTCAAAGGCACCGTCACGATGTCCGACATGGTTGAGGGTCAAAACCTGACCATCGCCGGTGAGGGCAAAGGCGGGGCGGCGGGTTTTGCAAAGGGCAGCGCCAGTGTCACGTTCAGCGCCAGTGACAACGGTGGAACGGTTCTGGCCTATGACGTGGATGCCAAGGTTGGCGGAAAGCTGGCGCAGCTAGGCAGCCGTTTGATCGACGGCTTTGCCAAAAAAATGGCTGATCAGTTCTTCTCGAACCTTCAGCAGCATTTCGAAGGCCCTGCAGCGCCGGAAGAGGGCGGCGAAGACACCCCCGAGGGGGAAAAGAAAGGCTGGCTGGGTCGCCTGACCGGGCGCGAGTGAAACCTGCGTTTGCGCGCAGAGGACTGTGCGGATTTGGTCTGTTCGGCAATCCTCTGGCGCGATACTGTCCCGGCCAGAACTGGGAAAACGCATGACTACAATTCTTTCGATCAAGGATCTGCGCAAAACCTATGCCGGCGGGTTCGAAGCGCTGAAAGGCGTATCGCTGGACATCGAAGAGGGCGAGATCCTGGCCCTGCTCGGCCCGAACGGGGCGGGAAAGACAACCCTGATCTCGACGGTTTGCGGGATTACCACGCCCACGTCTGGGACGGTCACCGTAGGGGGGCACGACATCCTCACGGACTTTCGTGCCGCCCGGCGCATGATCGGCCTCGTGCCGCAGGAAATTGCGCTGGAGCCGTTCGAGAAGGTCTGGAACACCGTACGGTTTTCGCGCGGTCTGTTCGGCTATGGGCGGGACAGTGCCCGGATCGAAGAGATCCTGCGCAAGCTGTCGCTGTGGGACAAGCGCAAGAACGCGATCAAGGAATTGTCGGGCGGCATGAAGCGGCGGGTGCTGATCGCCAAGGCGCTGGCGCACGAGCCGCGGGTGCTGTTTCTGGATGAACCCACCGCCGGTGTGGATGTCGAACTGCGTAAGGATATGTGGGCCATCGTCGACGAGTTGAAGGCTGCCGGTGTCACCATCATCCTGACCACCCACTACATCGAAGAGGCCGAAGCCATCGCCGACCGGATCGGTGTGATCGACAAGGGCGAACTGATGCTGGTGCAGGACAAAAACACCTTGATGGCGCAGATGGGCAAGAAGCAGATCGAGGTCATGCTGACCCGCACGATCTCGGACATTCCCGGCAGTCTGGCCCACCACAATCTGGTGCTGAACGGGCAGGGCGATGCGCTGATCTATACCTACGACACCAATGCCGATCGCACTGGCATCACCACTTTGCTGAATGACGTGGCAGAGGCGGGGCTGGTGTTGCGTGACGTTCAGACCCGGCAATCGAGCCTGGAAGAGATTTTCGTCAACCTCGTGTCCGGAGATGCCGCATGAACTGGTCCGCCATCGCCGCCATCTACCGGTTCGAAATGGCCCGGTTCTTCCGCACCCTCGCGCAGAGCTTTCTGTCACCGGTTCTGTCGACCTCGCTGTACTTCGTGGTGTTTGGCACTGCCATCGGCAGTCGCATCCAGGAGGTCGAGGGCGTCTCCTACGGCGCCTTCATCGTGCCGGGGCTGATCATGCTGTCGGTGGTGATGCTGTCGATCTCGAACGCGTCCTTTGGCATCTATTTCCCCAAGTTCCTGGGCACGATCTACGAACTGCTCTCGGCTCCGGTGAATTTCATCGAGATCGTGATCGGCTATGTGGGCGCCGCCGCGACCAAGGCGTTGTTCGTGGGATTGGTGATCCTGACCACCGCCACGTTTTTCGTGGACATCCGCATCGAGCACCCCTTCGCGATGGCCGCCTTTCTGATCCTGTCCTGCCTCAGCTTTTCCCTGCTGGGCTTCATCATCGGGATCTGGGCCAGCAATTTCGAACAGATGTCGTTGGTACCGCAGCTGGTTGTGACGCCTCTGATCTTTCTGGGCGGCACGTTCTACTCGATTTCGATGCTGCCGCCGGTGTGGCAGACGATCTCGTTGTTCAACCCGGTGGTCTATTTGATCTCGGGCTTTCGCTGGTCGTTTTACGGGCTTTCGGACGTGCCCATTCTGCTTAGCCTTCTGGCGATCCTGGCCTTTACCGGCTTCTGCCTGGCGGTCATCGGTTGGATCTTCAAAACCGGGTGGCGCATCCGCAGCTAGGGCGTTGCATTTTTGCCGTGGCTGAACAGGATTTTGGTTCACGTCACGTTCATGGCAGGTGGGGTCCCTTGTTTAAGGGGCGGGCGCACTCTACATCGGCACCCATGAAACTCAGCCTGCCGTTTCTCAACAAGCAGCCAACCGTGGCTGTCGTTCGCCTGTCCGGAGCCATTGGAATGGCTGGCCGAGCTTCGCTGAACGATGCCTCTTTGGCACCGGTTCTGGAAAAAGCCTTCCGCAAGGGAAAACCTGCCGCCGTCGCGCTCGAGATCAATTCGCCGGGCGGATCGCCGGTGCAAAGCTCGCTGATCGGTGCGCGGATCCGACGGTTGGCCGACGAGTTCAAGGTGCCAGTCCATGCCTTTGTCGAGGACGTGGCGGCCTCGGGTGGTTATTGGCTTGCGGCTTCGGCGGACGAGATCTGGGCGGATGACAGCTCGGTTCTGGGGTCGATCGGGGTCATCTCCTCGGGGTTCGGCGCGCATGTGTTTCTGGCCCGTCAGGGGATCGAACGGCGCGTACATACCGCCGGGAAATCCAAATCGATGCTGGACCCGTTCTCTCCCGAAAAAGAAGAGGATGTCGCGCGTCTCAAGGGACTGTTGGACGACATCCATCAGAATTTCATTGCCTATGTGAAGGCTCGACGCGGCAGTCGTTTGGACGAGGCCGCCGATCTGTTTACCGGTGAAATCTGGCTGGCGCGGCGTGCGCACGAACTTGGGCTGATCGACGGCATCGCGCATCTGAAGCCAAAGATGCAGGAAGTGTTTGGCGACAAGGTCAAATTCCGGCGCTACGGGTTGCGCCGACCGATCTGGTCGCGGTTTGGAACGGACATGGCGCAGGACGCCATTTCCCTGCTCGAGGAGCGCGCGGCCTACGCGCGCTTTGGTATGTGACGTGATCGTCAAGGTCGTCATTCTGTTTCTGGTTGCCATGGGGGTCCTGGCGATGTTCGGAAAGCTGCGCTTTCCCGGTCAACAGAGATTGAATTCCGCGAAATGTCCGCGCTGCGGTCGGTTCCGGATTGGCAAAGGCCCCTGCACATGTGAGCAAGGAGGGCGTCGATGACGGCCTGGCTGCTTTCCGGTCTTGGCTTATTGATCCTGCTGTTGGCCGGTGACGCGCTGGTGCGGGGTGCGGTGAATCTCAGCCTGCGCCTGGGTGTTCCGGCCTTGATCGTCAGCCTGACGATCGTCGCCTTCGGCACCTCGGCACCCGAGCTTCTGATCGCCATCAAGGCCATCGAGGAAAATGCGCCCGGTATCGCGCTGGGCAATGTCGTCGGTTCGAACACGGCCAACATCCTTCTGGTCCTGGGTTTGCCGGCCTTGTTGGCAACGATCCACAGCAGCGAATGCAACACGCGAAGAAACTACGTCTTCATGTTGCTGGCCTCGGTTCTGTTCATCGGTTTGGCCTTTTACGGAGAATTCAACCTGTTCAGCGGGGCAATCCTGCTGGCGGGGTTGGCTCTGATCCTGCTCAACGCCTTCCGAGAAGCGCACGCGCATCGCAACTCCTGCTCGGAAGAGCAGGATCTGGAAGCGCTGGAAGCGCTGGAAGAGGCCGACCCGGACATGCCGTACTGGAAGGTGTCGCTGTATCTGGTGCTTGGGCTGATTGGTCTGCCGATGGGCGCGCATCTTCTGGTCGACAACGCGACCATCATTGCGCGGACCTACGGTGTCAGTGAAACGGTGATCGGGCTGACGCTGGTCGCGGTCGGAACCTCGCTTCCCGAACTGGCGACCACCGTCATGGCCGCGTTGCGCCGGCAGGCCGATGTTGCTCTGGGCAACGTCATCGGGTCGAACATGTTCAACCTTCTGGGCATTGTCGGTATTGCCACGCTGTTCGGGCGCATCCCCGTGGACCCCGAATTCCTGCAATTCGATCTTTGGGTCATGCTGGGCTCGTCCCTGCTGCTGATCCCGTTCGTCTTCTTCAAGCAAGACATCACCCGGGTCTGGGGGTTCATTTTGACGCTGCTGTACGTCACATATGTCGTGATCCTGTTGGCCTGATCTGACTGAAAGGAGCCCCTTCATGACCCGAGCACTGGTGACCGGCGCCGGCATTCGACTGGGGCGGGCCATGGCGTTGTACCTGGCGAAACGTGGCATGGACGTTGCCGTGCATCACGCAACCTCGGGCGCTGCCGCTGCCGAGACCGTGTCCGAGATCCAGGCAATGGGCCGCACTGCCGTGGCGCTGAAGGCCGATCTGCTGGACGAGGATCAGGTGCAGACCCTTTTGCCGCGCGCGGCCGAGGCGCTGGGCGGTCCGATCACCTGTCTGGTCAACAATGCGTCGATCTTCGAATACGACAACATCCGCACTGCCACCCGGCAAAGCTGGGATCGCCACATGGACAGCAACCTGCGCGCGCCCTTCGTGTTGACGCAGGCCATGGCGGGCCAGGGTCTGGAACCCGAGATGGATGAGAATGACGAACCCGTCGCGACCGGCTTGATCGTGAATATGGTCGACATGCGGGTGCGCAAACTGACGCCTGAATTCATGTCCTACACCATCGCCAAGATGGGGCTATGGGCATTGACCCGGACGGCGGCCCAGGCACTGACGCCGGCCATTCGCGTCAATGCCATTGGGCCGGGTCCAACCCTGCAGGGACATCGGCAAAGTCCCCAGCACTTCAAGACCCAACGCGAAAACACGGTCTTGGAACGCGGTGCAAACCCCTCGGATATCAACGCGGCTCTTGGGTATTTTCTGGACGCGCATGCGGTCACGGGCCAGCTTTTGTGCGTTGATGGCGGCCAGCATCTGGGCTGGCAAACGCCTGATGTAGTGGGCCTTGAATAGGTATTGCCCCTGCAAGTTTTGCACCGCTCTCGATCCTGTTACAGGTTCGTTACAAAAATGTCTTTTTTTTCATACACTTGTAAAACGAGAATAAAAATATCTTTTATAATCAATGTTTTAAAATTGTGCCTATTTATTGTGCAACGCAGCGAAAACACAAGGATTCAAGGAAAAATCACAGTGCAGGGAAAGTTGTCCGCACAGTTATCCACAAGAATCGTGGATTTGTTTTCTCTTGATCTGAGGCGCGCAAGATTGCAGCCACGGTCAGAGAATCGTATCTCTCTCTCATGACCGCCGACAGCGCCCCTCAATCCCAGCCTCAGCCGACCGGCTATGCCTGCATCCAGAAATACGTGAAGACGCTGGACAGTTCGCCGGGTGTCTATCGGATGCTGGATGCGGACAGCCGGGTTCTGTATGTCGGCAAGGCGCGCAACCTGCGGGCGCGGGTGTCGAACTACACCCGCCCGGGCCATTCCGGCCGGATCGAGCGGATGATCGCCTCGACCGCGTCGATGATGTTCCTGACCACTCGGACCGAGACCGAGGCGCTGCTGCTGGAACAGAACCTGATCAAGCAGCTCAAGCCCAAATACAACGTGCTGCTGCGCGACGACAAAAGCTTTCCCAACATTCTGGTGGCCAAGGACCATCCATTTCCGCAGATCAAGAAACACCGCGGCGCCAAGAAGGAAAAGGGTGCCTATTTCGGCCCCTTCGCCAGCGCAGGCGCGGTGAACCGCACGCTGAACCAGCTGCAGAAGGCGTTTCTGCTGCGCAACTGCTCGGATTCGATGTTCGACAGTCGCACCCGGCCCTGCCTGCTCTATCAGATCAAGCGCTGCTCGGGGCCGTGCGTGGGCATGATTTCGCAGGCCGATTATGCCGAAAGCGTGCGCGACGCCGAGCGGTTCCTGTCCGGACGCTCGACCCGAATCCAGGAGGAACTGGCCGCGCAGATGCAGGAAGCCTCGGACGCGATGGAGTTCGAGCGCGCCGCCGCCCTGCGCGACCGGATCCGCGCGCTGACGCAGGTGCAGACGGCGCAGGGCATCAACCCGCGCGGTGTGGCCGAGGCGGATGTGATCGGCCTTTATATGGACAGCGGTCAGGCCTGTGTTCAGGTGTTTTTCATCCGCGCCAACCAGAACTGGGGCAACCGCGATTTCTATCCGCGGGTCGGCCCCGACGTCTCGCCGGCCGAGGTGATGGAGGCCTTTCTGGGCCAGTTCTACGACAACAAGGAACCGCCGCGCCAACTGATCCTGTCGGACGCGATCGAGAACGCCGACCTGATGCAGCAAGCCCTGTCGGAAAAGGCCGGTCGCAAAGTCGAGATCCTGGTGCCGCAGCGGGGCGAAAAGCTCGAGCTGGTCTCGGGCGCGCTGCGCAACGCGCGCGAGGCGCTGGCACGCCGCATGTCGGAAAGCGCGACGCAGGCCAAGCTGCTGCGCGGTCTGGCCGAGGCCTTCGATCTTGACGCGCCGCCGAACCGGATCGAGGTCTATGACAACTCGCATATCCAGGGCACCAACGCAGTGGGCGCGATGATCGTGGCCGGGCCCGAGGGGTTCATGAAGAACGCCTACCGCAAGTTCAACATTCGCGGCGACGACCTGACGCCGGGCGACGATTTCGGCATGATGAAAGAGGTGCTGACCCGCCGCTTTACCCGCCTGCTGAAAGAGGACCCCGACCGCGACAAGGGCCTGTGGCCCGACCTGTTGCTGATCGACGGGGGTGCGGGGCAGGTGAGCGCCGTGCACGAGATCATGCAGGCACACGGGGTCGAGGACATCCCTATGGTCGGCGTCGCCAAAGGCGTCGATCGCGACCACGGCAAGGAAGAATTCCACCGCATCGGCCAGCGCCCCTTTGCCCTGAAACGCAACGACCCGGTTCTGTATTTCATTCAGCGGCTACGGGACGAGGCGCACCGCTTTGCCATCGGCACCCACCGCGCCAAACGGGCCAAGGCGATGGGGGCGACGCCCCTGGATGAAATTCCGGGCGTGGGCGCAGCCCGCAAACGCGCCCTGCTGGCACATTTCGGCAGCGCCAAGGCGGTCAGCCGCGCCAATCTGGCGGATCTGAAGGCGGTGGACGGGATCTCGGCCGGTCTGGCGCAGAAGGTCTATGATTTCTTTCACGAAAAGGGCTGAGGCCGCCGGCGCCCGCGCCACAGAATGTACAGCCCCGAGGCCACGATCAGCGCGCTGCCCAGCCACATGGTCTGGTCCAGATGCTCGTCGAATATCAGCACGCCCAGCCCGATGCCGAACAGAAGGCGGGTATAGCGAAACGGTGTCACGGCCGACACTTCGCCCGTCCGCATGGCCAGCATCAGCGAGGCATAGGCCACCGCGCCCATCACCACGGCTCCTGTCAGGTGCAGGGCGGTTTGGGCGTCCACCGGCATCGCGGCCGCGCCTTCGAAAGCCCGATACAGACCACCGGCGACGACAATTGACAGAAAGCCGTAAAACCCAAGAACGGTGGTGCCCAGCGTGGCCGGGGCCGCGCGGCTGGCCAGATCGCGGCCGGCAAAGCCCAGCATCCCCAGCACCGCAAGAATGGACAGGGCCGAGAAACTGTCTCCGGTTGGCTGGATGATGACCACCACTCCGATCAGTCCGACCAGAATGGCACTCCAGCGCCGCCAGCCGACGGTTTCCCCGAAGAACAGCGCGGCACCCGCCACCACGACCAGCGGCGTGGCCTGCAGGATCACCGTGGCCGAGGACAGCGGCGTCAGGGCGATGGCCAGTACATAGAACAGGCGGCCGAAGACTTCGAACAGCCCCCGGATCTTCATCGGCTTGGACAGGACATCGGGGTGCAGCAACCGCCGCCCCTGTAGCAACGCGGCTCCGGCAAAAATCAACGCCCCGCCCAGCCCGAACAGCACCAGAACCTGCCAGATGGGCAGCGCTTTGGCGGCACTTTTCAACAGCGCGTCCTCCAGGGCGAACCCGGCCATGGCCGCGATCATCCAGGCGCTGCCGATCAGGTTGGCGCGCGCATCGGTTCTGATATGTGAGGTCACGGGGCGGATCTTTCTTGGTGTGCCGATACCCGCGCAACCTGACCCGTTATTCGCGCCGCGCCAAGGGGGAAACGGTCATCGATCCTCCGCCTGCGACGGTCTGACCTGTCGTGGTCCAAACACCTGTGTTCTTGGCAGTTTTTTGTCGTGCCGTCTTTTCTGTTCCCGGCCATGGTTGTAGGGTCCAGCGCATGAAGTGGAACCTGCCGAATATTCTGACTTTGCTGCGCCTACTGGCCGCCCCCGGCCTGGCGGTGATGTTTCTGTATTTCACTCGGCCCTATGCCGATTGGTTCGCGCTGATCCTGTTCCTGTCGGCGGCCATAACCGATTGGTTCGACGGCTATCTGGCGCGCGCGTGGAAGCAGGAAACCAAGATGGGTGCAATGCTGGACCCGATCGCCGACAAGGCGATGGTGGTGATCGCGCTGATGATCCTTGTAGGCTATTCGACCGAGCACTGGACGCCTTGGCTGGTGCTGCCCGCCACCGTGATCCTGTTCCGTGAGGTTTTCGTCTCGGGCCTGCGCGAGTATCTGGGCGATGTGGCCGGAACGCTCAAGGTTACCAAGTTGGCCAAATGGAAGACGACCGCGCAGATGGTGGCGATTGCCGTGCTGTTTTCGCAGGGCATATTCGAGCACTATTTCGTCATGTCCACCTTCGGCATGGATGCCGCGCTGATCGACCAGATCCTGTCGGGCCAGGTCGAGGACATCTCGGGCCTGCAATGGAAGCTGGATGGCATGTTCTGGTCGGGCCGCATCGGGTTGTGGCTGCTGTGGATCGCGGCGACGCTGACATTGATCACCGGCTACGACTACCTACGTAAAGCCATGCCCCATCTGAAGGAGGGCTGACGCATGGATGTTCTGTATTTCGCCTGGGTCCGCGAGCGGATTGGCGTACCGAAGGAAAAGTTCGAAACCACCGCAGCTACGGTCTCCGATCTGGTGGCCGAACTCAGCGCCCGCGAAGACCGCTATGCCGCGGCCTTTGCCGACCTGTCGGCCCTGCGGGTCGCGCTGGATCAGGAGCTGTCGGATTTCGACGCGCCGCTGGCCGGCGTCCGCGAAGTGGCCTTTTTCCCGCCCATGACCGGCGGCTAGGGCGATGCGGATCTCCGTCCAGCAAGAGCCGTTCGATCTGGGGGCCGAGGCCAATGCCTTTGCCGCGGGTGACACGGCCAATGGCGCCATCGTCACCTTTACCGGTGTCGTGCGAGATCTGGCGCAGACCGATCTGGCCTGCATGGAGATCGAGCATTATCCCGGCATGACCGAACGCGCCATCGCCAAGATCGCCGAGGAAGCCAAGAACCGGTGGTCGCTGGGTGACGTGCTGGTGATCCATCGCCACGGGCGGCTGGCCCCGGCTGACCGGATCATGATGGTCGCAACGGCAGCCCCGCATCGCAAGGATGCGTTCGAGGCCGCCGAATACCTGATGGATTATCTGAAATCCCGCGCCCCGTTCTGGAAGAAGGAAATCACAGGTTCGGGCGCGGAGTGGGTTGCCGCCAAGGACGAGGACGAGGACGCGCTGTCGCGATGGTAGGCGCTCAGTCGGCGTTGTTGATCCGGCCGCGCAATTCCTCGGCTTCCTGGCGGGCGGCGCGCAGCCCGTCCATGGCCGCGGCCAGCTCGGCCTCGGTCTGGGTCAGCTGGTTGGTCAGCTCGGCCTCGCGCTGCTGCAGATAGGTGATCGCCTGATCACGGGTTTCCTCGGCCTCGTGCAGCTCCTGGCTCATGCGGTCCAGATCAGCCACGTCGGATTGGCGCACGCGCGACAGGCGGTGCACCAGCCAGTTGGCGAACCAGCCCATGCAGAAGGCGGCGAACAGGATGACGGCGGTGGCGATGATGAATTCGGTTCTGTTCAACTTACTGGTCCCCTGCATCCGTTTCGGATGCTTCTTCTTCTGTTGGCGCAGGTTCGGTTGCGCTTGTCTGGGTCTCCAATGCTTCCAGACCGGTTTCCTGATTGGTGACCGGCTCGGGCCGGATCAGGCGAAATTCGATGCGCCGGTTTTTCTCGCGCCCGTCTTCGGTGTCATTGTCTGCAATCGGCTGCGTTTCACCGTAGCCTGCGGCCGAGTAGCTTTTGGTCGACACCCGACGGGCGCGCAATTCGTTAAGGATGGACTGGGCGCGTGACTGGCTCAGCTGCTGGTTCATCTCTTCACGGCCCTGGCTGTCGGTATGACCCTGGATTTCAATCCGGATCGGTCCGCATTCGCGCAGGATCTCGGCAATCTGGTTCAGACTGTCGCGGGACTCTGATGAAACCGTAGCCGACCCGGGCTCGAACGTGATCTTGCGGGTTTCCTGAACCTCGGCGATGCGACTTTCGCACTGCTCGGGGTCTGGCAGCGCGTCTTCGGGTTCGGGCGGGGGCTGATAGGTGATCGACAGGTCAAAGTCCTGCGCATCGCCCAGCTTGTCGGACAGCAAGCCCGCGATCTGTGCCTTGGCGTCTTCATCATGGCTGACGCCTGTCAACTCGACCTTGTCAGGCGTTACGGTCAGCACGCCGTTGTTCAGCCAGGACAGGGATTCCAGCCCCGCCAGAACGCGCACGGGCCAGTCCTGCGGCATCTGGTCGACCACGCGGGCGGCACTGTGAACCTGATCGGATCCGAAGGCAGCCCGGGCGTAGCTGTCGATCATGTCGCGCTGCAAATCGTCGCCCAGACGGCCGCGCAGTTGTACCAGACCTTCCGGGCTGCGGGTGGCGGTGAATTCCACAGGTCCGGCCTGTTCGTTGTTTTCTGGTTCGGGCAGAACCGCGTGCAGGGCGAACACTTCGGGCAGGGCGTTCTCCAACTCGCCCACGACCTTGTCGAAGGTGGCCGGGTTGGTGTTCGGTTCAGCAATCAGCGTGATGTCGGCATCCGACATCGTGACCGATCCTTGCCCGATCCCGGACAGAGCCCGGATACTCAGTTCAGCGGCCTGTGCCCATCGGGGCGATGGCACACCCAGGCCGATCGTGCAGGTATAGGGCCCTGACAGCCCGGCATCCTGCGCGGCCGCTACAATGGTGTCACGCGCCTTTTCATCCTGTGCCGAACATGCGTCGAACTGGCCGCCTTCCTCCGAAATCAGGTAGCGCAGGGTGAACGGAGTGATCACCGGGCGCGGTGCCGAAATCGCCAGACCGATGCGCAAGCTGGGCGGCGCGGCGCGTGTCAGCTCTTGTTCCAGCCGTTCTTTTTCCTGCTGGCTGTCAGCGATGGCAGTGATCTTGACCAGGTCGGGGCTGGCGGAAACCTTGGCTCGCGGCAGCTTGGACAGGGCAAGGATGGCATAGGATATCGCGTCGTCCCAGCCTTTGGGTTTCTTGTAGTCTGCGGTCTCAAGCAGGTCCGACACCCGCGCCTGCGGGTCTAGCTTCTGCAGCCGGGCCATCAGTGCGTTGCGATCCACGCTGGCCGGAACCAACCCGATCACGGAAATGCCGCTGTCGTTCCGGAGAATTTCGGCCGAGAATTTGGGCGGAGTCAGGTCAGCCGTCGGGGCAATGTCCATCTCGTCGATCACCCGAGAAGTGTCGACCTGTGTACCGGCCGCGGTCAGCGCGTTGAATCGGGTGGCCTCGTCCGGGGCAGTACCGGTCAGCACAACGCGCAGCCCATCCGCCTGCACTTCGGCCCACTCGTGGCCCTGCATGCTCAGTGCATTTCGAACGGCAGTTTCCGAGGTTTCTTCGATCTTGGTCACCGCGAATCCGGCGGCCAGCAGACAGACCCCCGCCGACACGACAAAGATCAGGGCTGATGTCAGGAAATACGGCAAGCGCATGAGCGGTTTCTTATCTCCTCGGGCCATTGGGCGGGACTCTTACAGGCACCGGTACCGAGGTGCAATCAGAGGAGCAATGCGACGCAAAGGAAGATGAGCGGAATAAGGCCGGTGTCCCGATTGGCGCGAAACAGCTGCAGCAGTTTCGCGTTGTCTTCGATGTCCAGCCCGCGCAGTTGCCACGCCATGTGCCACCCCATTGCCCAAGGTCCACCGATGGCCACGACCAGCGCCAGCACGCTGGAATTGGGCAGCGCGGCCTCGACGATGGCCAGCCCCATCAGCGCCACGGTCGCCACAAGAAAATACTTCAGCCATTTCGCGGTGTCGGTCCCGAACAGACGCGCGGTGGACTTGATGCCGATCAGCTCGTCATCCTCGGCGTCCTGGTGGGCATAGATCGTGTCGTAGAACAGCGTCCAGGCGATGCCGGACAGGTACAGCAGGATCGCGGGCCATTCGACCGTGCCGCGATGCGCCGCCCAGGCCAGCAGGGCGCCCCAGTTGAAGGCCAGCCCCAGAAACACCTGCGGCCACCAGGTGAAGCGCTTGGCATAGGGATAGATCGTCACCGGCAGCAGCGACAGGGCGCCCATCGCGATGGCCGCCTGGTTGAAGGTCAGCAGGATCGCGAGCGCCAGAAGGCACTGGAGGCCCATCCAGATCACCGCCTGCCGCACGCTGACCTGCCCCGAGGGGATGGGCCGCGAGCGCGTACGGGCGACCTGCGCGTCGAACTTGCGGTCGGTGATGTCGTTCCAGGTGCAGCCCGCGCCGCGCATCAGAAAGGCCCCGGCCGCGCACCCCACGGCAATCCACAGATCGCCCCACCGCGGCTCACCGTCATGCAGGATCGCCAGCGCCAGGCCCCACCAGCACGGAATCAGCAGCAGCCACGTCCCGATCGGCCGGTCCGCGCGCGACAGCCGCAGATAGGGGCGGGCAAAGGCCGGGGCGCGGGTATCGACCCAGTTGCCGGTAACGGCGTCGGCGACCTGACCGTCTGGTGTTGGGGCATTGCCTTGCATATGTAGGGTCTCATGAGTGCGAAGATCAGGCTGTATGTAGATCACCCTTTGGGTGCGGGGCAATCGGTTCCTTTGACGCGCGAGCAGGCCCATTACCTGTTCGGCGTGATGCGTCTGGCCGTGGGCGGGCAGGTGGCCCTGTTCAACGGCCGCGATGGCGAGTGGCTGGCGCAGGTGGCCGAGGCGGGCAAGCGGGGCGGTACTCTGAGCTGTCTTGAACAGACCCGGCCACTGCAACTGCCGCCGGACCTTTGGCTGCTGTTTGCCCCGATCAAGAAGGCCCGGACCGATTTCATCGTCGAAAAGGCGGCCGAGATGGGGGCCGCCAAGATCATGCCGGTGCAGACTGCTTTCACCAATTCCGAACGCATCCGCCAGGACCGGCTGCAGGCCCATGCGGTCGAGGCGGCCGAGCAATGCGGCGGCACTTTCGTGCCCGAGGTCTGCGACCTGCAGCGGCTGGACAAGCTGTTGGACAACTGGCCCGACGGCCGCCAACTGATGTTCTGCGACGAGGCCGAGGCCGGGTCGGCCCTGCGCCTCGCCGCACAGGACAAGGGCCGACCGTGGGCCATCCTTATCGGCCCCGAGGGCGGGTTCTCCGATGCCGAGCGCCAGCGGTTGAAGGATCTGCCGTTCACGCATGTGGTCAGCCTGGGGCCGCGCATCTTGCGGGCCGACACGGCGGCGGTTGCCGCGATGACCCTGTGGCAGCAGGCGCTGGGGGACTGGTCCTGATGTGGCGGCTGGCGCAGCAACAGGACATTCCGGCGATTGAGCGGTTTCTTCTGGACCATGTGCAAAGCTCGATGTTCGCGCTGGCCAACCTGCGAGAGTTCGGCCTGAACGCACCCGCGCCGCGCGCGATGAGCATGTGGATGCTGGGCAACCCGCTGCGCGGCGTGTTCGGCATCACCAACGAAGGCATGATCCTGCCGCAGTGCCCGGATCTGCCCGAGGCCGGCCTGGCCGAGGCATCGGACCTGATCCGGGGCCGCACGGTCATAGGATTGGCGGGCGAGGCTACGCAAGCCCGCCGGTTTCTGCGACAGGCCGGATGGCAGGACCGCGCAGCGCATCTGAATCGGGATGAGCCCTCCTTTGCTCTGGACCTGCGCGACCTGATCGTTCCGCAAGCGGATGGCGCAAGGCTGGTGCCGCTGTCGGATGGCGACCGGAGCCTGTTGATCCGCTGGCGCGAGGCCTATCACCTGGAATCTTTGGGCACCGACCCGGGCATGGCCCGCGCGGCTGCGCAGAAGGACATCGACGGATATATTCAGCGCGACTCGCACCGGCTGCTGATGGTCGACGACCAGCCCGTCAGCATGACGGGCTTCAATGCCACGCTGCCCGAGATCGTCCAGATCGGCGGCGTGTTCACCCCGCCTGCGCTGCGTGGTCGGGCCTATGCCCGCACCGCCGTCGCCCTGCATCTGGCCGAGGCGCGGGCCGCCGGAGTGCGCAAGGCCGTTCTGTTCGCGGCTTCAAACGCCGCCGTGCGTGCTTATGTTGCTATTGGGTTTGCCCCTGCCGGGACCTTTTCACTGGTCCTGTTCAGCGATCAGATGGAGGCCGCGTCATGAGTTTCATCCGACCCGAAGCCAAACTGGCCCTGTGGCGCTGGCGCGAGGTGCTGGCCGCCGGGTTCGTTCTGATCCTTGGCCTCAGCTGGATCGGCGGCCCGGGCGGGTTGCTGGGCTGGCTGGGCTGGGTGCTTGTGCTGGTCTCGGTCGCGCTGGCCGTGATCGGCGTACAGCGCGCGCGGTTCCGGCTGGGCGCGGGCGGGCCGGGCGTGGTGTCGGTGGATGAGGGGCAGATCGCCTACCTGGGGCCGCTGGACGGCGGCATCGTCGCCACCCGCGAAATCGAGAGCCTGACTCTGGACCCTACCGCCAGCCCCGCGCATTGGGTGCTGCAGCAGCCCGGCCAGCCGCCGCTTCACATTCCCGTGAATGCCGAGGGTGCCGAGGCGCTGTTCGACGTGTTCTCGGCCCTGCCGGGGCTGCGGACCGAGCGGATGCTGTCGGAACTCAAGGGCGGGGCGTCGCATCCGGTGGTCATCTGGGAACGCCATCCCTCGCGCCCGGCACACATCCGGTTGAACTGACGGTGCATTGACACCGGGGGAGATTGCGACCACCACTGACCCCCACGACTCGACACTTCAGGATCGGAGCACGGTTCATGTCCATTCCTCAGTCCGGCGGCGGGCCGATCGAACGCCACGAACAACTGGCCGAATACCTGGCCGATGGCTGCAAACCCAAAAGCGAATGGCGCATCGGGACCGAGCACGAGAAATTCGGCTATTGCAAGGACACGCTGAAGCCGCTGCCCTATGAAGGCGAACGCTCGATCCTGGCGGTACTGCAGGGGCTGCGCGACGGGCATGGCTGGACCCCCGTGGAAGAGGCGGGCAAGCTGATCGGGCTGGAAAAGGACGGGGCCAACGTCTCACTGGAACCGGGCGGGCAGCTGGAGCTGTCAGGCGCGCCACTGGAGACCATCCACGAGACCTGCGACGAGGTGAACGCGCATCTGCGCGACGTGAAGGACATTGCCGACAAGATCGGCGTAGGCTTCATCGGGCTGGGCGCCGCGCCGATCTGGAAGCACGAGGACATGCCGCTGATGCCCAAGGGCCGGTATGTCCTGATGAACGACTACATGGAAAAGGTCGGCGACATGGGCCGCGCCATGATGCGCCGGACCTGCACGGTGCAGGTCAACATTGATTTCGGGTCCGAGGCGGACATGGTGCAGAAGCTGCGCGTGGCGCTGGCCCTGCAACCGGTGGCGACCGCGCTGTTTGCCAACTCGCCCTTCTTCGAGGGCAAGCCCAATGGCCACAAAAGCTGGCGCAGCTACATCTGGCGGCATCTGGATGACGCGCGCACCGGCATGCTGCCCTTCGTGTTCGAGGACGGCTTCGGGTTCGAGCGCTACGTGGAATATGCCTTGGATGTGCCGATGTACTTCGTCTATCGCGACGGCAAATATATCGATGCGCTGGGCATGTCGTTCCGCGATTTTCTGCAGGGCAAGCTGCCCGCGCTGCCGGGCGAGACGCCGACGCTTTCGGATTGGGCCGATCACCTGACCACCGCTTTCCCCGAGGCGCGGATCAAGAAATTCATGGAAATGCGCGGGGCCGACGGCGGCCCGTGGCGCCGTCTGTGCGCGCTGCCCGCCTTCTGGGTGGGGCTGACCTATGACCAGTCCGCGCTGGATGCCGCATGGGATCTGGTCAAAGGCTGGGACGCCGAAACCCGCGAGGGGCTGCGCGTCGCCGCGGCCCGGGACGGGCTGCAGGCGCAGGTCGGCGGCATCAACATGCACGATCTGGCGCGCGAGGTGGTGGCCATCGCCGATTCCGGCCTGAAGGCGCGGGCGCGGCCGGGTGCGGGTGGTCTCGTCCCGGACGAGACGCATTTCCTGAACGCGCTTAAGGAAAGCATCCAGTCCGGCAAGGTGCCGGCCGATGAACTGCTCGAGCATTATCACGGCGACTGGCAGGGCGATCTGACGCGGATCTACCCCGAATACAGCTACTGACCGCGACCTGTTGCAATTAGGGGCCTGTTAGCCACATTCCCGGATCGCGCCTTGTTCGGCGGCGGCGTTTGCGCGATACATTCGGGTCAGGTTTTCCGGTCGTGGTGCTTTCATGGCGCGTATCAGTGAGTTGCATTATTCCAATGCCTATGCCGCGAATTCGGGCGTGTCCGAATTCCTGGAGGTGTCCCTTCGCCCCGGCGAAGACCCGGCGGATTTCACCGTGTCCTTCTATCAGGCGAACGGGCAGGTCGGGATCGAGATCCCACTCAACGATCCCTCCGTTCAGGTCACCGTCGACCCCGACAACAACGAGATCGTCTATGTCATCTCGGCCGATGATTTCCCGATCTTCCTGACCGATCCGGATGGTGGCGGCCCAACCAATTACGAAGCCTATGCGCTGACCAACACCGCCACGGGTGAGGTAATAGATTTCTACGACATCGGTGGCGGCACGCAGAACATCGTCGCGGTCGATGGGTTGGCGGCCGGGGAAACCTCGGTCAACCTGCCGGTGCTGGTCGGGCCGAACCAGACCACGACGACCCTGCAGTTCAATCAACCCGATCCTGACACGCTGACCTATGGCCCCTTGTCGCCCGGGGATACCGGGGCCGCCTGTTTCACGGCCGGAACCCTGGTGGATACCCCCGAGGGGCCGCGCCGGATCGAGACGCTGCAGCCCGGCGATACGGTCCTGACCGTCGATGACGGCCCCTGCCGGGTGCGCTGGATCGGCGGCCGCACGGTGCGCGGCGTGGGTCGTTTCGCGCCGGTGCGCATCCGCGCGGGTGTTCTGGGCGCCAAGACAGACATTCTGGTCTCGCCCCAGCACCGCATTCTGGTCGGAGGCTGGCAAGCCCAGCTTCTGTTCGGCGAGGATGAGGTTCTGGTCCCCGCCAAATCGCTGGTCAACGGCAATACCGTCACCGTGCAGCCCTGTGACATTGTCCGCTATGTCCACCTGTTCTTCGACCGGCACCAGCTGGTCACCACTTCAGGTCTTGTGTCCGAGAGCTTCTTTCCGGGGCAGGAGGCGCTCTCGGGGCTGGAGCAGGAGGCCGCGCGCGAACTGTTTGCGCTGTTCCCCGAACTGCAGACCCTTCCGCAGGGCTATGGCCCCACGATCCGCCCGGTCCGGTGTGATCGACAGGCAGCGGTTCTGCGCGCGACCTGATCGCGCGGCCCGGCCCTCTTGCTTTCGCGCGCTGCTGTGATAGCAGGACAGCAACAGAATTCAGGGGACCGTCATGGACGATCTTAAGGCAAAATACCTGGGTCAGATCGCTGACGCAGGCGACGAAAGCACGCTGGAAGCGATCCGCGTGGCCGCGGTGGGCAAAAAGGGCGAAGTGGCGCTGAAGATGCGCGAACTGGGCAAGATGACGCCCGAGGAACGCCAGGTCGCCGGCCCCGCGCTGAACGCGCTGAAGGACGAGATCAATTCGGCGCTGGCCGCCAAGAAGGCCGCATTGGCCGATGCCGCGCTGGACGAACGTCTGCGGACCGAGTGGCTGGACGTGACCCTGCCCGCGCGCCCGCGCCGCCAAGGCTCGATCCACCCGGTCAGCCAGGCGACCGAGGAACTGACCGCGATCTTTGCCGAACTGGGCTTTTCCGTCGCCGAAGGTCCGCGGATCGAGACAGATTGGTACAATTTCGACGCGCTGAACATCCCCGGCCACCACCCCGCGCGGGCCGAGATGGACACGTTCTACATGCACCGCGCGCCGGGCGACAATCGCCCGCCGCATGTGCTGCGCACCCATACCTCGCCGGTTCAGATCCGCTCGATGGAAAAGCAGGGCGCGCCGATCCGCGTGATCTGTCCGGGCGGTGTCTATCGCGCCGACTATGACCAGACCCACACGCCGATGTTCCACCAGGTCGAAGGCCTGGCCATCGACAAGGACATCTCGATGGCGAACCTGAAATGGGTTCTGGAGGAATTCGTCAAGGCGTTCTTCGAGGTCGACGATGTCGAACTGCGCTTCCGCGCCTCGCATTTCCCGTTCACCGAACCCTCGGCCGAGGTCGATATCCGCTGTTCTTGGGAAGGCGGCCAGCTGAAGATCGGCGAGGGCGACGACTGGATGGAGATTCTGGGCAGCGGCATGGTCCACCCCAAGGTGATCGCCGCCGGCGGGATCGACCCCGAGGTCTATCAGGGCTTTGCCTTCGGCATCGGCATCGATCGTCTGGCGATGCTGAAATACGGCATCCCGGATCTGCGGGCGTTCTTTGACAGCGACCTGCGCTGGCTGCGGCACTATGGGTTTGCGGCGTTGGATATGCCGAACCTGCATGGTGGCTTGTCACGATGAAATAGCGTGGGGCTTGCCCTGCTGCCCAAGAGAATTCGGCGGGCTGGCCCGCCTTACCGGACAGGAAAACAGAAATGAAATTCACCCTCTCCTGGCTGAAAGACCACCTGGACACCGACGCCTCGGTTGATGAGATCGCCGAGGCGCTGACCGATCTCGGGCTCGAGGTCGAAGAGGTCATCAACCCGGCCGACAAGCTCAAGGATTTTACCCTTGGCTATGTGAAACATGCCGAGAAACACCCCGATGCAGACAAGCTGCGCGTCTGCAAAGTGGACACCGACGAGGGCGAGTTGCAGATCATCTGCGGCGCCCCCAACGCGCGCGAGGGCATCACCGTCGTGGTCTGCAAGCCGGGCATGTATATCCCCGGTCTGGATCTGACGATCAGCGTTGGCAAGATCCGCGGCGTCGAAAGCTTTGGCATGATGGCGTCCGAGCGCGAGCTGGAACTGTCGGACGAACATGACGGCATCATCGAGCTGCCCTCGGGCGAGGTGGGCCAGCGGTTCGTCGACTGGCTGGCCGAGAACGACCCCGCCAAGATCGACCCGGTGATCGAGATCGCCATCACCCCCAACCGCCCCGATGCGTTGGGCGTTGCAGGGATCGCACGCGATCTGGCGGCGCGGGGTCTGGGCACGCTGAAGCCGCGTGACTATGCCCCGGTGCCGGGGGATTTCGAAAGCCCGATCAAGGTGACGATCGACGACGACACGCTGGATGGCTGTCCGCATTTCACCGGCCGCCTGATCCGCGGCGTCAAGAACGGCCCCAGCCCGCAATGGCTGCAGGATCAGCTGAAGGCAATCGGTCTGCGTCCGATTTCGGCCTTGGTGGACATCACCAACTACATGACCTTCGACAGCAATCGCCCGCTGCACGTCTTTGACGCCGACAAGGTCAAGGGCAACCTGCGGGTGCACCGCGCCAAGGGCGGCGAGAAGCTGGTGGCGCTGGACGAAAAGGAATACACTCTGCAGCCCGGCATGATGGTGATTTCCGACGACAACGGCCCGGAATCGATCGCCGGCATCATGGGCGGGCAAGAGACCGGCTGTACCGAAGACACGGTGAACGTGTTCCTGGAAAGCGCCTTCTGGGACCACGTTCAGATCGCGCTGGCGGGCCGCGCGCTCAAGATCAACTCGGACGCGCGCTACCGGTTCGAACGCGGGGTCGATCCGGCATACACGCTGGAAGGGCTGGAGCACGCGACCCAGATGATTTTGGATATCTGCGGCGGCGAGGTTTCGAAGGCGGTTGAGGCCGGCAAGGCGCCGGACCATTCGCGCGCCTACCGGCTGGATGCGGCGCGGGTGCAATCGCTGGTGGGCATGGACATCCCCGAAAGCGAGCAGCGGCAGACCCTGACCCGGCTGGGCTTCCGGCTGGAGGGCGACATGGCCCATGTGCCCAGCTGGCGCCCCGACATCCAGGGCGAGGCCGATCTGGTCGAAGAGGTCGCCCGCATCGCATCGCTGACCAAGCTGCAGGGCAAGCCGCTGCCGCGTGTCACGGATGGTATTCCCAAGCCGGTCATGACTCCGGCCCAGCGGCGTCAGTCGATGGCGCGGCGCACCTGCGCGGCGCTGGGGTACAATGAATGCGTCAGCTATACCTTCATCGATCAGGCCTCGGCCGCGCTGTTCGGTGGCGGCGATGACGCGACGATGCTGGAAAACCCGATCTCGTCCGAGATGAGCCACATGCGCCCCGACCTGCTGCCCGGCCTGTTGCAGGCCGCGGCGCGCAACCAGGCGCGCGGCTTTGCCGATCTGGCCCTGTTCGAGGTCGGCCCGGTCTTTCATGACGGGGAACCCGGCGAGCAACGCACCCAGATCGCAGGTCTTCTGGTCGGGCGGACCGGACCCAAGGATGTGCATGGCGCCGCCCGCGCGGTCGACGTGTTTGACGCCAAGGCCGATGCCGAGGCCGTGCTGACCGCCATCGGGGCCCCCGCCAAGGTGCAGATCCTGCGCGACGGCGATGCCTGGTGGCATCCGGGCCGTCACGGCAAGATCTGCCTGGGCCCCAAAAAGGTGCTGGGCGTGTTCGGTGAACTGCATCCGCGCGTGCTGCAGCAGTTGGACATCAAGGGCCCGGCCGTGGCCTTCACCATCTGGCCGGACGAGGTGCCGCTGCCGCGCAAATCCGGCACCACCCGCTCGGCGCTGGAACTGCGCGACCTGCAGGCGGTCGAGCGTGACTTTGCCTTTGTCGTCGATGCCGATGTCGAGGCGCTGACGCTGGTGAATGCCGCCGCCGGCGCCGACAAGGCGCTGATCGAAGAGGTGCGCGTGTTCGATGAGTTCATCGGCGGCAGCCTGGGCGAGGGCAAGAAATCTCTGGCCATTACCGTCCGGCTTCAGCCGACCGACAGCACGCTGAAGGAAAAAGACATCGAGGCGGTGGCGGAAAAGATCATCGCCAAGGTCACCAAGGCCACCGGCGGCGTTCTGCGCGGTTGAAGCGGCTCTAACCCGAAGAGACACGCGCGCCGATGGTGCGCGTGTTTCAGTTTGCGAAGAAATCCGCCAGCAAGTCAAAGACCAGCCGGATGCGGCGGCTGGTATGCAGTTCGCGATGGGTGGTCAGCCAGATTGGGAACCGCAACGGCTCCATGTCGGGAAGGACGCGCTCCATTCCCGGTGTGGCATCGCCCACCGGCTCGGACATGGGCGCGATGCCAAAGCCCTGCCGGGCAAACTCCCACGAGACGATGCCGTTCTGCGACCCCAGGCGGAAGTTTTCTTCGGTCAGGCGCAGGCCGATCGGTTCGAAATAGGCGATCATCTGCGCGGTGTCGCCGAAACTGATGAACTCGTGCCGGGACAGGTCCGACAGGGACTTGGGGCGTCCAGCGCGGTTCAGGTAGGCGGTGGCGGCATAGAAATGCCCGTCAGCCTCCTGCACCAGTTTTGCGATCAGGTCGGGCTGGTCGGGGCGGACATGGCGGATGGCGATATCCGCCTCGCGCCGCATCAGATCGCGAATGTCGTTCGCGGCGATCACGTCGATCCGCAGTTTCGGAGCCTGCGCGCGGATCTCGCGCAGCAGATCCGGCAGGATATAGGCCGACATCACGTCGCTTGCGGTGATCCGCACCTGCCCCTCGATCGACTGCGCCTGACCGGACGCGGCCAGCGCAATGCGATCTGCGGCGGCGCCCATGGTCCGGGTGTGCTCCAACAGCTCGATCCCGGCGGTGGTGATCTGAAGTGACCGTCCGATCCGTTCGAACAGCATCACGCCCAGATCGGATTCAAGCGCGGCGATCTGGCGGCTGAGGGTCGGTTGTGTCTGGTCCAACCGTCGTGCCGCCGCCGAAAGCGAGCCGGTCTCGGCCGTGGCCAGAAAGGCGCGGATATGGTTCCAGTCGAATTTGCGCGGATCATCCATGCAAGAATGTATAAGGATTCTGCGAATTTCGGCAATTCACCTTTGAAACGCGTATCACTAGCTTGCGCTCAAAGGAGAGCCGACATGACCGCCACAGCCAAATTCTGGGACGGAATCGCCGAGAAATACGCGAAATCCCCGATCCGGGACATGGAGTCCTATGAGCACACGTTGCTACGCACGGTGTCCTATCTGAAGCCGACCGATCAGGTGCTGGAACTGGGCTGCGGAACCGGGCGCACCGCGTTGCGGCTATCCGGCCATGCGGATACGATCACGGCGAGCGATGTCTCTCCGGGCATGTTGGCCGTGGGCCGCAGGCTGGCGCAAGAGGAGCAGATCGAAAACGTCGTCTTTGTCGAGGCCGACGCCAACCGCCCCCCGAATTGGGCCTATGATGTGGTGATGGCGTTCAATCTGCTGCACCTGATCCGGGATCTGGAGGCGACGCTGTCCGGGGTTCATGAGGTGTTGAAACCCGGCGGTCTGTTCATTTCAAAAACGCCCTGTCTTGCCCAGGGTGGATTGGGGTTCAAGTTCGGCTTGCTGAAGCTGCTGCTGCCGATCATGCAGCTTTTGGGCAAGGCGCCATTCGTCAGCCAGTTCGACATCAAAACGCTGGAAACAACAATTGAAAAGGCCGGGTTCGAGATCATCGAAAGCGGGAACTTCCCGGCGAAACCGCCCTCGCGCTATCTGGTGGCTCGCAAGTTGTAACGCCAGCGCAGCATCGGCAGGCAACTTCCGCATTGGGCTTTGCGGGTTTGGACAGTAAACAGGGCCAGAAGCAAAATGCGGAGGCTGCAATGGGTTTGAATGTCTACCTGTCGGGCGAGATCCACACGGATTGGCGCGAACAGATCATCGAAGGCGCGCAGGGGCTGGATGTCACGTTCAACGGCCCGGTGACCGATCATGCGGCCAGCGACGATTGCGGGGTCGCCATTCTGGGGGCCGAGCCGAACAAATACTGGCACGACCACAAAGGCGCGATGGTCAACGCGATCCGTACCCGCAAGGGGATCGCCGATGCCGACGTCGTCGTGGTGCGGTTCGGCGACAAGTACAAGCAGTGGAACGCGGCCTTTGACGCGGGCTATGCTGCGGCCCTGGGCAAGTCGGTCATCGTGTTGCACGGCCCCGACCATCAACATGCGCTGAAAGAGGTCGATGCCGCCGCGTTGGCGGTGGCCGAGGAGCCCCGTCAGGTGGTCGAGATTCTACGCTATGTGCTGACCGGGAAACTGCCTGGTTGATGGCACGGAATGCCGACGCCGCTTGCAAGGCGGCGACGGCGTGATCCCTTACCCGCGCGGAGGCGTGACCAGACCCTTTTGAACCGCGGGCCGGTCCAGGAACCGGTTCAGATAGGCGATGGTGTTGCGATGATCGTCCCAGCCGACCAATTCTTTGGCGCCGTAGAAATCAAGGCCGCGCAGCCACGGGGCCAAAGCGATATCGGCAATTGAGTACTCACCGGCGATCCAGTCCTGCCCGTGCAACTGGGTCTCGATGACATTCAGCAGCCGTTTGGCCTCGTTGATATACCGCTCGCGCGGGCGCGGGTCTTCGATCGCGCTGCCGGCGAACTTGTGGAAGTAACCCAGTTGCCCGAACATCGGGCCCACGCCGCCCATCTGAAACATCAGCCATTGCGTGATCCGATACTTGTCGGCCGTGTTCTGGCCGAGGAACTTGCCGGTTTTCTCGGCCAGGTACAGCAGGATCGCACCACTTTCGAACAGCGCCAAGGGCTGTCCGTCCGGGCCGTCAGGATCGATGATCGCCGGAATCTTGTTGTTTGGGTTCAGCGAAAGAAACTCGGGGCTTTTGACGTCGGCGTCTGACAGGGTGACCCTGTGCGCCTCGTAAGGCAGGCCGGTTTCTTCGAGCATGATGGACACCTTCACGCCGTTCGGCGTCGGGAAGGAATAGAGTTGGATCTGCTCTGGCGAATGCGGGGGCCATTTGGTCATGATCGGGAAGGTGGCGGTGTCCAGCATGGCAAGCTCCTTGTTCGGGTACTATTGCAAGCTAGGCTTTCGGGGGCGAATTGTTAGATGGCGGTCTGTGCAATCCCGGGCAGCGACTGTTTGCTGAAGCACAGCGGGGAAATCCGGGACATTTCAAACCTAGACCTGTGCGGTTTTATCGCCCAATGTTGCGGAAACCCCGCGCAAAAGTCGCGGGTTTGTTGCTGTTGGAAAGGAGACGCCCGTGGATGAGGTCGTGACGCAGGTAGGGGCATTTGCCCCATTGATCATGAGCGCGGTCAAAGCCCTGATCGTTCTTGTTGTCGGCTGGATAGCCGCTGGCATGATCGCAGGGATCGTTCGCCGCCGAATTAATTCGACCCCGCAAATCGATCCGACTTTGGGGAATTTCGTTGCCAGCACGGTCAAATGGGTGATCCTGGCCATTGTTCTGGTTGCTGTGCTTGGCATCTTCGGGATCGAAGCGACGAGTATCGTTGCCATTCTGGGTGCCGCTTCGCTGGCCATCGGCCTTGCGCTGCAGGGCACGCTCAGCGATCTAGCCGCAGGTGTGATGCTGGTGGTCTTCCGGCCATACAAGCTGGGTCAATTCGTGGATATCGGTGGGACAGCTGGCACGGTGAAGGACCTGAACCTGTTCACGACCGAACTGGTCACGCCCGACAATGTGCAGATCATCGTTCCCAACGGTCAGGCCTGGGGGTCGATCATCACCAACTACTCGGCCCACGACACGCGGCGTGTCGATCTGGTGTTCGGGATCGACTATGGCGACAGTGCGGATGCGGCCATGAAGATCATTCTGGATGTGGCCAAGTCGGACAAGCGCATACACTCGGACCCCGAGCCCTGGGTGCGTGTGACCAACTTGGGAGACAGCTCGGTAGATCTGACCGCGCGGTTGTGGTGCGCGGCCGCCGACTATTGGGACGTCAAGTTTGATCTGACCAAGGCCGTCAAGGAGGCCTTTGACAGCAAGGGCATTTCGATCCCCTACCCGCACTCGGTGGAAATCCACAAAGAAGGCTGAATGCTCCCGCCCGTCCGTCGGGCATTGGAAATGCCCTTCTCCGGTTGGGCCAAGCGCCGCGCAGACGCGCGGCGCTGTTGCGTTTCGATTAGGCCTTGACGACCATTGCGGGCGAGACCACGTCGATCCCCAGTGCCTTGCCTACGGCATAGTAGGTCAACTGGCCGGCGTGCACGTTGAGGCCCGCCAGAAGGTGGGGATCGTCCTGACACGCCTGCTTCCAGCCCTTGTCGGCCAGCGCCAGCATGAACGGCATCGTTGCGTTCCCCAGCGCGATGGTCGAGGTCCGTGCCACCGCACCCGGCATATTGGCCACGCAGTAGTGCATGATGCCATCGACCTCATAGATCGGATCGGCGTGCGTCGTTGCCTTGGAGGTTTCGAAACAGCCGCCCTGGTCGATAGCTACGTCGACAAGCACAGCGCCCGGCTTCATGGTCGACAATTGCTCGCGGGTGATCAGTTTCGGGGCGGCCGCGCCTGGGATCAGAACGGCCCCGATCACCATATCAGCCGACTGGATCAGCTCGGCCGTGGCACCCGCGGTCGAGTACTGGTTCTTGAACCGGCCACCGAAGACGTCGTCCAGATAGCGAAGGCGCGGCAGCGAACGGTCCAGAACGGTCACATCAGCGCCCATGCCAGCCGCCACCTGAGCCGCATGCGTGCCAACGACGCCGCCACCGACCACGACAACCTTGGCCGGGCCAACACCAGGGACGCCGCCCATCAGAACGCCGCGCCCGCCATTGGCCTTTTGCAGGGTCCACGAACCCACTTGCGGGGCCAGACGCCCCGCGACTTCGGACATCGGGGCAAGCAGCGGCAGACCACCGTTGGAATCCGTCACCGTTTCATAGGCGATCGCCGTGCAGCCCGAGGCCAGCAGATCGTGGGTTTGCTCCGGGTCGGGCGCCAGGTGCAGGTAGGTGAACAGCAGCTGGCCTTCGCGCAGCATCTTGCGCTCGACCGCTTGCGGTTCCTTGACCTTGACGATCATGTCGGCGGTCGCGAACACCTCTTCCGCGGTGTCCACGATGCGCGCGCCTGCGGCGACATAGGCGTCGTTGTCAAAGCCTGAACCCAACCCGGCGCCGGTTTCGATGATGACCTCGTGACCACGGGCAACCGCTTCCTGCGCGGCGTTCGGGGTCATGCCGACGCGGAATTCCTGCGGTTTGATTTCTTTTGGGCAACCGATTTTCATGGGGCTCTCCATTCATAAACTGCACAAATTATGTGCAGAAAGCCGCGCAATTTCTGTGAAACTCGGTGCGCAACTGCGCTAATATGTGGGAAATTTTTCGATGAAATGAGAAAATCTTGCAACGGATGTGCGTGAATGTCACTTGATGCGACTGACCGAAAGATTCTGGCGGCCCTTCAGCGCAAGGGGCGCATGTCGAACGCGGAACTGTCCGAGCAGGTCAACCTGTCGCCGTCGGCCTGCCATCGCCGGGTCCAGCGGCTTGAGGCGGAAGGCTATATCCGGGACTATGTCGCGCTGTTGAATGCGCGCAAACTGGGGGTGCCGACAACCGTATTCGTCGAGATCACCTTGCAGGGTCAGGCCGAGGAGGTGCTGGAGGCATTCGAGCGGGCGGTCCGGCGTATTCCGGACGTTCTGGAATGCCACCTGATGGCCGGGTCGGCCGATTATGTCCTGAAGGTGGTTGCCGAAAACACCGAGGATTTTGCGCGCATCCACCGCCAGTATCTGTCGCGCCTGCCCGGAGTTGCGCAAATGCAAAGCTCGTTCGCCCTGCGGACCGTTTTCAAGACGACCGCACTGCCGGTCTGATCCTGGTGCTGCAGTCTTACCGATGCGGTTGTATCTGCCGTTGAGCCGGTTCAATATTGGCCTTCGGGGCGGGAAACAGGTCGTCATGACATTGGCCGGTTACACGTACCCGATATGGTCCGAGACTGTTGAGAGATAAGGAGCAGGCCCTTGGCTGAAGAATATGAGAACACAGTCGACGATTGGCTGGAAGCCGAGTTGCAGGACACACTGGACGAGGATTTTGAGATCGAGTTCAGTGAACCCATGCTGTCGATGGAGGTCCGCAAGATCTATCGCGAACAGCATCCTGAAATGCTGGATCGCAAGGTCTATTTCCGCAACCTGTTGCGCCTGCAGGCCGAGCTGATCAAGGTTCAGGACTGGGTGCAGCATACCGGCGCCAAGGTTTGCATCCTGTTCGAAGGGCGCGACAGCGCTGGAAAGGGCGGGGTAATCAAGCGGATCACCCAACGGCTGGACCCGCGGGTTGCACGTGTCGTTGCTTTGCCTGCCCCCAGCCGGCGCGAGCAGAGCCAGTGGTATTTTCAACGCTATGTGCCGCATTTGCCGGCGGCGGGTGAGATCGTTCTGTTCGACCGGTCGTGGTACAACCGGGCGGGCGTCGAACGGGTGATGGGCTTCGCCACCGAGGCCCAGGTCGAGCAGTTCTTTCAGGACGTTCCCGAATTCGAGCGCATGTTGGTTCGGTCGGGGATCATCTTGCTGAAATACTGGTTCTCGATCACGGACGAAGAACAGCAGCTGCGCTTTCTGATGCGAATCCACGATCCGATGAAGCAGTGGAAACTGTCACCGATGGACCTGGAATCTCGGATCCGCTGGGAAGACTATACCAAGGCCAAGGAAGACATGCTGTTCCGAACCAACATTCCCGAGGCCCCCTGGTACATTGTCGAAGGCAACGACAAAAAGCGGGAAAGGTTGAACTGCATGGAGCATATTCTGACCAAGATTCCGTACGAAGAGGTGCCCCACGAAAAGGTCACTCTGCCGGATCGGAAATACAATCCCGAATATGAACGGCGGGTTCTGCCGGACGAATTGTACGTGCCCAAGATTTATTGAACGAAAGTGCCCCAGAATCGGAGCACTTTTTTCGGCCGCAACTGCCTTAGAAGATGAATGAGTCGCGGTCGAGATCAGCCAGCAAGGTATCCTCGAGGATCACCATGTGGCCTTTGCCATCGTCGATCACCACATCGTTGCCTGACTGAGAGATATGGTTGTTCATCAGATCCTTATAGCTCTTGATGGCGGCGCTGCTGCGCAGGACAACCTGGTCGCCGTCTTCGAAATCGGTAACGCGGTTGACACCGTTGCTGAAGAAAAAGTCATCTGCGCCGGCGCCGCCGGTCATGATGTTGGTTCCGCTGCCGCCACGTAGAACGTCGTCACCTGTGCCACCCGACATCGTATCGTCGCCGGCCTGACCTTTTAGGATATCGCGATCATCGCCGCCTTCCAGAGTATCATTGCCCTGTCCGCCGAACAGTCGGTCACGGCCGCCTTCGCCGCGCAGCGTGTCATCCCCGGACCGCCCCAGAAGGGTATCTCGACCACTTTGTCCGGTCAGAGTGTCATCGCCGCCGCGCCCGTCCAGTCGCCCGGCTTTCCCGACTTCCAGGGTAAACCAGTTGTCTTCGGCATTCCCTTTCTTTCCGGGTTTGACAAAAATCTCCACCGGACCGGTGGGCGTTGGGGCCGGGGCGGGGGATGGCAACGGAGTTCCTCCTCCGCCGGAACCGCCGGTATCCAGTTGGACCGCGGCCGAAGTCCGCGCGAAGTTCTGCGTGACCATGATGGCGTCGTAATTCACGCCGTTGTGCAGGTATTTCCCGGTCTCAATCCCGATCCCGATCACGGTCACGTTCGGATCGAGTATGTTGGCCTTGTGGCCGGGGCTGTTCATTAGGCTGTCGTGCAGGTTCTGGACGTCATCGGCCAGACCTGGGGCACCACGGACACTTTGCCATGCTATGTTTTCGGTCGCACGCCAGCTGCCTGAAAACACAAAGCCGGCGTCTTCCATCCGATCCCACGGCTGGGACGTGCCGACACCCGTGTGGCTGAACTTGTCTACGTCCAGCATCCATTGGCTGTGATCCTCAGCGGCGTCGTTCAGCCTCAGTTCCAGCTGGACGGGCTGAAGGCCTCGGCTGGCGCGCTCGGCATTTATGAGCTCCAGCATTTGCCTTTCAAGTGAACTTGCGACTGACACGATTCTGCCTCCATTGGATTGCGTTATTTTGAGGCGACATTAGTGGCGAGAATTTGGCGTAGAAAAGTCACAAATCTGCCGGGTGGAATCGGACGGCGAATTGCCACCAAAACTTGCTGATTCATGTGCGGCAACTTGCTGAGTGATGCCAGACGGCGTCAGTTTCCGGGCTTGGATTTGCAGGCACACCGGGGATTTGTTCCCCAGAAACGACAAACCCCCGGGCGATGCCTCGGGGGTCGTCAAATAGTGTCATCCAAAGCTGGACGAGGAAGATCTTAGAGCAGACCTTCGCGCTGGGCTTTCTTGCGTGCCAGTTTACGGGCACGGCGGATCGCTTCAGCTTTCTCGCGCGCTTTTTTCTCGGACGGTTTCTCGAAATGTTGCTTCAGCTTCATTTCACGGAACACGCCTTCGCGCTGCAGCTTTTTCTTCAGGGCACGAAGCGCCTGATCGACATTGTTGTCGCGAACACTAACCTGCATGTGGTTGTCACCACCTTTCTAGATAGAGTTGCAAGGAAATTGCAGGAGTTGGCCGTATAGCAAAGCGGACCTAACTTGTCTAGTACTGGGCACAACAGTCGGAGGACCGCCATGACCGTGACCTATGAAGATGCAAAACAGCAATTGCTGGACGCAATTCTGACCCATGTTCCTTTTGATGGTTGGTCCGAAGAGAGCTTTCGCGCGGCCATTGCCGACTGCGATCTGGACGAAGGTCTGGCCCGTGTCATCTGCCCGCGGGGCGCCGTGGATCTGGCGCTCGCATTTCACGCCCGCGGGGACGCCGAGATGCTTGAACGGCTGAAGTCCGAGGACCTGAGCGATCTGAAGTTCCGCGACAGGATTGCCGCCGCAGTGCGCTTCCGCCTGCAGGCTGTCCCCGACAGGGAGGCGGTGCGCCGAGGCGTGACTTTGTTTTCGTTGCCGTCATATGCAGCAGATGGCGCCAAAGCGGTCTGGGGCACCTGTGACCTGATCTGGGATGCGCTGGGCGACACTTCGGATGATGTCAACTGGTACACCAAACGCGCAACACTGTCGGGTGTGTATTCCTCGACCCTCTTGTTCTGGTTGGGCGATGACAGCCCGGACCACCAGCGGACCTGGGAATTCCTGGATCGCCGCATTGCGGATGTGATGCAGTTCGAGAAGCTCAAGGCGCAGGTGAACAACAATCCGCTGTTCAAACCGTTCCTTGCGGTTCCCAACTGGCTGGCAAGTCAGGTTCGGGCGCCAGTCAGGATGCGGGCCGATCTGCCGGGTCTTCTGAACCCGCGCAAGTAACCGCCTCTTGCTGCTGGGCCTTTCCCGATTCGCCTGATACCCATTGCGCAAAGGAGTTTTGCCAATGCCCCAGATGATGCGCGCCATTGAGATCACCACGCCCGGAGGTCCGGACGTTCTCAAGCTGACGGAACGCCCCATGCCCGAGCCGGGTCATGGTCAGGTGGTTTTGAAAGTGGCCTATGCCGGCGTCAATCGCCCAGACGCTCTGCAGCGGGCCGGGGCCTATGATCCGCCGCCGGGGGCCAGCGACCTTCCCGGGCTCGAGGCTTCGGGCGAGGTGGTGGCCATCGGGTCCGGCGTCTCGGGGTTGGCATTGGGGGATCAGGTCTGTGCGTTGTTGCCTGGCGGCGGGTATGCAGAATACGTGGTAACACCGGCGGCACATTGCCTGCCTGTGCCCTCGGGCCTGAGCCTGAAACAGGCCGCCTGCCTGCCCGAAACCTTCTTTACGGTCTGGTCAAACGTGTTCACTCGTGGCGGGCTGAAGGCTGGCGAACGGTTTCTTGTACACGGGGGATCGAGCGGGATCGGCACCACGGCAATTCAGCTGGCCAACGCTTTCGGAGCCCGGGTCTTCGTGACGGCCGGTTCGGACGAGAAATGCCAGGCCTGTCTGGACCTGGGGGCCGAGAGGGCGATCAACTACAAGTCCGAGGATTTTGTTGCTGCCATGCGGGCCGAAGGTGGGGCGGATCTGATTCTCGACATGGTTGGCGGCGATTACATCCCTCGCAACGTCAAGGCGTTGGCCGAAGATGGCAGGCTGGTTCAGATCGCGTTTCTGCAAGGGCCCGTCGTTGAGTTGAACTTTGCGCTGATGATGGTCAAACGCCTGACCCTGACCGGCAGCACGCTACGGCCACAGAGCGATTTGGCCAAAGCACGCATCGCGCAGGATCTGCATGAGGCGGTCTGGCCGCTGCTTGAGGCTGGAAAAGTTGCCCCGGTCATGGACAGCGAATTCGATCTGGCCGATGCCGCCGCTGCACATGCCCGCATGGAAAGCTCCGGCCACATTGGCAAGATCGTCTTGAAAGTATCAGGCTAGGCATGTCGGTGCGGGGGTTGCCCCGCGCTTTGCTCAGGCGATGGCGCGTCTGTACAGGTGCCATGTCGCGTGCCCCAAGACAGGCATTGCGACGATCAGGCCCAAAAGCAGCGGGATCGCACCAAGAACCAGCAGCGCGGCGACGATGAAACCCCAGGTCAGGATCACGGTCGGATTGTGCCGCAGGACCCGGACCGAGGTGACCACGGCCACGGGCAGGCCGACCTTGCGGTCAAGCAGCAACGGGAAGCTGACAACGCTGACGGCCAAGGCCACCAGAGCAAACAGAAACCCAACCGCCGATCCGACGATGATCATGGTCCAGCCGGGGCCGGTGGTCAGAGCCCGTGTCAGAAATTGGCCCAGCGTCTCTGGCGGCTGCGGACCCAGTGTTTCGATATAGATGCCGTGTGCCACCATCAGCCAGACCAGCAACAGCATGACAAGGTAAAAGGCCAGTGCCAGTATGGCGCCGAACGAGGGGGATCGAAAAACACCCAACGCGTCCAGCCAGTGAACCTCGTGCCCCTGTTCCCGCTTGCGGCTGATCTCATACAAGCCCAGTGCAGCGACCGGACCGATCAGCGCAAACCCGGCCACCAGAGGAGCCAGAAGTGGCACCATGTTGGCTTGCATCGCGAATCCGAACATCAAAAGCCCCGCGATCGGGTAGATCAGAACGATGAAAATGGCATCGGCCCGGATCGCCAGAAAGTCTTCGTATCCGGCGCGCAGGCACTCTCGCAAGTCTTGCAACGTCAGCGTTTGTACCGTCGGCAGATGCTGGGTGTCAGCGCTGCCGATGCCCGTTACGTTTTCAGCGATGTGATCGCTGGTCGCGCCGAGTTGCTGCGCGGTCCAACTGATCGGGTTTCCGATTGTCTTTGCCATTGTCATCCCTTTCCTTGGCGCAGGTGCGCCGCAGGATGCATCCGGCGAAAAGTTGCCCGTGGCCGGATGACCCGGCAACGCCTGACCCTAGTGTACCACAGTTTTTTCCAATCCTGGTTCACCCTTGCGAGATCGCCGGATTGCCCTGCGGCGCCGAAGTGATAGCTTGGATCCAGGCAAAAGGAGGTCAGCATGCTGAAAACGGCGCGTACCGTAGTCATTCACGAAACCGGCGGCCCCGAGGTGCTGAAGATCGAGGATAGACCGTTGGGTGACCCGGGACCGGGTGAAGTTCGGATCCGCCATCACGCCTGCGGTCTGAATTTTATTGATGTCTACCAGCGGACCGGTCTGTATCCGATGGAACTGCCGCACGCGCTGGGAATGGAAGCCGCCGGGGTGATCGAGGCGGTCGGCGAAGGCGTGACGCATCTGAAACCGGGCCAGCGGGCGGCCTATGCAGCGGTGCCGGCCGGTGCCTATTGCGAAGCGCGGGTGATGCCCGCGTCGCAGGTGTGCCCCTTGCCCGGCGGAATCTCATTCGAGACCGCGGCGGCCATGATGCTCAAGGGCTTGACGGTTGAATACTTGTTTCACCGCACCACGCCGCTGAAACGTGGTGATACGGTTCTGTTCCATGCCGCCGCCGGGGGTGTCGGCCTGATCGCGTGCCAGTGGGCCAAATCCGAAGGCATCAAGCTGATCGGCACGGCCGGGACCGATGACAAGTGCCGTCTGGCCCAGTTCAACGGCGCCACACACTGCATCAACTACCGGACCGAGGATTTTGCGTCCCGCGTGGCCGAGATTACCGGCGGCAAAGGGGTCGATGCGGTCATGGACTCTGTCGGTGCCGATACGTTCGAAGGCTCGCTGGACTGCCTCAAGCCATTGGGGATGATGATTTCCTTCGGCAATGCGTCTGGACCCGTGCCACCGTTCAACATCGGCATTCTTGGGCAGAAAGGGTCGTTGAAGATCACCCGGCCGACGCTGTTCACCCATATCGCGGACCATTCCGTGTGTCAGGCCATGGCCCGGCGGCTGTTCGGCAAGGTGGCCGGCGCCGAGGTCAAGATTCACATCGATCAACGCTTCGAACTGGATCAGGTTGCCGAGGCGCACCGCGCACTGGAGGCGCGGCAGACAACCGGAAGCACGATCCTTGTGCCATGAAAAAGGCCCGGCACGCCGTGCCGGGCCCGTTCGATTCTGCGCGAGGGATCAGAAGCGGTATGCCGCCCGGATCTGGAACGTGGTTGCATCCACGTCGACACCGGTCGAGTTGAAATTGTCGAACTCGTGGTACAGCAGCTCGCCCGCGATGCTGACGTTCGGCGCGACGATCTGTTCATAGCCGGCGCCGATGAACCAACCATCGTCGCTGCCCAGCGTGTCGGTTCCCGCATCCGCGTAACCGGCGACACCATACAGCAGCCCCTGCGGGTTGACCTTGTAGCCGGCGCGGGCTTTCAGCCGCCAGACGTCTTCGACCGTTGCCGCACCCGAAAGGTCGACATCAGACCAGTCATAGTCAAAGCCGCCGCCCACGACCCAATCGCCCAGATCATAGTCGTAACCAAGGATGAGACCGCCGATGGCGCCGTCTCCGTCCACACCGGACAGGCTGGTGCCGATATCCGCGTAGCCGACCTGCGCACCTGCATAGAATCCGGTCCAATCGCCCGAGGACTGCGCCATGGCGGTGCCGGCTGCAAAAGTTGCAACAGTGGTCAAAAGTGCCAGTTTGCTCGTCATCTTGCTATCCTTTCGTTGGAAGTTATCTGCCTCGGCCTTTGGTTGGCCTGAAGGTTTGTATTGATCATTACGTTCCGGTCGGTGGACCGGATCATTGGTTTTTCGCTGTTATTCCGACCCGGATTTCCGCAAGGTCTGCGGCTTGCCGCCCTTTTGGAGTGTTGTTCTGATCAGATAGGTTCGGGGTCGTGGGGCTTCAAATCACGATCGGCGGCAGAGGCATTCTGCCGCCAGTTCAGCAGATTATTGCTGCAGTTCGGCCGGATCCTTGTCGGCGATCGTTTCCCAGTTGACGCTGGCTTTTTCGATGAAGCCGGGGATGTCGCCTTCCCAACGCTGCTGGATGTCTTCCGACAGGTTGAGGTACAATTTGTTGTCCACGATTTTCCAGTAGGTCGGATCGCCGTCAAACTTGAACCCCATGGCTGCTCCGAAGGCACAGTAGCCGCCGTAGGCGGGCAGGTAGGCCTCGGGATTGGCTTCGAACGCGGCCTTGTTCTCTTCGGTGGCAAAACGGTATAGCGCATCGTTGTGCAACGCCGTGATCTTGTAGCTGCCTTTGGTCGGCTCGCCTTCGGTGAAATAGGCCACAGGGTCGTAACCCTGCATCGCCAGGCCGGTCGACGAGGCGTTGATTTCCACGCCGGCCGCCAGGGCCGAGCTTGCGATTGCCACGGACAGCGCCACGCCGCCCAACAGGGATTTGATCTTGTTCATGGTTCCACCTTTCGTGATCGGGGCTGCCCGGCATGTCCAAGCGCGGGCGTTCCAGCACCGAAATTGCGTTTCGTGCACCCGGTAATTGAGCGTCACGGAAACTGAGGTGGGAAAGGCAGCGATCACGTTCAAAGCAATCAAACGTGAATGTGCGGAAATGCCAAGCGGTCTGTTCGCCTGCGCAGGTCGGTCCGCGGTTCAGCTGTCGGGTACCAGGGCAAGAACAAAGCGTACGACCTTGGCGGCAAGCATCTCGCAGGGGCGCAGCAAAGCGCCGCTCTGATCCGTCAGGTACAGGTTCATACTGATGTAGTCTGCGCCACCCCGTTCATGGGCGACCAGCTTGTGCGATTTGCCGCCCGCCATCGCCAGCCGCGTGACCGAGTAGCTTCGACCGTTTGCGGTTCCGGTGAAGGAACCCGCCGGCAAGGCAAAGAATGCGTCCAAAAAGTCGGTCGGCGCGGTCACGATTTCCCGATCTTGGGCTCTGTTCCCGCCTTGATGCGGGCCAGATTCTCGCGGTGGCGCCAGTAAATCAGCAGCGTCAGAACGACGCCCAACAAAAAGGTCGACCCGTCCGTCAGGATCATCACCCATGTTGTCGACAGGGCTGCCGCGGCCAGCGCGCCGAGGGATGAGATCCGCCAGATCGCAGCAGCGACCAGCCATGTCAGACAGCACGCAACGCCCACCCGCCAGTCCAGCGCCAGCCACAGGCCCAGGAAAGTTGCCACGCCCTTGCCGCCCTTGAAGCTCAGCCAGACCGGGTAGCAATGGCCGACAAAAGCCGCCAGCGCCGCGACCTGGGCGGCATCGTCGCCGGCCAGTGCCCGGGCCAGCAGGACCGCGACCGCGCCTTTGCCGGCGTCGAACAGAAGGGTCAGCGCCGCCGCCGCCTTGCTGCCGGTGCGCAACACGTTGGTGGCACCGATATTGCCGGATCCGATCTGGCGCAGGTTGCCCAGCCCCATCACCCGCGCAACGATCATGCCATAGGGCACCGACCCCATCAGGTATCCGATCGCGGCCCAGATAATCAGTTGGGTCGTCGTGCTGTCGAAAACGGGCATCAGGGTCTCCGGAAAATTTCTTTGCCTGCAACGTAGGTTGCGGTGACCTTACCCTGCATCCGCTGTCCGTCAAACGGGGTGTTCTGCGATTTCGATTTCAGCGTGAACCGGTCCAGCACGAAGGGCACATTCGGGTCGAACAGAACCAGATCGGCCGGGGCGCCCTCGCTGAGGCGGCCGCAGTCCAGCCCTAGTCGTTTCGCCGGATTCAGGGTCATGGCGCGGAACAGCGTCGGCAGGTCCAGTTGATCGGCATGATACAGGCGCAGTGCGGCCGGCAGTAGGGTTTCCAACGCAACTGCGCCCGAGGCCGCCTCTTCGAACGGGAGGCGTTTGCTCTCCTCGTCCTGCGGCGTGTGCATCGAGCTGATCGTGTCGATCAGGCCGGAGCGCACGGCCTCGATCACCGCCTGCCGGTCATCCTCGGAGCGCAGCGGCGGCTTGACCTTGAAGAAGGTGCGATAGTCCGCCACGTCCAGCTCGTTCAGCGTCAGGTGATGGATCGAGGTGCCGGCGGTGATGTCCAGCCCGTTGCGCTTGGCCCGTTCCAGTGCGGGCAGGGCGCGGGCCGTGGTGATCTGATCGGCGTGATAGGCCGCGCCGGTCATTTCCAGCAAGGCGATGTCGCGGTCCAGCCCCATGCGCTCGGCCATGGGCGAAACGGCGGGCAGACCGCGCAGGGCGGCGAACTTACCGCTGGTGGCCGCGGCGCCATGGCTCAGGCCCGGGTCCTGTGGGTGGGCGATGACAAGCGCGCCGCAGGCCCGGGCATAGGTCAGCGCGCGGGAAAATACCTTGGTGTCCGTCACCACATGGTCGCAGTCTGTAAAAGCCACCGCGCCCGCATCCATCAGAAACCCGATCTCGGTCATCTCGCGCCCGTCGCGGCCCTTGGTCAGTGCGGCCATGGTCAGCACGTTGACGGGCGTGTCGGCCTGCGCGCGTCGGGTGACGAACTCGAGCGTTTCCGGCGTGTCGATCGCAGGCAGGGTGTCGGGGCGGGTGACCATTGTGGTCACGCCTCCGGCCGCGGCGGCAAGGCCCGCGGATTTGTAGCTTTCCTTGTGTCGCTCGCCCGGCTCGCAGACCTTGACGCCGATATCGACGATGCCGGGGGCCAGACACTGACCGCCGCAATCAATCACCTGCGCGTCCGCCTCGGGCGCCAGACCGTCGCCGCTGGCCAAGATGCGCCCGTCGGCCACATGCAGCCAGCCCAGGGCGTCGGTTCCGGCTTCGGGGTCGATCAGGCGGGCGTTGGTGAAGATCAGGTTGGTCATGCCATTGCCCTTTCAATCGCGGCTTTGGTGGCGGCCGGGTCGGCCTGGTACTTGATCAGGTGCTTGTCGCCGCCTTTGGTGACGATCTGCACGAAGCTGCCCATGATATTCACGGCCGCGATCTGGTTCAGCGGCACGCTGCGCCCGCCGGGTCCGGTCAGGGTGGTGTAGGTCATCTGCCAGTTGGCCACCAGTTCCTCCGAGGCCAGGTACCACGCCCGGACGCCCACCGCCGCCAGACCGGCCGGGGCGCCGGTCCAGACATAGGGATTTCCGATCAGCCACAGCACGAGCATCGCCCCCGCCATCGCGCCCACGGCCAACCAGGCGTTGGTACGGACATAGGCGCCCTTGTCCGGCGCAAAGGTCACAGGATCAGCCACAGAGCACCTCCGATGACCAACAGGATGATCAAGGCAAGCACGGCCGATCCCGTCCGGCGGGGTTGCTCGCTCGAAACCGGGCTCGGCGCGGCCGAGTAGGGTCGCGCGCTCTCGGTCTCGATGGTGCCGCCGCTCCAGTTCGTGGCCTCTTCGGTGTAGAGCCCGATCAGGCGCAGACGCGGGTCGGGGCTCAGCGTGGCCGCGCGCGCGCTCAGGGCCGCGCTGCGCAGCACCAAAACCCAGCCGTCGACCGACTCCAGTTTGGCCCGGTCCAGCTGGTTCTCGGACACGCCGCAGCCCTCGCTGAGATAGCCGTAGAGGCCCAGGTCCTCGAGGTCGGACACCGGAAACACGTCGATCTGCTGGGGGTCCAGCCCAGTGACGCCAAGGATCTGGTCTGCCGCGCCGGGCTCGCGCAGGAACTTCGCCTCTTCGGGGCGCATGTCCAGCGCGAACAGGCGGATCACGCCGCGCTCACCAGCCGAGATGTCCAGATCGCTCATGCCGACTCCTTCAGGTTGCGGGCCAGCAGTTCCATCGCGGCCATGCGCACGGCGACGCCCATCTCGACCTGCTCCTGGATGACCGAGCGGTTGATGTCGTCAGCCAGCGTCCCGTCGATCTCGACGCCGCGGTTCATCGGGCCGGGATGCATCACGATGGCGTCCGGCTTGGCCAGCGCCAGCTTGGCGGCGTCCAGGCCATAGCGGTGGTAGTATTCCCGTTCCGACGGGATGAACCCGCCATCCATCCGCTCTTTCTGAAGGCGCAGCATCATCACCACGTCCACGTCGCGCAGGCCCTCGGTCATGTCGTCATAGATCTCGGCCCCGAATTCGGCGAATTGCGCAGGCACCAGCGTCGGCGGGCCGATCAGGCGAATGCGGTTTTCCATCTTGCCCAGCAGGATCAGGTTTGACCGCGCCACGCGGGAATGGGCCACATCCCCGCAGATCGCCACGTTCAACCGGTGCAGCCGCCCCTTGGCACGCCGGATGGTCAGCGCATCCAGCAGCGCCTGCGTGGGGTGCTCGTGCCGCCCGTCGCCGGCGTTCAGCACCGCGCAGTTGACCTTCTGCGCCAGCAGGTCTACCGCGCCCGAATGCGGATGCCGCACTACCAGCAGGTCGGGATGCATGGCGTTCAGCGTCATCGCCGTGTCGATCAGGGTCTCGCCCTTTTTGATCGAACTGGCCTGCATCGCCATGTTCATCACATCCGCACCCAGCCGCTTGCCCGCCAATTCGAAACTGGCCTGCGTGCGGGTCGAGTTCTCGAAGAACATGTTGATCTGGGTCAGCCCCGCCAGAACGTCCGAGTGCTTGGCCGATTGCCGGTTCAGATCGACGTATTTTTCGGCCAGGTCCAGAATGGCGGTGATGTCGGATTGGGACAGATGCTCGATGCCAAGTAGGTGACGATGGGCGAAACGCATGGGCCGGGCTCCTGTCTGACAGTCGCGCCGCTTATAGAAAGCGCAGCGCGTCGGGGCAACTGGAGTCAGTCCTCATCGGGCAGTTTCTCGCATCCGCCTTCGGGCAGGCACCGCTCGCCGGGCCGGCACCATTTGCCGTATCCGCAATCGACGGCCTTTCTGGGCACGCAGCCCTGATTGGCCGAGCATTTGAAGCCGGTGCGGCACTGCGATCCGGTCTCTTCGCACAGGTACCAGCCGGGGCGCGTACAGCCGCCGCCCGGCAGGCAGGTCGAACCGGCTGCGCAGGTCCGCCCGTCGTCGCAGGGCGTTGCTGGTTGCGGAGAGGGGTCGAAGTCGGGCGAACTGCGCTCGCATTCGCCGCGCGCGTTGCAGAAGGACCCGCTGGGGCAATCCAACCGCGAAGCGCATTTGTTTGCCCCCGCGGGCGCACATCGGGTGCCCCCGGCCACGCATTTCTCGAACGGCCCGCAGGACCGCCCGCCGCCGCAATAGGTGCCCCCGGCCTGAATGCAGAACCCGTCATAGCTGCAGCGTTGGCCAACCGAGCAGCATTTCAGACCGCACTGAAACTGGCCCCCACGGCATTGGCCTTGATTGTTGAGAAACGACTGTGCCTCCGACCCGCCGGGCAGCAGGGCGAACAGAGTGATCAGCAGAAGGCCCAGGGTTCGCGTCATGACGGGGACCATCGTCGGCCCGGCAATGCGCCAAGGCAAGGCCAATTTGCTTTCCCTTCCCGCAAAGCTGAGTAGATTGATGGTCATGGAATCGGCCCTTGACCCCTACACCGCGCGTGCCCTGCTGGAATGGCAGGTTGAGCTGGGCGTAACCGACGCGATCGTCGACGCACCGGTTGACCGCTATGAATTGCCGGATACCGCGCCAAAGGTCAAAAAATCCGCCGCAGCGCAGCCCGCGGTGCAAAAGCCCGCCAAGGCGGATCCGGTCGTCGAGGCAAAAAAGGCTGCGTCTGCGGCATCGTCTCTGGATCAGCTGCGCGCCGCTCTGGAGGCGTTCGAACACTGCGATCTGAAACGTGGCGCGCGACAGTTGGTCTTTGCTGATGGGACACCCGGTGCGCCTGTCATGATCGTCGGCGAGGCCCCGGGCCGTGAAGAAGACCGCGCTGGAAAGCCGTTCGTTGGCCGCGCCGGGCAGCTGCTGGATCGGATGCTGGCCGCGATAGATTTGGACCGCGCCAAAAACGTTTACATCACCAATGTTCTGCCCTGGCGTCCGCCGCAGAACAGGGACCCGCGGCCGGACGAGATCGCGATGATGCAGCCGTTTCTGGAGCGGCACGTGGCCCTGTCCAAGCCAAAGGTCCTGGTGGTGATGGGCAATATCAGCTGCCAGGCGGTTCTGAACAAGCGCGGCATAACGCGTCTGCGCGGGCAGTGGGATCAGGCGCTGAATCTGCCCGTTCTGCCCATGCTGCACCCCGCCTATCTGCTGCGCCAGCCCCATGCCAAGCGCCAGGCCTGGGCCGATCTTTTGGATCTGCGCGCATATCTGGAGAACAAGGGATGAAGGTTCTGGCCTTTTCCGACCTGCACATGGCCCGCAATCGGGCTGCAGAACTGGTGGCAGCCAGCGTCGAAGCTGACCTGGTGATCGGCGCTGGTGATTACTGCAACATGCGTCAGGGGCTGGACGAGGCGATCGGTATGCTTTCCGGCATATCCGCGCCGATGGTTCTGGTTCCCGGCAACGCCGAAAGCGCCGAGGAACTGGCGGCGGCCGTGCCGGACGGCGTGCATGTTCTGCACGGAACAGGCATGACCGTGGACGGGCTGCGCCTGTTCGGACTTGGCTATGGCGTACCGGTCACTCCATTTGGTGACTGGTCCTGCGACCTGACCGAAGCCGAGGCCGCAGAGCTGCTCAATCGCTGCCCGTCGGCCGACATCCTGATCACGCATGCCCCGCCCAAGGGCAAAGGCGACCGGACCTCGCAGGGGCAATCGATCGGATCGAGCGCGGTGCGCGACGCGGTGGAACGGATTCAACCTGACTTTGCTCTGTGCGGTCATATCCACGACAGCTGGGGTTATCGCGGCGAGATCGGTCGCACCCGGATCGCAAATCTTGGGCCCAAGGTGAATTGGTTTGAGGTCGATCCATGATCGAATACGCAACGCTGTTGACCTTCATCCCAGCTGCCATAGCGCTGAACATGACGCCGGGGGCTGACATGATGTTCTGTTTCGGGCTTGGGCTGCGGTCCGGTGCCCGGTCGGCCATAGTGGCCAGCGCGGGTGTTTCGACCGGTCTGATGGTTCATGTTCTGCTGGCTGGGCTGGGGCTTGGCGCGGCGGTCGCGGCTATGCCCTGGCTGTTCGACGTCATTCGCTGGCTGGGCGTGGCCTACCTGTTGTATCTGGCCTGGGGCACCATCAGAAACGGTGCGGTCCGGACTGACGCTCCAATGCAGTCGTCGGGCCATGCCTTTCGCGAGGGGATGCTTGTCAACATGACGAATCCCAAGATCATTCTGTTCGTTCTGGCCTTCATTCCGCAATTCGTCTCGCCGGCCAACGGATCGGTTCTGGCTCAGTTTCTGCTGCTGGGCGCGATCATCGCTGTGGGCGGGTTCGTCGTGAATGCCCTGGTGGGGTCATTTGCCGGCGGCGCCGGGCGAGCGCTGATTTCAAGCCCGCGGGCGTCGCGAATTCTCGGCTGGGTCAGTGGTGGCGTGTTCGTCGCGCTGGCGGCCCGGCTGGCCATCATGGAAAGAGCCTGACACGACATGTCCCGAATTGATGAAACCATGGAATTCATCCCCATCCGCATCGCTGTTCTGACCGTATCGGACACGCGGTCACTGGCCGAAGATCGTTCGGGCCAAACCTTGGTCGACCGGATCGAGCGTTCGGGGCACACCGTGGCCGACCGCAAGATCATTCAGGACGAGCGCGCCCAGATCGCCGAGCAGTTGCGGGCGTGGGTCGCCGACCCCGAGATTGACGTGGTGATCTCGACCGGCGGCACCGGCTTGACCGGGCGGGATGTCACGGTCGAGGCGCATCGCGATGTCTACGAAAAGGAAATCGAGGCTTTTGGCACCGTCTTCACCCTGATTTCGATGGAGAAGATCGGAACCTCGGCTGTACAGTCGCGGGCCACAGGTGGCGTCGCCGGGGGAACCTATCTGTTTGCCCTGCCGGGCAGCCCAGGGGCCTGCAAGGATGCCTGGGACGGCATTTTGGAAAAACAGCTGGATTATCGCCACCGGCCCTGCAATTTCGTGGAAATCATGCCCAGATTGGACGAACATCTGCGACGGAAGTAGACTGGTCGTACGTTTAACGGCTCATAACCGCCTTGTGGGTTGGTATTTTTTCCGGCCCGGCTACCTATTAACAGACTGCGTCCCGTTGCAACCGGAGTGAAAGATCTATGCGATTTCTGCGGCAGAGCCTCATCGGTGTCTTTCTGGCATCCCTGATGCTTGCGCTGTTGATTGTCGCGGCGCAGATGATCACCGGCGCAGTGCAAGAGGTCATGACCCGCGACAACAAACCCCCGCAGGCGCGCGAACGCGTGTTCGCCGTCACGGTTCAGAAGGCCGAGCCACAAACCGCCACCCCCTATCTGGAGGCATTCGGCGAAGTTCAAAGCCGCAGGCGTCTGGAATTGCGGGCGGCGCTGGGTGGCCGTGTCATCGGGCTGGCGGAAAACTTCGAGGATGGCGGGGTTGTGAGCGCAGGCGAAGTTCTGGTCGAGCTGGACCCGGCCGATGCGCAGGCGGCGCTGGACCGGGCGCGGTCGGACCTGCTGGATGCCCAGTTTGAAGAACGCGATGCCGAACGCGCCCTGCTTTTGGCGCAGGATGAATTGAAGGCCGCCGAATCCCAATCGGATTTGCGGGAACGGGCCCTGCAGCGCCAGAAGGATTTGCTGGACCGTGGCGTGGGCGCGACCGCCAGCGTTGAAGAGGCCGAATTGGCCGCGGCCTCGGCCCGGCAAACCGTGTTGTCGCGTCGCATCGCTTTGGCGCAGGCCGAGTCCCGCGTCGATCAGGCAACGACGTTGCTGGCGCGGGCCCGTATCGCTTTGGAATCGGCCGAACGCGATCTGGAAGACATGACCATCCGCGCCCGGTTCGACGGGACGCTGACAGGTGTCACGCTGGTTGAAGGGCGCCTGGTCACGGCCAATGAAAAGCTGGCCGAACTGGTCGACCCATTTGCGCTGGAGGTCGCGTTCCGCGTTTCGACCGCGCAATACGTGCGGTTGCTGGACGATCAGGGCAAGCTGATCCCGGCACCGGTGACCATCTCGCTTGAGGTGACGGGCACGGACCTGAGCGCCACCGGTCGGATCAGCCGCGACAGCGGGTCGGCCGGCGAGGGCCAGACCGGCCGATTGCTCTATGCCCGGCTTGATGCCGCGCCGGGGTTCAAGCCCGGCGATTTCGTGACCGTTTCGGTCGAGGAACAGCCGCTGGATAATGTCGTGCGTCTCCCGTCTTCGGTTCTGGATGCGCAAGGCACCGTGCTGGTGCTGGGCGACGACGACCGGCTGGAAACGCTCCCGGTCGAGCTGGTGCGCCGGCAAGGGGACGAAGTTCTGCTGCGCGGCGTCGGGCTGGAAGGGCGCGAAGTCGTGGTCGGTCGGACCCCGCTGCTGGGGTCGGGGGTCCGCGTGCGCCCGGTTCGCATCGAAGACAGCGCCGCGGTCGAGCCGGACATGGTCGAGCTGACGGACGAGCACCGCGCGCGGTTGGTGGCGCAGGTCGAGGCCAGCGACCGCATGTCCCAGGACGCCAAGACCCGTGTTCTTGCTCAGTTGAGTGAGGCAAAGGTGCCGTCGTCTCTGTTGCGGCGGCTTGAAAACCGGGCCGGGGGATAGGCGCCATGATGCGCGAGATCCCGGGCGCGGCCAGCGGCATCCTCAGCTACTTCACGCGTCACCGGACCATTGCCAACCTTCTGCTGGTGGTCATGCTGGTCCTTGGCGCGGCTTCGGCGCCGAACATGCGGGCGCAGTTCTTTCCGGACGTGATCCTGGAACGGGTCAATGTCAACGTCGAATGGGATGGTGCGGGGCCCGAGGATGTGGACAACGGGATTGTCCAGATCCTTGAACCTGCATTGCTGGCGGTCGAAGGCGTTGCCAGCACCGAGTCGACCTCCCGCGAAGGATCGGCCCGCATCGCGCTGGAATTTGAACCCAACTGGGACATGAGCCGCGCCGTCGAAGAAGTGCGCACCGCGGTCGACAGCGTGACCAACCTGCCTGAGGATGCCGAAGAACCGTCCATCCGGCGTGCCGCTTGGCGAGACCGGGTAACGGATGTTGTCCTCACCGGCCCGATCGAGACCGGGCAGCTGGCCAAATTCACAGATGAGTTGATCAATCGGCTGTTCGCTGCCGGTGTGACGCGGACCACGATCCGCGGCCTTGCGGCCCCACGCATCGTGGTCGAGGTTCCCACCGCGCAGTTGATCGCCAACGACATCACCCTGTCCGAGATCGCCTCGGCGGTCGCGGCCGAGGTCACGGCCAATCCGGCCGGGGACGTGACCGGCGCAAACGCCCGGATCCGCACCGGCGTGGAAAAACGCACCCCGGAGGAGATCGAGCGCATCGCTTTGCGCACCTATCCGGACGGGTCCAAGCTGGTGGTCGGCGATGTCGCGCAGATCCGGGTCGAGGGCGTTACCCGCAATCGCAGCTATTTCGTGGGCGAAAATCCGGCCATGTCCGTCCGGGTGGACCGGTCGAACCTGGGTGATGCGATCGACATTCAGCACACGGTCGAGGATGTGGTGGCCGAGATGCAGGCGAGCCTGCCGGATGGTATCTCGGTCGAGCTGATCCGTACCCGGGCGCAGGCCATTACCGACCGATTGGACATTCTGATCGACAACGGGCTGGTCGGGTTGGGCTTGGTGGTGTGCCTGCTGTTCCTGTTCTTGAATGCGCGCATCGCTTTCTGGGTCGCGGCCGGTATCCCGGTTGCGATGTCGGCGGCCATCGCCTTCATGTATATCGGCGGGCTGTCGATCAACATGGTCTCGTTGTTCGGCCTTATCATCACGCTGGGTATCGTGGTGGATGATGCAATCGTGGTGGGGGAACACGCCGATTTCCGGGCCCGCCGTCTGGGCGAGCCACCGGTCGTTGCCGCCGAGCGCGCCGCCCGGCGCATGGCGATGCCGGTTTTTGCGGCCACGGTCACGACCGTGATCGCCTTTTTCGGTCTGACCGCCATTGGCGGACGGTTCGGAGAGCTGATCCGGGACATTCCCTTTACGGTGATCGCTGTACTGATCGCATCGTTGATCGAGTGTTTTCTGATCCTGCCGAACCACATGGCGCATGCTATCGCACATTCGGCCAAGGAACACTGGTATGACTGGCCCAACCGGGTTGTGAACCGGGGTTTTCGCTGGGTGCGCGACACTCTTTTCCGACCTTTGGTGGCGTGGGCAATCTGGGCGCGATACGTGGTCGTGGCCCTGATGATCGCCATTCTGGCCAGCCAGATAGCGCTGTTCATTAAGGGCGACGTCAATTGGCGGTTTTTCAACGCGCCCGAGCGGGGCTCGGTCACCGGCAATTTCATCATGGCCGAAGGCGCTACCCGCGCCGACACGATCGAAATGATGCACATTCTGCAGCGCGCCACGGAAGAGCTGGGTCAGATCTACGAAGAACGCCACGGTCGCAACCCGATCGACTATGTTCTGGCCGAGATCGGAGGGAGCGCCGGTTATGGTCTGTCCGCCGCCGATGGCAAGGATGGCGATTTGCTGGGCGGTATCTCGATCGAGCTGATCGATGCCGACCTGCGGCCTTATTCCAGCTTTGAATTCGTGGGCGAGCTGCAGGAATTCGTGCCGCGCCATCCCAAGGTCGAATTGCTGACGTTCCGCGGCTGGCGCTCGGGTCCGGGTGGTGATGCCATCGACGTGCAGCTTTTCGGCGCGGACGTGAACACACTGAAATCCGCGTCCGAGGCCCTGCAGGCGGAACTGTCGAAATACCCCGAGGTTTCAGCGCTGGAAGACAATCTGGCCTATGACAAGGAAGAGTACATTCTGGATCTGACGGCACAGGGCGAGGCGCTGGGCTTCCGCATCGAGACATTGGGCCGGGTTCTGCGTCACCGTCTGAACGGGATCGAGGCGGCGACATTCCCTGACGGTCCTCGCAGCGCCGAGATCCGGGTCGAACTGCCCGAAAGCGAGCTGACCGCCGATTTCTTGGAACACACGTTGATGCGTTCACCGGACGGGGTTTATGTCCCGCTGGCTGACATCGTCTCGGTCAAGCGCGAGTCTGGGTTCTCGACGGTGCGCCGGGAAAATGGCCTGCGTGTGATCGCAGTGAACGGGGACATTTCCGAGGATGACCCGGCCCAGGCGGCGGAAATCACCCGCGCCATGCGCGAGGAAATCCTGCCTGATATCGCCGCCGAGTATCAGGTCGAGTGGCGCATGGCCGGTCTGAGCGAACAGGAGGACGAGTTCCTGACCGAGGCGCGCACCGGTCTGATCCTGTGCCTGACCGGAATCTACCTTGTTCTGGCGTGGATCTTCGCCAGTTGGACAAGGCCGCTGGTGGTGATGGCGATCATTCCCTTTGGTCTGGTCGGCACCATCTGGGGGCATTACATCTGGGGCGTTCCGCTAAGCATGTTCACGGTCGTCGGCCTGTTGGGCATGACCGGGATCATCATCAATGACTCGATCGTTTTGATAACGACCATTGATGGGTATCAGCAGGATCGCGGGCTGGTGCCCTCGATCATAGAAGGCACCGCTGACCGGTTGCGGCCGGTGATGCTGACCACGCTGACGACGGTGATGGGGCTGGCCCCGTTGCTGTACGAAGGGTCGCAGCAGGCGCAATTCCTCAAACCCACGGTGATCACGCTGGTCTACGGGCTCGGGTTCGGCATGGTGCTGGTGCTGCTCCTGGTTCCCGCGTTGCTGGCGATCCTGAGTGATATCTCTCGCCCGATGACGGCGATGCGCCGCGCCCTGCGGGCGCCGGACAAGGTGGTCCGGGTCGCGGCCGCGGGGACGGGCGGGGCGATGATCCTCTGGCTGCTGGTCACGATGGTCTGGCCGGTTCTGGCCGGCGCGCCGCTGGGTGTGCTGTCCGGGCTGTACGGCGGCGAGGACGGTCTGGCGTTGCTGAGAATGGGGCTGGGAGCGTTCGCGGCCGGTGCGGTTGCCATTCTGGCCGTCAGCCTGATCGTGTCCGCGGCGCTTTATGTCAGGCTTTCATCCCGGGCCAGTGCCTGAGACAGAAGGTCGGGCACCCGGGCGCTCATCGCAAGGTCGCGGTCCAGCACCTGCCGGATTGGGAACCAACGCGCGTCCTGCGCATCGTCCGCTGCGATCGGAGTGCCGGATCCGAAGCGGCAGGACACGCCGACCAGCAAGTAGTGGGCGGTGATCTGTCCGGCCGAATCCCGGACCAGCAGATCAAGGTTGCCCAGATATGCCTGCGGGGTTGCTTCGATACCGGTTTCTTCCATCAACTCGCGCGCGGCGGCCTGCAAGACGGTTTCGCCCCACTCCACATGGCCGCCCGGAAACCCCCAGAGACCGGCATCGGGGGCCTTGCTGCGTTGCACCAGCAGGACATGGCCCTGATCTACGACAACCGCCAGTGCGCCGATCCGGGGAACCTGCTGCACCCGCTCAGCCCGCGCTGCAGCCCAGAATGTCGACCGCGTGTTTGGTCCCCAGAACCGTGATCCGCACGGCGGACCGGTCCAGCGCAAAGGACTGACCGTCGGGGCTGATCACCTCGGTCGTAGCGGTCAGCCTGTTGCCTTGCCGCTTGGTTTCAGTCTGCGACGCCCACAGGCCCGGGTTCCCCGGCTCGATCACCGCAAGTTCGGCACCACCGGCCGAGGGCATGTCGATCTGGACCTGAACCTGCAAACCGTCCGCGGTCGGGCTCAGGCGACAGGCCGCGCCAGTAACGCCAGCCTCGCGTGCAGAGAAGGGCCGTTGCGCCAGCGCAGCCGCAATCGCTGGATTCCTTGCCGCGCCCGCATCCAGTTCGTGGTCGAATTTCAACGATGCGGGAATGCAGACATCCTTGCACACCCCCAAGTCGACTTCGCCCCGCAACCGGACCGGTTTGGATGCGTCCTTGGGCGTAATCCGAACCGGCAGCACCAGCTGGGTTTCGTAGCCGATGGACTTCAGACCGTTCTGGTCAAAGACATGCGGGGTGGGCCAGGTGATCGCAACCGCGCCGACATTGCCGGACCGGCGCCAGTCGAATTCAGGCGGTATGCCGGCGTCACCAGGGGCCCGCCAATAGGTCTTCCATCCGGGTTCCAAATCCAGCCGGATCGCGGTGAGATAGGTTCCATCCTCGGATTGGCCGCCATCGATCACGTCCAGCCTGACGATCGAGTCGATCGATTGCCCCTGCGCAGGTGCGGACAGGGCCAGGCAAGCCGAAACAACGGTCAGAACGGGTTTGAACAGAGATCTCATGATCCATACATGCGACTTGCGGGCAGGTTTGCCAAGTCACGTTCTGGTCACCGGCAGAAATCGCGGGATTTCCGGCGTGATCCCTTGCCAATCCGGGTTCCGCAAGGTCATTGTAAGGGAATAAGCCTCACGAGTTTTTTTGATGGATCTGACTGGAAAACTGTTGATTGCGATGCCCGGCATGGGCGATCCGCGCTTTGATCATTCAGTGGTGTACCTGTGTAGCCACGGCGATGACGGCGCGATGGGTCTGATCGTGAACAAACCGTCGGATTTGCGGATCAAGACACTGCTTGAACAGTTGAACATCGCGTGCCGCATCCCGGTTGTCGGAGAATGCCTTGTGCATTTTGGTGGTCCCGTCGAATTGTCCCGGGGGTTTGTCCTGCACAGCGCGGACTACGACGCAAATCTGCATTCGCTGCACGTGGCCGGTGATTTCAGCATGACGGCGACGCTGGACGTGCTCGAAGATATCGCCTCTGGCAAGGGGCCGCTGAACTCGATGCTGATGCTGGGCTATTCGGGATGGGGGCCGGGACAGCTGGAAGATGAGATCGCGGCCAATGGCTGGTTGACGACCGATGCCACATCGAAACTGGTCTTTGACGTTGCCGACGACGAAAAGTGGGAGGCCGCCTTGGCCACGCTGGGTGTCGATCCGCTGACGCTGTCGGCCAGCGCCGGTCGGGCCTGATCAGGAATTGCGTGGCGCCGCTGCCCGGCGCAGGCGGTCGTTGATGGCCGCCCCCACGCCCTCGGAAGGGATTGGGCTGACGGCAATTGGCCGCCCCGTACCGTCCAGTTCGTGCAGATACGCAAACAGTTTTGCCGCCGCCTCGATCAGGTCACCCCTGGCAGATAGGTTGCGGTCGCAGTCGACATTGCCAAATCCCAGCAGCAGCTCGTCCCCGCGCCGCTCGGTGGCGTTCAGCCGCACCGGTGCGTTCGGAGCATAATGTGACAGCAACTGCCCGGGAGCGGTCAGCAGATCTCCGGGCTTGTGGCGGGTCAGGCGCGTGCCCAGAACTGTTTCGATCTGCTCCAGAGCGACACCGCCGGGCCGCAACAAAGCGGGGGTGCCGGCCAAGCCCACGATGGTGGACTCCAACCCGACCGAACAGGGTCCGTCATCCAGTACGGCAGCGATCCGACCGTCCAGACCGGCGCGCACATGCGCCGCAGTGGTCGGGCTGATCCGACCGGAGGGGTTTGCCGATGGGGCAGCGACGGGTCCGTCAACTGCGCTCAGCAATGCGCGCGCGGTTGGGTGGGCTGGCACCCGCACGGCCAGCGTCTCCAACCCGGCCGTCACCAGCGAGGACACGCCATGCCCTGCGCGCAGCGGCAGCACCAGCGTCAGCGGACCGGGCCAGAACGCAGCCGCCAGCTGTTCGGCATTGTCCGACCACTCGACATAGCGTTTGGCGGCCTCGACCGAGGCGACATGCGCGATAAGCGGGTTGAAACTGGGTCGCCCCTTGGCGGCGTAGATCGCGGCGACTGCCTCGCCGTTGCGGGCGTCGCCGCCCAGCCCGTAAACGGTCTCGGTCGGGAAGGCGACCAGCAGTCCCTGACGCAGCAGGTCGGCCGCGGCTGCAATCCCGGCGGGATCAGCATCCAGATATTGCGTGCTGTTGGGGATCATGGGTGGTGACGCGGCGTTTTGGTTGCTTGCAACAGGGGGACGGATAGGTAATCGAACAAGCTTAGATGAATACCGGCGCGGGCCATGGATTCCAAGCCCGCCATTGCGACCGACACACGATTTCCGGGGGGAAACCATGCCATATCGCGCTCCTGTCACTGATTACGAGTTCCTGATGGACAAGGTGGTGGGGTTCAAGGACGTCGCCGCGACCGAGAAATTCGCCGAGGCCACTCCGGACGTGGTCAGCGCCATTCTGTCCGAGGCCGGCAAGATGTGCGAAGAGGTAATGGCTCCCCTGCAGCGCCCCGGCGATCTTGAGCCGGCGCGGCTGGAAAACGGGGTATTGCGGACCTCGCCCGGCTATGCCGATGGCTGGAAGGCGATCGCCGAGGGTGGCTGGATCGGCATGAGCGGTGACCCCGAATACGGCGGCATGGGCCTGCCCATGACCGTGACCACCGCCGTCAACGAGATGATGAGCGCCGCCTGTCTGTCGCTGCAGCTGGCCCCGTTGATGAGCCAGGGTCAGATCGAGGCGCTGGAACACCACGCCAGCGAAGAGCTCAAGACGCTGTACCTGCCCAAGCTGATGTCGGGCGAATGGTCGGGCACGATGAACCTGACCGAACCGCAAGCCGGGTCTGACGTTGGCGCGCTGACGTCCAAGGCCGAACCCAACGGCGATGGCACCTATTCGGTGACCGGGCAGAAGATCTACATCTCGTGGGGCGACAATGACTTCTGCGAGAATGTCTGCCACCTTGTTCTGGCCCGGCTGCCCGATGGCGCGCCGGGCACCAAGGGGATTTCCCTGTTCCTGGTGCCCAAGTTCATCCCCGACGTGAATGGCAATCCGGGCGTGGCCAATGACCTGAAGGTGGTGTCGCTGGAACACAAGATGGGCCTGCATGGCTCGCCCACCTGCGTGATGCAGTATGACGGCGCCAAGGGCTGGCTGGTTGGCCAGGAACACAAGGGCATGGCCGCCATGTTCACCATGATGAACAACGCGCGCCTCGGCGTCGGCGGGCAGGGCGTAGGCGCGGCCGAGGGCGCCTATCAGCACGCGCTGTCCTATGCACTGGAACGCAAGCAGGGCAAGACTCCTTCGGGCACGATCATCGATCATGCCGATGTGCGCCGGATGCTGATGGACATGCGGGCCGACCTGTTCGCCGCCCGAGCGATCATGCTGGCCAATGCCGCCGCCATCGACATGGCCAAGGCCACCGGCAATGGGGACTGGGCCGCGCGGGCGGCCCTGCTGACCCCGATCTGCAAGGCTTTCGGCACCCAGACCGGCATGCGCGTGTCCGAGACCGGCCTGCAGGTGCATGGCGGCATGGGGTATGTCGAGGAAACCGGCGCCGCGCAGTATTACCGCGATGTTCGCGTCACCGCGATCTACGAGGGGACCAACGGCATTCAGGCCATGGACCTTGTCGGCCGCAAGATGATGGACGGGGGCGAAGCCGCCGCCCGCCTGCTGGACGAGATCGAAGATCATGCCGAGCGCGCTCGCGCCACCGTGCCCGAGCTGGCCGGCCCGGTATGGGAGGCGACCGAATCCCTGCGCGAGGCGACCGAGTGGCTGGTGGCGCAAGAGGACATGAACAATCGCTTTGCCGGGGCCGTGGCCTATCTGAACGCCTTTGCCCGCGTGCTGGGTGCGCATTACCACCTGATCGCCGCTTTGGCCGATCCGGATGGTCCGCGCGCCAAGCTGGCGCGGTACTACATCACCGCGCGCCTGCCGGAATACGCGGGCCTGCTGGATCAGGCGCAGATCGGGGCCAAAGACCTGTTCGCGCTCAGCGCCGACGAACTGGCCGCGTGATGGACGGCGCGCGGCCTCCGGCGTTTCGCCATCCCTGGCCCGAGCCGCCCGCGCCCGGACAAGCCACCGAGATCGCCGAGGGCGTGCTTTGGATGCGCCTGCCGCTGCCGATGGCGCTGGACCACGTCAATGTCTACGCGCTGGATGACGGCGATGGCTGGACGGTGATCGACACCGGGATTTCATCGAAAAAGACGCGCGGCCTGTGGTCCGACCTGATGGCCGGGCCGCTTGCGGGCAAGCCGGTGACCCGGGTTGTGGTCACGCATCACCACCCCGACCACGTCGGAAATGCCGGGTGGTTCCAGTCGGAGCACGGCGCCGATCTGGTTTCGAGCCGTATCGCATGGCTGTTTGCGCGAATGCTGACGCTGGACGTGCAGGAGAGCTGGCCGGAAGAGACGCTGGAATTCTACCGCAGCGCCGGCATGGCCCCCGAGATCCTGGCCAAGCGCATGTCCGAGCGGCCCTTCAATTTTGCCGACACGGTCTATCCGATGCCTCTGGGCTTTGTTCGCATCAAGCAGGGCGACGTGATCCGCATGGGCGGGCGAGACTGGGACGTGCATATGGGCAATGGCCATGCCCCCGAACACGCAACGTTCTGGAGCCGCGACGACAACTTGGTGATCTCGGGCGACCAGATCCTCAGTTCGATCAGCCCGAACCTGGGCGTCTATGCCACCGAGCCGATGGCTGACCCGGTGTCCGACTGGCTGGAGGCCTGCGAGCGTCTGCAACAGCTGGCACGGCCGGATCAGGTGGTGCTGCCGGGGCACAAACTGCCCTTCATCGGCCTGCCGATCCGCATGAAGCAACTGATCGAGAACCATCACGGCGCTCTTGCACGCCTGCTGGACGATCTGGACGCGCCCAAGGCGGCTTCGGATTGTTTCATGACGCTGTTCAAACGTCCGATCCGCGACGGCGAATACGGTCTTGCGCTGGTCGAGGCGGTTGCGCATCTGAACCATCTTTATCACACTGGAGCCGTGACCCGGGCGCGCCGTGAGGACGGCGCATGGGTGTATCAGCGCAAAGGTTGAAACGATGCAGGACAAGATCGAAACCTCGGCCGAGGCCGCCGAAGCGGCGGCTCTGCCCCGGTGCTATGAGGTTCATGCTGACCCGGACAGCACGTCGGGCACCAAGGATCTGCCCGAACCCCTGCGCCAGCCGGTCGACAGCAAAAGCCCCGCCCAATGGGCGTATGAGCGGCTGATCCTGTACATCCAGAACTTCGAGCAGACCCTCGATGCCGATCACGAGGTCGCCATGGGCTTTACCGGCGGTGACGCCGGGGTGATGCGGATCGAGGGGATGGGATATTTTGACCCCGACGTGATCACCTTCTACGGCTCGGACGGTTCGGGCGCACGCACCCAGCTGGTGCAGCATGTCAGCCAGCTGAACGTCATGTTGCGCGCCCTGCCCAAAACGGTCGAGGACAAGCCCGCCAACCGGATCGGCTTTCGCCTGGCCGCCAAGCTTGAGGAAAGCTGAGCGTCACGCTTGCAATTCACATCTGCGCGGCCTTGAATGAATTCAGCATTCAAAGGGGGCCGGCGTGTCACATTTCTCAACCGTAACAGATGCCTATCGCGGGGCCTGGGTCCGACGCCGGACCTTTGTTCCCATCTATCTGGCGGTGCGTCTGCTGCTCATCGCGCTGATCGCACCCGGCGTGGCCTTCACCGTGAACCTGGCGGTGATGCTGTCCGATCAAACTGCGCTGACCGATCAGGACATCGCCATGTTCATCCTGTCGCCGGTTGGCTTCGTGGCGGCGGTGGTCATTCTGGGCCTGTTCCTGTTGGCCGAGGTGTTCGTCTTTTCGGTCATGGCCGGATCGCTCAGGATGGGCGAGAGCGACCCGTGGCGGGCCGGCGGGTCGGCGCTGCGATTGATCCTGTCGCGCCTGCCGACGCTGTTTTCCTTCGCGGTGCGCTTCATTCTGCGGGTGCTTGTTCTAGCGGTGCCTTTTGTGGCGGTCGCGGGCCTGATCGCGTGGTGGACGCTGACCGAATACGACATCAACTATTACCTGACCTTCCATCCGCCCGCCTTCCAGGTGGCCGTCGCGCTGATCGGGCTGGTGGTGCTGGCGTTGGCCTGGGTGCTGATCCGCCGCCTGTCGGCCTGGGCGCTCGCCCTGCATCTGGTGCTGTTCGAGGGAATTGCGCCTTCGGACGCCTTCGCCGAAAGCGCCCGCCGAATGGAGGGCAAACGCGGCCGGTTGAAGATCGAACTGGCACTGTGGCTGGCCATACGTCTGGCGATTGCTGCGCTGATTGCCGCCGTGGCCAGCCTGTTGTTCCACCTTGTACCTCTCGAACAAGGCACGAACCTGCGGTTTGCCCTGACGCTCAGCCTGCTGGTGGCCGGGCTGTGGTCTCTGGCCGGATTGGTGCTGGCGGCGGTGGCGCTGGGCGCGCTGGCGGTTCTGCTGGATGGGTTTTTTGAACCTCGCGCGGCAGAGCTTCCCCATCCCGAAGCCGGAAATCTGCGCGCCCCGGTTCTGGTGACCGTTGCCGCGGCAATCGTGGCCCTGCTGGCCGGTATCTGGTTCAGCCAGGACGTCCTGGACCAGATATCGGCACCCGATCATGCCGACGTGATCGGCCACCGGGGCGCGGCGGCGCTGCGGCCGGAAAACACGATGGCTGCAGTGCTGAAGGCCATCGAAGACGGGGCCGACTGGGTCGAGATCGACGTACAAGAAAGCGCCGACGGCGAGGTGATCGTGGCCCATGACAGCGACTTCATGAAGCTGGGCGGGGTCAATCTGAAGGTCTGGGATGCCACGAAGGAGGATGTGGCGCAGATCGATATCGGCAGCTGGTTCGACCCCGAATATGCCGATCAGCGCACTCCGACCCTGCGTGAGGTTCTGAAGGCAGCGAAGGGCAAATCCAAGGTCATCATCGAACTGAAATACTATGGCCATGATGTCGACCTTGAAAACCGCGTGGCCGCCATCGTCGAAGAATTCGGGATGGAGCAGGACATCGCCACGATGTCGCTCAAATACCCGGCGGTGCAGAAGATGAAAGCGTTGCGCCCGGACTGGCGCGCCGGCGTTCTGGCTGCCACGGCGGTGGGCGATCTGACCGGGCTGGAGGGCGATTTCGTCGCGGTGAATGCCGGGATGGTCACGCCCGGGCTGATCCGCTCGGTCCATGATGCAGGCAAAGATATCTATGTCTGGACGGTGAATGACCCGCTGCAGATGTCGTCGATGGCCTCGATGGGTGTCGACGGTCTGATCACCGACCGCCCCGCCATGGCGCGTGAAGTGCTGCGTGTCCGCGCCGAAATGGAACCGGGCGAGCGCTTGCTGCTGTGGCTGGCCACGACCTTCGGCCTGTCGGTCGATACCGAGGCGATGCGCGATGAAAGCCCCTAGCTTCGGTCTTTTGCTCGCCTGCCTTGCCGGGTCGGTTTCGGCGCAGGATCTGATGCGCGGCGTCGAGATGCCCGCGCATCGGGCTTTGATCGCGCAATCGGTTGGGCAACCATTGAGCGCGTTTGAAACCGATGGCTGCTCGGGGGGCATGTCGTCCAGCTGGCGGCTGGTGGCAGAGACCTTTCCCAGATTTCGCGCGGTTTACGAAAGCCACCCGCCGTGGGAATCCTGCTGCGTAACTCATGATCGCGCGTATCACACCGCCGGGGGCGCCACGTCCGCCGACGCCAGTTTCGACGCCCGGCTGGAGGCTGACCGCGCCCTGCGCGCCTGCGTCAAGGAATTCGGAGCCGTGCATGCGCAGGACTATGCCACGCAGTACGACATGACGCCCGAGCAGGTGACGTCGGCCATGTCGATCACCGCCGAGGCGATGTTCATGGCCGTCCGATTCGGAGGTGGCCCCTGCACCGGCCTGCCGTGGCGGTGGGGCTTCGGGTATCCCGGCTGCTCGGTTTTTGCCACCGATGAGGCTGCGGGCGACTGAACTCGGGCATCTGCGCGCGATTGACGTCGTGACAGGCCGGAAAATATGATTTATCCAAACCGGCAAACACGCGAATTGGGAATCTTTCGAAATGGCTGAACACAAGCACGGCGAGATGGACATCACCGTCCAGACTAAAACCTTCAACGGGTTCATCAAGTTCACCACCTACAGCGTCGTGGTGATCTGCTTCATTGCCCTGTTTCTTGCGATCTTCGGGGCATAAGCCGGACTGACGGGTCATGTTTCGCATCTTGATTGCCTGCCTGCTGGCAGTGACCGTCGCAGGCTGTGCCACGTCGCAGCGCCCTCAGGCCGACCAGTCCGAGATCGTTGCGCGATCCTACCGTGACCCGGGTCCCTCAACGCTGACCCTGTACACGATGATCAACACGCGTACGGGGTCTGGCGCGCATACGTCGCTGATGATCAGCGCCAGCGAGCGGGTAATTTTCGACCCCGCCGGGTCGTTCCGCGCCGACGTGGTGCCGATCAAGGATGACGTGCTGTATGGCATCACCCCCGCGGTCGAGCGTGCCTATCGCAGCTCGCACGCACGCGAAACGCATTATGCGCGCATCCAGACCATCCAGGTGACCCCCCAGCAGGCCGAGATCGCCTATCAGCTGGCCAAACAGTCCGGACCGGTTCCGGGCGCCTACTGCGCCAACTCGACGGCTCGGCTGCTGCAGCAGGTTCCCGGGTTCGAGCAGATCCAGACCACCTTCTACCCGGTCAAGTTGTCCGATCAGTTCGGGCAGATTCCGGGGGTCGTCACGACCGAATATCGTGAAAACGACAGCGCCGATCTGCAGGCGGGGCTGGCGGCCAACAACGCCGCGCTCAACCAGCTGGAAGCGGCTTCAACCAACTAGGTACAGCAGACCATACAGCGTGCCGGCCCCGGCAAAGATGGCGGCCAGCACGTTCTTGGTGATCAACCCGACGCTCAGGGCAACCACGGCCGAGGCCATGCGCGGCAGGTCCGGCTGGCACTCGGTGGCCGTGGGCCACATGACCAGGGGGGCAATCAGGGCCGGCAGGATGGCCACCGCCGTATAGCGTAGATGCCGCAGCAACCATGGCGGCAACGGACGGTCTCCGACAAAGCCGATGAACACGAAGCGCAGGGCATAGCTGCCGATCGCCAGCCCGACGATGATCGTCCAGACCGTTGTCTGATCGGGGGTGGTCATAACGCTACCTTTCTGCGTTCCAGCATCACTTCGGCCTGCGCACCGGCCATCATGCCCGCGCAGCCCGCGATCAGCAGGCCAAGATTGTAGGGGATTGCCACGCATAGCAGCGACACGACGATGGCGACCAGAGCCGCGACCACATGGGCCGGAGTGCGCATCATCGGGCCGATCATGGCCAGAAAGGTGATCGGCAGCGCGAAATCCAGTGCCCAGCTATCGGGGATCTGCGTTCCCAGGTAGGCGCCAATAAAGGTTGCCAGTACCCACATGGGCACCAGCGGCGAAACCGACCCCATGAAATAGGTCATGCGCTGCGGAACCGACATGTCCGGTTCCTTTTCGAACTGGACGATCGAGCAGGCATAGGATTGGTCGACCGTAAGATAGGCGGCAAAGGCCCGTTGCCACAGGGGCGCCGCGCCCAGATAAGGCGTCAAAGACGCTGAATACATGGCCATCCGCAGGTTCACGGCCAGTGCCGAAACCAGAATGATGGCCGTGGGTGTGCCGTCCTGCAGCAGCTGCAGCGATGCAAACTGCGCGGCGCCGGCAAATACGGCTGCGGTGAACACCATGGTCTGCAGAATGCTCAGGCCCGCCTCGGTCGCGAAGACGCCGAACAGGGTGCCGAAGGGCACCGCCACGAAGATGAACGGGGTCCCGTCGCGAAAACCCTGCCAATAGTATGACTTGGATGTGGAGGTTGCCATGGCTAGATCCTATGGTGGTCTGCGCAGCAGTAGCGGGTCAGAGAGAGGGTTGCAATTGGCCACCGAAGTCGATCTGTCGGAATACATCATCGCCCCCGATCCCGGCGCGGCGCGGTTGACCCGCGCGGTCGAAGGGGTGGACCAAAACGGCGAGGTCAGCCGCATCTCAGTGGTCGAGGAGCGCCCGCTGACGATCTTCCTCAATTCGCAAGAGATCGTGACCGCGATGACCATCGGCGACTACCCCGAATATCTGGCGCTGGGCTTTTTGCGCAACCAGGGCATGTTGCGCCCCGATGACGAGATCACGCGTGTCGATTACGATGACGATCTGGAAACCGTGGTGGTGCGCACGGCCCGTGAAACGTCCTATGAGGACAAGCTGAAGAAAAAGACCCGCACCAGCGGCTGCGCGGTGGGCACGGTGTTCGGCGACATGATGGAGGGGCTGGAGGGCGTGCGCCTGCCGCAGATTCAGGTGCGCACCTCGTGGCTGTATGATCTGGCGGCCAAGATCAACCGTACGCCGTCGCTGTACCTGCAGGCCGGGGCGATCCACGGCACGGTACTGTGCCGCGAAAACCGCCCGCTGGTCTATATGGAGGACGTGGGCCGCCACAACGCGGTGGACAAGATCGCCGGCTGGATGCTGTCCGAAGGCGAGGCGGCCGGGGACAAGATCCTGTACACCACCGGGCGGCTGACCTCGGAAATGGTGATCAAGACGGCGATGATGGGCATCCCGGTTCTGGCCTCGCGGTCGGGTTTTACCGCGTGGGGCGTCGAAATCGCGCGCGAGGTCGGCCTGACCCTGATCGGCCGGATGCGCGGCCAACGTTTCGTCTGCCTGTCGGGCGAAGACCGGCTGCTGCGCGACGTGGACCCGGCCACCGTCCCGGTCGAGGACCGGAAGCACCGAAGGAAAAGCGCCAATGGGAGTTGAAGCATCACGCCCCCTCGGCGTCATACTGGCCGGAGGTCTGGCCACGCGGATGGGCGGCGGCGACAAGGGGTTGCTGCAACTGGGCGGGCAAAGCCTGTTGGCGCATGTGATCGACCGGCTGGCGCCGCAGGTGGCCGGGCTGGCGCTGAATGCCAATGGCGATCCGGCGCGCTTTGCCGATCTTGACCTGCCGATCCTGCCCGACAGCATCGCGGGTTACGCCGGGCCGTTGGCGGGCGTTCTGGCCGGGTTGGATTGGGCGGCAGGGCAGGGCGCCGATTGTATCGTCACCGCTGCCGCCGACACGCCGTTCTTCCCGCGCGATCTGGTCGATCGGCTGATGCGGGCGGCGCAGGGGCAGGCTCATCCGCTGGTTCTGGCCACCACGCCGCGCACCGGTGACGAGGCGCTGAAATCGGGCGGTGGCCGCCGGGTGAACCGGCACCCGACCTTCGGCTTGTGGCCAGTCGCTCTGCGCGACGATCTGCGCGCGGCTCTGACGGACGGGTTGCGCAAGGTGGTCCTGTGGACCGACCGCCATGACGGGCGCGAGGCGCTGTTTCCGGCCGACCCGTTCGATCCGTTCTTCAACGTCAACACGCCCGAAGATCTGATCCGGGCGCAGCACCTGTTGGAGCGGGCATGAGGGTTTACGGCATCACCGGCTGGAAGAATGCGGGCAAGACCGGATTGATGGAGCGGCTGGTGGCCGAGATCACCGGGCGCGGCTTCACGGTCTCGACCGTCAAACACGCTCACCACGCGGTTGACGTGGACCAGCCGGGCACCGACAGCCACCGCCACCGAACCGCCGGGGCGTCCGAGGTTCTGCTGGCATCCAGCCGCCGCATCGCCGTGATGCAAGAGCTGCGCGGCGCGCCCGAGCCGCCGTTGGATGACCTTTTGGCGCGTCTGTCCCCGGTCGATCTGGTGTTGGTCGAGGGGTACAAGCGCGCGCGCCACCCCAAGGTCGAGGCTTTTCGCGCCCAGCCTGGAAATCCGTTGATTGCCGCTGACGATCCGACGATCCGCGCGGTGGCCAGCGACACGCCGCTGGATCTGGACCGTCCGGTTTTCGATCTGAACGACACGCCTGCCATTGCCGATTTCATCCTGGCCGAGGTCGGCTTGGGGCCGCGGCCCAGCCCCTGACCATGCCCGAGGACCGGACCATGCCGAAGATTGCGCCTCCACCGCTGAAAAACGACTGTTTCGCCCTGCCGCCGGGGGTCGAATGGACCCCGGTCGCCGACGCGCTGGCCCTGTTGCGCGACCGGTTGCACCCGGTAGCCGGTGTCGAGACCCTGCCCGTTGGCCAAGCCTGCGGGCGCGTTCTGGCGCGGGACGTGATCGCGCAACGGTCGAATCCGCCGCTGCCCAACACGGCGGTGGACGGGTACGGCTTTGCCGGTGGCCGGCCCGAGGGCCCGCATGTCCTGCCGCTGGCCGAGGGGCGCGCGGCGGCGGGCGTGCCGTTTGCGGGGGCCGTGCCGGAGGGGCAGGCGCTGCGCGTTCTGACCGGCGCGCCGCTGCCCGAGGGGGTGGATACCGTCATTCTGGAAGAGGACGTGACCGTGCAGGACGGCCACATCGCCTTCAACGGTCCTTTGAAGGCTGGCGCCAACACGCGCAAGGCGGGCGAAGACGTGCAGGCCGGGGCCTTGGCTCTGTCTGGCGGGCGACGCCTGACGCCTGCCGATCTGGCGCTGCTGTCGGCGGTGGGCGTGGCCGAGGTCCCGGTCCGCACGCCCTTGCGCGTGGGGGTTCTGTCTACCGGCGATGAATTGCGTGATCCGGGTCAGGCCGCGGGGCCGGGCCAGATCTATGATGCGAATCGCCCGATGCTGTTGGCGGTGCTGCAACGGATGGGTTTTGTGGCGGTCGATCTGGGCCGCGTGGGCGACGACCGGGTCGCGCTGCGGGACCGGCTGGACCAAGCCGCGCAACAGACCGACGCGATCCTGACCAGCGGCGGCGCTTCGGCGGGGGACGAGGATCATGTCTCGGCCCTGCTGCGCGCGGCGGGGGCCTTGCAAGAATGGCGCATCGCGCTGAAGCCGGGCCGCCCGCTGGCGCTGGGCCTGTGGCAGGGCACGCCGGTGTTCGGCCTGCCGGGCAACCCGGTTGCGGCGATGGTCTGCACCCTGATCTTTGCCCGGCCCGCGCTGGGCCTGATGGCGGGCGAGGGCTGGCGGCAGCCGCAGGGCTTTGACCTGCCCGCCGCGTTCGCCAAGCGCAAGAAACCGGGCCGCCGCGAATACCTGCGCGCCCGGGTCCGCGACGGCCGGGTCGAGGTGTTTCACTCGGAAGGGTCGGGTCGCATCAGCGGGGTCAGCTGGGCCGAAGGGTTGGTCGAACTGCCGGACGGCCCGCTGGACATCCAGCCCGGAGACCCGGTTCGGTTCATACCCTATGGGAGTTTCGGCCTGTGACGGTTTCGGTCTCTCGCGGGTTTGACCCCGATGAGCGCGCACGGGCGGCCGCGCTGTTCTGGCAGGCATTCTCGGGCAAGCTGTCGCGTGTCATGGGGCCGGATGCGCGCGGGCTGGCCTTTTTCGAACGGGCGCTGAACCCCGATTTCGCGCTTGTGGCGCGGGATGCGGATGGGCGGATGCTGGGGCTCGCCGGGTACAAGACCCGCGACGGCGGGCTTACGCAGGGCGGGCTGGCGGATCTGGCCCGGGTCTATGGCTGGTTCGGCGCCCTGTGGCGGGGCCTGTTCCTGAGCGTTCTGGAACGAGACCTGAAGCCGGGCGTGTTCCAGATGGATGGCATATGCGTGGCGACCGAGGCGCGCGGGCAGGGTGTCGGCACCCTGCTGCTGCGGGCGATCAAGGACGAGGCGCAGCGGCTGGGCATGCACGAGGTGCAACTGGACGTGATCGACACCAACCCGCGCGCGCGGATCCTGTACGAGCGCGAAGGGTTTCAGGCGATCGGGCAGGACCATACCGGCCCGTTCAAACACCTGTTCGGATTCAGCTCGGCCACGAAAATGCGGTGGGTCCTGCCCAACGGTGGCTAGTCGAAGGTTCCGGCCACCCGGCCCAGCAGCATGAAGGCGCGCGCCGTGCGCGTGTCGCCCAAGGCGGTCAGGTCGGCGTCGCTGGCCACAGGCTCGAACTCGACGATCATGGTGTCGAACCGGCGCAGGAAGTGATGCACCGCATCGCGAAAGATCGGGTCCTGTTTCATCCGTGCCGAGGTCAGCGCCAGGCACGACCGGTCGCGGATGCCGCCCAAAGCGGCGACCGCACGCCCGCGTTCGCCCTTGGCGAACTGCCGCCAGACCTCGGGGCGGGCCATGTCGGGGCGCAGGTCATCCATGTAGATGCCCTCCTGGCTGAGCAGGGTCAGCACATCCTCGGCGGCTTGCACTAGTTGCGCGGTCTTGCGGTCCTTCATCGCGCGGCGCAGGGCGTTGAAGCCTTCGGTATCCTCGGCGGTTTCGGGAAAGTTCAGCGCGCGGATGAAAATCTCGCTGGGCAGAGGAGTCGTTATCTCTTCGGCCGGGGTGCCCAGTTCCAACGAGGTCTGGCCCGAGGGTGCCGCAGGTCTTGCTAGAGGCGCAAGATCCCGCCGCTTGCTGGAGAACGTGGCCAGCGTGCTTTGGGTGTGCCGGGCGGCCGCGGCGATTTCATCCAGTTTCCGGGCCACTGCGGGTTCGTAGGTGCTGGCCGACCGCTGTTGCTGCGATACATAGGCCTGCCGGATCGCGTCGATCGCGGTCTGCAGCCGGGCGCTTTCTTCGCGCATGATGCGGCTGGCGCGCATGGCCAGCGCCGCGACCCAGATCATCGCCACCGGCATGAACACCGCCAGCAGCATCACGATGAAACTGCCGGCCTGCGTCTGCTCGGGCAGCACAAGAAAGGCTACGGACACCACCAGCCAGATCAGGCTGAGGGCCGCGGCCGCAATCTCGATCCCGGTGACGCTGGGTCGGCCCGGACGGTCATAGATGCCCAGCCAGGTGGGGCGTTTGCTGTCCGGATCAGGGTCTTGGCCCGACATGACGCGCTCCGATCAGGCGTAGTGGATGCTCAGCACTTCGTACGAGCGCACGCCGCCGGGGGTGCGCACCTCGACGCTGTCGCCTTCTTCCTTGCCGATCAGGGCGCGGGCGATGGGCGATTTGATGTTCAGCAGGCCCTTTTCGATATTGGCCTCATGCTCGCCCACGATCTGCCAGGTCTTTTCCTCGTCGGTGTCCTCGTCCACCAAGGTGACCTTGGCGCCGAACTTGATCGCGCCCGACAGTTTGGTCGGGTCGATCACTTCGGCCAGCGACAGAACGCCTTCCAGTTCCTTGATGCGGCCTTCGATGAAGCCCTGCTTTTCGCGGGCCGAATGGTATTCGGCGTTTTCCTTCAGGTCGCCCAGTTCGCGCGCCGAGGCGATGGCCTCGATGATGGCGGGGCGTTCAACGGACTTGAGTTGCTTGAGCTCTGCCTCGAGCGCGGCAAAGCCCGCGGGCGTCATGGGGATCTTTTCCATATCTTCTTTTTTCCACGCACAAATTGAGTCGCCCCGCCGCATGAGACCAGCGTCGGGGCGAAAGATGGGTTGGCAATTACCTGACCCAAATATGGCGTGAAATGCAAGAGGCCAAGGGGCTTGGCCCCTGCAATCCGCAACTTAACGCCGTCGGGGCGGTGGGGGTTTCCGATTGTGCCGATGCCCCAGCAGATCACCGCGTTTCCAGCGATGCGCCTCGGCGCCGAACCAGAGCATCTCAATCATATTGAACGACCTCGAATTCGATACCGTTGTCATCGTCGAAATAGAACCGGCGGCCGGGTTCATAATCGGCGTGGTTGTGCGGCTCGAAGCCCGCGGCGCGGACCTTGGCCTCGGTCGCGTCGATGTCCTCGACCAGCACGCCCACATGGTTCAGCCCGCCGACGATGTCATAGCTGCTTTCGCCCGACGGTTTCGGGTCGGCCGGGGCATAAAGCGCCAGATAGGTATGTGCGCTGCCCACGTGCACGGTATAGCCGCCCGCGATGGCGGGGCCTTCCCAGCGGGTTTTCCATCCGAATACGTCCTGCATCCAGGCTGCGGTCGCCTGCGGGTTGCGGACGGTGAAGTTCGTGTGTTCCAGCGTCGCCATCATGGGGTCTCCTTCTCATGTTCAGGCTTGTTTCGACTCACCGTAATTCCTAAACTTAACTTTAGCTCAAGAGATTTTTTCAGGAGGAGATCATGCCCGCATCCGAAGGCCTTTCCATCGGCGCGCTGGCGCGCCGCACGGGGTTGGCGGTATCCGCCATCCGCTATTACGAGGCGCAGGGGTTGATTTCCCCCTGGCGCAATCCGGGCGGTCAGCGGCGGTATCAGCGCGCCGACATCCGTCGGCTGAGCTTCGTGATGATTGCCCAGCAGTTCGGTCTGACCCTGCCCGAAATCCGCGAGGTTCTGGCCGGGCTGCCCGACAATCGCACGCCCACGCCGGCGGATTGGAAAAAGATCAGCGTCGGCCTGCGCGCGCATCTGGACCAGCGAATCGATACTCTGCTGCGTCTGCGCGACAATCTGGACGGCTGCATCGGCTGTGGCTGTCTGAGCCTTCCGAAATGCGCGCTCTACAACCCCGACGACCGGGCCAAAGCGCATGGTAGCGGTCCCAGATACCTAATGGGTGACGCGCCCGAGGGCTGATCTGCCGCATTGCAGCAATGTTACGCCGTGTTTTGATTGACCAAGGTCTTTTCCAGCAGGTAATCAGCCGGGAAACAAAATTTCGCCGAGCCCGCGCCCCAGGCGCCAATTCGGATAGTTAGCGGAGGAGCCCACGATGGCCGAAATTGAACGCGAAGCGATGGAATACGACGTGGTGATCGTGGGCGCAGGCCCGGCGGGCCTGTCGGCGGCCATTCGTCTGAAACAGCTGGACGCCGACCTGAACGTGGTCGTGCTGGAAAAGGGCTCGGAAGTGGGCGCGCATATCCTGTCGGGCGCGGTGTTGGACCCGTGCGGTCTGGATGCGCTGATCCCTGACTGGAAGGAAAAGGGCGCGCCGCTGAATGTGCCCGTGCGCGAAGACAACTTCTATATGCTGGGCGAGGCGGGCAAGCTGCGCATCCCCAACTGGCCGATGCCGCCGCTGATGAACAACCACGGCAACTACATCGTCTCGATGGGCAATGTCTGCCGCTGGATGGCCGAACAGGCCGAGGAGCTGGGCGTGGAAATCTTCCCCGGCATGGCCTGTTCGGAACTGGTCTATGGCGACAATGGCGAGGTCAAGGGCGTCGTGGCTGGCGTGTTCGGACTGGAACCCGACGGATCCTATGGCCCCAACACCGAGCCGGGGATGGAACTGCACGGCAAATACGTCTTCCTGTCGGAAGGGGTGCGCGGGTCGCTGTCCAAGGAAGTGATCGCGAAATACGACCTGTCCGCCGGGAAAGAGCCGCAGAAATACGGCATCGGCATGAAGGAAATCTGGGAGATCGATCCCGCCAAGCACAAGGAGGGCAGCGTCACCCACACGATGGGCTGGCCGCTGGGCGGCAATGCCGGGGGCGGGTCGTTCATCTATCACCTGGAAAACAACCAGGTCTATGTCGGCTTCGTGGTGCACCTGAACTACAAGAACCCGCACCTGTTCCCCTACATGGAATTCCAGCGGTTCAAGCACCACCCGGTGGTGGCCGACCTGCTGAAAGGCGGCAAGCGCGTGGCCTATGGCGCCCGCGCGATCACCGAGGGCGGGTACCAGTCGATGCCCAAGCTGGTGGCACCGGGTGTTGCGCTGCTGGGCTGCTCGGCGGGCATGGTCAACGTGCCGCGCATCAAGGGCAACCACAACGCGATGCTGTCGGGCAAGGCAGCGGCCGAGGCCGCGTTTGAGGCGATCAAGGCCGACCGGTCGGGCGACGAGCTGTCGGCCTATGAAGACGAGGTGCGCAACGGTGCGATTGGCCGCGACCTCAAGAAGGTTCGCAACGTCAAGCCGCTGTGGTCGAAATACGGCCTGACCGCTTCGCTGGTGCTGGGCGGTATGGACATGTGGACCAACACGCTGGGCTTCTCGCTGCTGGGGACGCTGGGCCATGGCAAGAACGACGCCGAGGCGACCGAGGATGCCAGCAAGCACACCCCCATCGACTATCCGAAGCCCGATGGCACGCTGTCTTTCGATCGTCTGACCAACGTGGCGTTTTCGTTCACCAATCACGAAGAAAGCCAGCCCTGTCACCTGAAGCTGAGCGACCCCGAGATTCCGGTGAAGGTCAACCTGCCCAAGTTTGATGAACCGGCGCAGCGGTATTGCCCGGCGGGCGTGTACGAAGTGGTGAAGAACGAGGTCGAGCCGCGATTCGTGATCAACTTCCAGAACTGCGTCCACTGCAAGACCTGTGACATCAAGGATCCCAGCCAGAACATCACTTGGACCACGCCGCAGGGTGGAGACGGACCGAACTACCCCAACATGTAGGCAAAAACCCGGGCAATGGCGGGGCCGTGAACGCTCGGCCATTGCCTCTGGCGGGCCAAGGCCCTAGCTTGTTCTGCAATCATAGGCAGACAAGGCAGGTATTAGGTGGTTTCACTGGTTCGTCGCACGGCGCTGGCCGTGTTTCTTGCGACAGCGGCTGTTGTTCCGGTTCACGCGGATTCCGGCGCGGGATCCTATCTGGCTGGACGCCAGGCCATCTATGAAAGCGACTACAAGGCGGCCGAGGAGTACTACTCCAAGGCCCTGATCTTCGACCCGGGCAACACCAAGCTCAAGGAAAGCGTGCTGCTGGCGCGCGTGGCGCTTGGCGATGTGGAACGTGCATTGCGGATCGCCGAGGACATGGAGGCGAACGAGCAGCCCAACCAGGCCGCACGTATGGTTGTTTCCGCCAAACTGGTATCTGACGGAAAGTTCGACGAATTGCTGGCCCGTGATCCGGAAAACCAGGGCGTTGGCCCGCTGGTCGATGGGCTGATGACGGCCTGGGCGCATCTGGGCAAGGGCGAAATGACCAAGGCGATGGCGCAGTTCGATGAGGTCGCCCAACAGGACGGTCTGCGGGAATTCGCGCTGTATCACAAGGCGTTGGCGCTGGCGTCGGTTGGCGATTTCGAGGGGGCCGAGGCGATCTTTGCGGCCGACGACAGAATCGTTGCGCGATTCTCGCGACGTGCAGCGCTGGCGCGGGTCGAAGTCTTGTCGCAGCTCAACCGCAACGATGAAGCCCTGCAATTCCTGGAAAACGTGTTTGCGGCGGGCAGCGATCCGTCGATCGAGTCCTACGTGGACACGCTCAGCGCCGGTGGCACTTTGCCATTCACCCATGTTGGGTCGGCCACCGATGGCGTGGCCGAGGTCTTTTTCTCGGTCGGGGCGGCGTTGAACACCGAGGCTGCACATGACTATGTGCTGCTATACGCGCGGATCGCGACTTACCTCCGGCCCGATCACATCGATGCGATCCTGCTGAGCGCGGAACTGCTTGAGCAGTTGAGCCAGTACGACCTGGCCGCCGAAGCCTATCGAAAGGTTCCCACGGATAGCAGCGATTTCCACGCAGCCGAGCTGGGGCGTGCCGAAATTCTGGCTCAGTCGGGGAAACCGGATGCGGCGATCGAAGTGCTGGAAAATCTGGCGGCCCGGCAGCCCAATCTGCCCAGTGTCCATGTCGCCTTGGCCGACCTGCAGCGGCGTCAGGAAAACTACGCCGCAGCTGTCACCTCGTATGACCGAGCCATCGAACTGACCGAAACCGGTTCGGGTGGCAACTGGTTCCTGCACTACGCTCGCGGCATCTGCCACGAACGGCTCAAGGCCTGGGACAAGGCCGAGGCGGATTTCAGGCGTGCCCTGGAGTTGAATCCGGATCAGCCGCAGGTTTTGAACTATCTCGGTTACTCGCTGGTCGAGCGGCAGGAAAAACTGGAAGAGGCGCTGGACATGATCGAGCGCGCCGTCGCGATCCAGCCTGACAGCGGCTATATCGTCGACAGCTTGGGCTGGGTCCTGTTTCGCTTGGGCAGGTACGACGAGGCGGTCGAGCATATGGAGCGCGCCGTTGAACTGATGGCCGTGGACCCGGTGGTCAACGACCACTTGGGCGACGTCTACTGGGCCGTCGGGCGCACCCGTGAGGCCGATTTCCAATGGCGGCGCGCGTTGTCCTTCATCGATCCCGCAGACACCGATGGCGAGGCCGACCCCGATCGGATCCGACGCAAACTCGAGGTCGGGCTGGACGCGGTGCTGGCCGAGGAAGGCGCGGCCCCCCTGAAGGTCGCCAATGGCGACTGAGGCCTTTGCGCCCGCGAAGATCAACCTTTCCCTGCATGTGACCGGACGGCGGGCCGACGGATACCATCTGCTGGATTCGCTGGTCGCCTTTGCCGATGTGGGAGACACGTTGATCCTGTCACCCGGGCCCGAGAATCGCCTGACCGTGACCGGCCCCCATTCCGCCGGGGTGCCGACCGACGACCGCAACCTCGTCTGGCGGGCCGCTCGGGCGATGGGATGGATCGGGCAAATCCAGTTGGACAAGGTTCTGCCGCATGGCGGGGGAATCGGCGGCGGCTCATCGGATGCGGCTGCGACTTTGCGGGCCATCGCAGGGGAAGACGCGGAAGTTCCGCTGGAAACGGCTTTGGCCCTGGGCGCGGATGTTCCTGTTTGTGTACTGGGCAGAGCAGCACGAATGCAGGGCATTGGTGACCGTGTCGCCCCGGTTGCATTGCCCGCTTTGCCCGCGCTGCTGGTCAATCCGGGTGTGCCGGTTCCGACGGGGCCGGTGTTCAATGCGCTGGATTCGCGCGACAATCCGGGGATGCCGGATGAGATCCCGGCATTCGAAACGCCCGAGGCGTGTGCTGATTGGCTGGCCGGGCAACGGAATGATTTGCAGGAAGCGGCAATAGGCTTGGCGCCCCAGATTTCAGACGTGTTGCAGGCGCTGGGTGAAACGCGGGACGTTCTGCTGGTGCGCATGTCGGGGTCGGGTTCGACCTGCTTTGCGCTGTACCCGTCCATGAAGGCCGCACATTTTGCGGCCTACGAGATTGGTGTTTCCCAGCCGGACTGGTGGTGTCGCGCAAGCGTCCTCAGTTGAGGCGGGATACGACGTAATCGGCCAGATCACCGAGCAGGTCGCGCAACTCGTGATCGGGCAGCGCGGTCAGAGCGGTTTTGGCCTTTGCTGCCCATGCCAGAGCGTCTGTCCGGGTCTCCTCCAGGGTGCCGTATTTGCGCATGAGGTTCAGGGCCAGGTCCAGGTCTCCATCCTGTTGCCGGCCCTTCTCGATCGTGCGCTCCCAGAACGCACGCTCGTCGGGTGTGGCCTGGGCCACGGCCTTGATCACCGGGAGGGTCAGTTTGCGCTCGCGGAAGTCGTCGCCCACGTTCTTGCCGGTGGCCTTGCTGTCGCCCTGATAGTCCAGCAGGTCGTCGGCGATCTGGAAGGCGATGCCCAAGGCGTCGCCATAGCTGAACAGTGCCCGGACCTGTTCCTCGGACGCACCGGCGATCACACCGCCCACCTCAGTTGCCGCGGAGAACAGCGCGGCGGTCTTGCCGCGCACCACCTGCAGGTAGACGGCCTCATCCGTGCGCAGGTCGGTGGCTGCGGTCATCTGCAGCACCTCGCCTTCGGCGATGGTGGCCGAGGCATTGGCCAAGATGTCCAGAACCCGCAGAGACCCGGTTTCCACCATCAACTGGAAGCTGCGCGAAAACAGATAGTCGCCGACCAGCACGCTGGACTTGTTGTCCCACAGCAGGTTGGCAGTGGGTCGGCCGCGCCGCTGGGCGCTTTCGTCGACCACATCGTCGTGCAACAGCGTGGCGGTGTGGATGAATTCGACCGTGGCGGCCAAACGGATGTGATGATCGCCGCCATAGCCGAACAGCCGCGCGGCGGCCAGGGTCAGCATCGGGCGCAGGCGTTTGCCGCCGGCTTCGACCAGATGCGCGGTGACTTCGGGGATGCGGGGCGCGTGTTCCGAGGCCATGCGGGTGCGGATCAGAGTGTTTACCGCCTCCATTTCCCCGGCCAAAATCTCGGCCAGTCGCTCATGCGGTTTCGAGATCGTGCTGATCGTCATCACACTCCTGATACAAGGCTCGACTTTCGTCCTGCCTTGCCCTTACATCCATCCCCATGAAAGAACTTCTGCGCAGCACCGATCCGACCATCATCGCCTTTGCATCCGCTCTTCTTGAGGGCGAGGATATAGACTGCTTTGAGATGGACGTAAATATGAGCGTCCTCGAGGGAGGCATCGGAATCTTTCCGCGCCGCCTCATGGTTCGGACCGATGACCTCGAGCGGGCAGAGCGGGTGATGCGTGACAATGACATTCCGCTGGGAAGATGACCGGGTTTCCAGACAGCGCGCTGACTTGCAACGACTTTCTGGGTGGCCGCCTAAAGCTGTGGCAGCCGCGAGACGGTTATCGCGCCGGTGTCGATCCGGTGCTGCTTGCTGCCGCGGTTCCGGCCAAAGCCGGGCAGTCGGTGCTGGAGCTGGGCTGCGGGGCGGGCGCTGCGGTTCTTTGTCTCGTGACCCGCGTGCCCGGTCTGCGGCCGACGGGGGTCGAGCTTCAGGCCGACTATGCCGATCTGGCCGCAAGAAACGCGCAATGCAACGAGATCGATTTGTCCGTTCACGTGGCCGACCTGTCCAATATGCCGACTGATCTGCGTCAGCAGCACTTCGACCACGTGATCGCAAACCCCCCCTATTATCGGCCCGGTGCACATAGCGCGGCCGTCGATGCTGGTCGGCGAACGGCGCTGAGCGAGCAGACGCCGCTGTCCGACTGGTTTGACGCGGCGGCGCGCAGGCTGGCACCGCGCGGGTACCTGCACATGATCCAACGCGCGGAACGCTTGCCCGACATGCTGTCGGCCTGCGCGGGTCGGTTGGGCTCGGTAGAAGTTTTGCCCATCGCGCCGCGTATGGGGCGCGGGGCCGAGTTGCTGATTCTGCGGGCGCGCAAGGGCGGACGCGCGGATTTTCGGTTGCATGCGCCGCTGATTCTCCACAGCGGTGACCGCCATGAAAGGGACGGCGACAGCTATACCGACACGGTATCCGGCATCCTGCGCGAGGGCCGACCAATGCCCTGGCCGGACGCCCGATAGGCAATGACCAGCCGAAATTGTCGGATTTGAACAAGAATCCGAGCGTCTGCGGCGTGACAGGCTGGAAATGATGTGATCAACTTCCCATGTGATATTCAGAAACAGAGAAGGAGGATCGCCATGAGCGTAAGCGCACATCTGACGGAACTGAAGAAGAAGCACGAAACCCTCAGTCTCGAAGTGGAACAAGCCCAGCGCTCGCCCGGTATCGACGATCTCCACATTGCTCAACTCAAAAAGAAGAAGCTGAAGCTGAAGGAAGAGATTGAACGCCTGTCGGCTTAACGTCGCAGGCTGGCGCGTGCCGCGATTGCAGCGCCGCCGGTAACAAGCAATGCCGCGATCGCCAGCGTCCAGGACGGCGTGGCGATCCCGGCGACCACAAGCACCAGCGTTGACAGCAGGGGTGCCGCGTACGAGCTGGTGCCCAACATCTGGATGTCACCGTGCTTGACCCCGATATCCCAGACATAGAACGCCAGCCCAACGGGCCCCAACCCCAGGGCAACGGTCGACATCCAGGCCAGTGCGTCGGGCGGCCAGACTGTCTGCTCAAGGCTGAAATGCAGGATCCACGAGGCGATGGCGGTCAGCACGCAGAACACTGCTACCGAGCTGGTCGGCGTTTGACCCAACCTGCGCGACAATACGGAATACCCCGACCACGTAAGGGCACACAGAAGCGCGAGCGCATAGCCCGGCAGATGTTCGGCCTGAAACCCCGCGGTTCCGCCACCGGTGATGATCAGCGCGGCCCCGGAGAAGCCCAGACATGCCCCGAGCAGATGCCCCAGTCGTAGCGTTTCACCGGGAAGCAACCCTGAGAAAAGCACGATCAGCAAGGGCCAGAGGTAGGCGATCAATCCGGCCTCGGCCGCAGGTGCCATGCGCAGGGCCGAAAAATACAGGGCGTGGTATCCGAACAAGCCAACCGTGCCGAAGGTGAATACCTTCCAACTAACCTGTTTCAGTTGGCCAAGCCCACCGCTATGCCATGTCCAGATCAAGCCAAGGGTTCCGCCGATCGTGAAGCAGATGGCGTTCAGCAAAAGCGGCGGGGTCGGCGCCGAGCCAACCGTGAACAGCGCCAGCAGTGCCCACAAAAGGACGGCGACAAAGCCGATGGCGGTGGCGCGGTTCTTTGTCATGCGGGTGGGATTTCCTCGACGGGTATGATTTCAAGACCGTCGGATATGTGCGCGGTTTTTTCGATCTCTGCAAGGAACCAATCCCGGAAGGCGGCAATCTGAGGGCGCGTCTCTTCTCCCGAACGGCACAGGAACCGGAAGCGGGCCTTGGTTTCGATGGCGGTTTTGAAGGGCATGACCAGTCGGCCTTCGATCACATCCTTGATGATCATCGGGCGCCGTCCCAACGCGACGCCGACACCCGCCACCGCGGCATCAATGGCGTGATCCGCGTTCGAGAAATGCGCGCCATGAGTCGGCGTGAAGTCCACCCCGACCACGCGAAACCAGGCGGGCCAGTCACAGGGCGGATTCAGGAAGTTGATCGAGTCATCGTGGATCAGCGGTGCTTTGGTCAGATCCTGCGGCGTCGGAAACCGGGCCGCAAGCTCGGGCGTCATGACAGGCGTCAGCCACTCTTGCCGCACGGGAACTGAATACAGCCCGTCATCCTGCCCGTACCCGAACCGGATCGCGACATCCACGTCGTCGCGCTCGAAATCGAGATTGCGCAGCGTGGCTGAGAATCTCAGGTCGATCTCGGGATGGGCGCGGGCGAACTCGTAAAGGCGGGGGGCCAGCCATTTGGCTGTCAGGGCCGGCCCAGCGGTCACTGTCAGTGTTGTGTTGTCCTGCAGGCGGCGGGTGGCCGACCAAGCCGCCTGCAGCGCAGCAAACCCTTTTTCCGTACCTGGGGCCAGGGTTCGTCCGGCCTCGGTCAGCTCGACCGCGCGGTTCAATCGGCGGAACAGCGGCTGGCCCAGATGCTCTTCCAGAGACTTGATCTGAAACGACAGCGCGGCTGGTGTCACGTTCAACTCGTCTGCGGCCTTGGCAAAGGACATATGGCGGGCGGCGGCGTCAAAGGCCCTGAGGGCGGTGAGTGGGGGAAGTCGGTCGCTCATCGTCACATAAGATTTTCTAAACTGAAGGCGGAAAAACTCTCGTTTGTACCTATTGAAAACAACAGGCATGTTGAATGCAAGTCAAGTTCACCTTTAGCAGAAGGGAAAAGCCATGATCGAGATGACGACCAATCCTGCCGCACAAGAGGCAATTCTGCGCGCTCATCAAGAGCGCGGCAAGGCGATCCGGAGTTTCTGGAAGTGGGTTCTGGGTTCCCGCTGAACGCTGCGCGCGCGTTCTTACGGGATCAAAGAAGGGCCGACCCGTTGGGTCGGCCCGTTTTCATTTGAGCCGCGATCAGACGAAAAACTGCGCGCCGTTGGCCGAAATCGTCGACCCGTTGATGAACTGCGACTCTTCCGAGGCGAGGAACGCGACGCAGCGGGCAATTTCCTCGGGTTCGCCCAAACGGCCTGCGGGGATCTGGCCGATGATGGCTTCACGCACCTTTTCCGGAACGGCCATGACCATCTCTGTCGCGATGTATCCGGGGCAGATGGCGTTTGCGGTGATGCCGGCGCGCGCGCCTTCCTGCGCCAGGGATTTGACGATGCCCAGATCACCGGCTTTGGTGGCGGCATAGTTCACCTGGGCGAACTGGCCCTTTTGCCCGTTGATCGAACTGATCACGATCACCCGACCGAACTTGCGCTCGCGCATCCCGGGCCAGACGGGGTGTACGGTGTTGAACACCCCGGTCAGGTTGGTGTCGATCACCTGGTGCCACTGTTCCGGTGTCATCTTGTGGAACGGCGCGTCGCGGGTGATGCCGGCATTGGCGACAACGATGTCGATCGGGCCGAGCTCGGCTTCGACCTTTTCGATGCCCGCCTTGGACTCGTCATAGTCGGCCACGTTCCATTTGTAGGTCGCAATGCCGGTTTCCTCGGTGAACTTGGCCGCGGCTTCGTCATTCCCCGCATACGAGGCGGCTACATTGTATCCTTCGGCCTTGAGCGCTTTGGAAATTGCTGCGCCGATGCCGCGGGTGCCGCCGGTTACGAGTGCTGTACGTGCCATTTAGGACTCCTCCAAATTTAATCGTGTTGGTAATTCTGTTACTCTGAGAGATTGAGTTGCGCAATATCGTTTCGTCGCGAGCTGGCTCTTTCCGTTTGGTGATATTGTCGCATCCTAGGGATATTCTCGGAGTGTAACAAAAAAGGGCGCCCATTGGACGCCCTTATTCGTGACTTGTCAAAGCACTTAGACGCGCTCCACGCACAGGGCGACGCCCATGCCGCCTCCGATGCAGAGGGTTGCCAGGCCCTTTTTCGCGTTCCGGCGCTTCATTTCGAACAGCAGCGTGTTCAGAACCCGGCAGCCGGATGCTCCGATCGGGTGGCCGATGGCGATCGCGCCGCCGTTCACGTTCACGATCGAGGGATCCCAACCCATGTCCTTGTTCACGGCGCAAGCCTGTGCCGCGAAGGCCTCGTTGGCTTCGACCAGATCCAGATCGTCAACCGACCAGCCGGCCTTTTCCAGCGCCTTGCGCGAGGCATAGATCGGTCCGACACCCATGATCGACGGGTCCAGCCCGGCGGTCGCATAAGACGCGATGCGGGCCAGCGGTTCGATCCCGCGCTTTTCGGCGTTGTCGGCTGACATCAGCAGCGTTGCCGCCGCGCCGTCATTCAGACCCGAGGCGTTGGCCGCAGTCACCGAGCCATCCTTCGTGAAGGCTGGACGCAGCTTGGCCATCGCCTCCATGGTCGCGCCGTGACGGATGTACTCGTCACTATCCATCACGATGTCGCCCTTGCGAGTCTTGATGGTGAAGGGCACGATCTCGTCCTTGAACTTGCCGGCCTTCTGCGCGGCCTCAGCCTTGTTCTGGCTGGCCACCGCGAACTCATCCTGCATATCGCGGCTGATCTGCCACTTCTCGGCCACGTTCTCGGCGGTCTGGCCCATGTGGTAGCCGTTGAACGCATCCCACAGGCCGTCGCGGATCATGGTGTCGATGTATTTCATGTCGCCCATCTTGTGGCCCGCGCGCAGAGATGCGGCGTGGGGCGACAGGGTCATGTTTTCCTGACCGCCTGCGCAGACGATCTCGGCATCGCCCAGCTGGATATGCTGAGCGCCCAGTGCGACGGCACGCAGGCCCGAACCACAGACCTGGTTGATGCCCCAGGCCGCGCTTTCCTGCGGCAGGCCGGCGTTGATGTGCGCCTGGCGTGCGGGGTTCTGGCCTTGGGCGGCCGTCAGAACCTGACCCATGATGGTTTCGCTCACCTCGGACTTGTCGATCCCGGCGCGTTCCACGACGGCTTCGAGGACGGCAGCGCCCAGATCATGTGCGGGGGTGTTCGCAAAGGAACCGCCAAAGCTGCCGACGCCCGTGCGTGCGGCGGATGCGATTACTACGTTGGTCATACAGTCAATCCTTTACCGTCAAGGTCCTGTGGGAAATCTGACGGCGCAGGTCGCACAGAGCCTCTCTGGCGATGCAAGAGCGCCTCGTGATCCCCCGCTCCAGCACTTTCTGCCATAGCGCAATGCTGCACGTGCAGCAACGGACAGCTTGTCTCATGAGAAAGCCTCGGCTGGATTGCGCCCAAGAGAATTGGGTTCAACTTCCTGTTTTGGCTTCTTTTTCCGGCTGCCACGGGGCTTTCACCGTCGGAGCGCCGAATAGGTAGCCCTGCAGACAGTCCACACCGCTGGCCACTAGAAACTCGGCATCTTCACGAGTTTCGACCGATTCGGCGATGACCAGAATCTCGAATTCACGGGCGACGGCAATCAGCGCGCGCACCAGCGCCTGATTGTCCGGGTTGGTGCTGACACCCCGTACGAACTGCCCGTCGATCTTCGCCGCGTCAAAGAAGAACTCGCGAAAATACCTGAAGCTGAAGTTGCTGGCACCGAAGTCATCCAGCGCAAAAGCGATCCCGCGGTCCTGAAGCCGGTCCATGAAATCGACCACCAGTTCGGGAACCTGCATGGCCGAGCTTTCGGAGATTTCGAGGATAAGCCGCTCGCCCAGCGTTTTGTCCCGCTTGAGAAACCGGTCCAAGATTCGCGACCAGCGCGCGTATCCGATCGAGCGTGCGGACATGTTGACAGAAAGCCGGATTTCCGGATTTCGCGACAGGGCGCGCAACCCTTTTTCCAACGCTATGCAGTCCAATTCCCGGCCGATTGGTGTGTTTTCCACCTGCGGCATGAACTCCCGCGCGGGGATCACACGTCCGGTTTCGTCCAGCACGCGGATGAATGCCTCGTAGAATGCGACTCCGTGCGGGTCGCGTGCTTGCATGACGGGCTGGAACGCGAGGCGGCATTGCTGATGCTTGACGGCCTCGGTCGCCATTTGAACGATCGAAGTGTCCCGCGCGGCAACGGCCGAATTCAACGGGCTGTCCCCACCTTCTGGCAGATCTGCAAAGTCCTTTTTCCGCATCGACGCCGAATCCCCGTACGTTTCCGAAACCGGTCAGCACGTAGTTTCGGGTCGTACCGGTGAATTTGCGGTTAATGCGCGTCGGGAATCAGTGAGTGGGATCAGCGGGTCGTCTGGGCTGCGTGGCGCAATTCGACCACGGCGCCAATGACAGCCCCCAAGAAGCCTGTGCCCACCATAGCCACTCCAAGCATCATCACCGCCGGGGCAGGCTGCTGGCCAAGGGCGCTGAGCATCGCGATTACCAGACCCAACAGGCCGGTTGCGGTGAAGATGGCGGTGACGCGGGACATTGTGGAACTCCGACCGATCAAACTTGTCACTTGTTCGGATATGGAGCACGCGCGCGGGATTTCAAGCGCTCGCCCGGCAGACGCCGCCAGCCTCAGGCCTGTTTTGCCTGTTGGTTGGGCAGGTTTTCGTCGAATTGCTCGAAACCGGGCGTTCCGAGGTCTTCGGGGTGGCGGGACAGGTGCTTGGCCTTGATCTGCTCGGAGCTGTCGCGGCTGCCGTCATGGCTGTAGCCCGGCGGGGCAAAGCAATAGGCCAGCCGCTGTTTCAGGGTCAGGCCCGGCTGGGTCGCGTCGCGCCAAATGGCCATCCATTCGTGAAAGGCCACCCGCAGCGGGTTGAAGGTGCCGATATTGTGCACCAGGCCATAATCGACCTGGTCGTCCTCCTGCTCGGGGACGAAGGTGCCGAAGAGCTTGTCCCAGATGATGAACACCCCGGCATAGTTGCAATCCAGATAGCGCGCGTTGCGGCCGTGGTGGGCGCGGTGGTGGCTGGGCGTGTTCATGACCGCCTCGAACCAGCGGGGCATCTTGCTGATGGCCTCGGTGTGAATCCAGAACTGGTAGATCAGGTTCAGGCCGCCGCAGAACAAAACCATCGCCGGGTGGAACCCCAGCAGGATCAGCGGCGCGCGCACGACCATCATGAAGGTGAAGGTATATGTCCAGGTCTGCCGCAGGGCGGTTGTCAGGTTGTAGTGCTGCGAGCTGTGGTGGTTCACATGGCTGGCCCAGACCCAGCGGATGCGATGCCCGAACCGGTGCACCCAGTAATATCGCAAGTCATCCAGCACAAAGCACAGGATGATCACCGGGATCGACGTGCCCAGATCCAGCGGCGTAATCTTCCACAGCCACATGAAGAACCCGTAGGCGATAAAGCCCAGCAGGAACCCAGACGCGATGTTGCCCGCTCCCATGATCAGTGAGGTCACGGCGTCGCGGGTCTCATACCGACCGCCACGGCCCTTCACGGCAATCCACAGGAATTCGGCCAGGATGGCGGCGATGAAGAACGGCACGGCCCATTGGACGACATCGGGAAAGCTGATCTGGTCGGTCATGCGGGCTCCAGCAGGTGGCGCCAGTGGCGGCGCTCGGTTTCGTCAAGGCGGACGGTGACGCCGGGGGTGGCGAAGTCGCGGAATTGGACCTCGATGCCCTCGGGGTGGTCGATCCAGTCGAAATCGCGCAGGTGGCGGGCCACCGTGTCGGCGCCAAAGGACCACAACAGGCCCGGCCCGGTCTCGGTGCGCAGCAATGCGGCATGTCCGTCATGGGTCAGGGTAACGTCGATGATGGTGTCGTCGGGAAAGTGGCGCACCCATTCGGCGCGCGCGGTATCGGCGCTCAGCACGCGCTGACGCGATCTGCCCGTCAGATGCAGCAGTGCGGTGATGCCGGCAATGCCTCCGACCACCAGAACCAGCAGGATTTCCAGCGGCATGATGTCCTCCCGCGGACAGAGTGCAAGCGGGGTCAGGCCCTGTCAAAGGTGGCGTTGCGTCAGGGGCCGTCGTGTGGCTCCAGCAGCTCGTGCCGGACAACGCGCTCGACGAAGGGCACCAGCCCCTCGGGCCCCGAGGCGCGATCCTTGAGGTGAATGCAGATATCCGGCCGCCGCGCCGCGATGATGCCCACCAGTTCGCCGCGCACCTTGTCATCGAGCCCCGCGCCCATGATCGCGCAGGCGATGCGCGGTTCGGCGTCCAATTGCCGTCGCACCTCGTCGGGATCATGCGCACCCAGCCACCGGATCGGAAGGTGGTCCAATTGCCGCGCCACGTCGCCGACCACGTTGGGCAGCCGGCCGATCAGCAAAACCACCGGTTTCATCTCAGCCTCCTGTCTGTTGCCAATGAAAAACCGGCCCTGTTCAGGCCGGTTCCAGTCTAGCACAAAAGGCCCGTCAGGTGGTCAGCTTTCGGGGTTCAGCAGGGCCGCGATGATCGCCTTGGCACTGTCCGAGTTCCATTCGGCATCGCCGATCAAACGCGCGATTTCCTGGCCTTCGGGGTCGATGATTATGGTGATCGGCAAGCCGACGATACCCATCTCGCGGGCGACGGCCTGTTTCGGGTCTTGATGGCGGGGCAGGTTGGTGATGCCGTTTTCATCAAAGAACTTCTTGATCCCCGCGGGCGAGTTGCGCCCAGTGGCCAGCGTCAGAACCTCGAACTGGTCTCCGCCGAATTCCTCCTGCAACTCGGCGATCTGGGGCATCTCCTTGCGGCAGGGTGCGCACCAGGTGGCCCAGAAGTTCAGCAGAACGTATTTGCCGCGATAATCCGCCAGCGTGGCGGTGCCGCCGTCATCTTCCAGCTGGAATTCCGCGTCCGAGACCGGTTTCGGCTCGGAATGCAGGATCAGGCGTTTCAGGCTGCCGTCGCGCAGGTCGGCCAGGGCCTGCGTGTCGGCGGCCAAAGCGGCATTTGCACCCAGCGCAAGGGCCATATAAAGGGGGATCAGACGAAACAGGCGCATATCAACTCCGGGTTTTCCAGCATGACCGAACAATCCTCGAACCAGATGTGGGGCGGCCGCTTTGCCGCCGGACCAGACGCGATCATGGAGGCGATCAATGCCTCGATCGGGTTCGACCGACGGATGGCGGCCCAGGACATCGCGGGCTCGCGTGCCCATGCCGCCATGCTGGCCGCCACGGGCGTGATTAGTGATAGTGATGCCGAGGCCATTCGGGAAGGGCTGCTCACCGTTTTGTCAGAGATCGAACGCGGTGAGTTCCAGTTCTCGACCGCGCTGGAAGACATCCACATGAATGTCGAGGCGCGCCTGAAAGAGATCATCGGAGAGCCCGCAGGCCGCCTGCACACGGGCCGCAGCCGCAATGACCAGGTGGCGACCGATTTCAAACTGTGGGTCCGCGATCAGCTGGACGCCGCCGAATCCGGCCTGCTGGCCTTGATCCGCGCGCTATTGGCGCAGGCCGAGGCCGGGGCCGATTGGGTCATGCCCGGTTTCACCCACCTGCAGACAGCGCAGCCGGTGACCTGGGGCCACCACATGATGGCCTATGTCGAGATGTTTGGCCGCGACCTTTCCCGCGTGCGCGACGCGCGGGCGCGGATGAATGAATGCCCGCTGGGCGCGGCGGCGCTAGCCGGCACCTCCTTCCCGATCGACCGGCACATGACGGCGCAGGCGCTGGGCTTTGACCGGCCTGCCGCCAACTCGCTGGATGCGGTCAGCGATCGCGATTTCGCGCTGGAATTCCTGTCGGTGGCCTCGATATGCGCGGTGCACCTGTCGCGCTTTGCCGAGGAACTGGTGATCTGGTCTTCGGCCCAGTTCCGCTTTGTCACCCTGTCAGACCGGTTCTCGACCGGCTCGTCGATCATGCCGCAGAAAAAGAACCCCGACGCCGCCGAGCTGATCCGCGCCAAGGTGGGCCGGATCTTTGGTGCCAACACGGCGCTGATGATGGTTATGAAAGGGCTGCCGCTGGCCTATTCCAAAGACATGCAGGAAGACAAGGAGCAGGTCTTTGACGCCGCCGACAACTGGATGCTGGCGCTGGCCGCGATGGAGGGCATGGTCAAGGACATGACCGCCAATCGCGACAGCCTGGCCGCTGCCGCCGGCTCGGGCTTTTCCACCGCGACCGATCTGGCCGACTGGCTGGTGCGGGTGCTGGGCCTGCCCTTCCGTGATGCGCACCACGTCACCGGATCGCTGGTCGCCATGGCCGAGAAGAAGGGCTGCGACCTGCCCGATCTGACGCTCGAGGACATGCAATTGGTTCACGCGGGCATCACGCAGGATGTCTATTCTGTCCTTGGCGTTGATAATTCGGTAAACTCGCGCCAGTCCTATGGCGGTACGGCCCCGGACCAGGTCCGGGCGCAGATCGCCCGCTGGAAGGAGATGCTGGAATGACAACCTTGCGTGTGATTGCCCTGATCGGGGCCGCCTTTGCTTTGGCGGCCTGCGGCGCCGACGGAGAGCCCGTCCAGCCGACCCTGAACGCCAATGTGGGCGTTTCGACCAGTGGCACATATGTAAGCGGGGGCGTCGGCCTGCACCGAGGCCCCCTCAGCGTGTTTCTGGGGATCTGAACGCTCTGTGGTTGAAAGCGACGTGCCAGTCGCCATTTAGCAAGTGATCCAACTAATGAAGGCAGCGAAATGAAACCACTCGGCCTTGTCCTGTCGCTTGCCGTGCTGGCGGCCTGCGAAACCACGAATCCGCCGCGCTCTCAGCCAGTAGAAGAGCCCGCGCGCTCGGGGGCTGGAGTGTCCGTATCCGGATATGCGCGGGCCGGGGTGTCGACGAATTTCTGAATGAGCGCTTGATGCGCTCAGCCGGCCACAGGGTGCCCGCGCTGCCGCAGACACTCGATCAGAATGTCACGCCGGGTGTTGCGCATCTCGGCGGCTCCGGCGACGGCACCTGCCGCTGATCCCACCGCTGCGCCGGCTATGGCGCCTTCTGTGTTTCCAACCGTGTCGTCCGAAATACCTGCCATTGCGCCGACCCCGGCGCCTATCAAGGCCTGTGTCCGGGTTTCCGGGCTCCACAGGTCCTGAGACTTGGCCAATGCGCGGCACTGGTCCAGATCAGCGGCGTAAGCCGGGCCCGGCTCGGCAGACAGGACGGGTTGGTGTTGGGCACCGGTGCCGCTGCATGCGGCTGTGACCAGGGCCAGCGGCAAGACGGTCAATGTGAAACGTTCCTTGAACAGCATGAGTTGTCTTTCTTTGTAGGTATTACGGCGCGACCCGGCGCCACCTCCTGTTGCTGTGGCTTCGGGCCGTTCACGAGTGGGCGCCGGGCAGTTTCAGAGGTGGCCCAGGCCACGATGAGCCAATGCCAGGATGTAGAAAGCCAGGATGAAATCCAGAATCTCGACCAGTCCCAGCATCAGCGGAATCGGGTCGGGTGATGTGGGGAAGACATGACCCAGGTCCAGCAGGACCACGAAGATGTACCCCCAGGCCGCCACGATGGCGCCCCAGCTTGCCGTTGCCGAACCGCGCAGCATGGCCACCGCCGACCCCACGGCCAGCAGGGCAAGCGCGATCAGAAAGGCGTTGAAACCCCAGAATACCGTTCCGCCCAGTCCGGAAAAGTCGCGGGTCTCGATCGGGCCGCCGGGGACCAGCGTGACAAAGCTGGCAACGAGGACAAGCATCAGTTTGGCGGCTGTCGCCGTGGGTTGGGACGCCATAGGCCGCGTTGGGCCGGTGTTGATTTGTGACGAATGCACCATGACAGAATCCTTTTAATGACTTGCGGGTCATAAATGGAGATGGCGTTACTGACCGTCAAGTCATTAAAAGATTGAATTTGGGTGACGCCGCGTCCAATCTGCGTCAAGAGAGGCGCGCCGGAAAAAAATCGGGGGGCAAGATGCCGAAGATCGTCGATCGCGAAGAGATGCAGGGGCGGATATTGGATGCCGCCATGGCCTGCTTTCTGGATCAGGGCTATCACGCCACCAAGATGCAGGACGTGGCCCATCAGGCCGGGATGGCCAAGGGCACGTTGTATCTGTATTTCCAAAGCAAGGAGGCTTTGCTTCTGGCGTTGCTGCAGCGGTATTTCGAGGATATCCGCGCTCGCATCAACGACATCCCGGCCCCGCAGACGCTGGACCAGTTCATGACCGGGCTACGTCTGTCCATGCCCGCTGACCGTCTGGCGGCGACGCGGCTGTTCTTTGACGTGCTGGGCCCCGGATTTCAGGACCCGCGCGCGGCCGAGATCATCGGCGGGTTCTTCGCCTGGCTTGCCGATCATTATGCTGCTCAGTTCGCCCCATTGATCCGCGCGGGTGAAATCCGCGGCGATCTCAGTGCGCTGGCCGCCGCGCAGGCGGTGACGGCGATGCTGGATGGATTAGTAATCCATCTGGCGATCTTCGGGGGCGATGAAAGCGACTTTGAAGCGCGGCGCGACGCGACCCTTTCGTTGCTTGAGGCCGGCCTGCGCGGATAAGCCGTTGCGCCCGACTTCTGTGCGGTTCGCACCGGATTGCGTGCCCACGTCGCAAATCCCGTTGATCCACAGGCCTGTTTTGGTCTAAGCGCGCAGATATGGATCACTTTCTTTACCGCGATGGCGTGTTGTGCGCCGAGGACGTCCCGGTCGCCGAGATCGCTGCGGCGGTCGGCACGCCGTTCTATGTCTATTCCACGGCGACGCTGCTGCGGCATTACAACCTGTTCGACGAGGCGTTGGCAGGTACCGACCACGTGGTCTGTTATGCGATGAAGGCCGCCAGCAACCAGGCCATTCTGAAAACGCTGGCGCAAGCCGGCGCGGGGATGGACGTGGTTTCAGGCGGCGAGTACCTGCGGGCCAAGGCAGCGGGCGTGCCGGGCGAAAAGATCGTGTTCTCGGGCGTCGGCAAAACGGCTGAGGAAATCCGCATCGCGCTGACCGGCGGGATTCGCCAGTTCAACGTCGAATCCGAGCCCGAGATGGAGGTGATCAACGCCGTCGCGCAGGAACTGGGCGTGATCGCGCCGATCACTGTTCGGGTGAACCCGGACGTTGACGCCAAGACTCACGCCAAAATCGCCACAGGAAAATCCGAAAACAAATTCGGCATCCCGATCGCCCGCGCACCCGAGGTCTATGCCCATGCGGCCAGCCTGCCCGGCCTGAAGGTGGTGGGCATCGACGTGCATATCGGCTCGCAACTGACCGATCTGGAGCCGTTCCGAATGGCTTACTCCAAAGTCGCCGAGCTGACCGAACAGCTGCGCGCACAGGGCCACGACATTCACCGCCTCGACTTGGGTGGCGGGCTGGGCATTCCCTATGCCCGGTCGAACGAAGCACCGCCGCTGCCGCTGGAATACGGTGCGATGATCAAGGAAACGCTGGGCCATCTGGGCTGCGAGATCGAGATCGAGCCGGGCCGTCTGATCGCGGGCAACGCGGGGCTGATGGTGTCGAAGGTGATCTATGTGAAGTCGGGCGAAGGGCGCGATTTCCTGATCCTCGACGGGGCGATGAACGATCTGATCCGCCCGGCCATGTACGACGCCTATCATGACATCGTTCCCGTCATTGAGCCCGCGCCGGGAGTCGAACAACGCCCCTATGACATCGTCGGGCCGGTCTGCGAGACCGGGGATACCTTTGCGAAACAAAGGGCGATGCCACCGCTGAACCCGGGGGATCTGGTCGCATTTCGCAGCGCCGGCGCCTATGGCGCGGTTATGTCCAGTGAATACAACACCCGGCCGCTGATCCCCGAGGTTCTGGTGAATGGCGATCAATTCGCGGTTATTCGTGAACGGCCAACCTTTGACGAAATCATAAACCGCGATACCATACCAGAGTGGCTGTGACGCGATAACCGCGCGGGCCCGACCCGGAGGCCTGACGTGACCGACACTCGCAACCTGCCGATCCCCAGACTGTCCCTGTTGCTGACGCGCACGGGGATGCTGGCCGAGCAGGTGATGCGCGCCTTTTGGCCGTTCCTGTCGATTGCGGCCCTGATCATGGCGGCCTTGCTGCTGGGTCTCCACGACCTGGTCGGCGTTGAAACCGTCTGGATCATCGGAACCGCATCCATTCTGGCGTTGACGGTTGCATTGGTCTGGGGTGCGCGGAGGTTTCGGTTCCCCACCCGCACGCAGGCGCTTGTCCGACTGGACGAGACACTGCCGGGCCGTCCCATTCAGGCGTTGCTGGACGATCAGGCCATCGGGGCGATGGACGAAGATTCGCGCGCTTTGTGGCAGGCCCATCAGGCGCGCATGGCCGCCCGCGCCGCGCAGGCCGGACCGGTCAAGCCTGACCTGAACCTTGCCGCTCGTGACCCCTACGCGCTGCGCTATGCGGCGCTTTTGGCGCTGGTGGTCGGATTGCTGTTCGGATCGTTCTGGAAAGTTGGATCGGTTGCGCAGATGACACCCGGTACGGCCGTGGCCGGCCAGGGTCCCAGCTGGGAAGGCTGGGTCGAGCCGCCTCGCTATACCGGCCTGCCGACGCTGTATCTGGCCGATCAATCCGGTCCGACGCTGACAGTGCCACAAGGCAGCCGCGTCACTTTGCGCTTCTATGGCGAGGTCGGCGCGCACAGCTTGACTGAAACCAGTTCCTCCGCTTCCACCACGACAGCAACCGATCCGGATCAGGAGTTTGTCGTCGAGCGTTCGGGCCGATTGTCGATCGAGGGCCCTGCAGGGCGTGACTGGGGTGTCGAGGTCATTGCGGACGCGCCGCCGGTAATCGCCGTGGCCGAACCCGCCACCGCCGAGGCTGGCGGCCAGATGAAACTGCCGTTCTCGGCACGTGACGATTATGGGATCCTGTCAGGCACCGCGTTGATCGAACTGGACCTGGCCGCGGTCGATCGTCGCCATGGTCTGGCCGTTGCGCCCGAACCTCGCGATGCGGTCACCGTCGACCTGCCTATGCCGATCGCTGGTGACCGGAGCGATTTCACGGAAGACTTGATCGAGGACTTTTCGGAACACCCTTGGGCGCACCTGCCGGTCAAGATCACCCTTTCGGCCGTCGATGCCGCTGATCAGGTGTCGGAGTCGGATGTCTACCGAACCGACCTTCCCGCCCGCCGGTTCTTTGATCCGCTGGCTGCGGCGGTGATCGAGCAGCGTCGCGATCTGCTGTGGTCGCGCGACAACGCCAAACGGGTGGCTCAGCTGTTGCGGGCGGTTTCGCACCGGCCCGAAGATGTCTTCCGTTCGGAAACCGCATATCTGCGACTGCGCTACATTCTGCGCCGGTTGGAAACCTTTACTGAATTCGGCCTGGACCCCGAACAGCAGACCGAGATCGCGCACGCCCTGTGGGATTTGGCCATCCTGATCGAAGAAGGCACGCTCGCCGATGCGCTGGAGCGGATGCGCCGCGCTCAGGAGCGTCTGACCGAAGCGATGCAGAACGGTGCCAGCGACGAGGAAATCGCCGAGTTGATGCAGGAACTGCGTGAAGCGACCGACGAGTATCTCCGTCAGCTGCAGAGACTGGCGCAGGAAAACCCGGACGGCCAGCAGGGCCAGCAGAACCAATCCGGTGAATCCATGCAGATGACGCAGGATGACCTGCAGCGGATGATGGACCGGATACAGGAACTGATGGAGCAGGGCCGCATGGCCGAGGCCCAGCAGGCGCTGGAGGAGTTCCAGCAGATGATGGAAAACATGCGGGTGACCCAAGGCCAGGGACAGGGGCAACAATCCGAAGGCCAGCAGGCCATGGAAGGCTTGGCCGAAACTCTGCGTGAGCAGCAGGGCCTGAGCGACGAGGCCTTCCGTGACTTGCAGGAGCAATTCAATCCCGGCGCGCAGGCCGGTGAAAGCCAGGGCAATGAAGGCCGCTCGGGCGGTCAGGGGCGCGGCCAGAGCCATGAGGGTCAGGGCGGCCGGGGCCAAGGATCGGATCAGGCGGGCGAAGGCCAGCAAGGGCAAGGGACTCTGGCTGACCGCCAACAGGCGCTGCGCGATGAACTGAATCGCCAGCAGCAGAACCTGCCGGGCGCCGGAACACCCGAAGGCGACGCCGCACGCGAGTCGCTGGGGCGTGCAGGTCGTGCCATGGATGAGGCCGAAGATGCCCTGCGGAGCGACGACCTTGCCGAAGCGATCGACCGCCAGTCCGAAGCAATGGAAGCGTTGCGCGAAGGGATGCGCGAGCTGGGTGAGGCCATGGCCCAGAACCAGCAGAACCAGCCCGGTCAGGGTACGCAGGAAGGCGACATGCAGGCCAACAACCGCGATCCGCTGGGTCGGAATCCGGGCGCTGCGGGCTCGATCTCGACCGAGGAGAACCTGCTGCAGGGGGATGATGTGTACCGCCGTGCCCGCGAGTTGCTGGATGAAATCCGTCGCCGCACGGGCGAAACCGACAGGCCCAGAATCGAACTGGAATACCTCAAAAGGCTGCTCGAGCGGTTCTGACCGGCAGAGTTATTCGGTCGCGGAGCCAGCCTGCGATTCCAGCCAGATCCGGGCCTGATCGACCATCGAGACATACGACTGCAACAAAGGCTCGGCCTGGGGAACTGCCTCGCTGATCTGGCGGGCGTTGCCGTAGATCAGGAACAGGATGACCCCGATGATCAGGATCAGCGCAAAGCCCCGCAGGAACCCGCCCGATTTCCGCGGCGGGGCTTCGGCGGGCTCTGCCGCGGTCGGGGCGTCGTCGCTGCGCAAAGTCGAATTGATGCTGTCCACATCCGGCAGCGCCTCTTTTTGACCGGTTCCCCCGGCGGTTTCGGTCGCCGCAGGAGGTTTGGGCTTGGGGGCCGGTTCCGGCTGCTGATCCAGGCCCAGATCCGGCTGACTTTCCAGGCCGGACCCTTCCTTGGCGCGCAGTTCGGCCTCACGCGCGGCTTCCTCGCGCAGGATTGTCGCAACGGCCGGATCGACGTTGCCGGTCGGAGCGGCTGGCCGGGCTTCGTCCTCGGGCTCGGGATCGGGCTGTTCGGCTTCGACCTGTTCGTCTTCTGCCTGCTCCGGTTCCGGCGCAGCAGCTTCGGCGGCTGGCGGCTCAGACGCATCCGAGGGCGCGCTTTCGGCCGGCCCGTCATCGGTTTCGGCCGCGACAGGCTCAGCCTCCGGGTGTTTGGGTTGGAACCAGGTCTGCTCGCAGCTCGAGCATTGCACGTCTCGGCCTTCTTCCGGAATGACCTCATCCGGAACCTCGTACTGGGCATTACAGTTCGGGCATGTTAGTCGCATACTGCCTCCCCGGCCGCCAGCGGCCTGTCGTCGTTTTTCCAAGAATGATAATCCGTTAAGGCGAAACAGCAAAGCGCGTTTTCGGCCCGGTGGATCAAGTGTCGCCAAATGGACTCGGTGCAGGCATTGAAACCGTGGTCGTGCTCGGGCAAGAAGGGCGCAAGCAATATTGAGGGCAGGCGTGATCGAGCTTGAAAATGTCAGCTACAGCTATGGCGGCGGTGAACTGCTGAGCAATGTCTCGGTCCAGTTGCAGCCGGGGTCGTTCCATTTTCTGACCGGCCCGTCCGGAGCGGGCAAAACGACCCTATTGAAACTCTGCTATGGCGCGTTGCTGGCCAGTTCGGGGCGGATCAGCGCCTTTGACCAGGACATTGCCCGACTGGACCGGGACCAGATGGCCCTGCTGCGCCGCCGCATCGGTGTCGTACATCAGGACTGCCGGTTTCTGGACCACATGACTCTGGCTGAGAATGTCGCCCTGCCACTGATGGTGTCGGGACGCTCTGTCGAGTCCGAGCAGGAAGATCTGACCGAACTCCTGTCCTGGGTCGGTCTTGGTGGCCGCCTGGACGCACTTCCGCCGGAGCTTTCGGGCGGCGAGCGGCAACGGGCTGCACTGGCGCGGGCGGTCATCCTGTCACCGGACGTGGTGTTGGCCGACGAACCCACCGGCAACGTCGACTGGGAGATGTCCCAGCGTCTGCTGCGTCTGCTGATCGAGCTGAACCACATGGGAAAGACCGTGGTGATCGCCACCCATGATCTGAGCTTGATCCGGGCGGCCAAAAGCCAGGTGCAGGCCCGGGTTCTTCGGATCTCGCAGCGGCGGCTGCAACTGGCGGGGGCGGATCTATGATTGCCGATGACATTCGCGCCCTGCTGCGCCGGGACGCCCGGGCCGACCGCGTCGTGCCGCCAACCGGATTTACGGCGCACCTGACCCTTTTCGTGTCAGGTGCGATGGCCTTTCTGACAGTATTCGCGCTTGCGCTGTCGCTGGCCTCGGGCCGATTGGCCGATCGCTGGGCCTCGGAGCTGGCCGGAGCGGCCACTCTGCGGATCAATGCGCCTGCTGACCAGCGTGCCGCGCAGACCGAGGCCGCTCTGGAGGTTCTGAAACAGACCTCGGGCGTGGCCTCGGCCCGCGCGCTCAGCGCCGAAGAACAGGCCGCGCTGCTGGCCCCCTGGTTCGGGCCCGATCTGCCGCTGGACACGCTGCCGGTGCCTCAGCTCATCGAAATCATCGAGGGAGAGCCGGGGTTGGACACGATGGGCCTGCGCCTGCGGCTGGCGGCCGAGGTGCCAGGCGCGGTTCTGGACGACCATTCTCGCTGGCGCAAGCCGCTGGTCGACGCGGCCACCTCGCTGCGACGGTTGGGCTGGATCTCGATCCTGCTGATCGGCGGGGCCACGGCGGCGATGATCACGCTTGCGGCCAATGCCTCGCTTGCGGCCAACGCCCAGATCATCGAGGTGCTGCGCCAGGTCGGTGCACGCGACCGTTTCATCGCCGGTGCCTTCGTGCGTCGGTTCACCTGGCGCGCGTTTTTCGGTGCCGTGGTGGGGACGGTTCTGGGCCTGACCGGGGTGTTGCTGCTGCCCGAGGCCTCGGATGCAGGCGGTTTCCTGACCGGCCTTGGATTTCAGGGTGCTGACTGGCTGCTGCCCGCCGTAATCCCCGTTTTGGGCGCGGCCGTGGCTTTTGCCGCCACATGGTCGGCGGCCCGTCGCAAATTGAAGGAGCTTTCGTGATGGCAATAGCGGTCCAATGGGGGCGCTCGCTGATCTTCATGGTCACGATCTACGCGTGGATGGCGGTTCTGGGTCTGGTCTTCGCGCCCTATGCGCTGTTCTCCAAGCGCGGGGCGCTGCGCGCCTGCAAGACCTATGCGCGCACGACCATATGGCTGGCGCGCTGGATGGTGGGCATTCGCGGAGAGGTGCGCGGCAACGTGCCCACGGGTGAGGTGGTCATCGCCGCCAAGCACCAGTCCTTCTTCGACATCATCCTGATCTTCGACGCGATCCCCCATGGCAAATTCATCATGAAGCGCGAACTGCTGTGGACCCCGATCATCGGTATGTATGCCCGTCGACTGGGTTGTATTCCGGTCAATCGCGGCAAGCGTGGCGCGGCAGTGGCCAAGATGGTCAAGGACGTTTCCAAAGAGTTTACCGAGCCCGGGCAACTGGTGATCTATCCGCAGGGCACCCGCGTGGCGCCGGGGGTCTACAAGCCCTACAAGGTCGGCACCGCCGTTTTGTACGAGGGGCTGGGGTTCCCCTGCGTGCCGGCGGCCACCAATGTCGGTGTCTTCTGGCCCCGGTCGGGGATTTTGCGCAAACCGGGCCACGCGATCGTCGAATTCCTTGATCCGATCGAACCGGGCGTCAATCGCGACTCGTTCCTGGCCCGGCTGGAAGAGGTGATCGAGACGCGCTCGAACGCGCTGATGCGCGAAGTGGGGTTTGATCCGGATGCAGTTCATCAATGACATCACCGTGCTCGAGGCGCTGTACGGCACCCCGGGCGCGGCCTCGATGCGGAAGGTTGCGCGGCAACTGACGCCGCTCTATCGCAAGTGGATCATGGCGTCGCGTCTGTGCGTACTGTCCACGGTAGGGCCCGAAGGGGTGGATGGCAGCCCCCGGGGCGATGACGGCCCGGTGGTCACGGAACTGGACCCCGGCACCCTGGCCTTGCCCGACTGGCGCGGCAACAACCGCCTGGACAGTCTGCGCAACATCGTGCGCGATCCGCGTGTGGCGCTGATGTTCATGGTGCCCGGTTCGAACAACGTGGTGCGGGTGAACGGTACCGCCCGGTTGACGGCCGATGCCGACCTGCGCGCCCGGTTCGAGAAAAAGGGCAAGCAACCAGCCACGGTAATCGTCATCGAAATCGGGGAAATCTACACGCAATGCGCCCGCGCGCTGATGCGGGCGCAAACCTGGGCCGGCGGCGACCTAAGCGCCGGATTGCCGACGGTGGGCGAGATCCTGGCCGAGGTGTCGCAGGGCGAGGAAGGCGGCGCACGCTATGATCGCGAATGGGGTGCGCGCGCCGCAAAAACGATGTGGTGATCACGCTGCCGCTGCGCCCAGTCGGGTGACCCGCGTGATCCATTTCTGGACACTGTCCTGCTTGGGGTAGCTGGCACCGGAAAACCAGGTGAACCGCGTCGGCTTGAACCCGACGAACCCCAGAACCTGACCGCGCATCTGGTGAATCAATGCCCGGCGGTAAACCAGCCGCATGAACCAGCCCGGCGTGTCCGAGGTGATGATGACCCGCGCCGTTCGGCCGTCGAGCATCGGTGCCGGGAATCCCAGTTTGTTCGGATTTCGGGTGTCAAACGTGCGGCCCGGGATGAACATCCGGTCGATCAGCCCCTTTAGCTTGGCGGGCAGGCCGCCCCACCACATGGGCGTCGTCAGAACCAGGTGATCGCTCCATTCGAAATCCTGCAGAACCTGTTCCAGCACCGGCTCCAGCGGTTTGAAATCATGATAGTTGCCCTGTCCGAAATCAAAATCGAACTCCAGATCGCTGAGGTGAACGGTCTTCACGTCATGGCCCTTGGCGCGGGCGGCTTCGGCATAGGTGTCGGCAAAGGTGCGCGACAGGCTGCTTTCGGCGGGGTGACCGTCGAGGATGAGGATTTTCTTGGGTTGCATCGGGGTTCTCCTAAAATTGACCACGGTCAGTTTATAGAATCAAAATTTGACCACGGTCAATATTAAATTTGACCACGGTCAAAAAACATGCGAACAAGCCTCATGCAGAAGACGATTCAGAAACGAACCCTGAAGACCCGCGCCAAGCTGCTGCAGGCGGCGGCAGACGTGGTGCAGAAGAACGGATACCAGGCGTTGCGCGTGGAAGAGGTGGTGCAGGCCGCCGGTGTGGCCAAGGGCACCTTCTTTGCCCATTTCCACGACAAGGACGCGCTGATGGAGATCCTGATCGGCGAAAAGCTGGACGCCTGTCTGGATCAGGCGCAGGCGGCGGAACCGCCGAAAACCGTGCCCCAGATCATCGAGGCCCTGGCCCCGGTGCATGATTTCATGATGTCCGAACGCTATGTGTTCGACCTGCTGATCCGCTATTCCGGGGCGGCCGCGATCTCTGAAATTGGGCCGATTGCCTATTGCTTCGAGAAATACTTCCGGATCGTGATGATGTGGCTGGATCAGGCCGAAGTTAGACAGGACGTGTCGACTGACCTGCTGGCCGAGGGCGTGCAGGCCTTTGCCATCCAGGCCATGTCACTGAAATTCTGCGCCCTGCATTCGGCGACCACATTCACCGACCGGCTGGAAACCTATCTGCGGGCGTGGCTGACTCCGGCGGCCTGACCGCCGGAGCCGAACTCATCAGGCGTGGATCGGACCATCGCCGCAGGCCAGCGCCGCTTCGCGCACGGCCTCGGAATAGGTCGGGTGCGCGTGGCAGGTCAGCGCCAGATCCTCGGCCGAGGCGCCGAACTCCATCGCCACGCAGACCTCGTGGATCAGGTCGCCCGCACCGGGGCCGATGATGTGGCAGCCCAGGATGCGGTCGGTCTCCTTGTCGGCCAGGATCTTGACGAACCCGTCGGCGGCAAAATTCGCCTTGGCGCGGCCATTGCCCATGAAGCTGAACTTGCCGACCTTGTAGGCGCGGCCCTGCTCTTTGAGCGTGGCCTCGGTCTCGCCGACATTGGCGACCTCGGGCCAGGTGTAGATCACGCCCGGAATGACGCCATAGTTCACGTGCCCATGCTTGCCCGCGACCACTTCGGCGGCGGCCATGCCTTCGTCCTCGGCCTTGTGGGCCAACATCGGGCCTTCGATCACGTCACCGATGGCGTAGATGCCCGGCACGTTGGTCTGCCAGTCCTTGCCGACCTTGATCTGGCCGCGCGGGGTCAGCTCGACCCCCAGCGCATCCAGACCCAGCCCGTCATGGAACGGCTTGCGCCCGGTGGCGACCAGAACGGTATCGGCTTCGATCACGTGCTCGCTGTCATCCTTGCGCAGCTTGTAGGTCACCTTGGCCTTGGTCTTGGTGGCCTCGGTCTTTTGCACCGCGGCGCCCATGACGAAGTTCAGGCCCTGTTTCTTGAGGATCCGCTGGAAGGTCTTCTGCACTTCGGGGTCCATGCCCGGGGTGATGACGTCCAGATATTCGATCACCGTCACCTCGGCGCCCAGACGCTGATAGACCGAGCCCAGTTCCAGCCCGATCACGCCTGCACCGATCACCACCAGCTTTTTCGGGATCTTGCCCAGTTCCAGCGCGCCGGTCGAGGTCACGACGACCTTCTCGTCCACCTCGACGCCGGGCAGCGAGGCCGCCTCGGAGCCGGAGGCGATGATGATGTTCTTGGCCTCGTGCACCTCATCACCGACCTTGACCTTGCCCGCCGCCGGGATCGAGCCCCAACCCTTGAGCCAGTCGATCTTGTTCTTCTTGAACAGGAACTCGACGCCCTTGGTGTTGGTGTCGATCACGTCCTGCTTGTAGGCCAGCATCTGTTTCCAGTCGACCGAGGGGCTTTTGCCCTTGAGGCCCATCTTGGCAAAGTTGTGCTCGGCCTCGTGCAGCTGATGACTGGCATGCAGCAACGCCTTGGACGGAATGCAGCCCACGTTCAGACAGGTGCCGCCCAGCGTCTCGCGCCCTTCGACGACGGCGGTTTTCAGGCCCAGCTGCGCGCAGCGGATGGCGCAGACATAGCCGCCAGGACCGGCGCCGATTACGATGACGTCATAGTTAGCCATTTTGTTCTCCCAAATCCGCGGAGTGTTCTTTTGAAAAGGCGACCCACGGGGTGGATCGCCTGGGTGCCTGTTCAGACGGGTGTCAGAACCTTCACCTGAATATGCGCGACGCCGCCACGTTCATGGTGCATGGCCAGCTCTTCCGATTCGATGAAGCTCTGGGCCCGGTCCAGATCGGAAATCTCGAACAGGGCAACCGCATGATCGCGCTGTTCGGGGTCTTTCCAGACGTGCAGATCGACAATCCCGGCCGCCTTGCGCATCGGCTTGTCCTCGCGGAACACCTTCAGCCAGGCGTCGAAATCGGCCACGTCGGCCTGCCAGAGTACATGCGTTGCCATGATCACAGATCCATCAGCAGACGGCGCGGGTCTTCCAGCGCCTCTTTCACGCGCACCAGGAAGGTGACCGCGCCCTTGCCGTCGACGATGCGGTGGTCATAGGACAGCGCCAGATACATCATCGGACGGATCTTGATCTCGCCATTGATGACCATCGGACGTTCCTGAATCTTGTGCATGCCAAGAATGCCCGACTGCGGGGGGTTCAGGATCGGCGAGGACATCAGCGAGCCATAGACGCCGCCATTCGAGATGGTGAAGGTGCCGCCCTGCATTTCGGCCATGCTCAGCTTGCCGTCACGGGCGCGTTTGCCCTTCTCGGCGATGGCTTTCTCGATCTCGGCGAACGACATGCGGTCCGCATCACGGATCACCGGAACCACCAAGCCCTGCGGAGTGCCGGCGGCGACGCCCATGTGGACGTAGTTCTTGTAGACGATGTCATTGCCGTCGATCTCGGCATTGACCTCGGGCACCTCTTTCAGCGCGTGGCAGCAGGCCTTGGTGAAGAAGGACATAAAGCCCAAGCGGACGCCGTGCTTCTTCTCGAACTGGTCCTTGTATTGGTTGCGGAGGGCCATCACCTCGGTCATGTCCACCTCGTTGTAGGTGGTCAGGATCGCGGCGGTGTTCTGCGCGTCCTTCAGACGCTTGGCGATGGTCTGGCGCAGGCGCGTCATGCGCACGCGTTCCTCGCGGGCGGCGTCCTCGGCGGCGACGGGCGCGCGCGGGGCTGCGGCCGGTGCCGGGGCGGCCGCGGCCGGGGCAGCGGCGGTTGCGACGGCGCGGGCCACGTCTTCCTTCATGATGCGACCATCGCGGCCGGTACCGGTGACCTGATCGGCCGACAGACCGGCTTCGGCCATGGCTTTTTCGGCCGAGGGTGCATTGGCCACGTCCTTGCCGGTGGCGGCTGCTGCGGGGGCAGGGGCTGCCGCGGCTGGCGCAGCCGGTGCGGTGCCTGCCTCAGCGCCCGAAATCACGGCAAGCTTGGCGGTCGCGTCGACGGTCGCGCCCTCGGGGGCCACGATCTCCGCGAGTACACCCGCAGCCGGAGCCGGGACTTCAACCGAGACCTTGTCGGTCTCCAATTCGCACAGCATTTCGTCCTGTGCGACGGTATCGCCGACCTTCTTGAACCAGGTCGATACTGTCGCTTCGGTGACGGACTCACCCAGTGTCGGAACCATCACGTCGACGCTGCCGCCCGAGGCCGCAGGTGCCGCTGCCGGCGCGGCTTCAGCTTTTGGAGCGGGGGCCGCACCCTCACCGGCCTGGATCGTTGCCAACAGCGCATCAACGCCGACCGTCTCACCTTCGGCGGCTACGATCTCGCCCATCACGCCGGCTGCGGGCGACGGAACCTCGACGGTGACCTTGTCCGTCTCAAGCTCGCACAGCATCTCATCCACGGCGACGGCATCGCCGGGTTTCTTGAACCAGGTTGCGACCGTGGCTTCGGTGACGGACTCGCCCAGCGTGGGAACACGAACTTCAATCGTCATCGTTAATTATCCTTCAATGGTCAGCGCTTCGTTCACCAGCGCTTCTTGTTGGGCTTTGTGTTGGCTGGCCAGACCCGTCGCGGGCGAGGCCGAGGTGGCGCGGCCGGCATAGATCGGCCGGGTATGCTTGGCGCCGATGCGGGACAGGACCCATTCGATATTGGGTTCAATGAATCCCCAGGCACCCTGGTTCTTGGGCTCTTCCTGGCACCAGACCATCTCGGCCTGTTTGAACCGCTCAAGCTCGTTGATCAGCGAATGGGCCGGGAACGGATAGTATTGCTCGATCCGCAGCAGATAGACGTCGTCGATCCCGCGCGCATCGCGTTCTTCAAGCAGGTCGTAGTAGACCTTGCCCGAACACATCACCACGCGCTTGATCTTGTCGTCGGGCACCAGCTGGGTGTCCGAGTTGCCTTTTTGCGCGTCGTCCCACAGCACCCGGTGGAAGCTGGACCCGGTGGTGAAGTCCTCGGCATTGCTGATCGCCAGCTTGTGGCGCAGCAATGATTTGGGCGTCATCAGGATCAGCGGCTTGCGGAAAGTGCGGTGCAGCTGACGGCGCAGGATGTGGAAATAGTTCGCAGGCGTGGTGCAGTTGGCGACGATCCAGTTGTCCTGGCCGCACATCTGCAGGAACCGCTCCAGTCGCGCCGACGAGTGCTCGGGGCCTTGCCCCTCGAACCCGTGCGGCAGCAGGCAGACCAGACCGGACATGCGCAACCATTTGCTTTCGCCCGAGCTGATGAACTGGTCGAACATGATCTGCGCGCCGTTGGCGAAATCGCCGAACTGGGCCTCCCACAGAACCAGCGCGTTGGGCTCGGCCAGCGAATAGCCGTATTCGAAGCCCAGCACCGCGTATTCCGACAGCATCGAGTCGATCACTTCGTACTGCGACTGTCCGGCGCGGATGTGGTTCAGGGGATAGTAGCGCTCCTCGGTCTCCTGGTTGATGAAACCCGAATGGCGTTGGCTGAATGTGCCGCGGGTGGCGTCCTGCCCCGACAGGCGTACCGGATAGCCCTCGGTCAGCAGCGACCCGAAGGCCAGCGCCTCGCCGGTGGCCCAGTCAAAGCCCTCACCGGTTTCGAACATCTGCTTCTTGTGCTCGAGAAGGCGACCCACCGTCTTGTGCAGGGCAAATCCTTCGGGCACCGTCACCAGCGCCTTGCCGACCTCGGCCAGCGTGTCCGGCGTGATTGCAGTGTCGCCGCGGACATATTCTTCCTTGTTCTTGTCCAGATGCGACCACCGGCCATCCAGCCAGTCGGCCTTGTTGGGTTTGTAGTCCTTACCGGCCTCGAACTCGTCGTTCAGATGCGCCTGGAAGGCGGCCTTCATGTCCTCGATCTCACCCTCAGGGATCAGACCGTCCTTGACCAGCCGCTCGGTGTACAGCGACAGCGTGGTTTTGTGGGTCTTGATCTTCTTGTACATGATCGGGTTGGTGAACATGGGCTCATCGCCCTCGTTGTGACCGAACCGGCGGTAGCAGAAGATGTCGATGACCACGTCCTTGTGGAACTTCTGGCGGAACTCGGTCGCGACCTTGGCCGCGTGTACCACCGCCTCGGGGTCGTCGCCGTTCACGTGGAAGATTGGCGCCTCGACCATCAGCGCGATATCGGTCGGATACGGGCTGGAGCGCGAGAAATGCGGCGCGGTGGTAAAGCCGATCTGGTTGTTCACGACGATATGCATGGTGCCGCCGGTCTTGTGACCGCGCAGACCGGACAGGCCAAAGCCTTCGGCCACGACACCCTGGCCGGCAAAGGCGGCGTCGCCGTGGAGAAGAATGCCCATGACCTTGCTGCGGTCGGTGTCACCAAGCTGGTCCTGCTTGGCCCGAACCTTGCCAAGAACGACCGGGTTCACGGCTTCGAGGTGGGACGGGTTCGCCGTCAGCGACAGGTGCACGGTGTTGCCGTCAAACTCACGGTCGCTGGACGCACCGAGGTGATATTTCACGTCGCCCGACCCATCCACATCCTCGGGCTTGAAGCTGCCGCCCTGGAACTCGTTGAAAATGGCGCGGTAGGGTTTGCCCATCACGTTGGCCAGGATGTTCAGACGTCCGCGGTGCGGCATGCCGATCACGATATCGCTCAGGCCCAGGGCGCCGCCACGCTTGATGATCTGTTCCATCGCCGGGATCAGCGCCTCGCCTCCGTCCAGACCGAAGCGCTTGGTGCCCATGTATTTCACATGCAGGAACTTCTCAAAGCCCTCGGCCTCGACCATCTTGTTCAGGATCGCCTTGCGGCCTTCCCGCGTGAACGAGATTTCCTTGCCATAACCTTCGATCCGTTCTTTCAGCCAGGCGGCCTCCTCGGGGTTCGAGATGTGCATGTACTGCAGCGCGAAAGTGCCGCAATAGGTGCGTTTCACGATCTCGACGATCTGGCGCATGCTGGCCATCTGCAGACCCAGCACGTTGTCGATGAAGATCGGCCGGTCCATGTCGGCATCGGTAAAGCCATAGGTCTTGGGGTCCAACTCGGGGTGGTTGGTCGCGGCGCGCATGCCCAGCGGGTCCAGATCAGCGGCCAGGTGACCCCGGATCCGATAGGCCCTGATCAGCATCAGCGCGCGGATCGAATCCAGCACGGCGCGCTTGATCTGTTCGTCGCTGACATCAACCCCCGCCTTGGCAGCCTTTTGCTTGACCTTGTTGCCTGCAGCTTTGGCGTCGACCTCGATCCACTCGCCGGTCAGGGCGCCGGTCAGGTCATCATTCGGCATCGGTGGCCAGTCGGTGCGCGCCCACGAAGGTCCTTCGGCCTCTTTCTGGACGTCCGGTGCCGCGTCTCCCATCTGCCGGAAAAACTCGGCCCAAGCCGCATCGATTGCGCCGGGGTCCTTGGTGTACTGGGCGTATAGCTGCTCCAGATACTCGGCATTGTGCCCCTGCATGAAGCTCGAGGCATGGAAGGCAGAATTGGGCGAGTGTTCGGTCATTGGGTTACCTCATATGGGTTGGGACCGTATTTGTTGGTGCCTGGCTGGCTGGGGCGGGACAGCCACCACAGAACCAGGAGGGGCGACACGAGAAGAACAAGCAGTGTCGGAATGACGATCAGCATCGTGGCGCGCGTGAACAGGATGTCGAGGCTTCCGCCATGCTGGAAGCTTGAGGCGAGGCCGATGCCGAAGACCAGAACGGCAAAAGCCCCAAGGATCAAAAGGATCGGCAGCAGCGCGTAGAGACCGTTGCGCCCGGTGTCATGCATGCGCCGCCACGCCACGGCCAGATGCGGAAAGAACACGATCAGTGACACGATGCTCTGCACCGGCTGGCTGGATGTGGCGGCCACCTCGACCGAGCCTTCGGATTGCACGGTCGTGACCTGTCCGAAGAAATGCCAGTCGATGACCGTGGCGATTGCGCTCCAGACCAGAATGAACAGGAAAAAATACCAATACTCGGGGCGAGAGGCCCGCCCCGAGAATGTGAAGTATTTGGAGAAACACGTTTTGACGGCTTCGTTGAAGGTCATGTGTTTCGCTCCGCTGAGGCCAGCCCACGCAAGGGGCCGGCGGTTTACTTGCCGATTGCTTCCAGCACAGCCTCGCCCAGCTGCGCCGGGCTTTCGGCCACGACGATGCCGGCGCTGCGCATGGCTTCGATCTTGTCCTCGGCACCGCCCTTGCCGCCGGCGACGATCGCGCCCGCGTGGCCCATGCGGCGGCCCGGAGGCGCCGTGCGGCCGGCGATGAAACCGGCAACGGGCTTTTTGCGGCCTTTCTTGGCCTCATCCGCCAAGAACTGCGCGGCTTCTTCCTCGGCCGAGCCGCCGATCTCGCCGATCATGATGATCGACTCGGTCTCGTCATCGGCCAGGAACCATTCCAGCACGTCGATATGCTCGGTGCCTTTGATCGGGTCGCCGCCGATGCCCACGCAGGTGGACTGGCCCAGACCCACATCGGTGGTCTGTTTGACGGCCTCATAGGTCAGGGTGCCGGAACGCGACACGACGCCGACCGAACCACGCTTGTGGATGTGGCCGGGCATGATGCCGATCTTGCAGGCATCCGGCGTGATGACACCGGGGCAGTTTGGGCCGATAAGACGCGACTTGCTGCCTTCCAGCGCGCGCTTCACCTTCATCATGTCCAGAACCGGGATGCCCTCAGTGATGCAGACGATCACTTCCATCTCGGCGTCGATGGCTTCGAGGATCGAATCCGCGGCAAAGGGCGGCGGCACATAGATCACGGTCGCGTTGGCCTCGGTCACGTGCTTGGCCTCGTGCACCGAGTTGAACACGGGCAGGCCCAGATGCTCCATACCGCCTTTGCCCGGGGTCACACCGCCGACCATCTTGGTGCCATAGGCGATGGCCTGTTCAGAGTGGAACGTGCCCTGCGAGCCAGTAAAGCCCTGACAGATCACTTTGGTATTTTCGTCGATGAGGACTGCCATTTGGCGTTCTCCTGTTTTCGGCGGGATCTGACCCGCCAGCATTCATCGGAATGGCGGGCCGCGACCCGCCCTGAGTTATCGGGTTCAGCCTTTGACTGCCTTCACGATCTTTTCGGCACCGTCTTTCAGGTTGTCCGCCGCGATCACGTCCAGGCCAGAGGTGTTGATGATCTCTTTGCCTTTCTCGACATTCGTGCCTTCCAGACGCACGACCAGCGGAACCTGCAGGCCAACCTCTTTCACTGCGGCGACTACGCCCTCGGCGATGACGTCACAGCGCATGATGCCGCCGAATATGTTGACCAGGATGCCTTTGACATTCGGGTCGCTGGTGATGATCTTGAACGCCTCGGTCACTTTCTCTTTGGTGGCGCCGCCGCCGACGTCGAGGAAGTTGGCAGGCTCGGCACCGTACAGCTTGATGATGTCCATCGTCGCCATCGCCAGACCCGCGCCGTTGACCATGCAGCCGATCTCGCCGTCCAGCGCGATGTAGTTCAGGTCGTATTTGCTGGCTTCCAGCTCCTTGGGGTCTTCCTCAGTGGTGTCGCGCAGTTCGGCGATGTCGGGGTGGCGGTAGACCGCGTTGCCGTCAAAGCTCAGCTTGGCGTCCAGCACCTTGAGGTCGCCGCCTTCGGCCACGATCAGCGGGTTGATCTCCAGCATCTCCATGTCCTTCTCGACGAAGGCCTTGTACAGGATGCCCATCAGGCGCACGCATTGCTTGACCTGCGCCCCTTCCAGACCCAGCGAGAACGCGATGCGGCGGCCGTGATACGGCTGGTACCCAGTGGCCGGGTCAACCGAGAAGGACAGGATTTTCTCGGGTGTCGCTGCGGCTACTTCTTCGATGTCCATGCCGCCTTCGGTCGAGCACACGAACGAGATGCGGCTGGTCTGGCGGTCCACCAGCAGGGCCAGGTACAGCTCGCGCTCGATGCCCGAACCGGCCTCGATGTACACGCGGTTGACCTGCTTGCCTACGGGGCCGGTCTGGTGGGTGACCAGCGTGCGGCCCAGCATCTTCTTGGCTTCTTCGGCGGCTTCTTCCACCGATTTGGTCAGACGGACACCGCCTTTTTCACCGGCATCGGCTTCTTTGAAGTGACCTTTGCCGCGGCCGCCCGCGTGGATCTGTGCCTTGACCACCCAAAGGGGGCCGTCCAGTTCACCGGCGGCTGTTTTGGCTTCCTCGGCGCGCAGAACTGCACGTCCGTCGGAGACCGGAGCGCCATAGCTGCGAAGAAGAGCCTTGGCCTGATATTCGTGAATGTTCATCGAAACTGTCCCGTCTGACTGCGATTAGATCGTTATAGGGGTGTCTAGCGGTAAAAATTAAAGGGTTTTCTGCTGCGATCGCGCTATTTGCCGAAGATTTTCAGCATTTGTGATCACACATTTTCGGGGTGTGATCACAAACAAACCGGTGCCAAAAAATGATTCGAGCGAGTCAGAATAGGCTTTGAAAACATATTCGAAGACCGTGTTCGCACCCCGTTTGCGCCAACATTTCCGGTCGCGTTCGAAGCGGCGGGACCGGACCTGCCAGGCCTTCGGGGCTTGGCGCATTCTCGCAGGCTGGCTAGTCTGACCGGGCCTGTGCGGGTCCGGTTGGGTCGGGCAGGTCAAACATGAACAAGCTCCGAGCAGATGACAGTGCCGAACCCAGATTTCCCCGATGTCATGACCTGGATCTTCGACGGATCCGGCAAAGCCGTATCACTGGACGCCGATGAATTTGCCAGCTGGATACCGGCCGGACCGGAGGGGCAGTTCGCTTGGCAACACCTGAGGCTGGAAGCGTCTGGCACGGTTCCCCTTCTACGCGCCGGCGGGCTTGATGAGTTCGTGATCGACGCTCTGACGGCGGATGAGACCCGGCCCCGCTGTACCGTCCATGGCGATGGTGTAATCCTGAACCTGCGCGGAGTGAACCTGCAAGAAGGGCAACCGCCCGAAGACATGATCTCGGTCAGGCTGTGGTTGACGGAGAACAAGATCATCGGTGTCTGGCGCCGCCCCTTGGATGCGGTTGCGGACATGCTGGCGGCAATCGACCGCGGGCAGGCACCGAAATCGCCGGGTGACTTCGTCGCGCGCTTGGCCTTGCGGCTGGCAGATAGGGCCGAACCTTCGATCACTGATCTGAACGAACGTGTGGATGACCTCGAGGAGGCGCTTCTCGAGGCGAATGCCGAGATTTCTCGGGCCGAGCTGGCGGCGATCCGCAGGTCCTCCATCGTTCTGCGCCGGTATCTGGTACCCCAGCGCGACGCGCTGACGACGCTCGAGATCGAAGACGTGCCGTGGCTGCAGGCTCACGACCGGTCGCGGTTGCGCGAAGCCTCGGAGCGCATCTACCGGATCGGCGAGGATTTGGCGGCTGTACGGGAACGGGTTCAGATCATACACGATCAGCTGATGGATGAACGGGCCGAACGTATGAACAACCGTATGCTCGTTCTGTCAGTGGTCAGCGCGGTCTTTCTGCCGCTGGGCCTGGTGGCGGGTGTTCTGGGGATCAATGTCGGTGGCATTCCCGGCGCCGAAAGTCCGAATGCGTTCTGGGTCGTTTGCGCCTTGCTGGTCGCACTTGGCGGGATGCTTCTGGGAGTAGCCAGGTGGCTTGGGATGTTCCGATAGAACTCGAGGGCCAAAAAAGAAATGCCCCGCCGGTTGGAGCCAGCGGGGCAGGGTGTCATGCCTTTGGCCGGATCTTTGGTGGGGTCCAAAGATCCGATCAATGTATCAGGCCAATGAGCTGTCGATGCCCTTGCAGGCCTCGATCAGACCTTTCACGGCGTTGACCGAATTGTCGAAACCGGCCTGCTCTTCTTCATTGAGCTGGATGTTGACGACCTTTTCGATGCCGCCGGCGCCGATCACGGTCGGGACGCCCACATACATGCCCTTCACGCCCAACTCGCCATCGCAATAGGCGGCGCAGGGCAGAACGCGCTTCTGATCCTTCAGATAGGCTTCGGCCATCTCGATCGCCGAGGTTGCAGGCGCGTAGTAGGCCGATCCGGTCTTCAGCAGGCCGACGATCTCGGCGCCGCCGTCACGGGTGCGCTGTACGATTGCGTCCAGCTTCTCTTGCGTGGTCCAGCCCATCTTGACCAGGTCGGGCAGCGGGATGCCCGCAACGGTCGAATAACGCACCGACGGTACCATCGTGTCGCCATGGCCGCCCAGAACAAAGGCGGTGACGTCTTTCATCGATACGTCGAACTCTTCGGCCAGGAAGTGGCGGAAACGGGCCGAGTCCAGCACGCCGGCCATGCCGCAGACCTTGTTGTGGGGCAGGCCCGAGAATTCGCGCAGCGCCCAGACCATCGCGTCCAGCGGGTTGGTGATGCAGATGACGAAGGCGTCGGGTGCATTGGCGGCGATGCCCTCACCGACCGACTTCATGACCTTCAGGTTGATGCCCAGCAGGTCATCGCGGCTCATGCCCGGCTTGCGCGGCACACCGGCGGTCACGATGCAGACATCGGCACCGGCGATGTCCTCGTAGGACTGGGTGCCTTTCAGCTTGGCGTCAAAGCCCTCGGACGGGCCGGATTCGGCGATGTCCAGCGCCTTGCCTTCCGGGATGCCCTCGGCGATGTCGAACAGAACGACATCCCCCAGTTCCTTCATTGCTGCGAGGTGGGCAAGCGTGCCCCCGATCTGACCTGCGCCGATCAGCGCGATCTTGGGTCTGGCCATTTGGATTGTCTCCGGTCGGTTTTGAAATCGCGGTTTTGCTAGTCGCTAAAACGCCGCTGCGCAAGGGTTCTGCGGCGCGGCATGCGACCGCATACCGTTTGCCTGCCCCCCGCCGGTTGCGCTAAACCACCCGCAGGACAAGCCGTTTCGGGGCCGCCGCATGGTTGAATTGAACCTGATGTTTTTTGCCGTGGCGATCCCGGCCGTGATCTTTGCGGGCATTTCCAAGGGGGGCTTCGGCTCGGGCGTGGCTTTTGCGTCGTCGTCGATTCTGGCGTTGATCCTTGATCCGGGGCAGGCGCTGGCGCTGATGTTGCCGATCCTGATGGTGATCGACCTGGCCACCCTGCGCCCCTACTGGAAACGCTGGAGCTGGCCCGACGCGCGTCTGCTGATGCTGGGGGCGGTGCCGGGCGTGGCGCTGGGCGCGCTGCTGTATCGGGCGACCGACGAAGACCTGCTGCGCCTGCTGATCGGCGGCATCTCAGTGGGCTTCGTGGTCTGGCATGTGGCGCAATCCCGCGGCTGGGTGCGCGGTTTCGCCAACCGCCTGCCGCCTCCGGCCGGGCTGTTCGCGGGGCTGTTCGCGGGGCTGGTCGCCGGCTTCACCAGTTTCGTCAGCCACGCCGGCGGCCCGCCCGCCGCCGTCTACCTGCTGTCGCAACGCCTGACGAAAACTGAGTTCCAGGCCACCACCGTATTGGTTTTCTGGGTCATCAACATCGCCAAGTTCGTCCCATATGCCTATCTGGGCATGTTCACCCTGCAGACCGCCTGGGCCGACCTGCTGCTGACTCCCTTCGCCATACTCGGCGCATGGCTCGGCGTGCGCGCCCATTGGATGATGTCCGAGCGGCTGTTCTTCGGCATCGCCTATATGCTGTTGACCCTGACCGGATCAAAGCTGATCTGGGACGCGCTGACCTGATCCTCAGGTGTTCGGCGGCAGAGCTTCGGCCAGCGTCTCATAAGCTTCGCCCGCGGCCATCAGACAGGTCAGCCCGTTGGGCAGGGTCACGGTGATCGTCCAGGTGCCGGTGTCGTCCGAGGCAAAGACTTCCATCACCGTACCCTGCCGCGCCATGCCGATGCCGCGCCGGGTCTCGCCATAGGTCTCGGCCAACCGCTGCAGCACGTCCGGCCGGGGCGCACAGTTCGGTGTTTGCGCCTGTACCTGCTGCGCCGCCAGCACCATGATGCCCAGCCCCATCGTCATCTGAAACAACCGCTGATTCATTTCCGGCCCCCTTTGCCTGTTCACCGGACCAAGGCTGCCGGAACCCTCTGCAATTGCTGTAAAACCACCGCGCGTTGCGTCACATGCTGCAATGCGGCGATTTTGGCCTTGAAGTTTCCGGCAAAAAATGCCCCATTCTGCGCAACTTTATTTCAACGAGAGGTTCCCATGGACCCGCGCCAGCGCCCCTACCGCTCTGTTCTGTACATTCCCGGCTCCAAGGAACGGGCGCTCGACAAGGCGCGCACGCTGCCGGTCGATGCCATTATCTTCGACCTGGAAGACGCGGTTGCCGCCGATGAAAAAGAGAACGCACGCGAAACGCTCAAGGCCGCGCTGGCGACGGGCGGATACGGCCCACGCGTCAAGATCGTTCGAATCAACGGTCTGGACACCGACTGGGGCCGTGCCGATGCCGAGGCCGTGCGCGAGATGGATGCCGACGTGGTGCTGCTGCCCAAGGTCAACTCGGCCGCCGACGTGGATGCGCTGGCCGCGATCACCGGCGACCTGCCGATCTGGGCGATGATGGAAACCCCGCGCGGGATGCTGAACGCGGCCGAGATCGCGGGGCATCCGCTGATGGCGGGTTTTGTCTTGGGCACCAATGATCTGGCGAAAGAATTGCAGACCCGCTTCCGCCCTGACCGCCTGCCGCTGATGACCTCGCTTGGCCTGTGCCTGCTGGCCGCCAAGGCCGAGGGGCTGGTGATCGTCGATGGCGTCTACAACGCCTTCAAGGATACCGAAGGTCTGGCTGCCGAATGCGCGCAGGGCCGCAACATGGGCTTTGACGGCAAAACCCTGATCCACCCCGCGCAGGTCGAGACCGCCAACACCGCCTTTGCCCCGTCCGAGGCCGAGATCGACCTGGCCCGACGCCAGATCGCCGCTTTCGAAGAGGTCGAGGCAAAGGGGCAGGGCGTTGCCGTGGTCGATGGCAAGATCGTGGAAAATCTGCACGTTGTAACTGCCCGCGAAATTCTGGCAAAAGCAGAGGCGATATCAGCTTTGCAAGCGGGGTAAGCCAGCATGGGCTTCGTTCTTCTCATTCTCGGCGTGGCGCTTTGGTGGGCCGCGCATCTGTTCAAACGCCTGATGCCCGCGCGCCGCGCGGCCATGGGCGATGCCGGAAAGGGCGCCGTCGCAGGTGCGCTGGTCGTGTCGATCCTGTTGATGATCTTCGGCTATCGCATGACCGATTTCATCCATGTCTGGGCGCCGCCCAGCTTCATGATCCACATCAACAACCTGCTGGTGCTGATCGCGATCTGGATGATGAGCCCGGCCGGAACCAAGGGCCGACTGCTGAACAAGGTGCGTCATCCGATGCTGGGCGGGTTCAAGCTCTGGGCCTTTGCGCATCTGCTGGTCAATGGTGATCTGGCGTCGATCATCTTGTTCGGCGGCCTGTTGGCCTGGGCCGTGGTCGAAGTGATCGTCATCAACAAATCCGAGCCCGACTGGACCCCGGGCGAGCCCGGAACGCTGGGCAAGGACGCGATGTTCTTCGTGGCCTCGATCGTGCTGCTGGGCATCATCGGCTACATTCATGGGCTGGTCGGCCCGTCTCCGTTCCCGGGCTAGGCAGGTGATGTGATGGCAAAACTTTATCGACTGCTGACTGAAGAGGACACCTCGGACTTCTGCCACAAGGTGTCCGAGGCGCTGGCCAAAGGGTGGGAGCTGCACGGCTCTCCGGCCTATGCGTTCGATCCGTCCACCAGCAAGATGCGCTGTGCGCAGGCCGTGACCAAGGAGGTCGCGGCCGACTATTCCCCCGACATGAAACTGGGACAGCAGTAATGGCAAAGACCAATCCGGGCCGCTTTTTCGAGGATTACTCCATCGGGCAGGTGCTGCATCACGCGGTGCCCCGCACCGTGACGGTGGGCGAGCGCGCGCTCTATCATGCGCTCTATCCCGCCCGCCACGCGCTCTATTCCTCGGACGAGTTCGCCCGGAGCTGCGGTCTGCCGCAAAGCCCGATCGACGATCTGGCGGCGTTCCATGTGGTGTTCGGCAAGACGGTCCCGGACATCTCGCTGAACGCGGTCGCGAACTTGGGCTATGCCGAGGGGCGCTGGCTGCAGCCGGTCTATCCCGGTGACACCCTGCGGTCGGAAACCGAGGTCATCGGGCTGAAACAGAACTCGAACGGCAAGACCGGCGTGGTCTGGGTGCGCACGCGCGGCCTGAATCAGCGCGACGAAGTGGTGATCGAATATGTGCGCTGGGTGATGGTGCGGAAATCGAACCTTGATGCGCTGGCGCCCGAAACCGTGGTGCCGGACCTGAAAAAGGCGCTGGCGCCCGGTGACCTCGTGGTGCCGAACGGGCTGGATTTCTCGGATTACGATTTTGTACAATCCGGAGAAAACCACCGCTGGGGCGATTACAAAACGGGAGAAATGATCGATCACGTCGATGGCGTGACCGTGGAGGAGGCCGAGCACATGCTGGCCACCCGCCTGTGGCAGAACACGGCCAAGGTGCATTTCGACCTGACCTTCCGCCCCGATGGGCGGCTGATCTATGGCGGCCACGTGATCTCGATGGCGCGCGCGCTGTCGTTCAACGGGCTGGCCAATGCGCAAATGATCGTCGGTCTGAACGGCGGCGCCCATGCCAACCCCTGTTTCGCTGGCGACACCATCAAGGCTTGGTCCGAAGTTCTGGACAAGGCCGAAACCGGCGTGCCGGGCGTGGGTGCGATCCGCCTGCGACTGGTGGCGATCAAGGGCGGCGAGCCCTTTGCGCTGCGCGGCCCGGATGGAAAATACAGCCCCGACGTCCTGCTGGATCTGGACTATTGGGCGCTGATGCCGATCTGAACGGGCTGACCCCCACAGTCTTGTGATCCCGACCGGGCCGAACCGTGCTAGGTTCGGCTCATGTCTTTTCTGCGTATCCTTGCCGCTGCACTTTGCCTTGCCCGCCCGGCGCTGGCCTGCGACCTGGCGCTGGCGCTGGCCGTTGATGTGTCCGGCTCGGTCGACAGTTCGGAATACCGCATCCAGATGGATGGCCTGGCGGCCGGACTGCGCGACCCGGTCGTGTCCGAGGCGCTGGTGCGCGGCCAGGCCCGGCTGATGCTGGTACAATGGACCGGGACCTCGCGGCAGCGGATCACCATCCCCTGGACCAAAATTGACGGGTTCGACGCACTGGATGCGTTTGCCGCAAAAGTGTCTGCCGATCCGCGTGTCTGGCGGAACTTTTCGACCGCGATCGGTGAGGCGCTGGAAATGACCGTGAACAGCTTTCTCGAGGTGCCCGAGTGCAAGCGTCATCTGATCGACATCTCGGGGGACGGCGTCTCGAACGAAGGGGTTGAACCCACCGAGATCCGAGACCTTTTGCGCCGTCAGGGGATTACGGTGAACGCAATTGCGATCGAGGAGAGCGAACCAGACCTGACGGCCTATTTCTTTGAAAACGTCATAGTCGGCGAAGGGGCCTTCGTCGTATCGGCTGCCGGTTTCAAGGACTATCCCGAACGGATCCGGAAAAAACTTCTGCGTGAAGTCACGCGGCAGACTGCCGATCTGCACTGAGCGCGGAAAGATTCGTGATCACATTGCTTGACCCTTGAAAACGCTAACATTGGAGGGTTGGAATGCATTTTGTGATCACGAGAATATTTTGTGTGATCACGTTTCCGAATTATCGGCCGAATTGCGGGTGATTTGATCTTTTTTGCACGCGCAGCGCGTGACAGGGTCGCAAAATGGAGTAAAAACTTCGGTAGCCAACCTCAAAAGGAGCCGCCATGGCCGATGTCAATCGGGGGAACCGCCCGCTATCGCCGCATCTGTCGATCTATCGTCCGCAGTTGACCTCTGTCACTTCCATCCTGACCCGGATCACCGGCAACGCCATGTTGGTGGCCGCGCTGTTGATCGTCTGGTGGTTCCTGGCCGCGGCCACGTCGCCCGAAGCCTTTGATCGCGCCAATGGTGTGATCACGTCGCTCCTCGGGGACTTGGTCATGGCACTGTCGCTTTGGGGTCTTTGGTACCACACGCTGGCCGGTATCCGGCACCTGATCTGGGACAACGCGATCGGACTGGATATCCCGACAGCCTACAAGCTGGGCTGGGCGGTTGTGATCGGCTCTTTTGTGCTGACTTTCCTGACACTGTTGATCGTTGCCTGAGGGAGGCTGACATGCGTTATCTTACCGACCGCAAACGCGCCGTAGGCCTGGGATCGGCCAAGTCGGGTACCGAACATTTTTGGGCGATGAAGGTCAGCTCGGTTGCGCTGCTGATCCTTGTCCCGCTTTTTGTCTTCACATTCGGCCCCACGCTGGGACAGCCCTTTGACGTGGTGCTGGACTATTACTCGCGGCCATTCCCGGCGATCGTGGCGGCCCTGACGCTGGCCGTCGGGTTCAAGCATTTCGCTGATGGTGCCCAGGTGATGATCGAGGACTATGTGCACGGCACAATGGAAAAGGTTCTGATCATCCTCGTGAAGTGTCTCTCATATGGCGCCGCGGCCGCAGGTATCTTCGCCGTCGCCCGCATTGCCCTCTAACACCCCGGAGCTGAATGAAATGGCTGCTTACGAATACGAAACGCACGAATATGACGTGGTCGTGGTCGGCGCCGGTGGGGCCGGTCTGCGTGCCACGCTCGGCATGGCCGAACAAGGTCTGCGCACCGCTTGTGTAACCAAGGTTTTTCCGACCCGTTCGCACACAGTTGCGGCGCAGGGTGGCATTGCGGCGTCGCTGTCGAACATGGGCCCCGACCATTGGCAGTGGCACATGTATGACACCGTCAAGGGCTCGGACTGGCTGGGTGACACCGACGCGATGGAATACCTGGCGCGCGAGGCACCCAAGGCCGTCTATGAGTTGGAGCATTACGGTGTGCCGTTCTCGCGCACCGAAGAAGGCAAGATCTATCAGCGTCCCTTTGGTGGCCACACGACCGAATTCGGTGAGGGCCCCGCAGTTCAGCGCACCTGTGCTGCTGCCGACCGGACCGGTCACGCGATTCTGCACACATTGTACGGGCAGTCACTGAAGAACAACGCGGAATTCTACATCGAATATTTCGCCATTGACCTGATCATGTCCGAAGACGGCCAGTGCCAAGGCGTTGTCTGCTGGAAGCTGGACGACGGCACCATGCATGTCTTCAACGCCAAGATGGTGGTTCTGGCCACGGGCGGTTACGGCCGCGCCTATTTCAGCGCGACCTCGGCCCACACCTGCACCGGCGACGGCGGCGGCATGGTGGCCCGTGCCGGCCTGGCCTTGCAGGACATGGAATTCGTGCAGTTTCACCCGACCGGCATCTACGGCTCGGGCTGCCTGATCACCGAAGGCGCCCGCGGCGAAGGTGGATATCTGACCAACTCGGAAGGTGAACGGTTCATGGAGCGCTACGCGCCCCAATACAAGGACCTTGCACCGCGCGACTATGTCTCGCGTTCGATGACCATGGAAATCCGCGAAGGGCGCGGCGTCGGTCCCGAAGGCGACCATATTCACCTGAACCTGAGCCATCTTCCGGCCGAAGCCCTGCACGAGCGTTTGCCGGGCATTTCGGAAAGCGCAAAGATCTTCGCCGGCGTGGATGTCACCAAGGAACCGATCCCGGTTCTTCCGACCGTGCACTACAACATGGGCGGTATTCCGACCAACTATTGGGGCGAGGTGTTGAACCCGACCGCCGACGATCCGAACGCCGTCGTGCCCGGCCTGATGGCCGTGGGCGAAGCTGGTTGCGCGTCGGTTCACGGAGCGAACCGATTGGGGTCGAACTCGTTGATCGACCTTGTGGTCTTTGGCCGTGCGGCGGCGATCCGGGCAGGCAAGGTCGTCGACCCCGAAACGCCCAACCCGGTCCTGAACCAGGCCTCGGTCGACAAGGCGTTTGATCGGTTCGATGCGGTGCGCAATGCCAGCGGTGCAATCCCGACGGCCGATCTGCGGCTTGAAATGCAGAAAACCATGCAGGCGGATGCTGCGGTGTTCCGGACAGCCAAGACCCTGGCCGAAGGGGTCGAGAAGATGACTGCAATCGCGGCCAAGATGGAGGACATCAAGGTCACGGATCGCAGCCTGATCTGGAACAGCGACTTGATGGAGACGCTGGAACTGACCAACCTGATGCCCAACGCGCTTGCCACAATCGTCGGCGCCGAAGCGCGGAAGGAATCTCGCGGCGCTCATGCACATGAAGACTTCACCGAGCGCGATGACGAAAACTGGCGTGTTCACACCGTGTCCCGGGTTGACGGGAACAAGGTCGAACTCAGCTATCGCCCGGTCATCGTCGATCCGCTGAGCACCGAGGCTGAAGGCGGTATCAGCCTTAAAAAGATCGCGCCCAAGGCGCGCACCTTCTAAGGAGCGTCGAACCCAGTCCCGTTGAAACCGAAGAGCTGACATGCCTGCCAACCTGACCCGGATAGACAAAAAATGTGGTGCTTCGAAGCACCCGTTTGTCTGCGTGCCCACAGACTTGGGCCGTGCTTTTGGTGCAGGCGCCATTGTCGGGGAATGGTGATGGGCGGGCGGGTCGCAAAGGTTTTTGGGATCGGTCTTCCAAAGACGGCCACCACGTCTTTGGAGATCGGTTTCGAAACATTGGGCTACCGAAAGATGGGCTACTCGCTCGATGCTCTGCACGAGTATTTGAGCAATGGCTATTCTCAACGGATCAGGGAGATGATCGCCATTCATGATGCCTTTGCGGACTGGCCTTGGTCGCTGATGTATGTCGATCTGTTCCAGGACTTCGGGCGAGACGCCAAGTACATCCTGACCCGTCGGAGCTCGGCTGAGGTTTGGGTAAACTCGATGAAGCGTCACTCGGTTACGACACAGACAGCCGAGATCAGGCAAAGCGTATATGGTGTGAAATGCCCGCATGGCTATGAGGCACATCTGATTTCGCAATACGAGCATCACAACCGCAGCGTGATCGCCTTTTTTGAGCAGCAGGACGCTTTGGATTGTCTGCTCGATCTTCGCATCGGGTCCGACAATGACTGGCGGGACTTTACCGCGTTTCTTGAGCACGAGCCTTCTGGTGTGGGGTTTCAGCACAGCAACCGCAGTGAAAACCGAGAGCCGGAACCGCATACAGTCTTTCACAATCTAAACCTGATCAACCAGGCACAGCGTGGGTTGGAAAAGCCCGAACTGACCTTGGACGAGGCCTTGTTGAATGTTCCGGCGCCGGCGCGCCGAAATTCTTATCAGGGGCAGGCAATCCGCATGCACGCGAAAACCGCGCTGGATGCCGATCAGATCAGCAGACGCCGCCAAAGACGAATCGCGCGCGCGGATCGTTACAGTCCGCTGTTGCGGACTCTGATCGTGCCGTCCCAAGAAGCGCATCTTGACGCACTGCGCGCTGCGATTTCGCCTTACGTAGGTTTCTCGGTCAACGCGATTAAGTCCTACGGGCTGTATGGAACAACGGCAACGCGCGATTGGAAGGCCGTCGAAGCCGACATGCTGGAGGCGGTTTTGCAGGAGGTTGTTCAAAGCCGGCTGCTGCCGAACATCCTCATACCCCAGCGCCATTCCGAGTTCTGTCTTCTGCAACGTGTTCTCTTCGATTGCGAGCAACTGCCCGAGACCACGGAAAAGCTACCGAACGGGATCTGTTTGCATGTTTTCGGAGGCCAGATCGGGTTCGCCGTGCATTCTGGACAGGATGGAGTTCCGCTGGCCATCTATGATCATCAATTGCGCCCGGTACAGGGTTTTGACAGCCATTTCCCTGAGGGCATCGCAATCCGCGACGTCGACCGAGAAGCAATTTGCAGGGCAGCGGCGGAAGTTGCGGGCGACGCAGAATATGCCCAGGTTCTCTATTGCTCGGCCGGGCGTGCAGATGCCGTCGATCAATTCCAGCGCCTTCCATCAACGGCGAGCTACATGGCATTTGAACATGCTGTCGACGTGAAGCTGGGCAGCATGTGGCCAGAAGACAGCCTTTTGCGCAAAGGGCTGGACAGTGTTACCGATTGGAAAATCGGTGCGCCTGGCATTCCAAAAGACAATCTTCAGCGCGCAGCCAAAACAGAGGTAGTCTCATGGTCCAACTGACCCTCCCTACGAATTCCCGGATTACGACGGGCAAGACCTGGCCGAAACCGGAAGGCGCGAGCAACGTGCGTAAGTTCCAGATCTACCGCTGGAATCCCGATGACGGGCAGAATCCTCGGGTCGACACCTATTTCGTCGACATGGACGATTGCGGGCCGATGGTTCTGGATGCGCTGATCTACATCAAGAACAAGGTCGACCCGACCCTGACCTTCCGTCGGTCGTGCCGCGAGGGGATCTGCGGTTCCTGCGCGATGAACATCGATGGGATCAACACGTTGGCCTGTATCTACGGCATGGACGAGATCAAGGGCGACGTGAAGATCTACCCGCTGCCGCACATGCCGGTGGTCAAGGACCTGATCCCGGATCTGACCCATTTCTATGCGCAGCACGCTTCGATCATGCCGTGGCTGGAGACCAAGACCAACCGCCCTGCAAAAGAATGGAAGCAGTCGATCGAAGACCGAAAAAAACTGGATGGTCTGTACGAATGCGTCATGTGCGCCAGCTGCTCGACCTCGTGCCCCAGCTATTGGTGGAATGGCGACCGGTACCTTGGTCCCGCCGCGCTGCTGCATGCCTATCGCTGGATTATCGACAGCCGCGACGAGGCCACCGGCGAGCGTCTGGATCAGCTTGAGGATCCGTTCAAGCTGTATCGGTGCCATACGATCATGAACTGCGCAAAGACCTGCCCCAAGGGTCTGAACCCGGCCAAGGCGATTGCCGAGATCAAGAAGATGATGGTCGAACGCGCAGTTTGACGGATGACGACCAACGTGCTTGCCGCGTTGCGGCAAGTGCATGGCCCACATGCGAAATCATTGGATGTGGGCCGCCCCGGCCAAGACTATGTTCGGTATCGGGGAGGAGTGACGGATTGGAAACAGGATCACTCCGATGAAGAACGAATCCAAAAAAACAGACGCAGCCAAAGCCTTGGAGTATCTTGAGCAAGCCTGGGCCTACTACGAGCCCGAGCCGGTCAAGCCTGCAAAAGATGCAGAGCCTGAGCTGTTTGAATACGCCAACGCGGCCTGAGTTTTCCAAGCCAAGTCTTGAGTCCCGGCGCATATTGGGCGAAGCAGGGGAATGCCTGTTCTTCTGCTTCTGCTCGGCGCCGGCGTGTTCGCCTATTTCGTCTGGCGTTCACGCACGTCTTCTTTGACCCGGGACTGCCGGTGGCGGCAGCACAGGCAAGCCGGCACGTGGAGTTGTGCGTATTGCGGGGCGGTTTCCGTCTCCGAGACGCAGCCCACGCGATGCGAACGGAAATAAGCCTCTTTACCCGAGGGAAACGGGGTTTTCCCAAAGGTCATTCTGGGTCAATCTGCGCAAAACAGCGGAAAGATGCAGAATGCCAAATCCTCCTTCGGATGCCGCCACCCGCCGCGGGATAGCTCCGGTCATTTGCTACCCAAATGACACCCTGCCCAGCGTTGACCTTGACCTGCTGCTGGACGCCCGAAAGAGCGCGCGAAAGACAGCCGAAGTTCTGGTGCCGCCACGTGATGCCCGTTGCTTTGAGGTGCCGGCCGGACACTTCTTTCGGATCACCTCAGTCGAAGGCCCGCAGGTCGGCGACCTGAACCTGTGGAACCTGCACGACCTGAACGAACGTTTCTATTCGGGCAAGACGCGTGCATTGCATGGCACCCATGTCACGACCGGCGAGCGGCTATGGTCCAGCTTTCCCTATCTGCGCCCGATGGCCACGATCGTTGCGGACACCTTGGACTGGTACGGAATCGATCAATATGGCGGGTCGGTGCATGACGTGATCGGAACGCGTTGCGATCCCTATACCGGAAACTTGCTGTCGGGCACTCAATACCATCATTGCTGCCACTCCAACCTGACCCGGGCGCTGGCTGACCATACTGGTCTGGAAATTCCGGTAGCCGAGCGTTTGGTGCACGACGTGTTGAACGTATTCATGTGCACTGGCTTTACCCGCGATACGGGGCAGTATTTCATGAAGGCTTCACCGGTTCGACCGGGTGACTACTTGGAGTTCTTCGCGGAAATCGACCTTCTGGGAGACCTCAGCGCCTGTCCGGGTGGGGATTGCTCGTCCGAGCACTCGTCGGATACCGCCGCCTGTCACCCGCTGTTGGTCGAGGTTTTCGCACCTGCCGAAGGCACGCTGAGCGGATGGCAAAGTCCAGCGCCCAATGGCTATGACCGTACGCATGGGCGCTGAGGCCCGGGGGTGACCCGGGCCGGTTTGTGTCAGGCGTTCGGGAAGGCGGCCTGCAGCGCAATTTCCACCATGTCACCAAAGCTGCTCTGGCGCTCGGACGAGGGCAGGGCCTCGCCGGTCAGAAGGTGATCGGACACGGTCAGAACCGCCAAGGCCCGGCATTTGTGCCGCGCGGCCAGGATATACAACTCGGCTGCCTCCATTTCGACACCCAGGATTCCGTGACGCACCATCTGTTCGTTCAGGTCGGGGCGTTCGTCATAGAAAACGTCAGACGAGTAGATGCCGCCGATATGGGTTGCCGTGCCCTTGGCCTCGGCTGCTTTGGCGGCAGCCTGCAGCAGGCCCCAATCTGCACAAGGCGCAAAGTTGAGCTCTTTCATGATGCCCCGGGACGGGGTGCTGAGCGTCGTTGACGTCATGGCCAGGATAACATCCCGGACCTTCACGTTTTCCTGCATGCCGCCGCAAGACCCGATGCGGATCAGGTTTTTTGCACCGTAGTCCCGGATCAGTTCATTTACGTAAATGGACAGCGACGGCATTCCCATTCCGCTGCCCTGAATGGTGACCGGGTTTCCTTTCCATTCGCCGGTGAAACCCAGCATCCCGCGGACATCGTTGATTTGCCGCACATTGTTCAGAAAAGTTTCGGCGGCCCATTTCGCACGATACGGATCACCCGGCAAAAGCACGGTCTCGGCGATTTCGCCTTTTTCGGCGCCAATGTGAATTGTCATTTTGATACTTTTCCCGTTCAGATTTCCAGATCGGAAATATCTGCCCCGGCTTTCAGCGCTTCGTGGACCCATTTCGGTTTTCGCCCACGCCCCGTCCAGGTTTGCGCCGGATCGGCCGGATTGCGATATTTTGCTTTGGCTTTCGATCCCTTGCCGGACCGTGTGGGCTGAGATGCCAAGTCGGACAAGGAAAACCCGTAAGCGGCAGCTGCTTTTTCAGCGGCCAGCAACGCTTCCTGACGCTCTCTGGCCTCAGCGTTTTCCAGCGCCTTATCGACCTGATCGCGCAATTCAAGCAATTCCTTACGCGACAGCTTGTCCAGATTTATGCCCATTTTCGTTCTCCGTACCCACCTGATTCATTTTTTACTCATCAAGCAACGTTACGGAGAATCCCAATCAATGGCCATTCTTTAAACGAAATGGGCAATGGAATTAATTCTGGGCGATTATTCTGCGGCCAGCGTTTTTGGATCGGCCAGCAAAACGATATCCCCCATTATGGCATTCAGCTCGAAATTCTTGGGCGTATAGACCTTGGCAACACCCATCGATCTGAGGCGATCCGCATCCTCGTCCGGGATGATGCCTCCGACGACAACCGGAATATCACTCAGACCCGCTTCCAGCAGGCGTGTCATCACTTCCTGAACCAGCGGCAGGTGGCTGCCCGACAGGATCGACAGGCCAATCACATGGGCTTGCTGCTCGATGGCCGAAGCGACGATTTCGTCGGGGGTCAGGCGGATGCCGTCATAGGTGATGTCCATGCCGCAATCGCGGGCGCGGAAGGCGATCTGCTCGGCGCCGTTGGAATGGCCGTCCAGCCCCGGCTTGCCGACCAGGAATTTCAGACGACGCCCCAGGCGGTCGCTGACAGCATCCACCGCCGCGCGCAGGTCGTCCAAGCCTTCGGTCTTGTTCGACACAGAGCCCGAAACGCCCGTCGGGCCACGATAGGTGCCAAAGACGCGGCGCATCTCTTCGGCCCATTCGCCGGTGGTGACACCGGCCTTGGCCGCGGCGATCGAGGGCTCCATGATGTTGGCACCCGATTGCGCCGCGGCGCGCAGATCGGACAGAGCCGCGGCCACGGCGGCCTCATCGCGGGCGGTACGCCAGTCGTTCAGGCGGTCGATCTGTTCCTGTTCGACCGCAGGGTCGACGACCATGATCCCGCCATCCTCGGTCTGCAGCGGCGAAGGCTCACCCTCGGTCCAGCGGTTCACGCCGACGACGATGGTCTCGTTGCGCTCGATCCGGTTGAGACGTTCGGCGTTGGAATCCACCAGCCGCGATTTCATGTAGTCGATCGCCGCAACGGCACCGCCCATCGACTCCAGATTGGCCAGTTCAGCCCGGGCGCCCTGCTTCAGCTCCTCGACCTTGGCATCGACCACCGGGTTGCCGTCGAACAGGTCGTCATATTCCAACAGGTCGGTCTCATATGCCAGGATCTGCTGCATCCGCATCGACCATTGCTGGTCCCACGGGCGCGGCAGGCCTAAAGCCTCGTTCCAGGCGGGCAACTGCACCGCCCGGGCGCGTGCCTTTTTCGACAGGGTCACGGCCAGCATCTCGATCAGGATGCGATAGACGTTGTTCTCGGGCTGCTGCTCGGTCAGGCCCAGCGAGTTGACCTGAACACCATAGCGGAATCGGCGGAACTTGGGGTTTTCCACGCCATAGCGCTGTTGAAGGATTTCGTCCCAAAGGTCGACGAAGGCCCGCATTTTGCACATTTCGGTGACAAACCGGATGCCCGCATTCACGAAAAACGAGATGCGGCCGCACAGTGCCGGAAAATCCTCGGCCGGAACACGGGGGTGCAGCTCGTCCAGCACGGCGATGGCGGTGGCCAGCGCATAGGCGAGCTCCTGCTCGGGCGTCGCGCCGGCCTCTTGCAGGTGGTAGGAACACACGTTCATCGGGTTCCATTTCGGTACGTTCGAATAACAGTATTCGGCGACGTCCGCGATCATCTTGAGCGAAGGTTTGGGCGGGCAGACATAAGTGCCTCGGCTCAGGTATTCCTTGATTAGGTCATTCTGTACCGTGCCCTGCAGCTTGGACACATCGGCGCCCTGTTCCTCGGCCACCGCGATATACAGCGCCAGCAGCCAGGGGGCCGTGGCGTTGATCGTCATCGAAGTGTTCATCTGCTCCAGCGGGATCTGGTCGAACAGCACCCGCATGTCGCCCAGGTGGCAGACGGGCACACCGACCTTGCCGACCTCGCCCCGGGCCAGGGTGTGATCGCTGTCGTATCCGGTCTGCGTCGGCAGATCGAAAGCCACCGACAGGCCGGTCTGCCCTTTGGCCAGGTTGGACCGGTACAGCGCGTTCGAGGCCTTGGCCGTGGAATGACCGGCATAGGTTCGAATGAGCCAGGGGCGGTCTTTCTGCGTCTGCGTCATGGTCAGAGCCTCATGCGTCGATGGGTAACAATATTTCTCTCATGGGTTCTAAAGCGCAATTTTCAGCACATGTCAATTCGCTGCGTTGCGGCATGTACGGCGTGCTGCCGATTGTGACAGCGGCGGTTTGATGGCACTGTGCGGGCATGACGCAGACCGTTGAGTTACCGATTTGGCTGTTTGTTCTGATCGTGGTGTTTGCCGCGGTCACTTTTGCTTCGCATTTCCTGTTCCCGTCGGTGCGCTGGTTCTTTCGCCGTCGGCTTGAACGGGCTGTTGAACGGTTGAACCAGCGCCTGCAACGGCCGATCCAGCCGTTCAAACTGGCCGAGCGTCATGACATGATCCAACGCCTGATCTATGACCCGCAGGTTGGTCAGGCTGTTCAGCACCACGCCGAAGAGCATGGCATCCCCGAAGCGGTCGCGTTCGAGCAGGCCCGGCGCTACGCCCGGGAAATTGTCCCGTCTTTTTCGGCCTTCATGTATTTCAGCTTTGCCATTCGGTTGGCTCGATGGTTGAGCAACGCGTTCTACAATGTCCGCCTCAGCCACGAGGACGAGGCCGCATTGAAGGAGATCGATCCCAAAGCAACTGTGGTCTTTGTGATGAATCACCGGAGCAACATGGATTATGTTCTGGTGACCTATTTGGCCGCGCAACAGTCGGCGCTGTCCTATGCGGTGGGCGAGTGGGCACGGGTCTGGCCGCTCAGCCGGTTGATCCGCGCGATGGGGGCCTATTTCATCCGGCGCAAGTCCGGCAGCGAACTCTACCGGCAGGTTCTGGCCAGCTATGTGCGCCTGGCCACCAATGCCGGTGTGACGCAGGCGATGTTCCCCGAGGGCGGTCTGAGCCTCACCGGGTCTTTGGGACGACCCAAACTGGGACTGCTGAAATACATCATCGACGGCACCAGTCCCGATGGTCGCGACGTCGTGTTCGTGCCGGTTGCGCTGAACTATGACCGGGTGCTGGAGGATACGATTCTGACCGCCGCCGCCTTGGGCAGCGAACGGCGGTTCCGCGCGCGGATCGGCGTGATCACAAGGTGGAGCCTGAAACAGATATGGCGCCGTATCATCGGGCGTTACAAACGGTTCGGTCTTGCCTCGGTCCGATACGGCCTGCCCATTTCGCTGCAGGAGTTTCGCGAACAAGCCGGCCCGGACCTGATGACGGATCTGGCTCGAGAGTTGATGCGCCGGATTGGCCGGGCGATTCCTTTGGTCCCAGCGCCCGCCGCGTGCTGGCTCGTTCGCGAAAACGGCACCATCTCCGAGTCTGACGTTCAGTCACGGATCGTCGAGCTGATGCGGCGCGAGGGCGCCACGGACGAAGACCTGAAGGCCATCCCGCCAGCGATCGAACAACTGGTCGAACGGCGAATACTGAGCAGAAACAACGGTATGCTGTCGCCATCGGTCGAGCGGCTGGATCTGATGAAGTATTATGCGGCCTCAGCGCCCATCAGCGAAGACCCGGATGGTTCTGCGGCTGCAAAAGAAATTTCTGCGGCCGCTGGGTCATAAAATTTCAATAATGATCCGAAATGGGTTGCAAAATTACTCATGGGCCAATATTCCAGCCTATGAAGCGCGCGATTCTGCGTCGCGGCGAACACGTTTGACAGAGGAGGCCACAATGGCTTTGGACACCGACGGCGGCATCGCATCCTACGAGGCACCGGAAAAAGACCTCTATGAGATGGGTGAAATCCCTCCGATGGGATATGTGCCCAAACAGATGTATGCGTGGGCCATCCGCAAAGAGCGCCACGGCGAGCCCGACACTGCGATGCAGTTGGAGGTGGTCGATGTGCCCAAGCTGGACAGCCACGAAGTGCTGGTTCTGGTGATGGCGGCGGGCGTCAACTACAACGGTGTTTGGGCCTCGCTCGGCAAACCGATCAGCCCCTTTGATGGCCACAAGGCCCCGTATCACATCGCGGGCTCGGATGCGTCGGGCATCGTCTGGGCGGTGGGCGACAAGGTGAAACGCTGGAAGGTCGGCGACGAGGTCGTGATCCACTGCAACCAGGACGACGGCGACGATGAAGAGTGCAACGGCGGCGATCCGATGTATTCGCCCAGCCAGCGCATCTGGGGCTATGAAACGCCCGATGGGTCATTTGCGCAATTCACCAACGTGCAGGCACAGCAGCTGATGCCGCGCCCCAAGCACCTGACCTGGGAAGAAAGCGCCTGCTACACGCTGACGCTGGCCACTGCCTATCGGATGCTGTTCGGGCACGAGCCGCATGATCTGAAGCCGGGCCAGAACGTTCTGGTCTGGGGCGCGTCGGGTGGTCTGGGCTCCTATGCGATCCAGCTGATCAATACAGCCGGAGCCAACGCCATTGGCGTAATCTCGGACGAAAGCAAGCGCGACTTCGTCATGGGCTTGGGCGCCAAGGGCGTCATCAACCGCAAGGACTTCAACTGCTGGGGCCAGTTGCCCACGGTCAACACGCCTGAATATGCCGAGTGGTTCAAGGAAGCCCGCAAGTTCGGTAAGGCGATCTGGGACATCACGGGCAAGGGCGTGAACGTCGACATGGTGTTCGAACACCCCGGCGAGAGCACCTTCCCGGTCTCGACCTTTGTCGTCAAAAAAGGCGGCATGGTCGTGATCTGCGCCGGGACCACCGGCTACAACCTGACCTTTGATGTTCGGTACATGTGGATGCACCAGAAGCGTCTGCAGGGTTCGCATTTCGCGCATCTCAAGCAGGCGTCCGCTGCAAACCGGCTGATGCTGGAGCGGCGTCTCGATCCCTGCATGTCCGAAGTGTTCACTTGGAAAGAACTGCCCGAGGCGCACATGAAAATGATGCGGAACGAGCACAAGCCGGGCAACATGTCTGTCTTGGTTCAGGCCCCGCGTACGGGCATGCGGACCTTGGAAGAGGTTCTGGACGCCCGCGGTTGATCACCGCGCTTTGAAAGCAAGCGCCCGCGAATCGTTCAGACGGTTCGCGGGCGTTTTGCGTTCAGAAGATGGGATATTGTTTTTCAATGCCATGCAAATTCGGGACCCGCTGTTTTTGGGGAGTAGAAAGCAGTGAATAGGCAAGAAAACAGCGTACATGTTATGGTTGTGTTAACCCTTCGTTAACTGTTTCGGAGAGACCATGATGGCGCGAAATGAGTGGATACTGGACGTATTGTCGGACCTCAACGCCTTCGCCGTTGCGAATGGGTTGACCGCGCTGGCCGAGCAGCTTGACGACACCAGGCTGATCGCCGCGGCCGAAATTGCGTCCCTGAACGATGAGGCAAAAGCGCCGTCGAATGGGAACACAGTTCGATTTGAGCCAGGTCCTGGAGGATTTGGAAAACACCAGCACGCTTGACGAGCTGGGTGCGGTTGCTGTCCGCATCAGGGACAAACTGAAGGTCGATCACATCGTCTATCACTGGGTCGATGGCGCCGGCGATCAATATGGCTACACCACCTATCCGGATGCCTGGGCCGACCAATACCGTGAACGCAACTATCACCGAATAGATCCCGTAATCCTGGGCTGCTTCCAGCGGTTTCATCCGGTCAATTGGAAATCTCTGAACTGGTCCGGCAAGGTCGCAAAAGCCTTTCTGCAGGATGCTTTGGATCATGGTGTCGGCAATCAGGGCTATTCGATCCCAATTCGTGGGCCGAATGGCCAGTTCGCGCTTTTTACGGTCAATCACAGTTGCAGCGACGAGGCTTGGGGTGCCTTCATCTTGACCTACAGCCGCGAGTTGATACTGCTCGCCCACTACTTCAACCGCAAAGCTTTGGATTTCGAGCAGGACCGCAGACCTGAATCCGCGCGCGGTCTCTCTCCGCGCGAGATCGACGCGATGACGCTACTGGCCTTGGGCTACAGCCGGGCGCAGGTCGCGCACTCCCTGTCTATTTCCGAGCACACATTGCGTGTCTATATCGAAAGCGCCCGGTCCAAGCTGGGTGCTCTGAATACAACCCATGCCATCGCCACTGCCCTCAGCAGAGGATTAATAGTGGTTTAAGGCCCGCGCGAGGGCCACACGGTAAATTAACCACGACTTTGTACCCCCTTCGTTCCAGTACTGGACGACAAGGGGAAAAGTCATGCTGCGTTATGTTTACGCTGACGAGCTTCATAAATTTCCAAAATTGGCCGAGGGGATGTTTCGCGACCGCGCCGATCAATTCAAAACCCGCCTGGGATGGGATGTTCATGTCAATTCCAAAGGAGAGGAACGGGATCAGTATGATGATCTGAACCCGCTGTATGTCATCTGGGAAGAGCCGGACGGCAGTCACGGCGGCTCGATGCGGGTATTGCCCACGACTGGCCCTGTCATGGTAAACGAGGTGTTCGGGCATCTGACCAGCGGCAGCCCAATTCGAAGCCCGCTGATCTGGGAGGTGACGCGGTTCTGCCTGTCCCGTACCGCTCATCCACACACGGCCGGGGCAATCATGCTGAGTGGGGGAGAGATCATGGAAGGCTTCGGTCTGACCCACATCGCCGGGGTGTTTGATGCAAGGATGATCCGTATCTATCGGCTAATCGGTTCCTCGCCGGTGATCTTGGGCTCGGAGGGGGCGGGCCGTGACCAGATCTCGGTCGGTCTTTGGCCCTATTCCGCTGACGATTGCAACCGCGTGGCCGAGCGGGCGGGCATCCCGCGCGAGCTGTCGCGATTGTGGTTCAAGACGGCGTTCGGGTCCGCCGCGCGGCATCGGTTCGCACTGTCTGCCTGACGTTGAATTCCGCATCTGGCGCAGGTTGGCGCGGCCCTGTAGGGTCGCGCCATGTCTCTGCCCAAGGTTACTTTTTCCGAAGATCAGGCCGCCGCGTTCGACAGCATTGCCCAGATGCTGAAAACCGCAGGCGTGGACCTGGAAGATGATGCGCTGCTCAAGCTGCCCGGCCAGGGCGAATCGGGGGTCATGGCGGTGATCGGCAAGGCCGGGTCGGGCAAGACCCTGCTGTTGGCCGAACTCTACAAGGCGCTGGCTGAGACCGGAGTTCAGATCGTCTCGGGCGACTATGAAAGCCGCAAATCGAAGGACAAGCGCAGCCTTGCCATTCTGGCCCCGACCAACAAGGCCGCCAGCGTGTTGCGGTTGCGCGGTGTTCCGGCCACCACCATTCACCGCATTCTGTACACGCCGGTCTATGATCCGGAATACGAACGGATCGCCGAGTGGCTGGCGGGCAATGACGACCGCCCCGAGATCGAAGGCCTGACCGACGAGGCGTTGGACCGCGCGGCCGCGTTCTATGCCAACAACAAGTCCATCCCGGGTGCCCTAGCCGCCGCCGGCCTGCGCGGGTCGGATTTCATAACCGGATGGAAACGTCGCGACGAGCCGCTGGATATCGGGTTCGTCGATGAAGCCTCGATGCTGGACGACCGCCAGTTCGAGGATCTCAAAGAAATTTTTCCTACCTTGTTGCTGTTCGGCGATCCGGCACAGTTGGCACCGGTGAATCAGTCCGGGTCGATGGTGTTCGATGCTTTGCCGGAACCGCGCAAGCTGATCCTGCACCGGGTACACCGGCAAGAGGCCGACAACCCCATTCTGGACCTGGCCCATGCGCTGGCCGATCCTGCGATGGGGTTCGAGGATTTCGAACGCCTTGTCGAGCAGACCGCCCGCAAGGATGACCGCGTGGTCTGGGGCCAGCGGGTCGAGGTCGACCTGATGGCCCGCAGCCCGGTTCTGGTCTGGCGCAACGCGACACGCATCCGGCTGATTCAGGCCTTCCGTCAGGTGCATGGTGCGCCCGAGACCGAATTGTTGGAAGGCGAACCGCTGATCTGCGACGGGATCGAGCTGCCGCTGAAGCACCGCAAGAAGCGGCTCGACCTCGAGGCGCGCGGGCTGATCAAGGGCGCGCAGGTGATCTATCTGGGGCCGGGGCGCAAGCCTGGGTTCTCGCGGCTGCATGTCATGGGGGCCGAAGACCCGCAGGTCAGCGCCGCCTCGATCGTGCAGATCGAAAAACCGGACGAGGAAGAGCCCTTCATCCCCTTTGCCGCGCGCATGGGGGCCACGTTTCTGCATGGGGCCGCCGTGACGATCCACAAGGCGCAGGGCTCGCAGTGGGACACGGTGCAGGTCTTTGCCCCTGACCTTTATGCCGCCGCCCGCATGGGCCGGACCGAGGCCGGGCAACCCCTGTGGAAACGGCTGGCCTATGTGGCCATCACCCGGGCGCAAGAGCGGCTGATCTGGGTGGTGCGCAACCGGCTGTCCAAACCAAGCCACCCGCTGCGGGTTGACGACCTGCGCGCGGTCCCGGCCGCAAAACTTACGCTGGAGGCGGAGGAGACGTGAAGACGATCATTGTAACCGGGGCAAGTTCGGGCATCGGGCGAGCCACCGCCGAGCTGTTTCTGGATCAGGGCTGGAAGGTCGGCCTGTTGGCACGCAGTGCGGACAAGCTGAGCCAGTTTGCCGCGACGCGCGAAAACGCCATTCCACTGGTGGCCGACGTGACCGATCCTCAAGCGGTGTCGGCGGCGTTCGATGAATTTCAGGCGCAGGCTGGACGGTTGGATGTTCTGTTCAACAACGCGGGGATCTTTGCCCCTGCCGGGACGATCGACGAGATCGCGCTGGACGACTGGTATCAGAGCGTCAACGTGAACCTGAACGGGATGTTTCTGTGTGCTCGCGCGGCCTTTGGCTTGATGCGCAGGCAGGTACCCCAGGGGGGCCGCATCATCAACAACGGCTCGATCGCGGCGCATGTACCGCGCCCGAATTCGGTTCACTACACCGCCACAAAACACGCGATTACCGGGCTGACACGAAGCCTGTCGCTTGACGGCCGCGCTCATGGGATCGCCTGTGGGCAGATCGACATCGGAAATGCCAGAACCCAGATGGTGCAGAACCTGGTCGATACGGCGGTTGCTGAAGGGCGAGAGCCTGATCCGACGATGGAGGTCGAAGACGCCGCGCGCTCGGTCCTGCACATGGCCAGCCTGCCGCCCGAAGCCAACGTTCAGTTCATGACCGTGATGGCAACGACGATGCCGTATATCGGGCGCGGGTAGCGGTCAGCTTTCGCGCAACAGTCGGAAAGCCGTCGAAGCGCCCCAGCCTGCGGCGATGGCAATGACGAGGGACATCAACCCGTACCAGACCGGCTGTTGACGCGACATGTTGTAGAGAAACCGCTCGAGCCCGACTTTCCGAACGTCGATAACCGTCTCGAACTGCGAAATGACTTCGCCGTTCCGCATCAGGAAGATGCGGGTCAGGTAGTCGCCTTCGGTCAAGTCGGCCGGCATCTTGATGGAGGTGCGGAATAGCGTTTGCTCATCCACGGCAACCGTGTTCTCCCGGATCGAGTACAGGCCCTCATCCTCGCGGATCCTGACGACAGCCCGGGCGAAATCCTGAGCCTCCCGAATATGCATGGCTGCCCCGACGGACCGGATCGCGCGCCGGATCGAGATGCGATAGCGCAGATCTTCGGTGTCGGTGATGATGTCCGTGAACGGTGCGCTTGTGGCGACTGCGTAGAAGCTGGGTGCGGAATCGACCAGAACGCTGTCGGTATTCACCCAGATGCCGAATTTCTTTTCCTTGCGCCGCACCATGACCGGCTCGGACGGGCCTGCGACTGCCACGATCACCTCCAGCGGAGGGCCGGGCGGGATCGGTGCTTCGCGCTTGACGGCGCCAAAGATCAGAATCTCGGATCCGTCGAAATCGGCGGTGATGGCTACGCGATCCTGGCTGAGGCCAAGAACGACTTGCTCATCCGCGGCATGGACGGGGAGGGTCAGGAACACAAGGGCGATGAACCAGCGCAACACGTCAATGCCCCCCATCGGTGCCAAGCGAGTACAGCTCGGCCGGTTGCAACAACAGATCCAGGGCCAGCTTTCCGCAAACCGCCAAGACAAGAGCCGCCAGCAGGACGCGCAGCTGCTCGGCCGGGATGCGTGCCCCCAGCACGGTTCCGATCTGAGCTCCGATCACCCCGCCAACCAACAGTAGGACAGCCAGCACGATATCGACCGTAAAGTTGGTCGTGGCGTGCAGCATGGTGGTGAAGCCAGTGACGAAAATAATCTGGAAAAGGGATGTCCCCACAACCACTTTGGTTGGCATTCCCAGCAGATAGATCATGGCGGGCACCATGATGAATCCGCCGCCCACGCCCATGATCGCCGACAACACGCCGACGAACAGGCCGACAAGCACCGGCGGAATGACCGAGATATACAGCCCCGAGGTCCGGAACCGCATCTTGAACGGCAGGGCGTGGATCCACCCCCTCTGGCGCCGTTTGACAGGGACCCCACCGGCCTTGCGGGACCTGCGAAGCGCATTGAGGCTTTCAAAGAACATCAGCCCGCCAATGACGCCCAGAAAGACGACATAGCAGAGCTTGACCAGCAGATCGACCTGACCCAGGCTTTTGAGATAGTTGAAGAAGACAACGCCCACGGCGGCGCCGATCAGACCACCCACAAGAAGGACCGTGCCCATCTTCAGGTCGACCGTCTTTCTGCGGAAATGCGCCAGCACCCCCGAGAATGACGAGGCAACGATCTGGTTCGCCTCGGTTGCCACAGCAACGGCGGGTGGGATGCCGATAAAAAACAGCAGCGGGGTCATCAAAAAGCCGCCACCGACACCGAACATACCGGACAGGATCCCCACCATGCCGCCGAGGCCAAGCAGCAGAAAGGCGTTTACGGAAACTTCGGCGATAGGCAGGTAGATATGCATGTGGTCTAGCCGATCCGTACTGCGGTGGACTGGTTAATGCGAGCAAAGGCAGGCGCGCTGCGTTGGGCGAAGAAACGGACTTGTGGGTACATGGCGGTTTCGAAGGATAAACTGGTCACGATCAAACCCCCGCCAATTCAGAAAGCGAATAGAATTCTGTCGGAGCCACGATCAGTTCCAGCCCGACTTTTCCGGCCACGATCATGACCAGTACCGCCAGCAAAACCCGCAGCTGCTCAGCCTTCAACCGAGCGCCGACCATGCTGCCGAACTGGGCCCCAACGACCCCCCCGATCAACAGGAACAAGGCCAGCACGATATCCACGCTGAAGTTGGTCGAAGCGTGGATCATCGTCGTGAACCCGGCCACGAAAATGATTTGAAACAGCGAGGTTCCGATCACCACCTTTGTTGGCATTCCGAGGATATAGATCATTGCCGGAACCATGATGAACCCGCCGCCAACGCCCATGATGGCCGACAGGATTCCGACGCCAAAGCCGACCAGGATGGGTGGAATGACCGAGATGTACAGGTTTGACTCGCGGAACCGCATTTTGAACGGCAGTGCATGAACCCAGGTGCGTTGGCGGCGTGCGGTCGGTGCGGTGCCGCCCGCCGCTCGTGACCGGCGGATTGCACGCAGGCTCTCAATGAACATCAAGGTGCCGATGAGGCCAAGAAACACGACGTAACACAGCTGGACCGCCAGATCGACCTGTCCCAAATGCTTGAGATAGTTGAAGACGAGCATCCCCAGCGTCGCGCCGAGCAGGCCGCCGCCCAACAGAACCGATCCCATCTTCAGGTCTACGGTCCTGCGCTTGAGATGGGCCATCAGCCCCGAAAATGAGGATGCCACCACCTGATTGGCCGATGTCGCCACGGCGACTGCAGGTGGAATACCGATCAGAAACAGCAATGGCGTGATCAGAAAACCGCCTCCCACTCCGAACATGCCGGACAGAACGCCCACGGAAACACCAATCGCCAGCAGGACAAACGGGCTAACGGATACTTCGGCTATGGGAAGGTAGACGTGCATACCCTCTTAGAGCGCTTGCGGCATGCAAAATCAACTCTGCATGCCGCTTTGCAGCAAACAGGACTGAAAAGCAGTCCTGAACTGGCCTTATCAACGCTCTTTCACATAAGGCTCGCCACCGGCCCTTGGCGGGACCGCTTTGCCGACGAAACCTGCCAGGATCACCACGGTCAGGATATAGGGCAGCGCGTCCATGACTTGAACGGGGATAATGATGCCGCCCAGGTCGATATTCTGGAACCGCAGAGCAACAGCCTGCAGCAGCCCGAACAGCAAACACGCCCACATGGCGTGCCACGGCCGCCACTTGGCAAAGATCAGTGCAGCCAGTGCGATGAAACCCCGGCCGGCCGTCATGTCTTTGACGAACCCTGCCTGCAACGCTGTCGCCAAATAGGCCCCGGCGATGCCACACAGCACGCCACAGATGGCGACGGCTGCGTACCGAAGCCCCACCACTGAGACGCCCGCGGTGTCCACTGCCGCCGGGTTTTCACCCACGGCTCGCAGGCGCAGTCCAAAGCGGGTGCGGAACAGCACCCACCAGGTGGCGGGCACCATCAGGAACGCCACGTAGACAAGAATCGAGTGGCCTGAGAGCAGCTCGGCGTAGATGGGACCGATGATCGGCACACCGCTCAGAGCCTCGGCGAAGGGGAAGTTGATCGGTTCGAACCGGCCGCCCCCGAACAGCGACGGCGTGCGGCCGCCTTGCTGGAACCAGTCCTGGGCCACCAGCACGGTCATGCCGGCAGCCAGGAAGTTGATGGCGACACCGGAAATCAGCTGGTTGCCCCGGAACGTGATCGAGGCAAGCCCGTGCAGGCCAGACAGCACCAAGGACGATGCGATGCCGGCCAGCAGGCCCAGCCATACCGACCCGGTGACGGCGGCAACGGCGGCCGAGAAGAATGCGGCCATCAGCATCTTACCTTCCAAGCCGATGTCGAAAATGCCAGCGCGTTCCGAATACAAGCCGGCCAGACAGGCCAGCAGCAGCGGCGTGGCCAGGCGAATTGTCGAGTCCAGAACCTGGACGATCGTCAGGAACAACTCCATCAGTTCGCCTCCTTCCGCAGAGCCAGGAACAGCTTTTCAAGCGGCATGCGCACCATGTTGTCCAGCGCTCCGGTGAACAGGATCACCAGCGCCTGGATCACCACGATCAGCTCGCGCGGGATCGACGTCCACAGGGCCAGTTCCGCGCCGCCCTGGTAGAGGAAACCAAACAGGATGGCTGCCAGGAACACGCCGAACGGGTGCGAGCGGCCCATCAGGGCCACCGCGATGCCGATGAAGCCCGCGCCCTCGGTCGAGTTGAGAACCAGCCGCTCGGCCTCACCCATGACGTTGTTGATCGCCATCAGGCCCGCCAGAGCGCCCGAGATCAGCATCGCCACGATGGTGATGCGCACCGGTGAGATACCGGCATAGACCGCACCGGTTTCCGAATGCCCATAAGCCCGGATTTCATAGCCCAAGCGGGTTCGCCAGATCAGCGCCCAGACGACGATGCAGGCGATGACCGCGATGATCAGCGAGATGTTGGCCGGAGCCGCCTTGGAGAAATTGATCCCGATCGGGGCCAGCATCTCGTGCAGGGTGGGCAGATGTACCGCCTCGGCAAAGCGGGCGGTGGCCGGGTCTTGCGAGCCGGCCGGTCGCATCACGTTAACCAGCATGTAGTTCAGCAGCGCCGCGGCGATGAAGTTGAACATGATCGTGGTGATCACGATATGGCTGCCGCGCTTGGCCTGCAGATAGGCCGGAATCGCCGCCCAGGCTGCGCCGAACAGCATGCCGGCGGCCATCGCAGCCAGTAGAGCGATGCTCCAATGTGGCCAAGGCACATAGAGGCACACCATGGCAACGCCCAGTCCGCCCAGCATGGCCTGACCCTCGCCACCGATGTTGAACAGGCGCGCGTGAAAGGCCACCGCAACCGCAAGGCCGGTGAACATGAAGTTGGTTGCATAATACAGGGTGTAGCCCCAGCCATAGGTCGACCCCAGCGCGCCGGTGACCATCAGGTTTACCGCCTCGATCGGGTTTTCGCCAATCGCCAGAATGACCAGTGTCGATAGGATTGCGGCCAGGATCAGACTGATGAGCGGGATCAGAATGACGTCGGCCCATTTGGGCATCTTATCCATGTTACGCGGCCTCCCCCGCAACACCAGCCATCAACAGGCCCAGTTCTTTTTCATCCGTTTCATGGGGCAGGCGCTCGCCCATGATATGTCCGTCGAACATCACTGCAATCCGGTCGGACAGAGAGAAGATCTCTTCCAACTCGACCGAGACCAGCAGGATCGCCTTGCCCTGATCGCGCAGGGCGACGATCTGCTTGTGAATGAACTCGATCGCGCCGATGTCCACGCCGCGGGTCGGCTGGCCCACCAACAGCAAATCGGGGTTCCGCTCGATTTCGCGAGCAACCACGATCTTCTGCTGGTTCCCGCCCGAAAAGTTCTTGGCCGACAGCCAGCCATTCGGCGGACGCACGTCGAATTTCTCGATCTTGCGTTCTGTGTCGGCGCGCAGGGCGGCGTTGTTCATGAAAATCCCGCGCTGATAAGCGGGGTCGCGGTGATAGCCGAAGGCCACGTTTTCCCAGGCGTGGAAGTCCATGATCAGGCCTTCGCGTTGCCGGTCTTCGGGAACATGGGCGATCCCTTGGGTGCGCCGCGCCTGACCGTCGGCCTCGGGTCCGCTGAGCGCCAGAGGCGTACCATTCAGTTTGATCACGCCTGATCCCGGGCGCATCCCGCCCAACACCTCTAGCAGCTCGGACTGCCCGTTGCCGGCGACGCCTGCGATGCCCACGATCTCGCCCGCGCGGACGGTCAGGTCGATACCTTTGACGCGCTCGACGCCCGCCGAATCCGTCACCCGCAGGTTCTCGATTTCAAGGATGGGCTTGCCGGGTTTGGCCGGCACCTTGTCGACGCGCAACAGAACCTTGCGCCCAACCATCAGCTCGGCCAACTCCTCGGGGTTGGTCTCGGCGGTCTTGACCGTGGCGGTCATCTGGCCGCGGCGCATCACCGACACGGTATCGGTGGCTTCCATGATCTCGCGCAGCTTGTGAGTGATCAGGATGATGGTCTTGCCTTCGGCGCGCAGCCGGTCGAGGATCCGGAACAGCTGGTCGGCCTCGGCTGGGGTCAGCACCCCGGTGGGCTCGTCCAGAATCAGGATTTCCGCCTTCCGGTACAGCGCCTTGAGAATTTCGACCCGCTGCTGCATGCCCACGCCGATCTCGTCGATACGCTTGTCGGGGTCTACGAAGAGCTCGTATTCTTCCTCGAGCTCTTTCAGCTCTTTCCGGGCCTTGGCCAGCGAAGGGGCCAGCAGCCCGCCATCTTCGGCGCCCAGAACGATGTTTTCCAGAACGGTGAAATTCTCGACCAGCTTGAAATGCTGAAAGACCATGCCGATACCCGCGACGATCGCGGCCTGGCTGTCGGGGATGTCGGTCTTTTTGCCGTTGATCCAGATTTCACCTTTGTCGGCCTTGTAGAAGCCGTACAGAATGCTCATCAGCGTGGATTTGCCCGCACCGTTTTCACCGATGATCCCGTGGATCGTGCCGGGGGCGACGCTGATCGAGATGTCCTTGTTCGCTTGAACTGGCCCAAAGGCTTTGGAAATCCCTTTGAGCTCGATGGCGGGGACTGTCATGTCTTGTCCTCGATTGCCGTAGAAGCTGCGCTGATTTCGCGATCATTCGGTCGTGGCGAAACAGCGGCATGAGTGGATGCGGGACGGGAGGTTTCCCCCGCCCCGCGCGATATCAGAACTGCAGTGCCGGGCAGCTGTCGTTCTCGTAGTAGCTGACGACGGTGACATTGCCGTCGATGATGTCGCGGCGTGCCTTTTCGACGGCGGCCTTCATCTCGTCGCTCACCAGCGAGGCGTTGTTTTCATCCATGGCAACGCCGACACCGTCCTGTGCCAGACCCATGGTGAACTTGCCGGTTTCGACATCTTCGCCTGCCTTCATGGCGTCATAAACGGCTACGTCCACGCGCTTGAGCATCGAGGTCAGTACCTTGCCCGGGTGCAGGTGGTTCTGGTTGCTGTCCACGCCGATCGACAGGATGCCTTCGTCGGCTGCGGTCTGCAGAACACCGACGCCGGTACCGCCTGCGGCAGCGTAGATCACGTCAGCGCCTTGGCTGATCTGAGCCTTGGTCAGCTCCGAACCCTTCACCGGGTCGTTCCAAGCGGCCGGGGTGGTGCCGGTCATGTTGGCTACGACGTTGATGTCAGGGTTCACGGCCTTGGCGCCCTGGGCGTAGCCGCAGCCAAAGTGCCGGATCAGCGGAATGTCCATGCCACCGATGAAGCCGACGGTACCCGACTTGGATGCCATCGCGGCCATCATGCCGACCAGGTACGAGCCTTCATGCTCGGCGAACGAGACCTGGCGGATGTTCGGCGCGTCCAGCCAGCTGACGTCGACGGCAACGAACTTGGTGTCGGGATAGTCAGGTGCGACGGCGGCCAGCGGATCAGCCATGGCAAAGCCCATGGTGATGATCGGGTTTGCACCGGCTTCAGCGAAACGACGCAGGGCTTGTTCGCGCTGCGCTTCCGACTGCAGCTCGATTTCGCGATAGGATTTGCCGGTCTGGTCGGCCCAGCGCTTGGCGCCGTTATGGGCTGCTTCGTTGAACGATTTGTCGAACTTGCCGCCCAGATCGAAGATGATCGCCGGTTCGGCCAGCGCCGCACCTGCGGTCAGTGCAAACGCGGCGGCCGCGCCCATCAAGGATTTCATCAGGGTCATCATATACTCCCGTTGTTTTTTTGGCTTCGGGGCAGGGGCTTTTGCCCAGCCCCGCTCAGAGCGAGCAGAACTGCTGTGATAGCGGCAATTAAGGCCGTCTGAAACAGCCATGGTCAACCGCTTTTTGACCATTTGGTCTCAGAAATGCCCGGCTTTCGTCGGGGTAGCGCGCGCTCCATCAAGATTGCATCTACTTTGTCAGCCTTGCCGCGCCGGTAATATCCCGGCCGAAGACCGCAGCGCGCATAGCCGCAACTTTGGTAGAGTGCAATGGCGGCCGCGTTGTCCGATGCCACCTCAAGAAACGCCCGGCGCGCACCCAGATCGTGAGCCTTGTCATGCCAAGCCTGCATGCAGGCGCGGCCCAGACCCTGCCGCTGATGATCGGGATGCGTCGCGATGGTCAGCAGCTCAGCCTCGTCGCCGATGACTTGGACCAGGGCAAATGCTGTTTTGTTTCCAACGACATGGGTGAAGCGGCTGGCAAGCAGATCAGCGAATTCATCAGCAGTCCAGGGGCGGGACTGGGTGAAAGCCGCGCCGTGGGTCTCGGCCATTTCCTGTGGGGTCATGGGTCCAGCAAAGGCGGCGGCGTATCGCGCGACGGGGCGGCGTCTGCGGCACGAACGTACAGGGGGGCCGGGGGACCTGACACAAGGTCAACACGTTCGGATGCAATCCGGGCGATGGCCCGGACGACTGCATTCGCATCGTCGCACAAAAACAGGGCGCCAAGTGATTCTGCCTGTTCCTGCGTCATCAGCTGCGGCGTCCCGTCGGGCGCTAGCAGGTAAACATGTTCCCGGGGGGCTGGAATGACTGGGGTCCGCCCTTCAGGTGCCAAAGCCGCAAGGGCTTCAAGGCCCGAAACGCCGATTGCCGGTTTGTTCAATCCAAGCGCCAGCCCTCGGGCGGCGGAGACCGAGATGCGAATTCCAGTGAAATTGCCCGGACCCGTCCCGACACCGATCGCGTCGATATCCGCCCAAGAAACCCCACCTTCTGCCAGGATGTCCTGAAGCAAAGGCATCAGGCGTTCCGCCTGGCCGCGGGTCATGGTTTCGGCGCGGCTCACGACGATGTCTGGCCCGCGCAGCAAAGCGGCCGCGCAATGCGCGGCCGATGTGTCAAATGCCAGAATTGTCTGATCAGACGGCAACAGGGCGAACCTCGGTCACCTCGGGGATGTAATGGCGGAGCAGGTTCTCGATCCCCATTTTCAGGGTCAGCGTCGAGGACGGGCAGCCTGCGCAGGCCCCTTGCATATGCAGGTAGACGACGCCGCGGTCAAAGCCGTGGAAGGTGATGTCACCGCCGTCCTGCGCCACGGCGGGGCGCACGCGGCTGTCCAGCAATTCCTTGATCTGGTTGACGATTTCCGAGTCCTCACCCGAATGTTCAGCATGGCCGGACGCGGTTTCCACCCCGGCCCCCATCACCGGCTGGCCGGACTGGTAGTGCTCCATCACAGCGCCCAGGATGGCGGGTTTGATGTGGTCCCACTGCACGCCGTCGTCTTTGGTGACGGTTACGAAGTCATTGCCGAAGAAAACTCCGGTCACACCGCTGACCGCAAAGATGCGCTGCGCCAGCGGCGAGTTCTGCGCGGCTTCGGCGGTCGGAAAATCCGCTGTACCGGCCTCGAGCACGGTCTGACCGGGCAGGAATTTCAGCGTGGCCGGGTTGGGTGTGGATTCGGTCTGGATGAACATGGCGCGCTCCGTATCAGTTGGCTCTGATATGCGCGTCAGCGGCCGGGAAGTCAAGATTTGGAACGGTTCTAAATCGCTGTGGCCTGTCGGATTGCCATGTCCAGTCGGTCATCGCCCCAATAAAGCTCCTCATCCACGACAAAACTGGGGGCGCCGAAGATCCCCAGCGATTTGGCGCGGGCAACCTGGTCAAACAGAGCACTCTTGATGTCAGTGTCTGCGGTCCGGTCGATCATGTCCTCGGGGAGGCCGGCGGCGGACAGGGCGCTGCGCAGGACAGGCTCTTCGGAAATGTTCAGGCCTTGGCCAAATTGTGCGGCGAAAACGGCGCGGGAGAATGCAGCGCGCGCTTCACCCTGAGGGATGGCGAGCGCAAGGCGTGCAGCCTTCAGGCCGTTTTGCGGAAACTCGGCAGGTCGGGTCAGGGGCAGGTCACGCTGCCGGCACAGCCGTTCCATGTCGCGCCACATGTACCGCCCCTTGGCCGGATAGATGTTGAACGGCGAGGTTTTCCACCCCTGCTCGGCAAAAATGGGACCCAGAAGGAATGGCTGCCAGTCCACCTGCACGCCGCAGGCTGCCGCGTCCCGTTCGACCCGCATGGCGCTGAGGTAGGAATAGGTCGAGGCGAAATCGAACCAGAAGTGCAGGGTGGCGGGCATCAGGTGATCTCTTCGAGCTTCTCCTTGCTCAGGTCGCCCGGAACGATGGTGATCGGAATCGGCAAGCTGCCGGAATTCCGCGTCAACTGAGTGACCAGTGGACCCGGGCCCTTCTTGTCGGTACCCGCACCCAGAACAAGGACGCCGATCTCGGGATCCGAGCGGACATGCTCAATGATCTGCGGAACGGGTTCACCCTCGCGGATCGCCAGTTCCGGCTCGATCCCCTGCTTGTCGCGCATCCATTTGGCAAATACCTCGAAATGCGCATGGATACGCTCGCGGGCTTCTTCCCGCATCACTTCGGCCACGCCGATCCAGTGGTTGAACTCGTCCGGAGGAATGACCGAGAGGATGGTCACCCCCCCGCCCGTATGCGCAGCACGCATTGCGGCGAAACGCATGGCGTTCAGGCACTCGCGGCTATCGTCAAGAACTACAAGGAACTTGCGCATGAATGTCCTCTTCGGTTTTCGGGATCATGCCCGAGCATTCGGTGTCTGGCAACTCGGGCCGCGACGGGCCTTCGCTTATTGGTTGCTGGCCGCCCAGTCCCAGTAGAGCGCGCGCGTGCGGCGCGTGATAGGGCCAATCTGATATTGCGTGTCGTCCAGTGCGGTCACGGGCGTGACCTTGTTCATGTTGCCGGACATGAACACTTCGTCCGCGTCGTGAAAATCGTCGAAGGTCAGAACAGTTTCGTGAACCGTCACACCGTCGCGCCGCAGATTGTCGATGTGCCGCGCACGAGTGATGCCTGCAAGGAAGGTGCCGTTCGGTGCCGGAGTAAACACCTCGCCATCCTTGGCCATGAAGATGTTGGCCGTTGCGGTTTCTGCCACGTTGCCCATGGCATCGGTCACCAATGCGTTTGAGAACCCCTTGGATCGTGCTTCCGCCAGCATTCGGGCGTTGTTTGGATAAAGGCACCCGGCCTTGGCGTTGACGACCGCGCTTTCCAGAACCGGGCGGCGGAAGCGGGTGGTCGTCAGCGTGACCGAGGCCGCCTCGGGCGCCATCGGGATTTCTTCGAGGCAGATGGCAAAGCCTGTGCTGTCACCCTGCGGCACGATCGCCGTCGCGTCTCCGTCGATCCCCCAATACATCGGGCGAATGTAGACGGCGGCCTCGGTCGGGTAAGCTTCAAGACCTTCGCGGATCAGTTCGACCATCTGTTCGGTGGTCACGGTCGGAGTGAGCATCAGTGCCTCGGCCGAGCGGTTCACCCGGTCGCAATGCGCCGCCAGATCGGGCGCCATTCCGTCAAAATAGCGCGCGCCGTCAAACACCGATGATCCAAGCCAGGCCCCGTGGTCCGCAGCCCGCATGATCGGGGCATCGCCATCGTGCCATGTGCCATCGAAATAAGTGCGGATATTCTTGCCGACTGCCATTGTGCCCTCCGTCAATTCCGCCGAACCGTAGGAGCGCGCGCGCCCAAGGTCCAGCAGATTATCCGGCCGACGATGGCAACACGTCGCGCTTGACCATCGCGCGCAGGGCGAAGTTGGAGCGCAGGTTGCGGATGCCCGGAATCTGCATCAGCCGGTTCTCCAGAAACGCGTCGAAGGCGGTCAGGTCACGCGCCACGACGCGCAGCAGGATGTCGCGCGAGCCTGTCATGAGGTAGCACTCCATCACCTCATCGCATCGCAGGATGGCGCGTTCGAAGGCGTCGATGGCGTTGCGGTCCTGTTTCTCAAGTTCGACAGACACGAAAATCGTGACGCCAAAGCCCAGCTTCTCGGGGTCGACCTGCGCCGAATATCCGGTGATCACCCCGTCGCGGCGCAGGCGGTCCAGGCGTCGCGCGCAGGGTGTGGGCGACAGGCCCACCTTTTCGGCCAGGTCAAGAACGGTCATGCGCCCGTCCTGCTGCAGCGCGCGCACGATCTTGCGGTCGATCTGATCCATGGGGAAAATCCCTAAAATTGTCGGCTCGGATTATTATTATCGCCAAGAGCAATGTGTTGGCCAGCACGTATTGGCGAAAATCGCTCGGTCGGATGTGGCAGACTCGATCTGTCATTCCGGAGGAGCAAAATGGAAATAACCACGATTGACGCGCCAGATCACGAGCGTGTGGTCGAATTCAAAGACGCCGCCAGCGGGCTTTCGGGCTTTGTGGCGATCCACTCCACGCAATTGGGGCCTGCAGCGGGTGGCGTGCGGATGCGCACCTATGGCCACCCGTCCGAGGCGCTGGACGATGCGCTGCGCCTGTCGCGGGGCATGACCTACAAGAACGCCGCGGCCGATCTGCCGCTGGGCGGGGGCAAGGCCGTGATCATCGGCGACCCGAGCGCGGACAAGACGCCCCGGTTGCTGCAGGCCTTCGGCCGCGTGGTCCAAAGCCTCGGCGGCCAATACTGGACGGCCGAGGACATGGGGATGACTCCGGCCGACATGGCCCAGATCGGCACCGAAACCGAATATGTCGCCGGTCTGCCCGATGGCCCGTTCGCCAGCGGCGACCCGTCGCCCATCACCGCCCGCGGGATCTTCAACGCCATCCGCGTGACTGCGCGGCATCGGTTCGGGTCCGCGGACCTGAGCGGCAAGACCGTCTCGGTGCAGGGGCTGGGCCATGTGGGCGAACATCTGTGCGCGCTGCTGAATGATGCCGGGGCGAAACTGGTGATCACCGACATCGATGCGCGCCAGACCGCCCGGCTGGCGGACCGGTTCGCAGCGCAGGCCGTCGCGCCCGATGCGATCTACGCGGCCCAGGCGGATATTTTCGCGCCCTGCGCCATCGGCGGCATCCTGAACGAAACCAGCATTCCGCTGCTGAAGGTCGGCGCGGTAGCCGGAGGGGCCAACAACCAGCTGGCGACCGATGCCGACGCGCAGCGCCTGCATGACCGCGGCATCCTCTACGCCCCGGATTTCGTGGCCAATGGCGGCGGGATCGTGAACGTCGCGACCGAGATCCTGAAGATCAAGGATCGCGAAGCCTGGGTCGGCCAGCGGCTCGAGGCGCTGGAGCGGACGATGGACCGCATCCTGACCCGCGCCAAGGTCGATGGCGTCAGCCCCCGTGCGGTGGCCGAATCCATCGTCGAGGAAAAACTGCACCCGCAGGCCGCCTGACCTGCAACGAAAAACGCCGCCCCTTACCGGGGGGCGGCGCTGCAGTTTCTGTCTGGTGCTCAGGCGCGGCCGGCGCCCACCATCCCCACGATTTCGTAGGTGCGGCTGAGGATCGGAGCCGCGATTTCCCGCGCCCGTTCCGCGCCACGGTCCAGGATCCTGTCGATCTCGGCCTGATCGCCCATCAGCCGCGCCATCTCGGTCGAGATCGGCGACAGCCTTGCGACTGCCAGATCGGCCAGCATCGGCTTGAAGTCACCGAACTGCTTGCCCCCGACCTCGGCCAGAACCTGCTCGACCGTCTGATCGCTGAGCGCGGCATAGATGTTGACCAGGTTGCGCGCCTCGGGGCGGCCTTCCAGCCCGTCCGCGTCCGAGGGCAGGGCGTCGGGGTCGGTCTTGGCTTTGCGGATCTTCTTGGCGATGGTGTCGGCATCGTCGGTCATGTTGATCCGGCTCATGTCGGACGGATCCGACTTGGACATCTTCTTGGCCCCGTCGCGCAGGCTCATCACGCGCGTCGCCGCGCCCTCGATCACCGGTTCGGTGATCGGGAAGAAATCGACGCCATAGTCGTGGTTGAACTTGATGGCGATGTCGCGGGTCAGCTCAAGATGCTGTTTCTGGTCGTCGCCCACCGGCACATGGGTCGCGTGGTAGACCAGAATGTCGGCGGCCATCAGCGAGGGATAGGCGAACAGGCCCAGCGAGGCGTTCTGCTGGTTCTTGCCCGCCTTGTCCTTCCACTGGGTCATGCGCTGCATCCAGCCCATGCGCGCAACACAGTTGAAGATCCAGGCCAGTTGCGCGTGCTCGGGCACCTGGGACTGGTTGAACAGGATCGACTGTTCGGGATCGATGCCGGCGGCGATGAAGCCTGCGCACAGCTCGCGCGTGGAATGCGCCAGTTCCTTGGGGTTCTGCCAGACGGTGATCGCGTGAAGATCGACCATGCAGTACACGGTCTCCATCTCCGGCCCCTGCATATCCACAAAACGCTTGAGCGCACCAAGGTAGTTGCCAAGATGGAGGTTTCCCGAGGGCTGAATGCCGGAAAACACGCGCGGCGTGAACTTGGTCTCGGTCATGGAAGGGAACTCCCGTCTGGAAAAATAAGCCTCCGTCGCTTACCCATGAGGCAAAGGGACGTCAACAGCCGCGAAAGGCCCGCCCAATGAGCAGCGAGCATTACACACCCCCCGTGAACCCCCTGCCGCCCGTGGTGGTGGCGCTGGTCTTGTTCATCATGGGGATCGAACTGGCCTTCACCCTCGGCACGCGCGGCCTGGTCGGCGGACCGGGCGCGGTGGGCTGGCGGCTCGAGGCGATTCAGCGCTATTCCTTCTCGGCCGACATCTTCGACTGGATGGTCATGAACGGGCGTTGGCCGGTCGAGCATGTGATCCGGTTCTTCACCTACCCCTTCGTGTCAGGCAGCTTTACCCAGGCGCTTTTTGTCTGCGTCTTCGTTTTGGCGATGGGCAAGATGGTGGGCGAGGTCTTTGGCGGTTTTGCGATGCTGGTGATCTTCGTGCTGTCCGGCGTGGGCGGAGCGCTGGCCTATGCGGTGTTGCTGGACCCGCGCTATCCGCTGGTCGGGGGCTTCCCGCCGGTCTATGGCCTGATCGGTGCGTTCACCTGGCTGCTGTGGCGCAGGCTGTCGCTGGTCGGCGAAAACCAGGCGCGGGCGTTCCAGTTGATTGCGGTCCTGATGGGTATCCAACTGCTGTTCGGGCTGATCTTCGGCGGCACCTCGGATTGGGTGGCCGATCTGGGTGGGTTCGCGACCGGGTTCGGGCTGTCGTTCTTCGTGGCGCCGGGCGGATGGGCGCGGCTGGTGGGGCGCATCCGGCGGGATTGAGGCGGTCAGGACCTTCGCAGGGCGGACCGGAACTCGGACAGACGGAACGCGCCAAGCAGGTGGCCGAGAAGGAAGTAAGACAGTGCCGCGAACACGATCAGGCCCAGCAAGGCCAGATAGCGCCAGCCCGGAACCTCGAACGTCCAACCGAACAGCTGCATAGCCGCGATCAGCACCACACCCATTCCGATTGAGGCGGCCAATATCCTGGGTGCGCGGCGCTTGAACCGGTCGTCGAAACGGGCCTCCTCGCCCATGCGCCGGGCGCCCAGTGCCAACAGCGCCACCATGCCCCACCCGGCGGCCGAGGCCGCGATGGCCGGGGCGATCCAGCCGACGATCGGGTACAGCCCAAAGGCCAGCACGGCGTTGATGACCATCGCCACAACGGCATACCGGAAGGGCGAGCGGGTATCCTCGCGGGCGAAGAACAGCGGTTGCAGCAGCTTTTGCAGCATGAAGGCCGGCAGGCCGATGCCATAGACCGCCACGGCCAGCGCGGTGGCAGCCGTGTCTTCGGGGGTGAACTGTCCTCGTTCGAACAGGACCGAGACCAGCGGCACCGGTATGAGCACGAAAGCCACGGTTGCTGGAATGGTCAGCAACAGGGTGAACTCTCCGGCGCGGGAAAAGGCGTTGCGCGCGCCATCGCCGTCCCCCGCGCGCAGGCGGCGCGACAGGTCGGGTAACAGCACGATGCCCACGGCGATGCCAACCACGCCCAGCGGCAGCTGATACAGCCGGTCGGCGGCAAAGAGCCAGCTGATGGCCTTTTCGGTCTTTGACGCGACCAGCTGCCCGACAACGAGATTGACCTGCGTCACCCCCATGGCAAGTGCCGCCGGTACCGCGATACGAACCATGTTGCGCATTTCAGGGCTGAGCTTCGGTCGGCCGAACCGGATGCGAATTCCGGCGCGTTCGGTGGCGACCCAAACCAGCGCCAGTTGAGCAACCCCGGCAATGGGTATGACGGCGATGAGCCAACGGATGACCTCGCCTCCGGTTGCCGCGCCTACGATCAGTGCCGTGCAGGCGAATATGTTCAGCAGGACCGGAGCCGCAGCAGCGGCGGCAAAGCGCCCCGTGGCATTGAGAACCCCGGAAAACAGCGCGGCCAGAGACATGAAAAGGATGTAGGGAAAGACGACATATCCGTACCCGACCGCCAGATCGAAACGTTCGTCGCCATAAAACCCTTCGGCCGTCAGCCAGACCAGCCCCGGCATGAACACCATGGCCAGCCCGACCAGCGCCAGAACGGACGCCGCCAGCAGGTTGAACGCATCCTGCGCAAACCCCTGCGCGTCTTCGCCGCCTTCCAGCCGTTTCGAGAACATCGGAACGAAGGCCGCATTGAAAGCGCCCTCGGCGAAGAACCGGCGGAACATGTTGGGTAGGCGGAAGGCTGCGACGAAAGCATCCATGACCGGCCCCGGCCCGATATAGGCTGTCAGCAGGATTTCCCGCAAAAAACCCAGAATACGGCTGGCAAGGGTCCAGAACCCGACCGTGAACAGGCCCGAGAACAGGCGGATCTGCTTCATGAGGCCGCCCGCTCGGCGCCTTCGGTGATCGCGGTGCGCAGCTTGGCTTCCAGCGTCTTCTGCTTGGCCTCCGAGTGGTATTTGAGCCCGAACATGTCCTTGACGTAGAACGTATCCACCACCTGCTCGCCATAGGTCGCGATCACGGCATTGGCGATATAGACATTGGCGGCGGCAAGGGTCCGGGCCAGATCGTAGAGCAGGCCCGGCCGGTCGCGGGTGTCGACTTCGATGATCGTGTAGATCTCGGACCCTTCATTGTCGAAGGTGATGTGCGTCGGGACGTTGAACGCCTTTTCCCGCTTCTTGATCTTGTCGCGGGACTTGAGCGCCTCGCGGGCCACGACCTCGCCCTTGAGGGTGCGGTGGATCATCTGGGTCAGGCGCGGCAGACGCGACAACTCGAACGGGTGACCGTCAGCGTCCTGAATCCAGAACGCGTCAGTCACGTAGCCGTCCTTGGTGGTATAGCTGCGGGCATCGACCACGTTTGCGCCCACAAGCGCCAGCGCACCGGCAATCCGGGAAAAGATGCCGGGATGGTCGGCCATGGCAAAGCACGCCCGCGTCGCATCCCGGTCTTCGTCCGGGTGCAGCCGGATTTCCATCGCCGCCGGATCCGCGCTTTTTTCCAGCGCGCGCAGCATTTCGGCGAACTCGACATGGGTCGAGAGGTTGAGCCCCTGCCAATACGGATCGTAGTGCCGACCGGTTTCCGTCTTGAGGTCGGCCTTGGACCAGGCTGACAACGCGTCACGCAGGGCTTTCTTGGCTTCCGCGCCACGATTGGCACGGTTGAGGTCCTCCATCCCGGTTTCCAGCGCGCGCTTGGTTTCCGCGTGCAAGGCCCGTAGCAGGGTGGCCTTCCAGTTGTTCCAGGTGTTCGGCCCAACGCCGCGGATGTCGCAGACTGTCAGAACCGTCAGCAGATCCAACCGTTTGACGGTCTGAACCGCCTTGGCAAAGTCGCGCACCGTGCGCGGGTCCGAGATGTCACGCTTCTGCGCCATGTCCGACATCAGCAGGTGATAGCGCACCAGCCATTCGACGGTTTCGCATTCTTTCTTGTTAAGCCCCAGCCGAGGCGCGACCGTCCGTGCGATCTTGGCCCCCAGGATCGAGTGATCCTCGGGGCGGCCCTTGGCGATGTCGTGCAACAGCAGAGCGACGTAAAGCACACGCCGGTTCACTCCGCCCTCGAGGATCGACGAAGCCAGCGGCAGCGCTTCGACAAGTTCGCCCCGCTCGATTTGCGCCAGGTTGATTATGCACTGGATCGTGTGCTCGTCCACCGTGTAGCTGTGGTACATATTGAACTGCATCATCGCCACGATGGGCTCGAACTCGGGGATGAAGGCCGACAGAACGCCCAACTCGTTCATGCGGCGCAGCGCGCGTTCGGGATTGCCGTGTTTCAGCATCAGATCCAGAAAGATGCGCCTCGCCTCTTTGTCGTTGCGCATTTCGTCATCGATCAGGTGCAGGTTGGCCGTGACCAGCCGCATCGCATCGGGATGGATCAGCATACCCGTGCGCAGGCCTTCCTCGAACAGACGCAGTAGATTCAGCTTGTCGGACAAAAAGCTTCTTGGGTCGGCCACATCCAGTCGGCCATGAACAACCCTATAGCCCGGCTTGACCCGTGGCTTGCGGCTGAAGATGCGTTCCAGCAACGGCGCGTTCTTCATATGTGCCGCTTCAAGCTTGGTCAGGAAGATCCGTGTCAGCTCTCCCACCTGAGTGGCTTCTCGGAAATAGCGTTGCATGAAGATTTCGACGGCCCGGCGGCCGGCTCGGTCTTCGTAACCCATGCGGTCGGCCACCTCGACCTGCAGATCAAAGGTCAACTGTTCGGTTGCGCGCCGTGTCACCAGATGAAGATGCGAACGTACGGCCCAAAGGAAATCCTCGGCCTGCACGAACGTGTTGAATTCGTCTTGGGTGAACAGCCCCAGCGGGACAAGTTCAGCCACGTCCTGAACGCCATAGATGTATTTGGCGATCCAGTACAGCGACTGCAGGTCACGAAGGCCGCCTTTACCTTCTTTCACGTTCGGTTCGACCATGTAACGCTCGCCCTGCTTGTGGTGGCGTTCGTCGCGTTCATGCAGTTTGGCTTCGATGAATTCGCGTTCGGTTCCTTTGAACAGCTCGGATTTCAGCCGGCTTTCCAGCTCATCCGCAAGGTCCCGATCACCGGCCAGATAGCGCTGTTCCAGCATCGCTGTCCGGATCGTGAAATCCTCGTCTCCCAGACGCAGGCAATCACGGATCGTGCGCGAGGAATGCCCGACTTTCAGCCGTAGATCCCACAGGATGTACAGCATCGACTCGATCACGCTCTCGGCCCAGGCGGTGATCTTGTAAGGAGTCAGAAACAGCAGATCGACATCCGAAAACGGCGCCATCTCGCCGCGCCCATAGCCGCCCACCGCCAAAACCGCCATCTTCTCGCCCTGGGTCGGGTTGGCCAATGGATGCAGATGCTGTCCGGCCACGGTCATCGCGGCGCAGACCAGCCCATCGGTCAGATAGGTGTAGGATCGCGTCAACGGCCGGGCGTCAAAGGGCCGGGCGGCGAACGCCTCTTCGATGGCCTGACGCCCGGATTTCTGAGCATCCCGCAGGATCCGGACGGCCTCGTTTCGGGCTGCGGCCGTTTCCGGAATGTCTTTCAGGGCCTTCGACAGCAGCGCGTTGACCTTTTCGCGATCGAAGATTTCGCTGGCGTCGCAGATCAATGCGCCAGCCGGCGCGGGGATCGTCAAAAGCTGATCAGAAACCGGCGCCAGAGAAGCTTTGCGGGGCAGGGTCAATCACAACTACCTGTTTGTTCTGGATCGTGGCCACGGCCAGACCTCGTTCATTCGTACCGTTCGGGCGCAGACGGAAAATACCGCCAACACCCTGGAACCCGGCATTCTGGGTCAGGGCCGCGGCGGAGAGGGCATTGGACTTCCCTTGGCTGGCCAGAGCGCCGATGGCGGCGATGCCGTCATAGGCCAGGCCGCTGATCGGATGCGGGGCCTCGCCATAGGTCGCGTTGTAGCGCACGCGATAGGCCTGGGCCTTGGCAGGGTCGGGCAAGGCAAACCACCCGCCTTGCACGCCCGGTAGTTCCAGCGTCTGGGCCGGAATGTCCCAGCGGGTCAGGCCAATATATTGCACGGTTGCCGGTGGGACACCGGCCTCGGGCAGCAACTGGCTGAATAGCGGCAGCGCACCGGCGGTCGTGGCGGTCAAAAAGAGCGAATCCGCCCCCGTCGAGTCCACAGTTGCCTTGATTGCAGGGATGGCGTCGATCACACCCTGCTGAGATCGATCAAAACCGACCACACCCGCATTCGCCACACGGCTGTTGCCAAGTGCGTTCGAGATTGCCGCCTGGCCCAATTGGCCTGCCGCATCGTTGCTGTGCACGATGACGGTGCTTTTCTTTCCCTGTTTGCCGGCGTAGCTGACAAGCCGGTTGGCCGTGTTGTCGAAGGTCGGGCCAAGAACAAACACGTTTCCGCCGGCAATGCTTGTATTGTTCGAGAAGGATAGAACGTTCACGTTCTTGCTCAGAACCGCAAGGCCCGCAGCATTTGCAGCCTGCGCGTAGACCGGCCCCAGAATGACCTTTGCGCCGTCGGCAACGGCCTGCTGCGCAACTGCGGCTGCCGTGTTCGGATTGCCGGCAGTGTCATAGACGCGAAGATCGATCTTGACGTTGTTCAGATCGGCCATGGCCAGCCGTGCAGCGTTCTCAAGGCTTTGCGCCAACGCGGCGTCGCCCGATTTGGGCACCAGCAGGGCAACGGGGATCGGCTCTGACGTGTCTATCGACGGTCCGCGCCCGGTGGCGCCGGGTTCGCAGGCGGCCAAAAATGCCGCCGTGGTCAGGCCGATGGCGAATTTCGCCAGTTTGCGAACGGGCTTGCAAACGGTAAACATCTAAATGAAAACTCCCTGATCCGGCGGCAAAGAACGCTGCTGTTCTATCACGCCGCGATAATAAACGTCACGCTGCGAGGGTCCAGCTTTGAATTTCCAAAAGGTAAGATTGGCTGGGGGGCTGTATTTTGTTGCCACTCCGATCGGAACGGCGCGCGACATTACGCTCAGGGCGCTGGACGTTCTGGCCTCGGCTGATGTGATCGCGGCGGAAGATACACGCAGCCTGCGCAGATTGATGGAGATTCACGGTGTACCCCTCGAAGGGCGGCGCATCCTGGCCTATCACGACCACAGCGGCACGGCTGCGCGTGAAAAACTGATTGCCGAACTGTCACAGGGCAAGTCCGTGGCCTACGCGTCCGAGGCCGGCATGCCCCTGATCGCCGACCCGGGCTATGACCTGGGCAAGCAGGCGGCCGAGGCCGGGTTCAGCGTGACCTGCGCCCCCGGAGCGTCAGCCGTCGTGACGGCGCTGACCCTGGCGGGCTTGCCAACGGACGCCTTTTTTTTCGCCGGATTCCTGCCGAATGCGTCCGGCGCCCGCCGAACACGGATCGAGGCGTTGCGGGATGTTCCCGGGACGCTGGTGTTCTATGAATCCCCCAAGCGTTTGGGGGCGTGCTTGTCGGATCTGGCGCAGGTTCTGGGTGGCGAGCGTCAGGCCGCGGTCTGTCGTGAACTGACCAAGAAGTTCGAAGAAGTCCGGCGGGCTAGCCTTGCAGAGCTGTCCGAACAATATCGAGGTGCCACTGTGAAGGGCGAGATCGTCTTGCTGGTAGACCGTGCCCATTCACAAGCCGTTAACGATTCAGATGTAGAAGAGGCGCTGCGACAGGCTCTGGAAACGCACTCGGTCCGGGATGCGGCAGATCTGGTGTCCAGGATGTATGATTTGCCGAGGCGGCCGATCTACCAGAAGGCCTTGAAGATAGGAAAGGGATGATATGGCGCGACGGTCGGTCCAGGGCTCGGTTTCCTATCACGCCGGGCAGGCGGCCGAGCAGAGCGTCGCTACCGACTACGAAAGCCGAGGGTTCAAGGTCTGTCACAGGCGTTGGCGCGGCGCGGGTGGCGAGATCGACCTGATCGTCCGGGATGCGCAGGGCCTTGTGTTCGTCGAGGTCAAGAAAAGCCAAACCTTTGACAGCGCCGCCGCGCGGATCAGCAAGCGTCAGATCGACCGGATATACGCCTCAGCGGCGCAGTATTTGGCGCGGGAACCGAGCGGGCAACTGACCAATGTCCGGTTCGATGCGGCTCTGGTGGATGCAACGGGCGCAGTGCAAATCGTCGAAAACGCCTTTGGTCAGGGCTGATCGCCATTGAACACCCGTCCCCGCTGGGCCATGTATCTGGCGTGACTACGAGGGACACGCCATGAAAATCGCCTTTCAGATGGACCCGATCGGGGCCGTGGACATCAATGCCGACAGCTCGTTCCGGCTGGCCGAAGAAGCCCAGGCCCGTGGGCACCAACTGTTTTACTACGGACCCGATCAGCTGGCCTATCAAGAGGGGCGCATCACCGCCCGCGGTCACGACATGACGGTGCAGCGGGTTGCGGACCAGCCGGCGGTTCTGGGGCCTGAGCGCGAGGTTGATCTGGCGGATTTCGATGTCGTCTGGCTGCGGCAGGACCCGCCGTTTGATATGCACTATATCACGTCCACGCACCTGCTGGATCGGTTGCGTGGGCAGGCTCTTGTGGTGAATGATCCGTTCTGGGTGCGCAACTATCCGGAAAAACTGCTGGTTCTGGATTTTCCCGACCTGACGCCGCCCACCACGATCGCCCGCGATCTGCAGACCATCAAGGCGTTCAAGGAAAAGCACGGCGACATCATCCTCAAGCCGCTCTATGGCAATGGCGGGGCCGGCGTGTTCCGGCTGGACGCCGATGACCGCAACCTGACTTCGTTGCATGAGTTGTTCACCGGTTTCTCGCGAGAGCCGCTGATCGTTCAGAAATTCCTGCCGGATGTGCGCAACGGCGACAAGCGGGTGATCCTGGTCGATGGCGAACCGGTCGGCGCGATCAACCGCGTTCCGGCCGAGGGTGAGACCCGGTCGAACATGCATGTGGGCGGCCGCCCCGAAAAGATCGGGCTGACCGACCGCGATCTTGAGATCTGCGCGGCCATCGGTCCGCTGCTGAGGGAAAAGGGCCAAATCTTTGTGGGTATCGACGTGATCGGCGACTATCTGACCGAAATCAACGTGACCTCGCCCACCGGAATCCAGGAATTGGAGCGGTTCAACGGCACAAATATTGCCGAAAAGATCTGGCAGGCGATCGAGGCCAAGGTCTAAGCCGCAACCCGCGCGCTGATCCTGTAGCTCAGCGCCTCGGCCACATGCGGGCGGCGCACATCGGGCGCGCCCTCGAGATCGGCAATGGTGCGGGCCACGCGCAGGATGCGGTGGTAAGCCCGTGCCGACAGGCCGAACCGCTCGGCCGCCTTGACCAGCAGGTCCTTGCCCTCCGCGTCTGGTGCGGCGACCTCCTCCAGCAGATTGCCCTCGATATCGGCGTTCTGGCGAATCCCGGGCGTGTCCTGAAAACGCCGGGCCTGAATTATGCGCGCCTGCTGCACCCGCGCAGCGACGGTAGCCGAGCTGTCTCCGGATGGCGGCAGGTCAAGGTCGGTAAAGCCCACTGGCGGCACTTCGATCCGCAGGTCGAACCGGTCCATCAGCGGCCCCGAGATGCGGCCCAGATAGTCCTCGCCGCAGACGGGTGCGCGCGAGCAGGCGCGGGACGGGTCGCTGAGATATCCGCATTTGCAGGGGTTCGCCGCCGCCACCAACATGAACCGGCAGGGGTATTTTACATGGGCGTTGGCGCGGGCGACCATGACTTCGCCGGTCTCGATGGGCTGGCGCAGGGTTTCCAGAACCGTTCGCGGAAACTCGGGAAATTCGTCCATGAATAGGACGCCGTTGTGGGCCAGGGAAATTTCGCCGGGTTTTGCGCCTTTCCCGCCGCCCACGATCGCCGCCATCGACGCCGTATGATGCGGTTCGCGGAACGGGCGGGTCCGGCTGATGCCGCCTTCGTCCAGCATGCCGCACAGCGATTGGATCATCGAGGTCTCGAGCGCCTCGGTGGGCGTCAACGGCGGCAGAATGCCGGGCAGGCGGGCGGCCAGCATGGATTTGCCTGACCCCGGCGTGCCGATCATTATCATGTGGTGACGGCCGGCCGCTGCGATTTCCAATGCGCGTTTTGCCCGTTCCTGCCCTTTTACGTCGCGCAGATCGCGGGTCGAGGGCTCCAACCTGACCTCGCCTGGCTGGGCGACCGGCAGGGGCGACTGGCCGGTGAAATGGCGCACGACGTCGGCCAGGGACGTGGCCCCGATCACCTGGGTCGCGTCAACCCAGGCCGCCTCGGCACCTGACGCGCGCGGACACAGCAGCGTGCGGCCCTCGGCCGCGGCGGTCATCGCGGCGGGCAGGGCGCCGGCCACGGGCACCAATGAGCCGTCCAGCGAAAGTTCGCCCAGAGCCATGGTGCCTTCGGCGGCGTCGGCGGGCAGGATGTCGATCGCACAGAGCAGGGCCAGCGCGATCGGCAGGTCGAAATGGCTGCCTTCCTTGGGCAGGTCAGCGGGCGACAGGTTGATCGTGATGCGTTTGGAGGGCAGCGCAATGGCCATCGCGCTGAGCGCACTGCGCACGCGTTCGCGGGCCTCGGACACGGCCTTGTCCGGCAGGCCGACGATTGAAAAGGCGGGCAGCCCGGGAGAGACGGCGCATTGCACCTCGACCGGGCGGGCCTCGACCCCCTGAAAGGCAACGGTATGAGCGCGGGCGACCATGGCGATCCTGTTCTTGGTTAACGGGACCTTGCTGCCATGGCTTCGGTTTAGGAATGGTTAACGGTCACACCGCTTGCCGGATCATTTGCGTGAATTTCGGCCACGCTCCGGGGTCGGCCACGGTTTTGTCGCGGCAGAAGGTGTTGCAGAAGCCCCATCGATTTCCATCCAGCTCCAGAAATGCGGTCACTGGCTTGCCGGAATAGGGGCAGCGGTCATTGACCGAAGGCCCCGCCTCAACCGCGCGGGCCGTCGAGGCCCCGCCGATCGGCCAGGGCTCGGCGTCGAGCGGCTGGTCATAGGGGAACGGGTCGTAGTCGACAGTCAGCCCCATCGCGCGCCATTGCCGAACCGCCGGGTCTGACAACAATTCCATGCAGTAATCGCGGCTCTGCACTGACACGGGCAGACCATAGCCGATGATCCGGGCTGCGACCGGCGTATAGAACACATCGGCCAGCGAATAGCTACCGAACAATGGGCCGGTATCCGTGCCTGAGATTTTGCGCGCATGCGCCCACAGGGTCTCGATCCGGGTCAGATCGGCGCGGGTTTCGTCGGACGGCTCGAACCCTTTCCAGCGGTGTTTGAGCTGCATGGGGCAGGCCGACCGCAGCGCGTGGAACCCGGCGACCATCTCGGCACACAGCCAACGGGCGGTTGCGCGGACGGCGGCGTCTTGGGGCCACAGCCCGGCATCGGGGTGTCGTTCGGCCAGCGTCTCGGCCATGGCGAGGCTTTCGCCGACCACCGTGCCGTCGGGCAGGCGCAGCGCAGGAACCAGACGGGCCGGGGCCAGCGGCTGCATGTCCCGGGCCATCGTGCCCGAATACAGGCCGATCATGTGGGTCGTGTAGGGTACGCCGAATTTTTCCAGCATAAGCCAGCCGCGCATGGACCAACTGGAAAACAGGCGGTCCCCGATGAAAAGGTCATATGTCATGGCCCGAGGATGGTCGAACGCCGGATATCAGTAAAACGCTGATTTGTGCGCGTTGTGTTCACGGAAGATGATTGATCCGGCCGACCGACCAGGTTTTGCCGTCAACGGCCAGCTCAGTCACCGACAGGTTATCGATGCGATGGGCAAAGGTCTGTTGCGCGTCCAGGTCAAGGGTGCGCTGTACCTGGGTCAGGATCACGCCGAAATGGGCCACGATGACCAGATCGGCGCCGGTATGCATACCGATCAACCCGTCGATCGCCGCGTCGACCCGCGCGCGGACCGCGTTCCAGCTTTCGCCGTTGGGCGGGCGCACGTCGCCGGGGCTGTCCCAATATGCAAAGGCCAACTCGGGGTCTTCGGCCTCGATCTCGGCGAATGCGCGCATTTCCCAGGTGCCGAAATGGATCTCGCGCAGGTCGGGATGGTGCGGCAGCCGGCGGCGTGTGCCCTGAATGGCCGTGGCCGTATCCGCGGCGCGCGACAGGTCCGACGAAATGACCAGCGCATCCTGCGGCAGGTGGTCATGCAGGCGCGCGATGGCCGCGTGGTCGCTCAGGTCGGCGGGAATATCGGACCAGCCCACCATCGTTTTGGCATGGGTCGGGCCATGGCGGACAAGATATAACCGGGTCACGGCAACTGGCCTTTCAAAATCTGCGGCAGTCCCGCGATGACCTGAACCACAAGGTCGGCTTGGGCGGCGAGGGCGATGTTCAACCGCCCCTGCGCCTCGCGGAATTTGCGGGCCAGCGCATTGTCGGGGACGATACCGTGCCCCACCTCGTTCGAGACGATTACGACCTGCGCGGGGCAGGTCCGTAGCGCGGCCAGAAGGGCGGCCTGTTCCTGTTCAAGATCGCTGTCGGCCAGCAGGTGATTGCTGAGCCACATCGTGGCGCAATCGATAAGACAGACCTGATCCCGGCTCAGCCCCGCCAGCGCCGGGCGCAGGTCCATCGGGGCTTCGATCGTGGCCCAGCCGTCGCCTCTTTGGTCCACATGGCGCCTGATTTTTAGGCGCATCTCATCATCAAACACTTGTGATGTTGCTAGGTAGACGCGGGTTTTTCCTGTTGAAACAGCAAGTTGTTCGGCAAATGCAGATTTTCCCGATGCCGCGCCACCCAGCACAAAGGTTAAATCGGGATGCATTTTTTACTACCTTTACAGTGATCCACCCGGTGCGCCCTTGCGTATCGACCATACGTCGGCAAGGCAAGACCGGCGGCGCCTACGACAGATGGGAGAGCTGCATGGCACTGGATAACCCGAACGACTTCTCGATGTCCCGGCAGGCTATGAAAGCCGAATTGCTGGATGCGGAAACCGAATTGCGCCTGGCTTATGCTTGGCGCGACGAGCGCGACGAACAGGCCCTTCACCGGTTGATAACGGCCTATATGCGTCTGGCCATTTCAATGGCGGCCAAATTCAAACGCTATGGCGCTCCGATGAATGACCTGATCCAAGAGGCCGGGCTGGGTCTGATGAAGGCCGCTGACAAATTCGACCCGGATCGCGGGGTCCGGTTTTCGACCTATGCGGTGTGGTGGATCAAGGCCAGCATTCAGGATTACGTGATGCGCAACTGGTCGATGGTACGGACAGGTTCTACATCGTCCCAGAAATCCCTCTTCTTCAACATGCGTCGCGTGCAGGCTCGGCTGGAGCGCGAAGCCGCGACCGATGGTGTCGAATTGGACCGTCATCAGCTGCACCAGATGATCGCGGCCGAGATCGGTGTACCGCTGCGCGATGTGGAAATGATGCACGGCCGGTTGGCCGGCTCAGACTTTTCGCTGAACGCCGTTCAATCGGCTGACGAGGATGGTCGCGAGTGGATCGACGCGTTGGAGGATGATCGCGAGCAGGCTGCGGAAACTGTCGAGAACAGCCACGATACCCACCAGTTGCGCGAATGGTTGATCACGGCGATGCAAGCGCTCAACGACCGGGAACGTTTCATCGTGCGCGAGCGCAAGCTGCGTGAGCCGGCGCGCACATTGGAAAGCCTCGGTCAGGAACTGGGTTTGTCCAAGGAACGCGTGCGACAGCTTGAGGCAGCGGCGTTCGTGAAGATGCGCAAGAACCTTGAAGCTCAATCGCGCGAGGTGCAACACTTCTTCGCATGAGACATCTTGCGATTCTGACGGCGGCCGTGCTGTCGCTGACACTTTTGACCCGGCCAGTTCTGGCCGGGGACCTTATTGCCGACGATATATTGGCACAGATGAGGGACGCCGATGTCGTGATCCTTGGCGAAGTTCACGACAACCCGCTGCATCACCTGGTCCAGACCGAAGCGATTGCGGACATCGATCCGTCTGCGATGGTCTGGGAAATGGTGACCGAGGAAGGGGCTCAGAGACTGGCGCAGACTGCCGCCTCGAACCCCGAGGAGCTGTCACGCATCCTGAGATGGGCCGAAACGGGATGGCCGCCGCTCAGCATGTATTACCCTGTTTTCCAAGCATCAGAGGCCCCGGTATACGGAGCGATGGTGCCGCGCGCGGCTGCGCGGGCTGCGATGGAACGCGGTGCCGCAACGACTCTGGGCGCGGATGCGGCGCGATATGGGTTGAACATTCCGTTGGCGCCCGAGGATCAGGCGGCGCGCGAGGCCGAGCAATTGGCAGCGCATTGCAACGCACTTCCCGCCGAGGCTTTGCCGCAACTGGTGGCGATCCAGCGTCTGCGCGATGCTGTTCTGACCCGGGCCATTCTGCGTGCAATTGATGAAACTGGCGGTCCGGTGGCGGTGATTACCGGAAACGGGCACGCGCGCAAGGATCAGGGCATTCCGACCTTTCTGTCGCGCCTGCGTCCGGGCCTTAAGGTTTTTGTTCTCGGTCAGGCCGAAGACGGTGTCGTGACCGGTGAATTTGACGCGGTGATTGACAGCCCCGCGGCCGAACGCGAAGACCCCTGCAAGGCCTTCGAGTCTCAGAATTAAGCGCTGGAACTCGGGGCACGGGTTGCATAGTGTCGAGGCCGAGCACGACCGGGAAGGGCTGAACATGCTGGCATCCAAACGGATCCTCCTGATCCTTGGCGGTGGGATCGCGGCCTACAAATCGCTGGATCTGATCCGAAGGTTGAAGGAGCGCGGGGCGGCGGTGACCCCGGTCCTGACCCGCGCTGCCGAGGAATTCGTGACCCCCTTATCCGTGTCTGCACTTGCCGGTGAAAAAGCTTATCGTGATCTGTTCGACCTGACGGACGAGGCCGAGATGGGACATATCCAGCTGTCACGTTCGGCTGATCTGATCGTCGTGGCCCCGGCGACTGCGGATTTGATGGGAAAGATGGCCGGGGGTCTGGCCAATGATCTGGCATCGACCCTGTTGATGGCCACGGATACCCCTGTTTTATGTGCGCCGGCGATGAACGTGCGGATGTGGAACCATCCGGCAACTCGCCGGAACCACAAGCAGTTGATCGCGGACGGCGTCCGGTTTGTCGGACCCAATGACGGTGACATGGCTTGTGGCGAGTTCGGCCCCGGCCGCATGTCAGAACCTCTCGAAATCGTGGCGGCGGTCGAGTCTGCCTTGTCGGATGGCCCACTGAAGGGTAAGCGGATTCTCGTGACGTCGGGGCCGACGCATGAGCCGATTGATCCGGTTCGGTACATCGCAAACCGATCCTCGGGGGCGCAGGGGACGGCGATTGCCAACGCTTTGGCGGCCCTGGGGGCCGAAGTCGTTTTCGTAACCGGCCCCGCGGATGTGCCACCACCCCAGGGCGTCCAGGTTGTGCAGGTTGAGACTGCGCAACAAATGTCGGATGCGGTGGACGCGGCTCTGCCGGTGGATGCGGGCGTGTTTGCCGCAGCCGTGGCCGATTGGCGGGTAGACGGGGCATCAGACCGCAAGTTGAAGAAAAGCCGCGACGGAATGCCTGCACTGCAATTTGCCGAAAACCCGGACATCCTCAAACGGATTTCGCATCTGGAGACCGGCCGACCCAGCTTGGTCGTGGGTTTCGCCGCCGAGACGGATGATGTGATCGCCCACGCAACCGCCAAGCGGGCGCGCAAAGGGTGTGATTGGATCCTAGCCAATGATGTCAGTCCGGTGACCGGCATCATGGGTGGGGCCGAAAATGCGGTCATACTGATTTCGGATGCGGGTGCCGAGGAGTGGCCGCGCATGGGCAAGGACGCAGTGGCCGTACGGCTGGCGGAAAAGATCGCGGCCGCGCTGGCGCTGTGATGCGGTTGTTTGACAGAAGATGAAGGTTGGGATGCGCTGATGGTGGCAATCCGGGTGATCCGAGAAGACGGGGCCGATCCGGCCATTGCATTGCCGTCCTATGAAACGGCCGGGGCAGCCGGCGCGGATGTGCGGGCCAACCTGCCTGATCGAGGGTCGATCACCCTTCAACCCGGTGAGCGCGCCTTGGTCCCGACCGGCCTGCGGGCAGAGATTCCGGATGGATATGAGATCCAGGTGCGTCCGCGCTCGGGACTTGCGTTGAAACACGGGATCACGCTGCCGAACGCACCGGGCACGATCGACAGCGACTATCGCGGTCCCTTGGGGGTGATCGTGCTGAATGCGGGTCAGGAAGCCTTTGAAATCGGACACGGCGACAGGATTGCGCAGCTTGTCGTGGCCCCGGTGATCCAGGCGCGGTTCGAGATGGCGGACAGCCTGCAGGAGTCGCAGCGCGGTTCCGGTGGGTTCGGATCCACGGGGCGCGCCTGATGGTTCTGGTACTGGCACTGGCAGCGGGGCTGTGGGGGCTTGGCTACCTCGCTGGTGCCTCGCGTACTGCCCGTTGGGTGTCGGTTTTGGTGTTGCTGGCAGGTGTGGTTCTGTCTCATCTGGTTTTGCCCGACGGGAACCCACTGCGCGAGGCCACGGGCGGCTCGGCCGCGATGTGGCTGATCCTAGGTGGCTTCGTTCTGCTGGCCATGGGTTATGGCGCTGTGGTGAAAGCCCTGAGGCGCCGGGCCAATCCACCGTCAGATATTCGTCCGAACAGCCCATCTGACCAGTTCAGCGAAGCCGAACTGGAGCGCTTTGCCCGTCACATCGTCCTGCGCGAGCTTGGTGGACCCGGGCAGAAACGGATGAAGATCGCTCGTGTATTGGTGATCGGGGCAGGTGGGTTGGGCGCACCGGCGCTGCAGTACCTTGCAGCCGCCGGCGTGGGCACGATTGGCGTCATTGACGATGACGTCGTCGAGAATGCCAATCTTCAGCGGCAGGTCATCCATCGGGATGCCGATATCGGAATGCCCAAAGTCTTTTCTGCGCAGCAAGCAATGGAGGCGCAGAACCCCAATGTCATCGTGCGCCCGTATCACCGCCGCCTGACGGACGACATCGCGGCCGACCTGTTTGCGGATTATGACCTGATCCTCGATGGCACCGACAATTTCGAAACCCGGTATCTGGCCAACCGCACCGCGGTGGCTTTGGGCAAGCCCCTGATCTCAGGCGCGCTGTCCCAATGGGAAGGGCAACTGAGCGTGTTTGACCCCGCCAACAACGGCCCTTGCTACCAATGTATTTTTCCCGAAGCGCCTGCGCCGGGTCTGGCGCCTTCCTGCGCCGAGGCTGGGGTGGTCGGGCCACTGCCGGGCGTGGTGGGGGCGATGATGGCGGTTGAGGCGGTCAAGGTAGTCACGGGTGCAGGTCAGGCGTTGCGTGGCGAGATGCTGATCTATGACGCGCTTTATGGCGAAAGCCGCAAGATCACCCTGTCCCGTCGGGACGATTGCCCGGTTTGCGGGCAACCCGTTTGATCGCGGCCACTGGACGATCTTGCCCTGCATTCCTAGCTTGACGCTTGAAGGAGACCCCAATGACCAATCCGATCCTGTCCGACTGGACGACCCCGTTCGAAATCGCGCCCTTTGCCGAAATCTCGGATGACGATTTTGCCCCGGCACTGGAAGCTGCTCTGCAGGCCCATGCCGACGAGATTAATGCCATCGCGACGAATACCCGGCCCGCGAGTTTTGCCAACACGATCGAAGCGCTGGAAGCGGCGGGCGAGGCCTTGAACAAGGTTCTGTCGGTGTTCTTCACGGTCGCTGGCGCAGACAGCAACCCGGAGCGCGAAGCGCTGCAACGGGAGTTTTCGCCCAAGCTTGCAGCCCATTTCGCCGCGATTTCCTCGAACAAGGCGCTGTTCCAGCGTGTGGACGACCTTTGGGCGAAACGAGATACGCTGGATCTGACCGAGGAACAGGATCGGGTTTTGATGCTCACCCATCGCGGGTTCGTCCGCTCGGGTGCGGCGCTGCACGGGGCGGAAGATGCCCGGATGCAAGAGATCAAGGCGCGTCTGGCGTCATTGGGCACCGCGTTTACGCAAAACCTGCTGGCGGACGAGCGTGGCTGGTTCATGGAGCTGACCGAAGATGATCTGGCGGGACTGCCAGGTTTCGTGGTTGATGCGGCACACGCGGCCGGTCGTGAAAAAGGGGCCAAGGGGCCGGTTGTCACGCTGTCGCGGTCTCTGATCGTGCCGTTCCTGCAGTTCTCGCCACGTCGTGACCTGCGCGAAAAGGCTTACCGCGCCTGGGCGTCACGCGGGGCAAACGGAGGCGAGACCGACAACCGCGCGATTGCCGCCGAAATCCTTCAGCTACGCGAGGAACGGGCCAAGCTGCTGGGCTATGACAGCTTTGCGGCCTTCAAGCTGGAGACCGAGATGGCCCGAACCCCCGAACGGGTGCGCGACTTGCTGATGCAGGTCTGGGCACCCGCCAAGGCCCGGGCCGAGGCCGACGCGGAGATCCTGACGCGGATGATGCAGGAGGATGGCGTCAACGGTCCGCTCGAACCCTGGGACTGGCGGTACTATGCCGCTAAACGGCGCAAGGCCGAGCATGATCTGGATGAGGCAGAACTCAAACCCTACCTGCAGCTGGAGCGCATGATCGAAGCCGCCTTTACCTGCGCCAACCGCTTGTTCGGGTTGGAGTTCGCGCCGTTGGACGTTCCGCTGTACCATCCGGATTGTCGAGCTTGGGAGGTGACCCGGCGTGGCAAACACGTTGCCGTGTTCATCGGAGACTATTTTGCGCGTGGATCGAAACGGTCGGGTGCGTGGTGCAGCGCGATGCGCGCGCAGGCCAAGTTTCCCAAGGTCCAGACGCCAATCGTCATCAATGTTTGCAATTTCGCCAAGGGCGATCCGGCGCTGCTGTCATATGACGACGCACGGACCCTGTTTCATGAATTCGGGCACGCGCTGCACCAGATGCTGTCGGATGTGACCTATGACAGCATCTCGGGGACCAGCGTTGCGCGGGATTTCGTGGAGCTGCCCAGCCAACTGTATGAGCATTGGCTGGAAGTACCGGAGGTTCTGGCCGAGTTCGCAACTCATGCCGAAACCCGAGCTCCGATGCCACCGCAACTGCTGGACAAAGTTCTGGGTGCCGCCAATTTCGATCAGGGTTTTCAGACGGTCGAATACGTCGCCTCGGCGCTGGTCGACCTGGCCTTCCACGACGGTCCGGCCCCGGCTGACCCCATGGCGAAGCAGGCTGAGGTTCTGGCCGAGATCGGGATGCCGCATGCCATCGGTATGCGCCACGCGACGCCGCATTTCGCTCATGTATTTGCGGGTGATGGCTACAGCTCGGGTTACTACAGCTACATGTGGTCCGAAGTGATGGATGCCGACGCATTTGCTGCCTTCGAAGAGGCAGGAGGCGCGTTTGATCCCGAGCGGGCGCAGGCTCTGGAGGACAATATTCTGTCCAAAGGAGGCTCGAAGGAGGCCGAGGATCTGTATCTGGCGTTCCGGGGCCGGTTGCCGGGTGTCGAAGCCCTGCTGAAAGGTCGGGGACTGGTGGACGCGTAGCGGTCGAATAGCGCCAGGCAAGACGGGGGCGGCGGTCCCCGATGGCCCTAGTACCCGAGTGCGCGGTCGACGAGATGCAGCAGCGGCCGTCCGGATTCGCTGCGTTGTATGTTTTCGCAGATCACCTGCGCAGCCGTTTCGGGCCGGGTTTCCGACGCGATATGCGGCGTGACGGTCACATTTGGATGCGCCCAGTACGGATGATCGGGGGGCAGCGGCTCGGCGCGGAACACATCCAGCGTGGCATGCCCCACTTGGCCGGTGTTCAGCGCCTGCAACAGCGCTTCGTCGTCAATCAGCGGGCCTCGGCCGGGGTTCAGTATGCGCGCACCTTTTGGCAGAAGTGCCAGAGTGTCCGCGTTCAGAGTGTTCTCCGTGGCTGCCGTTTCAGGCAGCAGCAGGACGAGTATCTCAGCCTGGCTCAGGGCGACGCGCAGCCCGTCCTGTCCGTGCAGGCACGTGACACCAGACAGTTCCTTGGCCGAACGGCTCCACCCTGTCACGTTGAAGTTCAACGCCGCCAGCGCCTGTGCCGCAGCCTGACCCAGGGCGCCAAGTCCCAGAACGCAGACCGATCGCTGTGTGGCAAGCGGAGGCGGATCCGGGGCCCATTCCCCATCCTGGACCGTGATGTGTCGATCCATGCCCAGATGGTAGCGCAGAACGTGCCCCACGACCCATTCGGTCATGCCCTGGGTAAGACCGTGATCGACCATCCGGGCCAACGGCACGGTCAGCGTGTCGTTCGAGGCTATCTTCTCGACACCGGCCCATAGGCTGAGCACGGCCTTTGCGCGCCTGTAGGGCGTGAAATCAAGCAGCCCGCCATTGGGTGAATAGACGATGTAATCCACCTGATCGGGCGGCAGGTCGGTGGCGATAGTGGCTTTGATCCCCGCATCGGCCAGCCCGATGTTCAGCAAGGGCTCGTAAACCGGCCAAAGTGTCGGGCGGGCGGAAAACAGGACGTTCACGGACATGGTCGGCCTTTCGGATCAACGAGGACGGTGAATATGCGCGCTTTGCACGATGCCGAAGGCGGCCATCAGAACCAACATGGCCGAGCCCCCATAGCTGACCATCGGCAACGGAACACCGACCACCGGCGCCAGCCCCATGACCATCGACATGTTGACGGCGAAGAACAGAAAGAAGTTCAGCGAAATGCCCAGTGTCACCAATGACGAGTACCTGTCCTTGGTCGACAGCGCCGTGACGAGGCAGAAGATCAGGATCAGTCCGTAAAGCAGCAACAAGGTTGTGCCCCCGACAAAACCGAACTCTTCGGCCAGTGTCGTGAAGATGAAGTCGGTGTGCTTTTCGGGCAGGAAGTTCAGGCGCGACTGGGTGCCTTGCATGAAGCCTCGACCGTTCCAGCCGCCGGAGCCCAGGGCAATCTTGGACTGGGTGATGTGATACCCCGCGCCCAACGGATCGGTCGAGGGGTCAAGGAATGTGTCGATGCGCCGGAACTGATAGTCCTTGAGCAACTGCCAATCGGTGCCACGGCTTTTGAACACCGTTGAAACCAAGCCGACACCCGCCGCGATGACCGCTGCGAAATAGGCCCAATGCACGCCCGCCAGAAACATCAGGCCTCCTCCGGCCGCCAACAGCAGGATTGCGGTTCCCAGATCGGGCTGGCGCAGCACCATGAAGGTCGGGATCAGGATCAGGACAACCGGGATCAAGACCCAAAGCGGGCGCGAGGTTTTGTAGGAGGGAAGCCAATCGTAGTAGGCCGCCAGCAACATGACCAAAGTCACCTTTGCCAGTTCGGAGGGCTGCAGGCGCATGAACCCCAGGTCGATCCAGCGTTGCGCGCCCATGCCGATGGTGCCGAACAGTTCGACGAACAGCAGAAGCCCCAAAGAAACAAGATAGGCGACGACGGACATGTTGCGCCAGAACCAGATCGGAACCAATGCGACGATGAACATGACCGTCAGGCCCAGGCCAAACCGTTCCATCTGTGGTTCCGCCCACGGCGACCACGAGCCGCCGGCCACCGAATACAGCATCAGAAAACCGGCACTTGCGACGCTGATCAGCAAAAGCGTCAGCGGCCAGTTCATGTACAGAACCTTGCGGATCCCCGTCGGCGTGGTCTTGACCGCATATTCAAGATAGCTCATGCGCGGTCCTTTTCGTCAGGGCGCGCTTTCGGGCGGCGATCACCTTCCAGACGTTTCTGCTGTTCCTTGATGCGGTCGCGGTCGGCCACGGGATATGCTTCCAGCGGCGGCGTGCCGTTGTACAGAGCCTGCAGCATCACGTCCCGGGCCACGGGGGCTGCGGCCTTCGAACCGCCGCCGCCATGTTCGACCACGACGGCCACCGCATATTTCGGATTGTCGTAAGGGGCAAAGCTGACATACAGCGCGTGGTCCCGTCGTTCCCAGGGCAGGTCTTCGTTGCGGATGACCCCGGCGGCCCGTTCGGCCTTGGTGATGTTGCGCACCTGGCTGGTGCCCGTCTTACCGGCCATGCGGAACTCGTCTGCGATGATCCGGCTGCGATAAGCGGTGCCGCGACGGTCGTTCGAGACCTTGTACATCGCGTTGCGCACCTGTTCCAAGTTGGTCGGATTGACGTCCAGCGGCTCGCCCGCGCCCGAAGGCTGTTCGACCCCATCGACACTGCGGATCAGACGCGGTGTCACCGATCGGCCGGTCGCGATGCGCGCGGTCATGACGGCCAGTTGCATCGGCGAGGCCAACATGAAGCCCTGCCCAATCGAGGCATTTGCCGTGTCGCCGACCAGCCAGTCCTGTCCGTGGGTGGTCTGCTTCCATTCCTGGTTCGGCGCCAGGCCGGCCGCCACGGCAGACATCGGCAGGTCGTGTTTGATGCCGAGGCCGAACTTGCGCGCCATGTCCGAAATCTTGTCGATCCCGACCCGCAGGGCGACGTCGTAATAGTAGACGTCGCAACTGCGCTTCAACGAGGTTTCTAGATCGACCATCCCGTGCCCGCCGCGCTTCCAGCAGTGGAATCGGCGGCTGCCCACCTTCAGGTAGCCGGGGCAATAGACGGTGTTGCCCGGACCGACGACGCCGGCCTCGAGCGCAGCCAGCGCGGTAATCATCTTGAAGGTTGAACCGGGCGGGTAGGTGCCCTGAACCGTCTTGTTGGCCAACGGGCGGTGGTTGTCCTGTGTCAGGGCCTGGTAATCCGCCACCGAGATTCCACGCACGAACAAATTGGGGTCGAAGCTGGGGGTCGAACTGATGGCCCGCAGGTCGCCCGTCTCACAGTCGATCACGACCACGGCGGCGCTTTCGCCGGCCAGCCGCGCCTGCGCGTATTCCTGCAGGTCGGCGTCGATGGTCAATTGCAGGTCGGCGCCGGGCTGGCCCTCGCGGCGATCAAGTTCCCGCATCACCCGGCCGGTCGCATTGACCTCGACGCGCTTGGCGCCCGCCTTGCCGCGCAGCAGGTCTTCCTTCTTGGCCTCAAGCCCGACCTTGCCGATCTGAAAGCGCGGGATCATCAGAACCGGCTCGGGGTCTTCCATCTTGCTCAGGTCATAGTCGCTGACAGGTCCGACATACCCGACCACGTGGGCAAAATCCTCGTAGCGGGGATATTGGCGGGTCAGTCCGACCTCGGGCGTGACGCCGGGAAGGGCGGGGGCATTGATCGCCACCTTCGAGATATCTTCCCAAGTGACCTGGTCGGCCAGCGTAACCGGCAGAAACGGCGCCGTACGTTTCATCTCGGCTTTGGCCCGCTCGATCTCGTCTTCGTTCAGCGGAATCAGTTGTGACAGTTTGGCAATGACCTTGTCGACGTCGCCCGCATCCTCGCGCACGATCACGATGCGGTAGGACGGCGCATTCTGCCCGATGATCTGACCATTGCGGTCATAAATGCGCCCTCGGGTTGGCGGAATGAGCCGGATGTTGATGCGGTTTTCTTCGGCCAACAGGCGATATTGGTCGGCCTGATCGACCTGCATGTAACGCATGCGGGCCGCCAGGCCGCCGACGAATGCGAATTGCATGCCACCCAGCACCAGCGCGCGCCGGGTCAGCCTTTTGTATGCGGCACCTTGTGTTTTGGGTGTGCGTTTCATGAGCGTGTTCCCACAGTGGCAACATCTACCGCAGATGGCCTGCGGACGCCAAATATGGTTTGGCTGAATGCAACGACAAGCGGGTAGGCGAGGACCGTGAAGACCACTTGGACAAATACCGGGCCAATGCTGGCCTGACTGACGGACAGCAGCGCCAGAACTGTCCGGTTGAAGGCAAAGATTGCCGCGATGACGACGCCCACCGTCGTCCACTCGCCCACGAATCCGACGTCGCGCATTCCGGGGCCTGCCGATCGCAGATAGGCAGAACCGATGACGACGGATGCCGCCAGCAGTCCCGGCGGCCGTTGCAGCAACAGGTCGGCCATCAGCATGACCGCAGCTATGCTGAGTGTCGGTACATATTCCGGCCGCCTGAGGACCCATGCAAAGGTCAGGCAGATCAGGAAGTCAGGAAAGGGCAGACGACCCGGTTGCGTGTTCAGAGGCAACAGGTGAAAGAACATCACCGTCAGAGCGAGGAACAGGTACAGGCCCCGCATCAGCCATAGACGTGACGCGGCGCTATCCATCGGCGGCCTCCTCGGTCGGGAGAAGAGCCTCGGGGCGCGGAGGTCCGACGATGCCGCCCGGGTCTCGGATCGGGGCGGCCGAGTGGTAGCGCAGGACGCGCAGGAATTCCAAACGCTCGAAATCCGCTGACAGTCGGACGCGCAGACGCCCCCCCGGATCGGCGGCGATCTGGCCGATCAAAAGGCCCGCAGGAAATACGCCGCCATCGCCTGAGGTCACCACACGGTCGCCGGGCCGCACCAGTTCGCGGCTTTCCAGAAACTCGACGGCTGGGGCAGGGGTATTGTCACCGGTAATCAACGCGGTCTGGCCGGAGGGCTGGATGGTGGCGGGAATCGCGCTTGAGGCGTCGGTCAACAGGATGACCCGCGCGGTATCCGGACCAACGCCAGATATCCGGCCCACCAGCCCGATGCCGTCCATGGCGGCCCATCCGTCGACGATCCCGTCACGCTCGCCGACATTCAGCAAAACAGATTGCCGAAACGGCGAGCCGCTGTCGGCCATGACGACCCCGGTTATATAAGTCAGACGGGGATCCAACCGAACATTGTTCAGGTCCAGAAGCCGCGCGTTTTCCTGCTCCAACTGCAGGGCCGCCTCTTTCCAGGCGCGCATGCGGCGCAGTTCACTGCGCAGTTCCTGGTTCTGCTCGCTCAGCCTTTGGTAGCTTTGGAAATCCCGTACAAGGTTTATGGCGGCCGTGACCGGAACCATCGCCCATTCCATCGAGGGCACAACGGCATCCACCACTTGGGCCCGGAACCTTTCGACCCGCGGGCTGTCGATGCGCCAAATCAGGAATATGCCAAGCAGGCACAGAACAACGATCCCCATGAACAAGCGGCGCAGGGGGGTGGTGTAGTCGTCGCGCTGTGCTCGGTCTTTTGCCACAGGACTCCTTCCCGTGCTGCTCGTGCCCGATCTTGAACCCTCGGATCAGAGGGTGCGCGCCTCAGCTTTCGTAGTCAATCGCGTGGCGCAGCTGTTTTTCGTATTCCAGGGCCTTGCCGGTGCCCAAAGCCACGCAGTTCAGGCTTTCGTCGGCAATCGACACGGCCAATCCGGTCTGTTCGCGCAGGGCCAGGTCCAGATCGCCCAGCAGCGCGCCGCCACCGGTCAGCATCACCCCCCGGTCCACGATGTCCGCGGCCAGATCCGGCGGGGTGGTCTCCAGCGCGGTCATCACCGCCTCGCAGATCTGCTGGACCGGTTCCGACAGAGCCTCGGCCACCTGGGCCTGGCTGATCTCGATTTCTTTGGGGACACCGTTCAGAAGGTCGCGCCCGCGGATGTGCATCGACTGCCCGCGCCCGTCATCGGGCATCCGGGCGGTGCCGATCGTGGTCTTGATCCGCTCGGCGGTGGATTCCCCGACCAGCAGGTTTTGCTGACGGCGCAGGTACGAGATGATCGCCTCGTCCATGCGGTCGCCACCCACGCGGACCGAGCGGGCATAGACGATGTCGCCCAGTGACAGAACGGCCACCTCGGTGGTGCCGCCGCCGATATCCACGACCATGTTACCTGTCGGGTCGGTGATGGGCATCCCAGCGCCGATGGCGGCGGCAATCGGCTCGGCGATCAGGCCAGCACGGCGTGCCCCGGCGGACAGAACCGACTGGCGGATCGCGCGTTTCTCAACCGGCGTTGCACCATGCGGTACGCAGACGATGATCTTGGGCTTCGAGAAGGTCGAGCGCTTGTGCACCTTGCGGATGAAGTGCTTGATCATTTCCTCCGCGGTGTCGAAATCGGCGATCACGCCCTCGCGCATTGGGCGGATGGCCTCGATCGAGCCAGGGGTACGGCCCAGCATCAGCTTGGCATCCTCGCCCACAGCCAGAACCTTCTTGACCCCGTCTTTGACATGGTAGGCGACAACCGAGGGCTCCGACAGGATCACGCCGCGCCCCTTGACGTAGACCAGCGTGTTGGCCGTCCCGAGGTCGATGGCCATATCCGCTGTGAACAGGCCGCCCAAACTGTCAAAGATGCCCATATTCCCCTGATCCTGTCTGTCAGATGTTTTCTACTGCCCGCGACTCGACGGTTCCGGGACGGATGACTTATAGGGTGCCATGACGCCCGGTTAAAGGCCTGATTCCGCGTAAATCAGCACCTTTCCGCCTCTTTGACAGGGACTTTAGAAGGCAACATGCTCTCATATCAACACATTTACCACGCGGGTAATCTGGCGGACGTGCAAAAGCACGCTTTGCTGGCATGGATGCTGGACTACATGACCCGCAAGGACAAGCCGATCAGCTATCTCGAGACCCACTCGGGGCGTGGTCTGTACCACCTCGATGCGACCGAGGCCGTGCAGACCGGCGAGGCGGCGGCAGGGATCGGACGCGCGCTGAGCAACGGGTGGTTTGCCGACGATCACCCGCTGGCTCGCGCGTTGCACGCGGTCCAGGCGCAGTTTGGCGAAACGGCCTACCCGGGCTCGCCGATGATTGCGGCAAGCCTGCTGCGTCCGCAGGACAGTCTGCATTTCGCCGAGCTTCATCCGCAGGAATACGCAGCGTTGAAAAATGCGCTGACCGGGCGCGGTGCCAAGACCTACAGACAGGACGGGTTCGAGCTGGGTCAGTCGGTTCTGCCGCCCACGCCTCGGCGCGGGGTGATGCTGATTGACCCCAGCTACGAGGTAAAGGCGGACTATGGCCGCCTGCCGGGGTTGATCGCCAAGTTGCACCGCAAGTGGAACGTGGGTCTCATTGCCTTGTGGTATCCGATCCTGACAGACGATCGGCATGTTCCGATGGTGTCGGCACTGAAGGGCTTGGATCTTCCCAAGACGTTTGTGCACGAAGTTCGGTTTCCGCCTGCGCGTGAGGGTCACCGGATGATCGGTTCGGGCATGTTCGTGGTCAACGCACCCTTCGGGATCGAAGACGAAGCGGCGCGCCTGTCCGACCTGTTCGCAAAGATCTGACGGCGCTTCAGGCGGCGAAGGCCTCCCGCCCCGTTTGACAGCATCAAAGATGCCGCCAAACGTGTTGGGCCCGGCACCGCGCCTTGGCGCGGTGCCGGGCCCAAGTCCGTCAGGCTGCGCGGCGAAGCCGGGCTGCCGCGGGCGCGGGAGCCTTGCCTGCCAATTCAGATCAGGTCAGATCCTTGTAGCTGATCTCGCGCGCATCCGCGCCCGGGCCGGCCTTTTCGCGGCGCATGATCAGACGGTTCAGCGCGCTGATATAGGCCTTGGCCGACGCCACCACGGTATCCGTGTTCGCGGATTGACCCGTGGCGATCATGCCGTCTTCCTCCAGGCGGACAGAAACCGTGGCCTGTGCGTCGGTGCCTTCGGTCACGGCATGCACCTGGTACAGCTGAAGATGCGCCTTGTTCGGGTAGATGGCCCGGATCGCCTTGAAGGTGGCGTCGACCGGTCCGTCGCCGTGCTCGGTGGCGATCACATCCCTGCCGTCGACCTCCAGTTCGACCGTCGCTTCGGCCTGACCGCCGGTGCCGCAGGTGACTTTCATCGAGACCAGTTGCAGGTGGTCGTTAGCCTCATCATCTGCACTCATCAACGCGATCAGGTCGTCGTCGAACACCTCTTTCTTGCGGTCGGCCAGATCCTTGAACCGCACGAAGATGTCCTTGAGCTGGTTGTCTCCGATCTCGTAGCCCAGCGTTTCCAGCTTGTCGCGGAGCGCGGCCCGGCCGGAATGCTTGCCCAACGGAAGCGAGGTGCCTGAAAGGCCGATATCCTCGGGGCGCATGATCTCGAAATTCTCGCGGTTCTTCAGCATGCCATCCTGATGGATGCCGCTTTCATGCGCGAAGGCGTTCTTGCCGACGATCGCCTTGTTGAACTGCACCGGAAAGCCCGAAACCGTCGCCACCCGACGCGAGATGTGCATGATCTTGGTGGTGTCGATGCCCGTCTTCCACGGCATGATGTCGTTGCGGGTGCGCAGGGCCATCACGACCTCTTCCAGCGCGGTATTGCCCGCGCGTTCGCCCAGGCCGTTGATCGTGCATTCGATCTGCCGGGCCCCGCCTGCAACGGCGGCCAGTGAGTTGGCAGTCGCCATGCCAAGGTCGTTGTGGCAATGGGTGGCGAAAATCACTTCGTCTGCGCCCGGAACGGTTTCGATCAGTCGTTTGATCAGGTCCGCGCTTTCAATCGGGGCGGTGTAGCCTACCGTATCGGGTATGTTGATCGTGGTCGCGCCGGCCTTGATCGCAATCTCGATCACGCGGCACAGATAGTCCCATTCGGTCCGGGTCGCGTCCATCGGCGACCATTGCACATTTTCGCACAGATTGCGGGCGTGGCTGACGGTCTCGTGGATCTTTTCGGCCATCTCATCCTGCGTCAGGTTCGGAATCGCCCGGTGCAGCGGCGAGGTGCCGATGAAGGTGTGGATCCGGTTCTTTTCGGCGTGTTTTACCGCCTCCCAGCAGCGGTCGATATCGGCGAAATTCGCACGAGCCAGGCCGCAGATGCGGGCGTTCTTGGCGCGCTGCGCGATTTCCGAAACGGCCTTGAAATCACCCTCGGAGGCGATCGGAAAGCCGGCCTCGATGATGTCGACGCCCATGTCATCCAGAAGCTCGGCGATTTCCAGCTTTTCGTCATGGGTCATGGTGGCGCCGGGGCTTTGCTCGCCGTCGCGCAAAGTGGTGTCGAAGATCAAGACGCGGTCTTGGTCGGTCACGTTGGTCATGGGAGTCACTTTCTTGTCTGTCCTAAAGCCATTGGCGCGCAGGCGTCCTCCTCTGAGCGGGCGCGCCGGATGGCACGCTCAGAGGCGGATTAGGATCAGTAGGCCACGCAGAGCAGCGCCGGCGGACGCGGCGAAAGCAAAAGGGATATCTGCGCGGTTGATCATGGGTCCGAGGTTATACACCCCGAACCGGGAATGAAAAGAAGGAAAATGCGCGGCTGTCCGATTTCGCGAAAGGATCGGAAACGGGGATTGATTGCGTGGGCAACTCCGCTAGCTGGAGGGCGATGAGAAATGCTTTGGTCTTAGGTGCAAGCGGCGGGATCGGCCGGGCCGTCTGCAATGAGCTTCTGTCGCGGTCGGTCCATGTGGTCGGTCTGTCGCGGTCGGAAAACGGGCTGGATCTGATGCAGCCGGAACTGGCCGACGAGATGCTGGGCCGGATCGAGGGGCCGTTCGACCTTGTTCTGGTGGCGTCCGGCGCGCTCGAGATCGACGGGGCGGAACCGGAAAAGACCATTAGGGCGGTTTCGGCCAAGGCCATGATGGATCAATTCGCCCTGAACGCGGTGGGACCGGCCTTGGTGCTGAAACACGCCCATCGCCTGTTGCCGCGCAATGGCCGGGCGGTGTTTGCGGTACTGTCGGCGCGCGTGGGCTCGATCGGGGACAACCGTCTGGGCGGCTGGGTCAGCTATCGCGCGGCCAAGGCGGCGGTGAACCAGATCGTGCACACGGCCGCAATTGAACTGGCCCGAACCCACAAAGATGCGATCTGCTTCGCTCTGCACCCCGGAACGGTCAAGACCCCGTTCACGCAGAAATACCTGGGCCGCCATCCCGCGGTCGAGCCGAGTGACGCCGCCCAAAACCTTCTGCGGGTTATGGATGGTCTGACGGCTGATCAGACCGGCCAGTTTTTCGACTGGGCCGGTCAACCGGTTCCCTGGTAGCGGGCTATCCGTCCGATGGGGTGACTTCCGGGTCCTGTTCGGCCTCAGGCGGCTGCGGCTCGTTGCCCGAGGGTTGCGCCGCGCCTGCTTCCGACAGAGCGCCGTTTTCCCACGTGCCGCTTTCCTCTTCGCCATTTGCATAGCGCATTGTTCCAGTGCCCTGGCGTTTGCCGTTCACGAAGTTGCCTTCATAGACATCGCCATTTGCATATGTCGCGACACCTGAGCCGGTGATTTTGCCCTCGGTCCACTGGCCGGAATACTTGAAGCCATTCGCCATCACGACCTCGCCTTGGCCATGGCGCTGACCGTTCTGGAAATCACCGGTATAGACCGTCCCATCCGCGTAGGTGGCGTTACCCTTGCCTTGACGCACGCCGTCTACCCACTCGCCATCGTAGCGAGAGCCGTCGGCTCGGGTCAGAACGCCGGCGCCATGCGTTCGGGCATTCTTGAACTGTCCTTTGTAGATCGTGCCATTCGTGTAGGTCGCGGTGCCCTGACCTTCGATCACCCCCGCAACCCAGTCGCCGTCATAGGACGAGCCATCGGGATAGGTGATCCGGCCTTTGCCATCGGCGAGGTCCGCCTTGAAGTCACCGACATAGACCGAGCCGTCGGGATAGGTCAGTTCGCCCAACCCTTCGATCTGACCGTTTTTCCAATCTCCGGTGTAGACATAGCCGTCGGTGCCAGTGAACGTACCCTTGCCGTGTCGGCGGTCGTCGACGAAATCGCCTTCGTAGGTATCGCCATTCGCGTAGGTCGCCTTTCCCTTGCCCTGCCGGCGCCCGTCCACCAGGGCGCCTTCGTAAACGTCACCGTTGGCCTGTTTCAGTACGCCGGTTCCGGTGATCCGGTCCTCGGTCCATTCGCCGGAATAGATCATTCCGTCGGGCAAGGTCAGCGATCCGTTGCCCTGACGCTGGCCGGCAACGATATCGCCTTCGTAAACCGCGCCGTCCGCATATGTGATCTTGGCCTTGCCCTGGCGAACGCCGTCCACCCAGTCGCCATCATAGACATAGCCGCCGGGGTCGGTCATGACGCCTTTGCCGTCATGCTGGGCGTTCTTGAAGCCACCTTCGTAACGCATTCCGTTTGCGTATTGCGCGATGCCGGTTCCGTTTATCGCGCCGTCGGTCCAGTCGCCCTCATAGGTGCCGCCGTCGGCAAAGGTGATCTTGCCCTTGCCGTGCGGGCGACCTTTGACGAAATCGCCCTCGTAGACCGATCCATTGGCGTAACGTGCCACGCCCTTGCCCTGAATTTCTCCTTCGACCCACTCGCCGGTGTATTCAAAGCCGTCGGGCAGGCGATAGGTGCCGGTTCCGTGACGCAGCCCGTTTTCAAAGGTGCCTTCGTAGACCCCGCCCACATCGTCATCCGCGGTGATGATCTGGCCTTGCTGCGCGGACGCGCTCTGTGCGGCGATGCCCATTGCGGCAACGGCAATCGTTGTACGAAAAGCGTTCATGGTAGTTCCTGCCTGCCCGATTGTCCCGTGGTGCATTGGTTCGTGCAAAACTATGACACTGATGAAGGTCGGGCAACGGGTTTTGCCGCATTGGCCTTTCACTTGCGGCCTGATCTGCTAAATGGCTTTTCAGGTGACGAGGGCAAGAGGGCAAAGATGGCCGACCATTTCCGCATCACGCTGGCGCAGCTGAACCCGACGGTGGGCGACATTGCAGGCAACGCCGCAAAAGCCCGTTCAGCATGGGAGCAGGGCCGCGCTGCGGGGGCCGATCTGGTCGCTCTGCCCGAGATGTTCATCACCGGCTACAACACTCAGGACCTGGTTCTGAAGCCGTCGTTTCACAGGGCTGCCATGGCGGCCGTGCAGCAGTTGGCGGAATCCTGCGCGGATGGTCCGGCGATGGCCATCGGTGGGCCTTGGGTCGAGGGTGGCAACCTCTATAACGCCTATCTGATCCTCAGCCGGGGGCGGATCGTCAGCAAGGTGTTGAAACACCATTTGCCCAACGAGACTGTGTTCGACGAGGTTCGGTTGTTCGACGCCGGGCCTTTGGGTGGTCCCTACGCGGTGGGCAACACCCGCATCGGCAGCCCGATCTGCGAGGATGGCTGGCACGAGGATGTCGCCGAGACGCTGCAGGAGACGGGCGCCGAGTTTCTTCTGATCCCCAACGGATCACCCTATTTCCGCGACAAGCACGATGTGCGCCTGAACCAGATGGTGGCCCGTGTGGTCGAAACCGGGCTGCCGGTGATCTACCTCAACATGGTGGGCGGGCAGGACGATCAGGTTTTCGATGGTGGGACATTTGGCCTGAATCCCGGCGGCGAACTGGCCTTTCGAATGCCGGTCTTCGACGAGGCGGTGATGCAAATCGATCTGCGGCGCGGTGATGAAGGATGGGCTATCGTCCCCGCCGAAATCGCCGAGCAGCCTGACGCGTGGGAGCAGGACTATCGCGCCATGGTGCACTCGTTGCGCGACTATATGGGCAAGACCGGATTTTCCAAAGCACTGCTGGGACTGTCCGGAGGGATTGATTCCGCGCTTGTTGCCGCCATCGCGGTTGACGCTCTCGGAGCAGACAATGTGCGTTGTGTGATGCTGCCGTCGGAATACACCAGCGCCGAGTCGCTGGAGGATGCCGAAGCCGTCGCCAAGGCGCTGGGTGTGCGATACGACTACGTTCCGATCAGCCAGTCCCGCGCCGCCGTCACCGAGACCCTGGCGCCGCTGTTTGACGGTCTTCAGGCCGACATTACCGAGGAGAACATCCAGTCCCGTCTACGCGGTCTGCTGTTGATGGCGATGTCCAACAAGTTTGGCGAGATGCTGCTGACCACCGGCAACAAATCCGAAGTGGCGGTCGGATATGCCACGATCTATGGCGACATGAATGGCGGCTACAATCCGATCAAGGATCTCTATAAGACCCGCGTGTTCGAAACCTGCCGCTGGCGCAATGCCAATCACCGCGACTGGATGAAAGGACCCGCCGGCGAGGTCATTCGCCCCTCAGTCATCGACAAACCACCCAGTGCCGAGCTGCGCGAGGATCAGAAGGACAGCGACAGCCTGCCGGATTACCCGGTTCTGGACGGTATTCTCGACATCCTGGTTGATCAGGACGGCTCAATCGCGGATTGTGTTGCCGCCGGGTACGAGGAGGCTGATGCCCGACGTGTCGAGCATCTGATCTATATCAGCGAATACAAACGCTTTCAGTCCGCGCCGGGCACGCGCCTGACACCTCGGGCCTTCTGGTTGGACCGGCGCTATCCGATCGTGAATCGTTGGCGCGATCCGAGCTGACGGAAACTGCGGCTGAGCACCCCGTGCCCGGGTCCGGGTGTTTGTTTACAAATTGGTAGCAATGACGGGACTCCACTCTGACTGTTCTGCAGGTGGGGCGGAATTGCTGACGGCGCTTGGCCGAATCCTTGTTTTTGGACATTTTTTTGCCATAGTTTAGGACCGATCTTGCCACATATTTTGAAAGATCGGCGCGCGGGGGTCGGGCATTGATTTGTCGGCCGAACCGCAGTTGAAGACCAAGTTTTCTGGTGACGCATCCATGGTGGGGTGCCGGTTATAAGGTTTAGGTGGTCCGATGGTTGATGGATATGACAAACCGCTGCATGCGCCGTTGAGGTACAAGACAATGGAGACACCGGCGCGCGAATTGGATGAGGCGCGTCTGGAAGCGGCAATCGCCGGTGTGTTGGCCGAGGCTGATGCAGAGAGCGAGGAGCCGTCCGAGGAGTTTTCAGCCAAACACCCGGAATTGCCCGAGCTTCAACCCGAAGAGACCGAGACAGAGACCCAAAACTCGGGTGTCGCAGCTTTGTTGCGTCAGAAATGGGCCGAGTTCTCGGGCGCGGCCTGAACCGGGTGCCGGTCTAATTGCATTGTGGCGTTTGCATCGACGCCACACAGCCGAACAAAGTGATGCTTTTTCCGTTATTCAGGATTGCCGGGTGACGTTTGCCAAGGCTCGATGAAGCTCGTGTCTGACTAACAAGATCCGTTGATGCCCGGCCCCAAGCCCAACCCTGTTGAATCCGATCTTTGCCTGCCCAAATCCGTTGACGTCGTGATCGTCGGCGGAGGGATTATCGGTGTCTCAACTGCGCTGGAACTGGCGGAACGTGGCAATTCCGTCCTCTTGTGTGAAAAGGGCCAGGTCGGCGCTGAACAGAGTTCCAGGAACTGGGGCTGGGTTCGCCTGGGGCTGCGCGACCCGCGCGAAATACCGTTGATGACCGAGTCGCTCAGGATCTGGCAATCGCTTGATGAGCGGATCGGACGCAAAACCGGCTATGTGCAATCCGGCATTCTGTTCGGTGCGCGGACCGACCGGTCCGCAGCTGATATGGAGCGCTGGTTGCGAAACCTCGAGGGCTACCAGACCGGAGCGCGCATGGTTTCCGGATCCGAGTTGGAACAGAACATGCCCGGCCTCCAGACCAAGTTGAAGGCCGCGCTTTTCACGCCGCAGGACGGACGGGCTGAGCCACAATGGGTTGCTCCGGCGTTGGCCGAGGCGGCGCGTGACCAAGGCGCGGTCATCATGACAAATTGCGCGGTACGCTGTCTCGACCTGAAAGCTGGTCGTGTTGCCGGGGTTTACACGGAACGGGGGCGGGTCGCTTGCGATCAAGTGGTTCTGGCCGGGGGGGCTTGGTCTCGGTTGTTTGCCGGTAACGAAGGAATCGCCCTGCCACAGCTGAAGGTGCTGAACACGGTTCTGCGGACCTCGCCTGTGGAGCCGGGTCCGGAAACAGCGCTTTGGTCGGATGATTTTGCCATCCGCAAACGCGCCGACGGCGGGTACACGATCGCCTCGGGCCATGAAAACACGGTGGATATCGTGCCTGACAGCTTTCGGTTGGCCGCGAAATTCCTGCCGGCATACGCGCAGGAATGGAAATCGCTCAGATTCCGCCTGTCGCACCGCTGGACCATTGAGGCGCGTCAGCGCAGGTCATGGACGCCCACCGACGTAACCCCGTTCGAACTCTGTCGGATACTGGATCCCGAGCCGTCGCAGAAGGCGCTCCGCAAGTCATGGGCCAAGGCCCGTCAGGCGCTTCCGGCACTGGTTGGTGCCGAAATCGTGCAGAGCTGGGCCGGGATGATCGATGTGACCCCGGATGCAATCCCTATCATCTCGAACGTGCAGGAAATCCCGGGACTGGTGATTGCAACCGGATTTTCGGGACATGGATTTGGTATAGGGCCCGGTGCCGGCCGCCTGGTGGCCGATCTGGTGATGAACACAGCGCCTTGTGTGGACCCGGCCGCCTTTCGACTGTCGCGGTTTTCGGACGGTACGAAAGTACGGCCGGACCCGGGGTATTGATCAGCCCATCATCTGATAGCTGACAGGTACAAAGCGGAAGCCTTCGCCGCGCGGCTCGACATAGCCGGCGGCCGGGAAAGGCATGTGGTACCCGATCATCGGGACCTTGTCCGCGGCCAGCATACCCAACACGTTCCGACGCGATGCGGTGGCCGCTGCCTTGTCCATGTCAAACCGGACTTCCCATTCCGGATGCGCGAAGGACCAGACATAGTGATTGGCAAGATCGGCAGTCAGGATCAGCCGCTGACCGTTGCTTTCGAGATGATAGACCATATGGCCTGGCGTATGCCCGAAGGCCGCCATGGCGGTCACGCCCGATGCGACCTCGCCGCCGTCTTCGATGAACGACATCTTTTCAGCCATCGGGGTGACCTTCGCTGCCACTAGATCGCCGACGCGGTTGCCGGCCTCCTGTGCTGACCAGAAATCATACTCGGCCGCGGCGGTCACATAGCGTGCGTTCGGAAAGGTCGCGGCATCGTTGGTCGTCATGCCGCCAATGTGGTCGGGGTGCATGTGGGTCAGGACGACAACGTTGATCGCCTCGGGGCCAACGCCCGCATCGGCCAGAGCCTTCTGGATACCGCCTTGGCCCAATCCCGTGTCAAACAGGATCAGTTCGGATCCGGTATTGACGAGCGTTGGCGTGAAGAAGAACTGGGCAATGTCGGGCGAGATGAAATTGTCGGCCGATACCTTGGCAAACTCCTCGTCTGACGCGCCACCGCCGAAAATCTCTTGGGCGCCGTCTCGCGGCAAGCTGCCATCCAACAGGGTCGTGACCGTGAAATCGCCCAGTTGAAAGCTGCGGGCGACGGTCGAGTTGGCCTTGGTTTCGGCCCCGGCAGCCAGTGACTGTGTCGCGATAGATGCAAAAGGTAGCGCAACGGCCGTGCCCAAAGCGGCCCGGCGGGTCAGTTTCATGGTCATTTCAAAGTCTCCCTGTCAGCTTACGTGCATCGAATTAGAACGCTTTCGGATAATTGCCACTTTCCACTCTACCATATGGGCTGCGCGCTGGCCGATCGCATGTTAAATCTTGTTCATGTCCCGCTCAGGAAACAAAACCGTTCCGACGGATCAAAGCGTCCAGGAATTCTTGGCAGCGATCCTGCCGGCCGCGCGCGCTACGGAGGCGCAGAGGCTGAACACCCTGTTTGAAACCGTCACCGGGTTTCGGCCAGTCATGTGGGGGCCATCCATCGTTGGATACGGGCGGTATGACTACCGCTACAAGTCCGGGCGGGAAGGCACGTTTCTTGCCACCGGATTTTCCCCACGCAAGGCCGCGTTTTCGATCTATATCATGCCGGGCTACTCCGATTTCGGCAGTATTCTGGCGCGCCTGGGCAAGCACAAGACCGGCAAATCATGTCTTTACGTGAACAAGCTGTCGGACATTGACGAGGACGTGTTGGCCGAATTGATCCGCGCAGGGTTGGATGACCTGTCATCACGTTGGCCGATCAAGTCCGAGTAAACGGCAAGCATTCGCACCGCCTTCTGGACAAAAACGCGCTCATGTGACATGAGCCGCGCCAACAGGAGACATCCATGACAACCACCCGTTTCGCCCCTTCGCCCACCGGTTATATTCATGTGGGCAACCTGCGCACCGCGCTGATGAACTATCTGATCGCCCGCAAGGCCGGCGGCACGTTCATCCTGCGTGTCGACGACACCGACCCCGAACGGTCGAAGGAAGAATATGTTGATGCGATCAAGCAGGATCTCGAGTGGCTGGGTCTGCACTGGGACCGGGTGGAGCGGCAGTCGGACCGGCTGGACCGCTATGCGGAAGCCGCCGGCAAGCTGCGCGAGATCGGCAGGTTCTACGAAGCCTTTGAGACCCCGACCGAGCTGGACCTCAAGCGCAAGAAGCAGCTGAACATGGGCAAGCCGCCGGTCTATGACCGCGCCGCCCTGAACCTGTCGGAGGCCGAGAAAGAGGCGCTGCGGTCTGAACGCGGCAACGGTGTGTGGCGGTTCAAGCTGGATCATGAGCGCATCGAGTGGACGGACGGCATACTGGGTGACGTGTCGATCGATGCGGCCTCGGTGTCGGATCCGGTGCTGATCCGCGGCGACGGGCAGGTGCTGTACACGCTGGCCTCGGTCGTGGACGATACCGAGATGGGCGTGACCGACGTGGTGCGCGGTGCCGACCACGTGACCAACACCGCGACCCAGATCCAGATCATCAAGGCGCTGGGCGGAACCGTTCCGCGTTTTGCCCATCACTCGTTGCTGACCGGCCCGCAGGGTGAGGCGCTGTCCAAGCGTCTTGGCACGCTGGCGCTGCGCGATCTGCGCGAGCAGGGCGTGCAGCCTATGGCGCTGCTGAGCCTGATGGCGCGGTTGGGCTCGTCCGACCCAGTCGAACTGCGCAGCGACATGGCCGAGTTGATCGAAGGTTTCGACGTGACTCGGTTCGGGTCGGCGTCGACCAAGTTCGACGTGCAGGACCTGTTTCCGCTGACGGCCCGGTATCTGCAGACGCTGCCGCTCGAGAAGGTTGCCGACGCGGTGGCCGCGGCCGGTGTACCCGATGAACTGGCCGAGCCGTTCTGGATGATGGCGCGCGAGAACATCACCACGCTGAACGACCTGAAGGGCTGGTGGGAACTGTGCCGCGACGGGGCCGAGCCGCTGATCGACGACGAAGACCGCGAATTCGTTGCGCAGGCGATGGAACTGCTGCCCGAGGGGCCGTTTGACGGCGAGACCTGGGGCAAGTGGACCGCGGCCGTGAAAGAGGCGACCGGGCGCAAGGGCAAGGGCCTGTTCATGCCCCTGCGCAAGGCGCTGACCGGAATGGAGCGTGGCCCCGAGATGGCGACCTTTCTGCCGTTGCTGCAGGTCGTGCGGGCGCGAAAATAAGACACCGCGGAGCGGTGTCGCCTTCGATCTGAACAAGAACCAGAGGCGGGTGCTGCAGGCGCCCGCCTTTTTCACGCGGTCTGAACGATCCGGGCCGAGACCCGGGACAGGTGCTCATCGACCAAGGCTGTTTCGTCGGGGTGAAGCTGTTGGTGGCGCGGATAACGCGGCGCGTTCCGGTCATTCAGGATCGGCGCGTCCCACCCGTCGGTTGTGGCGAAGAAACGCTCGACACCCGGCAAGCCGAATGCGCGCAAATACCCCTGCACCACAACGTCCACATAGCTGAGCAAAACCGGGTGGCTGTGCGTCGGGTCCTTGCGGTGCTGTTCCGGAACAGCATAGACCGCAATCTCGACCTCTTTCTTCAGAGGATGAGTTATGGCGTGGGTGGCGGGGATCCGATCATAGGCCCACTCCCGTTCATCCAGTGCTGCCCAGTCGTTTTTGGGGACATGTGCGATCATGCCGTCGATCTCGCAGTCGGGATCCGGCACCGCGGTCAAGAAGGCGACCGGGCGCAGATCGGTATGCCGCCACGCCCGGCGCCAGCCTTTGAGTCGCGCCGGTCGCGGGTCGGGAAAGTCATGCGTGGCAAGGTTTACGAGGCTGCCATAGCCAAAGAAATAGGGCTCTGCCATGTCGCGTGCTGTCCTTTTTGACGATTGATGTATGTCAAACCGTTTTTTTGCGGCCTGTGCAATAAGGCTGCATCTTGAAATTCGGGGGGAGGATCTGATGCGGATCACCAAACGAACAAATATCGCCGTGCGGCTGTTGATGTATTGCGCTGCGCATCCCGACCGGCTCGTGACGAAATCCGAGATTGCGGATGTCTGCAACATCTCGGAAAACCATCTGGCGCAAGTCATCAACCAGCTGGGTCAGTTGGGGTATCTGAGTACGCAGCGCGGTCGCAACGGCGGCATGACTCTTGGGCGGCCGGCGGACCAGATCCGGATCGGATCCGTCTTCCGCCATGTCGAGGGCAGTTTGCCGATCGCCGAGTGTTTTGCGGATGCCGACAACACCTGTCCGTTGACCGATGCCTGCCGCCTGCGTCTGGCGCTGCAGGACGCGGCCGAGGTCTTCTTTGCGTCGCTGGATGAAATATCGCTGGACGCTTTGGTTTGCGACAACGATCCGCTGCTGAAAATTCTGCAACCCGTTACCTGCGCGCGTTGAATTCAATCGCTGGCCCGCAAGACGCGGGCCGGGCTGACGGATAGGGGGCGGAGGGCGAAGAACAGCCCCGCCAGCAGCGTGACGGCCAGCCCGGCAGCGACGATACCCAATGCCGAAGGCCATATCACCGCAAAGCTGGTATCGAAAATGAATGTCGCCACAGCCCAGCCGCCAAGGATGCCGGCCAGCAGCGCCACGCAGCCCGCAGCCGCACCCAGCAGCGCCGAGCGCAAGCCAAAGCTGAGAAGTATCCGTTGGCGATCTGCGCCGATCGTCTTGAGGATTGCGGCCTCGTAGCGACGTGCGGGCTCTCCCGCGGCCGCCGCGCCGATCAGGACCAGAAAACCGGTCAGCAAAGAGACACCGGCGCCGTAGGAAGTGGCCGAGGCCAAGCCGGCAAGCAGCCCCGAGACACGGTCGATCGCGTCCCGAACCCGGATCGCGGTGATGTTGGGGAACTGGGTTGCAAGGTCTTGAAGGATGGCTGCCTCGGCCTCTTCCTCGGCGTAGACCGTTGCAATGAAACTATGAGGCGCGCCGGCCAGTGCGGACGGGTTCATCGACATGATGAATCCCATGCCCGCGTTCGAGAAATCCACCTCGCGCAGCGATGTTATGGTCGCGGTGATATCACGCCCGAGAATGTTCACCGTCAGTTCGTCACCAAGCTTGAGACCCATTTCCTCGGCCTCTTCCGCAGCAAAGCTGATCTGAGGCGGGCCTGAATAGTCCTCTGGCCACCATTCCCCGGCGGTGATGCGGGCGTTTTGTGGCGCATTGTCCGAATAGGTCACGCCGCGATCGCCCTCCAGAACCCAATGATCGCCCGCAACCTGATGTGCGGGCTGGCCGTTGATCTGCGAGATGATTCCGCGCAGCATTGGTGCGCTTTCTACGCGTGTGACACCGGGGTCATTTTCAAGCCGGCTGCTGAAGCCGGGCATCTGGTCTTTTTGGATGTCCACGAAAAAGTAAGACGGCGCCACGTCTGGCAGGTTCCCGGATATCGCATTGCGCAGAGTGCCGTCGATCTGTCCGACCGCAGCCAGAACCGACAGCCCCAATCCCAGAGACAGGACCACCGATGCGGCACCTTCACGGGGGTCGGAAATTGCGGCAAGTGCCCAACGCAACGCCGGGCGGCCGCGGGCGCGTGTTGCGGTCCTTTTTGCCACATAGCGGATGCCATGGGCCGACAGCGCCAACAGCACCAATGCGCCGACAAATCCACCTCCGGTCCAGAGGGTTAGCCAGGGGGAGCCGCTGAACCAAGCGGCGGTGGCGATCAGTGTCGCCAGGGCCAGGCCCGTCGCCAACAGGTAAGCGGCGCGGGGCAGCCTGCGGGCACTGCTCAGTGCATCGCGGAACAGGGTCGCTGCCCGGACGTCCTCAGCCCGGGCAAGGGGCCACAGGGTGAACAGCAAGGCGGTCAGCAGGCCATACAATGCCGCCTCGAACAGCGGTTGCGGATAGACAGAGAAAACGGCCGGTACGGGAAGCCGGCTTTCAATCAGGGGTGCGAGGAGAATCGGGGCCAGCCCGCCAAGGGCTACACCAGCGGCGATCCCGACAACCGAAAGAACGCCGATCTGGATCAGATAGGTCTGAAAGATCGTGGCGCGGTCTGCGCCCAACGTGCGCAGTGTGGCGATGGTTTCGGTCTTTCGGGCGAGATAGGCGCGTACGGCCGCGGACACGCCGATGCCGCCCACAGCCAGACCCGAGAGGCCCACCAGCACCAGGAACGCGCCGAGGCGCGAAACGAATTCGGCAATTCCGGGTGCGCCGTTGCGCGCATCGGTCCAGCGCAGCCCCGAACCCTGCAGAACGCTCTCTGCCTGTTCCGAGACTTCTGTGAGGTCGGCTCCGACCGGCAGGTCCATACGGTATTTGGTCGAAAACAGCGTGCCGGGCTGCAATAGGCCCGAGTTTTTAAGATCGGTTGTGCGAACCAATGTGCGCGGGCCCAAGGTGAACCCATCTCCGGCCGCGTCGGGTTCGGATATCAGGGCGGCAGCCAGCACAAAGTCCTGCGTGCCCAGTGCAAAACTGTCGCCGATGTCCAGCCCAAGACGCTCGATCAGAACCGGGTCCATCACTGCCCCGGGAAGGGTGGCATTTCCGTCCAACGCCTCGGACAGCGAGATTTCGGGGTTCAACCGGACGGCACCGATCAGAGGATAGGCCTCATCGATGGCCTTGACCTGAGTAAGTCCGCGTTGCGGTGCGTCGCTGCGGGTCACGGCCATCGAGCGGAAATCGACGACTTCGGACACGCGATCGGCGTTTTGCTCCATCCACGCGGTTTCTGCTTCGTCCGCAAAGCGATAGGTCAGCTCGATCTGGGCATCGCCGCCCAGCAAGGCTGCCCCCTCCTGTGCAAGGCCGGTCATGATTGCTTGCCGCACCGATCCAACCGCAGCAATGGCGGCAACCCCCAGGGTCAGGCAGGCCAGAAAAACCCGAAAACCGCGTAAGCCGCCTCTGAGTTCACGTCGGGCCAGGCGCGTCGCCAGGCGCAAGCTCATTCCGCTGCCTCTTGGCTGGCCTCTTCGGTGATGCGGCCGTCGCGCAATCGAACAACCCGGTCGCATCTTCGGGCCAGCGAGTGGCTGTGTGTGACCAGAACCAGCGTTGCCCCGTGCCGGTCACGCAGGCCGAACAGCAAATCAACGATAGCCGCGCCATTCGCCTCATCCAGATTGCCGGTCGGTTCGTCCGCCAAAAGGATCCGAGGCCTCGGGGCCGAAGCGCGGGCCAGCGCGACCCGCTGTTGTTCGCCGCCCGACAGTTGCGCCGGGTAGTGATCGCGCCGATGCGAAAGCCCCACCGCCGCCAATTCGGCCTCGGCCCGATCGAAGGCATCGCGGTGACCGGCCAGTTCCAGCGGGGTGGCAACGTTTTCAAGCGCCGTCATGGTCGGGATCAGATGGAAATTCTGGAAAACGACTCCCATCGCGTCGCGCCGAAACCGGGCAAGCGCATCCTCACTCATCGAGGTCAGGTCTTGTCCCAATGCAGTGATGCGACCCGCGGTCGTCTGCTCCAGCCCGCCCATCAGCATCAACAGCGAGGATTTGCCCGAACCTGACGGACCGACGAGGCCCAGCGTCTCTCCCTCTTTCACGGTCAGATTGATGTCCCGCAAGATTTCGACGGGTCCGGCATTGCCATCCAGCGACAAAGCGGCATTTTGGAGTGTCAGAACGGGTTCAGTCATCAGTCTTTCCGAAAGGTGCAGTCATTTGGGATATGGAGCGGTCAGGAACTTGCGCAAGGCTCTGGCGGCGGGGCTGTTGTCGCTCTGCGGCATTGCTGCCACAGCCGAGCCGGTGGTCCTGGCCGCTCTCGGAGACTCGCTGACTCAAGGCTACGGCCTTGTTGAGAAGGATGGGTTCGTCCCTCAACTGAACCGATGGCTGGATGCGCAAGGCGTCGAGGTGAAGATAATCAACGCCGGTGTTTCCGGGGACACAACGGCCGGTGGTGCGGCGCGTGTGGGCTGGACCCTGACACCAGAGGTGGACGGGATGATCGTGGCGCTGGGCGGAAACGACGTTCTTCGTGGGATCGACCCGGCGGTCTCGAAGTCGAATCTGGAAAAAATTCTGACCGAGGCGCAAACGGCCAAGGTTCCGGTTCTGCTGATCGGCATGCAGGCTCCGGGCAATTATGGCGCGGACTACAAACAGGCGTTTGATGCGATGTATCCGGATTTGGCCACCCAGTTCGGCACACTTTATTCCCCCAGCTTTTTTTCCGGGTTGCAGGCGGGTGGCGACCCTGAAGCCGTGCAGACCTACATGCAACCAGACGGGATCCACCCCAATGCGCGCGGCGTTGCGCTGATCGTGGATGATCTTGGACCTGCTGTCCTTGATCTGATCGCCGCCGCAAAACAGCGGCCGTAAACCGTGCCCGGGCGGTTCTTTCTGACGCGGCCGTTTTCCCAGATTTCCGAATTCCTGGGTCGAGAAACTGCTTGGCCGGATGAACAGCCGCGCCAGAACATACAACCCGGTCAGGAAGTGATCGTTCTGACTGCTGAAGGCGTCGGGCCCATGCGGTGGGGCATGATCCCCGTAGGGCGCGTCAATGCCCGGGGGCGACCGGTCATGGAAACGATCATCAATGCGCGGTCGGAAACGGTTTTTGACAAATCTGCTTTTCTAGGTGTCGGTCGCGCGGTTGTTCCGGTTGATGGCTGGTACGAGTGGACCGGCGAAAAGCGCCGCAAAACCGCGTGGCGGATTGAATCCGCCGACGGAACCCCCTTGTTGTTTGCCGCAGTTACGGACAGATGGATTGCGCCCGGTGGTCAGCATGTCGATCAGTTCGCCGCAGTGACCTGCGAGCCAAACGATGATCTGCGGCCGATCCACCACCGCATGGGTGTCCTGTTGCGGCCCGAAGACGTCCGGACCTGGCTGACCGGATCGGACAGGCAAGCTTCAAGCCTTTGCGTCCCGTGGCCAAACGGAAGACTGAAGATTGAAAAAGCCGAAGGGGTGGATTGGTCGGGGCCTTGACCGCTGCCTTAGACGACGGTGACGACCGTTCCGATCGGGACGCGGTTGTACAGGTCGATCACGTGCTCATTCAGCATTCTGATGCACCCGTTCGACACGGCTCGTCCGATGGTCTGCGGCTGGGTCGTTCCATGGATGCGGAAATACGTGTCGACGCCGTTCTGAAACAGATACAAGGCACGGGCGCCCAGCGGGTTGTCTCCTCCACCGGGCTGGACATAGTCATTGTCCTTGAATTTGGCATAGGCAACGGGGTCCCGCTCGATCATCTCTTCGGTCGGGCGCCAGGTGGGCCATTCCTTTTTCACGTCGATCGTTGCAGTGCCGGTAAATTCCAGCCCGGCCTTGCCGACGCCACAGCCATAACGGATGGCTTTGCGGGGCTCGGTCACGAAATACAGGTAGAACGAACGTGGCGCGACCAACAATTGCCCGGGCAAAAACTGCTTCTTGATCCGAACGATTTGCGGGGTCGGGTCGTATTCGACCGGCTTCTTTTTCGCGTGGGCCATGCCAGGCACGGCGCTGATAGCGGCAGCGGAGATCAGAAAATTGCGGCGTGAGAACATGGCAATACTCGGCTAATCAACAAAGAAAACAGGGTAGCAGTCTGTTCAGAATAGCCGATCCGGTCAATTCCCGCGCGAGTTTCACCGGAAAGTGATGTGGTTTTCCTGCCCCACTTGGGCTGGAAAGCGCGATCGGAAACCGCGCAAAAAAATGGGGGCGACGGCCATCCGTCGCCCCCAGAGACCTGATTTAGGCCAGTTCGATGTTGTCGGCGCTTTCGCGACCGTCGCGACCAGCGCGCAGTTCATAGGTGACTTTCTGGTTGTCGGCCAGGCCGGTCAGGCCCGAACGCTCGACGGACGAAATGTGCACGAACACGTCTTTGCCGCCCTCTTCGGGTGCGATGAAGCCGAAACCTTTGGTGGTGTTGAACCATTTTACGGTGCCTGCGGGCATATCCGTATCTCCTGTTTTTAGTGCTGCCCACGGAATTGCGGCAGCCCGGCGTCGTTGTCTGGATCGATAGACTGAACGCCGAAAACGGAGACAGTAGGTCGAAGTAGAATAACGTAAGCTCTTTGCATATGGCACTGAGAGGGCCATATGGCAAGGGTCAGTTGGGCAGAATGTGTTGTGCTTTCAGGGGCCAGCGGGCGTTTTGAACATAAATCCGCCGAACTGAATTCGAATCCGCTACGGACTTTTCGGTGTCAGATTATCGCGTCCCATCCGGGCAGAACGGACACGAATCCATTAGCGGATCGGCTAAAAAAATTGGATCGGTCACCTGTCTGATAGTCGACTCCAGTCAATGGCATTCGGACGCCCGAGAGCCCGTATCGGCACAAGCAATCAGCCAGATGCCGGGATGTCGTTTTCTAGATTCGTGCCGAGATGATGTTGAACATCGCGAATGCAGCGATCCACAGGAACACGGTAAAAATCAAGGTCGCAAGTGCCAGGAGAAGCATGCGAAAAAGGTTGCGATTTGGAGTGGTTTTGAGTGCACCCGGTGCAGGTGACTCGTGCCCCCAATCTAACTTAGAGAAATAGCTGTTAGCCCCGTAAACCGTCAGAAGCAGACGAAGACGGGTGGGCGGTGCGCCGCTTACCCTCAATAGATACTCGGTATACTCTTTCTTGAAGTTGAAGAATGGAAACACAGACGCCAAGATCAGCGAAGACAACCACACCGAAGTGCTTGCGATCATAGAGAAACCAAGCAACGGTAGCGCTTCCGCCATACCGTTTTCCAACTGTCCATCATCCCGTTGATAGTATGGGCTGATCTCTGCCCACACTATCCATCCGGAGATGTGTCAGGAGTGTTATCGCGCAAACTTCTTATGCTTCAACCGCTTGGGCTCCAACGCGTCCGGTCCCAGGCGGCGCTTCTTGTCTTCTTCGTAGTCTTCGAAGTTGCCCTCGAACCATTCGACATGCGCATCACCTTCAAAGGCCAGGATGTGCGTACAGATCCGGTCGAGGAAGAAACGGTCGTGCGAGATGACCACGGCGCAGCCGGCGAAATCGACCAGCGCGTCTTCCAGCGCGCGCAGGGTTTCTACGTCCAGGTCGTTGGTCGGTTCGTCCAGCAGCAGGACGTTGCCGCCCTCTTTCAGCAGGCGGGCCATGTGGACGCGGTTGCGCTCACCTCCTGACAGCAGCGAGACCTTTTTCTGCTGGTCGCCGCCCTTGAAGTTGAAGGACGAGCAATAGGCGCGGGAATTGACCTGCGCGTCACCCAGTTGGATGATCTCGGCGCCGCCGGTGATCGCCTCCCACACGGTGTCGTTGTCGTTGAGGTCGTCGCGCGACTGATCGACATAGGACAGTTGTACCGTGTCGCCGTATTCAATGGTGCCGGCATCGGGCTTTTCCTGGCCGGTCAGCATCTTGAACAGGGTCGACTTACCGGCGCCGTTGGGACCGATGACGCCGACGATGCCGCCCGGCGGAAGGCTGAAGGACAGGTTCTCGATCAATTGCTTGTCGCCCATATGCTTGGCCAGCCCGTTGACCTCGATCACCTTGCTGCCCAGGCGCGGGCCGTTGGGGATGACGATCTGGGCGCGGGTCAGCTTTTCGCGCTCGGACTGTTCGGCCAACTCGTTGTAGGCGTTGATGCGGGCCTTGGATTTGGCCTGACGCGCCTTTTGCCCCTGACGCATCCATTCCAGTTCGCGCTGCAGGGTCTTCTGCTTGGACTTGTCCTCGCGGGCTTCCTGCTCCAGCCGCTTGGCCTTCTGTTCCAGCCACGAGGAATAGTTGCCCTCGTACGGAATGCCACGGCCGCGGTCCAGCTCGAGAATCCAGCCGGTGATGTCATCAAGGAAGTAGCGGTCGTGCGTGACGATCAGGATGGTGCCCTTGTAGTCGATCAGGTGCTGTTGCAGCCAGGCGATAGTCTCGGCGTCCAGGTGGTTGGTCGGTTCGTCCAAGAGCAGCATGTCGGGCGCTTCCAGCAGCAGCTTGCACAGTGCCACGCGGCGTTTCTCACCGCCTGAGAGGTTGGCGATGTTGGCATCGTCCGGCGGGCAGCGCAGTGCCTCCATCGAAACGTCGATCTGACTGTCGAGGTCCCACAGGTTTTCCGCGTCGATCGCGTCCTGCAGGGCGGTCATCTCTTCCATCAACTCGTCCGAGTAGTTCTCGGCAATCTCCATCGCGATTTCGTTGAAGCGGTCGACCTTGGCCTTTTTTTCGGCCACGCCCAGCATGACGTTTTCGCGGACGGTCAGGGATTCGTCCAACTGAGGTTCTTGTGGCAGATAGCCGACCTTTGCGCCCTCGGCGGCCCACGCCTCGCCGGTGAAATCGGTATCAAGGCCGGCCATGATCTTCATCAGGGTCGACTTACCGGCGCCGTTCACGCCGACGACACCGATCTTTACGCCGGGCAGAAAGCTCAGGTGAATGTTTTCAAAGCACTTCTTGCCACCGGGATAGGTCTTTGAGACACCCTGCATGTGGTAGACATATTGATAGGCGGCCATGTCGCGTCCTCTGGGTCGGGGAATTCAGGTTGACCCGCTTGATAGCCAAGCGGGACGGGCGGGGCAAGCTGGTGCTTTGGCGAATTTCTGGCTGGCCTTATGCGCCGGCCGGACCGGACTGGGAGGGATGCTGGGAATGCCGGAACTTGCGCAATTGGTATCGGGTTGGGCCAAGGCCGGACGGATCGAATGGATCGGCGTCAGACCGGGGCGACGATTGGACATGATGGCGCTGGGTCAGGCGATGATCCGGGAAGACGGGGTTGAGGGCGATCGGAGTCGCCCGGGGAAGCGTGCGGTGACCCTGATTCAGCACGAGCATCTTGCCGCGATCGGCAGCTATTTGGGACAAGGTCCAGTCACACCGGACGTGCTGCGGCGCAATCTGGTGGTTTCCGGCATCAATCTGGGCGCTCTCAAAGGGCGCGAGGTTCAGGTCGGCACAGCGATTTTGCGGATCACGGTTATCTGCGCGCCTTGCAGCAGGATGGAAGAGGCGTTGGGCAGCGGAGGCTACTCTGCCGTGCGTGGGCATGGCGGCTGGTGTGCCGAAGTGGTGCGATCGGGGATGGTCGGTTTGGGCGATGCTGTGCAACCTGTTGATTGACAAGGCTGCCGAGTTCTGGACTACAGCAGGGGATGTTGCGAAGCGCGATACCATATGCGCGGCCCGGTCAGGTCGTGGGACTGTTCGGGGGATCGTTCGATCCACCGCATCAGGGGCATGTGCACGTTACACTGGAGGCGATGAAGGCTTTTGGGTTGGATCGGGTCTGGTGGTTGGTGTCGCCGGGGAATCCGCTGAAATCTCGCGGCCCGGCTCCGATCGATCAGCGTGTCGAGGCCGCACGGTCCATCATGCGGCATCCCAAGGTTGAGGTGACTGACATAGAGGATCTGACCGGCACCCGCGCCACGGCTGACACACTTGCTGCATTGCGGCGGCTCTATCCGCAGGTTCGGTTCGTTTGGCTGATGGGGGCTGACAACCTGGCCCAGTTTCACAAATGGAAGGACTGGCGGTTGATCATGGACACCGTTCCTGTGGGCGTGGTGGCGCGCCCCGGAGATCGGATTTCGGCCCGCATGTCACCGGCGGCGCGTGTCTATGCCAAATACCGGATTGACGGAACGGCGCGGCATCTTTTGGGTCGGGCCGATGCGCCTGCCTGGTGTTTCGTGAACGTGCCGATGGTCGACGTCAGCTCGACTCAGATACGCTCCAAAGGCGGCTGGACCTGACAGGTGTTGCCTGAACAGCCCCGATGGGCACATAATTCAGGTGCATGGTTGTTTGCCTGTGATCTCTGGGATTTTATTTGACCCATGACTGATCGTATTTCGAGACGTTTCTTTCTGGCCGGCGCCGGTTCGCTTCTGATCCCCACCGCGGGTTTTGCCGGGGCGCCAACGGTCTCGTTGCGGCCTGTTGCCCGTGGCGCCGAGTTGAGCGGTGCCGAACGCATCATTCAGGCGGCGCGATTGAAGGGCGAAGTGGTCTTCGCCGTGGCCGACGTGAAAACCGGCGCGCAACTGGAGGAATTCGGCGGGGCCCGCGGCTTGCCGCCGGCCAGTGTCGCCAAAGCCCTGACCGCGCTTTACGCGCTGGACGTTCTGGGCCCGGACCATCGGTTCGAAACAAAGCTGATCGCAGATGGTCCGATTGAAAACGGAATCCTCAAAGGTGATCTGATACTGGCCGGAGGCGGCGATCCGGTATTGGATACCGATGCTCTGGCCACGATGGCCGCCAACCTGCGCAAGGCCGGACTGACCGAGGTTCGTGGGGCGTTCAAAGTTTACAGCGGCGCATTGCCCTATGTATTCAGCATAGACCCCGGTCAGCCTGATCATGTGGGCTATAGCCCTGCGATCAGTGGAATTTCCCTGAACTTCAACCGCGTGCATTTCGAGTGGAAACGCCAAGGGTCCAGCTATGACGTGACCATGGACGCACGAAGTGCCAGTTATACGCCGTCGGTGGAAATGGCCGCGATGCGGATCGAAAATCGCAACCTTCCGGTCTACAGCTATCAACCCAGCGCGCGGCAGGACCGCTGGACAGTTGCCAAGGGCGCTCTGGGTAATGGTGGCGCCAGGTGGTTGCCCGTGCGCAAACCGGGCTTGTACGCCGGGGATGTGTTCCGCACTCTGGCCCGGGTGAACGGCATCGTCCTGGGGCGGGTTCAAGTCACACGCGAGGCCCCCAGCGGCACCGTTCTGGTCACGCATCAGAGCGATGAACTGACCAGCATAGTGAAAGGGATGCTGAAATATTCGACCAACCTCACGGCCGAGATGGTGGGGCTGGCTGCGACCGTTGCGCGGGGTAGGCAACCGCAAACACTGGCAGAGTCCGCGAATGAGATGAATCGCTGGTCGGCTCAGACCTATGGCGCGTCCGGTATTGCTATGGTGGATCATTCGGGGTTGGGCGATGCTTCGCGAATGGTGCCGTCTGGCCTGGTCAAAGTTCTGGTGGCCGCTCAGCAACATGAAACGCTGCGACATCTGTTGAAGCCGTTTACCCTGACCGACGCCAAAGGCCAGCGGATCCAAGGGCACCCGATCAAGGTCGACGCCAAGACCGGAACCCTGAACTTTGTATCTGGCTTGGGCGGGTATCTGACCACCGCCGAAGGATCCGAGTTGGCCTTTGCGATATTCACTGCCGATCTTCCGCATCGGGCGACCATCGCGCGTGAAAGCCGCGAACGCCCTGAAGGCGCGCGCAGCTGGAATCGCAGGTCTCGCAAACTGCAGCAGGCCCTCATCGAGCGCTGGGGCGCGCTTTATGGCAGCTGAATCCGATCAGACGGTGTGACGCGCCCGTGCGCCGCGCTCGATCGCTGCGGCGTGCAGCCGATCGATCTCCAACTCATACCGGATCTCTTCCAGCAGCCGCAGTTCGGTTTCGGCCAGCGAGCCGTCGGCGGCGGCGACATCGCAGGCCAGAGCATAGGCCGTTTCGTTCAACCGCTCAGGCAGGTTGTCCCGTATCAGACCAAACAGTGCGTCAAGACCGTCTTCCTGCTCGAACAGGTCAAACACGATCTGCGAAACCCGGCGCATACGGTCGATATCGTAGTCGGCAAACACAGGCAGCATATTCACGGCGGTCTCAATCTTGACCAGTTCGACGGTGCGGATGTTCTCGTCCGAGGCTGAGACGGCCACCATGATCGCCACAAGGCAATCCTGCGGCGACATCGGGTGGGAAACGGGCTGGGTCATGGGAACGTCCTGCTTGGCTGTCATTGATCGCGCACGATATGGGGCAGGGCCCGCGGGTTCAACACCTTGTTTCGCCTGCCACCTTAATCTGGAATTGCGAGTACGGCGAATGCGTTGACCAGCAGAGTTGCGCGTTTGCCGCCTATCGGTCACAACGTGGTATGTGTTTCGTAGTTGGTCCGCGCAGGAGCCAATTCACCCTGAACAACAGATCTGACGGAAACGGTTGAACGAATGTCATTGAGCAGCAGAAAGATCAGGAAACTCTTTGGAAAGACGCCGACGGACCCAAGGCGGTTCTTGACTCAATATATGACTACCAATTCCGCGGGCGCTGAAATCGGCGTCTGGATGGGCGATTTTTCGGAGATGGTTCTGAGTACGGGCAGCATCGCAAAGTATTATCTGATTGATCCCTACGAGTTCATGCCGCAATTCCCGAACAGGATGTATGGGGGGAAAGTCGCACAAAATCAGGGCGACATGGACGAAATTTTTGAGCGGACGCAGTCTCGACTGGCACATTTGCCCGGCGAAAAGATCTTTGTTCGGAAGAGATCCGCGGAAGCGGCATCCGCGGTGCCTGACGAAAGCCTGGATTTTGTCTACGTTGACGGCAACCACTACTATGACGGTGTTCAGGCGGATATATTGTCGTACCTAGGCAAGCTGAAAACCGGTGGTTTTCTTATCTTCGATGACTGGAACTGGCATGATGACGAGGGGAATGCCTCGGTGAAGCAGGCCGCCTGCGATTTTATTGCAGCCAATCCTGGTTGTTTGCAGTTGGTCGATCTGCAAGCTGGTCAGGCCGTGTTCCTGGTCACGAGCAACCGTCTGAAATCGTAGCAGGGGCGGCGTTTCTCGCCTGCGGTCATTGACTCACGCTGCATCTGCACAATAGGAGATGCCGGTCGGTCGCATTGAGCGACCGTCGCTGATTTCCCGATGGAGAACGAACGAAATGTCTGAACTGCGTGAAACCGCCATGACGTCAAAGGCCTGGCCTTTCGAAGAGGCGCGCCGGTTGCTCAAACGCTATCAGAAGTCTCCACCGGAAAAGGGCTTCGTTCTGTTCGAAACGGGATATGGCCCGTCGGGCCTGCCGCATATCGGCACTTTCGGTGAGGTGGCGCGGACCACGATGGTCAAGCGCGCCTTCGAGGCCCTGTCGGACATTCCCACCAAGCTGATCTGCTTTTCGGATGATCTGGACGGGATGCGCAAGGTTCCCAGCAACGTGCCGAACCCCGAGGCCCTTGAAGCCTATCTGCAGCAGCCGCTGACTTCGGTCCCTGACCCGTTCGGTGAGTATCCCAGCTTTGGTGAACACAACAACGCCATGCTACGTCGGTTCCTTGATACGTTCGGGTTCGAATACGAGTTCTATTCGGCGCGCGACTTTTATCGTTCGGGTCAGTTCGACAAAATCCTGAAGCGTGCAGTCGAACGATATGACGACATCATGGCCATCATGCTGAAAAGCCTGCGCGAGGAGCGTCAGCAGACCTATTCGATCTTCCTTCCGATCCATCCGGAAACGGGCCGGGTCCTCTATGTCCCGATGAAGAAGGTGTGCGCCGAGACCTACACCGTCACCTTCGATGATGAAGATGGCAAGGAGTGGACGCTGCCCGTGACTGGCGGCAATGTGAAGTTGCAGTGGAAACCGGATTTCGGAGCGCGCTGGGCGGCGTTGGGCGTCGACTTCGAGATGTATGGCAAGGAACATGCGACCAACGAAAAGATCTATGACGCGATCTGCCGCGCGCTGGGCGGCCGTGCGCCCGAGCATTTCTCGTATGAACTGTTCCTCGATGAAAACGGGCAGAAAATCTCGAAATCGTCCGGAAATGGTGTTTCAATCGACGAGTGGCTGACCTATGCGCCGACCGAGAGCCTCGCCTATTTCATGTATCAAAAGCCGAAGACGGCAAAGCGGATGCACTTTGACGTCATCCCTAAGGCGTATGATGAATACCATCAGCAGTTGCGTGCCTACCCCGGGCAGGATCTGAAGGCTCAGTTGAACAACCCGGTCTGGCACATTCACGGCGGTGACGTGCCGGAATCGACGTTGATCGTTCCCTTTGCAATGCTGTTGAACCTCGCGTCGGTTTCAGGTGCCGAGGACAAAGAGACGCTATGGGGCTTCATCCGCCGCTATGCGCCCGAAGCCACGGCCGAAAGCCACCCGGACCTCGACAAAGCCGCCGGTTTTGCAGTGCGCTACTTCAACGACTTCGTGAAACCGACCCGCAAGCATCGGGCGCCGACGGAGCAAGAGCGCGAGGCGCTTGAAGCCCTGAAGTTCGCGCTTGAAGCCTATGACGGTCCGGTCGAGGACGAAGCTCTGCAATCTGTGGTGTATTCCATCGGCCGCGAGCGCTTTGACCCGATGCGCGGCTGGTTCACAGCCCTTTACGAGGTGTTGTTGGGCGCCAGCCAAGGTCCTCGGTTCGGCGGGTTCATCGCCCTTTATGGCGTCCCCGAAACGATTGCACTGATCGACAAGGCCCTGGCCGGAGACCTGGCCTGATTTGACCACATACTGCATGGGGCTACTTTTCCGGCAGGAGGTGGCCCCATGCGTCGACTTTTGCTTGCAGTTTCCCTGAGTGCCGGTCTGGCAACAGCCGCAGTTGCCCAAAGTGGCGACATCGAAGCCAATATCGCGGCACAGATTGAAGCCTTCAAGGCCGATGACTTCGCCACGGCCTTCACCTTCGCCAGCCCCAACATCCAGACAATGTTCCGCACGCCCGAGAATTTTGGCGCGATGGTGCGCAACGGCTATCCAATGGTCTGGCGCCCGGCTGAGATCCGATTTCTGGAATTGCGGCAGATCTCAGGGTTCTGGTGGCAGAAAGTGATGGTGGTGGATGCGAACGGCCGGGTTCACATCCTGGACTATCAGATGGTCCAGCTGGAAAACGGCTGGAAGATCAACGGGGTGCAGCTGCTTGGCAATTCCGACCCGTCGGCCTGATGCAACACCCACCGTCACGATGATATGAGCGACGGTTAATCCCTTTTCGATACTCAGACCAGCGTGTCCGGGCGGCTTCCGGATCCGGAATTTGGCATGCGCCATAGCCTGAAGAGTGGGCGCGTTTGGGAAAGGGTATTCAATGAACAAGGCAATCACCGACGGCATCGTTTTCACGCCGCCGCAATTCGCGAATGGTCTGGATGTGTGGTCCAGCGGCGATGGCACTCCGGGCTCACCGACCTATGACGGGTCTGGAACGGGAGTGTTCGTGCCTGCAGATGCGGAGTTTGGCGGTTGTCTTGAGATACTGAAGGTCAACGCCACGCAGCAACTGCGGTACATGGGGCAGACGCCGCTTCTGCCGGGTTGCTATTTGCAGATCAAGGCGCGGGTCAAAGCGATCAGCGGGCCATTGCCGCAGGTCCGGATCGCTGGATGGGCCGGAGGGGCCGGCGACGTGCACCTTTCCGGACTGACCGAACAGGGCCCGGCCATCCAGCTGTCGGGCTATGGCGTGGTGCACGAGGTCACCGCCATCGTCGGGATTGGGCAGCGGCCGGGCGTGGACATGCCTTGGGGCATTTCGGCGCTATACGGGCATTTCGGCCTCGATATCGAGGGGGCAAACGGCGCGCTCGTTCGGATCGATGATATCGAAATTACCGATGTCACCGGGGTCTTCTTGCGCGACATGATCAGCCTTGTGGACGTGCGGGACTATGGCGCGTTGGGAGATGGTGTGACCGACGACTCGGCCGCGTTCGAGGCGGCAGACCAAGCCGCGAGAGGTCGCCGCATCTATGTGCCGCAGGGAACCTACCACCTGGCACAGGATGTTGGGCTGGACGCAGAGGTCGACTTTGAGGGCACGGTCACGATGCCTGATGACAAGATGCTTCTTCTGACCAAGAATTTCGATCTGCCGACTTACATCTCCGCCTTCGGCGATGAAGCCCTGGCCTTCAAAAAGGCGTTTCAGGCGCTGTTGAACAACTCGGATCATGAATCGCTGGACCTGGGCGGCCGCAAGATCTCGGTGTCCGAGCCGATCGACATGCAGGCCGCCGTACCCAATCGCGGCAGCTACTCCACTCGCCGCGTGATCCGCAACGGGCAGTTCGACGTCAAGAGCAGCGCCTCATGGGACACCGAGACCTTTACCTCTGTCGCAACATACGATCTGGCGGATCCTTACAAGTTGTCCGGTGTGGCCAACGTGGCCAATATCCCGCTCGGGTCGTTGGTTCAGGGCAGCGGCGTTGGACGTGAGATCTATGTTCGGTCCAAGGATGAAGGTGCCGGTGAGATCACCTTGAACGCACCTATCTATGATGCGGCTGGCACGCAGACATTCACGTTCGTTGCTTTCAAGTACCTGTTGGATTTCTCGGGCTTCAGTGCGCTCCAGAAATTCGCCATGGAAGACATCGAGTTTCAATGCAACGGGCGCTGCAGCGCGATCCGCCTGTCGCCGGGCGGGAACACGTTCGTTTTGAAGAACTGCTTTGTCAGCCGTCCGTTGGATCGCGGCATCACTTCAATCGGGGTGGGGTGCCAGGGCATGTTGATCGACGGTTGCCAGTTCCTGTCCAGTGAAGAGTCTCTGGACGTGCCCGACCGCAGTTCGATTGCCATCAACGCCAATGCCAACGACGTCAAGCTGCGCCACAACCGCGCCGTTCGTTTCCACCACTTCGCGGTTTTGGGCGGAGACAACAACCTGGTTCTGGGCAACCACTTCTTTCAGGGCGACAGCGTGCCGAACGGTGTGCGCAATGCGGGTTTGGTGATGATCGGGGCCTACAACAGTTCTTCGATCGCCGACAATTATATCGACAACTGTTTCATCGAGTGGAGCAATGAGCGCGATGCCGAACCCGACTACACCTCGGGCTATTCCTTCAGCGCCATGAGCATCACCGACAACATCTTCTATTCAAGTGACGTTGCCCCGTGGTTCGCCTATATCGTCGTGCGCCCGCATGGCGTCGGGCATTTTTTGAACGGAATGACGGTCACGGGCAACAAGTTCCGAACGGCGAACGGGTCAATCGACCGCGTGGACAAGGTTGATACAACTTTTGCCGATCTGAATCCTGATCGGCATGTGAATGTCACGTTCGCAGACAACACGTATCACAACGTGACACTCAAGACCGCGAACCCGCTGCGGGTCCGACACGAACAGAATACGGCGGCCTCTGCCTGGACGGTGGACTCGGATGGTGCATTCCCCTTTAGTGGGCAGGCCCGCAGCTGTGACAGCGTCGTCGTGCTGGACGGGCTGAGAACCGCCTTTGGAACTCTGCGCTATACGGCCCCCTATGTTCAGTTGCAGCAAGGGACGAACCAGGACCAGATCAAGTTGCGTTGGTCCGAGGCCTTGAGTGGTGAAGTTTCGGTGATCATGCGGATCGAGGTCTGATCCGTGTCGGCCGGTCGCTTTTGGGGCGGCCGGCGCGCAGCATTCAGAACTCGCGCCACAGCGCGAATCTCAGGCCTGGCCTGTCCCGGGTGGCGTTGCGCTCGACCCCGATTACCCAGGTGTTGGGGCCGCTTTCGGATCGAAACATCGCCGAGGGTCGCGCGCTCCAATAGAGCGGGCGGCCAGGTACATAGGACGTTTCGATCTGGAGCAGGGGATTGACCCGACGGTGCGACGACAAACCCACTGTCAGGTCCAGTTTTCGGATCAGAGCGTCATGGCTTCGGTACTCCAGCGCGGCATCAGCCGCCAGCCAGCCAGTGCCATATCGGGCCTGAAATCCTTTGCCCCAAGACAGGGTTGCCTTGTACATCGCCCATGCGCGGGTTTCACGGTGATGCGCGCCGACACCCAACTCGGCCGCCAGACGCCCACCGTTGGAAAATTCGGCAACCGGTAGGCGCGCAAACACCACGGCGTGACCGTAGAGTTCTTGATGCTCTTCCGCGTCCAAACCCAGCGTCAGATTTGGGCGCATTCCCCATTCCCCATAGAGCGAGGACTTGAAGCGGATGCCCTTCCCGGGCTCGGAAAACGCCGTCAGGGCCAACGATGTGAACGAGGCGCCTTCTTCACGAAGCCATGCCCCGGCCAAGGCCGGAGTCGAAAACACAAGACTTGCACACAGGAAGGCGATCAGGCGGTCCATTTGCGCAGGATCATCAACCTTGGTTAACGGAAGGTTAGCGCTCGGTTCATTTTTCGGAAACTTTTTCGCGCCAGCTCAACGAAAGGCAGGACGTTTGAATAACCTGTGCTAGGCTTGGGCCAGACAAGGGAGATGACCGATGCCGAAGATATCAAAAGACGCCAGTGTTCAGACCGTTATCACCACTTTCGAAATGACCCCCGGAACCTGTCAGGACCTGCTGGAAGCGTTGACCGACGCCTATGCGAACTTCATTTCCAAGCAGCCCGGTTTTGTCGCGGCCGGACTGCATGTCAACGATGCCCAGACCCGAATCGCGAACTATTCGCAGTGGGAGCGGCGGGAAGACTTTCTGGCCATGCTGCGAACGCCTGAAATGCGCGAGCGCAACCGCAAGATCAACGAATTGTGCAAAAGCTTCGAGCCGGTGATGTACGACGTTGCCGAAACATTTGACTGATCCTGACCTGAATCAAGGTCAGAAGACTTCGGCTACTGCTATCTGAACGCGAAACTCAAGGAGACGCCAGCCATGTATCACAATATTCTTGTCCCGATTTCCTTCGATGCCGAGCGTGACACGTCGGGGCCGCTGAAACTGGCCAAGCTGTTGGCGACGCCAGATGCCAAAGTGACCCTGTTGCATGTTGTCGAGCATATCCCGGACTACGCAATCTCTTACATGCCGGCCGAATACCTGACCGAAGCGCGGCGCGCGATCCAGGATGAGCTGAACATTCTGGCCGCCAAGCTACCGAACGCCAAGGGCGTTGTGGTCGAGGGCCATTCGGGGCGCACGATTCTGGATTGGGCGGAAACCAACAAACCTGACCTGATCATTATGGCGTCGCACCGACCGGGGATGCAGGATCTGTTGCTCGGCTCGACCGCGACACATGTGGTGCGCCACGCCAGCTGCGCAGTTCACGTCGTTCGCTGATCTGATGGTGGGCAAAGGTCTTCGCGTGTCATCTTCCACGCTTTGCCGAACCCGCCATTGAGAAGCCCATCGACAATCTCAAAACGCACAAAACGGAAATCCGCGAAGTCGACATATAGTCCGGCCTTCGGGCGCTGTGACAAGTAGCGTGCCCGAAGCGCGGTATGCTCCTCGGTCGCCCGTGGAATCGGGCGCGCCGTACAGTGCAGGGTCAGCCGGGGATGGGTCAGTGGATCACCTTTGTCAGCGGGCTCGCCGATCAGCAACGCGCATGCCGGATTTGCCTCCAACGCGCGTGAGTGCTCCGCCAGATCCGAGATCAGGGTGAGCGGCCATCCAACACTGTCGGTGGCCAATGCGATGCGGCTGATCGACGGCAGTCCGTTGTCCGGATGCACCACGGCAAGCGCCGCAAAACGGGCCTGCGCAATGAGATCAAGGGCCAGTTCCCGCGCAGTCTCGTCGACCGGGCGAAATGGGTTTCGTGTGTTCACGTGGCGCCCTCGCTGGATTGCGTCATTCCGATGCCTCGGCTTTGCCACATAGTTGGTGTATCGCCAAGCTTATGAAGCTGAAGACAACCGTATACAACGAACCCGCGCAAGATCCGCGCTTGGCACGTCGACAGCGCAAGGCTGATGCCCTGCGCCGACATGCGCTGTCCCCGCTGCGCATTCTGCTGATGGTGCTGGCCCTGCCGCTGACGACGGGGATGATCGCGCTGGGCGTATATCTCCGGACCTCGGATCTGGAGCGGACCGAAGCCGTGATGCACCTTGTGGCGCTGGCTGGTTGCGACGCGGCACGCTCCGTTGGTCTTGGACCGATGCGCGAGGGACAGCTTGGGTACCACAAACGCAACGACCCTGACGGCGACGGGATCGCATGCGAGTCCAGTGTCCGGGCCGCGACGCGGTCGGCTGTGCCGGTCCAGGCACCTGCGTCCACGCAAAGCGCGGCGCCCAAACCCCGGGCTGTCGGAAACGCCAAATTTGTCCGCCCCTGAAGGTCCTTGAAGACGCCTATCTTCATGGTTGAACCTTTTCTCGCACATGATCGCGTTGCCTGTGTCCCTGCGTGATTTGGGCAGGACGTGGTAGGATCATACCGTCCGCTGGCAGTTTGCCGCGGTTCGGGGTCTGGACCCCATGCGAGGGAGGATAACTATGTTTGCACGCGTTACCCAGTTCAAGATGAAGCCCGGCACCCGCGAGGCCGCCACGGCCCGAATGAACGATCTTAAGGATCAGATCATGGGCATGCCCGGTATGCACTGCTTTACGAATGTGATGAACGAGGACGGCAGCGGCTATGTGATCTCGGTCGTCGAAAGCGAGGCGACATCAAGCGCAAACGCCCCCAAGGTTGCCGAGTTGTGGGGCCAGTTTGCCGAGTATCTTGAAGGACCTCCGACGCCGATGGGGTATGATGTCATCGCCCACTGGGACAAGGGGTGATATTGGCCGCCACTCGGGGATGGCCTGATGCCTTACAAGATCACGCCACGAATAGCCGCCGAGCTTATCTCGCACGAAGCGATCGTGCGCGAGGCCTATCTGGATTCCGTTGATGTCTGGACCTGGAGCGTGGGGATCACGTCGGCCTCGGGCCACACGGTCTGGCCGCGCTATCTGGACAACCCTCAGACATTGCGGCGCTGCTTTGAAGTGTATGAGTGGGCTATCCGCACCAACTATCTGCCTGCTGTGGAAACGGCCTTTGCCGGCCACGCCCTGACCGAGGCGCAGTTGGGCGCGGCCTTGTCCTTTCACTACAACACCGGGGCCATAGACCGGGCCGTTTGGGTGCGCAGATGGAAGGCCGGGGATGTGGCCGGCGCTCGACGCGCGATCATGTATTGGCGGCGGCCGCCTGAAATACGCCCGCGGCGGCGCAAGGAGCGCGCTCTGTTCTTCGATGGCGTCTGGTCGGGCACGGGCACCGGAACCGAGTACCAGGTGCGAAAACCGTCCTATCGGCCAGACTGGTCCAGCGCGGCGACGGTGCAGATCGGCGACGTTCTGCAAGACCTGTTCGGTTAGGCCCGACAGGTCATGCTTGCTTGCGAAATCCTTGCCGGCCCGTCAGGATCGGCGTCATGACCCGAGACGAATTCAACACCTTCTGCGCCTCCCTCAAGGCCACAAGCCACGTCGTGCAGTGGGGCAATGCGGATGTGTGGAAGGTGGGCGGCAAGGTGTTCGCGATCTGCGGCTGGAACGACGGCACGGACGCCTTTACCTTCAAGGCCACCGACCTGGCCTATGAGGTGCTGCAGGATCAGCCCGGCATCCGGCCCGCGCCCTATCTGGCCTCGCGCGGCATGAAATGGCTGCAGGTTTATGACGAACGCGGGATGAGCGACGCGTCCCTGCGCGACCACATCGTGACGTCCTACGAGATGGTCGTGGCCAAGCTGACGAAAAAGATGCGGGCCGAGCTGGGGCTTTAGCCCTTCATCGCCTGCAGCAGCTCGATCAGCCGCTTGCGGTCATCGTCATCGGCATAGTCGCCCGCGGCCAGACGTTCGGCGATGCGCAGGCGCAGACGCTCGTGCTGGGTGCGCACTTCCTCGCCCGCGGTTTCGGCCAAGGTCTTCATGATCACCGCCACCGCCTGCTGGCGCTTGGTGGTGGGGTTGGCGATGTAATCGACCAGGCTCTGCTGCCCGGAATCGAGGATGTTTTCGGCCAGCGCCCGCAACTGCTCGCCATTGGGCAGCAGCGGGGCGGGAGTGCCTTCGGGCGGAAGGACCTCGGGCGCGCTACGCGGGGTTTCAGCCAGGGCGTTGGCGCCGTCGACGAAGGCCTCGGTGATCATCCGGGTGATCTTGATCGCACGCGGGTCCTTGAACAGGGTCGAGGCGATGGCCACGCCGTAATCGGTATAGACCCACGGATTGACCCGCCGCCCACCGCGGCCTTTGGGCTTTGAAATCACATTCCGTGATATCAAATCGGCGACCTCGGCATCGGTCAGCTGAAAGCGGTAGCCCTCGAACAGGTCCTTGTTGCGCGCGACGGCCTGATTGAAGGCGCTCACGGATTTTCCGTAGAACCGTGCCAGATCCTCGGCCAGCACCACGCGGGTGCCGCGCACCCGGTGAATGGCGCTTTGGACCTCATGCGTGGAGGGCAGGTTCTTGGCGTTTGTCATGGCACCCGTTTGGAATCACAATTTGTGATTTCAAACGTGGAGGAGGGAGGGGTGGGGTGCAAGGGTGGCGTGTGAGGGACGAGCAGAATAGGTGATTTCACCCAACCTAGGCTTGCGGCAGTTGCTCGCCTTAGTGATAAATTTCAACAATCTCTGTTGCAAGCAGGATAAATCGGCCACTTTGAGCAGCAGGGCAAAGTAAACCGCCCTCTAGCTTCCGAAGTGCGTGCAATAGCTCTTAGGGCATCATACAACTCAAACTCGCTTACTTCGAAACTCGAATTTTCGCGGTTTTCTTGTGCGTACAGTTCCAATAGCCACTTGCGGTGTCTTGAAATAAATCCAATGCCAGTAACTTCCTCTGAACGAAGCTGTTTAAACGCTGAATCGAAACGGCTACGGATTAGTTTATCTTCCATTATGAACTCTCAATACTATAAACTGCTTATTTGATAACTTATTTCCATCGTTTGTTTGAACCGCAACACGATAGAACCCATTAAGAATAGAGTCAGGGACAATCCATTGCGCTGTTCTAAGGTCGCTTTGAAGTGTTTGATGATATTTTGTTGGAGGAGGGTCTTTATGTGGAACGTCTTCTTGTTCAACAATCCAATGCCACCGCAAATGATCACCGTCGTTGTCGCTCGCTGTAGCGGACAAAGAAACTATTTCGTTAGGAGAAACGGTATACTTATCGGCGGTAACAGAAAGAATCTCTGGCTTGGAAATTCGATCTGAAAATATATTCCCACAAATAAAAATAAAAAGTGATAGTAAAGACAAGAATGCGAAATTATTCCCAAGCCCTGTTGTGCGCACAGGGGCGTTTTCACCAGATAGAGACGATAGATGGAATGCAAATGAGAGAAAAACAAATGCTAAAAAAGCTAGCATCCAAAAAGAGTATAGAAAAAAATCTAGTACATAGGGAGGAGATATCGCACTGAATATCGTAGGAAAGAGAATAACAGAACCTGCTACTACGCCGAGAACGTAGCGAGTTGTAGATTCGTAGTTCACAGTTCCTTCAACGTTGCTCTTTTCCATACTCAGAAACTTACGCAAAATTAGTAGTAGTTCAAGGAAACTATTTGGAAAGACGCTAGTGACGCTTCCGCCTCTTGACATTCCCACCCCGCTGCCCCGGCCGTCCGGCCGTTGACCGCCCCTGCGACCGGACCGCGTCTTCCGAGGCCTTCTCGACCGCCCATTGCCGCGCCATGGGGTCGTCGGCGACGGCCAGATCGACCGCTTCCAGGCGCTTGATCTCATCCCGGATGCGGGCGGCTTCTTCGAATTCCAGGTTCTCGGCCGCCTTGCGCATCTGCTCGCGCAACCCGTCCAGATGGGCCTCGAGGTTGGCGCCGTGCATCGGTTTGTCGATGGTGGCGGTGACGCGGTTCATGTCCACGTCGCCGGCATAAAGCCCGGCCAGAACGTCCTCGACATTCTTCTTCACAGTCTCGGGCGTGATGCCGTGTTCCTCGTTATAGGCGATCTGCTTGGCGCGGCGGCGGTTGGTTTCCTCCAGCGCGCGCTCCATGCTGCCGGTGATGCGGTCGGCATACATGATCACGCGGCCCTCGGCGTTGCGCGCGGCGCGGCCGATGGTCTGGATCAGCGAGGTTTCCGAGCGCAGGAAGCCCTCTTTGTCGGCGTCCAGAATGGCGACCAGCCCGCATTCGGGAATGTCGAGCCCCTCGCGCAGCAGGTTGATGCCCACCAGCACGTCGAACGCCCCCAGCCGCAGGTCGCGCAGGATCTCGATCCGCTCGATCGTGTCGATGTCGGAATGCATGTAGCGGACCTTGATGCCTTGTTCGTGCATGTATTCGGTCAGGTCCTCGGCCATGCGTTTGGTCAGCGTGGTGACCAGCGTGCGGAACCCCTTGGCCGAGACCTTGCGCACCTCGTCCAACAGGTCGTCGACCTGCATCTCGACGGGGCGGATTTCGACCTCGGGGTCCAGAAGGCCCGTGGGGCGGATCACCTGTTCGGTGAAGACGCCGCCGGTCTGCTCCAGTTCCCACTTGGCCGGGGTGGCGCTGACGAAGACCGACTGCGGGCGCATGGCGTCCCATTCCTCGAACTTCAGCGGGCGGTTGTCCATGCAGGAGGGCAGGCGGAACCCGTGTTCGGCCAGCGTGAACTTGCGCCGGTAGTCGCCGCGATACATGCCGCCGATCTGCGGCACGGACACGTGGGATTCGTCGGCAAAGACGATGGCGTTGTCGGGGATGAATTCGAACAGGGTCGGCGGCGGCTCCCCCGGTGCCCGGCCGGTCAGATAGCGCGAGTAGTTCTCGATCCCGTTGCAGACGCCGGTGGCCTCCAGCATCTCGAGGTCGAAATTGGTGCGCTGTTCCAGCCGCTGCGCCTCGAGCAGTTTGCCCTCTCCGACCAGTTGGTCGAGGCGCTGGCGCAGTTCCTGTTTGATGCCAAGGATCGCCTGCTGCATCGTCGGTTTCGGCGTGACGTAGTGCGAGTTCGCATAGACGCGGATCTGCTCCATCGTGTCGGTGCGCTCGCCGGTCAGGGGGTCGAACTCGGTGATCGCCTCCAGTTCCTCGCCGAAGAACGAGAGTTTCCACGCGCGGTCTTCCAAGTGGGCAGGCCAGATTTCCAGGGAATCGCCCCGCACCCGGAAGCTGCCGCGCTGGAAGGCCTGATCGTTGCGGCGGTATTGCTGGGCCACCAGATCGGCCATCACCTGTCGCTGGTCGTATTCTTCCCCGACCTTCAGATCCTGCGTCATCGCCCCGTAGGTCTCGACCGAACCGATGCCGTATATGCACGAGACCGAGGCCACGATGATCACGTCGTCGCGTTCCAGCAGCGCCCGGGTGGCCGAGTGGCGCATCCGGTCGATCTGTTCGTTGATCTGCGATTCCTTCTCGATATAGGTGTCGCTGCGCGGCACATAGGCTTCGGGCTGGTAGTAGTCGTAGTACGACACGAAATATTCGACCGCATTGTCCGGGAAGAAGCCCTTGAACTCGCCGTAAAGCTGGGCCGCCAGCGTCTTGTTGGGGGCCAGGATGATGGCGGGGCGCTGGGTTTCCTCGATCACCTTGGCCATGGTGAAGGTCTTGCCGGTGCCCGTGGCACCCAGCAGCACCTGATCGCGCTCGCCGTCCAGGACACCGGCGGCGAGTTCCTTGATGGCCGTTGGCTGGTCACCCGCCGGTGCAAACTCCGTATGCATGACGAACCGCTTGCCGCCCTCGAGCTTCAGGCGGGCGCGGACATCGTCGACGGTCAGCTGGGTTTTGTCAGAATGTGCATAGGGCATCGGCAGGCTCCGCTTGGGCTTCTTACATTTGTTCTTATTTTGTCCGCATGCAACCCCTGCAGCGCCGGTCATTTGCATGGCCCTGCGGCATTTGCAATCTTGTCCCCGCCCGCACTCTGACGCATAAACGGTCGCGACCAACCGAGTATGGAGAGGCGACATGCGCGCACGGATTTACCAGCCTGCAAGAAATGCGATGACGTCGGGTATGGCCAAGACCCGCAAATGGGTTTTGGAATTCGCGCCTGCGTCGGCGCGCGAGGTTGATCCGCTGATGGGCTGGACATCGTCTTCTGACACGCAATCCCAGGTTCGCCTGAAGTTCGACACCAAGGAAGAAGCGTTGGACTATGCCAAGGATCATGGCATCGAAGTTCTGGTCAGCGAACCGCACAAGCGCAAACCCAACCTGCGCCAGCGCGGGTATGGCGAGAATTTTGCAACAGACCGCCGCGGTCCCTGGACCCACTGAATGATTGACATCCGCGAAGCGGATCCGACCTCGGCTGCCCTGCGGCCGGTGGTCGAGGCGCATTTCGCGCACAGCGAAACCGCGGGACCCGCCGAAAGCAATCACACGATGGATGCCGAGGCGCTCTCTGGGCCGGGTATTCGGTTCTGGGCCCTGTTTGACGACGACGAGCCTGTGGGGTGCGGCGCATTGAAGGCTTTGCCGGACGGGACGGCCGAGGTGAAGTCGGTCCATATCCTGGCCAAAGCACGTGGGCGCGGTTTGGCGCGGACGATGATGAACCACCTGGCCGAATGCGCACGCGCCGACGGAATCTCTGCTCTGGTTTTGGAAACCGGCGCTGCCCATCTGGCCGAGTACGACGCCGCACGCAAACTCTATGAAGCGTTGCGATACAGCTATTGCGGTCCGATCTTTGGGTATCGGGACGATCCCAACAGCGCGTTCATGCGCTTGGCTCTTGAACCCCGGCCCTAAACCGATCAAGAAGGGCCCAGCGGTCCCGTAGCTCAACTGGATAGAGCAGCTGACTTCTAATCAGCAGGTTGAGGGTTCGAGTCCTTCCGGGATCGCCAGTTCCTGATCCTAGTGACGTTCGACATCCAAAGTCCGTTTTTGCGACAAAAAAACGGTTTTTTGAGTTGCCCCCGAACCTGCTTTGCCTTTAGCGCTGATCTTTCAACGGCTTATTCGCGATGCGGCGGTTTATTCAATCTGACCGGGTCCGATAGCACAGCCGCAAGCCGTTGCGTGATCATCTGGACCGGTATGCCGAAGTTCTGTGCCCAAGCGGGCACTGCACCCGCTGCGGCGGCAAAGCAAGCCGAAACCCCGATCGGGCAATGGCGTCTTCACTACACTACCGTCAGGCCACCTAGCGCATTGGCTAACTTCTGCCCGCATCAGAAAGAATCGCTCGATGGGCCGAAGGCCCGCGATGATATGAAAATCGAACGGGCCACCTCACTCAGACAAGCCACAACACAAGGCAACATGCGATTGATCCGAGGGACAGGCTTCCAACAACCAATTGCAAGTGGAAGCGGGACGCCGGTTGAGCGCTGTGCGCTTCCAATCGGGAATACACGCGGCGGGCGTTCATCCAGGCTCCCCAATAGATCAGCAGCGAGATCAAAACAAAAAGAGTGGCTGCGGCTTTCGCCAGCCACTCGGGCTCGACGGCGGAAAACACGGCCTTGAGGCCAAGGGCGATGGCCACGCAGGCCATTCCGGTTCTCATCCAACCCGCAAACGTGCGCTCATTTGCCAAAATGGTGCGGTCTTCGGCCCAGTCGGTCCGCTCCTCGGCCAAGTTTTGGCTTTTCGTGTTTTTGTCAGACATTGCCGCCCTTTGGACTGGTCACCAGATCAGAATGTGCAGGCTTGCCGATTTTTTCGGCAAGCCTGCGCAAGACCTTAAACGCGCACGGTTGGGTCGCAAAACGACACCCGCGCCCGGGCACCCCGTCAGCTTGATTTCGAGATCGCCCGCAGCATCCACGCTGCCTGCTCATGAAAAGCCGAACGTTCGGTCGCCAGATCTTCGGTCACGACGTCTTTGCGGCTTCCTGCAAGCTCGGTCAGGGCGTGCAGGCGGTGCGCCACTCGTTCGTGATCAGCAGCCAGATCTTCGATCATGTCGGCGGCGGACAGGTCCCCTTCGCGATCCTTGATGGCCGAGAAATCGAGGATGTCGGACATGCGCGAGGGTGCCAGATGACCCAGCGCGCGGATGCGTTCCGCGATCTCATCAGCGGCGGCGAACATGTTTTCGTACTGTTCTTCGGTCAGCTTGTGAATCGAATAGAACAGCGGGCCTTCCACGTTCCAGTGATACGCATGTGTCTTGAAGGTCAGCCGGTAGGTATCGGCCAGAACATCAGCCAGACCCTTGGCCAAGGGCGCGGTGTCGCGCACGCCAGTGGAAACGGGGTTTTCGTTCGAGACAACGTTCAATGCGTCGGTCATGACAACTCCTTTTTTCTACTGGGGAAGAAACGCCCAAAAACGGATTTGGTTCCACTTTCGGCGGAAAAATCAGGTGACGGTGGGCATCCCGCCATCAGCCGAATAGTCGACCGATACCCGCAGCAAGGTTGGAACGGCGACGTCAGCCGCCGCCTGCAGCGCAGGAGCAAGTTTGCTGTGACTTTCGATATCGTGGTAGACCCAGCCAAAAGATCGGGCCAGTGACTCCAAATCGGGGTTGCCGAAGGAAAACTCGCGCGCACCAGGTTGTTTTTCGTCGATCAGACCATAGCCGTTGTCTTCCCAGACCAGAACGGTTACGGGCACGCACAACCGGGCCGCCGTCTCCATCTCCTGGACGTTCATCAGGAAATCCCCATCACCGCAAACGGCGATCACCCGACCCTCGTCCAACAGACGGGCCGCCTCGATCGCTCCGGGCAGCGCAAGGCCCATACCGGCCAGGCCGTTCGGAATGATGATTTGCCCCGCCCGGCGCGCTTGAACCTTGCTGGCGACCCAAAGTTTGTGCAGGCCAACCCCAGACAACAGAACGTCGCTTTCGCAAAGCGTTTCGGAAATCGCCTGACAAATGTCCGACGGCGCGACACAAGCGGCATCGGGAGGTGTTGGTCCACCTTCCAGCGAGGCGTCAATCCTCCGCTGGAGATCTTTGAACCAGCTTTGCGTGGGACGTTCGGCCGTGGCCTTCGCCAGAACGTCGATGCAGTGCGGAAGGTCGCCTGTCAGAGCGGCCTTTACCGGCCAGTCCACATCAACAGTCGAGGCCACGTCCGAGATCTCGAGAACCGGCTTCTTACCGCCCATCGAAATGTTCGAGGGTGGATATTCAACCGGGTCAAACCCGATGGCAATGATCAGATCGCACAGGTCGAAGGCTTCAGACGCCAATTCCTTGCCCGGCTGACCGATCGAATGCAGCGAGAGCGGGTGCCCCGGAGGCAAAACGCCTTTGGCCATGAATGTCGTGACGACCGGGGCAGAAAGGCTTTCCGCAAGTGCCCGAACGTCGCCTGCGGTGCCGGATCGGATCACCCCATGTCCTGCAAGGATCAAGGGCTTTTTCGCCTCGGCCAGCAGGCGCGCGGAACGGATGACCGCATCGGCCGCCGGTCGCACCTCGGCTGGCGGCGGCGCCACGAAAGGTTCGGCCAGAATCGGGACCTCGGCCAGATCTTCGGGCAGGGAAAGATGGACGGCTCCGGGTTTGTCGATCTTGCTCAATCGCACGGCCTCGGCCACGACTTGGGGAATTTCATCCGCGACCATCAGCGTTCGGCTCGACTTGGTGACTGGCGCGAAGAGCGCTTCGAGATCGATGATCTGATGGCTTTCGCGGCCCAGCCTGGACCGGGCGCCTTGCCCTGTGAGGGCGATCAGCGGCACATGGTCAAGCGTGGCGTCAGCCACACCGGTGACAAGGTTGGTCGCCCCAGGCCCAAGTGTCGAGAGGCATACCGCCGGGTTCCCCGTCAATCGACCGTGAACCGATGCCATGAACGCCGCCGACTGCTCGTGCCGGCACAGGACGAAGTCGATGCTCGATTTGTCGAATGCGGCGATCAGATCGGTTGTTTCCTCACCCGGAACACCGAATGCACAGGTCACGCCGTTGGCTTCCAGGCAGGCAATCAGCAATTCGGCGGCTGTTTGGGTATGGACGGCATCTTTCATAGGGCTTTGAACCTCGGGGTACTGTTTCAGGGAGTGCGGATGCGCGGGGGCTTACCCACGGATCAGCCGCAAGATCAGCGAACCGATGAACAGGACCAGAAAGATCACGAAAAGGATCTGCGCGATACCGGCCGAGGCCGACGCGATGCCGCCAAACCCGAAGATGCCAGCAACGATAGCAAGTGCGAAAAAGATCAGCGCCCAAGACAACATGGGATTTCCTTTCATTTTTGTAACTACTGACGGGTCAACGCTTGGAACCCCAGATTGGTTCCGGATCATTTTAGTGGAACCTTTGGCGACCGCCCGCGTTCGGTCGATGAAAGGAGATCTGACATGACACAGAAAACGGCGAAGAAGGCCCCTCAGGACACTCCCCATGTCGAGATGGCGGCGCGGATTGACGAAGTGGCCAAGGAGGCCAAATCAGCATTGGAAGATGGCGTAACCGCAACGCGTGACACGTTGAAGACGGCGCGCGATGAGGCGCAAAAGCAGCTGACACTGACATCCGAGAAAAGTGCCGCATTCGTGCGTGAGAACCCAGGCTTGGCAATGGTCGGAGCGTTGGGCGTGGGTGTCCTACTGGGCCTCGCGTTGCGCAAGGCCAACCGCGGCTAGGACACGCGGTACACTGCGACCGATATGGGCATCGAATACGTATTTCCGGCCATGCTCGGCTTGGGTTTGGCCGGTCTACTGATCTGGTTTTTCATCAGGAATCGCTGACAGCGCTATTCGTCACTGCCACGCCAACCAGCCCGCCATCCCAAAGACCCAAAGCGCCTCAGCCGCGCTTTGGGTCTTCTTCTATTTCGGGTTTGATCTGGGCGTAGGCCAGCATCGTGAAGACAGCGGTTCCTCCGATGATGTTGCCGGCGAGAACGGGCAGGAAAAAGCTGAAAACGGCTGCGCCTACTGGCAACTGCCCCTGAAGCATCAGAACCGCCATTTCCACCGAACCGGCAACGACGTGGGTAAAGTCACCGGCCGCAATCATCCAAGTGAAGATTACGATGACCAGCACCTCGTTGTTCTGTGCCGAAGGCAGCATCCAAACGATTGCCGCAATCAGGATCCCCGCCGGTATTCCGCGCAGAAAGCCAACCCAAGCGCCCATGCCGGTGGCGTGGTGGCTCAGGTCGTTGATGACCGAGACGAGTTCGGGTGACAACACCGGCGTATGGATCAGGAAGGCAGATATCGCAAACGCCCCAAGCACATTGGCACCCAGTACGATTGCCCACAGCCTGGCGGTTTTGGTGAAGCAGGCAACGGACGGGTTTATCATGGCTGGAACCACAGTCGTAATCGTGTTTTCGGTGAACAGCTGCATCCGCCCCAAAATGACCAGGACAAAGCCGAGAGAATAGCCGAGGTTCTCGATCAGGAACCGACCGCTGGTGTCGGGCAGATGTGCCCGCAAGATCGCTTCGCCCAGCACCGAAAAGCTGATCAGCACTCCTGCGGCAATCCCGGACCAGAACAACGCTTTGGTCGGGCGATCCAGTTCCTCCTCGCCGTTTTGGCGGATGGTCTCGAATATCAGGCGCGGAGACAGCCCAGACGCTTCTTCGACCGCTTCGCGCTCGCTTTCTTTCTCGACAAGATCTTTTCGCGGCGCTTCGTGTGTATCGGACATTTTGACCCCATGTATCGACCTTCAATCCCAACGTTCTGCCGGTCGTTTTGGTTCCGTCAGGCGAAGAAATCCTCAAGACTTCTACGAGAACTGGGACCACACCCAGATCCTTGTCGGGAACTTTCAGCCACCTATCGCGTTGTATCCTCGTAGGAACAACGACACGTAATTCGAAAGGAACTTCGGTATGGTGGAAGTCTATGGCATTGGCGGTCTGATCGTCCTGGTTTTGTCGATCTGGGCCATTATCTCGATCATCGGTTCGTCTGCGACGACCGGTGCAAAAATCCTGTGGGTCCTTTTCGTTCTGTTGCTTCCGGTCATCGGATTCATCTGCTGGCTGATCTTTGGCCCGAAGGCCGCGCGCAGCGCGATCTGATCAGTTCGGAAATTGTCAGTACAAAACAAAGCGCGGCATCGGCCGCGCTTTTTTCGTTCAAGGATCTTGGGGCCACAATGTGCCCTGCGCCGTTTCACCCAGGATCAGAACCGATCTTCAAGCCGTTCCCACTGAAATCAATGGCTGCGATCTTGCGTGCAAGATCTGCAGCCGTGAAAGGCCGTGTCAGAGCCGCGCATTCAAATTGAGCTTGCACCTCGGGGGACGGGTCCAACAGCAACAGTGCACTGCCGCGTTCAACCAACAGCCGCGCGACGGCATTGAATGACGTCTCACTTCTGCGATAGCTCAGAACGCCTAAGGCCGGGGCGAATTTGGGATCCTGCCAGAAATGCCCGCCCGCGTGCAGCTCGCGGATATGGACAATGCGATCGGGCGAAACTCCGGGGATGGCGTCACTGATGTCCGCTGCTTCGATAAAGTTTTCCGTAACAATCAAAACATCTGCTACGCTGCGGGAAGAGGCTTCCATAAATACCATCCTGAAATCTGTTCGATGCCACCGTAGGGCAATCCCGCAGCGCCGCAATAAACTATGACACAGCAACAAACAATTTCTCTGATCGCATGTGCGGACTGTCCGCTGAGGCAGATGGATGTCTTCCTGCCGTTCTCGGGAGACGACCTGCGGTTCATGCAGGATTTCAAAACTGGCGAGATGCAGGCCGAACCCGGAACACAGCTGTTCATCGAGGGTGCGAAATCCGCGCATTTGTTCACGGTTTTAAGCGGGATGGGCGTTCGTTACAAAACGCTGGAAAACGGTCGTAGGCAGGTCATCGGCTTTGTGCTTCCCGGCGATCTGGTCGGGTTGCAGGCTGGGGTCATGGGCGAGATGCGGCACTCCGTCGAAGCGACAACTGCGATGCGGCTGTGCGTGTTCAATCGCTCGCGGCTGTTCGAGTTGTATCAGAACCAGCCTGATCGGGCCTTTGACCTGACATTCCTGGCAGCCGTCGAAGAGCATTTCCTGGGCGACGCCCTGACGACCGTTGGCCAGCGCGGCGCGATCGAGAAGATCGCGTGGAGCCTGCACCGCTTCTACACAAGGTCGCAGGCCGTCGGATTGGCCAAAGGCTTGCGGTGTCCGCTGCCCTACCGGCAGCAGGATCTTGCGGATGCGTTGGGCTTGTCGCTGGTTCACACGAACAAGACCCTGCGCCGGCTGAAGGATCTCGGTCTGGCCGAGTGGTCCAACAATGTGCTGCAGATCAACGATCTTGAGGGTCTGGCCGAGCTTGGCTTGGTCGAAATCAACGAAGCCGTTCCGCGCCCGCTGATCTAATCGCGGCGGATGGACGGGAATTAAAGAACCGCCGACCGAAAAATCGGCCGGCGGCTTGATCACATGCTTTGCGACTGAGGAGCCGTTTTATGACCCTTCGTAGGCCGGCATGTCCTTCAGCATCTCCTTGTCCGCGTGAACAAAGGCATAGGTGGTGTCACCATCGACTTCACGCATCAGCGACACGCGCGAGAAATCGATCAGAACATCCTTTTCCCCCAAGCCGAGGAACCCGCCGACGCCGATCACGGCCCCATCGACCGTTCCGTCCATGTCGACGACGACCTCTTCGATCTCGCCGATCCACTCTTGCGAGACGTCATAGACGCGCATGCCGGTCAGGTCTTCGGCCGGGATAGTGCCCTGGGCAACGGGGACATAACCCTCGATGTCGATGGTGGTAGGATCGGCCGCATCGGCCATCTGCCCGGCTTTTTCGCTGATGTACTCACCGGTTGCTTCGGCTGCTTGGTCGACGTCTTCCGCCGTGTTCTGCGCAGCATTCTTGATGTCCTGCGCGGTATTCGACAGCGCATCACCGGCTGCCTCGGCTGCCTCTTCCAGGTTCTTGCCGACTTCTTCGACATTCGAGCTTTCTGCATAGGCCGATGCCGACATCACCAGAACGATCGAAGTTGTGGTCAGAAAACGTTTCATTGCTCACTCCTTTGGTCTGTTCTGACCGCGTTTCCCGCGGTCTTGTTTAACAAACGAATGACGCCGCGACTTGTTCCCAGAAAAATGCAAAAATATTTGTTTTAAAAAGAAAAAACCGCGCAACTGCGCGGTTTGACAAGCTGTGTCCAGATACTCAGACCGGGTGGAGCGGGTCAGAAGACCTGGATAGAACTATGTAGTGTTCGTCGTCGGGAATATTGCGTAACTCGGCGAACGGAACACTCAGGATATCTGGTCGCCCGTCGATCAGAAGAAACCGCAGTGCCTTGGTGTCAGGGTCGAACTCAATATCCTTGAATCTGCCCAACTCACCAGTCGCGTCAAACGCAGGGTTGCCCAGCAACTTCGTAAACCATCGGAAGCTGCTACCGGGTGGCGTGGGTTGGGGGCGTTGGCGGAGGGCGTCATTCAGGACCGCCCCCATCACAACCGGTGCAATCGCGTTGCCGAACGGCCCTACGACCAGGGGCGGCAGGCCTTCGATGTCCACTGCAAGGGGATCTTCATCTTCTTTGCGCTGGCGCAAATGATCCAATTGTTGTTGGGAGAACGCGCACTCTATCTCGCTTGCGCCAAGATCGAGCGTATCGGCCGTGAACGCCACCGGGTCATTCCCCCCGGTCACGCTCAGATTGACCAAGACGTACTCCAACTCGGTCTGCCCAGCGCGGATGGCGATATCGGAAACGCGACCAATTGCGTGGTCGGTTCCAGCTGAGACAACGGGCGTGTTGATGAGGTCAGACAGCTTCATGCGCTCGTGATTACCTTTGGGGTCGGTCTTGGGAGTGTGTGGGGCGCCGTTGGTTTGACGCCACCCCACGCGATATGTGCATCCAACTTTGCGCTACATGTCCTTCATCAGGCGATCCACGATTTCCCGAACGTCCTCTTTCGAGTCTCCGTATTTCTTCTGGATGATGCCTTCCAGTTGTTCGCGATCGCCGCGCGCTTGTTCGATTTCATCATCAGTCAAATCGCCGAAACGCTCGATCAGTTTGCCTTTGAATTCGGTCCAGCGTCCAAGAATTTGGTCCCAGTTCATCGTAATTTCCTTTCGATTGCTTCGTCGCTGCCAGTGAAACGCGCCAAACGCGAGCTGGTTCCGGGCGGCGGCGATTTTTCTGCACCTGTCAAGATGCAAGGGCGATCGGACGGCTACCGAACTGTGTCTTCAGTGGCGTCCGAAGTGGTCTTGGGAACAATCTCGCTAGCCATGCGTTGGGGGACCGAGACCTCAACACAGGAGATCGAACCATGCCACGTCGAACCGAGACCACGGAGAAAGCAAAAGTCTATGCCCAGGATCTGGCCGGCAAGGTCAAGGACACCGTGACCACCGAGGCCTCGGCCCGGGCCGAAGCCTTGAGAGACAGCGCAGCGCAGGAGGCTGAGAGCGCCGCTCATGCAGCCGACGCAGCTGCCGATGCATTTCTCGACCAATCTGTGCAACATCAGGTCCTGTCGAGGATTGCCGACAACATGGAGGCCGTTGCCGGGCAAGTGCGCTCTGCCGATTTGGCCAGTATGAGCCGAAAGGTGTCTGATTATGCCCGGGAAAACCCGCTGTTGTTCGTCGGATCGGCTGCCCTGGCCGGGTTTGCCGCAGCCCGTTTTCTGAGCGCGCGCAATACGGGCGTGGCTCAATCCGCATCTTTTGGGGCAGATCCTTGGGATATTGATCCGTCGCCGCTGCATGGGACCTCGGTCGATACGTCGGGCCACACCAGCGCGCTGGCGCGGATGAATGGTGGCCGCGATGCATAACCCCAACGATCTGCGATCGGCACCGGGGCTTTTGGCAAACGCGCTCAAACATCTGTCGAGTTTGCTTCAGGCTGAGGTGAAGCTTGCGAGGGAGGAGTTGTCCCGAAACCTGACGCGAGCGGGCGTAGGGCTGGCCTGCATTGGCATTGCTCTGATCCTGTTGATGATCGCGCTGAACCTCATGGCCACAGCCCTGGTCGCGTATATCGCCGCCAATGGATTGTCGGTGGGTATGGCCTCGTTGCTCGTTGGCGCGGGCTTGGCACTGGCTGCTGCGTGCCTGGCGTTTTTTGGCCGGTCCCGCATGTCCGCCAGCGCCTTGGTTCCCGAGAAAGCCATGAAAAACCTGCAGCGCGACATCGAAGCGATGAAGGAGTCGACCCATGTCTGACCTTACACCCCTTGAAACGCAGATCGCATATGAACGCAGCGCCCTTGCGCGCTCGCTGAATGCTCTGTCGGATACGCTGGCGCCACAGCGCCTGGCCGACGAGGCGAAATCGACACTCGAAGCCTATGGTGGGCAGATCGGTGCGCAGCTCTGGTCCGCGGCTCGAAAAAACCCGGCCGCCTTCGCTCTGTTCGGTGCAGGGGCAGCCCTTTTAGTTACGGGCCCCGGGTCCGGCGCAAAAAGCACCCAATCCCCGCCCCAGGCCGTACCTCCGCAGCAGGCCTTCAACGGGTTTGATCAGCGTGTCGCCGACGCCGACAGCCGCATGAAACAGGAGATGACCGGAATGACTGAACACAGCCAATCTGCCAGCGTGCTGTCCGCCGCCTTGGACCGTGGTCTCGACAAGCTGTCCCCCCAATCCCGTGCCCGGGTGATCGAGGCGCGCAAGGCCGCAATCAGTGCGCAGCAAGCGGTCGAGAAGCGTGCGCGGAAGGCGGCGAAGGCCTCGCAAACCTTCGTTCATGATCAGCCGCTGGCGGCCGGAGCATTAGCGCTGGGCGTAGGAATTCTGGCTGGCGCTCTGCTGCCCAACACCCGCAAAGAGGACGAGTTGCTGGGCCATCGGCGCGATCAGCTGATGCGACAGGCCCAACGGGTTTTGAACGAAGAACTGGACAAACTGCATGCCGCGGCCAACGCACGGCTGGATGAGGCGGCTGATCGGGCCTCTGACGCTTTGCGCAGTCAGTGAAGCGCACCCATGCCAACTGCTTTCAGCTCTCCATCGGCCCTGCGTGCGATGCTGGCGATCCTGACCGGGATTGCCATCATCACCGCTTTGTACCTGGCCCGGTCGATCGTTGCGCCGATCACCTTCGCTTTGGTTTTGGGGGTCGTGGTTGCCCCGCTTGCGGACAAGCTTGAGAAGGTCGGTTGCCCGCGTGTGATATCCGCCTCGGCACTGCTGTTCGTGACCAGCACCGTCATCGTCGCGGCATTCCTTCTGCTTGAACCATTACTGTCTACGCTGGTCGAACAGTTGCCTGCCATCAAACGCGAGTTGCGCTCTTGGGTCGCCGCGATGTCCGAGTTCATTCGGGGTATCGAAACGCTTGGACGCGAGATCGAAGAAACCGTCGGCGCCGATGGGGCAGCGGAAACGGAGTCCGCCCTTCCGTCAGTGATGGATGCCTTGTGGCTGGCGCCCAATTTCGGATCAAAGATCCTGATTTTCATCGGCACGCTGTTCTTTTTCGTTTTGACCCGACCCGAGCTCTATGCCGCAGCCGGCCCGTTGACGGAGCGGCTGTATCTGGCCGACCGCGCGGTCTATCGCTATTTCGCTGCCGTGACGTTGGTCAATATCGGCCTCGGGACGGTAACGGCCGTGGCCTTGGGACTGATCGGCATCAATGACGCCGTGATCTGGGGGGTGGCCGCCGGCCTTCTGAATTTTGTGCTGTATCTCGGCCCGCTGATGATCCTGACCGGCCTTCTGATCGCCGGGTTAACCCAGTTCGGCGGAGCCGCGGCCCTGTTGCCCCCCCTGATCTTCCTGGCCATCAATCTGTCCGAGGCACAATTCGTAACACCCGCCTTCGTCGGCCAACGTCTGCAGGTGAACCCGCTGGTCGTATTCATCGCCATCATCTTTGGGCTTTGGCTGTGGGGACCGGTCGGCGCCATCGTCGCGCTGCCGATCCTGCTGTGGTTCGGCGTATTGATGCACCCCAAGGTCATGAGCCCGGTCTCGACCACCTAGACGATGTTTTCAGTTACCCCCGGAAGAGGTTGCCGCATTTCGCGCGCAACGTCGACGTCATGCGGGACCAGAAAGCCGCTGCGCGCTTCGGGACGCCGCACGCCGTTGGCGCGAACCTCTCGCTGCCACCACGCGAACATGGCATCGGGCTCGATCTGTTTGCGCAGATCGTCCGAGAACCACCAGTGGTCCACCAAGGCTTGCCGCAGAACCGCGACCCGCTGCCGGTCGGTGACCCGAAGGGCGACTTCTGTGTCCCACCGCAAAGACCGTCCGTTCAGGTTGGCGGACCCGACCAAGGCTTGATGGTCATCCACCACCAGAACTTTGTTGTGAACGTGAATGATCGGAGAACCGCTCAGAACTTCAGCGCTGGCATCAGCCCCACTGGCCGAAATCGGTTGGACCGGGGTCGACACCGAAACCCGGTTTTGGAACCCCTGCTGGATGATTTCCAGACATTTGGCCTGCAGGTCCAACCCGTATTGCGCGTCCAGTCCGTCATGACCGCCAAAGGCCACCTCTTCGGGCAAGGCTGGCAATACAAGCACCAGTTTCAGATCCTGCTTGGAATGGCCCGCCTCAGCCAAGGCCTCGGCCAGCCGGGTTGATCTGAAATACTGGGTCTCGATGTGCAGAAGTTGCCGCGCGGCTTGAAAGGCGGCGATGTGTTCATCCTCGATCTCATGCGCGATGGTCTTTGGCGACAGCCGCCAGAACGCAAACCTCCGTGGGCTGGACAGGGTGCGGCGCAGGTGGGCCGCCTGTGGGTCCGGTTTTCCGGTTGCGATTTCCTGTTCGAACCGGTCGATATGGCGCGCAGCCTCGGCGGCCTCGGGTCCGCGGACCAGCAATTGAACGTCTGACCAGGTGTTCTTGGCCAGACGGTCGTGATCCGGTGTGTCAAAGCGCCTTTCGTTCAAGTCCAATCCGCCGAGGTAGCAGACCTCATTGTCGATCACGGCAACTTTCTGATGGTGCGACACGGTGTGAAGCCGGGGCAGCGTGTCCGACCCCAGCCGTACCGCCTGCCGTTCGCGTCGTTCGCGGGACAGTTCCTGCATCCGCTGCGCTTTTTTTTGCAAAACCGCGGGCAACAGCGTGGCCCTAGGCAATGCGCCGGCCTGCGCGGGATGCATGGACACGCGAACGCTCAAGCGCGCGGCCAGATCTGGGCCAAGGATTTCCGCAAGCGCAATTGCCTGCCGTTTGGTGCGCCAGCTCAGTTCGTGCAACTCGGTCGCAAAGATCGGATCGAAATCGCTGATGACCAGATGAAACGAGACACCCTTGCGGATGACATGCTCGATCAGGTCAAACCAGGTATCGCCAATCCGGCGCGCCTCATCGCTGCGCAGCCGTGTCATGAAATCGAATATCCGAAAACTTGCCTTGATCTGGTGCCGGGCCTCCAGAACCGCTTTTTCCAAGGCGGGCCAGGCTTGCTCGGCCGTGATCAGGACCTCAAAGTCATTCTGCTGCGGCACGGGCATCACCGCCTCTCTCATCCGCAATGGTCTGTGGTTCGCTATCCCCTTCTACTTCGGCGATTTCGAACGTCACCTCATATACATAATGCGATGATGTCTCGGTTATGGTTTCGTAACCGTCCAATTGGCGAAGGAAGGCCTGCATCAGCCGTTGACCGATCCCGCCGCTGTGGAACAGATCCGCACCGTCGTCTGTCTGCCCGCGCGTGTTGGAGATTTTCAGATGCAGGGTGCTCTCCTCGAGTCGGGTCAATTCCACCGAAATTGTCGGCGGTCCGTCCTGCGGCACGCCTACGTATTTGACCGCGTTCGTCAGCGCCTCGGCCACCAGCATCGACAGCGTGACGGCCTGATCCTGCCCCAGTTCGACCGGCGCGATCCGGCAGTCGACCTCGACCACCTGACCCAGAATTGGCGGTCGATGCGCCAGTTCGGCCACCAAATGCCCGATGAGAGCCTCGGTATTGATCGTCGTCATCTGCGAGTTCTGGTTCAAGGTCTGGTGCACCATGGCCAGGCCGCGAACCCGACGCTGCAACTGTTCCAGCAAGCGCCGGGCCTCGGGGGTTTCGGCCTTGCGCAAGTGCATGTTCATGATCGAAGCGATCAGTTGCAGGTTGTTTTTGACGCGATGATGCACCTCGCGCAACAACAGCGTTTTTTCCACAAGATCGCGTTCGTGCTGCGCCTCAGCCTCGCGGATCAACAAGACCATGCGGTTGAATGCTGTCTGGATTTGCTGAAACTCCTGCGGCGCGCCTTCCAGGCTTTCAATCGGATCGCGCTCACCCAACGCAAAACGACGCACGGCAGAACGCAAGCTGTCGAGGTGCCGTATCACCAATCGATGCAGGCCCCACAGGGCAACTCCCAGCCCCGTTACCCACATAAGGATCGGGAAGGCAATGGTCAGGGCGGTACTGCCGGCGCCGACCGAAGCCAAGGCCACGTCTCGTGGCCAACTACCAATCACGGCGACTTCACCCGGAATGATCGTCGCTACCGCGAAGATACGCTCCTCTCCAAGGGGTGTACGGTCAGAGAACGTCTTTCCCGAGTTGGAAAGCACCAAACGCTTGTCCGGCGCGGGAGGCAAATAGCCGCTCACTTCGTCCAGACCGACATTCGACAAGAGCACCTCACCGCTCGCATCGAACAGGGCAATGACGACGTCGCTCTTTTGGTCCTCGACATCCAAAGGAATGCTGGCGAGGGCATGGGGGATGGATATGGATACGAACCCCAGCAGCTGTGCCCGATCCATGACCGGTCGGGTGACGATAATCACGGATTGCCCTGAAACAGCGCCGGATCGGTTGACGGAAAAAGTCAGCTGCGGGTTTTCGATAATTTTGGAGAATCCCGGAGCGTCGGACAGGTCCATGACTTCGTCCGCTGTCGAACACGCCATGATACCGTCGGGTCGGATGAACCCGGCAAATACAAATTCCGGCGCACTTTTCAGGAACCGCTGCATAAGGGCGGAACAGGCGACCCCATCTTCCCGCACCTCCGCCAGCGCCGCCGCCAAACCGGCGCCGGCGCCCACGGCCTTTTGCAACAGCTCTTGTTCCCGGCTGGCCGCCTCGATTGTTCGGGCCAAAACCGAGGAGCGCGAGTTGTCGTCGGCTTCTGCGATGACCGCACGGGTCTGGAGGACGGCAATCAGACCCAACGGCAGAAGCGCCAGGGTTACCAGCGCGGCAAGATAAACCGTCAGGCTGCGCGGCTTCGCATCCATCGATCGTCAGGCCGCCGGTTGCGTCTGAACGATTGCCGCCGTTACCGCATCGGTCAATTCGATGGGTTCGTCATCTTCCAAATCCATCAGTTCGGCCAATTGCGCGCGGGCCCGGTTCACCCGGCTTTTGATCGTTCCAAGGGCGACGCCACACATCTCGGCCGCTTCCTCATAGGAAAACCCTTGTGCACCGACCAACACCAAAGCTTCGCGCTGCTCATCCGTCAACTGATCAAAAGCAACCGCAAAATCCTTCAAGGCCAAACGTCCGTCATGGTCGGGCTTCTGCGACAGGCTCTCGGCCATGGCACCATCGACATCCTCGACCTCGCGCTTGCGTTTGCGGTGCAGGGAAAAATAGGTGTTCCGGACTATGGTGAACAGCCAGGCCCGCATGTTGGTGCCTTCCTGGAACGAGTCGATATTACTCCATGCCTTGATCAATGCGTCCTGCACGATGTCATCGGCCGTGGCCCCGTTTCGGCACAGGCTGATCGCAAAGGCACGCATCGCGCCAATATGTTCGACAAGCTCTTCTCGGGGATCAACCATCCGAGCCTCCCGTGTCACCGCTTTTGGGAACACTGGTCTGATTGCGCAGTTTTTCAAGAAGATCGACGAACCGATCCGGAACCGGTTCGCTGGCAACCTCATCGAAAGCCCGCTTGAGGTTTTCGTCGATCCGCTTTTCTATTTCTGGCCGATGTTCTCGGCCGGGCTGTGGTTTTGTCATGGCATCATCAAAAATTTTTACTTTTGCTGGAACCATAACGCCCCAGTATGCGTTTGGTTCCCGAGTTTAGAGAAAAAAATGAGGAAAACATAGATGACTGAGCTGACCGGAGTTTCCGTCGCAGATCAAATTGGCCCGCTGCTGCCGTTTCTGCGCCGTTATGCCCGTGCCCTCACTGGCTCACAGGACAGTGGCGACGCCTACGCCGCTGCATCGCTTGAAGCGATCCTTGCAGATCCCGCCCAGTTCGATGCCGATCTCACGCCGCGGGTCGCGTTGTTTCGTGTTTTTCACAGCATCTGGTCAACGTCGGGAATGCCCGTTGACGCCGATGGCGGCAATTCTGACATTCAATCGCGCGCTCACGCCCAGTTGGCACGCCTGACGCCGAACACGCGCGAGGCCTTGCTGCTGCGCACGGTCGAAGAGTTCTCGGTCAGCGATATCGCCGCGATCATGCAGATAGAACCCGCCGAGGCTCAGAAGCTGATCGAAATCGCCTACGAGGAAATGGCCCGCCACACCTCTGGGCGCATTTTGATCATCGAAGACGAAGCAATCATCGCGATGGATCTTGAGACGATGGTGACCGACCTGGGCCACCGGGTCACCGGGGTCGCACGCACCGAAACCGCCGCCATCGACCTGGCCGAGCGCGAGCCGTTCGACCTGATCCTGTCGGACATTCAACTGGCGGACAAATCCAGCGGAATCGATGCGGTGAACCGCATCATTGCCCAGCACGGCGATTGCCCCGTCATTTTCATCACCGCCTTCCCTGAGCGCCTTCTTACGGGCAAAGGCCCCGAACCGGCCTTTTTGATTTCCAAACCCTACACCGAAGAACAGGTCAAATCGGCCGTCAGCCAAGCCATGTTCTTTGCCTCTAGCGCCGTGATCGAGGTCTGAAGCAGCTGGGCCGCGCTGCAAAACACCCAAACTCAGGCGATGAGACACGACGAGGAACACCATGGAAAACGAGATTGCACAGACCGCAGAGACCGTGACGAACACCGTTTGGGCCGAACTGTCGCAAGTTTTGAATACCGAACTTTATGACGGGAAATCGCTAAGCGACCTGCTGACGCTCGAGGCCCTTCTTGGCCTCGTCGCGAACACGATTGCGGCGCTGATCCTTCTGGTTCTTGGGCTTGTGATTTCAAGATATGTCAGCCGGAAGATCCGGGGCGTCGGTGAAAACTCGGAACGCCTGGATGATACGCTGTTCAACTTTCTCGGCAATCTGGCGCGCTATACGATTCTGGCGTTTACGGGGCTATTCATTCTGAACACGTTCGGGGTGCAGACCACGTCGATCATCGCGCTGATCGGTGCCGCGGGTTTGGCCATTGGACTTGCGCTGCAAGGCACATTGTCCAACGTTGCAGCCGGCGTGATGATCATCCTGTTCCGGCCACTCAAGATCGGGGATTTCGTCGACGTGAACGGGGTGCTCGGAACCGTCAAAGACATCACCCTGAACTATACCGAAATTGCGGATATGGGGAACGTCAAGGTTATCGTTCCCAATGCCGAGGTGTGGGGAAACACCATCAAGAACTATTCCGTCTACGAGACCCGTCGTGCCGAGTGGACGTTCGGCGTTGGATACGGCGTCAACCTGGCGGAGGCCGAGCGTGTAATTCGCGACACGATCATGTCGGACGCTCGTTCGCTGGCAGATCCAGAACCGTTCATCCAGGTGAACAATCTTGGTAGCAGCAGCGTCGATTTTCTTGTCCGCGTTTGGTGCGAGTCTTCGGACTACTTCCAGTACCAGGCAGACATGAAGCGCAAAGTCAAAGAGGCACTGGACGAAGCCGAAATCAATATTCCGTTTCCGACCCGCACGCTGTTGATCGAAGACGTCGAGAGACGGCAAGAGAAGGCGATCGCGGCAGAGTAACCTTGACTGTTGATCTTAGGGGGTCTGAAGCCGGAACTCCAAAAAAGCGAACGTCATCGGGGTGCCGAAAGACAGGATTTATGCGTCGCAGGACGGGCTTTGAACGTCGAGCGTCACCTAGTGGGTGGAAAATGCCCTAGAATCGGTAGGTTGCGCCAATGACCGGGCCGGATTGGTGGAAGCTGAAGTCATTGCCATTGATGTCGTGATCAAAGGAAATGTAGCGGTACCCGCCGCGTAGCAGCCAGCGGTCGTTGATCGCATAGTCCGCAGTCAGCAGGACCTGCCAGGTTTCGCTGTCGCTGCGGAACCCGCCATAGTCCAGGAACCCGGTTCCCGACCATTTGTCCGAAAACGCGACCCGGGCACGGACGCCGATCACCGGATCAGTCCAGCTGCTGTCGACCGACGTCTGATTGCCGGGCGCTGTTCCGGGCAACAGGTTGAACTTTGTTTCAGTGCTGAACCATCTGAACCCGCCAGCCAGATCGACGCTGGCTGTTGGCGTTTCGAGGACGCGGTAGCCGACATAGCCACTCAGGAACTGGGTTTTGAACGATGTGTCCAGACCCGAACTTGCCGGTCCGGGAGTCTCGTTCGAGAAGGACAGGTTCGTATAGTTGTAGTCCGCAAGGAACGACCAACGGCCGTTCGACGCGGTAAACGTGCCCATGAACGCTAGGTCGAGGTTTTCCAGCGCGTCAGAGAAGCTGAGTGTGCCATCCAAGGTTCCCGCCGGTGTGTCCAACGACACTTCGGTTTCAGGGGTGAACAGGTAGATCGTGGCCGAATAGGACCAGTCGGACTGCTGAGACAGTGCCGATGTCGCTGCTGAAATCGCAAGCGACAGGCCAAGCATCAGGGGTTTCGCGATCCGTACCGTCTTCATGATGTCCCTCCGGTGAGCCCGTTTTGGCTTTGACCCACAGTAAAGGAGGTTGCCGGCAAACCAAAATAGTATTTTGATTTGTGCATGCGTCGGGGCGCGCCGGAAATGGCAGGTCATACCCGCGCAAATACTGAAGACGGAGAAGAGGTTGGGATGGTGGGTGATGAGAGACTCGAACTCCCGACATCTTCGGTGTAAACGAAGCGCTCTACCAACTGAGCTAATCACCCGTGAGGGGGGATTTAGCCAAGCTGGTGGGCCGGCGCAAGAGGGTCTTTCAGAATTTCTGCGCCGGTGGCCGTGTGTCTCAGGGATTCATGTCTTTCAATGCCGTCAGCAGCTGCGCAACTTCGTGCTCGGTGTTGTAGTGGCACAACGAAATCCGGATACAATCGGACAAGCCCAACGGGTTCAGCACGTTCCCGCTGTAATGGTCGGCCTTGCGGGTGTGGGTTCGGATACCCTGCGCGTTCAGGCGCGAGACTACGTCGGTCGAGGGCATGTCGCGGACCACGATCGACACCAGTCCTTCGCGGGCGGGGTTGTCTTCTCCGGCCAGAATCGCGACGTGATCCATATCGCGCAGGCCGGGCAGGTTGCCCACGCCGTTGATCATCGCGTTGGTCAGATGGGTCTCATAGGCATGAATCGCCTGGCCGGCGGCCTCGATTCTGGTGCGTTGGTCAGGGGCATCCGACACCTGGCCGCCCAGCCAGTCGAAATAGGCAACCACGTCGGACATCGTGGCGTAGGCGCCGGTATCGCGCGTGCCGAATTCCCAACCATCAGCTGGCGCGTCAATCAGTTGGTCATGGGGCAGGGCGGTCAGCCGGTCGGAGATCCAGGCAATGCCGTAGCCATGCCGGGAAAACACTTTGTAGGGTGAAATCGCATATCCATCGACTCCGTAACTGTCGATGTCCAACTGTCCGTGTGCTGCGTGCTGGATACCGTCGACGATGATGAAACAATCCGGCGACACCGCCCGGATCGCTCGCGAGATTTCAGCGACGTCCATTCCCATTCCCGTCACCGGCGAAGCGTGCAGGATCGTGGCGGCCGCGACGTCCGGTGTCATGTGGGCCGAATAATCTGCGGCGGTAACCAGACCTGTCGCGTCGTCATGCGGCACGTTCACATAGTCCAATCCGGCAAGGCCCGCCCAGCGGCGCGCGGCGCTGCGGCTGGCGGGATGTTCGATCGAGCTGCCGATCACCTTTGCCCCTTTTGGCGCATTCACGCAGGCCGTGCGGATCATGCGGAACAGCAGCTCTGTTCCGCTTTCACCCACGAAGAACTGCCCCGACGGCGCATTCATAAACACGGCAAGATCTGCCTTGGCACGGCTGATGATGTCGACCAACGCGTGACTGGCGGTATTGTCCCGCCCCTGATTGTCCGGGATGGCCGCAAAACGGGCCGAGGTTTCGACCACCGAGTTCAAGGTCAGAGCGCCGCCGGCATTCTCGAAAAAGATGCGGGGACCCTGAAAGGGGCAGCTGTCCACATGGGCAAACCGCGCGCGAACGGTGTCGATCAATCCCGGGGTTTGGTGCAGCATGGTGTACGTCCTGTTTGGTTCATGCCCAGACTCGTCTTGCGAGCGCGCGACATCAATTTCGTTTGCGACAGATTGCGGGTTTGGGATGCCGCCTTTTTCTCCGGGCTTACTCTTTCGACGCCGGAAAGACCAATTGATTCCGGACTCTGCATTGCACGCCGGCGGGAATACACCTTGCCTGCGGCCCGCTGCCTCCGATATGCCAAAAGCAGTGCGACCGTCCGAACAGGAGAGCCGGGGATGCAGTTCGACACATGCCGCCGTCTTGTTGCGGTTGCCGCCGTTTGCGGCGCGTTGGTTGCCCCGGTTCGGGTTGCGGCGGCTGAGGTCCTGGTGTTCGCGGCGGCCAGCCTCAAGACCGCGCTGGACCAGATCACTCCGGAATTCGAGGCCGCGACAGGTCAACAGGTTACGGTTTCCTTCGCGGCCTCTTCCGTTTTGGCACGGCAGATTCAGTTGGGCGCGCCGGCAGATCTGTTTATCTCGGCCAATACCGCCTGGATGGATGTTCTTGAGAGGAACGGAGATATCGACCCGGCGTCGCGGGTCGATCTTGTGGGCAACGGGCTGGTGCTGATTGCGCGCGCAGGGCAGCCCAGCGAACAGACGCTTACGCCGGACTTCGATCTGAGCGGTCAGTTGAAAGGCGGCTATCTGGCGATGGCCCTCGTTGATGCGGTTCCCGCCGGAATCTACGGCAAGGCCGCGCTGACTGCCCTGGACCTGTGGAACGATGTTCAGGATCAGGTGGCTCAGGCCGACAACGTGCGCGCGGCCTTGGCGCTTGTCGCAAGTGGCGCGGCACCAATGGGTGTTGTCTACCGATCCGATGCGCAGGCCGAGGCTCGGGTGGATGTGGTCGGAGTTTTCCCTGAAGGCACGCACCCGGTGATCGTCTATCCCGCAGCCCTGACCGCGACCGCACGGCCTGAGGCGCAGGTCTTCCTCGACTACCTGCAGAGCGAACCGGCGACCGGCATATTCAAGGCGCAGGGTTTCACCCTGCCGCACGGATAGCGCCATGGGTTGGCTGGGTCCCGCCGAGATCGAAGCGTTGCGATTGTCGCTGCGCGTCTCTTTCTGGGCGACGATCGTTTCGCTGCCACTCGGGATATTCGTGGCCTACGCACTGGCCCGCTGGAGGTTTCCCGGCCGACAAGTGCTGAACGGTCTGGTGCATCTGCCGCTTATCCTGCCACCGGTCGTGACCGGTTATCTGTTGTTGCTGACCTTCAACGTACAAGCCCCGGTTGGTCGGGTGCTGGCTGATCTGGGCGTCGTTGTGGCTTTCCGCTGGACCGGAGCCGCACTGGCCGCCGGGATCATGGCATTTCCGCTGATGGTTCGGGCAATCCGCCTGTCGATCGAGGCGGTTGATCCAAAACTGGAACAGGCCGGAGCGACGCTTGGGGCATCGCAACCTTTTGTCTTTGTCACCGTGACTTTGCCTATGATTTTGCCGGGGATCATCGCAGGGGCAATCCTTGCCTTCGCAAAGGCGATGGGCGAGTTCGGAGCCACGATCACCTTCGTGTCGAACATTCCCGGCCAGACCCAGACTCTGCCGTCGGCCGTTTATGCCTTCCTTCAGGTGCCGGGCGGTGAGAGCGCCGCGATGCGGCTGGTCATCATCTCGATCGTCATCGCCATGGGGGCGCTGCTTCTGTCGGAATATGTGGGGCGTCGCGCAGCGGCCCGGGTTGCCGGAACATGAGCCTGTCCGTGCAGATAAGACACCGCCTGCCGGGCATCGACCTGGACATCCTGTTCCAGGCGCCGCGGGGTGTGACGGTTCTGTTCGGACGATCGGGGTCGGGCAAAACCACCATTGTGGATGCCGTGGCCGGTTTGCTGCGCCCTCAAGCCGGGCGGGTCGCGGTGGATGATTGGGTGCTGTTCGATACCGAGCAAGGCCATTGGTTGCCGCCGCATCGCCGCCGGCTGGGGTATATCTTTCAGGAAGGCCGCTTGTTCCCGCACCTGACCGTGCGCCAGAATCTGTCGTACGGCCGGTGGTTCGCTCGCCGGGACGCGCGCCGTGAAAACCCCGATCACGTGATAGAGATGCTGGGCATCGGCCACCTGCTGGACCGTAGCCCCGCCCACTTGTCGGGCGGTGAAAAACAGCGTGTCGCCATTGGCCGTGCTCTGCTGGCAAGTCCGCGGTTGATCCTGGCCGATGAACCGCTCGCTGCGCTGGACGAAGCTCGAAAGGCCGAGATCCTGCCCTATTTCGAGCGATTGAGAGACGAGGTCTCGGTGCCGATCCTCTATGTTACGCATTCTGCCGCCGAAGTGGCCCGCCTTGCCACCTCGGTCGTGGCGTTGCAGGACGGCAAGGTGCTGCGGCAGGGACCGGCCTCCGAAGTGCTGGCGGATCCCACGGTTGCGCCGACAGGTGTGCGGGCTGTGGGTGCGGTGCTTGAGGTCAGTGTGGCCGCGCATCACGAAGACGGCCTGACGGAATTGGCGGCAAACGGTGTCCGACTGTTCCTGCCGCGCATCCCGCATTCGGTTGGCGATGCGCTTCGGATCCGCATCCCCGCCCAGGAAGTCATATTGTCGGACCGAAAGCCCGAGGGTCTGTCGGCGCTGAACGTCCTGCAGGGCACCGTCGAGACCGTGCGCGCAGGCGAAGGTCCGGGAGCGATCGTTTCGGTCCGAACACCGGCGGGCACCTTGCTGGCCCGTGTGACGCGCCGGTCGGTCGATGCCCTGGCGTTGCAGCCCGGCAAACCGTGCCACGCGGTCGTCAAGACCGTAGCGCTGGCACCGCAGGATGTGGGCGGGCGGGTCGCCAAATCTTAGGTGGCAGGGTCAACCACCCTGTTCTTTAAGAAGCTGTGAGAACTCTTTTTTCCGGTACAGCTTCATGTGGACCTTGCCGGTCCCATCCCGGGTCCATTCGACGATCCGGTTTCGGGTCATGTCGCTGTCCATGCGGTTCGTGCGCACCCTCGGGTGCGGAACCTCGCGTTTCAGAATCTCGACCATCTGGTTGGTCTGTCCGAAAGGTGCGACCAAATCGACGATTCAGAAAGATGAACCGCTGGTGAAATCAGTATCCATCAAAGGCTTTTCCTGCACCGCATATCGGTATTCCGCTTCAGGGCTGAGCCCGGCAAAGGTCACGAAACCGCGCGGGAATCCGTTTTGGCGAAAGATGTGATACTGCCCCAGCCGCAAAGGCGTTTCGAACGCGTACAGAACCTGGGCGAGGCTGCGTTGCTGGTGGGTTTTGGTCAGCCCGGCAAGGTAGAAGAGCGCGCCGAAATCGGCGTATTTCTCGGGAGAGATATCAAACCAGTCCTTTGGAAATTTTCTACTCAAACCTGACCTCAACCCCTTGGGACATCGGCAGTATATCGGGCAAAGTCTTGAAATGGTATTTGTTTTCTGTCGCTGCCGAAGCTGAGAGGGCGTGTGGGCGCGGCCTGTTTCCAAAGGTGACCGGGTTTGGCTTTACTCAATGGACATGCGGCCTATGATTGGCACAACCCGGTTTTTTTGGCGGATAGTTTTGATGAAGCATTCGATTTCAGCCTTGGTTCTGTCTGCAACTCTGTTGGCTCCGATCGCCGCACAAGCTGTCGGGTTTGGCATAGGCGTCCGCCCGACCTACCGCACCGAGATAAGATCGGTCGGAGACGGTGTGTATGAGGTCAAGGCAATCGGGTCGTCAGCACCGGTCAACTACTGGTGCGGGATCGGCGATTTCGCCATTCGGCAGTTGGGTGTCCCCGGTTCGCAACGGATCTACATCTGGAGGGCTTACGAGCCGGGTGTCCGAACCGTGCAATTCTCGTTGAAGCCGCCGCCGGGCGTGGATACCACCCCCGGCTATTCAATCACCGTCAAGCGGGTGGGCGAGAACATGTCAGCGTCCTCGGCGCAGAACTACTGCTACGACAACTTCATGGATTTCGGGTTCTGACGTCTCAGACCCACTTGGCCAGCGGCGGCAGGCTCATCAGCACGGCGTCTGGGTCATGCCCGGTTTCCAACCCGAATTTCGTGCCCCGGTCATAGACCAGATTGTATTCGGCATAGAGCCCGCGGTGCACCAACTGGGTGTTTTTGTCCGCTTCGGTAAAGGGCTGCGCGCGCCGCTTTTCGACCAGCGGCAGAAAGGCCGGCAGGAAAGCGCGGCCAATGTCCTGGGTCAGCGCGAAATCGGCCTGCCAGTCGCCGGTGCAGTAATCATCCATGAAGATCCCGCCGACGCCCCGCGCGCGCTTGCGGTGCGGGATGTAGAAATACTCGTCGGCCCACTCCTTGAGGCGCGGATAGTGCCCTGGTCCGTGCGGGTCCAGATGCGCCTTCTGCGTGGCGTGGAAATGCGCCGTGTCCTCGGGGTATTCGATGCAGGGGTTCAGGTCGGATCCGCCGCCGAACCACCAGGCATGGGGCGTCCAGAACATGCGGGTGTTCATGTGAACGGCCGGGACATGCGGGTTTTGCATATGCGCCACAAGGCTGATGCCCGAGGCCCAGAACCGCGGGTCGTCGGCCATACCGGGGATGCCCTTGCGCGCGGCCATCGCCTGTTGTGCTCGTTCGCCGAGCGTGCCGTAGACGGTCGAGACATTGACGCCGACCTTCTCGAACACGCGGCCACCGCGCATGACCGACATCAGCCCACCGCCCGCGTCCGAGCCATCCTCAGACTGGCGTCGAGTTTCCTTGACTTCGAACCGCCCGGCGGGGGCATCGGAAAACGGCCCCGCGTGGTGGCTGTCTTCCAAAGCCTCGAAGGCCGCGGCGATTTCGTCGCGCAACTGGCGAAACCAGGCCGAGGCGGTGGATTTTTCCGTTTCAAACATCGTCAGGCTCAATGCGCGGGGGCGGCAACCGGGTCCAGAAGGGTCCGTCCACCGTCAATTGTCAGGACTTGCCCGGTAATGAACGCAGCCGCGTCCGAGGCAAGGTATTGCGCCGTTTCGGCCAGCTCGGCCGGGGCGGCAATGCGGGCCAGTGGGGTATGATCCTCAATGTCCCGCCGATAGTCCCGATTGTCTTTCAGGGTGGCCTGCAGTGATGCGCTCATGACCGACCCCAACGCAATCGAGTTCACGCGGATCCGATGAGGCGCAAGCGCCACTGCGAGGGACCGGGTCAACTGGTCCTGCGCGGCGCTGGAAACCGAATAGGCCAAAAGGCCTGGATGCGCGCGCTGACCGGCGATCGAGGACAGGTTGATGATCGAACCATTCGGTCCCTCTTCCTGATCCTCGGATTGTTTGATCATCCGCTTGGCCACAAGCTGGCTCAGCCGCAGGGCGGGCATCAGGTTCTGGTTCAGAAGGGTGCGAACCGAGTCGTCTTCCAGGTCCAGCGGATCCGTCGGGATGACCTGTCTGGCCCCGTTGACCAGAATATCGACCTGATCGAATGCATCCAGAGTGGCCGAAAGGAGGTTGGCGATCGTCAGCTTTTCGCGCAGATCACCGGCGAAGTAGCGGACGTTGCTGTCGTCGGCCTGTTCGCCCAGTTCTTCTGCCAGACGTTTCTCGTCCATGTCGGCGAACATCACGTTGGCGCCCGCATCGGCAAAGTGACGGCCGATGGCAAGGCCGATGCCGTTGGCGCCTCCGGTAACGATGGCGGTCTTGCCGGCTATGGAAAAGGACATGTGTTTCCTCCTGAGTCGCGGCGCAGGTTAATCGGCTTCACCGCCGAGGGCGAGAGGCGTGGAATACCTTGAACCGGTTGTCGCCTGCAATTTCCTCGACCCGCGCGAAAGCGTCAGTCAAAGTCGTTTCATAGGGGAGATGGCGGTTGGCGACCATCCACAAGTGGCCCGAGCGGGACAGGTTGCGCGCGGCGGCGGTAATGAACCCACGCCCCAGGTCGGGATCGGCGCTGCGCGACGTATGAAACGGCGGGTTCATGACAACGGTGTCCACGGGTTCTGGCGCAGACCACGTCACCGCATCTGCCCAGTGGAACTGTGCCCTTGGGTCGGGCACGTTGGTCCGGGCGCATGTCAGGGCTGTATGGTCGGCTTCGACGAGATGCAGCGTGCGCACAGTGTCATCCTGCAGCAGCCCGGCGGACAAATAGCCCCATCCGGCACCCAGATCGGCGACCCGAGGTCCAAGCTTTAGTGGAAGGGTCTGGCGCAACAGTGCCGAAGCAGGATCGACCCCGTCGGCCGAAAACACCCCGGGCGCGGTTTGGAAGCCATCCGCCATCTGTCCTGTGGGCGGGGCCCAGTCTGCAAATGCGTTGGGTTCGGCCTTGAACCAGAAGATCTTGCCATGCGCCTTGGCGATGGGGCCCTCGATCTCGACCCGCTTGCGAATGTCCTTCAGCAAGCTGTCCACGCCATCTGTCTTGGCACCATCAACGACAACCGTTCCCGAGGCCCGGCTGCACGCATGATGGATCATGGCGCGTGCCTGCGCTTTGGCGCGGGGCAAAAACAGAACCACGTCTTCGCAGACGCTGTCGGTTTCGGGCACAGCTGCAAAGCCGCGGCCCCGGAAATGGTCGTGGAACGGTTTGAAAGGCTGAACAACCTCGACACCATTGGGCAGCGCCGACAGGTCATGATCCGGCGTCGGTCCAATGACCGATATCGGTTCCGACAGGGTCAGGCCCGAGTCGAGGGCGAGAGACAATCGTGAGGACATCAGAGCGGGTTGAAGGGGGCAGAGGCGCGCGTCGCGACCCTACTCCTCTCTCTCCATGGTGCATTGAAGCGGGTGTTGGTGCCGACGAGCGAAATCCATCACCTGCCCAACCTTGGTCTCGGCAATCTCGTGGCTGAATACGCCGACCACGGCCACGCCTTTCTTGTGCACGGTCAACATGATCTCGAAGGCCTGCGCATGGGACATCCCGAAGAACCGCTCGAGCACATGAACCACGAATTCCATGGGCGTGTAGTCGTCATTCAACAGCAGCACCTTGTACAAGGGCGGTCGTTTGGTCTTGGGCTTGGTCTGAACAAGGATTGACGTGTCGCCATCGTCTTCCGATTTGCCAGCCATCATCCAACGGGCTTCAATCATGTCGCGAGATTTTCCGATTCACACTTCGGGTCGTTTCAGGGCTTATATAACGTCGACCCACCCAGAGGAAAGAGCAACCGGGCGGATTCGAAATGGATGAAAACCTGACTATCGTCGCTTTCGACGCTGACGATACCCTGTGGCACAACGAGCGTTTCTTTCAGCTGACCCAAGCGCATTTTGCTGCGCTACTGGCGGATCATGCGGACCGTGACCATCTGATGGAGCGGTTGTTGGCGGCCGAGAAGCGCAACATCCGCCACTATGGGTACGGCATCAAGGGTTTCGTCCTGTCGATGATCGAAACAGCAATCGAGGTAACGGAAGACAGGGTGCCGGCCAGGGTCATCCGCGAATTGATCGAAGCCGGGCAGGAGATGCTGTCTCACCCGATCGAGCTGTTGCCTCACGCGCGGGAGACGGTTGAGGCAATCGCAGAAACCCATCGCATTGTTCTGATCACCAAGGGTGATCTCATTGATCAGGAGCGCAAACTGGCCCAATCGGGATTGGGTGAACTGTTCGACGCGGTCGAAATCGTTTCGGAAAAGACGCCCGAGACCTACCGCGAAGTCTTTCGGCGGATGGGGCAGTCACCTGCCGGTGCCATGATGGTCGGCAATTCGATGCGATCGGATGTGGTCGCGCCGATCCAGGCAGGGTGCTGGGGCGTGCACGTACCGCACGGTCTGGTGTGGGAGATCGAGCAGGCCGTGATCCCGACAAGCCATCCCCGTTTCCGGGAGATCCGCGATTTGGGAGATCTTCCTGATCTGGTCCGGCAGATCTCCTGACCTGTGACAGATTGGCCCCAGTTTCAAAATTTCACGACGAAGCCGCGCCAACTTTCTGACATCTTCGCCGTTTTGGTGGCGGCCATCCGTTGGGCCGCAACATCTAGACGCCACCGAGCGGAGCCGCTGCCGCGGATTTTTCAGCTTTCGGTTTATTTCAGCAGTGCTGTGTGTTAGCCTCTACCAAATAATCAAAAAGGCTGACCGGGAAAACTCGGCGGCGCGAGGCAGACAGAGGCAAAGATCGTGCAGATTCGGCGGATAGTTCCGGCGCGGGCGGGCTTGCTCGTAGTCACAGTGGTATGGATGGCGCTTGTCCTGGCGACTCAGGCGCTTGCAGCTCCTTATGCGGCAATGGTCATTGACGCCAGAACCGGTGAGGTTCTGCACTCCCGCAACGCCGATACCAGGCTGCACCCTGCTTCTCTCACCAAGATGATGACCCTCTATATCGCCTTCGAAGCGGTGCGGAACGGTGAGATCACGCTGGACACTCAGGTGCGGATCACCAAGGCCGCGGCCGCCGAGCCGCCCTCCAAGCTGGGCCTGCGGGCGGGCCAGACCATTGCATTCCGCTATCTCATCCGCGCGGCTGCTGTGAAATCGGCCAATGACGCCGCGACCGCGATCGGCATCGCTCTCAGCGGATCCGAGGCCGCCTTTGCGCGCCGTATGACCCGGACCGCCAAGGCCATGGGCATGAGCCGCACAACCTTCAAGAACGCACACGGGCTGACCGAAGCGGGCCATCTTTCGACAGCGCGTGACATGACCGCGCTGGGTCGGCACCTGCTTTATGACTACCCCGAGTATTACAACCTGTTTTCACGCCAATCGACACATGCGGGCATCAAGACTGTTCCAAACACCAACCGGCGGCTACTGGCAGCCTACCGGGGCGCCGACGGCATCAAAACCGGGTACACGCGCGCCGCGGGCTTCAACCTTGTTGCCTCGGCTAAGCGTGGTGACAAACGGATCATCGCAACCGTGTTCGGCGGCAAATCCAGCACTTCGCGCAACGCCAAAGTGGCCGAGTTGCTGGACATGGGATTCCGGCGCGCCCCGTCTCGGGCTCCGATCCGCAAACCCGCCCGTCCGGCATATGCCGGGAATACTGGGCTGGGTGGAGCCACCCAATTGGCCAGTGCGGTCCGCGCGCCACAGCGGAGCCTTCGGCCTGTGATGCGACCCGGGGCTGGCGTTGCCATCCAGGTTGCCGGCGCCGTGGCTGAAACCGCAGCCAAGAACGGTGCACGTATTCAAGACGGCATCGCCGCAGCGATCGCCGCAGCGGATATCGCGCCGACGGCGCCTCCGGTCGAAAACGCCGACACGCGCCCGGCCCTGCGCCCCGAGAACCTTGTGCTTGCATCGACCGAACCCGCAGAAGTCGTGGCCGAGCCCGAGCAGGAGGTCGTTACCCGTCTGTCCACGTCGGGCGGGCATCTTTGGGGCGTCAATGTCGGGCGCTACACCACCCGCTACGAGGCCGAGAAGGTTTTGCTGAAAACGGCTTTGTCGGAAATGACGACACTGGAAGGCACTTTGCGCAAAGTGAACCAGAGTTCGCGCGGGTTCGACGCGACCTTCCAGGGCATGACCCGCGAGCAGGCGGATCTGGCCTGTCGCCGCCTGAAGGCGCGCAATGTCACCTGTTTCATGATCGGGCCATCATAAGGTCCGACACTCTCTCCTGGATCGTTGCTGGCCGCGAATGGATTTCGCGGCCTTTTTTTGTGCCTTAAATGGGGTGGTCATTCGGTCCGGCCGGAGGCCAATGGCGCAGTGCGCGTCAAGTACATGGGGGAGGCGCAATACGCTGTGTTCGGCGCACCAACGCTTGTGCGTTCCGAGCCGCCAATCGAGCACAGAGTGAGTCGACTCATGGGGCGCGAGTCGAGTTTTCTTGTGGTGATGTCAGGGCGCTTTCGCTATATATAGTGGTCTCGTGAGGTCGGGCTTAGAAACCAGCGGGTCGGGCTTGATCTACGGGGGTGAAATTCCCAACGGTGGAGCTAGGTGGCTGTTGTCTAAGTGTCTGACAAGCATTGATAAAAATAAAGTCAGCAAAAAAGTTCGGCAGTTTGTCATTTTCTGCTTGCGGTGATTTGTAGTTATCCTTAGAACGCCCTTCACCGGCGCTGCTGAGGCGGTGTTGGTTGGTCGGAGTGACGGC
>NZ_JBQFQT010000004.1:0-389230 GCF_056537025.1 Ruegeria sp. CH5 | reverse complement strand
TGCCCATCCGGACGGACCCGTAGCGACGATCATGCCGATCTATCCGCTTGAAGCGCAACTGCCGGTCTATCCCGAACTGTCTACTGGCCCCTTTGCCTATCGGATCGCGCCTTACACGGAACCTGACTTGGCCTCGAAATACGTGATGGCGGATGCGGCCGGGTTGCAGGCAGTGTTTGATTCCAATCCTCCCTCCGCTTTCCTGCTGGGATATGATCCGGCTCTTGAGCAGCCATTGTTGCGCTATGCGGAAACAAACGGCTACCAGCCCGTGGAAATTTCGGGATTGGGCAACCGCTACGGGCAAGGTGTGGTATACTTAAAGCCATCGGGAGCAACGGAATGAGCCCAATTCGATCCGCGGTCTCTGGTGGTCGGTTCGTCAAGCGGCCGGTGTGAGGCCCACGCAGACATGCAGATTTTAGTAACAAGTATTTTGAGGGAGTGGCACGAATGAAAACGATACTGCTTGCTGGCGGTCTGGGGTCTCGGCTGGCCGAGGAAACAGTCTCGATCCCCAAGCCGATGGTCGAAATCGGCGGCCGGCCGATCATCGCGCGCGTCATGGATATCTACAGCCATTTCGGGCACCGCGATTTCGTCGTAGCCGCCGGATACAAGGCGCTTTTGCTCAAGCAGTTCTTCGCGAACTACCATCTCATCGCCAACAATATCTCGGTCGCTCTGGATACGGGAGAGCTCAAGCTGGTGCCTTCGGCGCCCGGCGGTTGGAACGTATCGGTGGTCGATACCGGGGCTCATACCATGACAAGCGGGCGCATCCGGCGTCTGAAGGAATGGCTGGATCCGGGCGAAACCTTCATGTGCACCTATTCTGATGGCCTTGGGAACGTCGACATCAACGCGCTGATCGATTTTCACAAGTCGCACGGTAAGCTGGCGACGGTTACGGCGGTTCAGCCGCCCGCGCGTTTCGGCAACATCGAGTTGAAGGGCGACCGCGTGGACGCGTTCACCGAAAAGGTGCGTCGCCGCGAGACCTGGATCAACGGCGGGTATTTCGTATTCGAGCCGGGGGTCATGGATTACATGGTCGACGATATGGAGCCGCTGGAACAGTCACCGCTGTCTCAGATGGCCCGCGACGGTGAACTGATGGCCTATCGCCACGAGGGTTTCTGGCATCCGATGGATACGATCCGTGACCGCAACGCGTTGGAGGCCCTCTGCGAGGATGATACGCCGCCTTGGCTGCAATTTGATGCCAAGCCCTCCTCTGATTACCCCGCCATAGCGATCTGAGGAACAAATGACTGGTCAGTCCGATCAGATCTTCGGCGGTCAATTCACCGACCGCCGGGTGCTTGTGACAGGGCATAGCGGTTTCAAGGGCGGGTGGATTTCGACCTGGCTGAACCGGCTGGGTGCGCAGGTCACAGGAATTGCCTTGCCGCCCGAGCCCGGGCCTTCCTTCTATCAGGCGTGCGGACTTGATCGGACAATGGACAGCCGTTTTGCCGATATTCGCGATCCGGCGGCCTTGGCACGGGCGACCGAGGGTCTGGATGCCGAAGTGGTGTTTCACATGGCTGCGCAACCTCTGGTGCGCAAATCCTATCGCGAACCGGCCGAGACATTTGCGACCAATGTCCAAGGTACGGTCAACGTTCTGGAGGCCGTGCGTCGAATGCCATCGCTGAAGGCCGTGGTCGTGATCACCAGCGACAAGTGTTATGACAATCGGGAATGGCTGTGGGGTTATCGCGAAAACGACCCTTTGGGCGGGAAGGATCCGTACAGTGCCTCCAAGGCGGCAACCGAGCTTGTGGCTCAGTCCTATGCGCATTCTTTCTTTTCTGACGCGAATGGCCCTCAGCTTTCGACGGTTCGGGCGGGAAATGTATTTGGCGGAGGAGACTGGGGCGAAGACCGGTTGATACCGGACATCATTCGAGCATGGAATGATGGCCAGCCGGTGACCATCAGAAACCCGGATAGCGTTCGGCCATGGCAGCATGTGCTGGAGCCGGTCGCAGGGTATTTGCTGCTGGCCCAGAAGATTCTGAGCGACGGACAGCGTTTTGCCGGGGCATGGAATTTCGGGCCAAACGTTTCGGGCACCGTCAATGTCCGGGATCTGGCGGATATGATGTGGCGCGCCTGGGGGGCAGGCGCGCCCGGGTTCCGGTTCCCGGATGAGTCCGCAACGGCGCCCCACGAAGCTGGCATACTTCGGTTGGACAGCACCAAGGCGCAGACCCGTTTGGGCTGGCGGCCTCGGCTTGAACTGTCTCAAGCCGTTGAACTGACAACCGACTGGTACAAGGCCCACGCAACGGGCGACGACATGGGTAAGGTCACCCAGTCGCAGATCGCCGCGTACCAAGACCTCATGTCCGGCACGGGTTGCGACCAAACCGGGCTGGCCGCACAGTAGATTTTCAGGAGATTATTTGATGAGAGTGAATTACGGACAGACAGTCCACGGCCAGGACGAGATCGACGCCGTCGTCGAGGTTCTGAAAACATCCACCCAAATGGGACCCAAAGTCCGGGAGATGCAGCAGAAAGTTGCCGCGCTGTTTTCGAAGGCACATGGGATCATGGTCAATTCCGGGTCCTCGGCGAACTATCTGGCCGTCGAAATCCTGGATCTTCCCAAAGGATCCGAGGTGATCACCCCGGCATTGACGTTTGCCACCACGGTCGCTCCGCTGGTGCGGCAAGGGCTTGTGCCCGCATTCGTTGATGCGGCCGAGGGAACCTACAACATAGATGTCGAACAGATCGAGCGGATGATTTCGCCCAAGACCTCGGCGATGATGATCCCCTCGTTGATTGGCAACCTCCCGGACTGGCGTCGGATCCGGGAACTGGCCGACGCACATGGCCTGAAGGTCATCGAAGACAGCGCCGACACATTGGGTGCCACGATCGACGGTACCAGCACGGGCGTCTGGTCGGATGTTTCGACCACCAGCTTCTACGGCAGCCATGTCATCAACGGCGCAGGAAATGGCGGAATGCTGTGCGTCAATGATGACGAGTTGGCACGCAAGGCATTGCTGATGCGGTCGTGGGGCCGCAGCTCGTCGCTGTTCGTCGAATCCGAGGCAATCGAGAACCGCTTCAACGTTCAGCTGGATGGGATCGAATATGATGCCAAGTTCCTGTTTGAGGCGCTCGGCTACAATCTTGAACCGTCCGAGATCAGCGCCGCTTTCGGCCTGGTGCAACTGGGCAAGCTTGAGAACAACATTCGGGTCCGCGAGGAAGCCTTTGCTGCGCATCGCGCGTTCTTTGCGCAGTATGAGGAATGGTTCATTCTGCCCGAACAGCTGCCGGGCGCACGCACCGGTTGGTTGGCGTTCCCGCTGACTCTGCGAGAAGGCGCTCCGTTTACCCGTCGCGAGATGCAGATTTTCCTGGAGAAGGCGGACATCCAGACCCGGCCGGTCTTTACCGGCAACATTTTGCGCCAGCCGGCCATGAAAGATGTTGAGTATCGCGCGGATGCCGCAGGTTATCCCGTGTCCGATGCCGTGATGCGCGGCGGCATTCTGTTGGCATGCCATCACGGGCTGACTCAGGCTCATATCGACTATATGCATGAAAAGACGCAGGAATTCCTCAAGCCGTATATGACCGGGATGCCGCGCAAGGCGTCTTGATCCGAGGTCTTCCAGTGGCCGCTTTCCGTCTGCGGTTGGTGGGTGCGGAGTGATCGGTGTTGGCTCAACTATCCCAATGGGCCCAAATTCCATAGTATCGAAGGGACCGGCCAGGGCGCAGGAATGAAGCTTATGACAACTGATCATGATACGGGTGACCCGCAAAGCGCCGGTTTCACCAATCCGGCCCAGAACATGGCCGGCGGCGATTTGTCATGACGAGGCGCGTTCTGATCACCGGGGCCGGAGGGTTCATCGGACAGAATCTGCTCCGAGCCTGTTTGGACAGGGGGGATCAGGTCGTGGCCTTGGTCCGACCCGGATTCCTCTCTGATAGAATGCCCGATGTCGAATTGCAGCATGTCGACCTGAACGACAGGGATGCTTTGCGCCGCGTGTTTGACACGTCCCGACCAGAGGTTGTGTTTCATGCGGCGGCAAACACCCGGGCTGTAGCGCGGCCCGGCCTCAAAGATGCCGAAGCCAGCGTGAGCGACAATCTTGTGCCATTGATGGCTGTGTTGGGCGCCGCTGCGACCTGCGACGCACCGCCGGATGTATTCATCCGTCTTGGAACCATTGCCGAATACGGTGAGGTTCCTTCTCCCTACACTGAAACTCAATGCGAAATGCCGCGCGACAGCTATGGGGCATCTATGCTGGCAGGGACCAAGTACTTGACCATGCTTCGGCCGCGCCTGCCATTCACGGCTATGACGGCACGGCTTTCGCTGACTTATGGTCCGGGTCAGACCGGGCCCCAGTTGGTCCCGTATCTGATCCGCACGTTGCTGAACGGGGATGCCGCGCGCATCGGACGCCCCGATGATATCCGGGATTTTCTGCATGTCGGCGATGCCGTGCGTGCCCTTCTGATGTTGGCCGATGCACCGCGGGTTGACGTTCCGGTGGTGAATGTCAGTACCGGAGTGGCTACTCGAGTCCGTGACGCGGCCGCGATCCTGGCTGAGCTGACCGGTTCCGGACCCGGTCAGCTCGACTATGCCGACCCGCCAAGTGAGCCGATGCACCTGGTCAACGATCCCGGACTTATCCATTCCCTTTATCCCTGGACCGCGCGGATCGGGTTGGAGGACGGCCTGCGGGATACAGTCGATTGGGCCATCTCTTTGGATGCGCGGAAGAACATGGCAGGACAAAACGCATGACGGTCATTTCCATTCTGATCCCCGCCTACAACGAGGAAGACAACGTCCGTATGGCCTATGAGCGCGTGCTGGCGGTGTTCGACAAACTGGATGGGTACGAGCCTGAAATCATCTTCACCGACAACCATTCCGAGGATCGGACGTTTGAAATCCTGTCCGAAATCGCGGGGGAGGATCCTCGGGTCCGTGTGATCCGCTTTGCGCGGAACATGGGGTACCAGGCTTCGGTTCTGACAGCATACAGGTCGGCGACCGGGGCCTGCGCGGTGCAGCTCGATTGCGATATGCAGGACCCGCCCGAGTTGATCCCTCAGATGTTGGATCTGTGGCGGCAGGGGAATCATGTCGTCTATGGTATTCGCCGCAGCCTGCCCGATGGCCCTGTCGTTGCCGCTGCACGGCGGGGGTTCTATGCACTGATCGACTTGATCAGCAACGATAATCTGCCGCGAAACGCGGGTGAGTTTCGTCTGACTGACAGGCGGATATTGGACGAATTGCGCCGGGTTGATGACCGCTCGCCCTATGTTCGTGGACTGATCAGCGGCATGGGGTTTTCGCAGGTCGGATTCGAATATGATCGCGCGGCCCGGACAGCGGGTGAATCCAAGTTTCCGGTCCGGGCGATGTTGGCGCTGGCTGTGGACGGGTTGATCAACCATTCCCTGCTCCCGCTGCGCCTGGCTTCGCTGATCAGCCTTACAGTAGGGCTGTCGATGTTCCTGTTGATGATCGGCTACCTTGTCGGCAAGCTGTTCTTTGGCCAGGATTGGCCCGCAGGTTTTGCAACCACGACAATCCTGCTGCTCTTGTCGATGACCCTGAATGCGATGTTCCTTGGCATCCTTGGGGAATATGTCGGCCGGATTTTTCTGCAGGCCAAAAACCTTAACCAGCCCGTGGTCGAAACCGAGTTGAATGGCCCGGTGGAACAATTGAACACGTCTGGGAAACAGAACCGTGCCGACAGCACGCAAATGGTGGAGCGGGCGCAGTGAAGATACTGATCGTTCAGGGTGGGTTCGGAGCTGGCGGTGCCGAAAAGATCGTCTCGGTTCTTGCAGCCCATCGGATCGGCCTTGGCGATCAGGTCTCGGTTGCGGGCATGACCATGCCCGAGGACGGGTCGTATTTTTCTTTCCCTGACGGCGTCAGCCTGCTGGTAGCCGAAGGCGGAAACGACGGGTTCAGGGGGCTGAAACAGCTGGCCCGCCTGCGCCGGATTCGTCGCTTCATCCGGGACGAGAACCCCGACGTGGTGGTATCCTTTCTGACTAAAATCAATGTCCTGACGCTCGCTGCAGCCCTGGAGCGGGATGTTCCGGTGATCGTTTCAGAGCGGAACAACCCGATCGTGCAAAACGCCAACCCTGTCTGGCGCCACGCTCAAAACATCCTTGGACATCGAGCCAGCACCGTGGTCATGCAGACTGAGCGGGTGCGCCAGGACCTGCCGCCATCATTGCGGAGCAAGGCGCGGGTCATTCCAAATCCCTGTGCGCCAATCGATGGTGCAGCCACGCTCCTTGGCTCGGGTGGCAATCGGCTGGTCGCGGTGGGGCGATTGGATCCGCAAAAGGGGTTCGATCTGTTGATCGACGCAATGTCGGAAATCATCCAGAACAACCCGGACGCGCGCCTGACGATTTTCGGGGAAGGCCAGGAACGTGCCGCGCTCGAGGCGCAGAGGGACCGGTTGGGTCTGCAGGACGTCATCTCCCTGCCGGGCGCAAGCGACACACCCGGAGCGTGGATGGATGGCGCAGACATACTGGTGTTTTCCTCCCGCTTCGAGGGGTTTCCCAATGTGGTGGCAGAGGCGACCGTCGCAGGCTTGCCGGTTGTGTCTTTTGATTGCCCCTACGGACCACGAGAATTGATCCGACACGGTGAGAATGGATTGCTTGTTGCGCCTGAAGACACGGAGGAACTGGCCCGCGCAGTGCTGCAGCTGAGCGACGATCCGGAATTGCTGGACAAGATGCGTCAAGGATACCAACACAACAGGGACTGGCTGGCTCCCGGCAGTATTCTTGAGAAATGGGACCGGATCATTGCCGATGCCGCTCATCGCAGGGTTGGAGCGGGGGTCGAACATGGCCATAGCAGCTGCCGCCGGGAAAGTTGAACCAAACCAGGCGGGCCGCAGCGCCTGCTCTGCCATCAGGAGTTGGCATTGTTGCAAAAGTTGAAACCGCAGGTCTCCCTCCCCACGCGGGCGCGACCACGGATCGTGGTTGTCGCCAATCTGACTGCGTCTTTGCTGAATTTTCGCTATGACCTGCTGAAGGAGTTGTCGGAGCGGGCTGAGGTCGTCGCCTGCGGTCCCGAGCGCCATGAAGCGACGGAAACTGCGCTCGCAGAAGTCGGTGTGGAGTTCGTGCAGTTTCCGCTGTCACGTGCCGGGATGAACCCGGTTGAGGACATGCGCACGCTGCGTGCTCTTGTGCGCGTTTTTAAGGAATTCAAACCCGACATTGTCTTTGCCTACACCATGAAGCCAATCATCTATGGTTGCCTGGCTGCAAAATGGGCGGGAGTGGACCGGATCTATGCCATGAACACCGGGTTGGGCTATGTCTACAGCACCCATGGCCTGACTTTTCGGAGGCGTGCGGTTCGCGCTGTGTCATCGGTTCTGTATCGTATTGCGCTGAAAGGTGTGGACGAGGTGCTGGTCTACAACCGCGCAGATGCCGAAGAGTTCCGAGAAAGGCGCCTTGTTGCACCAGATGCCAAGCTCAGCATCGTGCCCGGGTCTGGTGTAAATCTGGATCGCTACGGATTTACCGATCCGCCAGCTGGGCCGCCTGTATTTCTGATGATCTCGCGCCTGCTGCGCGAGAAGGGCGTGTTTGATTTCGTTCAGGCTGCCCGTTCACTGAAAGAAACGCACCCCCAAGCAAGATGCCAATTGCTTGGTCCGATGGACGCCAACCCGGATTCCATCGGCCAAAGCGAGATCGACGAATGGACGCGCGAAGGCGTGATCGAATACTTGGGAGAAACTTCGGACGTCCGGCCCTATCTGACGGCGTGTTCGGTCTTTGTGCTGCCGTCGGCCTACCGCGAAGGGGTACCGCGCACGATTCTCGAGGCGATGTCCGCGGGGCGGGCTGTCATCACGTCGGATGCGCCGGGTTGCGCTGATCCGGTCATCAGCGGCGAGACTGGCTACGTCGTGCCGGTCCGGAACCCCGAGGCCCTGAGCCGCGCCATGGCCTCGTTTGTCGAGAGTCCTGATCTGGTGGCCCGAATGGGTCAGGCATCGCGGAAACGTGCCGAGGATTCGTTCGACGTCCGTCGGATCAATTCGATCCTTCTCGGCAAGATGGGATTTTCGGCCAATACCCGAGAGGATAAGGCAAATTGAGGGTTGGGTGGCTCTGCCAAGCATTTGTTATTTAATGATAAACGGGAATATTTGAAAGAATTTGCAGAAACTACGGGAAACCCCTAATTCCCAGGCCGCCTGAGACTGGCTAACCTTATTTTAACAACGAAATTCGACCGGTGGGGCCGTTGGCCCGACCACTCACTCGACAAATGACCAGCATATGGGGTGCTGGTCATTTTGTTTTTTGGGGGCAGAAAAGCGCAGTTCAGACTGCGGTTGTGGTCGAAGGCAGCTGATACCCGAACTGACCTAAATCGAGGCCAGTCAAGGATTGGAGTTCAGCGTTGGACTCAGCAAAGGCACCGTCAAATCGGGACTGAATTCTGCCGACCAGCCGGTTTTTGAGCATCTGATCCAGCTTGTCGGGAAAGATGCGCCCGATCGGTCGGCTCAATTTTCCGAATCTGCGCGTTGCATTCGGAAATGGCAACAATGCGCCCTTGCTCAGTTGGTTGTCGCTGAGTGTGAAATTAACAAATCGCTGCAGAATCTGAAAACACTCCGATCTCTTCTCGTTCGTGACTTCAAATTCGCGCTTCTTGTGCTCGACGCCGACGAAATTGCACAGGGTTTCCACAAAAGAATCCGGCTCGGAAATGAACTGTTCGTAGGCCAATCCAAGCACACGATCCTTGCCGAACTTGTCCTGGTAGAACTTGAACAAGCGGTGGTACCGGTAGAACTCCTCCGAGAACATCGGCGCACGTCGCAGGTTCGGTTCAGGTTCGGACAGATATGTCTTGAGCGATCCGTGGCCGCCATCGGTGATGTACTGGCTGTACATCGACAGGATCGACGACAACTGCTCGCGGAATACGACCAAGATGTAGGCGTCGGGAAACGTGCGTTGCAGACGGTCGGCAATGATGGTGCTGTCGAACCCGCCGCTGGCCGGGTAACCAGAGAATCTCTCGTGAGAGAACACCGGAACCTGCCCGCTATCCTGCGATTTTTTCAGGAAACTCTCGTACATCTCGCGAGTTTCTGCGGGATCATAGGTCATCGGCTGCGGCAGTACGATCCGGTTTGAAAGAATGTATTTGCGATCGCCATGCGGAGTCGCGAACGGTGCGTCCTGCGCCGAGAACAGCTGCTGTTGCAGGGACGACGTAGCGGTTTTGTGATAGCCGATATGGACAAGAACGGGTGCACGGGTCATGACGGGGTATTCAACCTTCGGACCGGGTATATTCAGTCTGGCTCCGGGCGCGGTCGGCATCCGACCCGGACCGGTTGGCACCCCGACAGGTGCTCCGAACAAGAATTGGTTTCTGTCGCAACTTCAAAAGCCCTTTCAACAATCAGTACTGGATTCAATCGGCAAACTGCGCTTTCGTAAAACGATATAATCCAAGACAACTAAATGATAGAAACGGAAACAACCGGAAACATGACTTAACCCGTCACAAATTTTGGAAACGTATTGAATTGTACCGAGTGCATGGGTGAATTGATGACCCGCTTCCTGAACGCCGCGTGGATAGTGCCGCGTGGTTTCGCGTGAACCGATGAGTGAGCCAAGCTCGAAGCCGCTGATGAAGCGGCTGGCCAAGAACATGTCATGGATGTTCTTGTCGCAGATTTTGGTTGGTCTGTTCGGTTTGGCCAGCCTCATCTTTACGGCTCGCGCAATCGGGCCGGCTGCGGTTGGGATTCTGGCGCTGGTGGACGCGTACATTCAGGTGATGGACAGGTTGTTCCGGCTCGAGCCATGGCAGGCAACCATCAAGTACGGCAGCGAGGCTCTGATCGAAGAGGATCCGAACAGATTCCGACAATTGATCAAGATGTCTGTGGTGACCGATTGCCTTGGCGGGCTGCTGGCTGGTTCGGTGGCGATAATGCTGGCGCCAAAGCTTGCTCCGTTCATCGGGCTGTCTGAACCTGAAGGCGCGTCCTATATCACGCTTGTTGCCTTTGGGTTGTTTCTATCGCTCCGACCAACCGGCATTGGAGTTCTTCGAATTTTCGACCGGTTCGACGTGCTGGCGATCTCGGACATGGTAATCGCCGGCCTTCGGCTTGTCGGAGTCATCATCGCCTTTCTGCTGGACTTGGGGATCTGGGCATTTGTGGCTCTGTTGCTGATGCATCAGATCCTGACCGGGCTGGTTGCGTTCTTTCTGGCACTGGCCGAATTGAAAAAACGCAACTTGCACAGGTTTTTGTCCCATCCGCTGCGGCGGGCTTTTGCCCATAACCCCGGGTATCTGCGGTTCCTTTGGAATTCGAATTTCAACGTAATCCTGCGACAATCGACTCAGCGGCTGGACATACTTGTCGTCGGCGCCCTGCTGGACGTGACATCGGTGGGCTTCTATCAGGTGGGCAAGCGCATCATGGCCAATGTTGTTCGGATTGGCGGCCCCGTCAGGCAAGTCCTGTACCCCGAGATGACCCGCCTATGGGCCGTCGGCGATTTCGGCCGGTTCTGGCGTCTTGTACGGCTGGTGTCGCTCTCGGTTTGCGGGGTGTCGATCCTGGTCTCCATTCCGTTGGCGCTGAAGATGCCAGAGTTGGCCGTTCTGCTGTTCGGGCCAGAGTTCCGTGGCGCAGCGCCCGTCATGACGATCTTGATGTATGCCGCGATCGTGTATCTGGGGGGCTTGGTGTTGAACCCCGCCTTGCTGAGCATGGGGCTGGACAGCGCGCTTGTGCGCACGACGATTGTTGCGACGGTGATTTTTACAGCCTCATTCCTGCCGTTGCTGTATTGGATGGGGATTGAGGGTATTGCCCTGGCCCATTTGTTGTTCAATGTGATCTGGACGGTGGGCTGCATATTCGCCATCCGGTCTTATCTGGCCAGAAAACACGAAACTTGATGGGTTGGTGATCTTCCGGCCCTGTCCCTAAATCCCTTGATTCACGAGTATTTTGAGACCATCCATGCCAAGACGTATTCTATTTCCCTTCGAAGGTGACACCGTGATTGGCGGCAGTCACGTGTCAGCCTTGAAACTTGCGGCGGCGATGGACCGGTCGAAATATGTGCCCCATATCCTGGTCCACTACGAGGCCGGCCCGGCGGCGGAGTATGCCCGATCGCTGGGACTGGACGTCGAAATCCTGCATGATCCCAGCCTGATGTCTCCGGGCGGGCTCAGCTATCCGCGCGATTGTGGCCCGGGGCGATATCTGACTTCCAGCGCATGGAGGCTGGCAAGTGTCCTAAAGCGCATAGATGCGGACATCGTTCACACAAACGAAGGTCGGATGCATGCGAACTGGGTGCTGCCGGCCCGTCTGGCGGGCAGGAAACACATCTGGCACCACCGGCAGGATCCGACCGCGTTCGGGATCAACAAACTGGCGCCGCTATTTTCCGACCACATCATCAGCGTTTCGCATTTTTCCAAGCCCAGCAACCCGGTGCGGTCGGTCGACAAGAAGTTCACCGTGATCCGCAGCCCATTTGATTTCAACCCTGACCCACCGGATAGGTCCGAAGCCCGAGCAGCCGTAATCGCCGAGATGGGATTACCCGATGACGCGCTGCTTCTCGGGTATTTCGGAAACTTCGTCACGCGCAAGCGTCCCGACCATTTTGTAAGGGTCATCGCGGCTGTGCAAAATGCAATGCCTGACACTCCGGTGCATGGTCTTCTGTTCGGCAGCGCGGCCGAGCGGGACGAACCGCTGCGCCAGACCTGCCTTCGCATCGCAGAAGAGGCGGGGATCAGCGAGCATATCCATATGATGGGGTTCCGTCAGCCGATCGACGGGTACATGGCGGCGATGGATGCCAATCTGGTGACCGCTCTGGACGAACCGTTTGGCCGTACGTTGATCGAAGCGATGTATTTGGGAACTCCAGTCATCGCGACCCGTCACGGCGGCAACATCGAAGCGATCACGGACTGGGAAACCGGTGTGCTGGTCGACCCGGACGATCCGCAGGCATTCGTGGAACCCGTGCGCAAGTTGCATCAGGACAGAGCGTTGTTCGAGAAGATTTCACAAGCATCAAAGAACTATGCCCGCGCAAATTTCGGCTTGGATATTCATGTGCACGGGGTTTGCGAGATCTATGATCGGTTGCTGGCTTGATAGCTTGTTCGGTCAACAACGCGGGTTGTCGAATGCGTAATAGGTATTGCCCGCGACGAATCCATCCAACCCGACCTGGCGGGCGTAATGTGCCAGATCCCGAGTTGTATTAATGAAGCCGGAGTTCTTGAAATTGAGCGAAGTGTTGCAAAGCACGCCCACACCCGACACCGCCTTGAACGCGGCCAGAAGGTCGTAAAAATAGGGGTTCTGGTTGCGGTTGACTGTCTGTACCCGCGCCGAACCGTCGACATGGGTTACTGCGGCCAGGTCCGGATTGGTAACGCGGTAAAAACCCATCATGTATGGCGAGGGCGCGCTGATGTCGAAGTGCAGTGCAGCATCCTCTTCCAGGCAAGACGGCGCCACTGGACTGTTGCTGGCCCGTCCCTTGATCCGGTTCAGTCGCGTACGTGTCTCCGGGGAAAACGGCGCGGCCAGGATCGACCGGTTTCCCAAAGCGCGCGGCCCAATCTCGCAATTACCGCGGGTCCAGCCAATGATCTTTCCGTCCAGCAGGTCTTTGGCGATCGTGTTTAGGTTCAGTTCGGTTGCGGTCATGCCCTGCGTGTCGATGCGGTCGTCGCAGAAGGACTGGCCGGAATAGACCGACCATTCCAGTTTGGCTTGGCCGGTATAGTGGCGCATCGCGTCCACGGCGGTTCCGATAGCACATCCCGAGTCGCCGGTCGTCGGCGGTACGAAGACCTCACGGAACAGCCCGCTTTGCTTCCACGCGGTATTCCAGTGTCCATTCAGGCCACACCCGCCGGCGATCAGCAGCGGATGCTTTTCAGGCAGGTTCTGTTCCGCATAGTCGCGAAACTTCTGGAATATCGCTTTGGACAACTTGGTGGCCATGTTCTTCAGCTTTTGGCTGTCCGTTCCAATGTTGAAGAAGGGTGAATTCACATAATCGCTTTTGCGAAGTGCGTCGCCGCCCAGGTCCGAGGAAAGCACCCGGTTGATCAGTTCCGTCTCATCCGCATCTGGTGGACCGTCTTCGCCAAATGCGCAGGCTGCCATCAGGCGGCCGGGATCCTGTGGCCGGGGTGAGTTGCCCGTGACCGGAAAGTCGGGGTCGGCGAGGGCATTGAGAAACGCAAAGCGTGTGCCTGGGGCCGTCATCACCTGCCCTCGGTGATGAATGGTCAGGTCGCTGTCGATCTCGTAGAAATCTCCCAATGCGCCTTCCCACAGAAGTACATAACAGGGCTCGCCCTGACGAAAGGGGGAGATGGCATAGCTGCACCAGATATGCGCCCGTTCGTGAGTTGAAGAGTAATAATCGACCGACTTGCCAAAAAAGGTTCGTTTGCCAACTGTTTCAGACCCCGCGCCGATGCCGAAGTATCCGGCCCCCGAAGTTGTAACGTGGTCGGCCCCGTTGCTTGACCACCCGCTGAGGGCCAGAACATCAGGCAAATCTTTGAACCATAGACCCGCGTCAATGAACGTGTCGGGCGTAACCGGCGTAAACCGGGGGAAGCTGTTCTTTTCCGCCTCGTAGGAAAACAGCAGACGCCCGTCGGTGCTATCGACACCCGCAACTGTGCCGTCATGTCCAGATTTGAAAGACAGGATTTTCATGAATAGCCCTTCCTTCGACACATCACGGTCCAAAGACCAGGTGCCTCGCAAACAGATGTGACAGTCCGTCGGGTCAAAAATGCCGGGGCGCTGACGGATCGAATTAACCGCAAATCCATTCCACGAATACCAAAACAAATGCCACGATTAAGCCTAGCAGAAGCTCGGTGTTTGGGGGAACCCAAGTTCGCAACCGGCTGCCGTCGGGCTTAACGCAGTGGCTATTCGTGAACGAAAGAGCACTTTTGGCACGATTGTTCACTGGGTGGGTGTTGCGTACCCTGCGCAGTGCCCGGCACCAGACCTTTGCAACAGGCTGACAAGTCCGGTGAATCACACTTGCATGGCTTCCGGGTGGCCGTGAAAGGCTGAAATTTGATCGAGCAGCACCTTCATCCGGGTTGCACCTACCAGCCTCTGACCGTTAACGTGGCCGCGTTATCAGGCAAGTTTTTTGGCCAAGGGTGTTTTAGGTTATGTCAGTAATTTTGGGTTTGGCTACAATGAGCAACAGCGCCGCTGCGCTGTTCAAGGACGGCAAGCTGGTTGCCGCAATCGAAGAAGAGCGGCTGACGCGGGTCAAGAATGACGGGGCATTTCCCCATCAGTCGATCGCCGAAGTTCTGCGCATTGCCGGGCTGAAGTTCTCGGACATCGACGAGGTTGCGGTCTATTGGCAGCCGTGGCGTATGGTCGGCCGAGGTATGGGCACGATGCGCAAGATTTTGCAGCGACCCTCAGCCGCCAAAAGCGTAACGGCGCGGATCGGGGCACTGTTCGTGTCAGATGCCTCGTCGGACGAGTCACAGGACAGCGGCTGGATGGACCTGTTCCGCATCCGCAAGATCCTGACGGCTGTGCATGGTCCGGCTGATTTCAAGTTGCACTACATCAACCACCATCTGACCCATCAACTGTACGCCGAGGCGATGCGTGACTGGGACAGCTTCGTTTCCCTGTCCTATGACGGTGGAGGCGAGGAAAGCTCGACCATCGTGTCAGTTGTGCGGAACGGCAAGCGGGAAGGTCTGGCGGATCATCGCTGGCCAAACTCGCTGGGTCATTTCTACTCGACCTTCACCGGTTTTCTTGGCTTCAAGATGCTGGAAGGTGAATACAAGATGATGGGCTTGGCGCCGTATGGCAAACCCATCTATCGCGACGCCATCCTGCGCGAAATTCTGATCCTGGACGATGACGGCGGTTACCGCGTGAACACCGCGCTGTGCGACTATCACTCAGCCCTGCGCGGCGAGTTCCATCCACGTATGGAAGAACTGTTCGGCACCCGGCGCGAGCCTGGCACCGCGCCGAACGAACGCCACGTGGACCTGGCGGCCTCCGTGCAAGCCGCGTTCGAGGCAGCCCTGCACCATATTCTGGAGCCGGTCCGCAAAGCCAATCCGGACCTGCGCAAATTGGTAATTTCCGGCGGCTGCGCGTTGAATGTCACGGCGAATGGAACGCTGATCGCGGACGGCACGTTTGACGAGGTCATTATTCCACCGGCCCCACATGATGCTGGTTGTGCAGTTGGCGCAGCGCTGGCCTGCATTCCGAGCGAGCAAGTCGATCTGCCCTCGGTCCGCAGCCCATATCAGGGTGCCGATTGGGCAGATGCCGACATCACCGCTGCCCTGGACCAGTATTGTGCGGAACCGCAGCAGGCCCTGCCTGTTGATCAGTTCCTGGACCGTGTGTCCGACTTGCTGGCCGAGGGCAAGATCATCGCTTGGTTCCAGGGGCGGGCAGAGTTTGGCCCGCGTGCTCTGGGTGCCCGATCCTTCCTTGCAGACCCACGCAAGGACAGCATTCGCGACGATCTGAACGTCAAGATCAAGAAACGCGAGCATTTCCGGCCCTTTGCGCCCAGCGTTGCAGAGGAGGCGGCCTCGACCTTTTTCGAGATCGATCAGACCAGCCCCTACATGAACATCGTTGCTCGTGTGCGTGACGATCGGGCGGCAGACATTCCGGCGATCACCCATACTGACCAGACGGCACGCGTACATACGGTATCGCAGTCGGCGAACCCGCTGTACCACGCCTTGTTGACCCGGTTCGGCGAAAAGACCGGAGTGCCTGTGCTATTGAACACCTCGTTCAATATCCAGGAGCCCATCGTCTATTCGCCTCTGGATGCTTGCGCAACATTTGCGGCATCGGGAGTGGATGCGTTGGTGATCGGTGACTACGTCGTACTGCGCGAAGCGCTGAAGGATGACAGCGCCCGGGCCCAAGCTGTCGCGTGACCCGGCTGTTTCTCAGCGTCGATTTCGAAGACTTTGCGCATGATCTAAAACGCCTTCTGGGGGTCTGGGAAACCGGACCCCTCAGAGTTGAAGAGCTGTGGCAAAGCTTTGAAACCATTGATGGCTTCCTTCGCTCACATGGTGGATCGACGGGTTGCGCCGCAACGTTCTTCTGCACGGGGGTCGTGGCACGCGATGCGCCTGATCTGGTGGCCGAAATCGCAAAGCGGGGCCACGAGGTTGCTTGCCACTACTATTTTCATGACAGCATGGACCTGCAGTCTGCGGAGACCATAGACCGTATGCTGGGTCAGGCGCGGCAAGCTTTGGAAAAGGCCGGGAACACCCCTGTTCGAGGGTTTCGCGCCCCGCGCTTTCGATTGAACCGCGCAACGCCTGAACAGTACCGCCTGATTGAACGTCATTTCGACTACGACTGTTCGTCATTCTTCGCCTCGGTGCAGGAATGTGATCGGTTTTCGCAGGAAATGGGGCTGACCACGCTCCGGATCTTGCCGTTGTTCATGACGCCATTGGCGGGCAAGGGGCCGATGGTGCGACTGGGAGGCAGTTACCTGAAGTTCATGACTTCGGGTCTGGCGAGGACATTGATCGAACGGTCTGAACAGGCCGGCATACCGCCGCAAGTTTATCTGCATCCGTACGAGATCGTGAAACCTCAATCGTTCATGGTTTCACGGGACGAGCTCGCGGCCTTGGGAACTGCCAAAGCCGGTTACTGGGCGTTTCGGCAGTCTCAGTGGCTGAACTTTGGCGGCGCGCGACTGCTGCGCAAGGTCGAGGGTTTAATCCCCGCAGGCGGCCTTGCGGGTCGGCTGGATCAGTTGATCGGAGAATAAAAAAGGGGCCGGTCAGTCGACCAGCCCCAGTCATTCGCGGAACCGAGGGATCAGTTCGACGCGGCCATCAGTTTGTCGTTGTGCTCGCGCAGCGAGTCCGAAACGATCGCGTACCATTCGCCGGATTCACGCATTTCGTTCAGGCCCTTGTTCAGCATGGCGAGGTACTGCTTGCCGAACGGGTTCGAACGGTGCGCGATGAAACGCAGTGACGACAGCGAGGTCACGAAGGGGTTCTCGATCAAGTCGTTCTGGTTCAGACCCATTTCAACCATGGTGTCCGAGAACAGCTGAACCTCGAAGGTTGCAACATCTGCAGTGCCGGTCAGGACGGCATCCAGACACTCCCGCGCGGTGATCGGCTGCATCAAGGTGATGGTGTCGCCATTGATCAGACCTTGCTGTTCCAGATCGTGGATGAACCAGCCGTCCATGCGGCAGATGGTCGACCCTTTCAGCTCGTCAAAAGTGGTCGCATTGGCAAACTGGCTTTCGGGCAGGGTGTAGAAACCGACCACGATGTCATAGACCGGGACCGACGAGTCGAACTGCGTGCAGCGCACCTCGGTTTCCCAGGACCATTCGTAGCTGCGGTTGGTGCAGTCCGGCATGTTCCATGCCATCGACACGTCGAACGCGCCCAGCGGCAGAAGGGTTTCCAGGTGCGAGTTCCAGTCGTCAACAAAGCTGACCGAATAGTCGCGGGCGTTGCCGCCCCGCTGCAACGAGGTGGTTGCCAGACGCGGGATGATGCCACCGCCATTCAGCGATTCATCTGCGAAGGGCGCCCAGCCGTTACCGGTGACCAGTTTGATCGGCGGCTCATAGACGCTCGAGCGTTTCACGCTTGCAGCGCGCTGTTCTTCCGCGGCGATGATTTCCTGCGCGCTGCGGCCATTCGGCAGGCTGCCGTCTTCACAGGGCAGGGCCAGAACGATGCCCGGCTCAAGCGAGTTCGGGTTGGTGATGACGTTGCGGTTTGCGTTGAAGATCGGCTGGTAGTTCGATGTGCCGTAGGCCGCGATGGCGATGGTTGCCATCGTGTCACCGTCCTGAACCGTATAGTTGGTACAGGCCTCCTGAGCGGCGGCGGCGCCGGCGCTGAGGGCGGTTACTGCGGTGGCTGCCGCCACCAGTTTCTTCAGATTGATTTCAAACATGTCCACTTCCTCCAGACTTTTGTTTTGTCAGACCTTTCCGGCCCTTATCCGTTTTCCATTTGGTACCGCAGAGCGGTCGAGACGATGTCGCGCCATTCGCCCGATTGCTGCATGATCGCCAGACCCTGATTGAGCGTCTCGAGGATCGCTTCCCCATCCGGATTGTCCTTGTGGGTCATGACGTTGAGCGACTTGATCGCCGCCAGGTTGGGGTTTTCGATGATCTTGTGTTCATAGCCCAGCCGACCGATTGCCTCGACGGCCAGATGCGCTTCGATGGCGACCAGGTCAGCCCGCCCGTCCATGACAGCGTGGAAACACTCGTCCGGATCGACGGGGCGCAAGATGGTGATCGCAGGCTCGTAAAGACCCACAGCGTCCATGTGCGAGGTTGACCAGCCCTCGGGGCGGCAGATCGTGGTGCCGACGAATTCCGCGTAGCTGAGCGAGGTTTCGTAGCCTGAGCCATCCTTCGCGAAGAACGTGTCGACCACTTCGTAGAACGGGTTCGAGAAGTTGTAGGTCTCGCACCGGTTCCGGTCGCTTTCCGAAAGTGTCTCGGCTTCTTCGCAGTTTGGGCGCGACCAAGGGAACGTGGCATCGAAGGCCAGGGTGGGCATCAGCAGGTCCAGATGCGACGACCAGTCGTTCACGAACTGGATCTTATAGGCCTGTTCCGGCGCCGCCCGCAGCATCGCGGTTTCGACTAGGTTCGTGTACAGACCGCGATTGGGCAGGGCTTCGTCCGTAAACGGCGCGTAGTTGCCCCCGGTGATCAGCAACAACTGCCGGTCGCGGATCTCGGGGCGGGTGCCGTCACCGGCGTTGCGGATCAACGCGGCACCTTCTGCGCGGGCGGCCTCGATTTCCTTCTTCGCGGCGGCCTTGGCTTCGATGACAGCCTTGTCGCTGGCCTGCTGGGCCTCCGCAACGCGGGCTTCGGCCTCGGCAATGGCCTTGGCGGCACGTTCTTCCGCGGCCTTGACCAGTTCGGCTGCCATCTCGGCGGCCATGCGCTCGGCCTCGGTTTCCGGTTCAGGCGCGGCACGGCCGACATCCTCGAGGCAGGGGAAGGTCAGAACGTCGCCGACGCGGATGATGTTGGGGTTGGACCCGATCGTGTCGCGGTTGGCGTCGTAGATGATGCGATAGTCTTCGGTCGCATAGACCTTGATGGCCAGTTCACGCAGGCTGTCGCCGCGCTGGATCTCGTAGGTCGAGCATGCCTCTTGCGCCGAGGCTGCCCCCGTTGCTGCCGCCAGGGCAATGCTGGATATGATCAGGTGTGTTCTCATGGGTCCTGTTGCTTTGCTTTTGTTATTGTCGGGCCGTTTTGATGACGGCGATTGAAATGTTGTCCTGATCCGGATCACCCTTGGCGATCAGTGCCTTGAGGAGGCTGTCGGCGATGTCCTGGGAGAGGGCCGAAGCGTTGTCCTGAAGGATGGACTGGATGTCGTGGTTGCCCAGATACTGCAGCCCGTCACTGCCGAGGATGAGGATGTCATCGGTCGTCAGTTCCAGTGCGTCTTCGGGGCAGTCGACCTTGGGGATCGCCGCGCCCATGATGACCGAGGTCAGCTGGTTGCGGTCGGGATGGGACTGCGCTTCGGCTTCTGACAGCTCCCCTCGGGTCACCTGTGCGTCGATGACGGGCGCCATCGAATGATCTTCGTTGATCTGAGACAGAACGCCGTCGCGGAACAGGTACAAAGGGCTGTCGCCGATCGAGATCCAGAACACTTTGTTGCCCAGCAGCAGAACTCCCAGCAGGGTCGAGCCCATGTTGAAGCCTTGTTGCTGGTCGTCGCCATACCCCGCCACGGCCGCGTTGGCCTGCATTGCGGCCATGGGCAGCGCATCCAGCAGCGTATTCTCGGTCAATTCCGGAGGCTCCAGAACTGCGTCGAGCACTTCGCACCAGGACTTGACCACCAGATCCGAGGCCACTTCGCCTGCGGCGTGACCGCCCATGCCGTCTGCCACCACGACGTAACCGGCGTTGGCGGCGTCAAAGACCCGCGAGGCAACCGCGTCTTCCTGCGTGTCGCGCTGACCCTGATCCAGGATCAGTGCAATGTCATATGCCGGAGTAGCCAGCATCCGTTATGCGTCCCGCCAGTCGAAGTTTTCGTCACAGAAGGCCACGAACCGCAGCGACGTTTCGCTGATGCGGATCAGGTCGCCGCTGGACAGCGGCACGGTGCTGAGGACGGGTTTGCCGTTCAGGCGCACAAGGTTTGCCTTGCCGCCATGGCCCAGATAGCATTTGCGGTCTTCGGGGTCATAAGCAATGACGGCGTGGTTCGACCGTGAAATCCCGGTGTCGCCAAAATCCAATTGGATCGCCTGGTCATCGTTGCGGCCAATCTGCATCAGCCCTTCGGTCAGCGTGATGCTGGACCCCCGCCCGGGGCCACTGGTTACTGCCAGCCAACCGACCGGGAATGTCGCGCCTGCGGTTTCGGTCTTGGCCACCGGCTCGGCTGTTTCGATCAGTTCCTGCACATGTGTGTCAGGGCGCTCGAACCCGAGGAAGGTGGTCTTGACGCGCGACCGACGATCCGAGGCCGGCGCTTCGGCGGCTTCCGGGGCGGCTTCGGGTTCTTCGGGCTCGGTGGCCACAGGTTCGGCATCTGCCGCTGCTTCGTCCGGGGCAGTTTCGATTGCAATGGGTTCCGGCAACTCGAACGGGGTCGGCGCCGAGGCCTCTTCCTCTCGGACTTCCTCCAGATCGGGTTCGGCAGTTTCGGCCATGACCGACTGGATGGTCTCTTCTTCTTCGGTTGCCGCAACGTGCAGCGTCACGACCTGTTCGGCTTCTTCCGGCGCTTCAGGCGCGGCTTCGGCTGTTTCTTCGCTTTCTGTTGCCTCTTCCACCGTCTGTTCGGTCTCGGCGAAATCGGGCATCTTCTCTTCAGGGATCAGCTCGTCGGTTTCCTCGTAGCTGTCCGTGCTCAGGTTTCCACCAGCCAGAGCCTGGCGCAGTGCATTGAAGTCCGCAATCGGCTCGGCCTTGTCGGTCGTTTCGACTTCGGGTTCCGACCCTTCGGCTTCTTTGGCTTTGCCGGCACCCTCGAGAAGCCGGCTGAGTGGGCTTTTGTATTTGAACATGGTGTCGACACCTTTTGACTACTTGCACGGGCTTAGGTGACCCGTGGGGCTGCTACGAACCTCTGCGCATGGCGCAGCGGCACTGATGAAGTTGGAAACCTGAAACACTCTTACCTTCCGCGGTGGACCGGTCCCCACCAGGAGGGCCAAAACGCGGCATCCTCCTCAGCAAACACAAACTGGCGGATCAAATACGTACCGGTCTGATCACTCCTGTGCCAAAGGCATCACGGCGGTTGTTTCCGACCCGTTTCTAAGCACAACCAACCGTGCTTCGGGCTTGTTTTCGGAAACCAACGCGTTCAGCGCGGTATCCAGACTGTCGGCAGCAATCATCTCAGTTCCCGAGACAGTCTCGCGGACAAGAATGTCGCCGGTCTGCAGGCCACCTGCCGTTGCGGCCGGTGCTCCGGCAACAACCGTCTGCCATTCGGGCAAATCGGCGCCGCGGGCTTCGAACGAGTAACCGTTGGCCAGCCCGAACTCGCGGATTGCGGGCAGGGCCAGGAGGCCGTTCTGCGCGCGGGTCTGTCCGATGGGGCGATACCGCGCCGCGACACGGATATAGCCGTCAGGGTCAACCTGGAGGTTGTCCAGAACCTGTGCGGCAAGCGTCGTTCCGGCGCGCACAGGGCTGCCGTTCAGGGTATAGATCGCTGCGCCTCGCTGAACCCATTCACCGATCGTGGACATGTCCTGGTCGGCATCCACACCGGTGATGGCGATGATGTTTCCGGTCGAGGCGCGCCGCTGCGAAGTCGAGAACGGGATTTTGACATCCCAATGGGCATAGCTGACTTGGGTCTCGGCCAGATTGACCGGAGCGCTCGGTGCAACCGCCGCCACTTCGACGGGTTCTTCGGGCTGAGCCGCTTCTTCCTGTGTTTCCACCGCCGGCGGTGAGACAGCCGCAGCGGTCTGCTCGACAGGCTGGTCTTCTGCCACCTGCTGTTCTGTTTCGGTTGCTGCTGCGGTTTCTTCTGCCTTGGTTGCTTCGGGCGCGATCACTGAATCGGCTGTCTGCGTTTCGGCAGGTTCGGCCGTCTCGGTTGGCGTTGCGGTCTGGATCGGTGTTGGGTTCGTCTCGGTCGAGCCGCCGGACATCAGGAAGAAGCCACCAGCGGCCAGAATCGCGATTGCGGCGACACCCGCGATCAACTTGCCGTTGCCGCCCGATCCTTTTTGGACGACCGTATCCACCGCCGCTGCGGGCTCGTCCTTCTGGGCAAAACTTGCCGGTCCGTCGTCGTTTTTTTCGCCATGCCCAAGAGCCAGATCGGAATTGCCGGCCAGCAGGGCTGTTACCACCGCTTCGGCGTTTTCGCTTTCGGCCTTGATGCGGGCCTTTTCGGCCTCTTCGTCCTTGCGGTCCAAGGCCACGATTACCGAAACGGGACGATAGGCAAAGCTGTCGAATTCGACACCGGGGCCGCGGAACATCCGCAACCAGTCCAGTGCGGATTGAAGGCGGTCGGTCGCGTGGACCTCCATGGCCTTGTCGATCGCCTCAAGGAAGCCATCCGGGTAACCCTGGAAGCGACTGGTCAGCGGCTGATAGGGATCTTTCTGGCCGTTGTTGAAGGCATTCAGGCGCGATTGGCCGTCGATCGGGCGCTCGCCGCTGATCGCGTGGTAGAGCGTTGCCGCCAACACATACAAGTCGCTGCTGGGACCCTGCTCCGAGCCGCGCACGTAGAACTCGTGCGGCGAGTACCCGTCTTTGATCACCCGAAGCGTCAACAGGGCCGCCGATTGGTTGGCAGCCTGTTCGCGCGCGGCGCCGAAATCGATCAGGATCGGTTCGCCGTTTTCGTCGATCAGGATGTTGTCGGGCGAAATGTCCCGATGCAGCATCCCGCTTTGGTGGATGAATGAAACCGCGGACAGCATCTTTTCGGTGACTTGGACGATAAAGTCCGGGCCGGTTTCGGTCTTGGGGTCCTCGATGTAATCCAGCAGATCGCATCCACGGATCAGGTCCATTGCGATATACGCAGTATCGTTGTCTTCGAAGACCTGGTGCACGTCGACGATATTGGGGTGGACCAGGCGGGCATGGTTGCGGGCTTCCTGAATGAACAGGTCGATGATCGCGCGCAGGTCGTCCTTGAAGGCCGGATCATTGGGTTCGACCAGGTCACCGTTGCGGCGGCACAAGGCACCCGGATAGCATTCCTTGATGACCACATCGCGTTCCAGGCTGTCACGCGCCAAATACGTGATGCCGAACCCGCCATTGCTGAGGAAGCGAAGAATTTCGTACTGGCCGCGCAGCAGTTTCGCGCCCGGTTGCAGACCTTGAATTTGAGGTTCGTCGTGCGATGCACCGACAGCCTGGTTGTGGTTCATTTCTTCCCGCCCATCATTCCAAAAACTTGCGGCCAAAATAACCGGGCAATCAGCCCGCGAACACACAACCAACACAACCGCAGGACACTTGAGAACGGTTAGACGTTTCAAATTTGACTTTAATGGGGCCGCCTCGTGGCTTCACTGAGAACGGTTTCGGACACAGATCAATATATTGATGTAAGGGCTGATAATGAACATATATGTAGTATCGCCCGGCGAACAAAAAGGATTCAGTCCGGGCGCCAGACGACCCATGGTCCACGGATTCGAAACAATGGAATCATGATTCCAGTGTTAACGATTCGCCGCGCCGCGGCTCAATCTTTGCGGGAATGACTCAGGTTCCGGTCTTCGGAGGGGCCGAAGCGACCGTGCTGCCGGCCCACGCCAAGTTGTCGCTGAGCTGCGCCAGTATGCTGATCGCATCCTTGAGTGGCCCTTCGCCGCTCTCGAATTGAAGCAGCAGAAGCAGGTCGGTTGCCTTTTCGAACTCGCCCGGAATCCAGTCGGCTTCGGGGTCGATCTCGGACCCGTTTTCCAGCCGTTCAGCAAAATCCTCGACAATTTCCTGACAGCTTTGCAGGAAGGCGGCCGGTTCGATGTCCGAACTGTCGCGCAGGTCCTCGTAAATGCTGGCGATCGCCGCCAGCCAGTCTTCGAGGATCGGGTTGTCCAGCGGCGGCAGCGCAGATTCCAGACTGGGCTGTACCGTTCTGGTGTCCGAGGCTGCGGCTTCGCCCGCGCCGGTCAATGTCTCCAAGAACGGCAGGAAGTCAGCGGCAAGGTCCTGCCGCGCGGCCTCCAGATCCGTTCGGCGGCGATGCGACGCAATTTCAAGCACCTTCTCCGCAAGGTTCTGGCCGCCGCAGGTTTCCCACAAGGCGAAGTCCGGTTCCGGCTCTTGCGCCATGGCGCGAACGGCAATCGGTGTCCCGATCGGTACGATCGCGCGGAACATGCCCGACTTCTCCTTCTCCAACCGCGACAGAACGCGATCGAGGGCGTCGCGGACAGGGGGCAGGTCCGTGTGAGTGACGGCCAGCAAGCTGTTGTCGCGCAGGTTTTGCGGGACCTGTGCCCACAAATGGCGCTCGGTTTCACGCCAGGCGTTGGTTCCGTTTGTGCACCAGATGGCGCAATCGACGAATTTCAACAAATCAAGCGTTTGTTTGTAAGTGTCGTCCAGCGCGCCCGAGCCAGGCAGGTCGAACAACGAGATTTCGCGCAGGGCAGGGGTGTTCAGTCCCACCGAAATGAAATCAGGATTGTCGGCCGCAGCCTTTTCCAGCGCGATGCCGGAATAAACCTTTGGCTCGCGATCCCACCACCCAACGGTCGTTTCAGGCGTGTCCGCATAGGTGACAATCACCAAAGGCAATTTCAGATGTTGCGGACCCGTGGGCAGGATGTCAGCTCCGGCGAGCATGTTGGCAAGACTGGACTTCCCGGCGCCGAATTCCCCGGCAAAACCGATTGAGACCGCGTTTGACAAACGCTCGGCGTGGGACTGTGCCCGCGCGCGCATGTCGTCCAGCTCGGGCGTGGACGGAAGGCGTTCGGTTGCGGTCAGAAAACGGTCAAGCTGACGCACTTCCGTCTCGGTTCCGGGAAATTCAATCACTCGGCGGCCTCCGCTTGTCGTTCGTCGCTGTGTTCAGCACCAAAGGTCGATTGCAATTCGTCCACGATCCGGCGTGCGCGGTCGAAATCGACCTGCGCCTGGGTGCGCTCACACGTCTCGCCCGTCGCGGTGCGGTTTTCAAGATGCCCGGCGAGCAGGGCCAGGAAATGGTCCAGAGCGGTGTTCAAGCGCTCCAGCAGGTTCTCGCGTGCGGTATCGATCAGATCATCTCCGATCATTTCGAATTCCTGCACGATCATGCGCTCGGCGCGAGAGACGACGGATTTCCGCGAAATCAGACGCGACAACCAGTTCACACGCAACTCGACCGTAATCCCCCGGGTCAGAGCGGTGGTGTCCGGACGGAACCAGCGCACGGCACTGGTGTTCATACGGCTGTCGGTCGGCTCCTGCCAGCCTGGCAGGGACCGCAGGGACGCGTTGGCCTGCATGTCGATGGCATAGAGTTCGCTGAGCATCCGCTGGCGAATGACCTGAGTCGCACCCTGTACCAATTCGCGCATGCGTTCGCGCAACGGCGTAAAGTTCAGTTCGGTTGCACCACCTTTGGCAAGCAACGGGGATTGCCCGTCGGGACCGCGCACAACCGATACGACGGCTTCGGCCACGGTGTCATCCATCACACCGCGCAGGTTTGCCAGAACATCATCCATGTCCCGGGTGATTTCTGCGGTTTTGTCCGATACCAGCTTGCGCAACTCGGCGAGGGTCTTGTCATTCTCGCCAGCCGCGTCGTCCGAAGGTTGGCCATCCTCTTCCAGAGCGCGGAGGCGGGCCTTGCTGCGTTCCAGCTCGCCCTGGGCAAAGCCGTTCAGATGTTGCCACGCCATACGCAGTTGTTCGTTGCGCGGGCCATCAGTCAGCGCAGTGGTGACATGTCGGCGCAGGTCGGGCAAGCCCGAGGCGATCATCGCAGCATACCGCAGAACCGCCTCGCGGCTGATGGGGCCGGGGCCGCGTTTGATCTCTTCGACGCCGGCGAGGTACTGCTTCATCTGTTCGGGATGCGCCCGCAGCCAGGCGAGGATGTGATCGTGGTTGACGCCGGTTTCGTCCCCGGTCAGTGCGTAATGCGCCCACTGAGCGCTGCCCATCAGAACGTCGATGCTGGACTTCCCCAGCGCCTTTTCCAACCCGTCCAAAACGTCGGCGCGCACTTTCGCCGCGTCTTCCGCACCGCCGCCCAATTCGTCGACCCGGTTGATGAAGACCACGATCTGACCCAGCTCAAGCGCCTGCATCAGCCGGAACAGTTTCAAATCGGCGCGCGACAGGGCCTGGTGCGCGGACAGAACCACGACGAAAAAGTCGGATTCCTTGAGGTACTGGCGCGAGATCTCTTCGCGGATCAACAGCGGATCATTGACGCCGGGCGTGTCGGTCACGGTCAGCGGGAACGGGAAGTGGCCCAGATCGAAATATACCTCGGCCTTGCGGGTGATGTCGCTGTACAAACCCCGGTCCGAGCCCGGATCATGTTCGGCTTCGTCGGTCGGATCATCCCCGGCACAGACATAACGGGCAAGATCATCCGACGTCAGTTCTTCGAGGTCGTGATGCTGACCCATCAACTGTGCGAAACTGTCCCCCAGGCGCAGACGAGCGCGGGTCTTCATCGCCTCGACCTGCTCCTCGATCATCTCGCGCTTATAGCTGTCCTCATCGTCGGGGAACATGTTGCGCAGTTCTTCGCCTTCGGCGATCAGCGCCTGCCATTGGCGGTTGTCGAAGAAATGGAATTCGGCCCCAGATGTGCGCCCGGAGGGATGTCCGAAATGCATATCGGTGATCACGGTTGTCCACGGGTTCACGTCCGAAGGCAGGAATTCTGCCTGTCCCGTAAAGCCGTTGATCAGGCGGGACTTGCCGGCCTTGATCTGCCCGACGAATGCAATCGACGGTTTCAGGCCGCTGAGATCGTCAACGATGCGAGAGATGAACTGACAGGTCTCGTCATTGCTCACCTCTTTCATTTCGCTGGCGATCCGGATCAATTCCCGGCGGTTGGTTTCACTCATAACACTACCCTAAAAACTGGTACCCAAGATTTGCTTCAAACTTAACTTCAACTGTCGCGAAAGCGGTGCCATCAGACCGACTCCCGCAGAGATTTCCACAGGTTGACGACGGCACCCAGCTTGCGCGCGTCATGTACGGCGGCGGCTGTTTTGCGACCATCCCGGACCAGAGCGACACCCGCGCCCTTGCCACCTGACGGCCGCATGACGATCAGTTGCGGCTGCTCGAGCAGCCCGGCATTGTCCGCATCCCATCCCGCCAGATCCTGTGCGAACCGGGTCAACAGATCATCCGAAGGGTGAAGAGGCTGGCCATCTGCGCACACGCCATCGAACTGTTGGGTCGCACCCTCCGCACTTGTCAGCAGGCGTCCCATGGCGAACCGCTCGGCGCCGTCGAAGAAAGCCGCGGCTACACTGGGTTCTGCACCTTCAGCGCTGTCCTGTTCTTTCGTGTCCTCGACGGGGTCCGGGACAACCGAAACCCGCGGCTCTGACGGCAGGACGATTTCGGAACAGGCTTTCTGCATTTCGCTGAACGTGATACCGACGTCATCCGCCTCCAGCGGCCCGTCCGGTTTCAGAGACACCACTTTGATCGGAGGAGCGGTCGCGGCCAGGTCGGACACGAGCCGCGCCAGCTTTTCGATCAGCGCTTCGCGCGGTTCGGTTTCGAAATCCGGAAGGGTGCCGGTGCTTGCCGAATACACATCCGTGATCCGTGAGCTGTTCACCTCGATCGCCAGGATCGTTCCGTTCTGGGCGTTGAACTCCAAACGTCTTGGCAGAACCGTTCCGCGGATCAGTTTCAGAATACTGGCCCGCCGGGCCTCGGCCGTGTCCCCGGTCAACCGAACGGCCGGCGACAAACGGGGCGTCGCGGACCGCCCGATGTTTTCGAGCATGTCGATTATGTCTGTCGCCATCATGCCGTGACCCCCTCTGGTCCCGTCTAAACTGCGGCCGCTACCGGCCCCAGGCTGAGAAGTGATTTCGTAAGCGTCAGCCCGATATTCGCGCTGTCGCGGCAGATGTAGCAGACCACGTGTTCCGGATAGGCCCGGGTCCGCATGAAGATGTGCAGCCGGTCGTTCGAGAACACCGAGATTTCCCCAAATCCCGGGTTCTCCGGATCCTGTAATCCGGCCGAGGCCAACAGCGCTTCGAATGCTTGAACGCCTCGGCCCTGAAACAGGTTTGCCACTGCAACGGCGAGGGTTTCCAAGGCTGTGCCATCCTCGGTCTCGGTTGCCGACATGCCCAGAAGCATGCCCGTTTCCATGTCGACATATCCCGCTGCGATGCAGTCGGGAATGGTCTCCATGGCGGTGGTTAATGCGGCGTCAATCGTCATCTAAAGCTCTGTTATCCCTTATTAAGCCCAAAGGCGCAGCGGTTTGAAACCGTCGCGCCGCTGAGTAGCATTGCCGTTCGGGACGGGAAACGGTCTATCGTTTCCCAAGTGTCCCTTGAGGCCCGGTTACAACACATGCCACTCCGCCCTGTCTTTCGGATTTGGCACGGGTTGAATCGTATCCTGTTCGTTGTGCCCGGTGTGCTCGTGAGCGATCTTGTCGAACTCCTCAAGAAAGGCCTGGAACACGGCGTGCAGCCCGTCCACGTCTTGGGGAATATCTTCGCTGGTCGCGATTTCCCGCCACATCGCCGCTGCGCTGAGCGGAGCTCCTGCCGGCACGCTCAAAAGGTGTTCCAGCGAGGTTTCGCCTTCACCGACCTGCTCACAGGGCGCTTCGGCTTCCCGTTCTTCAGGGGTTTGTGCCGCGACCAGGCCGTTCGATTCCGGCTCAGGCTCATAGGTCGTGGCATCGTCACCCTGTTGCTGGGACAAAAGCGAAGCGATGGACGAGACCGAGTCCTCGACACTGGGTCCCGGGGTCTCGTCCTGTTCGTCCGTTACCGGCGCGGGGGTCTCGCCAACCAAACGTTCGGACAGCGTGGCCAGCAGATCTTCGTCTTGGGCACCCTGACCGGTGGTCTGGTCATCGCTATCTGCGACCAGTATTTCGTCGTCCTCGACATCGGTCTCGTCAAAGTCTTCGTCGTCCAGCTGAGTCACTGCTTTCGAAGTTGCCGCGACGCTGAGCCGATCCTCATCCTCGTCCCGGAACAAGGCCCGCAAATCGTCATCGGGCACCGGCGACATTTCGGCGCGCAAACGGTCGGCGTCATCCGGGTTGATCCGCTCACGTTCGGTCGACTCGCCGCGGCGCTCCACCCGGGCCGGTCGAACCGGGAAGGTTGCGATCACATCGTCCGAGTTCCGGACCGCTTCGAATCCATCATCCTGATCCAGCGGGTTGGTCAACTTGAAAGGCGCGGGCTCTTCCGCTGCGGTCTGGCGATCGGATCGTTCGGGCCGCACCGGTTGGACCGGGGGCGTGCCGGCGAGGCTCTTGTCTATCTGGTAGCGGGCGAGCTTTTCCGCACGGCTGTCCATGATCTGCTCGGTGATCTCAAGAAAGCTGTCGATCATCTTGCCGCCGCCGCTGCGCGACCACAGCTCGGCGTCGCCCGTTTTGTCACGCGCGATGATCGCGTCACGGGCGGAAAACAGGATTGTCCGATTGAACAGGTGCCCCGCTTCGCGGTTGATGCGGCGGAGCACTTTCTGGCGGTCTTTCAGATCCAGTGCGTCCGCGCGCGTGACCAACAGAAGCGAGTTGTGCTGAAGCCGTTCCGGCAACGAAACCCACGTGGCGCGTTCGGTCTCGCGCCAGGCCTGCGTCGAGTGCGTACACCATAGCACCCCGTTGGCTTGACCTAACGCACGGCGCCAGACATCGGCCTGAATTTTGGGGTCCGAAATGCCGGGCGTGTCGATCAGGTCGACGGCCTCGAGAATGTCCGCTTCAAGATAGATGCGGATGAACTGCGCGTCGTTGACGCCCACCTTGTCCAATTCGTCCAAACCAATTGGAGAAGTGGTCCCGTCATGGCGCTGGACGTAAGCCGGTTTGTTGCCCCAACTGAACCAGACCGGCGGCAGCTGGGTGGCCGTCACCTGCGTCGGTAGGGCCTGCTTGCGCAGCAGGAAGTTCATGAGCGTGGACTTTCCGGCGCTGAACTCTCCCATCAGCGCAAAAACCGGTTTGCGGCGGGACCACTGCTCGATGCGTTCCCATGCCCGAGGAGAGACGAAGCGGATTTGTGAATCTTTTGCCATGGCTTTCTTACGCTGCTTCGTTGCTGAGGTCTTTGAGGATGTCGCCGAGGATTTCGTCACGTGACTTCTTCGGCTCGAGCCCGGCCATCAGGTCCGGGGCGGTCCCCGGTGCCTTTTCGGCGGATTGCGAGATGCTCAGAAGGGTTTCCTGCTGCTCGCGCATGAAATCCGACAGGACGGCCCGAACATTTTCCAGAACGGCTGCGATCTGGGTTTCTTCGAGATCCTTGGTGATCGAATTGGCTTCTGATGCGATCAGGCGGGTGTAGTCCGCCGCATAGGCTTCAAACCCTTTCCGGCGTTGCCACCAGCGACGCCACCATGTGCTTTGAAGGTCCAGCGCGATCGTTCTGCCAATGCCCAATGGCGGCGGTACGCGCGGCACAATGGGCGCCTCGATGCTGAATTCGCCCAAGTGGTTACCCAGAAGCTTCTGATACAGGGCCTCGACATCCGCTGCGGCTGCGGAATACAGCGCGCTGGCGTCCTTGCGCATTGCGCGGGCAAAGCTGAAATAGGCGGCCTTCTGAAGGGTACGAAGCCCGGCCGGGTCGTATTGCCAGGTGCCCTGTTCGCCGTTCTGCTCGAGATGCGCGATCAACGAGTCCGTTGCACGTTTGACGAAGTTTGCCTCGGCCGATGCCAGACGTTCCAACACCTTGTCGCGCAGGGATGTCGTCAGGGCAGCAGCTTTCTTGTCATATTCGGCCGCGACAGTGGCGATCGCATCTTCGGGTGACACGCCGTCCAGATCGCGAACAACACCGCCTCCGCCCGACAGGCTCTTTGCGACCGAGGTGGCGCGAATCTGACTTGCGATGTTGCGGGCGCGGTGACGGACACGGTCCAAAAGACGCGTTCCTGCGCCTTGGGCGATACGTTCGTTCATGGCCAACAGCAGGTCAGGCAGACCAGAAAGGGCCCAGATCTTGTCCAGCGATGCGGCCTGATCTCCGAAGCCGGCGGCCAGATAGAACGTGTTGAGGGCCTGGCGGGAATCGTCGGTGAGAATATCGGGGTTGCCGGTCAGCGCGGCCTCGGCCCACAACGCACTGCCGAAAACAACGCTGGTGCTTGTGTCGATTCCGTTTTGCTTGAGTGTATCCTGAATCCGGTCGCGAATTTCGGGGACTTGCTTGACCGGGTCGGTCAGCTCGTCGATCCGGTTGACGAACAGGACGATCTGCCGGTTCTCGAACTGCGCGATGATCCGCATCAGCGCCATGTCCATCGTGGTCAGTGCCTGGCTTGCCGCCAGGACCACGACGCAGACTTCCGAACCGCGCAGGCTGCGCAGAGTGATCTGTTCGCGCACCATGAACGTGTCGTTGACGCCCGGCGTGTCGCACAGTTTCAGCGCGATCGGGTACTGCGGAATGTCCATGTACAATTCCGCGGCTTTGGTCACGTCGGCGAACCGGCCCGTCTTCGGGTTGATGTCCGGATCGTCTTCGTCACCCAGGCAGACATAGCGCTGGATCAGCTCTTGGTCGAAGTAATCGTATTGGTGGCTTTGGCCCAGGATCAGGTCAAAATGCTTGCCAAGGCGTTCCTCGGACTTGGCCTTCATCTGCGCGATCTGACGGCGGATGTCCTCCATCTCGTCATCGGCGCCTGCGCGATTGGCCAGTTCGCCCAAACGGCCACCGCCGACCATAAGATTGTCCCATTCTTCCTGCTCGAAGAAGGTGAACTTGGATCTGTATTCACCGGGCATGCGGGCGTTGATGTTCAGCGTGGTCACAACCGAGGTCCACGGGTTCACATCCGACGGCAGCAGACCGGGCCGACCGGCCAGAATGTTGACGATCGAAGATTTGCCCGCCTTCACCTGGCCGACGAAAGTGACGCTGGCGGTGAAGTTTTCCATACGGGTCTTGAGCGTGGCCAGCCGCGCAGTCGAGCGCGCATCCGCCACCTCTGTCAGTTGGTCGATCTGTGTCGTCAGTGCGGACATGGCTTCCGACATCGGCGCCAATGCCTCGTTTCCTACAGACAAAAGGTGGTCGTTGCGGGCCATGTTCAGCCTCCGGTTCCGGTTGCAGCGATTTGGGTATGCCCGGATTCCGTCAAACTGGCAGGCGCCATGCCTGAAAAGCTGTCGATCCGGGCGATCAGTTCGAGAGCGTTGCCCAGCATCTCGGCCTCGGTTCCGGGCGAGATGGTATCGAAGGCGCGCGAATCGGCCAGCACTTCGATCGAGCTGAACCGGGTTCCATTGTCCAGGCGCGCGACCCGACGTCCGGTCGGAAACCCATTTGATTTGGCCGATGGAAGGGGCATTCGCGCATTTGCCAACAGGTATTCGTTGCCCTCATGCGTCTTCAGGGCAATGCCGAAACCTGTGTTCGGGAATTGCTGGTTGAGGTTTTTGAGCTCGCCGACAAAGCTTTCTCTTGCAAGAAAGACGACGTCTTGCTCGGTGGCAGCGGAGTTGATCTGTTCGGTCACTACTGAGACCCTTGTACTGGAGTTGAGCAAAAAACTCGTACGGTGCCGAAAAGGCGAAAAAGACTCATTAACTCCTTGGTAGACAGAATTACCTTCATCACGGTGTTAATTTGACGTGATTGAGATATTTTGGCGTTTGAAATGTGGCGCAATTATGGTGACCGTTGCATGACAATGCCGCAACTTCAGGATGTAATAATCAAAATGGGTAAGGCCGCGGGTCTGAATTCGGGACAAGTTAACGCGTGCGATTTGGTTTTTTGTGATGTCCTCGAATGATAGGTAGAGGTCTGTAAAGTAAACGGAAATAAGGAGGCGGGACTGGAGGTTGAGCGTGTGTCTCGGGAGAAGGCGAGGGGACCGCATTGCTTTGGGTGCAGGGTGGGGTTGATAACGGTGGTCTAGGCGCCCCGATGCGATCCACAACGTCAGCGAGAATTTTGTTTTTTTTGAATAATTGGGAATGTGTCCAAAAACAGAACAATTATGGCGTTTTGTTTCGTTCCGAAAACGACGGGTTTCTGCGTTAAGAATTCCATTTGGCGATAAAAATAAACCGGGAAGCCGGATGCCACACATTCTGGCGCCGTTGCGCGGGTCGATCTCCCCCTCGCCTAGGTCATTTCCATTGTTTCCGAACGGGGGTCAATATTCCGTCGCAGACGGCAAGATTTCCTCTCGCGCTTGTCCAAAAGGTTTGTTATCAGCCCTTCCATTCGGCGCGTCGGCGCCGTGTTGCGGGTGTGGCGAAATTGGTAGACGCACCAGATTTAGGTTCTGGCGCCGCAAGGCGTGGGGGTTCAAGTCCCTCCACCCGCACCATTTTCTTTCTTACCGATCATGCTGCTTGGGCGGATGCTGAGGCGCTACAAAGATGCCGCCGCGCGGCTGGCTTGATCATAGTGGCCGGACAGGGCCCGCAGGTCGCGGGCCAGGTCCCTCAGATCCGGGCCCGACAGGTCGGTCGCTGAAAGCCCCTCCAACAGGCATTGCTGGCGGACTTTCCGGTAGGCATCGCATAGCTCCACGCCCTCGGGCGAGGTGCGGTAGAACACTTCTTTGCCACGCTTCTCCGACGTCAGCAGCCCGGTCTTCAGCAGTTTCCGCAGTGCGTAGTTCACGGTGTGGCTGTCCTCGATATTCAGAAGAAAGCAGATGTCGGTCAGGCGTTTGTCGCGGCCGCGGTGGTTGACGTTGTGCAGGATCAGGATGTCGAGCGGTCCCAGATCGGCCTGCCCAGCTGCGGCCATGCAGCGGGTCATCCAGCGTGAGAACGCGTTGTAGACAATGATCAGGCCGAATTCGAGTTCAGAAAGTTCCCAGCCTTCGCCCTCGGCCAGGTGGCGAGAGGAAACGATGCGGCGTGTGTCGGGGGAAGAATCGGTCATATTGCGGCCTTTTGATCTGCAAAACGCTGAGAAATTATCAGTGTTTTGGCATGACGCGCGTGTATTTTCAACGTGCTGACCTTTGGAGTCTGCAGAGTTTTGGTCAAAACGATAACAAAACGTTGACAAATCGTAAACGTTGAGTCAGCTTCTGCGCCAGTACTCAAGCAGGGAGAGCCAAAATGAAACTGTTGAAGATTGCCGGTGGCGCGGTTGCCGCGCTGGCCGGGTTGGCCATGCAGGTGCAGGCCGAGACCTGGGACATGCCGACGCCCTATCCGGACGCCACCTTCCATACCGTGAACATCCACGACTTCGCCAAGGACGTGGCTGCGGCCACCGACGGCGCCCTTGAAATCAAGGTCCACTCCGCCGGGTCGCTGTTCAAGCACCCCGAGATCAGCAAGGCAGTTCGCAGCGGCCAGGTGCCCGTCGGAGAGTTTTTCCTGTCGTTGTTGGCCAATGACAACCCGGCTTTCGGCGCGGATTCGCTGCCATTCCTGGCCACCAACTATGACGACGCCCAAAAACTGTGGGCGGCACAGAAAGACGTGATCAACGCTCTGCTGGACGATCAGGGCATGATGGTGCTGTACGCCGTGCCGTGGCCGCCGCAGGGCCTTTACACCACCAAGGAAATCAACAGCGTGGATGACCTGGCGGGCCTGAAGTTCCGCACCTACAACGCCACGCTGGAAGAATTCGCCAACCTGGCGGGGGCCGCGCCCACGCAGGTCGAGGTTCCGGACATTCCGCAGGCCTTCAGCACCGGCCGGGTCGAAGCGATGATCACCTCGCCCTCGACCGGGGTGAACTCGAAGGCGTGGGACTTTCTGACCCACTACACTGACATCCAGGCCTGGATTCCCAAGAACGTGGTCGTGGTGAACAAGCGCGCCTTCCGCCGTCTGGATGACGCAACCCAAGCCGCCGTGTTGGAGGCCGCCGCCGCCGCCGAAGCCCGCGGCTGGGAGATGAGCCAGGCCGAGACCGCCACGCAGACCGCGGTTCTGCAGGAAAACGGCATCACAGTAGTGCAGCCGTCCGAAGAACTGATGGCTGGCCTGCGCGCGATCGGTGCACAGATGCTCGAGAACTGGACCGCCGAGGCCGGCGACTCGGGCGCTGCGTTGCTGCAGGCCTATCAGCAGTAAACGATCCGACCCGGCCGGGCGCGACACGTCCGGCCGCGGTTCGACAACAAGGGGAGGGGATGGCGATGCTGCGGCGCAGTCTTGATTTCATCTATCGTGCGGCCGGCGGATTGGCGGCGCTGTTCATTCTGGCCATCGTCTTGCTGGTCTTTGCGCAGGTCGGGTTGAACCTGGCCGACAAGGTCTGGGCCGCGTTGACCGGGCAGGGCGTGGGCCTGACCATCCCGTCCTATGCCGATTTCACCGGATTCTTTCTGGCCGCATCCAGCTTTCTGGCGCTGGCTTATGCGTTGCGCGCCGGAGGGCATATCCGGGTGACGCTGCTGATCGGGCGGATGCCCAAGGGGCCGCGCCGCCTGACCGAGATCTGCGTGGTGACGGTTGCCCTGGCCATGAGCGCCTATGCCACTTGGTATCTGGGCCTGCTGGTGCTGGAATCTCTGGAATATGGCGACCGCAGCCCGGGCATGGTTTCGGTGCCGTTGTGGATCGTGCAGATGCCGGTCCTGCTGGGGCTGGCCATCCTGACACTTGCCCTGATCGACGAACTTGTCGGTCTGCTGGCGGGCCGCGCGCCCAGCTGGGACGGCAAGGGCGAAAACCTTTTGAGCGAATAGGGCCAGCAGATGTCGATTGCCACGCTTTCCATCATTCTTCTTGTTCTGCTGTTCGCCTTTCTGGGGTCGGGCCTGTGGGTGGCGTTTTCGCTGCTGGGGGTCGGGATCGCGGCGATGGCGCTGTTTTCGGATGCGCCGCTGGGGCTGGTCATGGCGACCACCTTGTGGGGGCACAGCAATTCCTGGGCGTTGGCGGCGCTGCCGCTGTTCATCTGGATGGGCGAGATCCTGTTCCGCTCGCGCCTGTCCGAGGACATGTTCACCGGCCTGTCGCCCTGGATGAACCGACTGCCGGGGCAGTTGCTGCATGTGAACGTCTTTGCCTGCGGGATATTTGCGGCTGTGTCCGGGTCGTCGGCGGCCACGGCGGCCACGATCGGCAAGCTGTCGATCCCGGAACTCTCGCGCCGCGGCTATCCCGAGAAGATGATCATCGGTACGCTGGCCGGCTCGGCCACGCTGGGCCTGCTGATCCCGCCGTCGATCATCCTGATCGTCTATGGCGTGGCGACCGAGCAATCCATCGCCCGCCTGTTCGTGGCCGGAGTTCTACCGGGACTACTGCTGGTGTCGCTGTTCGTGGGTTATGTCGCAATCTGGGCGCTGATCAACCGCGCGAGCCTGCCCACCGAGGATATTCGGGCGAGTTTCGCGGAAAAACTGCGTCGCTCGCGCCGACTGGTGCCGGTGATCCTGCTGATCGTCGGTGTGATCGGCTCGATCTATGCCGGGATAGCCTCGCCCACCGATGCGGCCGCCGTGGGCGTGGTGCTGGCGCTGCTTCTGTCCTGGCGCGAGGGCACGTTGACCCGGGCCAGCTTCGTCGATGGGCTGATGGGAGCCACCGTGACCTCGTGCATGATTGCCTTCATCCTTGCAGGGGCCTCGTTCCTGACCGTGGCGATGGGCTTCACCGGCATTCCGCGCGTGTTGGCAGAATGGATCGGGTCGCTGGGCCTGTCCACCTTCACGCTGCTGGCGGCACTGACCGTGTTCTTCGTGATCATGGGGTGTTTTCTGGACGGGATCTCGGTCGTGGTGCTGACGGCTTCGGTCATCATGCCGATGGTGATGCAGGCGGGGATCGACCCGCTGTGGTTCGGCATCTTCCTGGTGATCGTGGTCGAGATGTCGCAGATCACCCCGCCCGTTGGCTTCAACCTGTTCGTGCTGCAATCGCTGACCGGGCGCGACATCCTGCGGGTGGCCCATGCGGCGCTGCCGTTCTTCTTCCTGATGATCGTGGCGCTGGTGATCATCGTGGTTTTCCCTGGCATCGTGACCTATCTGCCGAACCAGATGTGACGGGGGCAATGCAAGATTTTCCGATCATACGTACCGCCGGGGTGGACGGGCTGTTGATCAGCTTTGCCGCCGCACTCAGCGAACCGGCCAACCGGGCCGCGCTGGCCTTTCGCGCCGCGCTCGAGGCGGAAGGCTGGGCGGGGGTCGAGGAAACCTCGTCCTCACTGGTCTCGGCCTTCGTCCGGTTTGATCCGCTGCGCCTGACGCATGCCGCGCTGCGACAGCAGGTGCAGGCGCTGCTGGACCAGCGCGATTGGTACGCGGCCGACCTGCCCGGCGGGCGCAGGCTTTGGCGGGTACCCACCGTCTTCGGTACGGATCTGGCGCCGCAGCTGGAGCAGGCGGCGCAGGCGGCGGGCTTGTCCGAGGCCGAGGCGATCCGGTCGCTGTCCGAAGCGCGGGTGCGGGTGCAGACCATCGGCTTTGCCCCCGGCCAGCCTTATCTGGGTGAATTGCCGCCCGCCTGGGACATCCCCAGGCAAAAGGAATTGACCCCGCGCGTGCCCGAAGGCGCGCTGGTGGTGGCGCTGCGGCAGCTTGTGCTGTTCTCGGTCACCACGCCGACCGGCTGGCAGCATGTGGGCCAGACCGCCATCCGTCTGTTCCAGCCGGATGTTCCCGAACCTTTCCTTTTGCGCCCCGGGGATGAGGTGCAGTTCACGCCCACCAACCCGGAAACGCTGGCGCGGATGCGCAGCGATCCGCGCGGCGGCGCCAGTTGCGAGGCGCTGGCATGAGCGCGCATCTGACCATTCTGCGCGCCGGGCCCGGCCTGACGGTGCAGGGCCTGGGACGGCCCGGATATCTGGACATGGGCCTGTCGCGCGGCGGTGCAGTAGACCGCCTTGCCCTGGCCGAAGGCGCGGCGTTGCTAGGGCAGCCCGGCGACCTTGCCGCCGTGGAAATGGCCGGCATGGGCGGCGAGTTCCAGGCTGATCAGGACCTGCGCATCGCTCTGACAGGCGCCCGGATGCGGGCGCAGATCGATGGCGCGACCGCGGTCTGGAACGCCTCGCACCTGCTGCCTGCGGGCGCGCGGTTGAGCATCGGACCAGCCGTGGCCGGCAGCTATGGATATCTCAGCGTCGGCGGCGGGGTTCAGGGCGATCCGGTTCTGGGCGCTTGTTCGGCGCATCTGACGGCGGGGATCGGTGCTCTGCTGAAGGCAGGGGACCGGCTGGCGATCGGCCCGTACGCGGGCGGTGCAACCGGGATGACCTTCGACCCTGACGACCGGTTTTCGGGCGGGGAAATCCGCATCGTGGCCAGCTTCCAGACTGACCTGTTCGCCCCAGACGTTCTGGAGCGGCTGCAAGGTACCGCGTTCCGTCGGGACGCGCGCGCCAACCGCATGGGCGTGCGGCTGGAAAGTGATGGGCCGGGCTTTCATGTCTCGGGCGGACGCAGCGTGCTGTCGGAAACCATCGTGCCGGGTGACATCCAGGTCACCGGCGACGGCACGCCCTTCGTGCTGTTGGCCGAGTGCCAGACCACCGGCGGCTATCCCCGCATCGGCACCGTTCTGCCCTGCGACCTGCCCAAGGTGGCGCAGGCCCCGGCCGGGGTCGATCTGCGGTTCCGCTTCGTGTCGATGGACGAAGCGGTGGCGGCCGAGCGCGCCGCCGCCCAGGCCCGGGCCGCGCTGCCTCGGGCGCTGCGCCCGCTGATCCGCGATCCGCGCAGCATGTCCGACCTGCTATCCTATCAACTGGTCAGCGGCGCCATCGCCCGCGAAGAAGACGTTTTGTAGAAAAGGAGCCTGTGCCATGGCACATCAAGTCGATCTGAACGCCGATATGGGCGAAAGCTTTGGCCCCTGGAAAATGGGCGATGACGCGGCGCTGCTGAAGATCGTTACGTCGGCCAACGTGGCCTGCGGGTTTCATGCGGGCGACTGGGACGTGATGGCCACGACGATGGCGCAGGCGGTCGAAAACGGCGTGGGCATCGGCGCGCATCCCGGCTTTGCCGATCTGCACGGCTTTGGGCGTCAGCGGATGCACTATCCCCTGCCGTCGCTGCAGAACCTGATCCGCTATCAGGTCGGCGCGGCGCAGGCGATGGCGCGGGCGGCCGGCGGACAGGTGCGCCATCTGAAATTGCACGGCGCGCTGGCCAACATGGCGTCCGAGGATCAGGCGATGGCACGTGCCTGCTACGAGGCGGCGCTGTCGGTGGCTCCGGATCTGATCATCATGGTTCTGGCCGGAACCGCCCAGCAGCGCGCCGCGCGAGACCTGGGCTGTCCGGTGGCTTGCGAGATCTTTGCCGATCGCGCCTACAACGATGACGCCACTCTGGTCGACCGCAGCCTGCCCGGCGCGGTGATCCACGACCCCGACCGTGCCGCCGCGCGCATGGTCGAGATGGTCAAGGCCGGGGCGATCATCACCGAAAGCGGCAAGCATATCCCGACCCGCATCGACACGATCTGCCTGCATGGAGACACGCCCACGGCGGTGTCGATTGCGGCCGGTGTCCGCCATGCCCTGCAGAAGAGCGGGGTTGAGCTCAAGCAGTTCGCCGGTGGCCCTGCCTAGGCTTCTCGATCGACGCGGCTGTTCAATGCGTCTCGCGTTCGATGACGCTGGGGTCCAAAAAGATACTCTCTTCGGGACGTCCGGGATCGACGAGCCTACGCTCCAGCAACGCGATGATCGCGTCAACGGCGGCGTCGATGGGGTTCCGGACTGTCGTCAGGCGGAATGTCGGCCATTTCGCCATGGCGATGTCGTCGAAACCAACAATCGCCAAATCGCCGGGTACGTTCAGAGACAGATCGCGCGCAGCCGATAGCGCCCCGATCGCCGTGGCGTCATTGGCGCAGACCAGCGCATCCAGAGAAGCGCGAGACAGCAGACTGCGCGCGGCGCCGTATCCGCTGTCGACCGAGTAATCAGTCGGGTATTCGGCCAAGAGGTCAAGCCCCGCCCGATCCAGCGCCTGGAGGACCCCGGCGCGACGCCGCGAAGACGAGTAGAACTCCTCGGGCCCGCTGAGAAACCCGAACCGGCGCCTCCCCCTGCTGATCAGCAAGTCGGTGATCATAATCATGCCATCGGCATTGCGGCAACAGACATTGTCGACACGGGGCCCTTGAACGGGACGGCCTGACGAGATCATCGGGATGCCGAACCGCGCACATCTGTCGACGATCTCTTCGGACATGCTGCCGCCGCGCAGAATCAATGCGTCCAACGGATAGCGCAGCAGCTCTCGCAGCGCCTGATCCGTGTTGGCGCCGGTTCGGTCGATCAGAATGGGCCATTTCTTCAACCCGCTCAGGGCCTGGGCCAGTTCACCGACAAAGGCCGAGTCGTAGGGGCTGCGCATGTTGCCGACGAAGACGGCGACCAAATTTGATTGCCCGGCCTTGAGGCCAGCGGCCAGGGCATTCGGCTGATACCCGGTATCGGCTGCGATCTTGAGGATCCGTCTACGCTTCTCGGAATCGACATAGGCACCGGGCGTGAAAGCGCGCGAAACAGCTGAACGCGAGACGCCCGCAAGGTCCGCAACGGTCTGGGCCGTTGCGCGCCGGGGGCGTTTTGCGTCCTTGTTTCTCTCGCTACACATGCGGTTTGCGTTTCGCCTGTTCAGAGGGTTTCAACATTCTTGCAATGAATCGAATCTTTCATCAAACTGTCACGGTTGGAAGCTAGTGAACACGTGTGCACATTTTGCGAAAGGTGTCAGCCTTTTTCTGGATGTGAAATATGTCATCGGGGAAAATACCCCATAGTTTCCAGGGCTTTGGCCCGCCCGTAGGGGCGCAACATGAATCGGAGGAACTACATGATAAACGTCAAAACAGGTGCTGCTGCTGCCGCGTTCGCGATGATAGCGAATACGGTCTCGGCCGAAGTCGAGATTACGTGGTGGCACGCCATGGGAGGAGCCCTGGGTGACACCGTCAACCAGATTGCCGAGGATTTCAACGCGTCCCAGGACGACTACAAGATCACGCCGGTTTTCAAGGGCACGTATGAAGAGACCCTGACCGCCGGCATCGCCGCATTCCGTGCGGGTGAACAGCCCAACGTCCTGCAGGTATTCGACGCCGGCGCCGCCACCGTGATTGGCGCCAAGGGCGCGACCGTTCCGGTTCAGGACCTGCTGGAACAGAACGGCGTTGCGTTCGACATCGAAGACTATATCTCGGGCGTTCGCTACTTCTATGCCGACAGCGATGGCAAGATGATCGGGATGCCGTTCAACTCGTCCTCGCCCATCATGTATTACAACGTCGATGCGCTGGAAAAAGCGGGTGTGACGCCGCCGAAAACCTGGGAAGAGTTCCAGACCGTGACGGCGCCGGCGCTGAAAGAGGCCGGTTATATCGGCCTGTCGCAGTCGCATCTGCCCTGGATCTTCACCGAGAACTTCCATTCGCGCCACGACCTGCCGTTTGCCACCAACGACAACGGCTATGAAGGCGCTGACGGCACCAAGATTCTTGTCAACAACGACGCGATCAAGGCACACTTCACCGCCGTCAAAGACTGGAAGGACAACGGGTTCTTCGAATGGTACGGCACCGGCTGGAGCGACAACCAGACTCCGTTCGAAGAAGGCAAGGTTGCCATCTGGCTGGGCTCGTCCGGTTCGTTCGGCGGCCTGTCCAAGAAGGACCTGCCGTTCGAGTTTTCGGCCACCTTCCTGCCCTATTGGGAAGCTGTGACCAAAGAACCCAAGCAGACCTTCATCGGTGGTGCGGCCCTGTTCGCGATGGCCGGCAAGAGCGACGAGGAAAACAAGGCCACCGCGGCGTTCTTCGAGTTCCTGACCAAGCCCGAAACCCAGTACATGTGGCACCGCGAGACCGGCTATGTTCCGATCACCACCGCCGCCTATGAAATGGCGAAGGGCGATGGTCACTATGACCGTGCTCCGGCCGCCGAAGTCGGCATCAAGCAGCTGTCGCTGCCTGCTGGTGAAAACACCAAGGGCTATCGCATGGGCTTCTACGTCCAGATCCGCGACGTGATGAACCGCGAATATGGCCGCATCCTGACGGGTGAAACCTCGGTCGAGGACGCCTTCAAGGCAATCGAGGACGAAGCCAACGGTCTGCTCGAGCGTTTCGCAAAGACCCAGAGCTGATCCCACTCGCCAAGAAACGGGCGGTCGCAGAAGTGCGACCGTCCTCCCTTTTTCGGAGTTTTTATGAAACGCGCTGGTTTTTCCACTCGCTGGCTGCCGGTTCTTCTGCTGTTGCCGCAGCTGTTGATCATCGCGGTCTTTTTCTACTGGCCTGCCGCTCACGCGGTGCAGTCTTCGTTCTTCCTGCAGGATCCGTTCGGGTTTGGGTCGACCTTCGTCGGGCTGGACAACTACAGCGACCTTGCCGGGAATTCCGAGTATCTCAGCATTGCCTGGTTCACGGTGATCTTCACCGTTTTGGTCACGTTCTTTTCGCTGTCGATCGCGTTGTTGCTGGCCGTGAAGGCCGACAATGTGCTGCGCGGCGCCAAGACCTATCGCACGCTGCTGATGTGGGTTTACGCCGTGGCGCCGCCGGTGGCGGGGTTCATCGGCCTGATCCTGTTCAACCAGAGCTGGGGGCCATTGACCGAACTGGCGCGCTCGATCGGGTGGGATTTCAAACTGGGCGTGAATTTCAATGACACTGCCACCGCGATGGTTATCGTTTCGGTCTGGAAACAGGTTCCGGTGAACTTCATCTTCTTTCTGTCTGGCCTGCAATCGATCCCGCGATCGGTGCGTGAGGCGGCTTTGATCGACAACCGCTCATCCACGGGTCGGTTCTGGGACGTGACTTTCCCCCTGCTGGCGCCGACCGGGTTTTTCCTGCTGATCATCAATATCACCTACGCATTGTTTGATACTTTCGGTGTGATCGACACGATGGTGAAGGGTGAGCCGGGCAACAACCCGATGACGTTGGTCTACAAGGTCTATGTGGACGGCTTCCGCGGCAACGACCTGGGTGGCAGCTCGGCGCAGTCGGTCGTTCTGATGGTTCTGGTTCTGGCCCTGACGGTGTTCCAGTTCCGGCTGGTCGAGCGCCGCATCCACTACACGTAAGGAGGGCAGACAATGACCGAAGCACATACCCCTGCGATGGCGTCCGCCACTTCACCCACCCAAACACGAAAGCGCGGCATCCGACTGTCCACGATACTTGATCACACGATCCTGATCGTCGGATCGTTGTTCATGATGCTGCCGCTGCTGATGATCTTCCAGATGACGACCGTTCCGGATGTCGAGGTGATCAAAACCGGACCCAGCCTGACGATCGGGGACGAACTTGGCCCCAACTTCCAGAAGGCAATGTTCGAGGCCTCGGGCTTTTCCGGCCAGAACACGGGCATGAACATGCTCAAAAACTCGTTCATCCTGGGCATCGGTTTTGCCCTCGGCAAGATCATCATCGGCATGATGGCGGCCTATGCGATCGTCTATTTCCGGCTGCGCTTTGCCACGCTGGCTTTCTGGGTGATCTTCACCACGTTGTTGCTGCCGCTGGAGGTGCGCATTCTGCCCTCGTACGAAGTGGTGCAGAAGCTGGGGATGCTGAACACCTATCAAGGCCTCATCATCCCGCTGATCGCCTCGGCCACCGCCACGTTCTTCTTCAGGCAGTTCTTCCGCTCGGTTCCAGAAGAGTTGGTCGAGGCCGCGCGGATCGATGGCGCCGGCCCGGTGAAATTCTTCATCGACATCCTGGTGCCGCTGTCGCGTACGATGATTGCGGCGATGTTCATCATCATGTTCGTGTTCGGGTGGAACCAGTATCTGTGGCCCACCATGATCACCACCGAAGAGGACATGTTCACCCTGGTGCGCGGGATCAAGCAGATCACGCAGGTGCTGGAGGGCAACCGCATTCCCGAATACGGCCGGGCCAACCTGCTGGCGATCATCGCCATCATCCCCCCGGTCATGGTCGTCATCTTTTTCCAAAGCTGGTTCGTCAAGGGCCTGACGGAATCCGACAAGTAAGGCAGAATCAATGGCTCAGGTATCCCTGAAGAACATCCGAAAAATCTATCCCAACGGCGCCGAGGCGCTGACCCCGTCCAGTTTCGACATCGGTGATGGCGAATTCGTGGTTCTTGTCGGCCCGTCGGGCTGCGGCAAGTCCACACTGCTGCGCATGGTGGCCGGCCTGGAAGAAATCACCGAAGGCGAACTGACGATCAATGGCCGCGTCATGAATGACGTTGATCCGGCCGATCGCGACATCGCCATGGTGTTCCAGAACTATGCGCTGTACCCACATATGAGCGTGCGCAAGAACATCGCCTATGGTCTGAAAAATCGAAAGACGCCCAAGGACGAAATCGACCGCAAGGTGGCCGAAGCCGCTTCGATGCTGAACCTGAACGAGTTTCTGGATCGAAAGCCCTCGCAACTGTCGGGCGGTCAACGCCAGCGGGTTGCCATGGGACGGGCCATCGTGCGTGATCCGGCGCTGTTCCTGTTCGACGAACCGCTGTCGAACCTCGATGCCAAGCTGCGCAACCAGATGCGGATCGAGATCAAGGCGCTGCAGCGGCGTCTGGGGGTGACCTCGATCTACGTCACCCATGACCAGGTCGAGGCGATGACCATGGCCGACCGCATCATCGTGATGAACGCGGGCCGGATCGAACAGATCGGCACCCCGGCCGAGATCTATCACCGTCCGGCCTCGACCTTCGTGGCCAGCTTCATGGGCGCTCCGCCGATGAACCTGATCGGCGCACGTCTGGAGGGCGGCCGCGTGATGATCAACGGCGACACGGTGCTTGCCACGGCCGAAGGGTCTGGCGCGGTGACTGTAGGTGTGCGACCCGAAGATGTACTGATCGGGGCGGAGGGCTCGATCGCCTTTCACGTCGACATCATCGAAGAGCTTGGCGCGCACCGCCTGTTGCACGGGCGTCTGGCAGATCAGGAGTTCACGATCCACGTGGGCAAGGATGTCGAAGCCGCGCCCGGAGAAACGCGGATCTCACTCAAGCCCGACGCGATCAGCCTGTTCCACCCGGAAACCGGAAAAGCCCTGTGATCACGAACATCGTGTCGTCTTTGCCGCCGGTCTCGGATGATGTCCGAGACCGCATATTGGCGGCGCCGCGAACGGCCGAGGCGCACCGCGCCCTGATGGCGCAGACACCGGCGATGAACGCGGTGCAACTGGGCGGAAACGCAACCCGGGACGTTCTGGGTGCACGTTTCTCGGCTGCGGCTTGGAATGTGGAACGTTGCCTGTTCCCCGAAGAAAGCGCAGCCCACCTGGCGGCTGTGACCCCGGACATCGTTCTGCTGTCCGAGGTGGACCACGGTATGTCCCGTACCGGTCAACGTCACACGACGGCAGAAATGGCCGACAAGCTGGGTATGGCCTACGCCTTTGGGGTCGAGTTCCACGAACTGGATCTGGGCGGCCCGACCGAGCGCGCTTTTTGCAAGGATGATTTCAACACCCTCGGGTGGCATGGGAACGCGATTCTGTCCTCGGTTCCGTTCAAACGCGTGGCCATGATCCGTCTTGACGACCATGGCCACTGGTTTGCGGCCGAGTCCGGGGCGTCGGATCCGCAACAACCGCGGCTGGGTGGCCGAATGGCAATTGCAGCAGAAGTCGCGACCGAGAACGGGCCTGTATGCGTGGTTTCCACCCATCTGGAAAGCAATGCTGCGGCGGCGCATCGCCATACGCAGTTTCAGCTTCTGCTGGATGCGCTCGATGAGTTTGCGCCTGGGATGCCGGTGCTGATCGGTGGCGATCTGAATACCGGCAACCACCTGCCACCGGATTTCGACTGGCGCCGGGAAACCCTGTTTGCTCTCGCCGAGCAGCGCGGATTTTCCTGGGAGTTCACGACCGAAGGCCACACTACCCGGCCCAGCCTGATCACGCCGCACCCGGACCGGGTGATGAAGCTGGACTGGTTCGCCGGCAAGGGGCTGATCTGCCGCGACCGGGGTCTGCTGTCGTCGCTGACCGCCGACGCCAAGCCGCTCTCGGATCATGACTGCGTCTGGTGCGCGGTTGAGGTGCCTGACGCCGGGTGACTCCGGCCTGTCCGCGATATTTGGTCACGTGGCCCAACGTCCCGTTGAGTTTCGGGGCGTTTTTTCGCGGTTCGACTGTGGAAAACGGTTTGGAAACCCCATAAGAACGAGGCCACCTATTCAACAGGCGGAAAACCAGTCCAGTGTTTGACCTCCCCGCGCAGCGCGCGCATCTTGCCGAGAAATTCGATCTGACCCCGTCGCCCGAGCTGGCCGCCAGCATGAGCGACATCTACGCCCGCATGTCGCGAGTCGTCACGCCAGCGGATTGGGCGATCTACGCGCCCTATGTCAAGGCGATCAACGATCTGAAAGCCGAACGCAACGCGGTGATCCTGGGCCACAACTACATGACGCCCGAAATCTATCACGGCATTTCGGACTTCGTCGGCGACAGCCTGCAGCTGGCCATCAAGGCGACCGAGGTCGAGGCCGACGTGATCGTGCAATGCGGTGTGCATTTCATGGCCGAGACCTCGAAGATCCTCAGCCCCGAAAAGACGGTTCTGATGCCAGACATGGAGGCCGGCTGTTCGCTGGCCGAGTCGATCACCGCCGAAGGCATTGCCGAGATGCGCCGCCGCTATCCCGGCGCGCCGGTCGTGACCTATGTGAACACCACGGCCGAGGTGAAGGCGGCATCCGACATCTGCTGCACCTCGTCCAACGCGGCGCAGATCGTGGCGGCGATGGACAGCGACACGGTCATCATGACCCCCGACCAGTACCTGGCGCAGAACGTGGCCCGCGACGTGCCGCAGAAGAACGTGGTCTGGTGGGAAGGCTCGTGCATCGTGCACGAACAGTATACGGCGCAGGACCTGCGCGAGTTCCGCGAATGGAACCCGGGCACCCGCCTGATCGCGCATCCTGAATGCCCGCCCGACGTGGTGGCCGAGGCCGACTTCTCGGGTTCGACCAGCGGCATCATCAAATACGTCACCGACGAACAGCCCGAAAAGGCGATGCTGATCACCGAGTGTTCGATGGCGTCGAACATCGCCGACGCGCTGCCGCAGGTCGATTTCGTCGGCCCCTGCAACATGTGCCCCTACATGAAGAAGATCACGCTGGAAAAGGTGCTGTATGCGTTGGACACCATGACCGGTCAGGTCGAGGTTGACCCCGACGTGGCGGAAAAAGCGCGCCTTTCGGTTCAGCGGATGATCGACCTATCGCGCAAGCTGGGAGTTTGATCGGGGCGATGCAGACGGTCTCGACCCCTCGGGTGGTCATCATCGGCGGCGGGCTGGCCGCGGTCTATACCGCGCTCAAGCTCGACCCGCACCCGGTGGTGATGATTTCGCCCGAGCCGCTGGGTTCGGGTGCCAGTTCGGCCTGGGCACAGGGCGGGGTGGCGGCCGCGATGGACCCGTCCGACAGCCCCGAAGCCCATGCCCGGGACACGATGCGCGCCGGCGCGGGGTCGGTCCTGCAGGAGGTGGCCGAGTTCGTCACCCGCGCGGCGCGGGATCACATTCTGGACCTGTCCGATCTGGGCACCGGGTTCGACCGGGACGCCGATGGCGGATTCATCCAATCGCAGGAGGCTGCGCATTCGGTGGCCCGCGTGGTGCGTGTCAAAGGCGACCAGGCCGGTGCCGAGATCATGCGCGCCCTGATCGCCGAGCTGCGGCGTCGCTCTTCGGTCCAGGTGATCGAAGGGGCGCTGGCCGTGGGGCTGGAAAGCGACGGGGCCAAGGTCTCGGGCGTATATCTGGCGCCGACAGATGCGCCGGGGGCCGAACCGGTGTTGCTGCGTGGGGCGGCACATGTACTGGCCACGGGCGGGTCGGCGGGGCTCTATGCTCGCACCACCAACCCGGCGCGCATCCGCGGGCAGGGGATCGGCATGGCCGCACGGGCCGGGGCCCGGATCGCCGATGCCGAGTTCATTCAGTTTCACCCCACCGCGATTGACGTGGGCGAAGACCCGATGCCTCTGGCCACCGAGGCTTTGCGTGGCGAGGGCGCCGTGCTGATCAACCGTCACGGCGAACGGTTCATGCAAGGCGTCCACCCCGATGCCGAGCTGGCCCCACGTGATGTCGTGGCGCGCGCCGTCTATCTGGAAACCAAGGCCGGCAACCGGCCCGCGCTGGATACGCGCGCGGCGATTGGCGTGGCGATCCGCAGTCAGTTTCCGGCGGTGACCGAGGCCTGCCTGCGCAACGGTGTCGACCCCGTAACCCAACCGATTCCGGTGGCGGCGGCGGCGCATTACCACATGGGCGGTGTGGCCACCGACCTGAACGGCCGCAGTTCTCTGACCGGGCTCTGGGCCTGTGGCGAGGCGGCCTCGACCGGGTTGCACGGGGCGAACCGGCTGGCCTCGAACGGTCTGCTCGAGGCGCTGGTCTTTGCCCGCGCCTGCGCCCGTGACATTGCGGGCACCCTGACGGTGGCCGACGCGCCCGAGGTGCGGCTGGGCCTGCCGTCCGGCGGCACCGAACCCGACCCCCAAGCCGTAGCCGAACTGCGCCAGGTCATGACTGATGGCGTGGGGGTGGTGCGCGACGCGGACGGGCTGCGCCGCGCCTTGGGCCGGATCGCCGTGTTGGAGTCGCTGCACGGCCAGTCGCACCTGTTCCGAAACATGACAGCAACCGCCACGCTGATCGCGGCAGCAGCGCTGATGCGCACCGAAAGCCGCGGCGCGCACTATCGGTCGGATTGTCCGGTTACGGCCGAAGGGCCGGGGCGGCGGTCTGATCTGACATTGGACGAGGCCGTGGCGCTGCGGTCGAAAATCTTCAAGGAAACCGCAAAATGCATCATGCCACTGTCCCCGACCTGATCCTCGAACCGATGGTCCGCGCTGCGCTGTCCGAGGATCTGGGCACCTGCGGCGACATCACCACCCGTACCGTGATCCCAGCGGACGTGACCTACGCCGCGCGGCTGAACGCGCGCGAGGATGCGGTTGTGTCGGGCATGCAGGTGGCGGCCCTGGCGTTCCGGCTGGTGGACCCGACGTTGAAGATCACGCCGCTTGTGGCCGACGGGGACCGTTGCACCAAGGGCCAGACCCTCATGGAGATCACCGGCGGCGCAGCCTCGATCCTGTCCGGCGAACGCGTGGCGCTGAACTTTGCCGGTCGTCTGACCGGGGTGGCGACCCTTACCGCCGGGCTGGTGGCGCAGACCGCCGGGACCAAGGCGCGCATCACCTGCACCCGCAAGACCACACCGGGCCTGCGAATCGTCGAGAAACTGGCCGTGTTGCATGGCGGCGGGTTCAATCACCGCCATTCGCTGTCCGACGCGATCCTGATCAAGGACAACCACATCGCTGCCGCCGGCGGGGTGCGCGCGGTGCTGGACGCGGTCAAGGCGCGTGCGTCGCACATGATGAAGGTCGAGATCGAAGTGGACCGGCTGGACCAGCTGGCCGAGGTTCTGGAAACCGGCGGCGCCGATGTCGTGTTGCTGGACAACATGACGCCCGACATGCTGGCCGAGGCCGTGGCGATGGTGGACGGACGTCTTGTGACCGAGGCGTCAGGCAATGTCACCGTGGGGACGGTGGCCGAGATCGCGGCCACTGGGGTCGATTATATCTCGTCCGGGGCGCTGACCCATTCCTATCGGACAATCGATCTGGGTCTGGATTTCTGATCATAGATCATGACGGTTTCGGCCATTTGATTGGATCCAGCCGGAAGTATTTGGACAGCTGCCCGTAGAATTCGGGCGCGGTATCCCTGAGGGCCTCGGGGCGTTCGAAGAACAGCTCGACCGTGACGGCAAAGAACTCTTCGTGTCCGGTGGCGCCATAGGGGTCGATCACCGTGCGCCGGCCTGTCTCGACCGCGTGCAGATGCGCGTCATACGCGGCCAGAAAAACACGTTCCCACTCGGCATAACTTTGATCCCTGGCCAGTACTGGCACGCCGTTGGTGCCGCCGGACAAGTCATCCAACTGATGTGCGAATTCATGAAACACGACGTTGTGTCCGTCATGATCGTTTGCTGCGCCCTGCCGGCTATGCGCCCAGGACAGGATCACCGGCCCCCGATCCCAGCTTTCGCCGGTACGGATGATCTCCTGTTCGGTCACGACATAGCCGCTGTGCCGCTGTTGGCGGGACTTGAAGGCGTTGGGGTAGATCAGGACCGTCGTCAGATTGTCGTACCATTGGTCCGAGTTGACGACCAGAAGGCAAGCTTGTGCGGCGATCGACAGACGCATCTCGTCCGTGACCTCCAGCCCGTCGCAGCCGATGAAACCGACCTGATTCAGGAACAGGTTGATCTTGCCTTCCAAAGTGGCGCGCAACTTGGCAGGCAACCGCTCGAGGATCGGCACCATCGCATGGATGGTTCGCCGCTCCTCATCGCTCAGCGGTGTTAGCAGCAGCGCGGCCTTGGCCCTGGACTTCGACCAGAAATACCAGACCACCAGACCGGCGATTGCCGCAAAAAGGCTCAGAAACAGCACCATGTGGCGACGGTATCTCTATTGCCCCACCTCGGAAAGCCGATTCATTCGGTCGAGGGTCGCGTGAAGTTCGCCAGCCAAGGCCGTTCGACATCCATGCCCTGATACAGCGCATGCAGCAGCAGATGTGCCGTCACCGGGTCCGGGGCAAGGGGGCGTCGGTCTAGTCGCCCCTCCTTGACCGCCGTATCGGCGTCGAAGATCACCGCATCCTCTTTGATGGTGGTCAGCACCCGAAGCTGGGCCAGCGTTTCGGGGTCGACCGCGGTCGGGTCATCCGAAAGGATCACGAAATCGGCCAGCTTGCCCACTTCGATCGAGCCCTTCTGATCTTCCTCGAAATGCTGCCATGCCGGCCAGATCGTCATGGCCTTGAGCGCCGTCATCACGTCGACCCGCTGGTGCGGGCCAAGGATGTCGCCCGACCTGGTGCGCCGGGTGACCGTTGCGGCCAGAACCCGCATGCTGTCGGGAAACGCCACAGGCGCGTCGTGATGGGTGCCGAACATCATGCCGCGTTCGGTCACCCAGCCGGTCGGCGAGATGTTGTCGGCATTGACCGGCCCGACCGTGTGGTCGCGGTGCCAATCGCCCCAGTAGAAGGTGTGCATCGGAAACAGCGATGGGAACACGCCCAATCGTTTGAGGCTGGCCACCTGATCCTCCCGCAGGAACTGACCATGCACCAGAACCGGCCGGTTGCCCGGATCGCCATAGGTCAGCTGCGCCTCGTCGATGGCAGCGATCAGCTTGTCCGTGGCCCCCTCGCCATTGGAGTGGGTCAGGATCTGGAGATCGTTCTCGAAACACCAGTTCACCGCATCCTGCAACTGCTCGCGCGTGATGGCGGCGTATCCGGCATAGCCGGGCGGGTAATCCCCGACCGGATCGTAGTAGGGCCGATCCCGCAGCGCGGTAAATCCTTGCGGCGAGCCGTCGATTGTCAGCTTGCACCCGCCGACTCGCACCCGGTCGGCATAGGTGCGCGAGGCGTCCGACGCGATGAAATCGCGCGATTCCAGAACGTCGGGAAAGGCCACGACGTCGATCGGAAGGTCGCCGTCCGCGGCCACCCGGCGCAGGGCCTGAACCACCGCGCCCGAGGAGCGTCCCTCTTGCGCGGTGGTGTAGCCAAAGCGCGCCCACATCCGGCTGCCGGCGCGCGCGAAAGTCTGCAGCCCGTCTTCGCCGACAGCGCCAAGCAAGGGCACCAAGGCGCCGAAGAATGCGTATTCCTCCAGCACGCCGTTCGGCTCGCCGGCCTCGTCCTTTCGGATCACACCTCCGGGCGGGTTCTCGGTTTCTCCGGTGATCCCGGCCCGTTCGAGCGCTTTGGAATTGCCGACCCCCAGATGTCCGGATTGGTGGATGATCATGATCGGAACGTCGCGCGATACCGCGTCCAGTTCGGAACGGGTGGGGTGGCGCAGCTCGGCCAGTTGCGCGTTGTCATAGCCAAAGCCGATGATCATCCCCATCGCTTCGACCGTGTCGCTATTGGCCTCGGCCCACGCGGACAACGCCGCCTGCAGGCTGTCAATGTCGGTGACCTTGCCATCCGGTGGGGCCAGCAGGTTCGCCGACAGGGCTTGCAAACCGCCCATGACCACGTGGCCGTGGCTGTCGACAAAGCCGGGCAGCATTGCGCGCCCGTCCAGGTCAAAGATCGTCGTATCGTCGCCCTGATGACTGCGCATCTCGGCCAGTTCACCTATTGCGATGATCCGCCCATCCCTGACCGCGACCGCCTGTACCGTGGGCCGGGCGTCATCGATCGTCAGAATCGGACCACCGGTATAGATCGTGTCCGCGACCTGTTGGGCAAAAGCCATGTTGCCGAAGGTCAGACCGGCAGCAACGCTCACGGCAGACAGGGATGAAAGACGCATTCCGAACCTCCAGCAGCATATGGCAATGCGATGGAGTCTAGCACGAAGTCCGCGTCTGGCCCGTGCAATATTCAGTTGTCGAACCGGCGCGCCGGCGTTTACTTGAGCGCGCGCGCGAGGAATTGCCGTGTGGCGTCCTGCTGCGGGTGGTCGAACAGCTGCTCGGGCGGGCCTTCCTCGACGATGCGGCCGTTCTGCAGGAAACACACCTTGTCTGCGGCCTGCCGGGCAAAGCCCATTTCGTGCGTGGCCATCACCATCGTCATGCCCTGCTGCTTGAGCATCAGCAGAACGTCCAGAACCTCGCCCACCAGTTGCGGGTCCAGGGCCGAGGTGATCTCGTCGAACAGCATCACCTCGGGCTGCATGGCCAATGCCCGCGCGATGGCGACGCGCTGCTGCTGTCCGCCTGACAGCTGGTCGGGATAGTTGTGCATCCGGTCGGCCAGCCCGAAGCGTTCGAACATCTCTTCGATCTGGGGCAGCAGTTCAGCGCGCGTGCGGCCGCGCACGCGGCGCGGCGCCAGCATCACGTTGTCCAGCGCGGTCATGTGCGGGAACAGGTTGAAGCTCTGGAACACGATGCCGATGCGCGCGCGCACCGATTGCGGATCCAGACCCGGCACCGAGATGTCGACCCCGTCCAGCAGGATCTCACCATCCTCGATCGGCTCGAGCAGGTTGATGCAGCGCAGAACGGTGGATTTTCCCGCCCCCGAAGCGCCGATCAGGCAGACCATCTGCCCCTCGTCCACGGTCAGGTCGATGCCGTCGCAGACGGTGCGGTCGCCAAAGCGTTTGATGACGTTGCGCAGGTTCAGTTTCGCCATCAGCGCCGCTCTCGCATTTGTCGGGCCATCAGGTGGTCGGCATAGCGCGTCGCCGGGATGGTCACGATCAGGAAGATGATCGCCGCGCCCACATAGGGCGTGAAATTGGCCAGCAGCGATTTGAACACGCCGGCCTGGCGGAAGATCTCGACCGGGCCGATGAAACTGAGAAGCGACACGTCCTTTTGCAGCGCGATCAGCATGTTCATCTGCGAGGGCACGACGTTGCGGACGGCCTGCGGCAGCACCACGTCGCGCATCACCTGGCCTTCGGTCAGGCCCAGCGACAGGGCGGCGGCGCGCTGGCTGTGATGGACGCTGTCGATGCCCGAGCGGAAAATCTCGGCCACATAGGCCGAGTAGGTCAGGATCAGCGCCAGCGATCCCCAGATATAGGGCGAGTTCCACGGCCGGGTCAGGCCCAGCCCCGGAATGCCGAAACCGATCAGATAGACGGTCAGGATCACAGGCACGCCACGGAAGATGTCGGTGAAAGCCGCGCCGAATATGCGCAACGGGAACAGCGCGGGCGATTTGGTGTCGCGGGCCAGCGCGATCAGCAGCCCCAGCACCGCGATCGCGGGCGCCGACCAGGCAAAGATCATCACGTTGATCTTGAAGGCCTCGAGCAGCTTCGGGAAGGTCTTGACCAGAACCTCGCCGTTGAAAAAGCTCTGCTGGACCTTGACCCAGCCCGGCGCCAGCGGCACCAGCACGATCAGCGCCACGACGACCAGAACGGTGCTGGTCGCGGCGATCCGGATCGACCGCCGCCGCTGCTGCGCCTCAAAAAGTTCGCGGCGGGTCGGGCCCGCCGTTCTGTTCTGTGTCATGTCACTTGATCAGCGGAACGCCCGTCGTGTCCTGCAGCCATTTGGCCTCGATCTCGGCCAGCTTGCCGCTTTCAGTCAGCGCGGCGATGGCCGCATCCACGCAGGATTTCAGCGGGTTGCCTTCCTCCATCAACATGCCGAACTGGTCGGGGTTGTCGCCTTGATCGGCAGGGAACTGGCCAATCACCTTGGACCCTTCGATCATCACCGCGCTCAGGAACAGGGCGGTAGGCAGGTCGAACAGCGCGGCGTCGATCTGGTTCGCGGTCATGGCCGCGTTCACGTCGGCATTGTCGCCATAGAGCAGCGGGTCCGCATCCGGCTGGATCACGCTGGCCAGTTTCGGCACGGCGGTGGTCGACCCGACCGCGCCCCATTGCAGGCCCTTCAGCGCCTCGAGCGTGGGCGGAGTGTCAACGGCGTTTGCGCTGACCAGAACCGCCATCGGCGCGGTGTAGTAAGGGGCCGAGAAATCAACGACCTGATCGCGTTCGGGCGTGATCGAGTATTGCTGGATGTTCACGTCAAAGTTTTTGGCGCCGGGCTGGATCGCCTCGTCAAAGGACGACCGGACCCAGACCACGTCATCTGCGGCAAAGCCCATCTCTTCGGCCACGGCATAGGCGACGGCGGCTTCAAAGCCCTGGCCAGACTCGGGCGCGTCATCCATCACCCATGGGTAATAGGCCGGGTTTCCGGTGGCCACGGTGAACTTGCCCTCGGTCAGGGTCTTGCCCGCGGCGCACTGCCCGTCCGCAAGGGCCGAAGTTGCGGTGAACGCAAGGGTTGCGGCCGCGATCGAAAGCATCTTGGACATGAGTCTGGGTCTCCTGTTGGGAATGTCGGGCCCACGGTAGTGTTGCCCGCCGACCCTGTCCAGTTGGTCGCGGTCTATGCCAAACCCCGCAAGAAGTTCAAGCCGTCACGCGGGTGGAATGTTGTGGTTCACCCGGAACAGGTTGCCGGGATCGTACCGCCCTTTGATGCGCGACAGCTGCGTGGCATTGGCCCCGTAGGCGCCGGACAAATGATCGGCCTCGTCCGCTGGCATGAAATTGACATAGGCACTGCCGGTTGCATGCGGCGTCATGCGGTCATAGAGCGCGCGTGCCCAGGCGATGCAGGTGTCATCCTTGGCCGGATCTTCCCAACGGGTGTGCACGTTCATGATGAAATGGGCCGAGCGTTGCGGATAGGCTGTCGCCGCAGCCTCGACCCGGGCCATCGCACCGCCGACATGGGCAATGAATACCTCGCAGGACGGATCCGGAAGGGTCGAGATACTGTCCAGAAGCCCTGCGATTGCATCCGCGGGCAAGGCATCAAAATCGTGACTTTTCCAATAGTTTCGCGCGCCGGGGGTCAGCAGGGGGTCAAAAGCGGCCTGCCAGTCGACGAAGGCGTGCGGCGAGATTACGTCCACGATCGGGTCCCCGAGGGCGCGCAGCGGCTCCATCGCGGCTTCGCCGTTTTCGATGGGACCTGCATAGCAGGCGGCAAAGATCAGCACCTCGCGCCCGTGCCAGTCTTCGGGAAGGAAGGGCAGGGGAGGGGCCTTGCGCATCACCGTCCAGACCGTCAACTCGTCAGGCGCAGTGTCAGCGATCCGCGCGTATTCGGGCAGCAGAGCGGGGCCCTGCTCGATCGGATGCACCACAAGGCCGGACAACACCTGCGGCCCCAGCGGGTGCAGGCGGAACTCGAACGAGGAGACCACGCCGAAATTGCCGCCACCGCCACGAATGGCCCAGAACAGGTCCGGGTGGCTGTTTTCCGATGCGGTCACGATCGAGCCATCGGCCAGCACCACCTCGGCCGAGATCAGGTTGTCGATGGTCATACCGAACTTGCGCGTGGTCCAGCCAAAGCCGCCGCCCAGTGTCAGCCCGGCGATCCCGGTGGTCGAGTTGATGCCCGTCGGAACCACCAACCCGTGCGCCTGCGTCTCTCGGTCCACGTCACCCAGAACCGCACCCGGCGCCACACGCGCGGTGCGCGCCTTCGGGTCGACATGCACCGATTTCATCTGCGACAGGTCCAGCATCACCGCATCATCGGCCACGGCATGTCCGGCGATTTGGTGCCCGCCCGAGCGGACGGACATGATCAGCCCTGCCTCGCGCACGAAATTCACGGCCTTTTGCACATCGCTGGCCCCGAGCGCCCGGATCACAAAGCCGGGTTTGCGGTTGACGATGCTGTTCCAGGTGGTGCGGGCACTATCGTATTCGGGGCTGCCGGGAAGAAAGACGGATCCACGCAGCGACGCGTCCAAAGCGTCCAGCGCGTCTTGGTCCACGGATTTGGTGCTGCCGTTCAGCGTTATCAGGTCAAACATGATCAGTCCTCCAGATCAGGTGGACAGGTTTCCTGCGGTGCTGCCTCGGGCAATGGGTTGCGCGCCCCATTCGAGAGAAGGGCGCGCAATGCAAATTTGGTCGTGTCAGGCGAAGATGCCGGGATCGATCCGATCAACTGGCGTGATGACGTCAGCCGGAATGTTCAGACGCTTGGCCGCCTTGCGCAGGCTTTCCGCGTCCGGCGCCTCGTACAGGCAATAGGTTTTTCGCTTGTCCGCGCTCAGGAACGAGAAAATCCACTCGATCCCTTCTTCGTCGTTGATTTCCTTGATCTTTACCTTGTCATCGTCGCCAAGCTCAAGCTGTTCGGCGAAGTTCCGTTCGATGATGTACCTTGGCATTATGCACCCCCCTGCGCATGTGCTCGGAGTCTAAGACGCGGATCCTTCAAGTTTTGACCTAAGGGAAACCATACCCAATTCCCGGGCAGTTGCCAACGCTTCGGCCTCAAGCGACAGGGCCGAGCGCAGATCCTGAGCGCGACCGCGACGGCGAAGAGCCCAGGCCCGCGCGGCTTGGCTGTGGGCGATCCACGGCGGCGCGGCCATCGCTGTGTCCACTTGGATCGCGGTTTCGAACAGCTCGTCGGCGGTGTCCCAATCACCCAACACGGCGGACAGAGCTCCCAGCCGCCGGGCCGCGGATCCGGTGCAGACGGTTGTCGCGCCGGCCGTGATCGTCAGGTCCCGGTAGGGCAGCAGCTTGTCGATCAGCGTTTGGGCATGGTGCGTGTTCTCGACCGCGACGCAGATATCCGCCAGATAGGACAGGGTGGTCGAGTACATCGCGTCCTGCGGCAGGTCAAAACCGGTGTCCGCGATCTCATTGAGAATACGCTCGGCGGGCTCGCGAAACCCGAGTTCGGCGGCTATCAGGCCGAAACCGGGTTTCCAGCTGGTTTCGCCGGGACTGTCGGACATGAGCCGTTTGATCACAGAGGCCACTTCATGCAACCGGGCCTGCTCGCGCCGGATGGTGAACATCTGAACGCCGTAGACACCCTCGACATGGGCGCCGTGTGTCTGCCGCCCGATTTTGACGGCTTCGCCTGCATAGGTCTCGGCGCGTTCAAAATCGCCATCCAGTATGGCTACCATTGCACGGGCGTGGATCTGAACCCAGTACAGCTGTCGGTGGTTGTCCTTGTCCGAAATCTCGGTCAGCAGTTTCAACGAGGTGTCGACCAACTGGCGATCCGCCATTTCGGCACCGACAAACAGGCTCAGGGTACGGTCGCGACCCTGATCGATGTTTCCAAGCTTTTCCGCAACTTCGTGCATGGATTCGAGGTTCTTGCGCCAGTTCAGCCGATCTTCGCCCTGGCGCGCCACGAAGGGAGCGCCGAAGCGGGTCATCATGACGGCGAACCGGGATTTGTGATCCCCCAGCCGGGCGGCCAGTTCCATGCATTGCTGGCCATATTTGGTGCCCTCGGCAAAGTCGCCGATGAACATGTAGGCGCGGGCGATCTGGGCCATCAGACGACACCGCCGAACCTCATCTGTCGGCGGCAGGCTGTCCAATGCCTCGAGGCACAGGCTGATCGCCTGGCCGTGCCTTTGGCCGGCCATCATGCATGAATCGGCGAAGTGATGTGCCGCGTCGGCAGCAAGGTCCGTCCGGCCTGAGTGCCGGGCGGCGTCCGAAGCCTCCTTCAGTTTGGCGATGCCTTCCGGCAACCTGCCTGCGCTGTCGTAGCTGCGCCCAAGCAGAAGGTTCCCAACGATCGTCTGAGGACTTTTTTCGTCGCCCAGTTTTTGCGCGGCCTTCAGGGTTTCCGTCGCATTGGCCAGGGCTTCCTGGCTGGCCGACCGTGACAGGGCCATTTCTGTCGCCGCGCGCCACCGGTCATAGGCGGCAGCCCAGTCTTCGGCCTCGGTCAGGTGCCGGGCGGCCAACTCGGGGCGTCGTTCAATCTCGGCCGACCGCAACTGCATCAGCGCGTGGGCGACATTGGCGTGTTGGGCCTTGCGTGTGCTGCTGAGCATGGACTGATAGGCGGTGTCCCTGATCAACGCATGGCGGAATACATAGTGCCCTTTGTGGTGCCCGCTTTCAAAGACCAGACCAGCGCGACACAGCTCAGCCAAACAAGTGTCGAGCTCTGGCGGGGCTTCCGGCATCGACGCGGCAAGCAGAGCCGGTTCGAACTCGCGCCCGATAACCGACGCCGCAAGAGCCGTTTGTTTGGCGTCGGGCGATACGGCGTCCAACCGGGCCATCAACGCTCCGCTCAGGGACGAGGGCACATTCACACCGACCCCGCCGGTTTCGTGTATGGCGCGTGTCAGTTCCTCGACAAAAAGCGGCACGCCGTCGGTTTTTTCGACAATCAGGTCGACCAATTCCGGATCCGGATCGCGTCCCGAGACACGTTGCACCAGATGGGCGACCTGCTCGGCATCAAGTCGCCCCAGATGCAGGGTTTGGACATGGCTGTCCCCTTCGGTCTTCTGCATTTCCCAGCCGGGGCGATGCGTGATCACGATCAGAAGGGGAAGGTCGACGCACAACGCTTTGAAACGGTCCAGCAACGCGTGGGTCGAGGCGTCGATCCAATGGGCATCCTCGACAAACAGGATGACCGGACGTTGGACGGCCCGGGCCTTTACCGTGGTGATCAGCGCTTGGATCGTCAGGTCTCGCTGTTCCTGGGGCGACAGTTGCAGGACCTGCTGGGCCAAGGTGCTGCGCGGGGCGACCAAGGCGGCGAAGGCAGGAAGAACTAGGTCCAGATCCAGTCCTTGCCGCTGGGCCAGCATGTCGTGAACACTCTCCTGCACCCTGTCGTCGTCAAAATCCGGGTCGACGCCCGCATCCTGCGAAATCCGTTCGGCAACCGGGTGAAACGGGCTGCTGGTGAGATAGGGAGAGCAGTTCAGTCTGATGATGTCGGCCTGATGGACCACGCTTTCGTCCTGCAGAAACTCCTCGATCAGGCGCGACTTGCCGATTCCCGCTTCACCTGACAGCAGGACCACTTCGCCTTTGCCGTCCTGCGCGTGTTTCCAGGATTGCAGAAGGATGCCCTTTTCAAAACTGCGGCCGATCAGGAACCCGTGGGCACCATCCCCGCGAACCGCGTGAAACCGGCTTTCGGCGCTGCGCTCAGCCACGACCTGAACCAGGTCGTGCGCGGCATCGAAGCCTTTCAAAGGCACGCTGCCCAAGGATGAAACCTCGAACACGCCATCCAGTGACCCTATCAGGTCTGTACGGGGCATGACGACGGCGTTTGCCGGGGCTTTTTCCTGCAACCTGGCGGCCAAGTTCAACACCGGTCCGGTCATGGCGCCTTCTTCGAACGAGTTTTCACCGATCGCGTCACCGACAACCACGTCGCCGCTGGCGATGCCGATGCGCACGGCGAGCGGGGTTCCGTCGGGCGTCGTCATCTGCCGGACCCTTCGCACGGCTTCGAGACCAGCTTTGACGGCCCGAATGGCGTGATCCTCATAGGCGCGGGGCCACCCGAAAAAGACCAGCAGCCCGTCGCCAAGGTATTTGGCGACATATCCTCCATACCGGCTGACGGCACCTGCGACGGAATCCTGGTATCGCTGCAACAGGATCCGCATGTCTTCGGGGTCGATCCGGTTGGTCAATTCGGTCGAGCCGACGAGATCGGCAAAAAAGACCGTCAGATGGCGCCGCTCGGCCGGAGCGCGCGACGGTTGCCCATCCGTGTCGGGCGGTATTTCGGCTGCGGCTGCTGCGATGTCAGATGTGGGTTGCTCGGGCGCCTGTTCATCAGACAGGACGCGCACGGCAGCCAGAATGACCTTGCGGTGTCCGAGGCTGACTCCAAGCTCTCGGAGATCGTCATTGGTCAGCAGAGGCAATACGCGTGCATCAACGTCATTTTCCGCAAAGGTCTCTGCGTATTGGCCCAGACCAAGATCGTTCAGCCATGTTTTGACCGTGAACCCCATTGACGGATCATGCGTGGTTGCAATTCGTCAATCAAGCGTGAGGAATAAACTTTACATAATCATGATTACGCGGCTCAGGAACCAGAACTCATTCCGCGGCCCACGTGATCCGGTCAGGCGCGGTCAGTCTTTGCCAGGCGTCATATTGCGACAGAAACACCTGACCGTTCAGGTCGTCGAGGAAATGCGACTGCTTCAGTCGGTCCATGACCGGGCCTTTGACCTCGCTCAGGTGCAGGCCGACGCCCATGTCGCGCAGGCGGTGGTTGATCGCCTCAAGGCTTTCGAGCGCCGAGAAGTCGACCTCGTTCACCGCCGAGAACATCAGCACCACGTTGCGGATCTCGCAACCCTCGGTCACGCGCGACTGGATCAGATCCTCGAGGAAGCGGGCATTCACGAAATACAGGCTTTCATCCACCCGCAACGTGACCAGCGTGGGGTCGGTCTGGACCTTGTGGCGCAGGATGTTGCGGAAGTGTTGAGTGCCCGGCACCAGCCCCAGTTCGGCCACATGTGGACGTGAAGTCTTGTAAAGATGCAGAAGGATCGAGATTGCCACGCCGCTGGCAACACCCGCTTCGACACCGGCCATCAGGGTCAGGACGATTGTGGCGGCGACAGCGGTGAAATCGGCCCGTGAATAGCCCCAGGTCTTTTTGAGGATTGAAAAATCCACCAGGCTGAGCACCGCCACGATGATCGTCGCGGCCAGCGTCGCCTTGGGCAAGAAATAGACCAGCGGGGTCAGGAAGAGTGCGGCAACCGCCAGCCCAACGGCGGTGAAGGCACCGGCTGCCGGGGTCTCGGCGCCCGCGTCGAAGTTAACGACCGAACGCGAAAACCCGCCGGTGACCGGAAAGCCCCCGGTGAACGCCGCGCCCAGATTGGCCGCGCCCAGTCCGATCAGTTCCTGATCGGGGTCGACGCGCTGGCGTTTCTTGGCCGCAAGCGTCTGCGCGACCGAGATGCTTTCGACAAAGCCGATGATCGAGATCAGGATCGCGGGCACCAGCAGCGCGCCGATCAGGTCTGAGGACAGCCCCGGCAGGGTCAGCGGCGGCAGGCTCTGGGGCACCTCGCCCACGATCTTGACGCCGCGCGCGTCCAGCCCGAAGGCCCAGACCGACACGGTCGTGACCACCACCGCCGCCACCGGCCCGGCCTTGGTCAGTACATCGGCCAAAAGCGGCGGTACGCCCATGCGCCGCAGTGCGGGTTTGAGGTTCTTGCGCACCCAGAACAGGAACGCCGTGGCCAGCACACCGATCACTACGGTTATTCCGCTGGTCTGGTCCAGATGCGCAAAGATCGAGCCCAACATCTCGGGTAAAGTATGCCCATGCGCGCTGACCCCCAGGATGTGTTTCAGCTGGCTGGTGGCGATCAGGATGCCAGAGGCGGTAATGAAGCCCGCGATCACCGGATGAGACAGGAAGTTGGCCAGAAAGCCCAGCCGGAACACGCCCAGCAACATCAGGAACCCGCCCGACAGGAAAGCCAGCGTCATTGCTGCCACAGCATAACCGGCGGTGCCCTGTTCAGCCACCTGCCCCACCGCGGATGCCGTCAGCAGCGACACCACCGCCACCGGCCCCACCGCCAGCGCCCGGCTGGTGCCGAAGATTGCATAGAGGATGATCGGCACGATCGAGGCATAGATACCCGCCTCGGGCGGCAGCCCCGCCAGCAGCGCATAGGCCAGCGATTGTGGGATCAGCATGATCGTCACGATCACCGCGGCGATCAGGTCATTGGACAGCGCCGCCCGGTCATACCGGCGGCCCCAATCCAGAATTGGCAAGTATCGCAACAGGTTGTGCATCGGTTCCACGTTCAAGAGGGCACAGGGCGGGTGTTGGATGGCGCAGGGCAAGAAGCCCTAGCGACCTATTCGGCCGCCACGTTCAGCGGCTCGGGCTTGGCCATCCATTCCTTGCCCTTCAGCATCGCCGACCAATAGACCGGCGGCAGCAGCTTTTCCTTGAGGACCCAGGCCGCGCGGCTGGGTTTGGTGCCGTCGATCAGGAACTTAGGGAAGCTGGGCTTCAGGACACCGCCATAGCCGAACTCGGCCAGCACGATCTTGCCGCGTTCCACCGTCAGCGGGCACGAGCCGTAACCGTCATAGGCCGCCACCGGGCCGCGGCCCTCGATATCGGCCACGATGTTGTCGGCCACCACCGGCGCCTGCTTGCGGGCAGCTGCCGCGGTTTTCGCGTTCGGCGCGTTCATCACGTCGCCCAGCGACCAGATGTTGTCAAAGCTCTTGTGGCGCAGCGTGGACTGATCCACATCGACCCAACCCGCCGCATCTGCCAGCGGCGATACCCGGATGAAGTCCGGCGCCACCTGCGGCGGGCAGACATGCATCATGTCGAACTCGACCGTCACCTGCTCGGGCTGCTCGTCGGGCTTGGCGACCTTGAACGTGGCGGTTTTCGCCGCCCCGTCCACCGCCACCAGATTGTGGAAGAAGTTCAGCGTGGCGTCGTATTTCCTGACATACTCCATCAGCGCCGGGACATAGTCCTTGACCCCGAACAGCACCCCGCCCGCATTCATGAACTGGATGTCGATATCCTTCAGAACCCCGCGTCGGACCCACGCATCGCCCGACAGGTACATCGCCTTTTGCGGCGCGCCCGCACATTTGATCGGCATCGGCGGCTGGGTGAACAGCGCCCGTCCCACCTTCAGCCCTTCGACCAACTGCCAGGTATAGGGCGCCAGGTCATAGCGATAGTTCGAGGTCACGCCGTTGCGGCCCAGCGTTTCCTCCAGCCCTTCGACCGCACCCCAGTCCAGCTTGAGCCCCGGAGTCACCACCAGACGGTCGTATTTGACCACTCGGCAACCATCCAGAATGACGGCGTTGTTCTGTGGCTCGAACGCGGCCACGGCGGCCTTGATCCATTTGACCCCGCGCGGGATCAGCGCGCCCATGGTCTTGGCCGTCTGTTCCGGCGTGAACACGCCGCCGCCCACCAGGGTCCAGCCGGGTTGATAATAGTGCACATCCGACGGGTCGATGATGGCAATCGACAGGTCGGATTTGCGCGCATGCAAGCTGGCGGCGGTGGCGATGCCCCCGGCCCCGCCGCCCACGATCACCACGTCAAAGGACGCGTCGCCGGTGTCGGTGGGCGTCTTGCCGCCATTGGCGATGCGGCGGGCCACGCCGCTCATGTCATATCCGGCAGCCTTGGTTGAGGTCAGGATGTCAGGCAAGGCTCGGCCCTGCGCGGCTTCGTGCAGCGACCAAAGCGTGGCCGAGCGCGTGCCCGTCCGGCAATAGGCCAGGATCGGACCTGGCAGTTCGGTCAGGGCTTGACCGAAGGCCTGCGCGTCCTCATCCCGAACCAGGCCAGTCTGGACGGGAACGTACCGGGCTTCGATGCCAAGCTTTTCTGCAGCGGCCTCGATTTCCTCGAATGTCGGTTGGTCGGACCCTTCACCGTCGGGGCGATTGCAGATGATGGCGCGGAAGCCCGCGGCCTTGATCGCCGGGATATCGGCAAGCGTTACCTGTGGCGACACCGAGAGTGCGCCCGAAATCTTTCGGATTTCCATTGTTGTCTCCTGCGGTCAGATCTTGTTGACCGGAACCTTGAGCATCTGGTTGCCGTCCTTGTCGGTCGGGATGTCACCCGCCCGGATATTGACCTGGATCGACGGGATGATCAGGGTCGGCATCGCCAGCGTCGCGTCACGCTCGGTGCGCATCTTGATGAACTCGTCCCGCGACTTGCCGCCGCCCACGTGAATGTTGTGCGCCTTTTCCTCGGCCACCGTGGTTTCCCAGCGAATGTCGCGGCCGTTGGGGCCGTAATCGTGGCACATGAACAGCCGGGTTTCGTCCGGCAGGCTCAGCACCTTCTGGATCGAGTCATAAAGCGTTCCCGCATCTCCGCCCGGAAAGTCGGCTCGGGCCGAACCACCATCGGGCATGAACAGCGTGTCACCCACAAACGCCGCATCGCCCATCACATGCACCATGCAGGCCGGTGTATGGCCCGGTGTGTGCATGGTGAAGGCGGTCATGTTGCCGATCTTGTAGGTCATGCCATCGGTGAACAGTGCATCGAACTGGCTGCCGTCACGCTGGAACTCGGTGCCTTCGTTGAAGATCTTGCCGAAGACCTCCTGCACGATCTTGATGTTCTCGCCAATGCCGATCTTGCCGCCCAGCTTTTGCTGGATGTAGGGCGCCGCCGACAGGTGATCGGCATGGGCGTGGGTCTCGATGATCCACTCCAGTTTCAGGCCCTGCTTTTCGATCTCGGCGATCAGCAGGTCGGCATGTTCGAATGTGATCCGGCCAGCGGCATAGTCGATGTCCATCACGCTGTCGATGATCGCGCAGGCGTTGGATGTCGGGTCCGAAACGATGTAGCTGATCGTCGCCGTGGCCTCGTCGTAGAAGCCCTGAACCTTGGGTTTGACGCTCAGATCAACCGGATATGCGGAAATTGGTGTCGCGATTGCGTCAGCCATTTTCTGGTTGTGGGTGTCGATTGCCTTTTGGTCGGTCATGATCGTGCCTCCTCTCTGACGCTCAGGCCTTGGCCGAACGTGTAATCAATGGTTGCCCTTGCAGAATGCGCGCCAGGGCCAGCCCGGCGGCGACCGCGCCCAGAAACAGCAGAACCTCCCACCGTCCGGTGCCCAGGGCCGGAATTGCCGCGCCCGGGCAGAATCCTGCGATGCCCCAGCCCACGCCAAACAAGGCTGAGCCGCCGACAAGCTTCATGTCGATGTGCTTTGCGCCCGGAATCTGGAACCGGTCCGCAAAAAGCGGCGCGGCGCGTCGCCATATCAGGCGATAGCCGATGAATGTCACCACCAGCGCACCGCCCATAACGAAGGCGAGGCTGGGGTCCCAGGTTCCGGCCAGATCGAAGAAGTTCAACACCTTGGCCGGGTTCATCATGCCCGAGATCGCGATGCCTGTGCCGAAGACAAGGCCGGTCAGGAACGTATGGAACAGTTTCATTGCCTCACCCTCCGAATACGTGGCGGATCACGAAAACCGTGATGGCGGCAGTTACCATGAAGGTCGGAACGGCAACCAGGGACCGGGTCGACAACCGCGACAGGCCGCATACGCCGTGACCCGAGGTGCACCCCGAGCCGAGGCTGGCGCCCAGACCGACGATGACGCCGCCGACCACGATCATCAGCGGGCTGATCGGCACCTCGATGGCCGGCATGGAGCCGGTCAGCACGTAGATCAGACCCGGCGCAACGATCATTCCGGCAACAAGCGCCAGCCGCCAGGAAAACTCGGACCCGCTGTCAGGAAAGACCAGACCGGACATGATCCCGGTGGCACCCATGATGCGGCCGAGGCCCAACATCAACAACACTGCGCCCAAGCCTATCAGCAGGCCGCCGCCAAAGGATGCAAAAGGCGTGAATACGGTTTCCATATTATCTGGTCCTGCAGGTTTTGATGCCCAAAAGCGTGTACACCGGGCAGAATTTCATGGTCGCGGTCAACAGCATGATGATGCCAATGATCACAGCGCCATATTTGAACAGTGGTGCGGCGAACAGGGCCAGCCCGCTGAAGACTGCAAGGTACAGCAGGACCAACCCAAGAGCCGCGCGCAGCGTGCGGTCGATCGTTCCGACGTTGTTGGTCATATCGCCCTCCATATTCAGGTTTCTGAATGGCATATATGACGCCAGGAGCGTCTCTTCAGTGACAATGTCACGAATGCCGAAAAGATTCCCGAAAAATCAGGTGCTGTGGGCCAAAGCCTGCAAAGCCGTTGTGTCGGTGAGCGTAATCTTGCCCCGAGATTGCGAAACCAACTCGCGTTTCTGGAAGTCGTGCAGCACCCGCGAGACAACCTCACGCGCGGTTCCCAGTTCGCTGGCCAGTTGTTGGTGTGTCGCTTGCACCTCGTTCGCGGAATCGGCCAATGCAAGCAGACGTTCCGCCAGCCGGACATCGATCCGGCCGAAGGCGACGTCATCGACCACGCGCAGAAGGTCGATCAATCGGCGGGAATAGGCCTGGAACACGAAATCGCGAAACGCGTCCTCTTCCGCGGCAAGGCGGTCGAAGGCAGGCTTGGGCAGGACGATCGCGGTGACATCTGTTTCAGCAATGCCTTCGGCGTTATAGGCCTCTTCGGCCAGCATGCATGCCGTGGTCAGCACGCAGCTTTCGCCGGCTTCGACCCGATACAAGACGATTTCGCGCCCCGTATCCGAGCTTTGTGAAACGCGGATCCGGCCTTCGTACAGAAACATGAGGCTGTCCGGCACATTGTCGGGCCCGAACACCTGGGCCCCGTTCGGGAACTTCACGATCCGCGCGGCCGCGCGCAACCGGGCGCGTACCGCATCGGGCAGGTGGCTGGTTCCGTGGAACCGCTGGGTCCAGTCAGTGATTGTCATGTGGCTGCTTGCATGGGTGGCCCAAAGCCCTCGTAGATCATTACGGTTCTGCCGTCTTTCGCCCGGCCTAGACGATACGTTCGTAACAACGCGTCCTGTGCACCTGCCGCATGGCCTAGGACAGAACCGTGGTCGCGATCAAGGGAAAGCGCCCGAAGGTGCCTCGGGTCTATCCTGTCAGTCGCGACCCAGATCCTTGAGGATCGGACAATCCGGGCGGTCATCTCCGGCGCATTCCTGGATCAGGTGCGACAGTGTTTCGCGCATGGCTTTCAAACCTTCGATCTTGGCATCGATCTCTTCGAGGTTCTGTTTGGCGATCCGCTTGACGTCCGCGCTGGCGCGGTGCTTGTCCTCGTACAGCGCCAGAAGCGAGCGGCAGTCTTCGATGGTGAACCCCAGCGACCGCGCGCGCCCGATGAACGCCAGCTTGTGCAGTTCTTTCTCGTCGAAATGGCGGTATCCATTGGTCGAGCGTCTGGGTTTGATGAAACCGATATCCTCATAATACCGGATGGTCTTGGCCGGCAAACCCGAGCGTTCGGCGACGTCCCCGATGTTCATGGCGGCTCCTTTCCTATTCGGCGGGTGTGGGTGCGTGTGCAATGGTCTGCGGTTTGCGGTCGGATCCGCTCGGCGGCCGGGCCGCCTTGACCCAACGCAGCCGCAATGCGTTTGACAAGACGAACACGCTGGACAGCGCCATGGCGCCAGCCGCCAAAACCGGGGACAGCAAGGGTCCGCCAAAGGGATAGAGAACTCCCGCGGCCACCGGGATCAGCAGCGTGTTGTAGCCAAAGGCCCAGAACAGGTTCTGCCGGATATTGCGCATGGTGCGCTGGCTGATATCGAAGGCGTTGACCACGCCGATCAGATCGCCCGACATCAGCACCACGTCTGCGGCCTCGATCGCAACGTCGGTCCCGGTGCCGATGGCAATGCCGACATCCGCGGCCGCCAGCGCCGGAGCGTCGTTGATCCCATCACCGACAAAAGCCAACTTGCCGCCGTTCACGCGCAGGTTTTCCAGTGCAGCGACTTTGCCTTCGGGCAGGACTTCGGCGACGACTGTGTCGATCCCAAGCTGTGCTGCGATGGCATCGGCCGTCGCCCTGTTGTCGCCCGTGATCATCGCCACTTTGAGCCCCAGCGCGTGCAAGGCTTCGATGGCCTCCGGTGTGCTGGGCTTGATCGGGTCGGCCACCGCGATTGCGGCGGCAGCGGTTCCGTCGATTGCGGCGTAGAGCGGTGTTCTGCCTTTGGCGGCCAGCGACGCGCCGTGATCTGACAGCGCACTGATGTCGATGCCTTCGCGCTCCATCAGACGATCGGCACCGATGAGGATGCTGTGCCCTTCGATGACCGCTTGAACCCCATAGCCGGTGATCGACTTGAAATCCTCGGGCTTCGGCAGATTCAGGCCGCGTGTCTCGGCCGCGCGCACGATGGCGGTGGCGATCGGATGTTCCGAAGTGGCCTCGACGGCTGCGACCAGGCGCAGGACGGTGTCCTCATCCAGCCCTTGGGCAACCACAAGATCAGTCAGTTCCGGGCGGCCTTCCGTCAGGGTGCCGGTCTTGTCCACCGCTACAACAGTGGTTTCCTGCAACATCTGCAGCGCGTCGCCCTTGCGGAACAGAACGCCCATTTCCGCAGCGCGCCCCGTGCCCACCATGATCGATGTCGGCGTAGCCAGACCCATTGCGCAGGGGCAGGCAATGATAAGCACCGCGACCCCGGCAACCAGAGCCATGCTGAGTGCCGGGTCCGGTCCGAACAGCAACCAAACAAGGACTGTCACGACCGCCACCGCGATCACCGCGGGAACAAACCAAAGGGTGATACGGTCAACCAAGCCCTGAATGGGCAGCTTCGCGCCCTGAGCCTGTTCGACCATCTGAATGATCTGCGCCAGCATCGTATCCGCTCCGATCTTTTCGGCGCGGACGGTCAACGCTCCGGTACCGTTCACGGTGCCGCCTACGACGGTTGCGTCAGAGGATTTCTCGACCGGAACGGGCTCACCCGTGATCATGCTTTCGTCAACATACGAACTGCCGCTCAGCACCGAGCCATCGACCGGGATCTTTTCGCCGGGCCGCACGTGAACCAGATCGCCCACTGCGATCTGATCAATAGGCAGTTCGACGATGCGGTTCTCCCGTTCGACCCGCGCGGTTTTGGCCTGCAGGCCGACCAGCTTGCGGATCGCCTCGCCGGTTCGGCCTTTGGCGCGTGCTTCAAGAAAGCGGCCCAGCAGGATCAGAACCACGATGACCGCGGCCGCCTCGTAATAGACATTGGCCGTGCCGGTCGGAAGGATTTCGGGCGCAAAGGTCGAGATCAGCGAGAACCAATAAGCCGCCGACGTGCCCAAAGCGACCAGCGAATTCATGTCTGGCGCACCCTTGGCAAGTGCTGGAAAGCCCTTGGTGTAGAATTGAAGACCGGGCCCGAACAGGACCAGTGTCGTCAAGACGAACTGAATGTAGTGGCTGGCTTGCAGACCCATGGTGCTTGCAATCAGGTGATGCATGCCGGGAATGACATGCGCGCCCATTTCAAGGATGAAAACCGGCAAGGCCAGGATTGCCGCAAACCCCGTTCGCAGTGCCAGTTTGCGGATTTCGTCAGCTTTGCGATCCTGCGCCGCTGCCTGAGCCGAGTTGCGCGGCGTCGCCGGGTACCCGGCCGCGTTGGCCAGTGCAGCAATCGCTTCGGGTGTCGTGGCGCCCGTTGCAAACTGGACGGTCGCGCTTTCCGAGGCGAGGTTGACCGACGCCGCCAGCACCCCCTGCCCGGCAAGCAAAGCCTTCTCGACCCGGCCGACGCATGAAGCACAGCTCATGCCTTGGATGTTGAGCGTGACGGTCTCGGTCACGGCTGGATAGCCCGCCGCCTCCATCGCCTGTGCGATGGATTTGACATCAGCCGGAGCATCGAAATCCACCTGGACGCTCTCATTCGCCAGGTTTACGGCAGCCGAGTCGACGCCCGGAACCGCGCTGAGCGCACGCTCAACCCGAGCCACGCAAGACGCGCAACTCATCCCCTGAACCTGAAATTTGGCATGTGAAATATTGGCCATGTCGTCACCACGATTATCCGGTCGACCCTGTACATAAGGGTTCCAGCAAGTGGAAGGTCAAGGCCCTCTGCGGAATATCCCCGCGCACCAAGCAAACCATCCCGTCAGGGCAAGAGCAGTTTGCTGCTGTGCTCCGTCGGCAACAGGGCAACGATGGATGGCGGCGGATCCTTGGTGAATTGAAGCGGGATCGCTTGGATGCGAGGGTATCACGCAAAGAGAATCACTTGGGAATCGGAAAGGTGCGGCATGACAACGAGGAAAGCATTGATTGGGCTATGCGCGCTGTCCCTGATTGCCGCCTGCACCGAGACCACGTTGATGTCCGGCGACAAAGCCCCCGGTGACCTTGCCAAAGTGCCCGAGGGCGTGGTCGAGATCGCCGCGCCGGGCCAGGACCTGACCGCCGTTCGCATCATGCCCGAAGACGGTTGTTACTGGTACCGGTACGTGGGCCCGGTCGAAACGACATACCTACCGCTGAGAACCGCCGATGGCCGCCCGATCTGCGCCCGCGCGTGACGGATCAGCTGCTGGCAGTCGCAAATCTTTCGGGTGGGTAAAGATGAGCCGTCGCGCCCGGCTGCACCCGGTCATACAGGCCAATAATATGGGCCATGACCATACGTACACAGCCTGAGCTTGCCCGCCCGCCGATAGACCGGGAATAGGGTGTTCCGTGGATGCGCAGATATGTGTCGCGATTGCCCTGAAACAGGTAGAAAGCGCGTGCGCCCAAGGGGTTGTTGGGTCCGCCGGGCATTCCGTCGGCAAACTGCGCATAGTCCTGCGGATCGCGTTTGATCATGTCTGCGGTCGGGGTCCAACGCGGCCATTTGGCTTTGCGCCGGATCGTGTAGGTCCCGGGTTCGTAGAGATTGCCACGGGCGATCGCCACGCCGTATCGCATCGCGGTTCCGCCCTCTTCGATGAAATACAGGTAGCGCGCGACCGCATCCACGTGAATGTCACCGGGCACCAGCGACCGATTGGTTTCGACCCGTTGCGGCAGAAACCGGGGATTCAACCCCCAAGGGTTCGAGGTGGCCGGGTCATAGTTGGCCGGCGTCACCTGCCTGTCCCAAGCCGCCCATTGAGATGCGGTCGACGCTTCGGCCGATGTCGCGCCAAGAATCGGTTGCGAGAAAACAGCAAGCGAAGTCGCAACAAAATGTCTTCTGGTCAGCATGTCTGCACCTCCAGTCGCCTTGCCGTGGCAGCAAGAAAAAAGATCGGACTAAACGATTCCCTGAAACAGACCCCGAGTCCATTCACTTGTTCGTTTGACGCAAAACCTTGTCGCAACTGGTGTTTTGAGGTCGTGCACAAACGGCTGCCGAAAGCCGCGCATCTGGATCAGACGAGTTTTTGAACCGCCCCGGGTGGGTTGTCATAAAACTGTTACGAAAGCGTTACATAAGCTTCGCACGCCCGGACTACTGCACTCAACAAGGCCGCAGGGGGCGGCCAAAGCTGATTCTCAGGAGTGACCATGACCACCATCAAACTGACCGCTTCGGTTCTGGCAATCACCGCGATCGCCGCGTCCGCTGCCTCGGCGCGCGACGCCATCCGTATCGTCGGATCGTCGACCGTATTCCCGTACACCCAAGCCGTGGCCGAGCAGTTCGCCAACAACACGGGCGCTGCTTCGCCCATCGTCGAATCGACCGGTACCGGCGGCGGCATGAAAATCTTCTGCGAAGGCATCGGCGAAAACACTGCCGACATCACCGGCGCATCGCGTGCCATGAAGGCCTCGGAATACGAGCTGTGCCAAAAGAACGGCGTGACCGACATCTCTGAAGCTCTGATCGGTTTCGACGGCCTGTCGATCGCCATCTCGCGCAGCAATGAACAGGATTGGGACCTGTCGCTGGCCGACATCTACATGGCTCTCGGCGCCCAGGTGCCGGTTGATGGCGAGTGGAAGGACAACCCGTACAAGACCTGGAACGAAATCAACCCCGACCTGCCGGCCGTGGAAATCCTGGCTTATGGACCGCCGCCGACCTCGGGCACCCGCGACGCGTTCGTCGAGCTGGCCATGCATGAAGGCTGCAAAGAGCTGGACTTCGTCAAGAGCGGTGATTTCGACAAGAAATGGGTCAAGGAAAACTGCTCGCGCATGCGTACCGACGGGCCCTTCGTCGAAGCGGGCGAGAATGACAACCTGATCGTTCAGCGCCTTGAGGCGGATCCGAACGCCGTGGGCATCTTCGGCTACTCGTTCCTGTACGAGAACCTGGACAAGCTGAAGCCGGTCACGATCGAAGGCGTCGAGCCGAATGCCGACACCATCGCCGACAAATCCTATCCGGTGTCCCGCCCGCTGTACTTCTATGTAAAGAATGCGCATCGCGGCGTGATCCCGAACCTGGACGAGTTCCTGGAAGAATACATGTCGGATGATGCTTTGGCATCCGACGGCTACCTGGCCGAACGTGGTCTGGTTGGTCTGTCCGACGAGCGCCGTGAAGAGCTGCAGGACGCAATTCTGGACGGCCAGAACATGGAACCCAAGTCGTAAGATTTGCAATTCACAGGGCTGTCCGGCCGCGAAACCGGGCAGCCCATTTTTGTGCCTGGGGGGCAGATGACTACTTTCGTGTTTGCGGCGCTGTTGGGCGTCAGTATCCTTGGATATTTGCTGAACAGACGGGCCGCGGCCGGTCTGCGCGCAGATGGGACGTCCCTGCACTCCCTGCCCGGCTATCACGGGCTGTTTTCTTTTCTGTCCACGCTGGTTCCGGTCTTTGTGCTGATCGTACTGTGGCTGATCTTGCAGGGCCCGATGATCGACCATGTGGTCATGTCGGGCCTGCCTGCGGGCAGCCTTGACGGATTGGACACTGGAGGGCGTCAACTGGTGTTGGCCGAGATCAAGTCGATCTCGCGCGGGCAGATCTTCGGCGAGCCTGAACAGTGGAAGATGGACGCGGCCCAGCGGTATCTTGAGCTGCATCAGATGTCGGGATGGGTGCTGCTGTCTATCGTTGTCATTCTGTCACTGGCCATCGTGGCATTTGCCCGGTCGCGTGTCGGTGTCGAATTCCGCGCCCGCCACAGTGTGGAACGCATCGTTTCCGGCCTGATGATCTTCTGTTCGACCGTCGCCATCTTTACGACCGTCGGCATCATTGCCGCGCTGCTGTTCGAATCCATCCGCTTTTTCGAGATGGTGCCGATCACCGAGTTCTTCTTCGGCCTGAACTGGGAACCGCAGATTCCTCTGCGCGAGGACCAGATTGCCGCCGAAGGTGCTTTCGGCTGGCTTCCGGTCATCCTCGGCACGATCGTCATTACCGTTGTCGCGTTGTTCCTGGCGGTTCCGGTGGGACTGTTGTCGGCCATCTACCTGAATGAATTCGCGCCCCACCGCTTGCGGGCGGTGGCCAAGCCAGTGCTGGAGATCCTGGCCGGCGTGCCGACCGTGGTCTATGGCTTCTTCGCGATCCTGGTCGTGGCCCCGGCCATGCGCAGTTTCGGCGCTTCGCTGGGCATTCCCGTGTCACCCAACACGGCGCTGGCCGCAGGCAGCGTGATGGGCATCATGTTGATCCCGTTCATCTCGTCCTTTACCGACGACGCCCTGTCAGCCGTTCCGAAATCTCTGCGCGACGGAGCGCTGGCTTTGGGGGCGACACGGGCCGAGACGGTTCTGAACGTGCTGTTCCCCGCTGCCATTCCCGGCATCGTCGGTGGCATCCTGTTGGCCGTCAGCCGCGCGATCGGGGAAACCATGATCGTGGTGATGGCGGCCGGTCTGATCGCCTCGCTGACCATCAACCCGCTGGACAGCGTGACCACGGTGACCGTGCAGATCGTCACGCTTCTGATCGGCGACACCTCGTTCGACAACCCCAAGACGCTGGCAGCCTTTGCCTTGGGCATGATGCTGTTCGTCGTCACCCTGATCATCAACGTCTTCGCGCTGCGCATCGTGCGCAAGTACCGCGAAGCCTATGACTGAGGCCAAGAATCATGGCTGACCTGACCGCAGGACAAAACAATTCGCCCAAAGGCGGAGACACCGCCGACGCCGTGCGCGCCAGCCTGGCCCGCCGCAATCGTAAACAGAAGATACTACAGGGCCTTGGCCTGGGCGCCATCGGGTTTGCATTTCTGATGCTGTTCATCTTGGTGGCCTCGCTGGTGTCATCCGGATACCAGGCGTTCACCCAGACCAAGATCACGCTCGAGGTCTATGTCGACCCCGAGGAGATCGAGCCCGAAAAACTGCCGCGGGGCGGTTTCAAGGACGTGTTGCAAGCCTCGCTGTCCGAGTTGCTGCCCGAGGTGGACACCAGCGATCGGGCTACCCGAAAGGCCCTGTCGGGCATTCTGTCCAACGGAGCGCAGTTTGATCTGCGCGACCGGGTGGTGGCCGACCCAGCGCTGATCGGGCAGACCATCACGATGACCGTGCCGGTATCTGACCCATATGACCAGCTGAACAAGGGCACCATCGACCGCGACACGCCCGAGCAGAACCGCCGCTTGAACGATGCCGAGATCGCGTGGTTCGATCAGCTCAAGGCCGAAGGCGTGATCAGCAAGCCGCTGAACACTGGCCTGGTCACCAATGCCGACAGCCGGTTCCCCGAATTGGCGGGCCTAAAGGGCGCGCTGATCGGGTCGTTCTGGGCGCTGTTCGTGTGTTTCGTGATTTCCTTCCCGCTGGGCATCGGCGCGGCGATCTACCTTGAGGAATTCGCGCCCAAGAACAAGGTCAGTGACTTCATCGAGGTCAACATCAACAACCTGGCCGCGGTGCCGTCGGTCGTTTTCGGCCTGTTGGCGCTGGCGGTGTTCATCGGCTGGTTCGGGCTGCCGCGCTCGGCCCCGTTCGTGGGTGGCATGACGCTGGCGCTGATGACCATGCCGACGATCATCATCGCCACCCGCGCGGCGCTGAAGGCCGTGCCGCCGTCGATCCGCGAGGCGGCCCTGGGCATCGGTGCGTCCAAGCACCAGGTGGTGTTCGGTCATGTGCTACCGCTGGCGATGCCCGGCATCCTGACCGGTACGATCATCGGGCTGGCGCAGGCCTTGGGGGAAACTGCTCCGTTGCTGCTGATCGGGATGAACGCGTTCATCACCTCGGCCCCGGCTGGCCCGTTCGACAGTGCCACCGCCCTACCCACGCAGATCTTCATCTGGGCTGACAGCCCCGAGCGCGGCTTCGTCAGCCGGACCTCGGCCGCGATCCTGGTGCTGCTGGGGTTCCTGGTCACGATGAATGCAATCGCGATCTATCTTCGCAACAAATTCGAGCGCAGCTGGTAAGCGCAAAGGGGTCATCATGATGAACGACATGAGCAAGATCGAGCCGAGTGCCGCCGTCGACGCCATCAAAATTCAGGCGAAGGGCGTCCAGGTCTTTTATGGCGACAACCAGGCAATCAAGGACGTATCGGTCGACATTCTCGACAAAACGGTAACCGCTTTCATCGGCCCGTCCGGATGCGGCAAGTCCACGTTCCTGCGCTGCCTGAACCGGATGAACGACACGATTGACGTCTGCCGGGTCGAAGGCGACATCCGGATCGACAACGAAGACATCTACGACAAACGGATCGACCCGGTGCAGCTGCGTGCCAAGGTGGGTATGGTGTTCCAAAAGCCGAACCCGTTCCCCAAGTCGATCTACGACAACGTAGCCTATGGTCCCCGGATCCACGGACTGGCCAGAACAAAAGCCGATCTGGATGAGATCGTTGAGAAATCCCTGCGCCGTGGCGCCATCTGGGATGAGGTGAAGGATCGCCTGCACGAGCCCGGCACCGGCTTGTCCGGCGGTCAGCAGCAGCGCCTTTGCATCGCGCGCGCGGTTGCCACTGAACCCGAGGTCCTGTTGATGGACGAACCGTGCTCGGCTTTGGATCCGATCGCGACCGCCCAGGTCGAGGAACTGATTGACGAGTTGAAGCTGAACTTCTCGGTGGTAATCGTCACGCACTCGATGCAGCAGGCGGCTCGGGTCAGCCAGAAAACGGCGTTCTTCCACCTCGGCAGCTTGGTGGAATACGGGGACACGGGGCACATCTTCACCAATCCCGAAGACCCGCGCACGGAATCCTACATCACCGGGAGAATCGGATGACCCAGGACGCCATGAAGGACAAGCACATCGTCCGATCTTTTGATCAGGAACTCGAGTCTGTTCAGGCGCATCTGATGCGCATGGGTGGGTTGGTCGAGAGCTGCCTGTCGGACGCGATCCGGGCACTGTGCGACAAGGATGTCGAACTCGCCGCGCGCACCGTCAAGGCCGATCGCGCCATCGACGAGTTGGAAGAGATGGTCAAGAACGACAGCGCCAACATCATCGCGCGGCGCGCGCCTACGGCCATCGACCTGCGCGTGGTCCTGGCGACCTTCACCATCGCCAACCAGCTCGAGCGCAGTGGGGACCATGCAAAAAACATCGCCAAGCGTGCCGTGACCCTGGCGGACTCGGCGAGTTTGGACGAAGTCAAATCGGCCATAGCGCGTCAGGCCCAGCTGGTGCAGAGCATGATTGCGGATGCCCTGGATTGCTTCATCCAGCGGGACGCGGACAAGGCCCAGGCCATCCGTGAACGTGACGCTGATGTGGATGCGATGTACAATAACGTGTTTCGCGCTCTGCTGACCCATATGATGGAGAACCCGGGCAATATCACCCCGGGCATGCATCTGCATTTCGTGGCCAAAAACCTCGAGCGGATCGGCGATCATGCTACCGGGATCGCGGAGCAGACCATCTACCTTGTCAGTGGGCAGTTGCCTGATGATGACCGCCCGCGCCTCGACAAGACACCAACGGAAACCACCGAGGTCCTGTGATGCCAACGCCATCGATCCTTGTCGTCGAAGACGAGCCCGCGCAGCGCGAGATCATCTGCTACAACCTCGAGGCCGAAGGCTTTGACGTGCGCCAGGCCGAAACCGGTGACGAGGCGCTGTTGCAGATCAAGGAAGTGCCGCCCGATCTGATCCTGCTGGACTGGATGCTGCCCGGCGTTTCCGGGATCGAAATTTGCCGCCAACTGAAGATGACGGCCGCGACCCGTGCCATTCCGGTGATCATGCTCTCGGCAAAATCCGAAGAGGTCGACAAGGTGCGCGGGCTGGAGACAGGTGCCGACGACTATGTCACCAAGCCCTATTCGGTGATCGAGCTGATGGCCCGAGTCAAATCCCAGTTCCGCCGGACCCGCCCCGCAGCCGTGGGCGAGCGGTTGGAATACGATGACATCGTCCTGGATGCCGAAACGCACCGCGTGACCCGCGCGGACGAGGACATCAAGCTGGGTCCGACCGAGTTTCGGCTGCTGTCGACCTTCATGGAAAAGCCAGGCCGGGTCTGGAGTCGCGAACAATTGCTCGACCGGGTCTGGGGGCGCGACATCTATGTGGATACCCGGACCGTCGACGTGCATATCGGGCGTTTGCGTAAAGCTTTGACGGTGCGTGGGGGGGATGACCCGATCCGCACCGTGCGCGGGGCCGGTTACGCGCTCGGCTGAGCACCGGTCCCTGTCATTTCGCGCAGGTGGCACCCCAGCATCAGCAGCGCAGGCCAGAGCAGATAGGCCTCGATCTCGATATTTTCGCCGAAGGTCAGCAGCAGCAGGGTCATCAGCAGGCCCAGCGGCAAGCGTCCGCGCGCCGAGCGGACCGCGTCGGTGATCACCACGCCGAAATGCACGGCGAAGGGGACAATAAAAGCCACGAAGCCGGTGATGCCCTTGACGAACAGAAGCCCGTACCAAGTGTGGTGGCTTCCGATGGGCATGTACTCGACCAAATGCGCACCGGGCTGAACCGTTCCGTGACCAAATAGCACCGCGTCGGATTGCCAGCGCTCATAGGCGATGCGTTGAAGGGTTTCGCGCACGCGGGTGCTGTCGGCGCGGGCCGATTTGAAATTCTGCAGCGCCTGGTTGCCCAGATCGATCACGGCGGCCCCCCACGCCGCGGACGCCGTCGCCACGGCCGACACCAGAAACCATCCGATGCTGCGCGCCACCAGCGGCAAAAGGCGCGGCCCCAGCGTGCAGGCCACCAGCCCGACCAGCCCCATGCGGGATTTCGACGCCAGGATCATGAGAATACCCGCGCTCAGACCGACGGCCATCCATCCCCGGTGCCGTTCTTCGAGCGCGAACAGGACCATGCATACCCCCAGCAAGGCGGCAAATGGTGACCACGGCGCGAAGAACTGCCACCGGGGCGTCCAACTGGCCGGGTCGATTGTGTAGAGATAGACCGAGAAATACTCGGGGCCCGGCCCACCGACCGCCTTGAGCGGTGAGGTGAAGATCTGGCTGGGCAGGCCCAGATAAGGCGCAGCCAACAGCGGGGGCGCAAGGCACAAGGTCCACAGTCCCAGCTTGCACTGGCCCCGCACCAGAACCTCGCGCCGGATCGGCAGCACGGCCCCGGCCAGAATGAACAATGGAATAAGCGCCCAGCCCTTGGCCCAGCCGATCGAGGACTTGATGGTCTTGCCCAGCCCCAGCCCCCAATCCAGATGGCCGGCCCACAATGCAAACAGCATCAACAACATGCCGGCCATCCACAGCCCCGCCAGCGCCGGAACCGGCCCCGTGGCCCGCAGATCCGGACGGATCGCCGGCCCCAGATACAAGGCCAGCGCCGCCAACCCAGCCAGCATCCAGCACAGCACTGGCCCAACGACATAGAGCGCGCCGATGGCATAGAACGGCCATGTCCAGACCAGCGCGTGCCAGACAAGCCGCTCGGCCGGGTTCTGCGGCGCGGCCTGGCTCATGCCTTGTTCTCGCCTGTGTCTTTCAACAGCCGCGAGATCAGCGGGTTGCGGACCCATGCCAGCGTCAGCCCGATCAGAAGCATCAACGTGGCGGCAATCCCTGCCGCGATCGACAGCTTCTTGTTGGGTGAAGACGGCCGTTCCGGCAGCGACGGATTTTCCAGCACCTGGATCAGCGGGTACGAGGCGTAGACATCGGTCTTTTTCGATTCCGACCGGGCGATGGCCGAGGCAAAGACGGCTTCGGCCACGGCAAAATCCCTTTGGCGGTCTTCAAGTTCAGCCGCCATCGACGCCAGCGCGGACAGGCGCGCAGTTTCGGCCGCGACCTGTGCGGCGAGGGTTTTTACGTGCTTTTCCTGCCCCGCGCGCAGGGCGTTTTCGCGGACAAGCTCGCTCAGCAACTGCGCACGCTCTCCCTCGGGGGCGCGGTCCAGACCCGAGAGCTGCTCGACCGACAGGCCAGTCACCTCGGCCGCGCGTTGGACGGCAACCTTCCGTGCGCCTTCATATTCGTCCCGCGCTGCGCGATAGACCGGATGGCGCGGCCCGTAATTGGCATCGGCCTGCGCCAGCTTGGCCGCGCCGGCCGAAACATCCTTGAGCAATGACATGTATTGCGCGTCGGCGTACAGCTTCAGCGTGACCGCGGCGGCATCCGGCGGCAGATCAAGCGCGACCTCAAGCGCCGCGACCCGCTCGGCCTGCCGGGCCAGCGTGCTTTCCTCGGCCCGCAGCGTTTGGCGCGCGCGGTCATTCGCGGCCACCTGCTCACGGTATTGGGCGGCCGAGAGCAGCCCACTCTGCCGCTGCAACTGCTCGATCGCAGCGCGGGTTTCACGAACCGAGCGCTGATAGGCGTCGATTGCGCCGCTGTTGCTGGCCTCGCGCGTGGCGATCTCGTCCGCGCGCAAGGCGTCAATCTCGGCAAAGAACGCAGCGACAAGGGCATCGCCGTGGCGTTGCGCGTCCCCCGGGCTGGCGGCCTCCATTTCGATATGGATCAAGCTGGTCTGGTCCACCAGGCGGATGCGCGGCTTGCCGAACGCATCGCGCTCAGCCCCGACGGCGCGTGCGGCCGCATCCAGAATGCGATCGGCCGATAACAGCCGCTTGTAGGTTTCGGTGGGGCTGATCGACCCGTTGGCAAAGGCCGAATTGGCGTAGGACGAGGCCTGCCCGATATTGGCCAGATTGACCGAGGCCGACGCGCCCGACCCCGGCAGGATCAACGAGGCGTGGGATGCGTATTTGACCGGCGCGGTTGCCAGATACCCGCTGATCGGGGCCCAGATGCAGCTGGATCCCAGAAGAAACAACGCAACGTATCGCGGCAGCCGTCCCGCATCGGTCAGCCGCCCGCCCTTGAGAACGCGGCGCCATCCCAGCGACCGGATGTCCGTGCGGCTGATGCGCGCCCAGTCCCAAGGGCGGTTTGGCGCAAGCGTTTGTTGGTTGTCGGAAATCTGGTTCGGCATATCAAATCCTCTCTTACAGGATTGATATACGGATGCGGCTTGGGCTGTCCGCTGCGCAAGGGGTTAGGCCGGGGCGGGTTGGGACAGGCCCCCTATCCGAAAGGATGGGCGCGGGTCAGAACAGGCCGGCCTCGCGCGCGGCCATCGCGGCCTGAGTACGGTTGCTGACACCCACTTTGCGGTACAGCGTTTTCACATGCAGCTTGATCGTGGGCTCGGACAGGTCCAGATCGCGGGCGATCTCCTTGTTCGACTTGCCCTCGGTCAGACCTTTGAGGACCTGGCGCTCGCGCTCGGTCAGTTTCTTGGCCATCGGGTGGGTGTCGTTCGGTTGCTCGGCGCTCATGAAACCGACGGGCAGATATTGCTCACCCATTGCCATGAAACGGATGGCGTTTACCAGAGACTTGGCCGGCAGGGTCTTGGGCACGAACCCGGCTGCCCCCAGCTCGAGCGCACGTTCAGCCAGATCGCGCGAGGCATCGCCGGTGAACAGCGCCACATGCCGCGCGCGATCCATGCCAATGCAGGTTTCCAACCCGCTCAGCCCGTTCATGCCGGGCATGTTCAGATCCAGCAGAACCAGATCAAATGGACCTTCGGATTCGATCTTGGCTTTTGCCGTCGCAAAATCCGGCGCGGTGGTGGGTTCGATCCCGCCCGCGGCCTCGATGAAGGCGACGAGCGTGTCCAGAACCAGTTCGTGATCGTCGGCGATAAGAACTTTCATCAATGAACTCCATGTGCCTCCACCCAGACCTGAAAAGGTTAATAAACCATTGATGATTGGCGGTGAAGCCTACCGAACGGACAGGCCGATACCCGATCGGATAGGAGCAACTGGCCCGATTTCCACGCGGTGCCGCATCCGGGCCGTGTCAGTCAGCCGATTTCTCCGCGTGCTCTCCCGATGCTCGTCTGTTGCGGTCCCGGCACAGCGGGCAGGTTCAGAGCAACAGTTCAGTTCATGTTCGGAGAGTTCCATGCACTTTCAAGCCGCTCACGCCCTTTTCGACGGCGCACACACCACGCCCGGCACCGCGCTGCCGATCACCGAAATCCTCGGGCAACCGGTGGTGAATGCAGAATCCGGGCCGGTCATCACCACGCTTTTGGATGGTCACCGCCGGACCGTCTTTTTCCTGAACGCCCATTGCGCAAATGTCCGGGCAAAGAATGACCAATATCGAGCAGCCCTGACGCAAGCCGACCTCGTCCTGCCCGACGGGATCGGGGTCGAGCTTGCCGCCGCGATGCAGGGCGAACACCTGGCCGAGAACTTGAACGGAACCGACTTTGTCCCGCGCCTGGTCCGGCGCGCGGCCAAGCTGGGCCAGACGGTCTATCTGCTGGGCGGAATGCCCGGCACCGCACAGGCCGCGGCAGCGCGCCTGCAAGACATGGCGCCCGGCCTGGGGATTGCCGGTTGCCGCGACGGGTTTGGGGGCATCGAACGGACGGACGAAGCCTTGGACGAGATCAACCAGTCCGGCGCAGACATCCTGCTGGTGGCCATGGGCGTTCCGTTGCAAGAACTGTGGATTGCGCGGCACCGCGCACGGCTGAACCCGAACCTGGTGCTGGGTGTCGGCGCGTTGTTCGACTTTCTGGCGGGCAACGTCCGGCGGGCGCCCGGGATCGTACGGCGGGTTCGGATGGAATGGGCGTGGCGGTTGGCGATGGAGCCACGCCGCATGGCCCGCCGCTATCTGATCGGAAATTTCGAATTTCTGGGACGGTGCGTCGCCCAGGTTCTTGGCGGGCTGAAGCCCAGCCGTATTCTTGACCTGACCGTTGCGCTGGCGGCCATGACGGTTCTGGCCCTGCCGATGCTGGCCATTGCCGCCCTTGTCCGGCTGGACAGCCGCGGCCCGGCCCTGTTCCGGCAGACGCGGGTGGGCAGGAACGGGGTGCCTTTCACCGTCTACAAGTTCCGCTCGATGACCACAGACGCCGAAGCGCAAAGGGCAAGCCTCCTGGCGCAGTCCGACCGCGCAGGCGTGTGCTTCAAGGCCCGTCACGATCCGCGTGTCACACGGGTGGGCAAGGTTCTGCGCCGCTTTTCGCTGGATGAGCTGCCGCAGATCCTCAACGTGTTGAAGGGCGACATGTCGATCGTCGGACCGCGGCCTGCCCTGCCCGAGGAGGTCGCCAAATACCCGCCCCGCGCGCTTGAACGCCTGGCCGTCCGCCCCGGGATCACCGGCCTCTGGCAGGTGTCGGGCCGGGCTGCCATCGACTTTGACCGGATGATCGACCTGGACACGGCCTATGTGCGGTCCCGCTCGGCCCTTCTGGATCTGATGCTGATTGCCATGACCGTGCGGGCCGTCGTGTCCGGTCGCGGCGCCTACTGAGAAAACCCAAGGAGAATTGATATGACCAAGATTCGCAAAGCCGTCTTTCCCGTCGCCGGACTGGGCACAAGGTTTCTGCCCGCGACCAAGACCGTGGCCAAGGAGATGCTGCCCCTGATCGACCGCCCTCTGATCCAATATGCCGTCGACGAGGCGCGCGCGGCCGGTATCGAAGAGTTCATCTTCATCACGTCACCCGAGAAAACCGCGCTCGAGGCCTATTTCGGGCGGAATACGGTGCTTGAACGCAAGTTGAAGGATGGTGGCAAGACCGAGTTGTTGAACAACCTGCGCTGCGCCGATCTGGAGGATGGCAAATACTGCTTTGTCCGGCAGGACGCGCCCCGTGGATTGGGCCATGCTGTATCGCTGGCGCGCGAGTGTGTGGGCAACGAGCCGTTTGCGGTGATCCTGCCCGATGACGTCATCAGCGCCCGACGCCCGGCCCTGTCACAGATGGTCCAAAGCTATTGTGACCAAAGCGGCCACATGGTTGCGACCCAATCCGTGCCGTCCGACAGGATCGAGTCCTACGGGGTGGTCGATATCGCCCTGCAGGCCGGGCGTGTGCAAAAACTGCGCGGCCTGGTCGAAAAGCCCAGCCCCGAACAGGCGCCGTCGAACTACGGCATCGTCGGGCGGTATATCCTGCAGCCGTCGATCTTTGATCGTCTGGCCGGCCAGGCACCGGGTGCGGGAAATGAAATCCAGCTGACCGACGCCATCGCTGCCGATATCGAAACCGCTGGCTGCTCGGGCTACGCCTTCGCGGGTGAACGGTTCGACTGCGGCTCGGTCGCCGGATATCTTGAGGCCACCGCGGTCTTTGCCTTGCAGCGGTCAGAGCTGCGCGAAGGGTTTGAGCGGATCATGGTACAGCGCATGGGCCACCTGCGCCCGGCCGCGTAACGGTGGGCACCTATCCGTTCGGATAGGTGCTTATCCCGATGCCCGTCTGTTGCCCGGTCACGCTTTCTGATCTTGTGCAGTTGGACACTAGGAGAATGACATGCGGATTTTACTTGCAGCCCTAGCAATGGTTCTGACTTTGGGCCAGGCACAGGCCCAGGATCTGGCCGAACCCACCGGAGAGGTGGTTCTGACGATCACCGGCAACCTGACCCAGTCCGGAGCCGAGGATGGAGCGCGGTTCGACATGGACATGTTGAAAGCCTTGCTCGCGCGGACATTTGCGACCTCGACGATCTGGACCGAAGGTGAAAACACCTTTGTCGGTGTGCCGTTGTCGGTGGTGCTGGCGGCAGTCGGTGCCGATGGAAGCATGATCCGCGCCACGGCGATCAACGACTATGCGGTCGAAATCCCCATGGACTCGGTCACCGAAAGCGACCCGATCGTGGCCTACGAGATGGACGGCGCCGAGATGTCGCGCCGGCAGAAGGGCCCGCTATGGATCGTCTACCCCTATGACAGCGACCCGAAATACCAGACCGAGGTGACCTATTCGCGCAGCATCTGGCAACTCGATCGTCTTGAGGTCGTTAAATAGCTTGCAACCGGAATGAGTGCAGTAATGAGTAAAGCGCAGTGATCAATCGATGAGGCTCGGATTGAGCGATACCGAAACGCAGGTTTTGCGCCGCCGATGGGTCTTCGGGCTCATCGGCTTCGGCGTTTTGTTGGGTCTGGTCGCGGTGGCGTGGTTGTCGGCGCAGGTGTTTACCGATTTCAACGACCGGCGAGCGGCGCCTTCGGACAATGTCCAATGGACGCTGTCGCAGGTCGAGGTCGACTATCTGTCCTACCTGAACGCTCTGGAAACCGCGTCGGCGGCGCCGGAGGCGGAGAATGGCACGTTGGATCTGGTGCGCCGGCGGTTCGATCTGTTTTACAGCCGTGTTGATACGCTGGCCCAATCCCGCGTGTTCCAGCCGTTGCGCCAGGATGACCGGTTCCGCCTGCCGTTGGAGCGGGTGACCCGGCACCTGAACGCCGCAATCCCCTTGATCGACGCGCCGGATGCCGAGCTGTCCGAACAACTGGACGATCTGAAACGCGTGGCCCTTGAGATCGGTCCGCATGTCCGCACGTTGGCCGTTTCGGGCATCTCGTATTTTGCCACCGAGTCAGACCAGCAGCGCACCCAGACGGCGGCAAACCTGCTGCGGTTGGCGGTTCTGTCGGGGGCCTTGCTTCTGACCCTGGGCGCCGTCAGCGCCTATCTTCTGGTGGTCAACCGGCGCGCCACGCGGCGCGGGCGGGCGCTGCGGCAGGCGAATGAACGGATGAACACGATCCTCTCCACCTCGTTGGACGGGGTGATCGTGGTCGATGCCAAGGGCGACGTGATCGAGTTCAACCCAGCCGCCGAGGCAATATTCGGCTATACAGCGGATCAGGCCCGGGGGCGCTCGATCGGTGACCTGATCGTGCCGCCGCATCTGCGTGAGGCACATCGCGCCGGCATGGTGCGCATGCAGTCTGGTGGAGAACGTCATGTCGTCGGCAAAGGCCGTGTCCAGTTGGAAGCGATGCGTGCGGATGGCGAGCAGTTCCCGGTCGAACTGGCGCTGCAGTCGGCCCGGGCGGGCGATCAGGAAATCGTCATCGGCTTTGTCCGCGATATCTCGCAGCAGGTGGCGGCGCAGCAGGAACTGATCCATGCCCGCGACCAGGCCCTTGCCGGCGAAAAGGCCAAGGCCGATTTCCTGACCGTGATGAGCCACGAGATCCGAACGCCGCTGAACGGGCTGCTGGGCAACCTCACGCTGTTGAAAAACACCCGCACGACCCGGGAACAGGCACGGTTTGTCGAGAACATGGAAATCTCGGGCCAGATCCTCCTGAGCCACGTTGACACCGTTCTGGACATCGCCCGGTTCGAGGCCGGGAAACTGTCGGTGGCGCTGCAGCCCTCAAACCTGAACGACATCCTGCAAGAGATTGTGGACGGTCAAAGCGGCAACGCTGCCTCGCGTGGGAACTCCATCTCGTGGCAATGGCTGGGCGAGGCGCGCCCCTGCGTTGCCGCCGATGCCCAAAGGTTGCGGCAGATTCTTCTGAACCTTGTGGGCAATGCCATCAAGTTCACCGAAAACGGCCGGATCTCGATCGAGGTCGAAATGACCGAGCCCGGCCCCGCTGCAGGCGTCAACATCTTCGAATTCCGCATCATCGACACGGGTATCGGTATCGGCCCGGATGAGGTCGACGTCATCTTTGATGATTTTCACACCAGCGATCCAAGCATCGGTCGGGCCACCGGGGGTACCGGTCTGGGCCTGGGCATCGCACGTCGGTTTGCTTGGGCCATGGGCGGCGAGATCGGCGTTGAAAGCACACCCGGCGAGGGCAGTGTATTCTGGGTTCGTCTGCCGCTCAAGGACGCCGAATTGGACGCCAACGTTGACAGCGACCAGCCAGAGGTTCAGCACGCCCAGCCGTTGGACGTGCTGGTGGTCGAAGACAACGAGATCAACCGCGAGGTGATCTGCAACATGCTGAAACTGGACGGTCACGGGGTGACGGTTGCCGAGAACGGCCAACTGGGCGTGGACGCGGCGGCTGCGCATCGGTTCGACGTGATCCTGATGGATATCAGCATGCCGGTCATGGACGGTCCGACGGCCACGCGCCACATCCGCAGCGGGGGCGGGCCTTCGGCGGAGATTCCGATCATTGCCGTTTCAGCCAACGTGCTGCCTGATGCGGTCGACGCGTTCCGCGCCGCCGGTATGACCGCCTTTGTCGGCAAACCGATCGCCCTGGGTGCCTTGCGCAAGGCCTTGTCGGTGGTCACCGGCCCCGGAGCTTCGACCCGGTCCGAGGACGAAACGGATCATATCGGCGATCTGCGCGCCAGCCTCGGCGCCGACGTCTTTGACCGGCTGCTTGGCAAGTACCTGTCCGAAGGGGATGCCGTCGTCGCGCAGCTTGCCCAGTTGGAGGCCGGTGAAGCAGATCTGGACCAGGTCGCGCAGGAGTGTCACAGGCTGGCGGGAAGCGCGGCGACCTTTGGTGCGATGGGGTTCCGCGATGCGCTGATTGCGATCGAGATGGCCGCAAAATCAGCAGAACGTCAGCAGGTCGCCCTTCTGTTGAACGGTCTGCCCGAGGTTTGGGAGCGGGCAAAGGCTGTGTTGCCCGCCCCCGGTGCGATCAAGGGATGAGCAGCGCGGCGGCCCCGACGATGCCCAGCGACCGGGCGATTTCGGTCACTCCGGTGACCTTGCTGTCGTAACAGGCCACGGCATCACCTGGCAGAACATAGGGGTCGAAGTCGTCACGGTCTCCGCGCCGCAGCAGCTTCTCGATATTGCGCTCGATCACGACCGAGGATCCGGTCACTGGGTTGCGCGTGAACAACACTGCGCTGCGGTTGGCGTTTGTCGTCTTCGACCCGCCGACGCAGTTGCTGTCGACCACGGCCTGCAGGAAACGGGTGCCATAAGGCACTTCACGCACGTCGCGCCCGATGGCGGATTCTGCATTGCCCGCAGCGGGTTGGGTCAGGTTCGACATATACAGTGTCACGCCGGGCGGGCTGATCGGGCTGGGGCGCATCAGCGCGTCTTGGAAACACCCGCGGCTGTTGACCACGATCTGGTCGCCGGTCAGCAGCATGATGTCGGTTGGGTCCGATCCTTCGAACACACCACGCAGATCCATGCGATAGATGCGCCCCTGGCGGTGCAGCTCGACCGCTGACAAGTCGGCATCCGGCCGCACCCCGCCTGCGGCCCGCAGCGCCACCGACAGGTTGCGCCCCTCGGTCGAGGCCCCCAGCGCGCCCTGGCGCCGACGGTCGAGGGAATCGCCCGGAACGCCGCCGATCTCGACCGAGTGCGGCTCGAACACCGCGCCGCGGACACCCACGGTCACCGACGCGAAATCGCTGACCCGCACGGTCACGCGGGGTTCGGCGTTATAGAACTGGGCCGCAACCAGAACGCGGGCCACCTCTTGTTCGACCTGCTCGGTGGTGCGGCCCTGGGCGCGCACGGGCGGCAGGTAGGGCAGCTTGAGGTCTCCGTCACGCGAAACGACATAAGCGTCGCTCAGCAGGTCGTCCCCCTCGATGGTGATCTGGACCATGTCGTTGCGCGACAGTTTCTCGCCCAGCAAGGGGCTGAGCGCCGGTTGCGTCCATTTCGCATATGCATTTGCGCCCTGATCGCCGGCCTGCGGCATGCAGCTCTGGCCGTTCATCGCGGCGGCCTGCAGCAATGGCGTGTCGCCCCGCCGACGTCCGGGTTCGCGGTATTGCGCCTGATAACTTTCGCCGCGCGATACGGCTTCGATGTTGCGCGGGGTCTGCATGCTGCTGCACCCCAGCAGGGTCGAGGCGCTGACGGCCGTAATAAGGAAGGTCTTGAAATTCATGGTCATTTTCATCTCCTGATCTGTCACAGAAGATAAACCGTGCCGCGCGCCCTGCGTCAGCCCGGCATCGGGATGGCGGCTTGTCCCATTCGGATAGGTCCCTCTCCGAACGGTCCCCTGCCCCGTCCGACCGCGTCCGGGACACAGACCCTGGCCACCCGTACAACAGAACCAACAACTGTTTTTCGGGATAACGGCGTCATGACGCACAGCTTTGCACGATCAGGCTTCCTACAGCATCTTTTGGCCTACACCGCGTCCGAAGTGGCGGCCAAGGCGTCGCGCCTAATCGTCGTGGTGGCCGTTGCCCGCACCCTCAGCCCCGAAGCGATCGGTCTGGCCGCAGCGGCCCTGGCGGCGGGCGACATCCTCAAGGCGCTGACCGAGAACGGGGTGAACCAGCGTATCATTCAGGCCCCGTCGGAGGAGCTGGCGCAGCGGTGCAACACGGCGCACCGCATCTTCTGGGTCTGGTGCTTGGGGCTGTGCCTGCTGCAACTGGCGGTCGCGGCGGTGCTGTTCGTCATGGGCCATACGATGCTGGCGATGCTGATGGCGGTGCTGGCCGGCGAATACCTGTTCATGCCGGCGGGCCTGGTTCAGGCCGCACTGGCAATGCGCGAGGGCAAGCTGCAGCAGACCGCCGCGATCGCCGGCGGGCAAGTCGTGGGGGCCAATGCCCTGACGGCGCTGCTGGCGGTGGTCTGGGCCTCGCCTCTGGCGCTGGTCCTTCCGCGCCTGCTGACTGCACCTGTCTGGCTGGTGCTGATGCGCCGCCTGCGTCGGTGGTCGCCTGATCGTCGGGCCGGGTTTGCAGCCTTGAAACCTTTCGTGGTCTACGGCTGGGCCGTTCTGGGCGTCGAACTGGTCAAGGTTCTGCGCCTGCAGGCCGACAAGCTGGTGGTGGGGGCCATGATGGGCGCCGAGGCGCTTGGCATCTATTTCATGGCTTTCAATGCGGGGCTTGGGCTGGCCACTTCGTTCACCCAAGCCTTCTCGGTCGTTCTGTTCCCGCATCTGTGCGCGGCCGAAGACAAGCATGGGGCGCTGCGCCATGGGCTGGGCCTGTCGCTGCTGATCCTGACGCCGCTGGTTCTGCTGCAGGCGGCGCTGGCCCCGGTCTATGTGCCGCTGCTGCTGGGACAGAGCTGGGCCGAGATCGCCCCGGTGGTGTCGGTTCTGTGCCTGGCGGCCCTGCCGACGGTGATCTGGTCGGCGGTCGCCGGGTGGCTGCGGTCGGAGAACCGCCCCGTCACCGAACTGCGGGTCAGCACGGTTCTGGCCGTGGGCCTGATCGCCAACACGACCCTGATGGCGCCGCTGGGCCTGATGCCCGTCGCCGTCGGGTATGTCTGCACCTGCAGCGCCATCATGCTGGCCGCATCCTGGGCGCTGCTGCCGCGGGGGTCTGCAATCACTCAGGAGGCGCGCGCCCAATGACCCGGTTTTCCATCATCGTTCCCTTCCACAATGACGCGGCAACCATTGCCGCCACCCTGAATAGCCTGCTGGGGCAGAGCTTTGCGGATTTCGAACTCATCTGCGTGGGCGACAAGCCCTCGCGCCAGACGACCGAAGTTGTCCGGCAATTTTGCGCGCGCGACGCCCGGGTGCGGGTCGAGGCCAACCCCAATCGCGGCCCCAGCTCTGCGCGCAACTATGGTGCAACTGTGGCCACCGGCGACATACTCGCGTTCTGCGACGCGGATGACCTGTGGGTCACCGACAAGCTGGCCCAACTGGACCGGTTGTTTGCAGATACCAGCATTGATGCGGCCTTTGGCCAGATCGGGTTCTTTTCCGAAACCCCCGGCGATTGTCCGACGCGCTCAACGGTTCCCACCGATCCCCTGACCATTCCAGACCTGCTGGCGGAAAATGCGGTGTGCACGATGTCGAACCTTGCAGTGCGCCGCCTGGTGTTCGCTGCTGTCGGCGGGCTGAACCCGGCTGCGGTCCACAACGAAGATCTCGAGCTGCTGATCCGCTTGGCGGGCGAAGGCCACGTGATCATCGGGGTTGACCGCCTGCAGGTCTGGTACCGGACCAGCGGCAGCGGTCTGTCTTCGGACCTCGAGGCGATGCGGGTCGGGCGCGCTCGGGCGGTTGCAACGGCGGCCCGCTACGGCGTCGCGCCGTCGCGCGCATCCGAGGCGATCTACATGCGGTATCTGGCCCGGCGCGCACTGCGTCTGGGCGCGGAACCGTCGATGGCCCGCGCCTATGCCCGCGCCGGTCTGGCGCTGAGCGCGCGCAGCTTTCTCAACCCAATCCGCCGCGGTGTGCCCACTGCACTTGGCGCGGCACTGGCCCCCGCCCTGCCCCGCCCGATCCGTCGGGCGCTGTTTGCCCGCTGATTCCAACCAGGAGACCCAAAATGCCCCAAGCATCCATCATCGTTCCCGCCTACAATACCGCCGCGACCCTGGCGGAGACTCTGGCCTCGCTTCTGTCGCAGACCCATGACGATTTCGAGATCATCATCGTGGATGACGGCTCGCAGGACGAAACCCCCGCCATTGCCCGCGCCCATGCGACCGACCCAAAAGTGCGGGTGATCCGGCAGGAAAACCGCGGCCTCGCCGGGGCGCGCAATACCGGCATCGCGGCCGCGCGGGGAGATTTCGTCGGCTTCTGTGACGCCGACGATTTGTGGCTGCCCGAAAAGCTGGCCACCCATGTGCGCCACCTGCAGGCCGAACCTGACGTTGCGATCAGCTATTCCGGCAGTGCCATGATTGACGAGGGTGGTCGGTTGATGCGCGTCCGCCAGTCGCCGCGTCTGCGGGACGTGACGGCGGCGCATGTCCTGAAACGCAACCCGATCGGCAATGGATCAGCAGCGGTAATGCGCAAATCCGCCTTGCTCGATCTGGCCTACCGCCCGGCGTTCGAAACCAAGCGCGACTGGGTCTTTGACGAGACCTTTCGCCAGTCCGAGGACATCGAATGCTGGCTGCGGCTGATGCTGACGACGGATTGGCAAATCGCGGGCGTGCCGGGGCTGCTGACCCGCTACCGGATCCATGCGACCGGCCTGTCGGCGGCCTTGGACCGGCAGTTGCAGGCGTGGGAGCGGATGGTTGACAAGCTGCGTCCGCTGAACCCCGAATTCTTTGCCCGGCACGAGGCGGCGGCGCGCGCCTATCAGCTGCGTTATCTTGCGCGCCGCGCGGTCAGCAATCTGGATGCGCACCAGGCTTGGGAGCTTGCGCAGCGGTCGGTTTCGACCAGCGCCCGGCCCCTGATCGAAGAACCCGGCAAAACGTTGACCACCATCATCGCGGCCGCAGCCCTGTGCGCGGTCGGGCCGGCGCCTGTTGTTCAAGCCGGTCGCCTCATGCGCCGCCAGACTTCCATCTGAACCGAGGTTTCCAAATGTCCAAGATCACCGTTCTTCACCTTGTTGATGATACCACGGCCGGTGGGGTCATGCGTATGCTCGACCATCTTGCGCAGCTGCCCGAGCTGGCCAACGAAGTCCACCAAGAGGTTCGCCCGGTCAAGCGGACCGCCTTCAGCTGGGGCAGTTTCGACGCCGATGTCATCGTATGCCACATCGCCCCCGGCTGGCGTTGCCTGCCGGCCTTCTCGGCCCTGCGGGCGATGCATCCTACCAGGCGGCTGGTGCTTGTCGAACACAGCTATACCCGGTCTTTTACCGCCTTGAACGTGCCGCACAAGCGGCGGTTCTTTGCGATGCTGCGCGTGACCTATTCGTTGTTCGATCAGGTCATCGCCGTCAGCAAGGCGCAGGCCGCCTGGATGGCCGAACGTCGGTTGGCCCCCGCATCCAAGCTGAGCGTGATCTCGCCCCAGGTTGACCTGAGCGCGGTTGCCCGCGCAGCCGGGCCGGTCGAGGCGGCCCGGGTCATCGGTGCGATCGGACGGCTCGAGCCGCAGAAAGGCTTCGATTTGCTGATCGAAGGGTTTCGCATGTGCCCCAACCCCGATGCACGGCTTGTGATCTTCGGCGAAGGCAGCCAGCGCGACCGCCTTGCAGCCTTGGCCGCAGGCGACCGGCGGATCGAGTTTCGAGGCCACGCCGACGACCCGGCCGAGGCCTACCGGGCCGTGGACGTGGTGGCGATGCCCTCGCGGTGGGAGGCCTACGGGCTGGTGGCGGATGAGGCGCGCGCGGCGCGGCGTCCGGTCATCGTCAGCATGGTCGACGGTCTGCGTGACCGGATCGGGGCAAGCGGTGTGATCCCGTGCGGGTCCGATCCCAAGGCGTGGCGCAAATCGATCGAGGCAGTTCTGGCGGGTACGCCTCCGGTGGTTCCCGTCCTTGCTCCCAAGGCTGATGGATCCCGCTATGCACAGCGGTGGCAGCAGGTGTTCGATCCGGCCAAACGGTTGTGAGGGCGGCGTGGCCACGGCTACGGCAAGGGGCGCCACAAGAACCAGCGGCAATGTCCGGGCGGGTTTTGTGTGTGCGTGTTGGCCAGGCGACCAAAGGGCTCGAAGCCCGAAGCCTGATAGAACCGTGTGGCGGCCGGGTTGGATGTGTCCAGCCACGCAGAATGACACCCGCGTCGGCGCGCCTCGTCAAAGGCGTGGTCCAGCAACTGCCGACCCAAACCGCGGCGTCGATGGGCCGGGTCGATCCATAAGGTCTTGATCAGCAGCCACCCATAGGAGGTTGCGCCATGCAGGCCGCCCACCCGGCCCGCACCGTCCTGCGCAATCAGCGTGATGCTGGCATTGACCCCTTGCGGCGCGGTTGTTCGCAATTCCGCAAGAAGGGCTTGCTCGACCCAGTCTTCCTGACCGGGGGCGTGAACAATGGATGGGCTCGCCATCGGTCAGGCCTGTATCCATCGGGCGGGGACCGGTGCCGCGCGGCTCATGCCGGGGCGGTTTCCGCGTTCAGGATCTCGATCACCATCGCGGCCGTCCAAGTAAAGCTGCTGCCGCCGCAGGGTTCGGCGGTGACCGGGTCGTAATACTCGGCAAAGCCGCTTTGTTCGATCAGGCGCAGGCTGTCGTCGACGATCCGCTGCACGATCCGGGTCTGGCCCGCGCGTTTCAGACCATCGGCGATCATGTAGTTCACGATCAGCCAGACCGGCCCGCGCCAGTACCTCAGTCCGTCGAATTCAGGGGCCGCCGGGTCATGGCTGGGCACCAGATACGGGACTGCGGCACCGATGGCGTCCAACCGCTGCGCGATGGCCTGCGCGCGGCGCTCGGGGATGGGACAGAACGCCGCCAACAAGCCGCCGATCGAGGGGCTGTCGATCAGCGCGCCGGTGGCCCGGTCAAGGCACAGATATTGCCCGCGGGTCTCACTCCAAAGGGCGTCCATCGCCGCGATGCCCGCCTGCGCAAAGGCGCGTGAGGCGCTTGCGATCTCGGCTTCGCCCAAGTCGTCGGCCAGCGCGGCAAGGTCGAGGCACGAGCGGATCAGGATCGCGTTGAACCCCGGATCGACGACCCGGAACGGCGAGGCGTCATGCAGCCTGGAATTGTCCCAGCCAAGGTCGCGGAAATGTTGCACCAGCCAGATATAGCGGCGGTATTCTTCATCGGTCGGCCTGTGGGCCGGGTTGGCATGGGCTACGTCGCGACGCTGGAACGGGCCCACGCCTTCGGTCGGGACCCGGGCCAGCGCCGCGTCCCAATCGACTGAGTTGTCGCGTCCCGATTCCCACGGGTGTATGATGGCGACCAGACCGGTACCCTCCGGGTCGCGGTTCGTGTAGAACCATTGATGCCAGGCGTGGATTTTGGGCAGCAGGGCGCGGGCCTGCGCATCGGCCAGCGCCCGGTTTTTCGCCCGCGCATGGATCCGCCGCACGGCGAACCCAGCCACCGCCGGCTGCGTGATGCCCGAGGTGGGAACCGCGCGGCCCGTGGCCCAGACATCCGGCCCTGGGAAATAGCCGTCATTCAACTCGTGGAAGATGATATGCGGCACCATGCCATCATCCCACTGATGCCGGAACAAGGTCTCGATCTCGCGCCAGGCGCGGGCCTCGTCGAAATGCGAGAACCCAAGGGCGCTGAGCGCGCTGTCCCAGTTCCACTGGAACGGATAGAGGCCGTGGGTGGGCACCGTGTAGTCGCCCCGGTCGTTTCGGGCCAGAACGGCGCGGGCCTGTTCGATCAGATCCTGTTTCATTGCGCGCTCCTCAGGCCACGGCCAGGGTTGTTTCGGGGTCGAACCAGCGCACCCGGTCGGGCTGTGGGGCCAGGGTCAGGGTGTCGCCGCGGCGGACGGTCAGATCGCTGTCCAGAACCGCGCGGAACAAGGCGCCATCCACGCTGCAGGTGACCAGAAGGTGCGCGCCCAACGGTTCGACCACCTTGACCGTGGCGGCCAGGCCCGTGTCGGCCGGGCGCAGATCCTCGGGGCGGATGGCGAAATGTAGCGGCGTGGTCCGGGACGGCCCGTCGAGGATCTGGCCCGCGACTGTCCATTTGCCGTCTCTGGTCGGAGTGGCGGGCAGGAAGTTCATCGGCGGATTGCCGATGAATCCGGCCACGAACTCGGCCGCCGGGTTGCGGTAGACCTCGATCGGCGAGGCCGCCTGAACGATCTTGCCCTGATGCATCACGCTGATCCGGTCGGCCATGCTCATGGCTTCGACCTGGTCGTGGGTGACATAGATGGCGGTGGTGTTGCTTTCGGCCAGAACGCCTTTGAGCTCGGCCCGCATCTCCATCCGCAGCAGCGCGTCCAGGTTCGACAGGGGCTCGTCCATCAGGATCACGTCGGGCTCCATCGCCAGGGCGCGGGCCACGGCGACGCGCTGGCGCTGACCGCCGGACAGCTCGCCCGAATAGCGCCCCAGCAGCTGGTCGATATGCATCAGGCCCGCAGTGCGCTCGACCCGGCGCTTGACCTCGTCATTGGGCAGTTTCTGCATCCGCAAGCCGAACCCGATGTTTTCGAACACGGTCAGGTGCGGGAATACGGCATAGTTCTGGAACACCATGGCGATGCCCCGATCCTTGGGCGGCAGGTGATCCACCCGGCGCCCCCCGATCCAGACCTCGCCCTCGGTCGCGGTCTCCAGCCCAGCGATGATCCGCAGCAGCGTGGTCTTGCCGCAGCCCGAGGCCCCCAGCAGAACCATGAATTCCTGGTCTTGGATGGTCAGGTTGATGTCGTGCAAGGCTTGGTAACTGCCAAAGCGTTTCGCAACATTTTTGATTTGAATTTCTGCCATTATTCCAACTCCTTGGGGCTGTCAGCGGTTGGCGATGCCCCACATGGCGAACAGGTATTTGCGCACGGCGAAGATGAAGATCAGTGCCGGAACGACAAGGATGAAACCGCCCGCGAATTTCAGATGCAGCGGCGAGGTGTCGAGGTTCTGCAGCAAAAAGGCCGTCAGGGTCCGGTTCTCGATCGTCAGGACGGCGGCGGCGAACACCTCGTTCCACGAGATCACGAAGGCGAAGATGGCCGAGGCCGTGATCCCCGGCAGGATCAACGGCAGCACCACCTTGGTGAAGGCGGTCAGCCGGGTGCAGCCCAGCGTCCAGGCGGCCTCTTCCAGTTCCAGCGGGATGCCGGAAAACAGCGAGAACGTGATCAGCACCGCAAACGGGATGGCCAGCGTGGTGTGCACCAGAGACAGGCCGAATACCGTGTCATCCAGTCCGGTCTGGATGAACATCACCGCCAAGGGCAGCGCCAGAAGCGGCAGCGGAAAGGCCCGGGTCAGCAGGATCAGCAGGCGGAACGCCTCTTTCCCGCGAAAGTCGAACCGGGACAGGGCATAGCCTGCCGGCGCGCCGATCAGGATCGACATGATCATCGTCAGTCCCGCCACCAGGATCGAGTTCTTGAGTGCGGTCAGGATGCCCGCGAAGCCTGCAAAGAACCCCAGGCTGCCCAGGTCGAATTCGGGGATGAAGGGCTTGGGGAAGCTGTTCACCGTTTCCGGCGAGGACAAGGTGTTGATCAGCAGGAAATACAGCGGCACCAGCACCCAGGCGCACAGCAGCACCACCGCGGCGATGTAGACATATCGTCCGGCCCGGCGTGTATCGGGCGCGGCGACATCGGTCGTGACGGTCGTCATATCGTGGCTCCTTTCGGGACACGCAGGGCGCGCAGGATGATCAGGGTGAACCCGATCGAGATGGCGAGGATGATCAGAGCCATCGCCGCCGCTGCGCCGCTGTCAAGCAGGTCGAATTGATAGGCGTAGGTTTCGCTCATGAGGACGGGGAACAGGGTGCCGCCCAGGGCCAGCACCACGGCGAAGACCTCGAAGGCCAGGATCACGCGCAGCACCAGTGCCGTCTGCAGCGACGGGCGCAGCAGCGGCAGCGTGATGCGGGTGAAGCGTTTCCAGGGTGAGGCGCCAAAGACCTCGGCCGCCTCGTAGTATTCCTTGGGGATCAGGCCGATCCCGGCCACCAGGATTACCAGCATGATCGCCGTAGCGCGCCAGATCTCGGCCAGGGCGATGGCCAGGAACACCACGCCGGGGTGCTGATAGCTGAGGAAATTCACCGGCCGGTCCACTACGCCCAGCCCAGAAAGCATGGAGTTCAGGAAGCCCGACTGTTCGAAGATCGCCAGCCAGATGATGCCCGCGGCCAGATCCGAGATACCCAGTGGGATGGTCCAGACATACAGCACCAGGTCGCGCCCTCGCTGCATCTTGTTGACCATCGTGGCCATCAGCAGCGCCAGCGCCAGTTGCACCGGAACCACCGCCGCCGCCAGCAGCAGCGTATTCTGCAGCGAGATCGGGAATTTCCAGTACCCGACCACCTGCCGGAAATTGTCCAGCGTGAATCCGTCGCCGGTGTTGAAAGCCTGCTTGGCTACCAGGACGAAAGGATACAGAAAAAACAGGCACAGAAACGCCGTCACAGGCAGGATCAGCACATAGGGCAACACACGAGCGTTCATCAGATCGCTCCTTTCCTTGCGGAAGTTCCGGTGGTTTCGGGCAGAGAGTTCGGGGACACCGGGCCTGCATCAGGCCCGGTGTCAGGATCAGGTCAGACCCTTATTCGACAGGGCACGGACCGTCCGAGGGTGCATCCGGAGCCCAGCAGGGCGCGCCGGTCTCCTGCATGATCGCCTGCAACGCGCCTTTCTGATCGTCCAGCACGGTGCGGATGTCCTGACCGCCCAGTACGATCCGCTCGAACGCATCGGTATAAACACGGTTGAAGTCACCGCCCTTGTCGCCCAGTCCCGCGGGCAGCAGCCCGGGGTTGGCATCGGCTGAGCCACTCATCTTGGCGACCGCGTCGCCTGCGGCCTTGACGGCCGGCGGCAGGTCGGCAGGAAGGTCAACCGCGACGACCGGGAAGAAGTTCGTCGCGCGCAGCGTGGCGATCTGGGTTTCCGGCTTCATCATGTAGGCGACCAGAGCTTTGGACGCTTCCATGTCCGGTGCGGTTTTGGGGATTGCAACCCCAGCCAGAACCGGCATGAAGCCGCGCCCGGTCGGGCCCGCCGGGGCCGGGAAAGCCACGAAGTCATCAGGCCGCTCGTTGAAGGCCTGCGCCAGACGCGAGGTGTGGTCGAACACGATCCAGGCATCGCCCGAAAGCAGCTGTTCCTGCATGAACGAGAAATTGGTCGAAGCCGGGTTGGTGTGGGTCCACAGCTCGCGGAATTTTTCCCACGCGGTCACGGCATCGTCGCTGGCAAAGGTCCGCACCACGCCGTTCGTATAGGACGGATACAGATAGCCTTGGAAGAAGCGGTGCTTCAGGCCCTTGGGCCCGGCCGGGAAGCCGAATTTCGGCTCGCCTGCAGCCTCATGCGCGTTGGCGGCCCATTCGATCAGCTGGTCATAGGTCAGTGCATTGATGTCGGCGCCTTCGGGCAGGTACTGCAGCGCCTCTTTGTTGGCCGCCATGATATAGCTGGCCTGCATCCAGGGGATGTATTGCAGGCTGCCTGCTCCCAGCGTCGCCAGTTCGTTGAACGTGTCCGAGGCCGAGGCGAAGCCCAGATCGTCCAGGTCGACCAGGTCATCGGGGTTCATGGCCGAGAAATCACCATGCAGCGCGCCCAGAACGCCGATCGTGCCCGAACCGGCCTGCAATTCGGCCTGCAGACGCGTCAGCCAGGGGCCGCCGTCATTGGGCTGGTAGTCCACGCCACCCTCGAAGCCCGAAAGGACCTGTTCGCGCATGGCCTGCGCCTCTTCGACCGGCTTGGCCTGTGTCGACCAGAACAGAACCTCGGCCTGCGCCACGTTTGTGACCAGGGCCAGAACAAGGCCGGATGCGGCACCGACCAGCTTGGATTGAATTGACATGGACTCCTCCCAGAGTTTCGATTGGGCCTTTTGCCCGTTCTGCCCGGTGGGGTCGGTTTGCTGTGCGTGTCGTGCGACGACTCACCCCAGGCGATGCCATTAGCATGGTATAACGATATATCTTGCGTCAACGAATATTTTCCAATCGGTTGGTCTGAACTTCAGAAAATAGTAGGAATTGCTCGTTGCAATACCGCTGCGGGTTGGGCATTTTGATGATGCAACGATATATCAGAAGTCCGAGAAATGCCCGCCAAACCCACCCTCGCCAGTGTCGCCAAAGCCGCCGGAGTCTCGATTCCGACGGTCAGTCAGGTGATGCGCGGCACTGGCCGGATTTCCGAGCAGACCCGCAAAAAAGTGCTGCAGGCGGCCGAGGACCTGCACTATGTCACGGACTCGCGCGCGGCGTCTATGCGGTCGGGCGAGAACCGGGAAATCGGGTTCGTTCTGAACCAGTTCGCAAACCCGTTCAACGCCGAAGTGGTCAGCGGCGCGGTCGAGTTGCTGGAGGCCGAGGGGTATCTGGTTTCGATCTTGGACACGCGCGACGACGCGGACCGGCAGGGCAGGCAATTGCGGGATTTCATCCGCAACGGACGCGGCGGCCTGCTGTGGGTTCCCGCGCTGGAGACCACGGCGGAAACCCTTCAACTGTTGCGCACGCATGGTTTGCCCACGGTGACCTTTCTGCGCCATGTCAACCCCGATTTTGATCATGTGGGTATCAGAAATGCCGAAGCGACCGCGACCGCGACCAATCACCTGGCGGAGCTGGGCCACAGGCACATCGCGTTTTTTGGCGGCATCGGCATGAACCCCGTTCGAAAGCAGCGCATAGCCGGGTATGAGCGTACGCTGCAGGACTTGTCTTTGGGGCCGCCGATCATCTGGCCCTCACCTGACACCAAGCGTGCGGGTATGAAGGAGATGCTGAAATTGCATGACGCCCATCCAGAGGTCACGGCGGTGGTCTGCAATGGCGACATGGTCGCTTTGGGGGCGTGTTTCGGCCTGATGCGGGCTGGGTTGCAGCCGGGGCGGGATGTTTCGATTGTTGGATTTGACGATACCGAGGATGCCTCGGTCGCAATTCCCGCGCTCAGTACCATGGCGGTTTCGCCAAAGCGGTTGGGCCGCAAGCTCGCACGTACTCTGCTGGACAGGATAAAAGACCCTGACACGCCGGTAATCGTGTCCGAAGTTTCAGCCCGGTTCATCGCACGGGAAACCACGGGGCCGCTGCAGAAGGACCGCTGACGGGTCAGGCGCGCGTATCCGGCAAGGTCTCGCTCCACTTCCGCAGCTCGTCCAGAAAACCCAGCGCGGTGCGTCCACGGTCGGTCACGGAGTACTGCACCGAAACCGGTGAGGTTTCGAGCACTTGGCGGTGCACCAGGCCCTGTTGCTCCAATTGGCGCAAGCGTTCGGCGATCATCTTTTTGCTGGCGCCACCGATCATCCGGGCCAGGTCATTGAATCGTACCGGCTCGTCTTTTAGATGCCATAGGATCGACCCGGTCCACTTGCCACCGATGATACGCATGCCGCGTTCGATGGGGCATGGTTCGCCGCACGCATCCACCGCTTGCCGCTTGCCTTGGTCGTCCTGTTCGATACGGGCACGCATCGCCTTCTCCAGTCCAGTATTAGGTTACAAAAAGTAAACTGGTTGCAATTCATCACTACCGTTCTCAAGTTCGGTTTCACCCCGGTCGAAGTCAAGGGGCAAGCAGTTTCAAAACCAAGGATATGGACATGAGCAAGATCCTGATCGTGAACGGTACGCAGCCATACGAGTTCGCACCTGGCCGCCTGAATGCGTCGCTGGTACAACGCGCGCAGGACGCGCTGACCGGCATGGGCCACGAGGTGCGCGTGACCACGGTTGCCGAAGAATACGACATCAATGCCGAGATCGACGCCCATGTCTGGGCGGATGTGGTCATCATGCAATTTCCGGTGAATTGGATGGGCGTACCGTGGGTGTTCAAGAAGTATCTCGACGAGGTCTATACCGCGGGCATGGACGGCCGGTTGCTGGCCGGCGATGGCCGGACCGCCGAGGCGCCCGAGGCCAATTACGGCACCGGTGGCCTTCTGCATGGAACGAAATACATGCTGTCGGTCACCTTCAACGCTCCGCGCGAGGCGTTCGACAACCCGACCGAGCCGTTCTTTGCCGGGGCCAGCGTCGATGACCTGCTGTGGCCCATGCACCTGAACGCCAAGTTTCTGGCGATGCAGCCCCTGCCTACCTTCGCGGCTTTCGACGTGATGAAGAACCCCCGGATCGAACAGGATTTCCAGCGGTTCGACGCACATCTGAAACAGCATTTCGAGGAGATCGCGCATGTCGCAGCCTGACATTCATCTCTACACCGCGGCCACGATGAATGGCTACAAACCGGTGATCTTCCTGGAAGAGGCAGGCGTACCCTACGACCTGACCCCCATCGACTTTTCCAAACAGGAACAAAAGACGCCGGCGTTCTTGTCGCTGAACCCCAACGGGAAGATCCCGGTGATCGAGGACCGGGCCGAAGGTCGCGCGATTTTCGAAAGCGGCGCAATCCTGTGGCACCTCGCGCAGAAATACGGTCAGTTCCTGCCCTCAGATCCGGTGCAGCAGTCCGAGGTGATGCAGTGGATGCTGTTCCAGGTCGGGCATGTGGGTCCGATGATGGGCCAGGCCATGTATTTCCAGCACATTGCCGCCCCCAATGGCCATACCGAACCGTTCTCGATCCGCCGCTACGTGGACGAAAGCCGCCGCCTTATGGAGGTGATGAATGATCGCCTGAATGGGCGTGACTGGATTGCGGCAGGGCAATACACGATCGCGGACATGATGCTGTACCCTTGGGCGCGGGCCTATGTCTGGGCGCGGGTTCAGGTCGATGACCTTCCGCATCTGAACGCATGGTTCGACCGCATCGATGCCCGCCCCGCAGTGCAGAAGGCGCTGACCATTCCCAAGGCCAATCCGCAGTTCTGGGATGCCACGGCTGATGCCAGCGCCTTTGCGCGGGAAAACGCCGCGCGGTTTGCCGGTGACGTGAAAAAGGACTGAGGCCGCGGCCCGGGCTCCCCAGCCCGGGCCCGCCCAACAGCACCTTGGGCGCCGCATGGCCCAAGCGCGGGTCAATGGCCGGGAGGACGCTTTACTCGGGTGTCAAAAGCGGTCAGTCTGAACCATCGGCGCGCCGGGTGATCCCCTCGGGCCGCGCTGTCACATCATTGTCGTCATAAACGTTCAGATGATGCGTCGACCAATTTATTTCGAGAGGTGCCTCATGACCCTATCCAGCAAATTCGCGATGTCGCGGCGTCAATTTCTGGCCACCACCACGGCCGGCGTCGCCATGGTTTCCCTGCACCCGTTCTCCGCCGCCGCCGCAAGCAACCAGGCGCATCTGCGGATCATGGAAACGACCGACATTCACGTTCACGTCTTTCCCTATGACTACTACGCCGACAAGCCGCGCGATACGGTGGGGCTGTCGCGCGCGGCCTCGATCATAAACCAGATCCGGGCCGAGGCCACCAACTCGATGCTGGTCGACAATGGCGACTTTCTTCAGGGCAACCCGATGGGCGACTACATCGCCTACGAGCGTGGCATGAACGACGGCGACACCCACCCGATCATCAATGCGTTCAACACGTTGGGCTATGATGCCGCGACGCTGGGCAACCACGAGTTCAACTATGGTCTGAGCTTTCTGGAAAAATCGCTAGCCGGGGCGCAGTTCCCGATCGTGCTGGCCAATATCGCCAAGGAACAGGGCGCCAATCCGCGCGCGGACAAGACGTTGGTGCAGCCCTATGTCATCCTCGACCGCGAGATCGAGCTGGGCGATGGCAGCAAGCAACCGATCCGCATCGGCGTCATCGGCTTCACCCCGCCGCAGATCATGAACTGGGACCGCCGCCACCTGGAAGGCAACGTGCAGGCCCGCGACATCGTCGAGACCGCCAAAGCCTTTGTGCCCGAGATGAAAGAGCAGGGCTGCGATCTGATCCTGGCCCTGTCGCATTCGGGCATCGGCGCGGCCGATCACGCGGACGGGATGGAGAACGCCTCGGTCCCGCTGGCCGGGGTCGATAGCATCGATGCGCTGGTGACCGGGCACAACCACCTGGTCTTCCCCTCGCCCACCTTCGCCGACCGTGCCGGCGTTGACGTGGACAAGGGCACGCTGATGGGCAAGCCGGCCGTCATGGGCGGGTTCTGGGGGTCGCATCTGGGCGTGCTTGACCTGCTGCTGGAACGCGACGGCAACGAATGGCGCGTGGTCACCACCACCTCCGAGGCGCGGCCGATCTCGAAGCGCAACGAAGACCGCTCGATCAACGCGCTGGTCGAGGACGACCCCAAGGTGCTGGCCTCGGTCGCGCAGGATCACGAAGAAACGCTGGCCTATGTGCGCCGCGCGGTGGGCAAGACCTCGGCCCCGCTGCACAGCTATTTCGCGCTGGTGGCCGATGATCCGTCGGTCCAGATCGTGTCGATCGCGCAGAAATGGTATGTCGAAGAGATGCTGAAAGGCACCGAGCATGAGGGCCTGCCGATCCTGTCGGCCGCGGCGCCGTTCAAGGCCGGTGGCCGGGGCGGCCCCGAATACTATACCGACGTGCCGGTGGGCGATGTGGCGATCAAGAACGTGGCCGACCTGTATCTTTATCCCAACACCGTGCGCGCGGTTCGCGTGAACGGCGCGCAATTGCGCGGCTGGCTGGAGCGTTCGGCCGGGATGTTCAACCAGATCGAGCCGGGCGCCGAGGATGCGCTGCTGCTGAATCCCGAATTCCCGTCCTACAATTTCGACGTGATCGACGGCGTAACCTATCAGATCGACCTCGCGCAGCCCTCGCGTTTTGGCCCGAAGGGCGAAGAGATCAACCCCGATGCGGCGCGCATCGTGAACCTGCAGTTCAACGGTGCCCCGGTGACCGACGACATGGAATTCGTCATCGCCACCAACAACTACCGCGCTTCGGGCGGCGGATCGTTCCCGGGCGCGATGGGCGACACCATCGTTTTCGAGGCCCCCGACACCAACCGCGACGTGATCGTGCGCTATATCGTCGAACAGGGCACGATCGACCCCAAGGCCGACGGCAACTGGTCCTTCGCACCGCTGGGCGACACCACCGTTCTGTTCGAAACCGGCCCCAAGGCGCGTGATTACATCAGCGACGTCAAAGGGTTGGCGCTGGAAGATGCAGGCGACGGGGCCGACGGCTTCGCGGCCTTCCGCATCACGCTCTGACCGGCGACAGACATCGGATCGGGCGGCCAAACTGGCCGCCCTTTTCTTTTGGTTTGGAGTCGAGAGCCGGATCATCACACGCATTGGTGGGATGCCTATTTTTCGGGCGATCGGGGTAATAATGCCCATAAAGTGGGCGGACAAGTATTCTGACTCAATTGCCTCAGCCGGGCTGCGCTGACTCGAGGAAAAGGCTGTGGTGCTTTCGCATCCGACAGTCCTCTCGCCCGGAGCCACCAATAACCTCTTTGTCCGCAATAACTCCCGCGCAAGCGATCGCCGCGCCTCCCCGTGCTGTCGGGCGGGGTAATGTGTCCGTGGTTGGCCGCGCGGGCCGGACCGAGTTGCAGGGACTGCGCCAGCAGGGGTCGCTGAAGCTGCTGTTTCCTCGGCGTGATGGCGCGGACATGCAAGCGGTGCTGATCAACACCGCCGGCGGCGTCACCGGCGGAGACAGTTTTGACCTTTCCGCCACCGCTCAGGCAGATGCACATCTGACCCTGACCACGCAGGCGGCCGAGCGCGCCTATCGCGCGTCCGGAGCAGTTCCGGGCCGGATTCGGACAGATCTGACCGTGGCGGCAGGCGGCCAGTTGAACTGGCTGCCTCAGGAGACCATCCTGTTTGATGGTTGCGCGATCGATCGCCGCTTGCGTGTCGATCTGGCCCCCGACGCCGGCGTGCTGCTGGTGGAATCGCTGATCTTCGGACGCGCCGCAATGGGCGAGCTGATTACTGCGGCCCACTTCCAAGACCGCATCGAAATCTGGCGCGCGGGCCGGTTGGCCCATCTGGACGCGCTGCGTCTGACCGGTGATCTGGCGGCGGAAATGGCCCGGCCGGGCGTTGGCGACGGCGCAGGCGCGCTCAGCAGCCTGATACTGATCCGCCCTGATGCCGCTGCGCATTTGGACCCGATCCGCGCGGCCTTGCCCGACACCGGCGGCGTCAGCCTTGTGGGTGACGACATGCTGTTGATGCGCCTGCTGGCGCCCGACGGTTTCACGCTGCGCCAGACCCTTGTGCCGTTACTGAACCGGCTGACCCGCAATTCCCTGCCAAGACCCTGGATGATCTGACATGCAACTCTCGCCGCGTGAAAAAGACAAACTGCTGATCGCCATGGCCGCCGAGGTGGCGCGCAAGCGCCTGGCTCGGGGCGTGCGCCTGAACTACCCCGAGGCCATCGCGCTGATCACCGATGCCGTGGTCGAGGGTGCCCGCGACGGCCGCTCGGTCGCCGACATGATGGAGGCCGGCGCGCAGGTTATCACCCGCGATCAGTGCATGGACGGCATCCCCGAGATGATCCACGAGGTGCAGGTCGAGGCGACGTTCCCCGACGGCACCAAGCTGGTCACCGTCCACAACCCCATCCGCTGAAGGAGATGACGATGAGAAACCTGGCTTCCCTGCCCTTCGCCATGATGGCCGCCCCCGCGCTGGCGCATGACGGGCCGCACCTGCACCCGCATGACTCGGGCACCTGGCTGGTGCTGGTCCTGCTGCTGGCGATCGGCGGCGTCGCGATCTGGCTGAAGGCGCGCAAATGATCCCCGGAGAGGTCATCACCGCCCCCGGCGAGATCGAGCTGAACGCGGGCGCGACGGCGATCACCCTGATGGTGGCCAATACCGGTGACCGGCCCGTGCAGGTGGGCTCGCACTATCATTTCGCCGAAACCAACCCGGCGCTGGATTTCGACCGGGCCGCCGCCCACGGCATGCGGCTGGACATCGCCGCGGGAACCGCCGTGCGGTTCGAGCCCGGCCAAAGGCGCGAGGTGCAGCTGATCCCGATCGCCGGCGCGCGGCGCGTCTTCGGGTTCAACGGCGCAGTCATGGGGGACCTCTGATGCCAGCCCAGATCAAGCGATCCGACTATGCCGCGATGTACGGCCCCACCACGGGTGACAAGGTGCGGCTGGCCGATACCGACCTGATCATCGAGGTCGAGCGCGACCTGACCATCTATGGCGAAGAGGTCAAGTTCGGTGGCGGCAAGGTGATCCGCGACGGCATGGGCCAGTCTCAGGCCACCCGCGCTGAAGGGGCGGTGGACACCGTCATCACCAATGCGCTGATCGTCGACTGGACGGGCATCTACAAGGCGGATGTGGGCCTGAAGGACGGGCGCATCGCCCGGATCGGCAAGGCGGGCAACCCCGACACGCAGCCCGGCGTGGATATCATAGTCGGTCCCGGCACCGAGGCCATCGCCGGCGAGGGCCGCATCCTGACCGCCGGCGGGTTCGACAGCCACATCCATTTTATCTGCCCGCAACAGATCGAGGATGCGCTGCATTCCGGCCTGACCACCATGCTGGGCGGCGGCACCGGCCCGGCGCATGGCACGCTGGCCACCACCTGCACGCCCGGCCCCTGGCATATCGGGCGCATGCTGCAGGCGGCCGATGCCTTTCCGATGAACTTGGCCTTTGCGGGCAAGGGCAACGCCTCGCGGCCCGCGGCCCTGCGCGAACAGGTCCTGGCCGGGGCCTGCGCCCTGAAACTGCACGAGGACTGGGGCACCACCCCGGCGGCCATCGATTGCTGCCTGACGGTGGCCGACGAGATGGACGTGCAGGTGATGATCCACACCGACACGCTGAACGAAAGCGGGTTCGTCGAAAACACCGTGGCCGCCATGAAAGGCCGCACGATCCACGCCTTCCACACCGAAGGCGCAGGCGGCGGCCACGCCCCCGACATCATTAAGATCTGCGGTGAGGCGCATGTGCTGCCCTCCTCGACCAACCCGACCCGGCCTTTTACCGTGAACACGGTCGAAGAGCATCTGGACATGCTGATGGTCTGCCATCACCTCGACAAATCCATCCCCGAGGACGTGGCCTTTGCCGAAAGCCGCATCCGGCGCGAGACCATCGCGGCCGAGGACATTCTGCACGACATGGGCGCCTTCAGCATCATCGCCTCCGACAGCCAGGCGATGGGCCGCGTGGGCGAGGTGCTGATCCGCACATGGCAGACCGCCGACAAGATGAAAAAACAACGCGGGCGCCTGCCTGAAGAGATGGGCGAAAACGACAATTTCCGCGTGCGCCGCTATATCGCGAAATACACGATCAACCCGGCCATCGCGCACGGGCTCGGCACCCATATCGGCAGCATCGAAGAGGGCAAACGCGCCGATCTGGTGCTGTGGAACCCCGCCTTTTTCGGCGTGAAGCCCGAGATGGTGCTGTTGGGCGGCACCATCGCCTGTGCGCAGATGGGCGATCCGAACGCCTCGATCCCCACGCCTCAGCCGGTCTATTCCCGGCCGATGTGGGGGGCCTATGGCCGCTCGGTCGAACAGGGCGCGGTGACCTTCGTGTCGGAAGCCGCGCAAGAAGACGGCATCGCCGCGCGTCTGGGCCTGGCCAAGCAGACTGTCGCCGTGCGCAACACACGCGCAATCGGCAAGCGTGATCTGCGGCTGAACGATGCCCTGCCCGAGATCGAGGTGAACCCCGAAACCTACGAGGTGCGCGCCGACGGCGAATTGCTGACCTGCCAGCCCGCCGAAACCCTGCCCATGGCGCAACGCTATTTCCTGTTTTGAAAAGGGATACCTCCGATGCTTGCCACATCACAGAAAATCCGCCGCAACGGTCAGTGGGACGAAACCCATGGCACCGTGACGCTGAACTACGAAGACCGCTTTCTGCGCCGCCGGATGCTGCGCACCGCACAGAATGAAGAGTTCCTGGTGGATCTGTCGCAGACGACCTCGCTGGACGGGGGGGATGCGTTCGAACTGGCCGATGGCCGCCTGATCGAGGTGGTTGCCGCCGAAGAGGGCCTGTTCGCCGTCACCGGCCCCGATCTGACCCGGCTGGCCTGGCATATCGGCAACCGCCACACCCCTTGCCAGATCGAGCCCGACCGGCTGGTGATCCGCCGCGACCATGTGATCCGCGACATGCTGCTGAAACTTGGTGCGACGGTGCAAGACATCCGCGCACCCTTCAGCCCCGAAGGCGGCGCCTATGGGCACGGACGGACCCATGGCCACAGCCACTGACCTTGATGTGCTGACGCTGACGCAATGGCTGTCACCCGCCTACCCGGTCGGGGCGTTTGCCTATTCGCATGGGCTGGAACGCTTGGTCCAATCGGGCGCGGTGCACGATGCGGCCAGCCTGCGGGACTGGCTGCAGGACGTGCTGGAACACGGTGCCGGATGGTCGGATGCCCTGTTTCTGACCGCCGCTTGGCGGGCTAAATCCGAGTTGGCCGTGGCCGAACTTGACGATATGGCCCGCGCCTTCGCCGGCCCCTTCGAGCGCAGATTCGAGACCGCGCAACAGGGCGCGGCCTTCTGCGGTGTGACGGCTGCAGTCTGGGGCATCGAACTGACGGATCTGGCCTATCCCGTCGCTGTCGGCTGCGCGGCGCGCCACGCCGGTTTGCAGGTGGAGCCGACCGCGCGACTGTATCTGCATGCGTTCATCAGCAATCTTGTTTCAGCCGCGCAGCGGCTGATGCCCCTGGGCCAGACCGCTGCCCAAGGAGTCGTCCGAGACATGGCCCCCTTGTGCGCACATCAGGCGCACGCCGCAGTGGAGGACGATCTGTCGGCCCTGTCCGGCACCGCCTTTCTGGCCGAGATTTCGGCCATGCAACATGAAACCCAACAACCAAGGATTTTCCGCACATGAGCAGCATGAACGGCCCTCTGCGGGTGGGCATCGGCGGCCCGGTCGGTGCGGGCAAGACCAGCCTGACCGCCGCCCTCGCCCGCGCGCTGCGCGACACCCATTCGATCGGGGTGATCACCAATGACATCTACACGCAGGAAGACGCCGAGGCGCTGATGCGCATGCAGATCCTGCCGCAGGACCGGGTGATCGGCGTGGAAACCGGAGGTTGCCCGCATACGGCGATCCGAGAGGATGCCTCGATCAATCTGGCCGCCGTGGCCGAGATGGTGCGCCGTCATCCCGAGGTCGAGATCGTTCTGATCGAATCCGGCGGTGACAACCTGTCGGCTACCTTCAGCCCGGAACTGGCGGATGTGACGATCTATGTGATCGACGTGGCCGCGGGCGAAGAGATCCCCCGCAAGGGTGGCCCCGCGATCACTCGGTCAGACATCCTGATCATCAACAAGATCGACCTTGCTCCGCATGTCGGAGCGGACCTGTCGGTGATGCAGCGCGATGCGGCCCGAATGCGCGGTGATCGACCATTCGTATTCGCCAACCTGCGGAGCGGCAGCGGAACGAGCGAAATCATCGACCTGTTGGATAAGATTGCCGGCATCGACGCCGGACGACGTGCAACGGCGTAAGACCCACAACCCGACTTTGGGCGTTTCCGGTTCCAGAATTTGGAACCTTGCGCCTGCAAGGCAATCCGATGTAACCGGATTCGACCACCGACGCTGTCCTTGCGATAGCCCGGTGCGAGAAAGTTGCAGCCGGGCCGATCCTTCTTGGGGCCGCCCCATCACCTGAGGACCGCCGGTGAGCCCATTCGTCGTCGCGATCATTCTGTCGGCTGCCATCCTGCACGCCGTCTGGAACGCCATCGTCAAAACCGCGGGCGACCGGACGACCACGCTGGGCCTTGTGGCCTTCGGGCATGTGATCCCGGCCAGCGTCATGATCCTTGTCCTGCCCTTTCCGGGGGGTGAAAGTTTTGTCTACATTCTTTTGTCCACCGTGGTGCATTTCGGATATTACTTCATGCTGGGCAAAGCCTATCAGCATGGAGACCTCAGCGTGGTCTACCCGATCGCCCGAGGCATCGTTCCGGCGTTGGTGGCGCTTTGGGCCTATCTGTTGCTGGATGAGGTTCTGCCCCTGCAAGCCTGGATCGGCATCGGCCTTATCGCGTTCGGCATCCAACTCAGCAGTTGGAGCTCGCTCCGGCAAGGCGTCGGCGGCGCGGCGCTGGGGTTTGCGGTGGGAACCGGACTTTGCATCTCGGTCTATTCGGTTGTAGACGGCATCGGGGTGCGGCTGTCTGGAAACACGCTAAGCTACTGGGCTTGGGGGGCGTTTCTGCACCTGTTCATTGCTGGATTCGTGGGCCTGCGACGGCGGCAGGTTCTAACACAGCTTCCGGCGCGCACCTGGGCGATCGGCATCCTGGGCGGTTTCGTGTCGATGCTGGCTTATGGGCTGGTGCTCTATGCCAAGAATTTCGCGCCGCTGGGGGCGGTCTCGGCGTTGCGGGAAACCTCAGTGATTTTTGCGGCCCTGATCGGGTTCGTCTTCCTGCACGAAGGCTATTGGGTGCGCAGGCTGGGGGCCGCCATCCTGATGGCGGGGGGCGTGGCGCTGGTTGGACTTTCGGGCTGAGCCGGTCCGTCAAGTGCTATAACGCGCCATGAACATGTCAACGGCGTTGGTGGCCACTTCGTCGATTTCCTCGTCCGAGAACCGGGTTTGGATCCCCAAAGCCGCCAGCGTCCACAGGCGCACCTTGCACAATTCCGAGAACTGTTCGGCGGCAAAATGCACGTCGTCAATCGCCAGCTCACCTTTGGCCACGGCTTTTTCCAGATACTCGGCCATCTGGCGCTGACCGTTGGCGGGGCCGGCTTCGTAGAACGCTTTGCCCAGTTCCGGGAACCTGTCACGCTCGGCCACGCAGATGCGGAACACCTGCTGCGCAAAATCCGAAACCAGAAACCGGGTCAGATGCGTGGCGGTGATCATCAACGCCTCGCGCACTGGCTTGGTTTCGTCGATCATGGACAACACGTTTTCCGCCATGCGGCAGCACTCGGTCTGCGCCACCTCGGAAAACAGAAGTCGTTTGTCCGGGAAATAGCTGTAGAGCGTTGCCTTCGACACACCCGCCGCGCGCGCGATGTCATCGACGCTGGCGCCTTCGAACCCATCCGCCATGAAAACCTCTCGGGCGCCGTTCAGAACCTGGTCGAATTTCCGTCCGGTACGCACGATGGTTGCGGCTTGGGTCATGGTGTCTCCTTGGCTGAGTGCTGCGTCAAATCTATAAACCAGTCAGTTCAGTTTCAACGGTTTTCAATTCGGCTTGAAAGTTCCGTTACGCGGCGTAGATTAGAATAATTCTAAAACGAGGGTGGCAATGCGGTTTTTCACTCAGCGCAAACACTTCAGAGATCTGACCGAGCAGGAAGTCATCGCGCTTGCGATTTCGTCCGAGGAAGACGACGCACGGATCTATAGGTCATATGCCGAAATGCTGCGCGCCGACTATCCGGCGACGGCCAAAATCTTCGATGGCATGGCTGCCGAGGAAGACGAGCACCGCCGTCGCCTGATCGCTCTGCACGAGGATCGGTTCGGCCCGGTGATCCCTCTGATCCGGCGCGAGCATGTCGCCGGTTACTACGCCCGCCGTCCGATCTGGCTGGTCGAGAATCTCGGAATCGAGCGAATCCGCGAAGAAGCCGAGATGATGGAGCGCGATGCGGAGCGCTTCTATCTGGCGGCTGCTGGTCGTACGACCGATGCAGCAACACGCAAACTTTTGGGCGACCTGGCTGCGGCCGAAGCAGGGCATCAAGCCGCGGCTGCCGAATTGGAAGAAGCCCACCTGGATCACGATGAAAAAGAAGCTGAAAAGGTGATTTCGCACCGGCAATTCATCTTGACCTGGGTCCAGCCGGGATTGGCCGGGCTGATGGACGGGTCGGTGTCGACCTTGGCGCCGATCTTCGCGACGGCCTTTGCCACGCACGACCCTTGGACGACCTTTCTTGTGGGCCTTGCAGCGTCAGTGGGCGCAGGTATTTCCATGGGCTTCACCGAAGCGGCATCGGACGATGGCGAGCTGTCGGGCCGTGGATCACCGGTCAAGCGGGGTTTGGCGTCCGGCGTGATGACAACGGTCGGCGGATTGGGCCATGCCCTGCCCTATCTGATCCCGGAATTCTGGACGGCCACGATCATTGCCTTCATCGTGGTGTTTTTTGAATTGTGGGCGATCGCGTGGATTCAGAACCGCTATATGGAAACTCCGTTCTTCCGCGCGGCTTTTCAGGTCGTTTTGGGCGGAGCGCTGGTGCTGGCAGCCGGGATATTGATCGGCAGCGGGTGATGAGCCTGCTTGCGATGTGGTAATTCTATGTTACCAATCTGCGCATGGTCGATATCTTTCTGCGCACCCTGCCCTTCTTTGCGATCATCGGCCTGGGATACTGGGCCGGGCGCAGCCGGTTCTTCACCGAAGACGCCACGGCCTATCTGACCAAGTTCGTGTTCTATTTCGCGTTGTCGGCGATGCTTTTCCGCTTTGCCGCCACGCTGCCCTTTGCCGAGATCTTCAACGCGCGGCTGATGCTGGGCTATCTGATCGGCACCGCCGGCGTATACGCGCTGGCCACGTTGGTTGCCTATCTGCGAGGGCTCGACATCCCCACCGCGGCGGTCGAGGCGCAATGCGCCGCCATCGGAAATGTGGGCTTTCTGGGTCTGCCAATGTTGGCCCTGCTGTTTTCCGAAGCCGCAATCGGACCGGTCATGCTGGTTCTGACGGTCGATCTGGTGGTGTTTTCCTCGCTGATCGTGATCCTGATCAACGGCGGGCGGGATGGAAAGCTGACGGTTGGGACGCTGCGGCTCATCGGAGTCGGGCTGCTGAAAAACCCCATGATCGTCTCGATCTCGGCCGGGTTGATCTGGTCGGCCCTGCAGATGCCGGTGCCTGACCCGTTGAACGATTTTCTGACCATTCTAGGCGGCGCCGCCACGCCGGGGGCGCTGTTCGCAATCGGCGCCTCGCTGGCCAGCAAATCAGCCGAGCGGGTTCAGATCGCGCTGTGGCTCAGCTTTTGCAAACTGGCCTTGCATCCGGCCTGTGTGGCAGTGGTGCTACTGTGGCTGCTGCCGACTGATCCTTTTGCCGCGGCGGTAGCGATCTCCGCCGCCGCCCTGCCAGTGGCCGGCAATGTCTATATGCTGGCGGCCCACTATGGGGTGGCGCCGCACCGGGCATCTGCCGCCATTCTGCTGTCGACCATTGTCAGCATTCTGACCGTGCCGGTGGTCATCGCGTGGGTTGCCGCATTCTGACGCGGCGACTTCAAAATGCGTGCGAACATTGGTGCCCGGACTTTACGCCGGGGCCTTCGCCCGTTAGCCATGGCACGAACCCAACGTAAGGATGATGCCAGATGGAAACCCTTTCCGAAAACGCCTGTTTCGGTGGCGCGCAGGGCGTTTACCGCCACGCCTCGGCGGCGTGCCAGTGCGACATGACCTTTGGCCTGTTCCTGCCGGCCGAGGCCAAGGACGGCCCGGTTCCGGTCCTGTGGTATCTGTCGGGCCTGACCTGCACTCATGAAAACGCGATGGTCAAGGCGGGCGCGCAGGGCTGGGCCGCCGAACAGGGCATCGCGCTGGTGTTTCCTGACACCTCGCCGCGTGGCGAAGGGGTCGCCGATCATGAGGATTACGACCTGGGCCAGGGCGCCGGGTTCTACGTCAACGCCACGCAATCACCGTGGGCGCCGCATTTCAACATGTGGGACTATGTGGCTGACGAACTGCCCGCGCTGCTGGTCGAAAACTTCGCCATCGACGGCGACCGGCAGGCCATCACCGGCCATTCGATGGGCGGCCACGGCGCGCTGACGCTGGCGATGAACCTGCCGGGCAGGTTCCGTTCGGTCTCGGCCTTTGCGCCGATCTCGAACCCCACGGCCAGCGACTGGGGCCGCAAGCAACTGGGCGCCTACCTGGGCGACGACCCGGCCGCCTGGGCCAAACATGATGCGACGCTGATGATGAAGGAAAAGGGCTTTGACGGCCCGATCCTGATCGACACCGGCACCAACGACCAGTTCATCGACCTGCTGCGCCCCGAGGCTCTGGCCCAGGCCATCGCCGAACGCCGCCAGCAGGCCACGAACCGGTTGCAGCCCGGCTATGACCATTCCTACTTCTTCGTGTCCACCTTCATGGAGGACCACGTCACCTTCCACGCCGAAGCCCTGTACGGAGACTGAGGGATGAGCAAATACGACTATGACCTGATCATCATCGGCTCGGGCCCATCGGGCCGCGCGGCGGCGATTCAGGCGGGCAAGCTGAAACGCAAGGTTCTGGTGGTTGACCGCCGTGACCGGTTGGGCGGCGTATCGGTGCACACGGGCACGATCCCGTCGAAGACACTCCGCGAAACGGTGCTGAACCTGTCGGGCTGGCGCGAGCGCAGCTTTTACGGCCGTTCGTACCGGGTCAAGGATCAGATCCGCGCCGAGGACCTCAAGGCCCGGCTGCACATGACGCTGGATTACGAGGTTGACGTTCTGGAACACCAGTTCAACCGTAACCACGTTGAAACCATGGACGGCGTAGCCCGCTTTGTCGGCCCGCACGAGATCGAGGTCACCGCCGATGCGGGCGACACCACCCGCCTGACGGCCGCGAAATTCCTGATCTCGACCGGGACCAAAACCTATCGCCCCGATTACGTGCCGTTCAACGGCAAGACCATCGTCGACGGGGACGAGTTCCTGGAAATGGCCGAGATCCCGCGCTCGCTCTGCGTGATCGGCGCGGGTGTGATCGGGGTCGAGTATGCCACGATGTTCTCGGCGCTGGATGTGCGGGTGACGCTGATTGAGCCGCGCGAGACCTTTCTGGATTTCATCGACAAGACCCTGATCCAGGAATTCACCCACCAGATCCGCGAAAACGGAGTGGACCTGCGCCTGGGCTCGGCCGTGGAAAAGATCGAGGATGCCGGCAAGCATGTCGAGATCACCATGTCAAACGGCCGCCATGTCCGGGCCGAGATGCTGCTGTTCGCGGCGGGCCGCATGGGCAACACCTCGGCGCTGAATCTGGGTGCGGTTGGGATCGAAACCGACCACCGCAACCGCATTTCGGTGGACCGCAAGACCTATCAGACCTCGGTACCGCATATCTATGCCACCGGCGACGTGATCGGGCATCCCTCGCTGGCCTCGACCTCGATGCAGCAGGGCCGCGTGGCCGCCTGCCACGCGCTCGAGACCCCCACCCTGCCCGAAAGCCCTTGGTTCCCTTATGGCATCTACTCGGTGCCCGAAATCTCGACCTGCGGCATGTCCGAGGAAGAGCTGCAGGAACGTGGCATTCCCTACGAGGTGGGCGTGGCCCGGTTCCGCGAGACCTCTCGCGGGCATATCATGGGGCTCGAGCACGGGATGCTGAAGATGCTGTTCTCGCTTAAAACCCGCCGGGTGCTGGGCGTGCAGATCGTCGGCGAAGGCGCGACCGAGCTGATCCACATCGCCCAGGCGGTGCTGAACCTGAAGGGCACGGTGGACTATTTCGTGCAGAACACCTTCAACTATCCGACCCTGGCAGAGGCCTACAAGATAGCCGGGCTCGACGCCTTCAACCGGATGCCGATCCCGGACGAGTTCAAGGTGCGCAAGTCCGAAGCGCCCGAGCCAGCAAAATTGGCGCCCAAGAAGGCCAAGCAGGCGTGACGACCCTGTATGTCGATGGCGACGCCTGCCCGGTCAAGGCCGAGGCCGAACGCGTCGCCACGCGGCACAAGGTGCCGATGGTCGTGGTCGCAAATGGCGGGCTGCGCCCCTCGGCCAACCCGCTGGTTCAGATCGTGACCGTAGCGCAAGGCGCGGACGAGGCCGACAAGTGGATCGCCGAGCGGTGTGGCTCGGGCGACATCGTCATCACCTCGGACATCCCGTTGGCCGCCAAATGCGTCGAGGCCGGCGCGCGCGTGTTGCGTTCCAACGGTGAAGCCTTCACCGCCGCAAATATCGGCCAGCAACTTGCGATGCGCGATCTGATGGCGGATCTGCGCGCCGCCAATCCGCTGGGTGCCGGGGGCGGTGGCAAACCGTTTTCCAAGGCCGACCGATCGCGGTTTCTGGACGCGCTCGAGCGCGAGATGCGCGCCGCCTTGCGCGGCTGAGATTGGCCTTGCATCCCGCCCGGCGGGTTGGTTCAGTCAGCCCCGAACGCAACACAAGAGAACAGGAACCCCCATGCCCGTAGAAGCGGTCGTTTTTGACATCGGCAACGTTCTGATCGAATGGCAGCCCGAGCGGTATTATGACCACGTGATCGGCGAGGACCGGCGCCGCGAGATGTTCTCGACCGTCGACCTGCACGGCATGAATGACTTGGTCGATCAGGGGCATCACTTCACCGACACGATCTATGCCTGGGCCGAGAAATACCCCGAATGGCGCAATGAGATCCGCATGTGGCACGACAATTGGATCGAACTGGCCGCGCCGGAGATTCCGCATTCGGTCCGGCTGCAGCGCGCGCTTCGGGCCAAGGGTGTGCCGGTCTTTGCGCTGACCAATTTCGGGGTGCAAAATTTCGACTATGCCACAACCGCCTATCCGTTCCTGAACGAGTTCGACCGGCATTATGTCTCGGGGCGGATGAAGATGGTGAAACCGCATGAGCCGATCTACCAGATGGTCGAACAGGATTGCGGTCTGCCACCCGAGAAGCTGCTGTTCACTGACGACCGGATCGACAACATCGAAACCGCCCGTGCGCGTGGATGGCAGACCCACCATTTCGACGGCCCGCAGGGCTGGGCCGAAAGGCTGGTGGCCGAAGGTCTGCTCTCCCCGGACGAGGCCGCCTGATCCTAGGCGGCAGCGGGCTGCACGGGGCGATTCTCGCGGATTGGGAGGTGCACGATCGCGCTGAAGGCGCCGATGGCCACGCCGATCCACCAGACAACTGTGTAATCGCCATAAAGGTCATACATGCGGCCGCCCAGCCAGATGCCCAGGAAACTGCCGACCTGATGGCTGAAGAAGATGATGCCATACAGCGTGCCCATGTAGCGCAGGCCGTAAAGATGCGCGACGAGGCCCGAGGTCAACGGGATCGTCGCCAGCCACAGTGACCCCATGACCAGCGAGAACAGGATCACGGTCAAAGGCGTGATGGGAAACAGGATGAACGCCGCGGCCGCGATCGTGCGCCCGGTGTAGACTGCTGCCAGAAGGTATTTCTTGGGGAAGTGATTGCCCGCCCATCCGGCCAGAAGGGTGCCTCCGATATTGGCGAGCCCGATCAACGAGATCGCCAGGGCACCCAAGGCAGACGTTGTGGTGATGCCCATCGCATGCAGGACACCGCCGGGTTGGATCGGGCCGCACATCTCGGTCACGAAGGCCGGGAAATGCGCGGTGACGAAGCCCAGTTGATAGCCGCAGCTGAAAAAACCCAAGAATATCAGCGCATAGGACGGGTCGCGGAAGGCGCGGCCCAGGATCTGGCCCATGCTTTCTTCCAATTCGGCCTTGCTGACCTGCGCGGGCGCGCGCATGAAAGGCAGCGTCAGCACAAGGGCCAGAATGGCAATGGCGAAGATGATGAACACCTGCTGCCACGGCAGGAAAGTCAGCATCCATTCAGCCGTTGGCGCACCGATCACTTGCCCGAAGCTGCCCGCCGCTGTCACGATCGCCAGTGACATCGAGCGGTTCTGATCCGTTGAGGCCCGCCCGACCACCGCCAGCACGACGCCAAAGCCCGTGCCCGCGATACCAAAGCCCACCAGCCACGCATAAAGCTGATGCCCGAAGGGCGTGACGGACCAAGCCGACAGAACCATCCCCGCCGCATAGGTCAGCGCACCAAGAATGATCGCCCGCCGGTCGCCCATCTTTTCGGCGATGGCGGCAAAGATCGGCTGGCCGATGCCCCAGGCCAGGTTCTGGATCGCGATGGCCAGCGAAAAATCGGTGCGCAGCCAGCCGAACTCCTCGGCGATCGGAATCTGGAACACTCCGAACGAGGCGCGCACGGCGAAGCTGACCGTGATGATCACGCATCCGACGATCAGCACCGGGTTGAGCAGACGGGCGGTTGGGGTCATGTGGCCTCCGATTTCAGCCCGCCGACAGTATCCGCTTGGGCCCGCTCGTCAATTCAGGAGTTTTGCGGTCACGATTAACCAAAATTGATGCGTGCCGGAGGATGCCTTCTTTTCAACGGCGCGGGCGGGCGCTATGGCTCGGGCCATGACCGACATGATCTCGTTGTACGAGGCCCGCGTTGCCGATGGCACCCTGAACCGCGACGACGCGCAAGAGGCCGTTCTGCCCCAGTTCGAGCGTATCCGGGCGGCTCTGGCCGCGCCGGTGAAACGCGGGCTGTTCCGCAAGGCGCCGCCGCCGCCCAAGGGCTTGTACCTGTGGGGCGGCGTGGGGCGCGGCAAGTCCATGTTGATGGACATGTTCGTCGAAACGCTGGGCGAAGTTCCGGCCCGGCGCGTCCATTTCCATGCCTTCATGCAGGAAATCCACGCCGGCATGCATCAGGCGCGCGAAACCGGCGTGCAGGATGCACTGGCGCCGGTGGCGGCCTCGGTCGTTAAATCCGTGCGCCTGCTGGCCTTTGACGAGATGCAGATCACCGACATCACCGACGCGATGATCGTCGGGCGGCTGTTCGACCTGCTTCATGCGGGGGGCGTCGTCGTTGTGACCACCTCGAACCGTCATCCCGACGACCTGTACAAGGATGGCCTGAACCGGCAGCTGTTCCTGCCCTTCATCCACCACATCAAGCAGCAGCTCGAAGTGTGGGAACTGACGTCGCCCACGGATTACCGGCAAAACCGGCTCGAGGGCTCGCCGGTCTATTTCACGCCCATCGGACCTGAGGCGCGGGAGAAGATCCGGGCCGTGTGGGCCGACCTGTCCGGTGGGCCGGCCGAACCCCTGACCCTGCACGTCAAGGGACGCGAGGTGGTGTTGCCCGCGTTTCGCAATGGTGTGGCACGGGCCTCGTTCTACGATCTGTGCGGCCGGATGCTGGGGCCGGGGGACTATCTGGCCATTGCTGATGCGGTAAAAGTGCTGGTGCTCGAGGACATACCGCGCCTGTCGCGCAACAACTTCAACGAGGCGAAGCGGTTCGTCACGTTGATCGATGCGCTGTATGAGGCGAAGGTGAGGTTGATCTGTTCAGCGGCCGCCGAGCCTGAGATGCTGTATGTCGAGGGGGAAGGTGTTTTCGAGTTCGAGCGCACAGCCTCGCGCCTGCGGGAGATGCAGGCACAGGACTGGGGACAATAGCGAGCGTTGCCTCCAGCGTAGCTGTGACTCAATGAATGGTCAGCCGTTTTCGCGCAGGATGTTGCCCGCGAGGTAGAGCGAGCCGCAGATCAGCACGCGCGCCTGTGGGTCGGCTTTGATGATGGTGTCGAGGGCTTGGGACACACTGCTGGCGGTCGTCGCGGGCAGGTTCACCGATTTGGCGGCGGCGGCGGTTTCTTCGGCGCTCAGCGTGTTGGTCTCGCCCGGTATGGAAACGGCGGTCAGGCTGGCAGCTTTCTGGGCCAGTGGGGAGAGGTAGCCGGTTACGTCCTTGGTGTTGAGCATGCCGCAAATCAGGTGTGTGGGTCGCGGGGGCAGCTTGGCCAAGACGTCCGCCAACGCGACGCCGGCGGCGGCGTTGTGGCCGCCGTCCAGCCAGAGTTCGGCCTGGGGCGCCTGTTCGACGAGCGGGCCGGTCTTCAGGCGCTGCATCCGGGCGGGCCATTCGGCGCGGGTGACTGCGGCCTCATAGGCGGCATCGCCCAGGTTGAGATGGCGCAGGACCGCCAGTGCGGCGCCGGCGTTCTGGATCTGGTGGGCGCCCAGCAGGTTTGGCAGCGGCAGATCGCGCAGCCCGGTTTCGTCCTGATAGATCAGGCGGCCATGTTCCTCGTGGACGTGCCAGTGCTGTCCGTGGGCCAGCAAGGGTGCGCCGAGGCGGGCGGCGGTGGCCTCGATGACCTCCATCGCCTCTTCCGGCTGCGGGCCGACGATGCAGGGCACGCCGCGCTTGATGATGCCGGCCTTTTCGGCGGCGATCTTGGCCAGCGTGTTGCCCAGGAACTGTTCATGGTCGATCGAGACCGGGGTGATGACCGTGACCGCGGGCTTTACGATCACGTTGGTGGCGTCGAGCCGCCCACCAAGCCCCACCTCGAGCAGCGTGTAGTCGGCGGGCACGCGGGAAAAGGCCAGCAGGGCCGCGCAGGTGGTGATCTCGAAATAGGTGATGTTCTCGCCGCCATTGGCGGTGTAGCACTCATCCAGAACGGCGGTCAGGTCGGGTTCAGAGATCAGCTTGCCCGCCAGGCGGATGCGCTCGTGAAAGCGTGCCAGATGCGGCGAGGTGTATGCATGGGCCGTCAGCCCGGCCCCTTCCAGCCCGGCACGGATCATCGCCTGGGTCGAGCCCTTGCCGTTGGTGCCGGCGATGTGGATCACCGGCGGCAGCTTGTCCTGCGGATTACCCAAAGCTTCGAGCAGACGCCAGACACGGTCCAAGGTCAGGTCGATGATCTTGGGGTGCAGCGCCATCATCCGATCAAGGATGATGTCGGATGTAGGCGCGGTCATTTCTTGGGCTGGTCTTCGGCAGGCTGGGCCTGCGCGTCAGGCTGTTCGGCTTCGCCCCCTTTCGGGGCGGGCAGATCGCCTTTGACCGCCGGGGGCAGACCCATCAGCATCCGGGTGATGGTGATCAGCTCGTCCCGCAACTCGGTCCGTTTGGTGACGCGGTCCAGCATGCCGTGATCCAGCAGGTATTCGGCGCGCTGGAAGCCGTCGGGCAGTTTCTCACGGATCGTCTGCTCGATCACGCGGGGGCCGGCGAAACAGATCAGCGCGTTCGGCTCGGCAATATGCACGTCGCCCAGCATCGCATAGGACGCCGTCACACCGCCGGTAGTGGGATGGGTCAGAACGACGATATAGGGCAGGCCCGCCTCTTTCAGCATCTCCACCGCGACGGTAGTGCGCGGCATCTGCATCAGGCTGAGGATGCCTTCTTGCATCCGGGCGCCGCCGGCGGCGGAGAACAGGATCAACGGGCGCTTGAGCTTTACCGCCTCTTGTGCGGCGGCGATGATGGCGTTGCCCACATACATACCCATCGAACCGCCCATGAACGAGAAATCCTGCGCCGCGGCCACGATCGGCGTGCGGCCGATCTCGCCGGTGGCAACCAGCATCGCTTCTTTCTCGCCGGTCTTTTTCTGCGCTGCCTTCATGCGGTCGGGGTATTTCTTCTGATCGCGGAACTGCAGCGGGTCTTCCTTGGGCGCGGGCACTGCGACTTCGGTGAAAATACCGCCGTCGAACAGGTGCTTGAACCGCTCGCGCGGGGTGATCAGCATGTGGTGTCCGCACTGGGTACAAACGTTCTGGTTGTCCGCCAGTTCACGGTGGAACAGCATCGTTCCGCACTCGTCGCATTTGTGCCAGAGATTCTCGGGCACCTCACGGCGGGAGAAGATCGAGTTGATCCGGGGGCGGACGTAGTTTGTGATCCAGTTCATGTCGGAACCTTGCTGATGCGGGTTGCAGTCAAATAAGACGCTACGGAAGGAAATGCAATCAGCGCCTGAGCGCAAGTCGCGCAACCAGCCAGCTGACGATCATCACCGCGAAATCCACGACAAGCCACTGGCGCAGGATACCGGTGTCCGATGTTTCGAACGGAAGATGATAGAGGGCCAGCCCACCCAGGCCGTCAGGCAACGATACGATCAGCAGAGCCGTTACATTGTTGGCAAAATGCATGGCGATTGCGGGTCCCAGCGTTCCTGCTCTGGCGGTGATGTCGGCACTAAGCAGGCCAAAGACAAAGGCCCAACCTGCGATCAGGATCGCATTGTCACCGGCCGCAAGTGGTGCGTAGTGCCCGGCTGCAAAAATCAGGGAGGGTACACCCATCCAAATCCACGGGGCCCTGAACCGCGCGGCCAGCGATTGTTGCAGGAACCCGCGGAATAGAATCTCTTCGGCGCTGACCTGTATAAGGACAGCCACTAGCGCCAGCGGCAACAGCAGCAGCCACCTGAAAACCGGCAGGTTTGGCTCCAACGGCGGTCCCATATCGTATGGCGGCAGAACAAAAAGCAAGGCGCCCAACACGACCAGCGCCCGCAAAACCCGCCAGAATTGCCGTGCAGTCAGAATCGGCGGCCCGACCACGGAGATCAGTTTCCGGTGCTGCACCTGTCGTACGGCCAATCCGACGCCTAATGTGGCAAAGGCGAAACTGGAAAGGATGACCAGCAGCGCCAGGGCCGATGACCCGTCTTCGAAACCGGACACCAGTTCGGCCGAACCAAAGGCGGTTACAGCGGCCAGGAGAACCAGATTCAGTGCCAGCACGACGACCGTGATGATCGCGAACCCCAGCAGCAGCCGCCAGAGTTCGGGAAAAGCCCTGGTCGGCGCCACCAGGATTTCGTGCGGGGCATAGGCCGGGTGTGGCTGCGGGTCACGCATTCTTAACCGCCCGCCCCGGTCTCGGCTTCGGGTGTCAACGGGGTGTTCGACAGCAGCAGTCGTTCTGAGACGGTTGTCAGATACCCGGCAACCGTTTCCAGAAGGCGCATCGAAACAGCCGCGTCACCTTCTACCACGGCGCGCAGCTCTTCCGCGCCGATCCGCAGGAACGAACAGTCGGTCATAGCAACGAGGTCAAGTTGCCGAGGCGCGCCGGTGATGATCGACAGGTCTCCGATCAGGCGGCCTGGCTCGACGATGGAGATGTTGCGCTTTTCGCCGTCCGGCATCGTCCATTCCAGGCTCGCCTGTCCGGAGATGCACAGATAAGCTGCGTCGGGCGTTTGCCCGCGTGAGAATATGGTCTGCCCCGCCGCGGCGTCGTACCATTGCGCCGAAAAGGCCAGCAGACGCTGGTGCTTTCCGTCAAGCCTCGAAAACAGTTCGGTTGCCGAAATGATCTTGAGTTTTCGGCTGAAGTCTTCGGGTTGTTCGTCATCCGCCTCGGCCTTGGAACGCGATACACCGTCGATTCGGCCGTCCTTGATTTCTACGTACATGTCATAGGCTTCGGGATGGCCAAAATGATCTTCCATGAAAATCATGACCGAGTCGGGCAGCAACTCACGCAGCTTGAGGCGCGTGCGCAGACGGCTTTCCGAATCGTGGCTGGCAAGGACCTTGTCCAGGATCAGGATGTCGGGCCGCTTGATGGCTGCCCGTGAAAACGCGGCGCGTTCCTGGAAAACCGTGGGCAAGTTGGCCCCGCCAAGACCGGTCGGCAGATCGTAGATGATAGCCGCCAATCGACGAGTCAGCCCTGCCTCGATCAGGACTTCGGCTACGGCATCCTCGATTTCTTCGGCATGTGCCCCAGCCATCAGCGACACGCGGCCATACAGGGCATTTTCCATGACGGTCAGGCGCGGAACATAGGTTTCGGGTGCCACGGGAATGAACAGCCCGTCGAAAGATGCATGCAGATTTGGGGCCTGCGTGCGCCGGATCGACAGGATCTTTTCCTTGTATTCCTCGGGGAAACTGGGGCCGATCTGTTCGGCGGTCAGCATGAACGGTACCGTCAGCAACAGTGCCATTTCACGTTCGGACAGGGTTGCCTCACCTTTCGACATGCGGCGTTCGTCGATGTCGAGCAGTCGGTGGTACATGTCCTTGGACATGCCCAAGCGCAGGAACAGCGGGTGATCCGTCCCTTCGCGGCCGAATGTTTTGCGCAGCGTGCTGAGAACCGCCGTCGCGATGCTCTTGGCATCCTTATCCAGATCATGGGCCCTTAGCATGGCAAGAAAACGAGCGTCCCCGGCAAGGATGTCCGGTGAGATGTTGCGCGACGGTGAGGCAAACAGAAGGTTGCCCCCCAAAGGTACGGCCGGGTTGAACCGGTCCGGATCGAACCGGTAAACGTATTTGTCCAAGCCCTTTTCCTTGAGACGCGCTGCAACCTTATCGCGCGCATCCACGATCGCCTTGGCCAGATGGGGGTGCAATTCGGGATCGAATTGCGACCGTAACGTACGCCGGAACATGAACTCGTCGATGCCCATCGCCTCGACCAGTTCGAACCACCAATCGCGGATCTCGTCGATGCTCTGCAGCCCGGCAAGGCGTGGGTCGACCCATTCGTCCTCCAGCAGGTCCGGTGAGTTGCCGGCGCGCACGGCTTCGACCTGATAACGTGATGGGGCCTTCAGAGCCTCGGCCTCGTGGTGGGGATGGGGACGCAAAGGCATCAGCAGGTTGTCACCAAGCGTGCCGTTGAACAAGTAGGGTCGCGAGTGGGCATAGCCGACACGGGCGGCGATCACCGCCTGATGGAGTTCCCGAAGGTTGTGGCCAGACAGAAGGACCTCGCCCTGAACAGGCAGGATCTCGCGGATCAGCAACTGGGCCAGCGCCTGTCTTTCCGAGTCGTGCGAGGCCTTGATGGCGACCCGAGCGCCCTTTGGGATCGTCAGGTCGATGTCTTCAAGGATCAACTTGCCGTCTTCGTCACGCACCGTGACATTGCGCAATTCGATGTCGCCTTGCAGGTGCGGGATGCTCTCCGGTTCGCCATAGAACAGTTCTTCGGGGATCATGTTCTCGGGTGCAAACCGTTCGGTGACGACCTGCCAGCGCAACGACATGTCCTGAACCTGATTGTAATAGGTCAGCAGATCGCGCCAAGGGCCACTGAGGTCCTTGTACGCCCCCAGCGCCGCAACCAGCGCACCGACTGTCACTTCGCCCGTGATAGCGAGATAGCCACCGACCGAATAGAACAGGAACGGCGTCATCTGCGTGATCAGGTTGTTGAGGAACTTCATGAAGAATTTCTTGTTGTAGATCCGGACCCGGATATCGAACAAGGTTCCCAGACGATGACTGAACTGCGCCAGCCGATAGCGCCAACCACCGTTCGCGCGCAGGTCGCTGATACCGGCGGCGGTTTCGCCGATCTCGGTGCTCAGGTGACGGATCTCCTGAATACGGTCCTTGTTCAAAAGGTTGATCTGACGCTGCAGGCGCGGGATCAGCCAGGCTTGCAGCGGGATCAGCGCGATCGAGGCCAGCCCGAACCAGACGCTCTGCATGAACAAGAAAGTGACAATCGTCATCATCTGACCGAACTGAAAAACCGGCTGGGCGATCGCGTCGCCCATCAGTCCACCCATCGGTTCCGCTTCGGACGATATCATCGACACCAGCTCGCCCTGGCTTGTGGTCGAGAAATACGGTTTGGGGAAGCGCAGCATCCGGCTGATCAGGGTGAATCTGAGCCGACGCAACATGCGTTCGGCCAGGATCCCCTTCATGGTGTTGATGCGCATCTTCATGAGGCCGCCAGCCAGGACGGTTCCCAAGAACGCAAAACACAGGATCAGCAGGTATTGGACCTGGGTCACCTTCGTGCCGAACAGCGTTACCGTGTTTCCGGTCGCGCCGATGGCGTCGTTGATGATCTGCTTGGGCAATTCAAGCGAGGCATAGAGAAACGGAAACGAAAGTACGGTCAACAGCAGAAGAATGAACTGCTGTTTCTTGGAATGTTTCCAGATGAACGCGAATAGGGTGGGTTCCATGCCCCGGCCTCGTCTTGTTTTTTGGACTGCGGCCCGTTGCGGAGGATCCACGGCGACCGGGTGACTGACGGTAAGCTTTGCCCCGTGCTATTTCAAGAACGTGCCCCGGCGTGATCTTGCAAAAATCCGGCCGGCACGACCGGCGTCGTTCACAATTCGGAAATTTTGCAGTGCTATCTGTCGAAGGCGGGTTTATTCCGCCCGCGGAATCCGACTAAAGAGGTGCAGTTTCAAGCACTGGGCACATGAGCAGACTTCTGGATCGGTATTTCAGCCGCAAGGCAGTTGGGCACTGGAAACGGACGGCGCAGAACGCGCCGCACGAAGACCTGCCCCTGCTTCGCCAGCAGCGTGATCAGGCGCGAGTGCTTCGCGCCCAACTTGATCGGCTGATTCAGATTGCGGACGGGCGCCTGACCCGCCCGCATATCGGCACCCAGAATTTCCCCAGACCGCTTGGCACGGATTGGGCCTGGCGCCCGGATTTGTGGGGCAGCCCCCTGCCCGTTACGGGCCTGGTATCATTGTCTCGCAAGGCGCAACTTGATGACAGCGTGGCGCTTTTCCATGACTGTCCGCTGGCCGAGATTGCAGTCCGGCAAATGCGCAACAGCGGGGAAAAGGACCTGGCGCCTTTCAGCCTGGCGATCGACGTATTCAGCTTTCAAGGCTCGTTCCTCTCCGTGTCTGTCGAACTTCCGGGCAGCGCCGCCGAGGGTCTGACGCGGCAACACCTGGTCCGGACCCATGTGACGGTCGACAGTGAACGCCCGGCCGAGGTCTTTGCCAGGCTGAATATCCAGAATGGACCGAATACCGAGCAGGTGCTGCGAAAGCTGGAACCGAAAGATGCGACATCCGACATCGATTTTGATCTTGCGCATCTGTCCTTGAACGAACGTCGCATCGAGAAGATGTGGCTGGACCTTATCATCCAGGATCCTGGTATGAACCGTGTGGTGCTGCGGGATTTGACCCTGTGCCGCCATCATCGCGCTGACTTGTGAAAGGAAAGGCCATGGTGGAAACAAAACTCGTCCCGATCCGGTTCGAAGACGGCGTATGGGAAGGCCACTTTTCAGGAAGTACCGCACCCCAACTTGAAGCCCGGTACCGGGATCAGGTCCTGCAAGGTATCGAGGTTTCCGAGGCCGAAGGTGGCTGGCATGTTCGGGTTCCCGTACCAACGGTCCTGTTGTCCGAAGGTGTCCACAGTGTGATTATCCTCGACAGCGCTTCACAGGAAAAAGTGGGCGACATCACCGTAATCGCGGGCGCGCCGGCCGTAGGCGATATCCGAGCCGAGATGGACCTGCTGCGCGCCGAACTTGATCTTCTGAAGCGCGTGGTGCGTCGGTTGAGCGCTGGTCAGGGTTGATCGGCCAAAAGCCTGCAGGATCTACGTAATCGAAACCTGCTTGGACGCATTCCTATCTTTTTTGCTGAATTCATGCATGATTGAGCCGCCAAGGAAACTCAGGGGGCCGAATGGAACGTGACAGCATTATCAAGGTCATAGCGCTGATGGTAACGGCGTTTGGCATCGGCATAGACTTTACCGGTGCGCTGATGCTGGTTCCGGCGATCGAAAACTCGTTTGATGCCGATATCACGAGTACTCAGTGGGTGTTGAACATCTACGCGCTGTTCTTCGCCATGACGATGGTCGCAGGCGGCCGGCTGGGCGATATGTACGGTCATCGCAAGATCATGATCATCGGATTGTCGCTGTTTCTTTTCGCCTCGGTCATGTGTTTCGTATCTCCCAGCCTTGATTTCCTGATCGGCGCACGCGCGCTTCAAGGTATCGGCGCGGGATGCGTGTGGCCGTGCACGCTGGCCTTCGGGGCAACGAGGGTATCCCGTGAGGAACACCGTGCGATGGTCATGGGGTTGATCCTTGCCGGTGTCACGACGGGCAACGTATTTGGTCCGATGATCAGCGGGTTTGTCGTCAATCTTGGGGATTGGCGCCTGTTCTTTCTGGCGAATGTCGTCTTCTCGTGCATCTCGATGGCCACGGCAGTCCTGCTGATGCAGCGTGACAAGACCCACAAGACGGGTGAGCACATCGACTTTGCCGGAATGGGTGTCCTTTCTTTTGCTGTCCTGCTGCTGCTGTACGCGCTTGATGTCGGGTCGGACTGGGGCTGGCTGTCGGTTCCGCTGATGTTTCTGTTTTTCCTCAGCGCGTCGCTGTTTCTGTTGTTCCCACGCGTGGAAAAACGGGTGAAAGAACCGCTATTGCTGCCGCAGATGATGCAAAATCCGCAATTTCGCATCACCTTGGGGCTGAACATGTTCAACGTCTCGGCGGCCTTTGTGGGATTGCTGTATTTTCCGCAATATATGCAAAAGGTTCTTGGTTGGTCAGTGTTTGAATCCGCTCTGGGCCTTGCACCGCTGACCGTTCTTTTGGCGGTCGGGTCGATCGTCTCTGGCACCTTGTACAATGATTTCGGACCCAAGCGCCTGCTGTTCTGGGGGTATCTCTGCGCTACGATAGGCGCGGCCAGTGTCGTCGTGATGCCGGCCGGGCTGGGGTATTTCCATATTCTTCCGGGGATGGCTCTGATCGGGTTGGGAGCGACACTGACGGTTGGCCCGTCGGGTACCGCCGCCGTTTGCGCCGTTAAGCCCGAACGCGCCGGCCTGGTTGGCGGTCTGAGCTTCATGGTGCACTTGGTCTATGGCGCCATTTCGGTCGCCTGCGCGACGGCCATCATGTACATGGTCAGTCTGTCCAGCTTCCGCGAACACCTTGCCAAGGCCGGCATCGACATGTCCCTGGCCGATCAAAAAGCCATCAATGGCGGTACTTTGACGACCAAGACCGCGCAGGCTGTCATGCAGAAATTCAGCGCGGCCGAGGCCGAAAAGATCAAATCCGCGTTGTCGATGGCTTTTGACAGCGGGATGGACATGGCTTTTGTCTTTTCAACGCTGTCGGTGTCGATCGGCCTGGTTCTGGCGCTGATGCTGGACGAAAAGAAACTGCACAAAATCGAGAGCTGAGCCAAAAGAAAAGGCCGCGGAAAACCGCGGCCCTTCGGTCACTGTTTGCGCAGCTTACTGCGATGCCCGCTCTGTCGGATTGAAGGCGGACAGGCCTTTGAGAATGTCGATCGCATAGGCCAACTGGTAGTCTTCGTTGCGCAGTTCGGCGGTTTCTTCCGCTTTGGTGCGGTCTTCCTCAATCTGGCGGATTTCATCCTCAGTCAAGCTGTCATTGTTCAGGCTGCCCCGCAGGTCGGCCTCGGACCGGGTGCGGGCGTTGCTTTCTTCCTCTTCTTCAGCCTCGGGGCGGACGCGGGGCTGTTCCACGATGATGTCGGGGCTGACACCCAAAGCCTGGATCGACCGACCCGACGGGGTGTAGTAGCGCGAGGTGGTCAGACGCATCGCCCCGTCGCCACGCAGCGGCATCACGGTCTGAACCGATCCTTTGCCGAAGCTTTTGGTGCCGACGACGATCGCGCGGTGGTGATCCTTCAATGCACCGGCAACAATTTCGGATGCCGAGGCCGATCCGCCGTTGATCAGCACTACGATCGGCTTGCCTTGGGCAAGATCACCCGGGGTTGCGTTGAACCGTTCACCATCTTCGGGATTGCGCCCACGGGTCGAGACGATCTCGCCCTCGTTCAGGAATGCGTCCGATACCTTGATGGCTTGGGTCAACAGCCCGCCGGGGTTGTTGCGCAGGTCCAGAACAAAGCCGTTCACCTTGTCGATGCCGCCAGCTTCGGCGATCTGCTTTTCCATCCCCTCTTTCAGGTTCGGGAAGGTCTGATCGTTGAAGGTGGTCACACGAAGCACCACGCTGGTGCCTTCGGTGCGGGCGCGAACGGCGGTCAGTTTGATCGTGTCGCGGATGATGGTCACATCGAATGGGTCGGGTTCGCCTTCCCGCACGACGGTGATCACGATTTCCGAACCGACCGGGCCGCGCATCAGGTCGACGGCCTTGTCCAGCGTCAGGCCCAGGATGCTTTCGCCGTCCACATGGGTAATGAAATCGCCGGCCTCGATGCCCGCTTCGTCCGCAGGCGTGCCGTCAATTGGCGAGACGACTTTGACGAACCCATCCTCTTGGGTGACCTCGATGCCCAGCCCACCGAATTCACCGCGCGTCTGCACGCGCATCTGCTCAGCGTCGTCCGGGGAAAGATAGCTTGAATGCGGATCCAGCGACGTCAACATGCCGTCGATCGCAGCCTCGATCAGTTCTTCGGGGGCGACTTCCTCAACATACTGGGCGCGGATCCGTTCGAAGATGTCTCCGAACAGGTCAAGTTGTTCATAGACTCCGGCCTTGTTTTCGGCCTCTTGCGCCAGCAGTGGCCCAGCGATCTGGGTGGTCGCAATAATCCCTGCCACGGTGCCGGCCAGACCGGCCATCACAAATCTCTTCATACTCGTCTATCCATCCTTGTCTGTCCGGAACCATGATTCCGGATCCACGGGGCTATTGTTCTCTCTTACCTCTATATAGAGCGTTTCTGGACGATCAGTTCCAGTGCCATCACCGCTTGTTGACAAAATCGCGCCGATTTCTGGTGTTTGACCGGGCATCAGGCCCACTGGTGTTCCTTCGGGGATCACCTGACCGGGGTCCCCATACACCTCCTGAAGGCCGGAGAAGACAAAAAGCAAACCGGGCTGCGGTTCCAGGATCACAAGGTTTCCAAGGTCCAGAAGCGGCCCTCTGTATCGGATAGTGGCCGCTGTCGGCGACAGCACCAATGCACGTGGTCTGGTTCCCAGTACAAGCCCCGGACGCGTGACCCCTGCGGCGTCCGTTTCGCCGGAACGATGGAGTATGACGCCTTGGGTCGGCAGCGGAATCTGTCCTTTCAGTTGGGACACATCCGCGTTCGAGGCTAAGATTTCTCCATCCGATATCTCAGATAGACCGCTGGCGAAGCCATCCAGAGTCTCCGTTGATGAGATCAGGATGGCTGTCCGTACCGGGTCTTCGATGAAGCGGCGCGGCAGGTCGGTACGGTCCGCTATGGCCTCGCTCAGCTTCGTCCTGGCGTTCTGCACGCCTTCCAACCCTTCGGTCAGCGTGTCCGCAGCGCTTTGTTGCAATCGGCGCAGGGTCTGCACCTCGTCCAGATCCCGGGCCAGCGCCTGGGCCCTGGTGTTCAGGCCAGGGGTGACTTCGGACAGCATCATCCCGGTGCGCGCCGCCCCCAGCGGCCCGGCCGGGTGCAGCATCAGAACCGGTGGCGCCGTGGTTTCGATGGTTTGCAGTACGCCCAGCAACTGGCGGATTTCGCGTTCGCGCGCGTTCAACTCGGCGGTCAGCTGGCTTTCGCGCAAAGCCGCCCGGCGCAGCCCGTCGCGCATGGCGGCCAGCCCGGCCTCGTAGGCCTGGATCGTCTCGGTCAGGGCGCGCACGCGGTCGCGGGCGGTTTCGGCCTCGGTCAGCGCGATCGAGGCCTGTTCCAGCATCTGCGCCGCCTCCAGCGCCGCCTGCGCGGGGTCCGGCGCGGCCCGGGCCGCCTGCCCCGCCATCAGGGCCGCCAGAAGAAGCGCGCGCAGCCTCATGACAGCAGGCTCTGACCCGTCATTTCCGGTGGCTTGGGCAGGCCCATCAGGTCCAGAACCGTAGGCGCCAGATCGGACAGGCGACCTTCGCGCAGGGTTGCGCCCTCGGGTTCGCCAACCAGCGCCACGGGCACCGGGTTCAGCGTGTGGGCGGTATGCGGCCCGCCTGTTTCGGGGTCGATCATGGTTTCGCAATTGCCGTGATCGGCCGTTACGATCATCGCCCCGCCCTCTTTTTCCAGCGCGGCGACCACGCGGGACAGGCCCTGATCCACGGCCTCGCAGGCCTTGATCGCGGCCTGCAGGTCACCGGTATGGCCCACCATGTCCGGATTCGCGTAGTTGGTAACGATCAGGTCATAGCCGGCCTCGATCGCCTCGACGAACTTGTCCGTGACCTCGGCGGCCGACATCTCGGGCTGCAGATCATAGGTTGCAACCTTGGGCGACGGGGCCATATAGCGGTCCTCGCCGGGCTCGGGCGTTTCCTTGCCGCCGTTCAAGAAGAACGTGACATGGGGGTATTTCTCGGTTTCGGCCAGGCGGAACTGGCGCAGGCCCTGCTTGGCGACCCATTCGCCCAGCGTGTTCACGATCTCGCGCTTGGGAAACACTGTGGTCATGTAGGCGTTGTGGCCGTCGGAATATTCCACCATGCCCAGCAGCGCCGACAGGTGCGGGCGCGGGCCGGTGTCGAATTCGGCGAAATCAGGTTCGGCAATGGCGCGCAGGATTTCGCGGGCGCGGTCGGCGCGGAAATTGAGGCAGAAGAAGCCGTGACCGTCGCGGACGCCGTCGTAGCCGGGCAGAACCGTGGGCGCGATGAACTCGTCCGTCTCGCCCCGGTCGTAGGCGGCCTGAATCGCGGCGCTTGCGGTATCAGCCGGCGCGCCTTCACCTTTGATGATGGCATCATAGGCGCGGCCGACCCGTTCCCACCGGTTGTCGCGGTCCATGGCATAGTACCGCCCCGAGACGGTGACGACGCGCGCGTTCGCAGGCAGGCGGCGCTCCAGCTCGGCCAGGAAGTCCAGCGCCGATTTCGGGGCCACGTCTCGCCCGTCGGTGATGGCGTGCAGAGCCACCGGAACGCCTGCATCGGTGATTGCCTTTGCGGCGGCGACGATATGGTTCAGGTGCCCATGCACCCCGCCATCCGAGACCAGCCCCATCAGATGCGCGGTCCCACCCGCCGCCTTCACCTTGGCGACAAAGTCCTGCAGCGCAGCGTTTTCGAAGAACGAGCCGTCTTCGATTGCAAGATCGATCTGGCCCAGATCCATGGCCACGACCCGCCCGGCCCCGATATTGGTATGGCCGACCTCGGAATTACCCATCTGGCCGCTGGGCAGGCCCACATCAGGGCCATGGGTGATCAGCCGCGCGTGCGGACCCTTGGTCATGATCGCGTCGAATGTGGGCGTGTGGGCCAGATAGGGCGCATTGGCCTGCGTGTCGTCGGACAGGCCCCAGCCATCGAGGATGCACAGGACGACGGGTTTGGGTGCGCTCATGTCGGGTCTCCGATAACTGCTCTTGTCCGTTCTTCTATCCCCTGCCCGCCGCATCGTGAACCGCCTTTTGCGGCGATACGACCCGCGTCGGGCTATTTCCTGATCTGATGCCAGGGCCGGGCCTTGCGGCCGCGATACTTGACCGTCAGTTCGGGCGGGGCGTCGCGTTCGTCATAAGCGCCCAGGATCACGCCCTTGCCGCGACTTTTGGTGCGCATCTCGACCAGCTCGGCCGCCGAGCGGGTGGTGCGCTGCGACGGACGCCGGGCCCAGTCGAACAGGTGGTCGTACATTTGCGCGATCACATCCGCATAGGCCGCACTGTCGCCCAGATCGGTCAGTTCGTCGGGGTCGTTTTCCAGATCGAACAGGATCGGGCGGAACCCGCCTTCGCAATGGATCAGCTTCCATTTTTTCGTGGCCACCATGAACATCGCCGCATCACGCACCGACACGCCCAGCGTTTCCGCGATGGGCGAGGCCGAATAGTCGTATTCGCAGATCACGAATTTGCGCGGGGTCTCGTCCGCCTGCCCGTGCAGGATTGGCAGCAGCGAGTGGCCTTCTAGGATATGATCAGGCACCGCACCGCCCGCGACCTCGACGAAAGTGGGGGCCAGGTCGATCGACTCGACCAGCGCGTCGCAGGCGGTGCCGCGCGTGGCATCGGCCTGTTCGGACGGGTCGTAGATGATCAGCGGCACCTTGGTCGAAGCGTCGTGGAAGAACGTCTTTTCGCCCATCCAGTGATCGCCCAGAAAATCGCCATGGTCCGAGGTCAGCACGATCATCGTGTCGTCCATGCGGCCGGTCTGGTCCATCCAGTCCAGCAACCGCCCGATCTGGTCATCGGCCTGCTTGATCAGGCCCATATAGGAGGGGATCACGGCCTCGCGCACATCCTGCCGCCAGAAGGTCTGACCGATCTTGGTATGCATGAAGGCGCTCAGCACGGGATGCGCGTCGGCCCGTTCAGCCTCCGACCGGTTGGGGGGCAGAACATGCTCGGGCCCGTACATCGAGGCATAGGGCTCGGGGACGATATAGGGCCAGTGCGGTTTGATGTAGCTCAGGTGGCAGCACCACGGGCCGTCATGGGTTTCCATGAATTCGATGCCGCGCGTGGTCAGATAGGGGGTCTCGCTATCTTCTTCGGCGATGTTCGCGGCCTGCGGCGCGTTTTTCAGAAACCAGCCCGACAGCACGTTGCCGTCCTCGTCCAGCCCGGAATTGGCAAAGTCGTGCCAGGGGTTGTCGCCGTCATAGCCCTTGTCGGCCAGCCACGCGTTGTAGGCGCGGGCCCCGTCGGGGTCATAGAACCCGTCAGGGCCTTCGGGGCGCATCCCGTCGTCGCGCTCGAACACGTCGAAACCGCATTCGGCCACGCGCGCGCCGATCAGGCTGTCGGGTTCCAAGCCCAGCCGCGCCATGCCCTCGGCGTCGGCGCGCATATGGGTCTTGCCGACCAGCCAGCAGTCCATCCCCGCCTTGCGCAGATGGTCGCCCATGGTCTGTTCGCCCACCTTCAACGGAATGCCGTTCCACGAGGCGCCATGTGACTGCACATAGCGCCCGGTATAGGTGGACATGCGCGAACTGCCGCAGATCGGCGACTGGATATAGGCCCGCGTGAACCGCACGCCGCGCGCGGCCAGCCGGTCGATATTGGGCGTGTGCAGATGTGGATGGCCGTAACAGCTCAGGTAATCCCAGCGAAGCTGGTCGAACATGATGAACAGGATGTTGCGGGCCTTGGCCATTCAGTGCTGCGCGCCCTGGCTTTCCATCTGCTCCACCATCCGGCGGGCGCGCTTGCAATGCAGCTTGTCACGCAGCGGGCTGTTGGGGTCCACGTCCTTTTGGCACACCACGCATTTGTCGGCCCCCGAAATCGCGTTCAATCCGCCGCAACTGCCTTTGATGGTCTTGCCCATCAGCATCACGCCCAGCGACATGCCGACCATGATGATCAGCAGCAGAACAAACGCGAGGATAAAGGTGCTCATCGGCCGGCCCGCCCTTCAGTTCGATCCCAGCGCATCCTTGAACGCGCTGCTTTGTACCGTGATATAGGCATCTTCGCCGCCTGTCACATCCCGCGAGATGAAAAACACCGCCAAACCCAGCTGATCGGCCAGTTTCAGCCCCCGTTCCTGCCCCAGCGCCAGCATCGCGGTGGCCCAGGCATCGGCCAGCATCGCATTTTCGGCCAGAACCGTGACCGAGGTCGTCCGATGGGTGATCGGGCACCCGGTGGTCGGGTCGATGATATGCGAATAGCGTATGCCATCCTGCTCGAAGAAGTTCTTGTAGTCGCCTGAGGTCGCCATGCCGCGGTTGTCCAGCGGCACGATGAACTGGATGGTCTGCGACCCGGTTTCGGGCTTTTCGATGCCGATGCGCCAGGCCTCGCCCTTGTCGTTCTGACCGCGCGCCACCAGGTCGCCGCCGATCTCGACCATGTAGTTCTCGATGCCTGCTTCTCGCAGCGTGTCAGCCACGGCGTCGATCCCGTAGCCCTTGGCGATGGCCGAAAGGTTGATCCCCACGCCCGGTTGCGCCTTGGCCAGCGTCCCGGCCTGTGCATCCAGCGTCAGCAGGCGCGCCTGCCCCACCTGTTCCAGCGCCGCCGCGATCTCGGCATCCGACGGCACCGGGTCTTCGGGCTTGCGCGGGCCGAAGCCCCACAGCTCGATCAATGGGCCAAGGGTCACGTCGAACACGCCGCCGCTTTGGTCGTGCACTTGGTTGGCCGCCGCGATCACATAGGCGAATTCCTGTGACACCGGCATCGGGTCGGTGCTGGCCGAGGCGGAAAAGACCGAGACTTCGGAATTCGGGTCCCAGTTGGACATCTTGGCATTCACCTGCGCCAGCGTTTCCTCCACGGAGGTGGACAGGGCAGCCTCGTCCAGATCCTCGCCGATTGCGGTGATGTGATAGGTCGTGCCCATGGTTTCGCCGGACAGACGGACAATCTCGGGCTCCTCGTCGAACAGACAGCCAGAAACAACAAGCGGCAGGGCCAGAGCAAGCAGTCGGCGCATGGGGCGATCTCCTGGAAATGCGTTGCCCGGCATATGCCAGCGGCCCCACCCAGAGTCAAACCTGCGTCAAGGCGCCAGCGGCAGGAAGCCCAGGACCAGCAGCCCGGCCGCAGCGGGCACACCAAACAGCCACGCGCGTTTCTGCCAACCCGGGGGCTGTTCTTTCCACAGTTTGCGAAAATTATGTCCGCAGATCACGACCAGAAGGAAGATCAGGGCGGCAACCGCAGGAGACAGATGGAGTTGGGTCACGGGGTCCGGTTTTTCCTTGCGACCCGGCGCGGTTGCGCCGGTTTTTGAATTTGCACCCTATACAGGTTTCTCTGCTGCGATAAGGTGGTGAGGACAGCCTGTAGCGTTGAAGGAGGAGACCGCCCATGGCCCCAAGCTCTTACCAGCCCCCGACACGTGGCGACAAGGCCGGGTCAAGCACTTACAGCCAATCCGCCGAGTCGAATTTGTCACATACTCAGACCACTGTCGCCAAATTGCTGGAAGGAAAAGGTGATGCGGTGTTTTCGGTTCGGCCGAATGACACCATCCATTCGGTGGTCGAAATTCTAAAGGAGAAACGCATCGGGGCGGTTGTCGTCACCGATCAGAACGGCGCACTGCAGGGGATCCTGTCCGAGCGGGATATCGTTCGCCGCATGGCGGATACTCCGGGTCAGACGCTGCCACAATCGGTCGAGGCGCTGATGACACGCGATGTGCGGACCTGCGCGCCGGACGACCTGCTGATGGACGTGCTGAGGACGATGACCGAGGGGCGTTTCCGCCACATGCCGGTTCTTCGCGACGGCAAGCTTTGCGGCATGATCACCATCGGAGATGTCGTGCATTTCCGCCTGAAAGAGCTGGAATACGAAGCCCTGCGCATGAAGCAGATGATTGTCGGCTAGATAGTCACACGTTGTAGTAACGGGCATAGGCCCCATAAGGCTGCCCACCTGTCTTGGTCTGCTTTCGGGCAGACCCCAGGTCCAAGATGACCAGCACGGTGACCTGCAAGTTCACGCTGGAAAACTCGTGCAGCACTTGTGCCAACTGGGCGCAGGAGGTGATGGTCGGTGCAAACTACAGAAGGATCGCGTCACAGGCCTGCCCGATTGCCCGGGCGTCAGGAACGGCCAAAACCGGTGGGCCGTCGATCAAAATATTGTCATAGTCTGCCCGCAACCTCTGCATGAGGTCATGAAAGCGCGAAGACAAAAAATATCCGCGGCGCTGCGTGTGCTGCGCTCGCCCATCAGAACATTGACCGACAACCGGGTGTCGGTACGTAGAAGGTTGCCCAAGGGTGTCCCTCCGGTCAGCGCTGTGACCAGCCCACCGTTCGGGTTGTCTGGAAAATACTACCTGAAAGACAGGCTCCGGATGTCGGCTTCGACCAGCAGAACAGATCGACCGAGCCCCGCCAGGCTTTGCGCGAGGGCAATCGACATCGTGATCTTACCCTCATCCGGTACCGACGAGGTGCACAGAATGACTTGTGGTTGAGCGTCCGAATTTGGTGACAGCACAGACGTTCGCAGGTTTCTAGCCGCCTCCAAGAGCGGCGACGTCGGATATGTGGACAGGTACCCGACCAACTGACTGCGCTGGCGGATCGGCGCCAATGGCAGACGGCCCAGAACCGGTACGCTGGTGGCCAGCTCCAGATCGGCCCCAATCGGAACCGCGGATTGCCGGATTTGCTGGACAAGAATGATGCCCTGCCCCAAAGCCGCTCTGGCGAAAACCCTAGGAAACATGATCAGACCAGAACGCGGTGCAACCTGTTTGCCCGGAGTGGCCGCCGATATTATGCGGCTGTCTGGCGTTTGTGCGCCCTGTTGGACGGCGGCTTCCTCCAGTCTGGAAATAAAGGTTTCGTGCAGCAACCGGGTTACACGGGCGTCGCGCTCGAACTGGCGCAGTTCGGCTGTCACACTGGCATTCTGGGCGATCAATTCTGAAACACGTTCGGCGAGAGCTATCCTTGCTGCTGCGTCCCTCGTGGCAACCTGCCTTGAAAGGCTGGTGGGAAGGCGACCATGAATGACTTCCTGAACCTCGCCTTTGAAGGGTTCGGGGTCCAAGTCAACAAGTGTCTGGTCCAGTTGGTCAAGCTCTTGAAGACGGCTTTGCAGATTGGCCAACCTTGTTCGGGTTTCGAAAAGGTGCGCGGCCAGTGCTTCGGGGCTGGCGCCCGCAGGACCTTGATGGCGTCCTCCTGCCGGGCGATTTCCTGCTCCAGCCCGGCCACCCGGTCCGACAACCATGAAACAGTTTCGGTTAGTCCTTTGGCTTTTGCATTGATTTGATCCCGAACAAAAAGCTGGGCCAAGGTATCCGCAATCTCAGCCGACTTCTGAGGGCGGTTGGTTGTTGCGCCGATCCGGATGACATCTGAATTCCGGACGTTTTCGATAGATACCACCTGTGTGACGTTTTCCGCGACAATGCCCAGGGCTTCGCTGTCCGACCGGTTCGCCGGATTTTGCCAAAGCCCGGTCCAACTCGATGCGAGGATGGCTGGATTGAACTCTGGATCATCCTGGAGGTTTTGCTCCAGCGCCGGGCTATGCATCAAACGAGCAGAGCCAAGGATTTCGACTTGGGTATTGATGGCGGAGATGTCGACACCTAGCCCGTCATGGCTTGCGACGGCACGTCGGAATAGCCCGCAGAGCGTGTCAGAACCAACGTCGTTTCGGACCGGAAGCGGGGTTCTATCGCAAAGGGCGAGATCCCAAATCCCAGCAAAAGACCGAGACCCGCGCAGCCGGCGATTGTGTATCTGTCCGGCCATCACAGCCGGGCAAAGGCCAGCAGAACCAAACCGTCCACGGTTTTCTCGCGCCTGTTCGCGCCATGAGGTTTTTCGTCGGTCATGTTAGGCCTTTGCAAGTGCTTGTATTCTGTCACCGTTTCTTGGCGTCAATTGCCCTTGAACTCTGCAACCGCCTGCAGCGTCCGCCAAATAATCCAAAATTCGAATGCAAGGCTCGGATTATTGATGTAGTAGTGGTCGGTCCAAAATTTTTCCGAATATCTTCAAGACTTTGTGCGTGCCCGACTTCGGTATGGGCATAGCCGCTGATTCCGGGGCGGACGCCAAGCCGGGCGCGGTAACCGGGCCATAGGGGCCCCCTGATCTTACCGTGACCAGGCTTCATTGAACGGAATTTGTAGGCGACAAACGCTCTTCCTCCTCTGCCCATGCGGATCTGGCAGAACAACAGGGGCCCTCGGTTTAGAATGTGGTTCATGACGAGCAACAGGACTGCGCAAACCGCCAGGAGTGGCAACAGGGCCAGAGAAACAGCAACATCCATGAAGCGTTTGGTGATACTGAATGTCAGACCTACGCGCGGCGCGGCAAAACCGGAAAAAGCTGCCTGGGAACCAACAATATCGATGCTCATCCATCCCCCTCCTGAGCGCCTGTTGTTTCGTAGGCTCAGCGGGAGTTTCGCTGCGGAATGGTAAATACCGAGCTAATGTTAATAGAGTATTTCGAGATCATCATTTGACTATGGCCGTCATGCCCGACCGGCGGTGTCCGAGGCTTCATTCTCGGGGGCCGTTGATACGAAATTGACGATGCCCGGGCTGATGTCTGCCGCTGTGAGCCGACCGGTCGCAAACGCGCCGGTATCGATCGAAATCACCCGGCCACTGACCTTTGGATCTGGGACGATGGTATGCCCGTGCACGACCCATTGGCCATCCGTTCGAGCGGTGGACGGGAAATTGGGGTGCCCCCATAAACAGACATGGCGCGGTTGGACATCGATTGGCAAGGCGGGATCTAGGGCCGCGTGGACGATCGAGACATTCCCGCTTGACCAGGTCAGTGGCCGGTTTTCGAGCCAAGTCAGAACCGGGTCGCCGATCACAGACCGCATATGATGCGAGATTTGGACGGCATCTTCGCCCAATGTCGTTTCGGTTATTCCCGTCAGGCCGAACGACGCGAGTGTCTGAAGCCCACCGTTTCCCAGCCACAAGCGACTGGTCCGCTTGGGTTCCTCGATAAATCGAAGCAGCATCTCTTCATGATTGCCCAGCAGACAAATCACTTCACGCTCGCCGTTTTCCGAAAGATGCCGCAGGTGATGCAAAACCTGAGCACTGTAATCTCCACGGTCGACATAGTCCCCAACAAATACCAGAGGAATGTCCGGATCGAGACGGGTCAGCAGTTGCTGCAACAGGTCCAGCCGTCCGTGAATGTCACCAACGACATAGAACCGCCGATCGGGTGCCAGGGTCTCCAGCAGCGATTCCTGCTCAGGCTCGTTCGTGCCTCGCCTGAGTTTTTTGATCCACGATCCTATCATCAGACCTGTTCCCTATCGCGCTGTGGCCCAGGCAGCAATGGCGGACACGGCCGGCTGACGCGACTGCCGTAGTTGTGAACAACAGGTTATTGAGGCGGGCGCGCAACGCAAGGGTCCTCGGCACTAGAGTGGCCGCCGAAAAACAACAGGAGCTTTCCATGCATTCGATGACTTACAAACCGGCCGCGCAGTGGTCTGTCGAAAACCGCCACGATGCGGCCGCGGACCAAGATATTCTTCTCAGAAACGTGGGTGGTGCATCGATCCGGTTTGAAATCACCGCTGACGATGCCGTCGCTGAATTGGAAGCGGCTTTGAGTCACACGGTTCAAACGGGACGGTCTTTTGCATTGCAGATGAAAGCTGGCGAGCGTCTGTTTGACACGCTCCGAGGGCCGCGCGGGCACGATGTGCGTGCAATTGAGGTCGGTTCTGGCGATGACGCGGACTATCGCCCTTGTGCAGGTTCTGACGGTCTGCACCCCGGATGGTGATGACCCGCGTTCGGTTTTGACGCGCGCGATGCTGGATCGTCAGGGCCAGTCCTCATTGCTGGCCGAGCTGCCCAAATTGTCGGTCAGCGCAACGATGGCCCTGTTCGGTGGCAACGGTGACGTTCAAACCGGGAAGTAAACGGACGGTGTGTCGCTTTCCTTTCTGGATGGAGTTTTGGTCTCAAGCCGGGGATTGGGCGCGGACTTGATGTCGGCGGTTGTGAGTGGAACACGCGCCATGCAGGCCGGGGACGACTCGGCGCGCCATATCCGCCTGCACAGCTATCTGGACGGCGAATACCAACCCAGCTTTCGCGCATCTCCAACCAACTGGACAGCGTCGCTCTGCGAGAAGTACCTTTGACGGCTCAGACGGTGCTCATGGAAAACGGGACGACACCCTATCGGCCACGCAGCCTCCCGCAGTCCTTCTATGAAACCGCAGGCACCGGGCCGGCCCACTCTCGATTGGTTGCGCTGCCGGATGGTCCTTCCGTTCCGGATTTCACCCCCGAGCCCCTTGAGTCGCGCGCGCCTCCGCGTGTGAAGGCTCCACCTTTCCACCTGGGACCGGGTGATGTGGTGGCGATCATACGCCCCGCACGGGTTGCCGAACTTGCTGGCGCGGGCGCTCAGCCGGATGCCTTCACCTTGCGCGATGACGGCACGATCTCGATCCTCGACGCCGATCGTGGTCCCGCTGACCGTCGCTTCATTGACACTCGGTCAGGCGATTGCCGCGGCCGGAGGCCTGACGATCTGGGATCGAGAGCTGGGCGCGATCCGCTTCTACCGCAGTTGGGATTTGTATCGGATTCCGTTGCGCGGCTATCAGGCCCGACCGGAGTTCCGGCAACTGGTTCTTTTGAGCGGAGACGCGGTGTTTGCCGATACCAGCTATGACCTGGACCGGACTCTTGCGTTTTATCGCGATCAGATCGACATCATCAGCCTGAACCGTCAGGCTAAGGGGGCTGCCTTGGCCGAACTTGAACAGGAGGTCGGTCTGCGCCGCGCCGAACTGACGGAGTCACGCGGAAATTTCACGGTTCGCAGCCAACTGGGTGCCGTACAGCGCGGCATTTTCGATCGCGGCCCGTATGGAACTGCGGCCCTACGATATTGTTTTCATCCAGGAGCAGCCGATCACGACCTGGGGTCGGGCGCTGGATCAGTTTCTACCCTCGCTGGTCAATGCGTGGTTGGACGCGGCAAATGGTTGACGCGCCCCGCCCTGCATCGGATATGAGGCCCCACCGGCCGATAATCCCCTTGACCTTGGCGGGTCGAAAGGGTCCCTGATGGTCGGGATTGTTGATTTGCGTTCGAGGGTTTCATGCAACGGGTATTGATTACGGGCACTGCGGGCTTCATCGGGTTCCACCTGGCCAAGCTGCTGTTGTCCGAAGGATTTCAGGTCCATGGCTATGACGGGATGACGGATTACTACGACGTCACACTCAAACAGCGCCGCCATCAGATGCTCTTGCAGACGCCCGGCTTCTCGGCAACCGAGGATCTGTTGGAAAACTACGAACGCCTCATGCAGGTTGCAGACGAATTCCAGCCCGAGGTTATCGTTCACCTCGCCGCCCAGGCGGGTGTGCGTTACAGCCTTGAACACCCGCGCAGCTATATCGATTCAAACGTTGTGGGTACGTTCAACGTGATGGAGGTGGCCCGTCAGCACAAGGTCGGTCACCTGCTCATGGCATCTACCTCTTCGGTTTATGGGGCAAACGAAGACATGCCCTTTACCGAGGTGGAAAAGGCCGACACCCAATTGACGATCTATTCTGCCACCAAGAAGGCGAACGAAGCGATGGGACATTCCTATGCCCATCTCTGGGATCTGCCCACGACCATGTTCCGGTTCTTCACCGTATACGGCACCTGGGGCCGTCCAGACCTGGCCCTATACAAATTTGTCGATGCAATTCTGGATGGGCGCCCGATCGACATCTACAATCACGGCGAAATGTATCGCGACTTCACCAATGTGAACGACCTGGTGCGCGGGATCCGGTTGTTGATCGATGCGGTCCCCGTGCGTCCGGACAGCCCCGGGGATATCGAGGAGGGTGACAGCCTGTCGCCGGTCGCGCCCTATCGTGTGGTCAACATCGGGAATGGTGACAAGGTGCGTCTGATGGATTTCGTCGAAGCAATCGAGGAAGCCGTGGGCAAGAAGGCGATCCGGAATTACATGCCCATGCAGATGGGTGATGTTCCGGCGACATGGGCCAATACCGACCTGCTGCAACGCCTGACCGGGTATCGTCCGCAGACCGATTTCAAGGATGGAATCGCTCAGTTCGTCGAATGGTTCCGCGAATACCACGGCAAATGATATAGTGACCCGGACCTGACGTATGCTTGAAACGAACCCCAATTCCCGTCGGATCGCCGTGATCGGTTTGGGCTATGTCGGCCTGCCGCTGGCCGCCGCCTTTGGCAAGATCGGACCGGTTCTGGGCTTTGACATCAATCCCACGCGCATCGACGCGTTGCGACAGGGCAAAGACGCCACGCATGAGGTCAGCGAAGACGAGCTGTCCGCCGCCGGGGGTCTTAGGTTTACCACTGACCCCGCCGATCTGGCTGACTGTAACACGTATATCGTAACGGTGCCCACACCGATCACGGCACAAAAACAGCCAGACCTTGCACCGTTGCTGCGCGCCTCAGAAACGGTTGGACGGGTGTTGAAGCCTGGTGATCTGGTCATCTATGAATCAACCGTCTACCCCGGCGCGACCGAGGAAGACTGCGTCCCGATCCTGGAGCGGGAATCCGGCTTGCGTTTCAACGTGGATTTCTTTGCCGGGTACAGTCCCGAAAGGATCAATCCCGGCGACAAGGCGCATCGCATCGCCGATATCTGCAAGGTCACGTCCGGATCGACGCCTATGGCCGCCGATCTGGTGGACGCGCTTTATGCGCGGATCATCACGGCGGGGACGCACAAGGCCGAAAGCATCCGCGTGGCCGAGGCTGCGAAGGTGATCGAGAACACACAGCGCGATCTGAATATCGCCCTGGTGAACGAACTTGCCATGATCTTCGGGCGCCTCGGCATCGACACCGATGCGGTGCTGCGGGCGGCGGGCACCAAATGGAATTTCCTGCCCTTCCGCCCCGGCCTTGTCGGTGGGCATTGCATCGGGGTCGACCCATACTACCTGACCCACAAGGCCGAGGCCGTTGGCCATCATCCTCAGGTCATTCTGGCGGGGCGGCGCCTGAACGATGGAATGGGCGCATATGTCGTGTCCCAGTTGGTCAAGCGGATGATCCGCGAGCGGATCGAGATGACGGACGCCCGGGTCCTGGTCATGGGGCTGACCTTCAAGGAAAACTGCCCTGATCTGCGAAACACCCGGGTCGTGGACATCGTTCACGAGTTGCAGAGCTACGGCGTGACCGTGGACGTTCACGATCCCCATGCCGACCCGCAAGCCGCACGTGACGAGTATGGGATCGACCTGCTGGAGCAGCCCAAGCCCGGCACCTATGACGGTATCGTCCTTGCCGTTGCCCATGACGCATATCTTGCGATGGATCCGGCCGAAATCCGAGCGTTCGGAAAGGCCCGGAATGTCCTGTTCGACGTCAAATCCTGCCTGCCGCGCCGCGTCAGTGATCTGCGGCTCTGACCCGCGCAGCACACTGAAATGAGAGACATTTTCTGACTGTGAAACCACTGTCCGCAAGGTCCCAGGCCCTGTGGGTTGCCGCCGGCCTGTTCAGTCTTCTGACTGGCGTGCTGGTGCTTGGACCGCTGTGCTCTGCGTCCTTGCTTTTGTGTCCACGCTGAATGGCGCAGCGACCACCGCGCTGATTGCGATGGGGAATGCAGCACGTTCTCGTCGGGTGGGCTCAGGGCCGGAGCCTATTTCCTGTTGCGATACGTGATCTGGCTGGGATTTTTGGATAGCCGCCAAGGGCGGCGTTTTCCCCGGCTACGGGGTCTTTGGCATCGACGTCGAGCCGACCGGACGTTGGCGTTGGTAGAACGCTGCATGCGGAGCAACCGCGTTGAACCACCAACGGCAATACGCGGCGTTTTGGGTCTTGATGCTACAAAATGAAACCGGCGCAATTTAGCGCCGGTTTTTTTCTTAACCGCCAAAGTCGTCCAGCATGATGTCTTCGCGATCAACACCCAGATCCAGCAGCATGTTGATGACTGACTGGTTCATGATTGGCGGACCGCACATGTAGAATTCGCAGTCTTCGGGCGCCGGGTGGTTCTTGAGGTATTCCTCGAACAGAACGTTGTGGATGAACCCTGTGTAGCCATCCCAATCGTCGCCCGGTTGCGGGTCGGACAAAGCAACGTGCCACTCGAAATTTTCGTTCTCGGCGGCCAGCTGGTCGAAATCTTCAACATAGAACATCTCGCGGCGCGACCGCGCACCATACCAGAAGGTGATCTTGCGTTTGGTGTTCAGACGCTTGAGCTGGTCGAAGATGTGGCTGCGCATCGGGGCCATACCTGCGCCACCACCGACGAACACCATCTCCTTGTCGGTGTCGCGCGCGAAGAACTCGCCGAACGGACCCGAGATCGTAACCTTGTCACCCGGCTTCAGGTTGAAGATGTAGGACGACATCTGCCCGGGCGGAATGCCTTCGGACCCCGGCGGGGGCGAGGCGATCCGCACGTTGAGCATGATGATGCCTTTTTCGTTGGGGTAGTTGGCCATCGAATAGGCGCGCTCGATCGGTTCGGTAACCGTGGATTTGTACTGCCACAGGTTGAACTTGTCCCAATCCTCACGGTATTCCTCGGCGACGTCGAAATCGCTGTAGTCGACCTTGTGCGCCGGGGCGGCGATCTGGATGTACCCGCCCGCGCGGAAATTCACATCCTCGCCTTCGGGAAGTTCCAGCACCAGTTCCTTGATGAAGGTCGCCACGTTGTCATTCGACCGGACGGTGCATTCCCATTTCTTGACGCCAAAGACCTCTTCGGGAACTTCGATCTTCATGTCCTGCTTGACGGCCACCTGGCACGACAGACGGTCACCGCAGGTGGCCTCGCGCTTGGTGATGTGGCTTTCTTCGGTTGGCAGGATCGACCCGCCGCCCTCCAGCACTCGCACCCGGCACTGCGCGCAGGTACCGCCCCCGCCGCAAGCCGACGGAACGAACAGCTTTTCGGCTGCCAGCGTCTGCAGCAGCTTGCCGCCGGCAGGAACCGAGATGGTTTTCTCACCGTTGATGGTGATGTTGACGTTGCCCGATGAAACCAGCCGAGACCGGGCCGCCATGATAAGCGCGACCAGAGCCAGAACGATCAGGGTGAAAAGGACAACGCCGAGCGAGAAAGTTTCCATGCCCCTGCCCCTTTACAGTTTGACGCCCGAGAAGGACATGAAGGCCATCGCCATCAGACCTGCGGTGACGAAGGTGATGCCGAGGCCCTGCAGTCCGTCCGGAATGTCGGAATATTTCAGTTTTTCGCGCACGCCCGCCATGGCGGTGATCGCCAGCGCCCAACCAAAGCCGGAGGACAGGCCATAGGTTGCGGCCTCGGCAAAGTTGTAGTCGCGCTCGACCATGAACAGCGAGCCGCCCAGGATGGCGCAGTTCACCGTGATCAGCGGCAGGAAGATACCCAGCGCGTTGTAAAGCGGCGGGAAATACTTGTCCAAAACCATCTCGAGGATCTGCACCATCGCCGCGATCACGCCGATATATGAAATCAGGCCGAGAAAGGTCAGGTCCACATCCGGGAACCCGGCCCACGCCAGCGCACCCGGCTTGAGCAGGTAGTTCAGCAACAGGTTGTTGGCCGGAACGGTGATGGCCTGCACGACCATGACCGAGATCCCGAGCCCCAGCGCCGTTGAGATTTTTTTCGACACGGCGATGAAGGTACACATGCCCAGGAAAAAGCTGAGCGCGAGGTTTTCGACGAAGATGGCCTTTACGGCCAGTGAGATGAGACCTTCCATCAGTGCGCCTCTACCTGCTGGATCTTGTATTCACGTTCCTCGACCTGGTTCGGCTTCCACGTGCGGAAGGCCCAGATGATCAGGCCGATGATGAAAAAGGCCGACGGCGGCAGCAGCAGCAAGCCGTTGGGCACGTACCAGCCGCCATTGTTCACGGTTTCCAGGATGGTCACCCCGAACAGAGAGCCCGAGCCGAACAGCTCGCGGACGACGCCGACCAGCATCAGGATCAGGCCATAACCCATGCCGTTGCCCAAGCCGTCGATGAAGGACGCCACGGGCGGGTTCTTCATGGCAAAGGCCTCGGCTCGACCCATCACGATGCAGTTGGTGATGATGAGGCCCACGAAGACCGACAGCGTCTTTGAGATCTCGAAGGCATAGGCCTTGAGGATCTGGTCGACCAGGATCACCAGCGACGCGATGATGACCATCTGAACGATAATCCGGATCGAGCCGGGGATCTGGTTGCGCAGGCATGAGATGAAAAAGGACGAAAACGCCGTCACGAACATCACCGCCAGCGACATCACGAAGGCCACTTGCAGCGACGAAGTTACCGCCAGCGCCGAGCAGATGCCCAGCACCTGCAACGTGATCGGGTTGTTGTCGACAAGCGGGTCGACCAGCAGATCTTTCTTGGTCTGTGACATCAGATCTCTCCTGCTTGCAGCTTGGCCAGGAACGGAGCATAGCCCGCGTCCCCCATCCAGAATTTCACCAGGTTGTCGACGCCGACCGTCGTCAGGGTCGCGCCAGCCAGCGCATCGATGTAGAAGTCGGGCCCTGCGGCGGGCATGGTTTTGGCAACCGTGATCTGCAGATCACCCGCATCGTCACGCAGCTTCTTGCCGCTCCAGAGGGCTTTCCAGCGCGGGTTGTCCACCTCGGCCCCCAAGCCCGGCGTTTCCCCGTGCTGATAGAATTGCAGCCCGAAGATGTCGTTGCCATTCGCTTCGAGCGCGATGAAGCCATAGAGCGTAGACCACAGCCCATAGCCGTGGACCGGCAGGATCACCTTGTCCAACGCGCCGTTTTCGTCGCGCAGCAGGTAGATCACGCGGTATTTCGCCTTGCGGCCGATGCCGGCAGGGTCGTCGGCAAGCGGCTCGCTCAACTCGGGGTCACTGGCGGCGGCAATATCGTCGAACGTGGCTGGGTCGAACTGGTCGTCGACGAATTCACCCGTCGCCAGTTCCAGCACATGCGGTTCGAAAGCGGCAAAAGCCTCGGCCACGTCGATGCCCGCCTCATAGACGCCCGCGACCTGCAGAACGTTGATCTGCTTGTCCTTGAGCTTGTTGGCCTCTTGCACCGGGCGCAGGCTGACCGCCGCGGCCGACACGATCATCGAAGCGACCAGGCACACGGCGACCGCGATGAAGATCGTCTTGCCAACCGAGTCCGGCGAGGCCGCCAGGAACCGGGCGATGGCGCCTTTGGGTTCAGGGGATTGCGTATCAGACATGGCGACGCGCCCTCCGTTTGATGTTTGCCTGAACGACGAAATGGTCGATCAGCGGCGCAAAGACGTTGCCGAACAGGATGGCCAGCATCATGCCTTCGGGGAAGGCCGGGTTCACCACCCGGATCATCACGACCATGACCCCGATCAGCGCGCCATATATATAGCGGCCCATATTGGTATGGCTGGCCGAAACCGGCTCGGTCACCATGAAGGCCAGACCGAACGCATAACCGCCCAGTACGACGTGCCAGTACCAAGGCATCGCGAACATCGGGTTGGTGTCCGATCCGATCAGGTTCAGCAGCAGGGTAAAGCCGATGGTCCCTGCCAGACAGCCCACGATCAGGCGGTAGTTGGCAATCTTGGTCATCAGCAGGAAGGCCAGCCCGACTATGCAGGCCAGGGTCGATGTCTCACCAAAGCTGCCCTGGATCGAGCCGAAGAAGGCGTTCCACCATGTGATGCCCTCGGCCGCCAGAGCCTGGTAGCCGTCAGCGGCCGATACCGCCAGCGCCGTCGCGCCGGAAAAACCGTCAACCGGGGTCCAGACCGCGTCACCCGACATGGATGCGGGATAGGCGAAATACAGGAAGGCGCGCCCCACCAGCGCGGGGTTGAGGAAGTTCTTGCCGGTGCCCCCGAACACTTCCTTGCCGATGACCACACCAAAGATGATCCCCAGCGCCACCTGCCACAACGGCGCGGTGGCCGGCATGATCAGCGTGTAAAGCATCGAGGTGACGAGAAAGCCCTCGTTCACTTCATGCCCGCGCACGGTGGCAAAGATCACCTCGAAGGTGCCGCCCGCGACCAGGGTCACGATATAGATCGGCAGAAAATACATCAGCCCGTGCATCACGTTGGCAAAGATGCTGGAGGGATCCAGAGAAATGCCCAGGGCCTGCAGGATGGCGATGCGCCAACCGGTTGCCGACTCCGGGCCCAGCGTCGCGATGGCCGAGTTGGCCTGGAACCCGGTATTGTACATGCCCCATAGGATGCAGGGGATGGTGGCGATCACGACATAGGTCATGATCCGCTTCATATCCACGTAGGACCGCGCGTGCGGCGCAACGGATGTTACGGTTTTCGGAGTGTAGATGAAGCTTTCCACCATCTCATAGATGGGGAAGAACTTCTCGTACTTGCCGCCCTTGGTGAAGTTCGGCTCGATCCGGTCAAAGAAGCTGCGCAAACCCATGTGGATCAGCCCTCCTTTTCAATCTTGGTCAGGCAGTCGCGCAGCGCCAGCCCGTATTCATACTTGGCCGGACAGGCAAAGCCCACAAGGCCCAAATCCTCTTCGTCCAGCTCCAGCGCGCCCAGGGCCTGCGCCGTGTCGGTATCCATCACCAATAGCGCCCGCAGCAGTTGCGTCGGCAGATAATCCTGCGGCATGAGCTCTTCGAAGGTGCCGGTGGGCACCATGGCGCGGCGACCGCCGTTCAGGTTCGACGTGAAGGCGAACAGCTTTTTGGCAAATGCCGAACCCAGAACCGGCTGCACCGCGTATTTCGACGGCATCGGACGGATCCAACCCATCGGGATCTGGTCGTGATCCTCGCGGATGATGCAGATCTGGCGCGCGAAGCGTCCCAGATAGGCGAACGGCCCGGTGGCTTGACGACCCGAAAGGACCGAACCCGAAATGACCCGTGCTTCGCCATCAACATTGATCTCGTCACGGGTCAGATCCTCGGTCGAGGCGCCCATGACGGTGCGGATCAGACGCGGTTGACGCGCGCCGGGACCGGTCAGAGCAACCACCACGTTCGGGTCCAGATGGCCCGACTGCAGCAGCCGCCCGATGGCAATCACGTCCTGATAGCCGACGGTCCAGACGGTTTTCTCGGCGGTCACGGGTTCGAGGAAATGGATATGTGTCCCGGCCAATCCCGCAGGATGGGGGCCGCTGAAGGCCGCGGCCTCGACGCCCGGCAGATCAGTGCCGGGGATCGTGTCGCCATCCTTCTGGCATAGATAGGTCTTGCCTTCGGTCAGCTTGGCCACGGCGGCCAGACCGGCGGCAAAGGCCTCGGCCGCGTCATTGATGATCAGCGCGACATCGGCGGCCAGCGGCTCGCTGTCCATGGCGGTGACGAAAACCGCGGCGGGCTGGGTGCCCGGCTGCGGCATCTTGGAATAGGGCCGCGTGCGGAACGCGGTCCACAGGCCGGCGGCGCACAGTTTGGCGGTGAGGCCCTGCGCGGTCTCGGCATCGCCCACGCCCGAGAAATCGACACCGGGGTCGTTGGGGTCCGACACTTCGATGACGACGCTCTGCAACACGCGCCGCGCGCCGCGGTTGATGGCCACGACCTTGCCGGTCAGCGGCGCCACCATCATCGCCTCGGGTGCGTCCTTGTGGCAGAACAGCGGCGTGCCGCGCTGGACGAGGTCGCCTTCCTGCACCAGCATCCGCGGTTTGAGACCGATATAGTCTCCACCCAGCACGCCAACCGAAGAATATGCTGGCCCAGGCTGAATGACCTGTTCAGGCGATCCCTCAATCGGAAGGTCCAGTCCCTTTTTCAGTTTGAAAGTTTGCATGTCGCTACGTTCTTCCAAGCCTTTTTCTTGCGCCCGTCATACAGGGCCCTTTGCTTTGGGCACTGAATAGCGCGGAGTTTCGTCAAGCCCGTCATAAAAACGACGAGGACCGGCCGAAATCCGCGGGCGTCTCTCTGATTACGGCCCCTTTACGCGGCGAAGCGGCCAAACGCAAACCTGTTACCGCCCAAATCGCGCGCCGTGTAGCTATTTTTACCCGAAACCACTGGCGGAGTACCAAAAACTTGGTAGGAAATTTCGTGTCGCACGGATGGTCCTGCTGATATAAGCAGCCGGAATGGAAAATACCGATCTTGAGATTTTTCTGGTCGCGACACCCGGTCTGGAGGCTCCCCTCCTCGCCGAAGCGCAGGAGGCCGGATTCGCAGAGGCCCGGCTCGCCCCCGGAGGTGTCACGGTTAATGGCAACCTGCGCGAGGTATGGCGTGCCAATCTCCAGTTGCGCGGGGCCAACAAGGTGTTGGTTCGGGTGGGTTCGTTCCCGGCTGTGCATCTGGCTCAGCTGGACAAGCGGGCACGAAAGTTTCCGTGGGGAGATTTTCTGAAACCCGATGTCCCGGTTCGGGTTGAGGCCACTAGCCGAAAATCCCGCATCTATCATGCCGGCGCCGCACGGCAACGGATTGAAGGCGCAATCTCTGACACGTTGGGGGCTCCGATCTCGTCCGAGGCGACGGTCCGTGTTCTGCTGCGAATCGAGAAAGACATCTGCACACTTTCCCTCGACAGTTCCGGAGAGGCGCTGCACAAGCGCGGGCACAAGGAAGCGGTGGCCAAGGCCCCCATGCGCGAAACGATGGCGGCGATGTTTCTGCGCAATTGCGGTTTTGACGGATCTGAGCCGGTGCTGGACCCGATGTGCGGCTCAGGCACTTTCGTGATCGAAGCCGCCCAGATCGCTCTGGGCCTGCCGCCCGGCCGCGACAGAGCCTTTGCCTTTCAGGACTTTGCCGGATTCGACCCCAAGGCATGGGCAGAACTCCGCGCCGACTGGGTCGCGACGCAGACAGATACCGCGTTTTATGGCTCGGACCGGAATGACGGGGCGATCGCGGCCGCGCAGGCAAATGCCTGCCGCGCCGGGGTGGACGGCGCGACGCAATTCCAAAAACGCGCAGTCGCTGACCTGAAACCGCCCATGGGCGGGCCGGGCCTGGTAGTCGTCAACCCACCGTATGGGGCACGCATCGGCGACGAAAAACGCCTGCGGTCGCTGTATGGCAGCTTTGGCAAAGTGATGTTGTCCAGGTTTTCAGGCTGGCGTGTCGGCGTCGTCACCAGCAACCAGTCTCTGGCGCGCGCCACCCGCCTGCCGTTGCTCCCGCCGGGTCCGATCGTCGATCATGGCGGCACGAAGATCCGCCTCTATCAAACCGAGGCCCTGCCCTGACCGGCCAATTCCTGCGGGTCCAAGCGGCAGAGTCAGTTCGGACAAAAAGCACACAGAATCCCTCTTGCGCATCAAATCCACTGGGTATAGATCACGCGCCACGGTCGGAGTGTAGCTCAGCCTGGTAGAGCACTGTCTTCGGGAGGCAGGGGTCGGAGGTTCGAATCCTCTCACTCCGACCAATAAAACAAGGCGCCCTGTGGCGCCTTTTTTTTGGTTGGTCGTATCTCCAAACATGTCCGGGGCAGCAACGTGATGAATTATTCGGCATCCGCGCACGATCTGCCATCTGGATAGGCGCTTCCCAGGGAATTGAGCGCAGCGCTCCGAGGGTGGCATTGCCTCGCTCTGCCTGCTTGGTCAGTTCGATGTTATGAACCAAACGTTGACCGTTGTTGTAGTCGAACAGAACCCGGACCGCGCCGATGCGATCCTCGAGGCCCTGAAAGCGGCGGGGAGCGTCGAGGCGCACGTGATCGATGGCGTGTCTGAATTGCCGCGCAAGATTGCTGTCCACAATCCCGATGTCGTTCTGATCGACATCGACAATCCATCTCGGGACATGCTTGAAGAACTGACAACCGCCTCCGGCCCGATGGAGCGGCCGGTTGCCATGTTCGTATCCGGGGCTGCAGGCGGCCTGTCCAAAGCTGCGGTCGAAGCAGGTGTCTCGGCCTATGTCGTCGACGGTCTGCATCCCGAAAGGGTCAAGCCCATCATCGACACCGCCATCGCCCGTTTCCAAGTACTGCGCCAAATGCGGACCGAGTTGGCCGAAACGAGACGCGCATTGGAAGAGCGCAAGGTGATCGACCGCGCGAAAGGGCTGTTGATGAAAGCAAAGGGCATTCAGGAAGATGAAGCTTATGCCCTGCTGCGCAAGACCGCCATGAATCAGAACCGCCGGGTGGCCGATGTGGCCGAGGCATTGGTGACCGCTTCGGGGCTGTTGTCATGAGGGCGGTCTCGCTCCGAGCGGCCTATATGCCGTTGGTCGATGCAGCCCCCCTGATCGTGGCGCACGAGATGGGATATGATCAGGCCGAAGGCATCTCTTTGGACCTGCGCCCTGCCCCGTCCTGGTCCTCGTTGCGGGACATGCTGGCCTTCGGACATGTTGATGCGGCGCATCTGCTGTCCCCTGTCCCGGTGGCCATGGCGCTGGGGCTTGGGGGGATCGTCACGCCCCTTTCGGCCGTATCGGTCCTGTCGGTAAATGGAAACGTGATCGGCGTCGGCCGCCAACTGGAAGCGCGGCTACGCGAAAATGGCTATGCCTTCGATTTCAGCGATGCTTTTGCGGCCGGAGCGGCCTTGGCAAAGGCGGCCGGTGGAACGCTGACCTTCGGGGTTCCGTTTCCGTTTTCCATGCATGTGGAACTGCTGCGATATTGGGTCAGCGGTACGGAACTCGCCTCGACCCAGGTTGAGATCCGCACCGTTCCCCCACCGTTGATGGCCCAGGCCCTGGCCGCCGGTGAGATCGATGCTTTCTGCGTGGGTGAGCCGTGGGGGTCGTTTTCCGTCGACGACCGGGTGGGTGCGCTTCTGCTGCCGGGGAACGCGATCTGGTCCTGTGCCCCGGAAAAGGTATTGGCCGTGCGAACGGATTGGGCACAGACGGAACCACATCTGACGGGCGCGCTGCTGCGGGCGATCTGGCGGGCGGGCCGGTGGCTTTCAAATCCCGAGAGCCTGACCACGGCGTCGGAGATGCTGGCGCAAAGGCTCTATCTGGATGTTCCCGCGGACCTGGTCGACCGGGCATTGACCGGTCAATTTGCGATTTCAGCGCGCGGAGACCAGCGTCAGGTCGACCGGTTTGTCACTTTTCATGAAGGCGCAACGGGCTTTCCTTGGCGCAGTCAGGCCAAATGGATCGCGCATCACATGGCGCGAAGATATGGACTGGATCCGTCAGATGCCGAGCGTACGGCAGCCGATGTGTTCCAAAGTGACCTGTATCGGCGCGAGCTGCAGGGAATCGGTGTTGTCATGCCCGCCGATTCTGAAAAGCCCGAGGGTGCCGGCAACGACCCGACGCTAGTGTCCGGCCCGGGTGGAAAGTTGATGTTGCCGCAAAACGTCTTTTTCGACAGTCGGATTTTTGAGCCTTCCCAGTAAGTGCGCCTAATTTTTTTGCACTGCAGCGTCAAATTATGCTGCGTTGCAGAATTTTCACCTGATGGCCGTCAATTTCGGATGACTCATCTGCTCACCGGTGCCTTTATCAGGACAACGGCAGGCAACGTCGCCCACCGTAGGAATTCGCCTGATGTCTTGGGCAAAACTTCTGAGCAAAGCCGCTCGACCAACCGCCTTCTCCTTCCGGCGGTGTGTGTCGGCGGCTTTTTTTTGGCCCGAACGTTGCTCGGGTCGCCACCCAGCCCGGTTTGGGCCGGACCGAAAGGAACAAAGATGAAAAAACTCATTCTGAGTCTTGTTGCGACGACAGCCCTTGTTGCGCCGGCCACCGCAGAAATGCTGGAGCTGGAAAAGGACGAACTGACCTTCGGCTTCATCAAGCTGACCGACATGGCGCCGCTGGCCGTTGCCTATGAGCAGGGGTATTTCCTGGACGAGGGCCTGTTCGTGACGCTCGAGGCGCAGGCCAACTGGAAGGTTCTGCTGGACGGCGTGATCGGCGGCCAGCTGGACGGTGCGCATATGCTGGCCGGTCAACCGCTGGCGGCGACCATCGGCTATGGAACCGAGGCGCATATCATCACGCCTTTTTCGATGGACCTGAACGGCAACGGCATCACGGTATCCAACGAGGTCTGGGCAGAGATGAAACCCAACATCCCGGTAATGGACGATGGCCGCCCGCAGCACCCGATCAGCGCCGAGGCACTGGCTCCGGTGGTCGAGAAGTACAATGCCGAGGGCAAGCCCTTCAACATGGGCATGGTGTTCCCGGTTTCGACCCACAATTACGAGCTGCGCTACTGGCTGGCCGCCGGGGGCCTGAACCCGGGCTATTACAGCCCTGAAAACGTGACCGGCCAGATCGGCGCGGACGTGTTCCTGTCGGTCACACCGCCGCCGCAGATGCCCGCCACGCTCGAGGCCGGCACGATCCATGGCTATTGCGTGGGCGAGCCGTGGAACCAGCAGGCGGTGTTCAAGGGCATCGGCGTTCCGGTCATCACCGATTACGAGCTGTGGAAGAACAACCCTGAAAAGGTATTCGGCATCACCGCCGAATTCGCCGAGCAATACCCGAACACGACCTTGGCCGTGACCAAGGCGCTGATCCGTGCGGCGATGTGGCTGGACGAGAACGACAATGCCAACCGTCCCGAGGCGGTCGAGATCCTCAGCCGCCCGGAATATGTGGGGGCCGATTACGAGGTGATCGCCAACTCGATGACCGGCACGTTCGAATACGAAAAGGGCGACAAGCGCGAGGTGCCCGATTTCAACGTGTTCTTCCGGTACAACGCGACCTATCCGTTCTATTCCGACGCGGTCTGGTACCTGACCCAGATGCGCCGCTGGGGGCAGATCCCCGAAGCCAAGGCAGACAGCTGGTATGATGAGGTCGCCAAGTCGGTCTACAAGCCCGGGATCTACCTGCAGGCCGCGCGCCTTCTGGTCGAGGAAGGCCTGGCGGACGAGGCCGACTTTCCCTGGGACAGCGACGGCTACAAGGCGCCCACTCCGGCTGAGGACATCATCGACGGCATTCCCTTCGATGGCCGCGCGCCGAACGCCTATCTCGAAAGCTTGCCGATCGGCCTGAAAGGCGACCAGAAGGTCGTCGGGACCGAAGTCCAAGGCTGACCCCGAACCGCCCTGCCCGGCTGCGGTCGGGCAGGGCCCCTGAAACGCTCCGCCATCGCAAGGACGCATCAGATGACAACGGTCGATCCGGAATTCAACGCAGACGCCGCACGGGACGCGCGCCGCGCCCGTCTATTCACCCGCATCAACGCCGCCGACAAATGGTTCCAGGTGCTGGGTCTCAGCTGGGCCACCCCGGTTCTGAAGGCCGCCGCCGGCGACAATCCCCGCGCCCAGATGGCCGAGATCTGGCGGCTGCTGATCGTGCCAATCCTGTCGATCTGCGCCTTTCTTCTGCTGTGGGCGACGCTGGCGCCCAAGGTGCAGACCTCGCTTGGGGCGGTACCCGGCCCGGCGCAGGTCTGGGAGGAAATGGTCAACCTGAATCAGGACGCTCAGGCCAAGGCCGCCAAACGCGCCAAGTTCGAGGCGATGGTCGAAAAGCGGAACCAGAAGTTGATCGAGGCCGGACGCGCGGACGAGGCCAAGCAGGTCGCCTATACCGGCGCGCCGTCCTACTACCAGCAGATCTGGACCTCGATCAAAACCGTGTTCTTCGGCTTTCTGATCGCCACGGTCGTGGCGGTGCCGCTAGGCATCGCGGCGGGGCTGTCGCCTACCGCAAACGCAGCGCTGAACCCGTTGATCCAAGTGTTCAAGCCGGTCTCGCCGCTGGCCTGGCTGCCGATCGTGACGATGATCGTCTCGGCCGTCTATGTCACCAATGACGGCTGGTTCGCGAAATCCTTCCTGATCTCGGCCATCACGGTGACTCTGTGTTCGCTGTGGCCCACGCTGATCAACACCTCGTTGGGCGTGGCCTCGATCGACAAGGATCTGGTGAACGTGTCCAAGGTTCTGAAGATGAACACCTGGACCAAGATCACCAAGCTGGTGCTGCCCTCGGCGCTGCCGCTGATCTTCACCGGGCTGCGCCTGTCGCTGGGCGTGGGTTGGATGGTCCTGATCGCGGCCGAGATGTTGGCGCAGAACCCGGGCCTGGGCAAATTCGTCTGGGACGAGTTTCAGAACGGCTCGTCCAGCTCGCTGGCCCGGATCATGGTGGCGGTCTTTACCATCGGCATCATCGGCTTCCTGCTGGACCGGGTGATGTACGCGCTGCAGTCCCTGTTTACCTTTACCAACAACCGGTGAGCGTGATGAGCATCCTCAGTTTCGAAAACGTCTCGAAATCCTTCGGCGAAGGCACCGGGCGCACCGACGTTCTGAACGGTATCGACCTGCAGGTGCAGGAGGGCGAGTTCCTGGTGATCCTGGGCTTTTCCGGCACCGGCAAGACCACGCTGATCAACCTGATGGCCGGGCTGGACATGCCTAGCCGCGGGCAGGTCACCTTCAAGGGCGCGCCGATCAAGGGGCCGGGGCCGGAACGCGGCGTGATCTTTCAGAACTACTCGCTGATGCCGTGGCTGACGGTCAGCGGCAATGTCGGGCTGGCGGTCGATACGGTCTTTCCGGGCCTGCCCAAGGCCGAGAAGGCCGCGAAGGTAGCCCATTTCGTCAAGATGGTCGGCCTCAGCCACGCGGCGTCGCGCCGGCCGGCCGAATTGTCGGGGGGGATGCGCCAGCGGGTCAACGTGGCCCGGGCGCTGGCTATGAACCCCGAGGTCTTGTTGCTGGACGAGCCGTTGTCGGCGCTGGACGCGCTGACCCGCGCCAACCTGGCCGACGAGATCGAGCGCATCTGGGAAGCTGACCGCAAGACCTGCGTGCTGATCACCAATGACGTGGACGAGGCAATCATCCTGGCCGACCGGATCATCGCCCTGAACCCCGACGGCACGCTGGGGCAGGAGTTCCGCGTCACGATCCCGCGCCCGCGCGACCGGGCGGCGATGAACACCGATGAAACCTTCAAGCGCCTGCGCGCCGAGGTCACCAAATACCTGATGGATGTGGGGATCGAGGCCAAGGTCGAAGGCACCCGCATTCTGCCCGAGGTCACGCCGATCCACGGCGTGCCCGCCGCCGTGACCGAGGCACAGAAGGGCATGATCGACAGCCGTTTTTTAGATTTCTCGCAACTGCACAAGGTCTATCCCACGCCCAAGGGGCCGCTGACCGTGGTCGAGGATTTCGACCTGAAGATCGACAAGGGCGAGTTCATCTCGCTGATCGGCCATTCGGGCTGTGGCAAATCCACGGTGCTGACCATGGCGGCGGGGCTGAACGAGATTTCCAAGGGCGCGATCAAGCTGGATGGCCGCCACGTCGAAGGCGCCGACCCTGAACGCGCGGTGGTGTTCCAGTCGCCCAACCTGTTCCCGTGGCTGTCCGCGAAAGAGAACGTGGCGATCGGGGTCGACAAGGTCTATCCGAACGCCAGCCAGGCCGAGCGGCAGGACGTGGTGGAATACTACCTGGAACGCGTCGGTCTGGCCGATGCGATGGACAAGCAGGCCAGCGACCTGTCAAACGGCATGAGACAGCGCGTCGGCATCGCCCGCGCCTTTGCCCTGTCGCCCAAGCTGCTGCTGCTGGATGAACCTTTCGGGATGCTCGACAGCCTGACCCGCTGGGAGCTGCAGGAGGTGCTGATGGAGGTCTGGTCGCGCACCAAGGTCACCGCGATCTGCGTCACCCATGACGTGGACGAGGCGATCCTGCTGGCCGACCGGGTGGTGATGATGACCAACGGCCCGCAGGCCACGATCGGCAAGATCACCCGCGTGGACCTGCCCCGCCCGCGCACCCGCAAGGCGTTGCTCGAACATCCCGACTATTACGCCTACCGGCAGGAAGTGCTGGATTTCCTCGAAGAATACGAACACGGCGCCAAGCCGAAATCGCCCGCCCCCAAGGCCATTGCAGCGGAGTGACCCCATGAAACAGAAACTTGTCGTGATCGGTGCCGGGATGGCGTCGGGCCGCGTGCTTGAACATCTGACCGAGACCGCGCCCGATGCGTTCGACATCACCCTGTTCAACGCTGAACCGCGCGGAAACTACAACCGCATCATGCTCAGCCCGGTTCTGTCGGGCGAGAAGACCTATGAGGACATCGTCACCCATGACGGCGACTGGTACGCGCAGCGGGGCATCTCTTGCCGCTTTGGCGAGCATGTGGTGAAGATCGACCGCGAGACGAAGGTGGTCGAGGGCGAAAACGGCCATGTCCCTTATGACAAGCTGCTGATTGCCACCGGCTCTGCCCCGTTCATCATTCCGGTTCCGGGCAAGGACCTGCCCGGCGTCATCTCCTATCGCGATCTGGACGACACCAACGCGATGATCGACGCGGCCGCCAAGGGTGGCAACGCGGTGGTGATTGGCGGCGGGCTTCTGGGGCTCGAGGCCGCGGCGGGGCTGGCCGAGCGCGGCATGACCGTCACCGTGGTGCACCTGATGGGCCACCTGATGGAACGGCAGCTGGACGAGGCCGCCGGATACCTGCTGCGCAAGGATCTGGAAAGGCGGGGGATCACCGTGCGGACCCAGGCCTCGACCAAGGCCATTCTGGGCGAAGGGCGTGCCGAGGCGGTGCTGCTGGAAAGCGGCGAGACGCTGCCCGCCGATCTGGTGGTGATGGCCGTCGGCATCCGCCCCGAAACCCGGCTGGCCACCGATGCCGGGCTGGACGTGGCCCGCGGGATCGAGGTGAACGCGCAGATGCAGAGCTCGGATCCGGATGTGCTGGCCGTGGGCGAATGCGTCGAATTCGACGGCCACCTGTTCGGCCTGGTGGCGCCGCTTTACGATCAGGCCAAGGTCGTGGCCAATACCCTGCTGGGCCAGCCCGATGCCTTCGTGGTCAAGGAACTGGCCACCAAGCTGAAGGTCACCGGCTGCGATCTGTTCAGCGCCGGAGACTTCGCCGACGGCGAGGGACGCGAGGACATCGTGTTCCGCGATCCGGCGCGCGGGGTCTACAAGCGGCTGGTGATCGAAGACGACCGCCTGATCGGCGCGGTCATGTATGGCGACACCGCCGATGGCAGCTGGTTTTTCGGCCTGATCAAGGACGGCACCGACATCGACGAGATGCGTGACACGCTGATCTTTGGCCCGGCCTACCAGGGGGGCGACACCGCGGACCCTCTCTCAGCCGTTGCAGCATTGCCGCCTGAGGCGGAGATCTGCGGCTGCAACGGCGTATGCAAGGGCACCATCGTCGAGGCGATCGCCGCCGGGGCCACCGATCTGGCCGCCGTGCGCGCCAGCACCAAGGCCAGCGCATCCTGCGGAACGTGCACGGGTCTGGTCGAACAGGTCCTGCGGGTCACGCTTGGCGATGAGTTCCAGATGCCGGCGGCGCAACCGATCTGCGGGTGCACTGACCTGACCCACGAGGACGTGCGCCGCCTGATCAAGGCGCAAGAGCTGAAAAGCCAGGCCGCAGTCTGGCAGGAGCTGGGCTGGGAAACGCCCAATGGCTGCCATGTCTGCCGGCCGGCGATCAACTATTATCTGCTGGCCGACTGGCCGCTGGAATACCGTGATGACCCGCAAAGCCGGTTCGTCAACGAACGCAAACACGCCAACATCCAGAAGGACGGCACCTTCAGCGTCGTGCCCCGCATGTGGGGCGGCATCACCAACCCGGCCGAGCTGCGCGCCATCGCCGACGCGGCCGAGAAATATGACGTGCCCACCGTCAAGGTCACCGGCGGTCAGCGCATCGACCTGCTGGGCGTCAAGGGCGAGGACCTGCCCGCCATCTGGGCCGACCTGAACAAGGCCGGCCTGGTCTCGGGGCACGCTTATTCCAAGGGTTTGCGTACGGTCAAAACCTGTGTCGGCACCGATCACTGCCGCTTCGGAACCCAGGACAGCACCGGCCTTGGCATCAAGCTGGAACAGATCCTGTGGGGCTCGTGGACACCGCACAAGCTCAAGCTCGCGGTCTCGGGTTGCCCGCGCAACTGTGCCGAGGCGACCTGCAAGGATATCGGCGTAGTCTGCGTGGACTCGGGCTATCAGATCGGTATCGGCGGGGCGGCCGGGATGGACGTCAAGGAAACCGAGCTGCTCTGCCAGGTCCCGACCGAGGACGAGGCGATCGAGGTTGTGATGGCCGTCACCCAGGCCTATCGCGAGGGCGGCAAGTATCTGGACCGGTTGTACAAATGGCTGGCCAAGGTCGGCATGGACTGGGTCAGGGCCAATGTGGTCGACGACCTCGAAAACCGTCGGGCATTGGTCGAGCGGTTCGAACTGTCGCAGAGCATCTATCGCAAGGATCCCTGGGCCGAGCATGTGCGCGACAAGGCGCCGAGCTATGCCCCGATTGCAGATTTCACCCTGGAGGCCGCGGAATGAGCTGGATCGACATCGGACATATCGACGACGTGCCGCTGCGTGGCGCGCGTCTGGTGAAAACCCGTCTTGGCTGCATCGCCATCTTCCGCACGGCCGAGGCCGAACTGTTCGCGGCCAGCAATGCCTGCCCCCACCAGGGCGGCCCGCTGTCCGAAGGCATCGTGCATGGCCAGTCGGTGACCTGCCCGCTGCACAACTGGGTGTTCGACCTGAATACGGGCGAGGCCCAAGGCGCGGATGAAGGCCGGATCACCACCTATCCGGTTCGGCTGGAGGGCGGGCGCATCCTGCTGGACGCCCGCGCCGTCACCGAGCGGAGCGCCGCGTGATGGACGGCTCGAACCTGCCCGAGGTGCGATCCACCTGCGCCTATTGCGGCGTGGGCTGCGGCGTGCTGCTGCGCCCGGACGGGGCGGGAGGTCTGACCGTGCGGGGCGACCCGGACCACCCGGCGAATTTCGGACGGTTGTGTTCCAAGGGCACAGCTTTGGGTGAAACGGTCGGGCTGGAGCACCGCCTGCTGACCCCGCGCGCCTTTGGCAGGGACGTGGGCTGGGACGACGCCCTGCAGCTGGTGGCCGACAGGTTCCGCGAAACGATTGCGGCGCATGGTCCCGACAGCGTGGCCTTCTATGTCTCAGGGCAGTTGCTGACCGAGGATTACTACGTGGCCAACAAGCTGATGAAGGGCTTCATCGGATCGGCCAATATCGACACTAATTCGCGGCTGTGCATGGCCTCGACCGTGGCCGGGCACAAGCGGGCCTTTGGCACCGACACCGTGCCCGGCACCTACGAGGATCTGGACCAGGCCGATCTGGTGGTGCTGGTCGGGTCGAACCTGGCGTGGTGCCACCCGGTTCTGTACCAGCGCGTTCTGGCGGCAAGGCAGGCGCGCGGCACCCGGATCGTGGTGATCGACCCGCGGCGCACCGCCAGCTGCGATCAGGCCGATCTGCATCTGGCGCTGAACCCGGGCAGCGACGTGGCGCTGTTCAACGGGCTGCTGACCGAGATTCATCGGCGCGGGGCCGTGGACCCGGACTTCTCGGAGCAAACCTCGGGTCTGGAAGCCGCTCTGGAAACGGCCGGAAACGACCAGATCTCGGAAACCGGCCTGACCGCCGAAAAACGCGCCGCATTTTTCGATCTATGGATCAATACCCCGCGCGTGGTGACGCTCTTCAGCCAGGGAGTGAACCAATCTTCCAGCGGGACTGACAAGGTCAACGCCATCCTGAACTGCCATCTGGCCACCGGTCGGATCGGGCGGCCGGGAATGGGCCCGTTCTCGGTCACCGGCCAACCCAACGCGATGGGCGGGCGCGAAGTGGGTGGTCTGGCCAACACGCTGGCTTGCCATCTGGACATCGAAAACGCCGATCATCGCGCCGCGGTTCAGGCGTATTGGCAATCCCCTGCAATACCGCAGTCTCCGGGGCTGAAGGCCGTGGACATGTTCCGTGCGGTCGAAGATGGGCAGATCAAGGCCCTTTGGATCATCCACACCAACCCGGCGGCAACCATGCCCGAAGCTGACAGGGTCAGCCGCGCAATCGCCGCCTGCCCGTTCACGGTCGTCAGTGATCTGACGTTGAATACCGATACGGCGCGTCTGGCCGACGTTGTGTTGCCGGCCGCTGGGTGGGCCGAAAAGAACGGAACGGTCACGAATTCGGACCGAACCATCAGCCGGCAACGCGCCGTTTTGCAGTCACCGGGCCAAGCGCGCCCGGATTGGGACATCCTGGCCGAAGTTGGCCGCCGCATGGGATGGAAAACCGCGTTCGACTACGCTTCACCGGCCGAGATATTCCGGGAATACGCCGCAATGTCCCAAATCGCCGCGCAGTTCGGGAAAGACTTCGACATTTCGGGCTTCTCCGACATTGACGAGGCGGGCTATGCCGAATTGGAACCCACCCGCTGGCCATTGGGTCGCAAGGGTGCAGGTGGGAGATTTTTTGGTGACGGACACTTCTTTCACTCCGACAGGAAGGCCCGGATCGTTCCCGTTGCTCATCGGCGTCCGGCAGCCCTGCCCGGACCGAAATATCCCTTTGTGATGAACACCGGACGCACACGGGATCAATGGCACACCATGACCCGGACCGGTCTTTCAGCCCGCCTGTCCGCGCATCTGGCCGAGCCGTTTGTGGACATTCATCCCCAGGACGCCGCCCGCAAGGGGATATCCAGCGCCGACCTTGTCGAGGTCACCAGCCGCACTGGGCGTGGTATTTTTCGCGCGCGCATCACCCAAGATGTTCGCATCGGTCACGTCTTTGCTCCCATCCATTGGACTGCGGAAACGGCCCCTTCGGGCCGGGTGGACATGCTGGTTCCCGGCACCACTGATCCGTTTTCCGGACAACCCGAAAGCAAGGCCACACCCGTTTCGATCTCGGTCATGCAGGCAGCGTGGTACGCCTTTGCCGTCTCCAGGAAACCCCTGAAACCCTCGGTCGCCTACCGCGCGACGGTCCGAACGGACAACGGTTACCGGACAGAGCTGGCTGATCATGCCCGGATACAGGATTGGGAACAAACCGCCCGCGAGTGGTTTGCGCTGACCGATGCGGACGCGGTCTCGGCAGGTGATCCGGCCCGCGGGTCATTTCGCATTGCGTTGTCGCAGAACGGATGCACGCAAGCGGCACTGTTCGTGTCGCCACGCCCCCTGCCCCTGATGCGGGACTATCTTGCGACGATGCCGGACATACCACCTGCACAGGTTCTGACCGGCCGCGCACCCGCAGATGCCAAGGACACCGGACCGATCATCTGCGCCTGTTTTGGCGTCGGGTTGAAGACGATCGTTGACGCGATCTCGTGCGGGAAAGCGATCAGTGTCGACGCTATCGGCGCGGCGTTGAGCGCCGGAACAAATTGCGGGTCTTGCCGGCCTGAATTGGGTGCCCTGATCGACCGGTATTCCCCGGATGCCGCGGACAACCTAAGCCGTCAATTGCAGGGAGACGTCGCCTAGCCCGGTCGCATTTCTGTTGACAGGTGATCCCGCTATGGGCAGCATTTTTCCATCGGATCGACAACCAGAGTGATCAAGCCGTGATTGACTGCACCAAAGATACCCAAGGCCGCCGGGCAACCGGTTGCAACCTCGTCGTCTGACGAGGGACGGGTTTTTTCGCAGTCTTCGGATGCTGAACCAGCAGCCCGAAACGATCTAAAACTTCTGCCCATGGCTTCATTTTATGCACAATCACGCTGGGCTTCGGCTGGCCGTCGATATTGGCGGCACATTTACCGATACCGTTCTGATGGACGGGCAATCCAATATCCTCGCAACGACGAAAACTCCGACGACACCGGACAACCCAACCGTCGGCGCCTTGATTGGTGCAAAGCGCGTTCTGGATGACGCCAATGCCGGTTTCTCGCAGGTTTCCGGGTTCATTCACGGCACCACTCTGGCCACCAATGCCCTGATCGAGCGGCGCGGCGCCACGGTCGCGACAATAACCACCGACGGGTTTCGGGACATACTCGAGATTGGGTATGAACGTCGCTACAGCCAGTATGACATCAATCTGGTCAAGCCCGACCTGCTGGTCCCACGCGCTCGTGCCTTCACGATCGGCGGGCGCATGGATGCACGTGGTGACGAACTGACACCGCTGGATGTCGCCGGAATGGACGATCTGGTACGCCAGATTGAGGATAGCGACGCCCAAGCCGTGGCGGTATGCCTGATGCATTCCTATGCCAACCCAAAGCACGAGCTGGCTCTGCGGGACCAATTGCTCAGGGCGCTCCCCGACCTAGCCATCTCGCTCTCGCACGAAGTCAGCCCCGAGGCGCGCGAATTTGACCGTCTGTGCACCACCATCGCCAACGCCTATATCCAGCCCCAGATGGCCGGGTATCTGGCCGAGTTCCAATCCCGCTTCGCCGCAGAGGGGCTGACCTGTCCCATTCTTATGATGACGGCCGGCGGTGGCATGACAACATTGGAAACGGCCGCCCGCCTGCCGATCCGGTTGGTCGAATCCGGCCCGGCCGGCGGGGCTATCCTTGCCGCACGGATCGCGGCTGAAACCGGTGCGCGCGCCGTAACCAGCTTTGACATGGGGGGGACGACGGCCAAGCTGTGCCTGATTAATGCTTTCCGCCCGCAGACAGCGCGCAGGTTCGAAATCGCAAGGGCCGCGCGCTTCATCAAAGGTTCAGGCATGCCGGTGCGCGTCCCCGTGATCGAGATGATCGAAATCGGCGCAGGCGGCGGCTCGATTGCCAGGGTCGATCGGCTGGGCCGCCTGCAGGTTGGCCCCGAAAGTGCCGGCGCACAGCCAGGCCCTGCCGCCTTCGGCAATGGCGGCAGGGCGGCGACCGTGACAGACGCCGATGTGGTGCAGGGCCTGATCGAACCCGGCCGGTTTGCCGAAGGCCGACTGACGATTGACACAGCTGCCGCCGAACAGGCCATCACCGTGGAAATCGGGAGCGCGCTGGACCTGGCACCGGACCTGGCCGCACGTGGTCTCAGCGAAATCGTCGACGAAAGCATGGCCGCCGCAGGTCGGATGCATGCGGTCGAGTCCGGAAAAGAGTTGGCAACCCGAGTGATGATCGCCTTTGGCGGCAATGGGCCATTGCACGCAACGCGAGTGGCCCGGCGATGTCAGGTCGACCAAATCGTGATCCCGAAGGACCCGGGCGTGGGGTCAGCGGTCGGATTTCTATATGCGCCGGTCGCCTTCGAAATCGTCCGGTCGCGCTATGCCACGCTGGACCAGCCGGATCTCGACGGTCTCAACGCCTTTTTTGACGAAATGACAGCCGAGGCGCTGACCGTGGTCCGTGCCGGTGCACCTGAAGCCGAGTTGTCGATCCGAAAACAGGCTTTCATGCGGTACCACGGCCAGGGTCATGAGATCGAGATCGCGCTTCCGGATCGGGCACTTGGGCCTGCAGACATCGAAACCCTGCGCCGGGATTTCGAATCCGAGTACAGCCGGTTGTTCCGCCGCGCGGTACCGGGAATGTCGATCGAGATTCTCAACTGGTCCGTCGAGGTGTCGTCACCCGCCCCTGCCCTCAGCCGGGTTCCTGACGCAGCCCACCAGCGCACGGTGCGCCCGTACGGCCATCGACGCATTCTGTGTGATGTCAGCGGGCATTGGTGCGACGCCGGTATCTACGATCGATCCGGGCTTGAACCCGGCGATAGCTTGCGCGGACCGGCGCTGATTACCGAGCCTCAAACCACCACATTCGTCAGCGCGGATTTTCAGGCCAGCGTCGATGGCGGCGGCAATCTCTGGCTCAACCGGATACAGGAGGACGCCGAATGAACACGACGAATACCCGTCTGCAGGTCATGTGGAACCGGCTGCTAGCGGTGGTCGAAGAACAGGGCCAGGCGCTGATCCGCGCCGCCTTTTCTCCGATCGTTCGTGAATGCGGCGACATATCCGCCGGCATTTTTGATGTACGCGGCCGTATGCTGGCCCAGGCCGTTACCGGAACGCCGGGCCACATCAACACGATGGCCGAAGCGGTTAAGACCCTGTGCGGGCGATACTCCAGCTCCGAAATGAAGCCGGGCGATATTTTTCTGACCAATGATCCTTGGATCGCATCCGGCCATTTGAACGATTTCCTGCTGATGATGCCGGTTTTTCATCGTGGCAACGTGGTTGGGTTTACGGCCTGCACCTCGCATCTGGTCGACCTTGGCGGTTTGGGCATGGGTCCCGAAGGCTCGGATATCTTTGATGAGGGGCTTCGAATCCCACCGTGCAAACTGGTCGACCAAGGTCAGTTGAACGCGCTGCTGATGGATATCGTCAAAGCCAACTCGCGCGAGCCCATCGCCAATGAGGGCGACATCTACGCATTGATCGCATGTTGCGAAACGGGCGCAGCGCGTCTGGCCGACATGATGGTCGAATTTGGCATCGACACTTTGGACAGTCTGGCCGATTACATCATCGAAACCTCGCGCCGCGGCACGATCGAGGCCATTTCGGCGCTGCCGAAGGGCACGTGGCACAATGTGCTGACCGTCGATGGATACGAGTGCGAGATCGATTTGCACGCAGCCCTGACCATCAAGGATGACCGGGTTCTGGTCGACTTTTCGGGCACATCGGGCCTGTCGCGCAAAGGCATCAACGTGCCGCTCAACTATGCAACGGCCTATACGGTATTTGCCCTGCGCTGCATCATCGGCCCAGACATCCCCAACAACGCAGGCTCTTTGGCGCCATTCCACGTGACGGGACCGGCGGATTGCATCCTGAATGCGCAGCCACCCGCTCCGGTGGCCATGCGCCATACGTTGGGACAGATGACCCCGGATCTGGTCTATGGCTGCCTGTCGCAGGCTCTGCCGGGCGCCGTGCCGGCCGAAGGCGCATCATGCATGTACGACCTGCCTCTGCGCCACGCACCCGAGGCGGTTTCCCGCGGTGGCACGCAGTTTGCTCTGGAATTGGTGTTCAGCGGCGGAACCGGCGCAAGGCCAAGCCTGGATGGCCTGTCGGCGACGGCCTTCCCCTCGGGTGTCTGGGGCAGCCAGATCGAGACAACCGAGGCTGTCGCGCCTGTCCTGATCACGCGTCGCGAATTGCGCCAGGACAGCGGTGGCCCCGGTCGCCTCCGCGGCGGATTGGGGCAGAACATCGAAATACGCTCCTCCACCGGCGAGGATTTTATGCTGTTCCTTTCGGTCGAACGCATCGCAAACCCAGCCAAGGGACGGCACGGCGGACTGGCGGGCGCGCCCGGTCGCATCCGTCTCGGCCCCGACGGCCCGGACTTGCCGGGCAAGGGCGAGGTGCGAATTGGCGGCGGCGAAACGCTGATCTTCCAAACTCCGGGCGGCGGCGGATTTGGGCCACCCGATGAAAGGTCACCCTTGGCTGTTCGACAGGATGTGCGGGACGAGCTTGTGAGCGCCCGGGCCGCGCAGCATGTCTATGGAGTAAAGCCATGATCCGTCCCGTTTCCCATGTCGCTGCCATGTCACCTTACGCGTTGGCTCAGCTGGATCCGCCGGCAGGACAGCGCCTTGTGTCGCTGTCGCAGAACGAAAGCCTGCGCCCGCCGAGTCCCTTGGTCGGACAGGCCGTCGCCGAGGCGGCCGCAAACGGGCACCTCTACCCGGACCCAGACTGGACGGCATTGCGTGCGCGACTGGCCGAGCTTCATAATCTGCCCGGGCAAGGTGTGTTGTGCGGGAACGGGTCGATGGAGTTGATTGCGGGTCTGGCGCTTGCCTTTGCCGGACTAGACGCCGCCGTTCTTGCCCCTGCGAACGCATACCCGTTTTTTCGTACCGTGGCTCAGTTGGCTCGCGCCCGTTTCGACACCGCCGCCGAGGTGGACGGATTCGTATCCGTCGACGCGCTTCTGGCAGCCGTGCAGCAGGATACTAGGGTGGTATTTGTAGCCAATCCCGGCAACCCGACAGGCACCCGTATCTGCCGCCGCGATCTGCTGCGGCTTCGGGAGGGGTTGCGGGACAACACCCTGCTTGTGATCGACGAGGCCTATGGCGAGTTCGCCGATGATTTGAACGAGCCGATGTTCGACCTTGTCGCGCGGGGGGACACGGTCGTTCTTCGAACTCTGTCCAAGGCCTACGGGCTGGCCGGGTTTCGCGTGGGTTGGGGCCTGTTCCCACCGCAGATCGCCGTCCAGATACGCAAGGTGATGAACCCAAACAACGTGTCGGTGTGCGGACAGGCGGCCGCCTTGGCCGCACTGAACGATCAGGACTACATGCACGAAACATGTGCCCTCACGGTCGAACTGCGCGACCGGTTCGCCGATCGCCTTCGGTCCGCCGGGTTCGACGTTCCCAAAAGTCATACCAACTTTCTTCTGATCCGCTTTGCGGACCAATCCACCGCGACCAGAGCCGACAAAGCCCTGCGGAAAAAAGGCGTTTTCCTGAGGCCGCAATCCGGCGCGGGACTGGCCAATTGCCTACGTGCCACCATCGGTCAGACTGCCGACCTCGAACTTATGGCCGCGATTCTGGAACGTTGGGCAGAGGAGTTTCAGCCATGACACAGCCAAATTTCCACCCATCCAGGGGCCGGGCCCGTTTCGGTATTCTCGTGCCGTTCACGAACACCAATCTCGAACCCGACATGACGATGCTGCGGCCCGAGGGCGTTTCGCTGCACTTTGCCCGGATGGGTGGCTATGATCAGGAAGAAATACCCGATGCTGCCCAAATGCACGGTCTTGGCGCTGCCGATCTGGAGGAGCCGCTCAGGCTTTTGCTCGGTGTCCGGCCGGATGTCATTCTTTATGGGTGTACCTCGGCAACGCTGACCCATGGCCCGGCCTTCGATCGCGAACTTGCCGACCGTATCAAGACCAGCAGCGGGGCGCAGACCGTTACGGCCGCGGGCGCCTTGGTGCATGCGCTGCGTGCGCTGGGGGCGACACGTATCGGCTTTGCCTCTCCCTATGTCGCGGACATCAATGACTTGGCAATCCGGTTCCTGGCCGAGACTGGCATTTCAACCGTGTCGCGGTCCGAAGTGACAGGCCAGCTGGACAATTACGGCCAAGGCGCCCTGACCCCGCAGGCGGTGTTTGACCTGGGTTTGGCTGCAGACTGCCCCGAGGCCGAGGTGTTGGTTTTGTCCTGTACGGACATGCGCAGCATGGAAATCATCGACCGGCTTGAAAAAACTGTTGGCAAACCCGTCGTCACTTCAAATCAGGCGATGGCATTCCAAGCAATGCAAATGGCCGGGATCACCACACCACCGGCCGGATTTGGCCGGCTGATGCTGAACCTGCAAGACTGAGGTCGAGCGCCAGAATGCGCAGTATTTTCAGCCGAGGCTTTTGGGGTGTTCAAATCTTAAACGCCCTCAATGCCTTGGATTGCTCGTGCTGGAAATACCCGTTGCGGTCACACAGGTCGTTCAAATCGGATTGCAGTTCCTTGGCCTCTTTCGTTCTGCCTTCCTGCACCAGAACCTGCACTTCGGCCGACAGCAGCCAGGCGACGAAGGCTTCCATCTCCATGTCACGCGCCAGTTCAAGACCTCGGTTCAGGACCAGCCGGGCATCCGGAAGTTCACCCAACACCGACTGCACCCGAGCCAGGGGAGCCGCTGCGAAACAGCACAAAACATCGATTCCAGCATCGTCCGACACGCGCAAGGCGCGGCGCAACGCAATGGCGGCGTCAGCCGGTTCATTTCGCTGCCAGCACCAGATCCCCCGCGCGATCAGCGCAAAACTCAGGTCATAGGCCTTGCCGGTTTCTTCGGCGATCGACAGCACCTCGCGGATACCTGCATCCGCTTCGTCAAACCGATGCATCATGCTGTTGGCGTTGGCACGGGTCGCAAGCCCGAGCACCGAAATCGACCCGGTGGTGCCCGCTTCGGCCACACGGAACATCGTCTGGAACAGATCCGCATGTTGATCAATCGCCGCCCGTGCTGCCGCGAAGTTGCCGTGAAACCATGCAGCCTGGGCCAGCGCAAAGGCCGCGTTTGCCTGCAGGCGCGGATCTTCGGCGTCGGTTGCGGTCCGCAGCGCGCGCTCAGACACCTCCATTGCTTGCCGCACATCCGCCAAGATCGTCAGCATGATCGCCTGGTCGACCTGAAACGCAACGCGCGCGGATGTGTCCCCCAACGCGTCGGACAAGGCTTCCGCCTCGCGTGAGATGGTCAGGATACGGTTGAAGTTCCCGCTGGCCACCAGCGAAACGCGCAGACCGCGCCGGGCGCGTAGCCCGAGGTCAACAGCCACCTGAGTGCCGGTCCGCTTTTGAACTTGGTCGATGCACCGCAGGGCGTTTTCGAAATATGAGACGGCGGCCTCAAACGAAAACAGCTTGATCGACATCTCGCCGCACCGCGTATAAGCCTCGGCAGCCTCCAGCCATAACTCGCCTTTGTCCGCGTGACGGGCGATGGACTGTGCCACGTCCAGATCGTCGGATGTGCCGCGGCTCAGCAGCGTTTCATGGATCGCACGGTGCAGCCTTGCGCGGCGCTGGCGTGGAATACTGCGATACCCGACCTTCTGCACCAACGCATGGCTGAACCGCAGCTGCTGGCCGTCCTGAGATTCCGGCAGCTCAAGAAAACCGCGCTCAACCAAGGTCGAAATCTGGGTTTTGGCGTCGAAGCCCAGCCGTTGAAGCGTGTCGGCCAGAACGCCCCAGGTCCACTGCAACCCGCCGACGGCAACCAGCTGCAGAGCTTTGCGGTCCTCGCTTTGCAGGGCATCAATCCGGGAGGCGATCAACGGTTGAACCCGGGCGGGGATCTCGATGTCGCCCAGGCTGTCCATCGCTCCGTCCTTGAACCCGGCTTGCGACATGCGGTCCCGCATGTGGTGGGCAAATTCTTCAACGAAAAGCGGCGTGCGGCCGCTCATGGCTTCGATGTATGAGCCCAGCTGACCATCGATGTCGCTCTGACCCAGCAAGCGCGTGATCAGGTCCTTGCAGGCCGCCTCGCCCAGCGGGGCGACCGGAACGACCTTGAGCAAGCCCACCGGGTCATTCGTGAACAGGTTCGCGTTGCGCGATGTCAGGAGGATCAGAACATTCGTTCCCCGCACCTGCCCCAGCAGGTTGTCGATGACGTCCAGAGTCCCCTGGTCGGCCCAATGCAAATCCTCGAACAACAGAAGCAGGGGCTTGTCCTGCTTTATCGACAGAACCAGCCGCGACAGCATCTGGTTCAATTGCCTCCGTCGGCGAGACGGGTCCACTGCCGAAAGCGCCGGTTCCGTTTGGAAACGGCTGAACAGCGAATACAGGGCCGATCGGGTATGCGCATCCAGGAACTTGGTTCCGCCCAGAACCTCGGACAGCTTCTGGTCCAGTTCGGCATCGGATTTGGTGTCCGACAATCCCAACCGGGCATTGATCACGCGGGTGATCGGCAGATACGCAGCTTCCTGATCCAAGGAAAAGCAGTTGAACTCCAGAACCTGGTGCGCGCCTAGGGGCCAGTTCTCGACCAGCTCATGCAGCAGCCTGGATTTGCCAACGCCAGCCGCCCCCAACAACAGAACCGAGTTTCCTTTGCCGTCACGCGCCTGGTTCCACGCCGCAACAAGCTCGGCCAGTTCCCTTTCGCGCCCGACAAAAGGCGAACGTTCGCGACGCGCCCGCGCCATCCAGCGCGACACCTGTTCTTTGCGGCCGGTGATTTCGAACAGCTTGATCGGACCCGCACCCCCGTCCAGCTCGAGATCGCCCACATGTGTATGGTCGAACATATCACCGGCATTCTCCAAAACCTGACCGGACACCGTGACCACGTTCTTTCTGGCGGCGGCCTCGATCTTGCTGGCGATGTTCATGACAGGTCCTAGAAAGGCCTGCTCTTCCCCTAGGGTGTGTTGCAACTGGCCCACCAGCAATTCGCCAGAATGAACGCCAACCCGCACATCCAACTGCCGATCGTCCAGCCTGCGGATGCGGTCGATGATCCGCTGGGCGCTGGCTATTGCCTTGACCGCGTGATCCTCGTCCGCGTTCGGTGATCCAAAAACCGCGAGCGCGCCATCGCCGGTGAACAACGTGGTTGCGCCAAACTTTTCGCAGATCGACATGATCAGTTCGATGGCAGGGCCCAGATGGCTGACGGCGTCTTCGGGATCCAAACTGCCGATCATCATGGTCGAACGAACAATGTCGGCGAACAGAACCGTGCACATTCTGCGCTCGGTCGGTTCGATCTGGACCTGTTTCCTCATGTTCAAGCGCCCCCCGACTGCCCGAGTTCAGTATGTCGCTGATCAAGGCCTTTTTCCAGACACCACGCAAGGGTGGCGCGGACCATCCACGGCATTGATATTGAGTAAAAAAACTATTAACAATTGGCCTTGTATTGCGAAAGGAACAATTATGAGTGACCACCATACTCGGGGTTTGACCCTGGAAGATGTTCAGCAGATCATTGGCCGCGGCATCCTTGACGAGGCCTTTCGAAAAGAATTCATCGACAACCCCGAAGGCGTAGTAAACCGCTTGGGAATCTCGCTCGATCAGGATGGCGAGGCGCGCAAGCTGTTGGCCGCGATTGGGAACGTCTTTTCCGGTGAATCCGACCTGAAGTCGGCGATGCAAGACATCAAGAATGCCTACGAAGATACGTCCGACGGTGTGATCCGGCCCCGCTGCGCGTAACTTCGCATGAGCGAAAGCGCGGCCGTCTCCAGTCAGGACCAAGGCGCAGCCCTGCATCAGCTGTGTCTGGTGTCTATGCCGTTTTCTTCGCTGCAACATCCCGGGCTTGGGATGTCTCTTCTCGCACAGCTGGCGCGGGACAACGGCTTTGCGACGACCGAGAAATACTTCAGCTTCGACTATGCCGAGGCGATCGGTCTCGATGAGTATTTCATGCTGTCTGATGGCCGCTGCTATCAGGCGCTGCTGGGTGAATGGATATTCAGCGATCTGATCTACCCGCGCAGCGATCTGGACGCGATGGACTACCTGACCACGGTGCTTGGTGACTATGTATCCGGAGTCGAGTGGCTGGCGTTCATGCAAAACGCCATCGCAGCCCGAAAGCAAGCCGGAGCGTTTGTCGAACGTTGCGCCGATGCGGTGATGGAACAGAACCCGACCGTGATCGGGATTACGTCGTCGTTCCAACAGGTCATGGCCTCGATCGCACTGGCCCGGGCTGTGCGGAAACGGTCAACCGACGTGATCATCGTCATGGGCGGCGCCAACTGCGAGGGGCCGCTCGGGCGCGCGCTTTTGAAGGCGCATCCTGAATTGGACGCGGTCTGCATTGGCGAAGGCGACCATGCCTTTCCCGAGTTTCTGAAAGCTCTGAAGCCCAGCAGACCCTTGCCTGTGGTCGAGGGGTTTCTGAACCGAAGCCAATTGGACAACCCGCTGGAGGATTCTCGACCGCGCCTGACCACGGATCTGGACACGCTGCCCATCCCGGACTTCAACGCCTTCTTTGAACAATTTCAAAGCACTACGGGGCTGTCAGCGCGCCTTGTGCCATCTGCGACGATCGAAACATCGCGTGGCTGCTGGTGGGGAGCGAAACACCATTGCACTTTCTGCGGATTGAACGGTCAATCGATGACCTACCGGAGCAAGTCAGCCGAGCGGGCTTATGCCGAATTCTGCACGCTTGCCGATCTCTATGGCCCGGATCTTGTCGTGGTCGACAACATTCTGGATCACCGCTACCTCAAGACCCTGATCCCGAAACTTGCGCAGGACACCAGACCATTCCTGATGCACTACGAGGTCAAATCAAACCTCTCGCCGACCGTGATCGCCCGTCTGGCCGACGCCGGCGTTCGAAAGATCCAGCCGGGGATCGAGACCTTCGATACTCCGACCCTTGCGCATATGAGGAAAGGGGTCAGCGGAATTCAGAACATCCAGACGCTGAAGCTGTGTGCCGAGGCCGGAGTTTTTGTCGAGTGGTGTTTCCTCTACGGGTTTCCCGGTGAAAGCCCCAAGGCCTTCGAACGGATGGCAAAGCTCATTCCGCTGCTGCATCACCTGCAACCACCCGGCTCGATTGGCCCGGTGCGAGCGGACCGGTTCAGCCCGTATTTTGAACACCCCGAGGCATTTGGGGTCGAGGTCGAACCAGCGAAGCCGTATTCATTCATATTCGACCTGCCGCCCGAAGAAGTCTGGAATTTCGCCTACCATTTCGACATCGTCGACAACGGTCCAAGCCCGCCAGCGCAGCGCGCGGCGTCGACGTTGGATGCTCTTTCTGCATGGCAGAACGAGGCCGGCACGTCAGCCCTCTACATCGAGGGCGACACGGTGATCGACCGGCGAGCGTCAGGCAAACGCGTTGTTCACCAATTGGACCAGGCGGCTCGGGCCATCCTTGACCTGAGCCCAGTGATCATCGGCAGGGCGCTTCTTGGTGATCAGGTATCCGACTTGTACGGGGTGGACGCTTTTGACTCTGCGATGGACCGCCTTGAGAAGCTTGGGCTGATTTATGTCGAGGACAAATCCGTGCTGTCCCTGGCCCTCAGATCGCCTGGCTTCCAGCGGGCGCCGACCTGGTCCGAGATCCGCAATGAGCCAGAACGTGCTTTCGCCGCTCAATTTCCCGCAGAATTCGCAAGTGAACAGGTAGCGGGACCACAACCCGCGGAATGAGATCGGACCCGGAGCGTATCAATTCCCCGGATCCGACTAACACTTATAGAGCGGCCCTGAACAATCCGGTCAGGTTTTCCTCGGTCAACTCGATGGGGTTGCCACCGCACGAGGGGTCGATGATCGCACCCTTGACCAGCTCCGGGATCGCATCCTCGGTCACGCCCAGATCGGACAGCTTGCGCGGGATACCCAGCGAGTCGTTGAACTCCTGCACGAAGGCCCGGAACCCGTCGAACCCGCCCGAAATGCCCAGATAGGCTGAGGCTGCTTCGAACCGGTCGGCGATCACAGGCGCGTTGAACTCCAGTACCGCAGGCATGCAGACCGCGTTGGTGGTGCCGTGATGGGTGTTGAACACCGCGCCGATCGGGTGGCTCATGGCGTGGATCGCGCCTAGCCCCTTCTGGAAAGCCGTTGCACCCATGGCGGCCGCGCTCATCATCTGGGCGCGGGCCTCGATGTCGGTACCATCGGCATAGGCGCGCGGCAGGTACTCCTTGACCAGCCGCATCCCCTCCAGCGCGATGCCCTGGCTCATCGGGTGGTAATGGGGGCTGGAATAGGCCTCAACGCAATGCGCAAAGGCATCCAGCCCGGTCCCGGCGGTGATGAATTTCGGCATGCCCACGGTCAGTTCAGGGTCGCAGATCACCACGGTCGGCAGCACCTTGGGGTGGAAGATGATCTTCTTGGCATGGGTTTCCGAATTGGTGATGACGCTGGCGCGGCCGACTTCCGAGCCGGTGCCGGCCGTCGTCGGCACCGCGATGATCGGTGCGATCGCCTCGGCATCCGCGCGGGTCCACCAATCGCCAATGTCCTCGAAATCCCAGACCGGGCGAGTCTGACCGGCCATGAAGGCAACCATCTTGCCCAGATCCAGCCCCGAACCACCGCCAAACGCGATCACCCCGTCATGCCCGCCCGCCTTGTAGGCGGCCACGCCAGCCTCGAGGTTCTTTTCGTTCGGGTTCGGGTCGACCTCGCTGAACAGGCCCCGGCCCAGCCCGGCGGCCTCGAGAATGTCCAGCGTCGCGGCGGTGATCGGCAGATCGGCCAGGCCGCGGTCGGTCACCAGAAGCGGGCGCTTGATCCCCGCCGCCGCGCAGGCCTCGGGCAGTTCCTTGATGCGGCCCGCGCCGAATTTGATCGTGGTCGGATAGGACCAGTTTCCAACAAGACTCATGTCAGCTTTCCTTGTGTCTAAGGCCTGCCCCGGCGAGGGGGTCGGTCCGGGGCAGGCAAATCGTCCTCAGCCCGTCACCTTCTTCAGGTGATAGGATTTGGGACGTGTCAGGTTGTGATATCCGATGATCGACAGGCCGCCACCACGGCCGGTATTCTTGCACCCGGTCCAGCACAGGCCCGGGTCAAGATAGTCGGCCCGGTTCATGAACACGGTTCCGGTCTCGATCCGGTCTCCGATGCGTTCGGCCCGCGCCACATCGCGCGTCCACAGCGAGGCGGTCAGGCCAAACTCGCTGTCGTTCATCAGGGCGATGGCCTCTTCATCCGAGGACACCTTCATGATCCCCACGACTGGGCCAAAGCTTTCGTCGCGCATCACGCGCATGTCGTGTGTGACGTTGGTCAGGATCTGCGGCGTGAGATAGGCGCCGCCGTCATCCTCGGCAAAGGTCTCGATATGCGCCACAGCACCGACGGCCACGGCCTCGGTGATTTGGGCGCGCACCTCGTCGGCAAAGCGCAAGTTGGCCATCGGCCCTAACGTCGTCTCCGGATCCAGCGGATTGCCCAGCTTGTAGCCCTTGACGATCTCGACCGCCTTGGCGACGAAATCGTCATACAGGCTTTCATGCACGTAGATCCGCTCGATCCCGCAGCAGCACTGGCCCGAATTGAACATGGCGCCGTCGATCAGAGTCTCGACCGCCGCATCCAGATCAGCGTCATCCACGACATAGCCCGGGTCCTTGCCCCCCAACTCGGTGCTGACGGGGGTAAAGGTTCCGGCCGCCGCACGCTCCATCGCCTGCCCTCCGGCGACCGAGCCGGTGAAATTCACGAAATCGAACGCCTTACCGGCGATCAGATCGTTGGTCACGTCATGGCTCAGGAACAGGTTCTGGAACACGTCCTCGGGCACGCCTGCCGAGTGGAAGGCCCGCGCCATCCGCTCACCCACCAACAGGGTCTGCGTGGCATGTTTCAGCACAACCGTGTTGCCCGCGATCAAGGCGGGCGCCACCGTGTTGATCGCCGTCATGTACGGATAGTTCCAGGGCGCCACGACGAACACCACACCATGCGGCACGCGCTTGATGTAGCGCTTGAACGTCTCGTCCTCGCCCACGGCAATATCGGCCAGCGCATCGCGCGCGATGCCCGCCATATAGGTCGCGCGTTCGTTGAAACCGCCGAACTCGCCGCCATAGCGCACCGGCCGGCCCATCATTTGGGCCAGTTCCGGCACGATCTCGTCATTCATCGCACCCACGGCCGCGACGCCGGCCATCACCATATCGATCCGCTCTTGCAGGGGCCGCGCCGCCCAATCCGCCTGCGCCGCCCGCGCCCGACCCGCAGCGGCGAATGCCGCGTCACGATCCAGGGTGTCCCGCTCGGCAAACACCGATCCGTTGATCGGCGAGATACATTTCAACACCTGACCCATTGGTCACTCCATCCTCAAGAAAAGCAGGCCCGCTGCTTCATCTGGCCAAAAATATCCCGGGGAGCGTGAGGGGCTGGCCCCTCACATCCACCCTCTACGCCCGCTCGAACCCGCGGGCAATCTCCCAATCGGTCACCACGCGCTCGAATTCCTCGATCTCGACCTCGGCGGCACGTACATAGTGATCCACCACGTCATCGCCCATGGCCGCCCGCAGCATGGTCGAGCCATGCAATGCATTCCGCGCCGCGCGCAGGTTGCCCGGAATCATGCCCGTATCCCCCTGATAGACATCGCCCTTGGTCGGCGGCTGCAGCTCCAGCCCCTCCTCGATGCCCGCAATCCCTGCGGCCAGCATGCCCGCGATGGCCAGATAGGGGTTCATGTCCGAACCCGGAATCCGGCATTCCACCCGCACCGCCTTGGTGCCATCGCCACACAGCCGGAACCCCGCGGTGCGGTTGTCCACCGACCAGATGATGCGCGTCGGCGCGAATGTGCCCTTCATGAACCGCTTGTAGCTGTTGATGTAGGGTGCCATGAAACAGGTATAGTCGGGCGCGTATTTCAGCAGGCCCGCCATGTAGTTTTTCATCAGGTCCGACATGCCCAGCGGATCGGCCTTGTCAAAAAACGCCGGTTGCCCGTCCGTCCACAGCGACTGATGCACATGCGACGAACTCCCGACCCGGTCATGATGCCATTTCGGCAGGAAGGTCGCAGCATGGCCGTGCTGCCACGCGATCTCCTTGACCGCGTTCTTGGCGATCGAGTGATACTCGGCGGTCTGCATGGCCGGGGCGTATTTGATGTTCAGTTCTTCCTGTCCGGCCTCGGCCTCGCCCTTGGAATTTTCGACCGGAATGCCCGCATCCCACAGGTGATTGCGGATCGGCCGCATCACATGCTCTTCTTTGGTGGTCTGCAGGATGTGGTAATCCTCGTTGTAGCCCGAGATCGGTTCCAGATCGCGGAAACCCTCCTTGCGGATCTGATCAAAGCTCTTCTCGAACAGGAAAAACTCCAGCTCGGTCGCGCACATCGCCTCATAGCCCATGGCCTTCAGGCGATTGACCTGCTTCTTCAGAATGGCGCGCGGAGAATGCGGGACCTCCTCATGCGTGTGGTGATCCAGCACGTCGCACATCACCATCACCGTGCCCTCCAGCCACGGCACCGGGCGCAGAGTGCTGAGGTCGGGCTTCATGACATAGTCGCCATAGCCGCGCTCCCAGCTGGTCGAGGCATAGCCGTCCGGCGTCGCCATCTCGAGATCGGTGGCCAGCAGGTAGTTGCAGCAATGGGTTTCTTCCCAGGCCCCTGCCACGAAATGACCGGCGTGGAATCGTTTGCCCATCAAGCGGCCCTGCATGTCCACCATGCAGACCAGAACCGTATCGACCGAGCCTTCGGCAACCTGGGTCTTGAGCGTGTCGAAGTTGAGCATGAGCCACCTATTTCTGCGCCGGCGCCACCTGCCGGACTGACGTTTTCGACGGCCTGCCCCCGGTATGAGGGCAGGCCGGTTTCACCTTAGCCGTACCGGTAGGGACGGCCAGCCTTTTGCATGTCGGCATTGTACTTCTTGATGATCTCTACAACCTTGGCCTTGGTCTCGGACTCGGCTGCAATCTCATCCCAGAAGGCCACTGCGGCGGCTTCGACCTGCGCCCATTCTTCATCGGGGATGGAGGTCAGCTTCATCTTGTCGCCATTGACACGCAGCGATGCCTCGCCGCCCCAATACCACCACTGGCGGTAGTAATGCGACTGGTCGGTGCAGACGCGGAACAGGGTCTGCAGATCTTCGGGCAGTTCGTTCCAACGGTCCATGTTGGCAAAGAACGACCCTGCCCAGGCGCCCGAGATGTTGTTGGTCAGGAAGTAGTTGGTCACATCCGCCCAGCCGACGGTGTAGTCCTCGGTGATGCCCGACCACGCGATGCCGTCCAGCTCGCCGGTCTGCACGGCGACCTCGATGTCCTCCCACGGCAAGGTCACCGGGACCACGCCGAACTGCGACAGGAACCGGCCCGCCGTCGGGAAGGTGAAGACCCGCTTGCCCTGAAGGTCCGCCAGGCTGTTGATCGGGTCCTTGGTGGCGAAATGGCACGGATCCCACGCACCGGCCGAGATGTGCTTGACGCCCACCTTGGAATACTCTTCGTCCCATATCTCGTTCAGACCGTACTGGTTGAACAGGACGGGAACATCCAGCGAATAGCGCGACGCAAACGGGAAATAGCCGCCGAACACGGTTACTTCGGTGGGCGAGGCCATTGAGTCGTCATCCGACTGCACCGCGTCGATCGTGCCGCGCTGCATGGCGCGGAACAGCTCGCCCGTGGGCACCAGCTGGTCGGCATAGAACAGCTCGATCTGCATCCGGTCGCCGGCGATCTGGTTGAACATCTTGATGGCCGGGTCGATCACATGCTCGGCCAGCGCGGGGCCGGCATAGGTCTGCATGCGCCAGCGGATCGTGGATTGCGCAAGCGCCGGGGTGGCCAGCGCGGCTGCCGGGGCAGCGGCGGCCCCTTTCAGGAATGTGCGTCTGTTCGTCATCTTCTCTCTCCGTTGTCGGTTTCGATGGGCGAGAGACCAACCTCTCGCAGGTGCCCCGGTATGTCCGGGGTCATTTGTTGTAGATGTAGTCGGGCAGCCACAGCGCGATCTGCGGGAAGGTCATGATGATGGCCAGCGCCAGCGTCATCACCATCACGAAGGGCAGGATCGAGCCGTAGATGTCGCGCAGCGAAATCTCGGGCGGGGCCATCGCCCGCATCAGGAACAGGTTATAGCCGAAGGGCGGCGTCATATAAGCGATCTGCGTGGTGATCGTGTACAGCACCCCGTACCAGATCAGGTCAAAGCCCAGTTCCCCCACCAGCGGCACATAGAGCGGCGCCACGATCACCAGCATCGCGGTGTCGTCCAGGAAGGTGCCCATCAGGATGAAGCTCAACTGCATCAGGATCAGGATCACCCAGGGGTTCAGACCCAGCCGTTCGGTGAACAGGGTCTCGATCGCGCGCACGGCGCCCAGCCCATCGAACACCGCACCAAAGGCCAGCGCGGCCAGGATGATCCACATGAACATGCAGGTGATGCCCAGGGTCGAGCGCACCGAGACCTCAAACACCTTGCGCGTCATCCGCCCTTTCAGCACGGCGGCGGCAAAAGCCGTCAGCGCGCCGATGGCAGAGCTTTCGACCAGCGAGGTCCAGCCATTGACGAATGGCACCATCATCGCCGCGAAGATCGCCAACGGCAGCAGTCCCGCGCGCAGCAGCCGCAGTTTTTCCGCCATCGGCACGTCGCGCTCTTCCTTGGACAGGGCCGGGCCGAGTTCCGGGTTTATCCGGCAGCGGATCACGATGTACAGGATGAACATGCCCGCCATCATCAGGCCCGGCAGGATGCCCGCCAACCACAGCTGCCCCACCGGCTGACGCGCGATCATCGCATAGAGAACCAGTACAACAGAGGGTGGCACAAGTATCCCAAGTGATGATCCGGCCTGGATCACTCCGGTCACCATCCTCTTGTCGTAGCCCCGTTTGAGCAGTTCGGGCAGCGCAATCGTGGCCCCGATCGCCATGCCTGCCACGCTCAGCCCGTTCATCGCCGAGATCAGCACCATCAACCCGATCGTGCCGATGGCCAGCCCGCCATTCAGTCCACCCATCCAGACATGAAACATCTTGTACAGGTCGTCGGCGATTTTGGACTCGGCCAGAACATAGCCCATGAAGATGAACATCGGCAGCGTCAGCAGCGGGTACCATTTCATCAGCTTCATCGCGGCCGAAAACCCGATGTCATAGCCGCCACGGTCGCCCCAGAGCAGAAGCGCAGCCACCACGGCCACGAAACCGATGGCGCCGAATACGCGCTGACCGGTCAGCAGCATCAGCATCATGGTCGAGAACATCAGGATGGCGATCAACTCATACGACATCAGATCACCTCGCGCGGGATGTCATCGCCCTTGAGGCGCAGAATATCTTTGAACAGTTCGGAAATGGCCTGCAGCAGCATCAGGATCAGCCCCACGACCATGATCACCTTGATCGGCCACAGATAGGGGCGCCACGCGGTCGGGCTGCGCTCGCCATATTGCAGGGAATAGCTGAGCGAGTCGAACCCGCCATAGATCATCACGCCGAGGTAGAAGATCAGGAACAGCACGGTGAATGCGTCTGTCCAGGCCCGCCGCCGGTGCGACCATTCGCTGTAAAGAAGGTCCATCCGCACGTTCGAACCCATCTGGATCGAATACGGTCCGCCCAGGATGTAATAGGCGACCATCGCAAACTGAGCGACTTCGAGCGTCCAGAGCGACGGCAGGAAAAAGGTCTTCGAGATCGACGACCACAGCAGAATGCCCATCATCACGAAGATACCGTACATCACGACCCGCCCGATCCAGCGGTTCATGCGGTCGATGACCGCAATATATCCCCGCATGAAGCTCATACCTGCACCCCTGCCCTCATGTGTTCTGCCCTGCGTCGGAAAAGGTTTCGACCGTGGCGGCCAAAATTGGCGTCAATAGCCCCACGATCCGATTGACCCCGGTCGGCGTGTCGATCAGATCATTGCGGATCTCGATCATCACGTTGGGCAAGCCCCGCGCGATACCGTGCTCGCGCAGGGTGTGCGTGACACCATCCTCTGGCGAATAGGGTTCGTTCAACGCCACTCTCAGCCTGCAATGCGCCGCATGATTCAGCATGGCCTGAGCCGCACGGTCATCAGAGTCATGCAAAATCCCCAGTTCGACCGCCCGGGTCTTGCCGTTGTAGATTGGTGTGAAACTGTGGATCGTAATCAGAACAGGCGGTTCTGGGCGGCGGTCCAGCGTTTGCGACAAGAGACCCCGGAACGGTTCATAAATGTCGCGAACTCGCTGGGCGCGCTGTTCCGCCGTCAGACCCTGATTGCCGGGCACCGCAAACACCTCGCTGCGCGGAGGCATCGAATCTTCCCGTTCGGGCGGACGATTGCAGTCATAGACCAGCCGACTGACCCGCGAGTGCACGAGAGGCGCATCCAGGGCGCCGGCCAGTTCAACCGCAACCTCCAGTGCCCCTATATCCCAGGCCGCGTGTGAACAGGCCGCCACGTCGTCCAGCCCCAGCCCATCCAAAGCCGCAGGAATGAACCGGCTTGCGTGTTCGCACACCAGAACCGCGCGTGCTTCGCCACGCGCGTTCAAAACGCGTGCGGCGGGCGCTTCCAGCGGGGATAACAGGGATGACTCGGTCTTGGACTGCATGCGTAGCATTTGTTACAGCGGCCTTGGACCTGTCAAGAAAATTTCTGTAGACAAAATTACAATCACTCATATCCTGTAGCAAATTGAATAATATGAGGGCGCCGATGGCCTCTGTCGCCAAAACGGTCAAACAACGCATTCAGGACGAACTTGAAGGCCTGACCCGCTCGGAACGGCAGCTGGGATCGGTCCTGTTGCAGGATTATCCGATGGGTGGGCTGCAATCGATCACCAAGCTGGCAGCGGCGGCACAAGTGTCCACCCCGACGGTCATTCGCATGGCGCGGAAACTGGGTTTCGATGGGTTTCCAGCGCTGCAGGAGGCGCTGCGCGAAGAAGTCGCGGCACAGATCCAAAAGCCGATCTCGAAACGCGATGCCTGGATCGTGGATGATGAAACCGAGCATCCGATCACGCGTTTTGCCCAAGCCGTCTGGACCAATATGCGCCACACGCTAGAGCGGCTGGACAAGTCGATGTTCGACGCGGTGGCGCAGTTGCTGGCCAATACCGAGCGCCATCTGTATGTCGTGGGCGGCCGCATCACCCGCTCGAACGCCGACTATCTGTTCAACCACATGCAGATCATCCGGCCCAACGTGACCATGCTGGGCAACTCGGCCAACGTATGGCCGCAATACCTGCTGGACATGGACGAAAGCTCGGTTCTGGTCATCTTCGACATCCGCCGCTACGAAGCGCATCTGGAGAAGCTGGCGCAAGTTGCGTCCGATCGCGGAGTGACCGTCGTGCTGTTCACCGACCAATGGGGGTCACCCATCGGCAAATCGGCCAACTATACCTTTCACGCTCTGGTCGAAGCTCCATCAAGCTGGGATTCGACGATCGCCCTTCAACTCATTTCGGAAACCCTCATCGCCGAGGTTCAGGAAGCGCGCTGGGAAGAAAGCAAAGAGCGTATAGAGGAGTTGGAGCGCTATTTCTCGACCACACGGATTTTCCGCAGCCACGAGGCGTGAGCCTTGGCTGCCTTCAATCCCATTGTTCCATTGGACCGCGACCTGTAGGGTGTCGGCCAACGCGAGTCTGAAACCTGCTTCCAACCCTTGATGAATCTCTGTCTGGTGGGTTGGGTCCGACAGTGACGGACATCGCGGCGAAACGACCCGGGCAAGTGGTCGAAAAACCAAGAGGCCGAGCCAGTGGAACGCCGCAATTCAATGGATGCATTGCGCACCGACGAAGTCAGGGATGCACGGAACCGAGGGGTTACGTTTCTCGGGATTGCGTTCCTGTTCAGCATCTTCGTCAACCTGCTGATGCTGACGGGGCCGTTGTTCATGCTCCAGGTCTATGACCGCGTTTTGGGGTCTCGCGCCGTTGAAACGTTGACCGCACTATTTTTGCTGGTTGCGCTGCTGTACGCTCTGATGGCCATGCTGGATTTTGCGCGCGGTCGCATTGTCGCGCGATTTGGTGCCCGGTTTCAGTCGACTCTGGACCAACGTGTGTTCGATGCAACCTTGCGCGATGCACTGGTGCCGCAAATCCGTGCAGCTCCGGCAAGAGCGCTGCGCGATTTGGAAGCCATTCAAACGCTGTGCTCCTCGCCCGTTTTGCTAGCGGCCATGGATATCCCGTGGACACCCGTTTTCCTCGCGGCGATCTTTCTTTTTCATCCACTGCTCGGATGGTTGGCCGTAACAGGCGGAGCGGTGCTGATCGTGATCGCAATCCTGAACCAGATGATGACCCATCGCAAAGTGGCTCAGGCACAGGCTGCGTCCGCGTTGGCGAATTCAATGTCCGAAAATGCACGCCAGGCAGCCGAGGTCATTCGCGCCCAAGGCATGCGAAAGGACATAACGCGGCGTTGGTTGACACAAAGATCGGCCGCGCTGTCCCAGAGTATTGCCGCCAGCGACTGGACTGGCAGCTTCACCTCACTGACCAAATCGCTCAGGCTGTTTCTGCAATCGGCTATGCTCGCCTTGGGAGCCTGGCTTGTACTGCAAAACGAAATGACCGCCGGTGCGATGATCGCAGGCTCTATCCTTTTGGGCCGCGCACTCGCGCCGATTGAGCAGGTCGTTGGACAATGGGGCGCGATCGAGCGGGCCCGTAGCGCCTGGTCATCGCTTAGCCACTATTTGGCCCATGTCCCTGTCGAACCCTCCAGAACCCGCCTGCCCACACCGGAAGCCCGTTTGTCGGTCCGGAACCTGACGATCATACCCCCTGGATCCGAAACCCCCACTATCCAAAACGCCTCGTTCGTGTTGGAGCCCGGCCGTGCCCTTGGAGTGATCGGCAAAAGCGGTTCGGGAAAAACCACGCTCGCCAAAGCGCTGTTGGGCCTTTGGACACCTGCTGCCGGAGAGATCAGATTGGGCGGCGCAACTCTGGATCAATACGACCCTGATGAGTTGGGGCGCCACATCGGCTATCTTCCGCAGCATGTCACACTTTTCAACGGAACGGTGGCCGAGAATATCGCTCGCATGTCGCTGAACCCTGATGAACTGGCTGTTGTTGCGGCAGCGAAGAAGGCCAATGCACATGACCTGATCCTCTCACTTGAAAAAGGCTATGACACCGTCTTGGAAGGAGCCAACAGTCAGCTATCCGGAGGCCAGCAGCAAAGGATAGGGCTGGCCCGGGCATTGTACGGCGATCCTGTCCTGCTGGTACTGGATGAACCGAACTCGGCGTTGGACACCGAGGGCACCGATGCCCTGAATGCGGCAGTCCGGGAGTTCAAAGCGGCCGAGCGCGCCGTGATCATCATGACGCACCGACCGATGGCGATTTCAGAGTGCGACCACCTGGCCGTAGTCGAATTGGGTCGGATCGCCAATTTCGGCAGCCGTGACGAAGTGTTGAACGCCATGGTCCAAAATGCGGGTGCAATCCAGAAACAGTTTCGCAAAGCGGGTGAGGCATGACCGAGGTTTCAAGCCCGCCGCCATGGCGGATCACTTTCCCCGCTCTTGTTGGATTCGCCGCGTTGGCCATTCTGGTCGGCGGGCTTGGGGTTTGGAGCGTCAGGACCCATCTGGCAGGTGCAATCGTGACCCAAGCCGTTGTCGAGGTGCAAAGCAATCGGCAAGTTGTGGAACATCCGGATGGCGGTGTCGTAGGCGATATTCTGGTTCGTGATGGCGACCGGGTCGAGCAGGGTGATTTGCTGCTCAGGTTCGATGACACGTTTCTCAAGTCGGAAAAAGTCATCGTGGAATCGCAGTTGTTCGAACTCTTGGCGCGGAAGGTTCGGCTGGAGGCCGAAAGAGACGGGGCAGACGCGAACGCGCTTGCCGACAGGATGCAAAAGCTGGCCGCCGCGGAACCCATCGATCGTGAATTGATTGATGGACAGACCCGGTTGTATTCCGCTCGGTTGGAAACCCTGTCCAAGAAGATCGATCAACTGGGCAAACAAAGGGTTCAGATCGAAAGCGAAATCGACGGGACGAAAGCGCAGCTGGTGGCCCTGCGCAGGCAGCTTGAGCTGATTGGAAACGAGTTGGAGGATCAGCAGAACCTTTTGACACGCGGGTTGACCCAAGCCAGCCGAGTGTCAGCCCTTCAACGTGAAGAAGCCAGCCTGACCGGCGAAATTGGGCGCCTGGAAGCTGCAGTTGCTCGCTTGAATGGACAGATTGCCACTACGGAATTGCAAGTCGTCGAATTGGCCGCCGCTCGTCGGGAAGAGGCCATTGCCGAGTTGCGGCAGGTGCAGTCCGAGGTCGTCGAACTGGCCCAACGCAGGTTATCCTTGAATGAGAGGTTGGCGCGTCTCGACATCCGGGCCCCGGTCTCAGGAACCGTTTTCGGCAGCCAGGTCTTTGCGGTGCAGTCGGTCGTCCAGCCAGCGGAACCTATGATGTATGTCGTCCCCCAAAACACGCCGCTTGTGGTGGCCGCCCGCGTCGGAGCAATACACGTGGACCAGTTGCACGTCGGCCAACCTGTCGCCCTGCGCTTTCCGGCCTTCAATCAGCGTGAGACACCGGAAATCGAAGGTCGGGTCATCAATGTTTCGGCAGACACGCTCAAGGATGAACAAACCGGATTCACCTATTATCGCGCCGATGTTGTTCCCGTTGAGGGCGAGTTAGAGCGTCTGAACGGACAGGTACTCCTGCCCGGCATGCCAGTTGAGGCCCTGATTAAGACCGACGAGCGTACGCCGCTTTCATACCTGATCAAACCGATGGCGGACTATTTCAACCGGTCGTTCCGCGAATAGCCAGCTTAGACCGCCTCGAGATTCCCAAGCAGGATTGACGTCATGTCCACACTGAACACCCCATCCATGGCGGTAACCGCAGCGCCGGTTTGATAGTCGACATTCGTGGGTGTGATTGAGGAAAGATCGGCGGTCTGGTCCAGGTAGACCCATTCCGGCTCATGTGCGGTGGGCAACCCAACGGCAATCTGCAGGATCGCCAGGGCATCCAGTGCATTGACGGTGCCATCCTGGGTGATATCGGCCGCGATGAGGTTTTCGGGGGCTGCAGGTCCCCAGGTTGGTCCCAAACCGACCGCTATCCGCAAAACCTGCAGCGCATCGAGGGCCGTGATCTCTCCGCTGGCATTTGAATAGGACTTGATGATGTCCACATGACCCGGCAACGAACCTGATGGCAAATCAAGATCGAATTGGCCCTGATCGTCGGCCTGTACCGATATCGGGCTGTTTCCAACTAGCGTGAACACGATCTCAGCATCGCTCAGCGCGGGGTTTGAACCGGAAGACTCTACCGTGATTGGACCCGTCACACCGGCCGAGGCCTCGGGCCCCGTGAGCACGCCAAAGTCAACGGGGATATGATCCGGCCCCTCAAAACCGGACCCGAAAATTTCGGCGCTGGTGAGTGTGCCACCGTCGGTCGAAAATAACTCAACGGTTTCATCCATGAACTCAATACGAGCCCCTTGTGCCGTTGACGTCACGGTCAGCTGGCCGGGGTTGCGCAACATCGGGTAGTCGAACAGATCCAACCGATCAGTTCCGGCCTCGAAATCCGTGATCGTCGTCAATCCACTGCCGAACCGCATAACGAAGATGTCCGCGCCGGAGCCGCCCTGCATGGTGGTTTCACTGCGACCGGCAATCAGAATGTCGTCACCGGCACCGCCCTGCAAATCAGTGTCCAGGACGCCTGCGCTCAGCATGTCGTCCTGAGCGGTTCCGGTTACGATTCCATTCCCCTCGATGACATTGCCCAAGGAGTCCAAAGACACTGTCAGCTGGGTTAGCCCTGCATCCTGCTGCGATGCCACAAAGATCTGAAGGTCGCCGCCAAAATGGGCCACCTCGATGGTCTCAACATTCTGAATACCGCTATCCACGGTATCAGCAAAGCTGTCCAGGTAGATCAGCTTGCCATCAGGGGTCATTGTCAGCAGGGTCACTCCGTTGTCTCCGCCGCCGGCAACGACAAAGACACGTCCATGGACTTCGACGACCTTCATGTCCTGAACTGCGCCAAAACGGGTACCCAACGTGTCCAACGCATGATCCTTTGGAACCAGTGTTCCGTCTGCGCGCAGCTCTATCACACTGATGGAGTTGCTGCTGGACCCGGCCACTAGAACCCAGGTTTGTCCATACGCATCAACCGTCTCCAGCGTTGTCGGAGAACTGATCCCAAGCGTTTGGGTCGTCGTGTTGTCCACTTCGATCAGCGTCCCGCTTCCTTGATCGGCGCTGAACACCCGGATCGCATTGTCGGTGGCATTGGCGGTGACGACATACTGGTTGCCGCCCACCGCCGCGGTCTGCATCGCCCCGGCATTACCCGCGACCGAGCCCACATGACTGAGCGAACCATTCGAGTTCACCACGGAGGTGCCGATGAGCCCACTGTCCTGATGGGCCACCGCCAGGTAGTCGACCGCCCCCACCGAGTACTGGACCAATGCGGTGACATCACCGCCTCCGGGAATCGCCGCCGTTTCCTGCAGCGCCCCGATCGTGCCATCCGTATTCAACTCGTACCCGACAAGGCCTGAGGCGTTGTCGACGTCCAGTGCCAACAGGTCGCTTGCGCCCAATACGACCAGAGCACCAAGGCTGCCGACCTGCAACGATATAGTGCCGCTGAAATACTGATCGTCGTGGAATTGCGGAGCCCCACCATCCACAAGCTGCCAGACCACGATGCCGCCGCCAGCCCGGGTCGTGCTGTACAGATACGTAACACCGTTAAACGTTTTTAAAGCCGTATCGCCGATACCTGAATCGAGCGCCGGACTCCCCGTTGCAACCACTCTTTCGAACTGAAGCATCAACTCAGATCACCCCCAATGCCATCGCTGGCAGTCCTTTCAAGGGTGACGCGGTGCCAAGGCAAAGACGAGAACGAAATTGTGGTGAAAACGAGGAATTTGGCTCCAGATTAACTCAATTTTTCAAGGTCCGACCGCATGAAAACCTCGGCAGCAGGAAAGAAGAACAGAACTTGGCTTCTTCGGTCTTGCCGCGCGGGTATCCGCGGCCACCAATTGTGAGGACATGATGACGATGAAACCTGTTTCGCACGAAGTCTCCATCCAGAAGGACTCACCAGATGCAGGGCATGAGAAGCATGTCCGCAAATGGGTCAAAGCGCGTCTGCGCCGATGGGCCGGATCGGGAGTCGGCGGTGGTTTGGCCTCTGCCCTTCTGGCCTTGCCGGCGCTGGCCCAAGCCACTGAGGAGGAGTTGAGCGCATTTCAGTTTGCCGATGTCCTGCCCGGTGTCCAGTCGGTCAAACTGCTGCCCAACGGTGACGTCCAACTGAAGCTATTGGACGGTCGCACAGTCCTGGTTTCCGCGGAAAACGTGCACGTTCTGGACAACGGTTCGATCATGATTGCCGAAGACGTGGCCGTTGAAGTCGCGCAGCTTGCAGTGGCCGCTGAAGCCGCCGGGGCAGCGGCAGCTGGTGGTGGCGGCATGGGAGCCGCAGGCGCGGTGCTGGGTGGTTTGGGTCTGGCCGGTGCGGCCGCCGCTGGCGGCGGTGGCGGCGAAGATGCCGCGACGCCCGAGGAATCTCCGCGCCCGCCCAGTCTGAACCTGTCACAGTTGCAGGGAAATTCGCTCAACAGCACCACCGCCATGGCGTCAGCACCTGACGGCACCGTTTCGGTCGAAGTAACCATCGGGTCGGTCACCAAAACCGTTTCAGCGGGGCCGGACGGCAGTTGGAGCGTTTCGCTTAGCCAAGTCGAGGCGGCAGGGTTGCCTCAGGGGGTCACATCCGTGACGATCCGACACCTGGATGGAGCCGGAGGTGAGATCGATGTCGAAACAGCCACGTACAACATCGACACCATCGCTCCGACCATCGCGGTAACAGGATTTTCCCACGGGGCGGTCATGAATGCGGCCGAGAGCGCGTCATATCTGGAAATCAGTGGTACGACCGATGCGGAAAAAGGTCAGATGGTGACTGTGGGGTTGAACGGTCAGATCTATACCGCAACCGTGTCCGGCGGCACTTGGAGCGTCACGGTTCCGGCCGCCGATCTGGCGTCTCTGCCCGATGGCGCGACCGTCACTGTGACCGCTGATGTGGTGGATCGGGCAGGGAATCCGGCGGCTCAAGCCACCAACAGCTTTGATACTGACTTTTCCGCCCCAGCCATAACAATAGACCCTGTCGCAGGCGGCCAGATTGATCTTGTAGACGTCGGATCGGACCTGACGATTACCGGCACGACGACCGGCGAAGATGGCCAACCGGTTGTGCTGACCTTCAATGGCCAGACTTACAGCGGCATCGCCTCAGGCGGTGCTTGGAGTGTGACCGTTCCCGCAGCCGACCTCGGCGTTCTGGTCAGTGGCAGCCCCATCAGCATCAGTGCCGCGATCAGCGATGCCGCCGGAAACCCGGCCACGCCTGCTGCGGTTTCGGTACCCGTGGATCTGAGCGGACCGTCCATCTCGATTTCGCCTCTATCCGTCGGTGCGGTGTTGAACGCAGTCGAAGTCGGGGCGGATCTGACGATCAGCGGCACGACCGGAAATGTCACCGATGGCCAGACAGTCACCGTAACTTTGGACGGGCAGACCTACACGGGCCCTGTGTCCGGAGGGACGTGGAGCGTGACCGTGCCGAGCGCGGATTTGATTGCCTTGGCCGACGGCGCAACTTTCACCATCACCGCCGACGTGAAGGATGCCGATGGCCTCGTGGCCCCGCAGGCGAGTGCAGGAGTTTCCAAAGACGCAACCGCCCCAACGATCAGCATCGACACGTTTTCGGACGGCGTGGTCATGAACGCGGTCGAACAGGGAACCAACCTCAGCATATCCGGAACGACGACCGCCGAAGACGGCCAGACCGTGACCATAGGAATGAACGGCCAAACCTACAGCGCCACCGTTTCAGGTGGAAACTGGAGTGTCAGCATTCCCGCAGCCGATCTGGCCGGCCTCTCTGACGGTGCCACCGTCACCGTGACCGCCGATGTTTCGGACCTTGCCGGGAACCCGGCCGCACAGGCCACTGGCAGCTTCGACACGGACTTTACGGCCCCCGCCCTGTCAATCTCGACGGTATCGGCCGGGGGCACCATGAACCTGGCAGAGCAATCCGGCGGAATGACGGTCTCCGGCATTTCCGACGCGCCTGATGGAACGGTCGTCTCGATCCAAGTTCAACGAGCGGATGGGACTGTGGATGTCTCCGGCACCGCAACAGTGACGAGTGGCGCGTGGACCTACACCGCTTCACCCCTCGACCTGAGCGGCCTGCAAGATGCCGAATCCTACACGGTTTCCGCGTCAGTCAGCGACGCAGCTGGAAATACACAAACGACTTCGACTGGGTTCAACACCGATTTCAGCGCGCCTACCATCTCAATGAACCCGCTGGAAACCGGATCTGTGCTGGACGTCACCGAAAAGGACAGCGACCTGACAGTATCGGGGACAACGACAGCCGAAGATGGGCAAACCATTTCTGTCGGGCTGAACGGGCAGACCTATACTGCCACCGCTTCGGGTGGGGTCTGGTCGACCACCATTCCTACAGCTGATTTGAACGCTCTTTCTGACGGAACAACTTATTCTATCACCGCATCGGTTTCGGACATGGCTGGCAACCCCGCTTCTCAGGCGGCAGACTCGGTGACCACCGACTACCGACCCATCCTGACCTTGAATGAGGTCGGTGCCAACGACGCGGTTTCGCTGAGTGAAGCGCAATCCAGCGGCCTGACGGTCAGCGGTTCATCTATCGGTCTCGGGGCGGGACAAACCGTTGAGGTGATTCTGAACTCGGTCTCTGTCGGCACAGCCACGGTTGCGGCCAACGGCACGTGGAGCCTGAACGTACCTGCCACGGCGTTTTCGGGTACAACGGCGGGTGACCTTTTGGATTTTTCGGTTTCAGCGACGGTTGCCGGAGGACCGAACCCCCTACCCGCGACAGACATGGCGACGGCTCACGTTCCAGCGGCCTATTTCGTCTCAGAGGCAGATCGCAGTGGGTCGACGATAACCTTCGAAATTCATGCCGAGGCGGACCGGGACACATCCAGCGGGATGGCTTTCACGGCCAACTTGGGTTTTGACCCTGCGGTCGTGACCTATGACACGGGATCCGAGGTCGAAAGCACCGATTTTGATCTGTTTCTGGCAAACCCGAACGGGGCGGCGGTAATCGGTTTTGCCGGCGCCGCGACAAGCGTCAGCGACCTGACCCAGCCTGTCGTAACGTTCACGATGACGGTGTTGGACCTGACGAAGCCGATCGAGTTGACGATCAACACGCCTGACGGTGGCCCGACCCATTGGGTATTGGGAACAGACGGCGCGGACACATTGGCGGGCACGGATATCGACGATGTCATCCGCGGTGGCGACGGTGACGATGTGATCGATCTATCCGGCGCTGGCCGAGATCTTATCGTTTTCGAAGCGGACCCGACAGCGAACGGCACCGACATCGTAACGGGTTTCACCCTGGGGCCTGCAACCGACATGGCCGACGCCATTATGTTCAGCGGGTTGGATGTCTCATCGCTTCGCGGTGATGGAACAGGTGCCGAAACACTAGCGATTGGCGACATGATCGCGACCGACACAGGTTTTGTAGGGCTGACAACCACACTCACCGATCTGACAACCGATACTCTGGAAGCCGCTGCCGAAACGCTTACTGGGGCTCAAGCCGGAGATGAGATCTATCTGCTGGCCAGCGATGGAACTGACAGTGTGCTGGTCAAGGTGGACTATTCCGCCCCAACCTCTGCCACGGTCAACACGGTCGCGCAGTTTGACGGCCTGGGTGATCTGAGCGGTCTGAGCAGCGACAACATACTGCATACCGATCCGACAGGCGCGTCAAGTTGATCCTGACAAACATGAAAAGGTGGGGCCGCCCCGGCCCTTTCTTAACGGACCAGCGGAGACCTCAATGGCAAAGAACGGCCCAGTACCCGTCACTCTCGACAGACATTCCGATCGCTCGTGGCACAGATTTACATCCTACGATTTCGCGCGCTGCAGATTGGAGTGCGAGATCGTAAGTGCGGAAGTCTCAGAAGCAGCCGCCTCATTTCCAATTGCGTTTCGATCCTCTGGGGGCGGGGTATCGCCACATGCAATTCTGGCGACCGCAGCTTCTCCGGAAACACCATTTGTTTCGTACCAAGGACGCTGGCGGGCCACCTATGTTCCTTCCTTGCTGAGATGCCATCCGTTCTCAATCGAAATGGTCGGTGGCGAAGATGGATCGCGCACCAACTCAGGCAAGCTTGTTGTAGATGAAACCACCGGACTCGTGTCCTGTGACCAATCCGGCAGCCCGTTCTTTGCAAAGGACGGCTCGATCTCCTCTGAACTGGAAACGCTGAAGGGCTTCTTCAAGAGCTTTCTGGCCGATCGCAACGCAACCCGACGTGCCTGCGCGCTGATAAAGGAATTGGGCCTATTCGTCGAATTGACCCGTTTTCGGGATGCGGAGTTGCTCGACGGTTGGATGAGCGTGGACTTTCGACGCTTCAACCAACTTGGGCCGGCGCAGACAGCGGTTCTGCAATCTAGCGGAGCGATGCAGTTGATTTACGCTCATCAAGTCTCGCTCAACCATCTTCTGTGGATGCACCACTGCCAGACGCATTCTCCCAAGGTGATCAGCACTCCTGCAAACGGCAGGGACCCCGACCTTATGAGGTTCTTGGATGCCATTGCCGCGGAACGAGACTTGTCGGACGCGGAGGCCAAATATGCCTACCTTTGATCGACTCATCTTACCTCTACTGGTCGGTTCGGTGGCCGTGCTCACTGCGGCTTGTGAGCCGGTTCCGGATCTTGCCCCGATTGAGATGGCTTTTTCAGAAGGATCAACGGGCGCTGGCGCGACAAAGCCGTCGGGTCATCTGACTCGCAGTTCATTCGGCCAGAGAATACGGCGCGCGGTAGAAACCAGCCCGAACCTGGCGCAGAGCGAGACCGGCGTTGACGCAGCCTTTGCAGATATGGACGCGGCAGAAGGAGCCTTTCTTCCGCAGGTGTCACTTGGCGTAAATGCCCGATCGGAACGGGTGGACTCGGATATTGCGGATGTATCGCCATATCTGCGGGTATCACAGCTTGTATACGACGGGGGAGCTGCCGCCGGAGACTTGGCAGCGGCGCGGGCCCGTGTCCTCGTAAGCCGCGGCGATCAGCTTCAAACCGCAGCCGCGACGGCCCTTGCTGCAATTGAAACCTATGTGTTGGTCATCGACCGGCGGAAAATCGTTAAAATCGCTTGGGAAAACGTCCGCCGCCATGAGGAGATCGAGAAACAGATCTCCGACCGCGCCGCGCAAGGGGCCGGTTCCGCTGCCGACGTTCTGACGGCGCGTTCTCGGGTCGCGGATGCCAGGACCAAGTTGGCGGATGCCCGGGCTCAGGCTGATCGTGCCAATGCGCGGTTCCAAGAGGTGTTCGGTACCCCACCAGGCAAACTGGATCCCCCTGTCCCAGCGCCCAACCTGTCGAGAAGCGACGCCGTCATCGTGATGGACAGCCCGCAGGTTCGACGCGCAGACGCTGCGGTTCTGGCGGCACAGGCAGACCGCTCTGCCGCAACTGCGAGGCGTCAGCCGGACGTGCGGGTTTCGGCATTTGCCAACCAGGACGACAGCAGGGACGCGAATTTCGGCGTAGACCTCTCGGTCAACTACGAGCTGGACAGCACCGGTCAACGGCGGGCTGCAATTGCCGCCGCCGAAGCGCGGGTCAAACAAGCGGAATATGCCCGTGAGGTTCTTGTTCGGGAAATCCAGCGCGAGCTAGGTTTCATTCGATCCGACCAAAAGGCCGGCGCCCAGCGTCTGCGCGAGGCCCGCATCGCAGTTGCCGCAAATGCCGACAGCGTTGCCGCCACTCAAGAGCAATTCCAGATCGGGCGCAGCAGCCTAATCGAAATACTGGACGCGCAGCGCGATTTTGTGAACGCCCAAGAGCGACTGATCCTGGCGGAGCAGAATTTCTTCCTAACGAACTACGCCGCGCTCAGCCTTACGGGCGACATCATTGATCTGCTCGGCATCCAGCTCAGAACATGGGGCAACTGACCATGACCCAACGCAGCCAGCCTCGTACATCCTTGCCCCTCACCAACTTTGAGGAATGTCTGCTGCATGTGGCGGCAGAGCTTGGCCGGCCATTGACCAAAGCCAGCCTTTTGGCGGCCCAATCCTCGGTCTCTGGTGGGTTGAAGGTGCAGGACGCGATCGCACTGGCCCATGACCATGGATTGCAGGCGGGCTTCGGGCCGCGCCGGCTGTCGGAGTTTGATCCCAGCCTCGCACCGGCGATACTGTTGCTCGAGGACCAGCGGGCCGTGGTCTACCATGGCCGTTCGAAGTCTGGCCGTCTGTTGATCCACGACCCAGAGCTTGGAGACAGCATTAGTGAGATGGATGAATGCCAGCTCGACGCCGTCTATTCCGGCTATGCGATGTTGTTTCGTCGAGCATACTCCGAGGAAATCAAAAACAACCCAAGCCAACCAAGCCGTCACTGGTTCCGATCAGCGCTTGTGGCCAATCGGTGGTCGTATTTGCAGGTTGCTCTGGCCGCGGCTCTGACGAATATTCTGGGGCTTTCAACCTCGGTTTTCATCATGACCGTTTATGACCGGGTTCTGCCAAATGAAGCCGTGGAATCTCTGGTCGCCTTGACCATCGGTGTCGGCATCGCGCTGTTTTTTGATTTTGTGCTGAAGATCTTGCGCGCCAGTTTCATCGACAGGGCAGGACAGAATGCGGACATGTTGATGGGACGGCGTGTTTTCGATCAACTTCTGAATATCCAGATGAAGTCCCGAACCGGCTCAACCGGCGCCATGGCGAACACGGTGCGTGAGTTCGAAACACTCCGCGAGTTCTTCACGTCGGCTACGCTGGTCATGGTGGTTGATTTGCCGTTCATCGGTCTGTTTTTGCTTACGATCTACATGGTCGGCGGACCGCTGGTTCTGATCCCAGCTCTCGCCGTACCAGTCGTGCTGATCGCCGGGCTCGCCATTCAGCCGCTTTTGTCCCGCTTGGCGGAACGCAGTTTTTTGGATGGCCAGTCAAAGCAATCCGTGCTGATCGAAACTCTGGCCGGTCTGGAAACGATCAAGACGACCACTGCGGCCGGCACGATGCGGCGACGCTGGGAAGAGGCGATCGAACGACAATCCGGCAACAGTGTTCGGTCGCGTGCCATCACTCAATTCGCATTGAACCTGACCGGTTTCACTCAGCAGGCGGCCCAGGTCCTGATCGTATTTTATGGTGTTTTTCTGATAGCGGACGGCCTGACCAGCATGGGCGCTTTGGTCGCCTCAGTGATGCTGACCGGACGGGCTTTGGCACCTCTTGGTCAGCTGTCTCAAACACTGACTCGGTTCAACCAGGCGCGCAGTGCATACCGGAACCTAGACGCAATGATGCAAGCCGACAGTGAGCGGCCGTCGGGGCGCACCTGGATCAGCCGCGCCAACTTCAAAGGGCGTATCACGTTCAACAACGTGTATTTCGCCTACCCAGACCAGGATGAGGACACACTGAAAGGCGTGTCCTTCGACATCAAACCGGGGGAAAAAGTTGCGATTCTCGGCCGGATCGGATCAGGAAAAAGCACCATCGCAAGACTGCTTCTGGGATTGTACCAGCCCCGTATCGGTTCGGTTCTTTTGGATGGGATTGACATCCGCCAGATTGATCCGGGGGACCTTCGGCACAACATTGGGTCGGTCCTGCAGGATATTTGGCTGTTTTCGGGCTCGGTCCGCGAAAACATTATGGCCGGTGCGGTCCGCCCGTGCGACGAAGATGTAATCCGGGCCGGGCGCATTTCGGGCGTCGAAGACTTTGTATCGCGGCATCCCAGCGGGTACGATCTGATGCTGGCCGAACGTGGCGAGGGGCTCTCGGGCGGGCAACGTCAGACGATCGCCCTAGCCCGGGCATTGATCGGGCAGCCGCCTGTCCTGTTGCTGGACGAACCCACCAGCGCGATGGATCTCAAGAATGAGGCAAACATCATTCAGCGGCTGAAAGCAGCGGCTGCGGATACGACTATGGTCATCGTTACGCATCGGGCCAGTCTGTTGGAACTGGTCGACCGGGTCATCGTGATCGAAAACGGCAAAGTGGGCGTTGACGCCGTCAAGTCAGTTCTCACCAAACGAGCCAAAGACGCGCGGGGGCACATGAATGTCGCGGCATCCTGACCTTGCAAGATTGGCCAGCGAAATGAACGGCGGCTCGGGGTTTCGCGGTTCGGTATTGCTGCTGGCCATAATGGGCTGCATGCTGACGGCCGGCGTCTGGGCTTTCGTCACCGAACTGGACGACGTGGTCCGCGCGGACGGTCGCGTCGTACCGTCAGGCGACGTTCAGGTGATCGAAGCAACCGAACCTGGGGTTCTTCAAGCTGTTCATGTTCAAGAGGGTCAAATCGTCGACAAGAACGCTTTGCTGATGGAATTGGACGCGACACAAGTCGGCAGCGAGTTGGACACAGAGCGGCAACGGGCATTGGGACTAAGGTCGCGTATCAAGCGATTGCAGGCCGAAATTGACGGATCCGATTTGCGGTTTGAGCCCGAGCTTGTGCAACAAGCACCGGACGTCGTTCGCTCGGAAACGGCTCTTTATCTCGGCCGAAAATCGGAGTTGGCCGACGAGATCGCCATTCTGGAACGCCAACGTGAGCAGAGGCAGCGCGAATTGGAAGAGGGGTTGGTGGACCAGGTCACTGCAGAAGAAACACTCAAGGTCCTGTCCGAAGAGCGCGCTTTGATGGAGCCTCTGGTCCGCCGCAAGATGGAACCTGCGACAACTCTGCTGGCCCTGCGACGCAGCGAGGCGGAATGGAAGGGGCGCAAGGTAAGGGCCGAGGCCGCTGCAAACCGTCTGGAAACCGGGCTGAGTGAAATCGATGACCGCATCACGGCTACCAAAAGCCGGTTTCGCAGCGCGGCACTGACCGATCTTGCCATTGCCACTGCACAGCTTGCTGCGCTTGAGCCCGCCCTGCCCGCTTTGGAGAACCGCGCGGCGCGCGCGCAGGTTCGTGCGCCAGTCCGGGGCATCGTAAACCGAATCCACCGCACGACTTTGGGCGGTTTGGCTCGCAGCGGCGAGGATCTGGTCGAAATCGTTCCGCTGGACGACAACCTGCTGGTCGAAGCCTACGTCCGTCCTGACGACATCGCATTCCTGCGCGCGGGTCAGCAGGTCAAGGTCAAGATCACCGCATATGATTTTGCCAGATACGGCGCGCTGGATGGCGAAATTGTTCGCATCGGTGCGGATACGATTACACGGTCAGAGCGGCAGGACGAGGAAGTCTTCGTGGTCGAAATCCGAACCAGCGGAACCTTGTTGGACACCGATGGCTTGGCGGTAGAAATCATACCGGGGATGATCGCACAAGTTGACATTCTGGCCGGCCGGAAGACCGTTCTCGACTACCTCATCCAGCCTGTTCTCAAGGTAAAGAACCAGGCTTTGCGGGATTGATTATGCGGCCGGTGTCTTGAATTGCTGATCAAACAGGCGGCGGAAGCTACCGTTCTGTTCCATCAACTCATCCAACTTGCCCTCTTCGATCACCTGACCATCCTGGACAACCATGATCTTGTCTGCCTCAAGCACGGTCGACAACCGGTGAGCAATGACGATCGTGGTCACGTTCTCCGTCAGCTTATCCAAAGCCTGCTTCACCAGTGCCTCGGACTCAGCATCCAACGCGCTGGTGGCTTCGTCGAGCAGCAGAATTTCAGCCTTCCGAAGAATGGCGCGGGCAATTGCCAGACGCTGTTTCTGTCCTCCAGACAGAAACGCACCGTTCTCACCGACTTCGGTGTCGTATCCCTTGGGCAGCGACATGATAAAATCATGCGCATGCGCGGCTTTGGCCGCATCGCGAATCTCGTCCTCGGTCGCATCGGGACGGGCATATCGCAGGTTTTCCATGACCGTCGCGGAGAACAAAAACGTATCCTGGCCAACATAAGAAATCTTGCGCCGCAATGAGGCAAAGCTGACATCCTGCAAATTCTGTCCGTCGATCTCGACATAGCCTTGGTCAGGATCGTAGAACCGCATGATGAGCCCGAAGATGGTCGACTTGCCTCCACCCGACTGCCCCACCAAAGCGGTTGTCTTTCCGGCCTCGAAGGTCAGGTTCATTCCATTGATCACAGGCATGCCGCCGCTGTAGCCAAAGGTGACGTTCCGCAGGCGTACCTCGCCGGGACCGGACCGCAGCTCTTGCGGTTGCGGGCTTTCGCGCATTGGGTCTTCCTGATCCAGCAGTTCGAACATCATCTCGATCGGAACCAACGTGGATTCGATGGTCACGCGCATCCGGGACAGCCGCTTGGCCGGTTCATAGGCCATCAGAAGCGCCGTGATGAAGGACATCAGCTGACCCGCGGTCGGCGGTTCAGTTCCGGCAATTCCCATAGTGCTGACGACCAACACGCCGGCAACGGCAACTCCGGCAAGGAATTCCATCATCGGGCTGGCGATGGACTGCAGCTTGGCAATTTCGTTCGATCGCTTTTCGACGCTTCTTATGGCCGAGTTCATCCGCTCGGTCATTCGATCTTCGAGTGCGAAGACCTTGATGATTTTGATCCCGGCCGATGTTTCCTGCAGAACCCGGATGATTTCGGCCAGTGATTTGAGCTCAGATTGCATGATCGAGCGGACGCTTTTCAACAGATAGCGCACGCTCAGCAGCGCGACCGGCCCAACAATGAAAAACAGCCCCGAAAGCACAGGCTGCTGGTAAACCATCACAAAAATGAGACCCACGAGCGTCAGCGCATCCCGAACGAACGTGGTCACGATCACGTCGACCAGCGTCCGCGCTGCCCCCGCGCCCCGGGTCACACGCATCAGAAGGTCTGAAGACTCGCTTTTGGAAAAGAAATCCACCCCACGCCGAAGCAGTTTTTTGTACAACTTCTCCTGCTGCTCGGCGATGATGCGGTTGCCGGCGCGCGCCAGAAACACGGACTGGACGTAAGATGCCAGCGCCTTGACCAGGAACAGCACGATTACTGCCGACGCGATGATATGAACCTGAGACCGCATGTCAGGCGACGTCATGGCATCGACGATGTTTTCCATCATCCAGGCCGTCCCTGCGGTGGTCGCGGCAACGATCATCATGGCAAACATGGCAACCGCATATTTCTTGCCTTGCGCCCGTAGGCTGTCACCCACCAGCCGACCGATATGGCCGGATCGCCACTTGGCCCAGGTTTTCCTGATCATAAGGGTCTCCAAATCAAGCTGACGCTTTCTTGCGCGTCAGCGCAGAGTTTGCAAGCTGCCATAGTTACGCGCTTCAATACCGCACCGCAAAGTGTAGCCGGCAGAAGTTAAGGTCACTTCAGCCAGATTTCCAGAGGCAGCCCAAGAAACAAGACCGCGTCACCAGTGGTCTGGTTCGTCGTCGTGCAGGTCAAATCCAGCCCGCGGAATTGGTCAATCCCATGCGACATCCCCCAGAAAGATATACCCCGCGCCGTATATCGTCTTGATAAGGCGCGGGTTTTTCGGGTCTTCACCAAGCTTCGTGCGCAGGCGGGAAATACGCACGTCCATCGCCCTGTCAAAGCTTTCACCGGCTGCGCCACCCAGTGTTTCCTGCATCTGCGCGCGGCTGATCAAGCGTTTGGGACTTTCCAGAAACAACCGCAACACTTCGCCTTCGGCATGGCTGAACGGCGTTTCAGCGCCGGTATCGGACTCCAACACATAGCGATCGAAATAGGCGGTCCAGCCGTTGAACCGGGCCACATCCGAATGGTGTTGCTGTGCCTTGGGCGCACGCAGACGGGCGCGGATGCGGGCCACCACCTCGGCCGGGTCAAAGGGTTTGGTGATGTAGTCATCGGCCCCCAACTCCAGTCCCGTTACCCGGTCTTGCACCTGCGCTCGCCCCGAGATTATGATGACCGCCGCCCCCTGTTCCAGCGCTAGCCGGTGCACCAGTGCCAACCCGTCTGTATCCGGCAGCGACAGGTCCACCAGGCAGACATCGGGCGTGACCCGTTTCAGAGACGCTTCGAATTCACGGGCGCGGGCAAAGCTCTGCGTTCTAAACCCGGCATCCTCAAGCGCCTCAGTCAGAATCCGGCGGATTTCGGGTTCGTCGTCCAGAATGGTCACCAGGGGTTGGGTCATCAGGCGGCCTCGGTTCGGATCAGCGCGGACAATTGCGCGCGGGTGAAGGGTTTGCGCAAGACCGGCGCCTTGGCAAGAGCCTGACGGTGCAGCGGATCATCATAGGGCAACGAGGTCATCAGGATCACCGGGATCGGCAGAGCAAGCCGTTCGATCAGATCAATGCCGGTGGCAGCGCCCTCCAGCCGGATGTCCGACAGGATCAGCGAGATGTCGTCCAGGCTGGTGGCCAGGACCAGCGCCTCATCCGCCGAGGTCGCCTCGATCACCGACAGACCCAGATCGACCAGCATGTCGCGGAACTGGTGGCGCAGATCGTCGCTGTCTTCGACCAGCAATGCCAGGCCCGACTGGACAGGCGGCGCGGGCCGGTAAGGCAGCCGCAGCATTACGGATGCGCCCGAGGGCGTATTGCGCAGTTGCAGGTCTCCGCCTGCCAGCTTGACCGTGTCATAGACCATCGGCAGGCCCAGCCCCGACCCCTTGCTGCCCTTGGTGGTGAAAAACGGGTTCAACGCCTTGTCCAGCGCATCCGGCGAAAACCCCGGACCGGTATCGGATACGGTGATTTCCACCCAGATCCGGCCGATCGCATGGGCACTGATGGTGATCTGGCCGCTGCTTCCGCAGGCGTCGCGGGCGTTCAGCACCAGATTCAACAACGCGTCCTGAACCATGCCCGGGTCCAGCATCAGCGCCTCGTCCGGCAGATTGTTGACCACCGACAGCCCCACCCCACGCGGGAGCGAAGGCGAGGCCAGCACCCGCAGATCCTCAAGCAGGCCGCGCATGTCGGTGGCCTGCGGCTGCGGGGTGCGGTTGCCGGTCATGTCGGCGATGCGGTTCAGCAGCTGCCCGCCGCGCCGCGCGGTCTGCTGGGTTGCCGCGACAAGCTCGGCGGCGTCTTCGGGTAGGTCCATCTTCTCCAGTTTGGCCTGCATGCCCAGGATGATGGTCAGCAGGTTCGAGAAATCATGCGCCAGCCCGCTGGTCATTTGCGCGGCCATCGCCCGGCGCCGGGTCTGCTGCAGGGCCACGCGGGCCTGTGTTTCCTCGGTGATGTCCACCGACATGATATAGACGCCGCCCGTGCCATCGGGCGTGAACGAAACACGGATACGGCGCGAATCTTGATCCTCGGTGAATTCGAACACCGAGGCCTGCCCGCCATAGGCCTGTTGCAGATGCGGTCGGACCCTCTCGTAGGCATGCGCGCCAAGCGCCTGCGAAATGTGCAGCCCCAGGATGTCAGACGGCCGCCCCGGCAGGACCGAACTGAGCCGCCGGTTGGAATAGTCGTACCGTCCCTCAGCATCCAGATGCGCGATATGGGCCGGCATCATCTCGGTGGTCATGCGGGTGCGCGCTTCGATCTCGGTCAGCTGGCGCTTGGCCTCTTCCAGCGCGCTGATCGTGGCCGCCAGTTGCCGGTTGGTCGCCGAAAGCTCTTCGGCATGGCTCAGCAACTGGTCCGACAGCTCCTCAGACCGGCTGCGCAGCAGCTCTTCGACCCGCTTGGTGCTGGTGATGTCGGTATAGACGGCAACCCAGCCACCGGTGGGCAGCGGCGCGCCCTCAATCGAGATCACCTGTCCGTTGGGGCGCACGCGCTCCATGTAGTGCGGCTCGAACGCCAAGGCCTGTTCGACCCGGACGCTGACCAGATCCTCGACCGATTGATCGTGGCCATATTCGCCCCGGCTGGCCAGAAAATGGATCGTGTCGCTGAACAGCGCACCGGGCTGCACCAGGGCTTCGGGCAGGTCGAACATTTCCTGAAAGCGCTTGTTGCTGACCACAAGGCGCAGCTTGTCGTCATAGATCGACAGGGCCTGACCGATCAGGTTCAGCCCTGCGGTGGTCATCTCTTTGATGCGCTGTTCGGAAATGTCCAAGCCGATCCTCCCCTGGGCACAGGCCTATCACCAGTTTTCGGGCAGGTGTAGGGGGGCCGGATGCGACCGGTTGGCCCCTAACCGGGTTTGCGGGCGATAATCCAAACGGGGTGATAGGTCAGGCGCACGCCTTCGGGGCCGGAAAACGCGGCGCGATAGCGTGTGCTGAAATCGGTCAGGTCGGCGCGGGTCCAGACCTGCGCCGCACGGCCGTTCACCCCGGTCTCACGCAGGTGGCGCAGCACGTCCAACGGCGTGTCGAACCACAGCGGTTGCCGATCCTGCCACAGGTCAAGGATTTCAACCTCGGGGCCGATGCCTGCGGCCAGATCATCAGGGGCGCACAAGCCGGGCGCGCGGGCGGCCGACCCCAGCGCGGAAAGCTCGGCGTACTGGTCCGGGCCGAATCCCGAAATGGCCACCCAGCCTTCGGGTGCGACCTCGTGCATCGCGCGGCGAACCACTGCCGCCGGATCGTCCAGCCATTGGACCGTCGAGGCCGAGGCGATCAGGTCAGGCCGCGCAGGCCATGTCACATTTCGGATATCGCCTTGCAGGAAATCCGCGCCCCATCGCCGCGCGGTGCCCCGGGCCTCGGCCATCAGGTCGTTGAGCGTGGACCGGGTGAACGAAAACTGCTGGTACAGCGCCTCGGTCAGATGGCCGGTGCCGCAGCCGATTTCGAACAGGGTGCCAAATTGGCGGGGTGCCCCGAGATCGACCAGCCGCTGCGCCAACGCGCGGGCGATCCGGGCCTGCGGGCCAGCGGCGCAGTGATAGCTGCCGAAGCTGCGGCTGAAACTGCGCCGGATGCGGTCCGTCGGCATGGCGTTCATGCGAACCACTCCGCCCAGGTCTGCCCCGCCGCGAAAGGCTGGTGCGGGCCGGGGATGCGGCGCACGGTGTCCGATTGGCCCCAGGCCATTTCCTGCGCGGCCGTCGGCACGATGCGGTCCGAGGCGGAAATCCAGACCCGGTCGAATTTGGGATCGGGCGCAGGTCCGCGCGCCGCGATGGCCCGCAGTTCCTCGGCCGCCGCGGCGAAATCGATCCCGGGCGCGGGGCCATCCAGCCCGGCCCGGCGGCAGAACCGGGCAAAGCTGGCCGCGCTCAGGCCATCTGCCGTGGCTGCCACCGTCTCGGGTGCGATGCCCCGGTCGGCATCCGCCGGAAACAGCGTACCGTTGACCGCAACCTTGCGGGCGCAGGTCAGCCCGTGACCCGCCAGCCAATGCGCGGCCGACGCGACCCCGAAAGAATAGGCCAGCAGCCGGACCGTGTCGTAATCGCCGGTTTCGGGCAGGGCGTCATCGAGGTTGCGATAGTCGTCAACCACCAGAACATCCCCCGCCCCGGTCAGGCCCGCAAACGGCGCAGGCCCCAGCGCCCATCCGCCGAAGACCAGCGTCAACTGCGCTGCGCCGTCTCGGTTCAGCCAGTGCCGCCTCATGCGTCGCCTCGCGCGAGTTCGACCATGGCCGCCGTCACCCGGCTCAGCTCGTCGCCCGAGATCACATAGGGCGGCATACAGTAGATGTTGCGCGCGAAGGGACGCAGCCAGACACCGGTTTCCGGCGCCCGCCGATGGGCAATGCGCGGATCGACCGTGTGCTCCATCTCGATCACGCCGATGGCGCCCAGCACCCGCACATCGGCCACGCCGGGCAGGCCCCGCGCTGGCTCCAGTTCGGCCTTCATCTGCGCCTCGATGGCCCGCACACGGGCCTGCCAGCCGCCGTCTTCCAGCAGCCCCAGGCTGGCGATGCCGGCAGCGCAGGCCAGCGGGTTGGCCATGTAGGTGGGGCCGTGCATGAACACGCCGGCCTCGCTGTTGCCGATGCCATAAGCCACCTGTTCGGTGGTCACGGTCGCAGCGAAAGAGACATGTCCCCCTGTCAGCGCCTTGCCCAGGCAGATGATGTCCGGTGTCAACTCCGCATGGGTGGCGGCAAACAACTCTCCGGTGCGGCCGAAACCCGTGGCGATTTCATCGAAGATCACCAGAACATTGTGGGCCTGACACAGAGCTTTGGCCCGGCGCAGAAACTCGGGGTGATAGAAATACATGCCGCCCGCGCCCTGCACGACCGGTTCAAGCACCAGCGCAGCCAGCCGGTGCGCCTTGTCCCGCAGCAACTGTTCCAGAGCGTCGAGCCCGTTCTGCGACGGGTCCTCGGGCCAATCGTCGCCCAGACGTACCGAGGGGCGCGGCAAAAAATGCTGGATCGACAGCGCGCCGCGGAACAGCCCGTGCATGCCGTTGACGGGGTCGCAGACGCTCATCGCCTTCCAGGTGTCGCCGTGATAGCCGCCTCGGATCGTGGCGAACTCGACCTTGTCGGTGCGGCCATGGGCCATCTGGAACTGCACCGCCATCTTCATCGCCACCTCGATCGAGACCGAGCCGCTGTCGCAATAGAAGATCCGGTCCAGCCCGTCGGGCAGCAGGGCCACCATCTTGCGGCCCAAATCAATGGCGGGCCGGTGGGTCAGACCGCCGAACATGACATGGGGCATCCGGTCCAGCTGCTGCTGCATGGCGGCGGTGATCGCAGGGTGACGGTGCCCATGGATGGCGCACCACCACGAGGACATGGCGTCGATCATCTTCACCCCATCCTCGCGGTACAGATACACGCCCTCGGCCCGGTCGATCAGATGCATCGGGCCCGGGTCGGCCACGTTCGTGTAGGGGTGCCACAGGTGGCGGGCGTCAAATTCCAGCGGGGTCACAGGGCACCTCGGATCGTGTCCATGTCGATCGCCTCGAAGGCGTGAAGCAGGGTGTCGGGTGTCAGAGTCTCGATCCGGCCGAGGCGTCCCAGGTGGGGCACCTGCGACATCTGGATGATGGTTTGTTCGACCGCGGGCTCGGGGTCGCCGATAAAGGCCACGCCGACCACCGGGCAACCGGCGCCACGCAGCGCCATCAGAGACAGGGTCGTGTGGTTGATCGTGCCCAGGGCCGTCCGGGCCACCAGGATCACCGGCGCCTGCCAGCGGGCGAACAGGTCAAGGTAATAGGCCTGCCGGGTCAGCGGCACCATGACGCCCCCTGCCCCTTCGACCACCAGCGGGCGATCGGTCTGCGGCAGGGTCAGCCGGTCGAGGTCGATCTCGACCCCCTCGGCCTCGGCCGACAGGTGCGGCGAGGCGGGTAGGTTCAGCAGATAGGCCTCGGGCAAGACCGGTTGGCCGGACAGGCGCGCCACGATCTGGCTGTCGGTCTCCTCCTCAAGCCCCGATTGCACGGGTTTCCAGTACTGCGCCCCGAGGGCCGCGGTCAGCCCGGCGGAAAACACGGTTTTGCCGACGCCGGTGTCGGTTCCGGTCACGATCACTGTGGTCATGCGGGTCCTGCCTGTTGTTCGGCGATGGCCTGAAACACCGCCGTGATGTCCTGCGCGCCCACGTTGCCGGTGATCGAGACCCGCAGCCGCGAGCTGCCACGCGGCACGGTGGGCGGGCGGATCCCGCGCACGTCAAACCCCAGCTGCTGGAGTTTCGCCGCGCGATCCATCGTGGCCGCATCTTCGCCCACGATGACGGGCATGATCTGGCTGTGAAAACCGGTCAGGCCGCACAGACGCGCGGCCTCGGCATGGGCATGGGCCATCCGGTCGCGCGCGGACAATGTCAGGCCCGGGTCCTGCCCCACGGCCCGCAACGCGCCCCGCACGATGGCGGCGTCCAATGGCGACGGAGCTGTCGCAAAGATGAACGGCCGTGCCCGGTTGATCAGGGTGTCGATCATTTCACGCGGTCCGCAGATCAGCCCGCCGCTGGCGCCCAGCCCCTTGCCGCAGGTGTGCAGGGTCAGCACCTCGGCGTCCAACCCATGGGCCAGCCCTTGCCCATTCGAGCCGAAGACGCCAGTGGCATGGGCCTCGTCCGCCACTAGCACTGCCTGCTCGGTTCGGGCCAGTTCGGCCAGGGCGGTCAACGGGGCCAGATCGCCCTCCATCGAATAGACGCTTTCGACCGCGATCCAGACCTGGCCCGTGCCGCCCTGCGCACGCCAGTCGGCCAGCACCGCGCGGGCCGCCGAAATGTCGTTATGCGCAAAGCCACGGGTCTCGGCCCGACCCAGGCGCATGCCTTCATGCGCGCTGGCATGGACCAACTCGTCATGCAGGATCAGATCCCCGGCCGCGGGCAGAGACGAGAAAATGGCCTGGTTGGCCTGAAACCCGCCACCCATGTACAGCGCCGCCTCGGTGCCGAAAAAGGCGGCTGCCTCGGCTTCCAGCGCCTCGTGCTCGGGGTGGTTGCCACGCAGCAGGCGCGACCCGCCCGAGCCCAGCGGAACGCCCCGGTCCAGCGCGTCCTGCGCCGCGCGTTTCAGAACGTCGGACCCGGCCAGACCCAGATAGTCGTTGGACGCGAAATCCAACCCCGTACGGGGTGCAAGCCTGCGCAGCCGATGGCGCGTTTCCAGCACCTTCAGCGCATTGCCCAGCCTTGCGGTCGCTGTCATTCGGCCGCGTCCACGCGGGCCTCGGACTCCGCCTCCATCGGCTGGATGCCCAGCTTGGCGAACAGGATCGCGTCCTTGCTTTCTTCGGGGTTCTCGGCGGTCAGCAGCGTGTCGCCGGCAAAAATTGAGTTGGCACCGGCAAAGAAGCACATGGCCTGCATCTCGTCGCTCATGTCGCTGCGGCCAGCGGACAGGCGGACATGGGATTTCGGCATCATGATCCGCGCCAGCGCGATGATGCGCACGAAATCGATCGGGTCGATCGGCTTGGCGTCAGCCAACGGGGTGTCGGCCTGCGGCATCAGCATGTTGATCGGAACCGAGTCCGGCGCCTCGGGCAGGTTGGCCAGCGTCACCAGCATGTCGATCCGGTCCTCGCCATTTTCGCCCATGCCCAGAATGCCGCCCGAGCAGACCTTCATCCCCGCCTCGCGCACGCGGTTCAGCGTGTCGATCCGGTCGGCAAATGTGCGGGTGGTGATGACCTCGGGGTAATAACGCTCGGACGTGTCGATGTTGTGGTTGTAGTAATCCAGCCCGGCATCACGCAGCTGCACCACCTGGGTGTCGTCCAGCATGCCCAGCGTCATGCAGGTTTCCATGCCCATTTCCTTGACGCCCTGAATCATCGCCACCAGCGCATCCATGTCGCGCGCCTTGGGCTCACGCCAGGCGGCGCCCATGCAGAACCGGGTCGAGCCGGACTCGCGCGCTTTGCGGGCCTCGGCCAGAACGCGCTCGACCTCAATCAGTTTCGAGGCGCTCAGCTTGGAGCCGTTGCGCGCGGATTGCGAGCAATAGGCGCAATCCTCGGCGCAGCCGCCGGTCTTGATCGACAGAAGCCGCGACATCTGCACCTTGTTGGGGTCAAAATTCTCGCGATGTACGGTCTGCGCCCGATACAGAAGATCCATCAGCGGCAGGTCATAGATGGCCTGAGCGGTTTCGCGGGTCCAGGTGTTCGATGTAGCCGACATTTTATAGATAATTTTTCCCGATGATTCAGATTTACCCGGGTTTATCAATAAAGCCGAAAAACGCAACATCCGCGATGTCACAGGCGCAGAAAATGACCGTGACCGCTAACGGCGATTCAACCGTGAAGTGGCTTGTTGTTCGCCGCCCGATAGGCCTGCACATAACCGCGCGCGACCGAACGGACAGCGCGGCCGATCTGGGTGTAAGCTTCGTCCGGCAAATTGGCGAACGATACCCGCGCGGACCAGTTCGGCGCATCGAAACCGCTGCCGTTCAGCAGCACGATCCCGTAGTCCTCGGCCAGTTTGAACGCGATGTCCAACGGGTGGACGTTCTTCTTGATCCAGTCCACGACCTCTTCGCCGACGTATTTGCGCAGCCAGAATTCGAAGTCGATGATGCCGTAGTAGGCGTCATAGTGATCACCCGGCTGGACCTCGATCCCCAAGGCTTCGGTCAGTAGGTGGAACCGTCGATGCACCAGTTCGATACAGGCGGTCTGATAGGCTTTCTTAGTGTCGACCAGTTCGCAGAGCGAGAACAACGTCATCATGACCTGCTGCGGCAGGGACAATCCGGCAGTGTGGTTCAGGGCCACATCCCGGCTGTCGGCCACCAGCCTATCGACGAATTTGATTTCGCTGGGGTGCAGGCTGAGCGTGCCGTAACGCTTGTCGAGCTTCTGCTTGATCTCGGCCGGGTGCGCGGCGAGCTTTTCGTCGAAGGTATTATCCTGCGCGACGGCGATCACGCCGAGCCGCCAACCGGTGCAGCCGAAATACTTCGAATAGGAATAAACGCCGATCGTGTTGCGGGGCATGTAGCCCATGACCGAGGTGAAATCATGTACGAAAGTGCCGTACACATCATCGGTCAGGACAATCAGGTCCGGCCTGTGGTTCTCGACCAAATCCGCGAGTTTGCGCAGAGAAGCATTGCTAAGGGCCACCGACGACGGATTGCCCGGATTGACCAGAAAGAAGGCCTTGACCTTGGGGTCCTTCAGCTTTTCGACTGCAGCATCGGTCAGTTGGAACCCATCTTCCTCGTCCGTTTCAACGTGAACGGACTCGAGGCTGTAATCCTCAAGTTCGGGCATCTCGAGATAGGGCGTGAAGATCGGCGTGCACAGGGCAATCGTGTCGCCCGGGTTCAGCAGCCGGTTGGCCTTGAGCGATTTGAAGATATAGCACATGGCCGCTGTGCCGCCTTCCACCGCAAACAGGTCGAACTGCGCATCGGGACGGTGTCCGGCACACATGGCCCACATCAGGTATTCGTGGGCGATGGCGGCGTTGTGTTTCAGAATACGGTCGGGAACAGGGTAGTTGTCGCCGATGATCGAGTCCGTCAGCTCGTGCACGAATTCGTCGGCGTCAAAACCAAAGGCCCGGATGGCGTGGTCGACCACATCTAAAAGCGTGTCGGCGCCCGGCATCTCGGAATTTGCCTTGCCCCACTCCAACAGACGGTCATGGCAACCTGCCATTGCCGGCATCCCCCCTAGACCCGCCGGATGATTCATGACGCGGCGCGACTCGGTCACGGCAAACTGGCCAAGCGCAAAGAACGCTTCACGCGGGCGGGTGGCGACCCAATTGGGATTGCCCCGGCCGGCATTCAAAAAGGCGCTGTTGGATTTCCGCGCCTCGACCGAGGCCAGCTTGATCAGTTCGTCCTTGATCTGAAAGGGGCTGAGGGCTTCGTAATCGTGCAGCTTCAATCTGTCCATGACTCAAGACCTTTCCAAATCAACTGAGGATCAAAACGACGACCATCCCGAATATCGTCAGCAGGGTGTTTCCGATCGCGTAGGGCATGCCGTAGCCCAGGGCTGGAATTCGGCTTTGCGCGGCCTCCTGGATCATGCCGAGCGCAGCCGTCGTAGTGCGGGCGCCCGCGCAGGCGCCAAACAGGATGGCAGGGTGAAATTTGAATACGTAATGCCCGACATAAACCGAGAAAATCATCGGCAAAGACGTGGCCACAATGCCCCATAACAACAGCGCGACACCCGCCTGCTGCAAACCGGCCACGAAACCGGGCCCGGCCGATATCCCGATGACCGCGATGAAGACATTCAGGCCCAGCGTATTCATCAACCACAGCGACGGTGCGGGAATGCGACCGAAGGTCGGGTGAACGGTGCGCAACCACCCCAGCAGCAGCCCGGCCAGCAACGCGCCACCAGTGGTCGACAGGCTGATCGGAAACCCGCCCATAGTAATTGCGAGCGTGCCGATGACACCCCCGATGAAAATGCCCCAGCCCACAAAGGCCAGATCGGTCGTGTCAACGGGCCGGTCGGCGTACCCGATTTCGGCGATGGCCGCCTCGACATGGCGCTTGCTGCCCAGAATGGTCAGAATGTCACCGCGATGTAGAACCGTACCCGGCAGCAGCGGCAGATCAATCATGTTGCGCGTCAGCTTCGACACATACACGCCACGAGCCCGAGGCATCTTGCTGAGCTCATCCAATGTCTTGCCGTGCACGTCCTTGCTTGTGATCAAAACGTCCAGTTTTTCCGATGGGATGCTCAGCAGTTCGGGCGCATCGGCTTCCTTGAGGCTGGGCTCGAGCGCTCCGACAAGATCACCGCGCCGGCCTGAGAACATCACGACATCACCCGCTTGCAGCACCGTGTCCGCGTCAACCTCGACGATCTTGCCACCTCGGCTGAGGCGTTCGGCATAGACGCGGACGCCCGGCAACAGATCCTTGACCGGCTGGCCGAGCAATTCGCTGCTTTCGGGAATCTCAAAGGCGCGCGCCTCGATCGCGCGATAGGCCGAAACGATGCCGCCGCCGGTCTCGACATCCTCGCCGCCACTCAGCTTGGCCTCGTATTCCTTGCAGGCTGCCACCAGGTCAACACCGATCAGGCGCGGGCCGATCTTAGCCAGAATGATCGCCGACCCGATCGTGCCGTAGATATATGTCACCGCATAGGCGACCGGGATCTGGTTGGAATAGGTTTTGGCCTGCTCGGCCGACAGACCCAACTGGTTGATCTGGTCGGTCGCCACTCCGATCGCCGCAGAAATCGTTTGCGAGCCGGCATACAGGCCCGCGGCGTAGCCAAGCTCGAGCCCGGCGATCTTGGCCGACACGACCGGCACGACCAGACACAGGGCGAGAACGCTCAGCGCAAAAAGCACCTCGCGCGCGCCGTCGACCTTGAGGCCGCGAATGAACTGTGGCCCAACGCCGTAGCCAACTGCGAAGATGAACAGGATGAAGAAGGTGGACTTCACCGCTGAATCGATACTGATCTGTGCCTGCCCGATCACGACGGCCGCCAACAGGGTGCCCGTTACCGAACCCAGACTGAACCCCATGACCTTGATTGGTCCGACCAAAAACCCGATGCCGATGGCGAGGAAGACAGCCAGTTCCGGATAGGTTTGCAGGATATTCACCAGCCAATCGACCATACTGCGCCTTTCGGGTTTGTTGCGTCGCTCAGTCCACCCTGAACGTCAGTTGTCCGGAGGCCCGGACGAGTGCGATCAGCGCGGGAATTTCCAAGGTCACGATACCCCACGGAAACCGTTTGTCCATTGAATTATCTGAATTTGTTTGGCGTCCGAGCCGCGCGGAACTGTGTCCGCCAGCGGCGGCACAGGTTAGTTAAATCGTCGGCAGCCGCCTGGATCAATCGAACCTGCGCACTGACTTCGGCCCCTGCGATGTCACGGAATGCAGGGACAGGGAATGATCCATGTTCCGCATACGGTGGCGCAGCATTTCACGACCAAGCCGCGCCAAATCAGCTGCGTACTCAGGGTTTGCGGCGACATTCTCGGCCTCGCCCCGACCATGGTGGTCGAACAACAACGGCGGCAGGTCGGCTGCAAACTCGACCAGGGTAAAGCGTTCGTCACGCAGGATGCCCAGACACGAGTCGCTGTTACCCGTCCCTAGTTCCCTCTGAAACTGAGTGGGCGTCAGCGGATCGGCAAAGTCCAGCTCACTGAAGGAATACCGGCGCCAGTCCTGTGGCACGGCACCACGCAGCAGCGGCAACAAGGATCGACCATCCATCGAGTTCGGGATCTCTTTCCCAACCCAGTCCAGGATCGTGGGTGCGACATCAATTGACTCGGTCGGCACTTCGACACGCTGGCCGGCCATCTGAGCGTTGCCAGGCATACGAATGATCAGCGGCGTGTGGTAAGCCGCGTCATACACCGACATTTTGCCCCAGGAATAATGATCGCCCAGCATCTCGCCATGATCCGCGGTGATCACCACCAGCGTGTCATCGTACTGGCCGCTGTCCTTGAGAAACCGGATGACCCGGCCGATATGATGGTCGACCTCGGTTGCCAATCCAAGATAGACGGCCCGCAGGGTCTGAGTGTTCTCATCCGTCGGCTCCACCTCGGCAAAACCTTGCACGCAGTCTTTTGGTGTATTCGAGGCCAGAGCGGGTCCAAAGAACGGGTGCACGACCTTTTCGTCCTCCGGGCTGGGCAGACGGTTTGGCAAAGGCAACGCGTTGGGATCGTACATCCGGTTGTAGGGCGCGGGCGCCACCAGTGGCGGATGCGGTCGGATATACGTCAAATGCGCGAACCATCCCGAGTTCCGATAGGCGGCAATTCCGTCCAGAAAACCGTTGGTTAGAAATGCGGTGTCGCTGTCCTCGGCCGTGTAGAGGGCCGGGTCGTTCAATTTTGGGGCCGACCCATCCGGCGAAACCGGCTTGTAGAGATCCCAGTAGTCTTCAAACTCGTATCCCCGGCGCATCAAGTAGGACCGCCAAGGATAGGACTCCTCAAGGCGCATTTCGAGCACTTCGTGAAACCCGTGCATCGGGTTTTCGTAGGTCTTCACCGACGGATCATTCGGATGATGAACCCGTGGATCGGCCGAGGTGTCCGTATAGCCGAACAGCATCGGCAGATAGCCGGCTTTTCGCATCTCGGTCGCGATGTTCGGCGTGTCATGACGCAGCGGCGTGCCATTGCGGACCGAACGATGGTTCATCGCATATTGCCCGGTCAGGATCGAGGCCCGGGACGGCCCGCAGGGATTGGTTACGGAAAAATGCCGGTCGAACGAAACGGCCTCGTCCATGAAGGCGCGCAGATTGGGCAGGTTGACATGACCAGCCAGTGCACCGCGCAGACAATCGGCCCGCAATTGGTCGATGATGATGAAAAGAACGTTTCCTGCTTGGCTCATGCCGTGATTCCCATTGGAAAACTGGTGTTCGACGGTGCGGACTGTGTCGGGGTTCCCTCGGGCAGGCAACCGGTTTTGTGCCAATTCTCGCCTCTTGGGCGACCCGGGCCGTGCAAACCGGTAACCCCCGCACCCAAATCGCCGCCCGGTTGAACAAAGCCATTGCGGGTCGGAACAGTTTCCCGTCTGATACCGGCATGACGAAGCCCTCGATCGCAGTCGAACAGGAAGGCGACACAGCGCGCGTGATTGTGTCTGGCGAAATGCTGACACAGTCGTTGAGTGGCGTCGAAGACGCCTTTGGCGCCACCCGCCCGGATGCGGCGCATGTGACGGTCGACATGTCCGAAATCGATGCGCTGGACACCGGCGGCGCGTGGCTGATCGCGGACCTGAAAAACCGGTGCTCGGCCATGGGAGCGACCGTGGCTTTCGACGGGTTGAAACCGGCACATTCCGCGCTGCTGGAAACCGTCTCGGAGAACATTCCCAAGGACATTCCCGCCGAGGCCCCGCCAAAAGGCTTCATGCCATGGCTTGAGAGCCTGGGCCAATCAACTGTGGGCGCCGGGCGCGACACCATGTCGATCCTCGGCTTTCTGGGCCTGACCCTGCACCGGCTGGGCCGCACGATGATCATGCCGTGGCGCCTGCGCCGCGCCGCGGTCGTGTCGCAGATGGAGGAAACCGGGTTCAAGGCCCTGCCCATCGTGGCGCTGATGGGGTTTCTGATCGGCGTGGTGCTGGCTTTTCAGGGGGCCACCCAGTTGAAACAGTTCGGCGCGGAAATTTTCGTGGTCGAGCTGATCTCGATCTCGGTACTGCGCGAGCTGGGCATCCTGCTGACCGCCATCATCGTGGCTGGTCGATCCGGCTCGGCCTTCACGGCCTCGATCGGCTCGATGAAAGTGCAGGAAGAAATCGACGCCATGCGCACATTGGGTCTGGACCCGATCGAGGTGCTCGTCATTCCACGGGTTCTTGCACTGCTGATCATGCTGCCGATCCTGGGCTTCGTGGCCGACATCGCAGGCCTTTTTGGCGGCGCCCTGATGAGCTGGATCGATCTGGGCGTCAGCCCCGGAATGTTCATTACGCGCCTGAAGGAAAACACCAGCGTCTGGCATCTGGCGGTTGGGCTGATCAAGGCGCCGTTCTTTGCCATGGTCATCGGGGTGATCGCCTGTTGGCAGGCAATGCAGGTCAAGGGTTCCGCCCAAAGCGTCGGCCAACGCACCACCGCGTCGGTTGTTCAGTCGATTTTCATGGTTATTGCCATCGACGCGCTGTTTTCCATTTTCTTCTCCGAGATCGGTGTCTGACATGGATGGATCCGCTCAGACATCGACCGCCAAGCTGGACGCGCAACGCGAAGCGGTGATCCGTGTGCGCAATCTGCGCAACCAGTTCGGTCCGCAGGTGGTGCATGACGACCTGAACCTGGATGTCTGGCGCGGCGAAGTGCTGGGCATTGTCGGCGGGTCCGGGACCGGCAAGTCCGTCCTTCTGCGCACCATCGTCGGGCTGAACAAACCCGCGGCAGGCAGTATCGAAGTTTTGGGTGTCGACGTGCTCAACGGCCCCGAGGCCGACCGACGCCGCATCGAGAAACGCTGGGGCGTCGCCTTTCAGGACGGGGCACTGTTTTCCTCGCTGACCGTGCTCCAGAACGTCATGGCCCCGTTGCGCGAACACACCGGCCTGAGCGAGAGCTTGATGCGGGCGCTCGGCAGCCTCAAGATCAGCCTTGTAGGGCTGCCACAGCTGAGTTGCGGCAAGTTCCCGTCAGAGCTGTCAGGCGGTATGCGCAAGCGGGCCGCGCTGGCCCGGGCGCTGGCATTGGACCCCGAGATCGTGTTTCTGGACGAGCCCACCGCCGGGCTGGATCCCATCGGCGCCGCGGCCTACGACGAATTGATCGGAGAATTGCAACAGGCCTTGGGATTGACCGTTTTCATGGTAACACATGACCTGGACAGCCTGTACGCGATCTGCGACCGCGTTGCGGTTCTTGCAGAAAAGCGCGTGCTGGTGGAAGGTCCGATTGAAGACATGACCAAGGTCGACCACCCTTGGGTGCAGGAGTACTTCACAGGCCCCCGGGCCCGCGCGGCGCAACAGAAGGGGCAGGACAGGTAGAAGCGATGGAAACCCGGGCGAACTATATCCTGATCGGCGCGTTTACACTTGCGGGCATCCTCAGTGCGTTCGGCTTCTTCCTGTGGCTGGCCAAGTTCGAAGTCACGCGCCAATACGCGTATTATGACGTGCTGTTCGACAACGTATCGGGCCTGTCAGCCGCCGGTGGCGTCAGCTATAACGGTCTGCCCGTGGGACAGGTCATTTCGCTGGACCTGGATGACGATGATCCGTCCAAAGTAAGGGTCCGGCTTGAGGTTGATGCTGACATTCCGGTGACCACGGACACGATCGCGCAGTTGCAGTCGCTGGGGGTGACCGGCGTCAGCTATGTCGAGTTGTCGGGCGGGTCGCCCGATGCCGAACGGCTGCCGCAGAACAGTGTCATCAAAAGCAAGCGCAGCGCCATCCAATCCCTGTTCGAAGGCGCACCCAAGGTCCTGGACGAGGCGGTGACCTTGCTGGAGAACCTGAACGCAGTGGTGGATGACAACAATCGCAAGGCCGTGTCGGATATTCTCGACAACCTAGCTTCGGCCTCGGGCCGCTTGGACAAGACTCTGAACGATTTTGAATCCCTGTCCAGCGATCTGGGCGGCGCGGCAAAAGACATCGGGGCCTTCACCAAACGCCTGGATCAGTTGGCCGATACTGCAGAAACCACGCTGACCACCGGAACCGATACGCTGAACAGCATCAAAACGGCCTCGGAATCGGCAAAAACCGCACTGGACAGCGCGAACGAGACGCTGGCCACGGCAAACAAGGTCATCGAAGACGACGTCCGCCCCTTCATCGAGCGCGGGTCGCAACTCGCGGACCGCCTGATCGGGTTGTCGGACGAAGCCGCGGTCACCATGGCAACTGTCAACAACACGTTTGCAAACGCCAACCAAACGCTCGACTCGGTGACCTCGGCCATGGATACGGCGAAAGGAACTCTGGCATCCGCAGAACGCGCGTTCGACTCGGCCAATCGCGTGATGGACGAAGACGTTGCACAGGTTGTTGCCGACATCCGAAATGCCGCCACCAAAGTGGCCGAAACGGTAACGAACGTGACCGACAAGATCGACCAGATTTCAGCGGACGTTCTGAGCGCGTCGCAATCGGCATCGGACCTGTTGGGAACGATCGACGGCATCGTTCAACAAAACCGCCGGCAGGTTTCGGACTTCCTGCGGGTCGGACTGCCACAATTCGTTCGTTTCGTGGAAGAATCCCAACGCCTTGTCATCAGTCTGGACCGTCTTGTCGACAAGGTCGAGCGCGACCCCGCGCGTTTCCTTCTGGGCACCCAAGCATCGGAGTTCCGTCAATGATCAGGCCCCTTCTTCTGACCCTTGCAATCACGACGCTGGGCGGATGTGCCGGACTGGGCACGTTGAAACAGGCCTCGAAACCGAACGACCTGTATCTGCTGACCCCCAAGAGCACGTTCTCGCAGTCTTTGCCCCGGGTGCAGAAACAGATCGTCATCCAGGAACCCACTGCAACCGCTGCGGTCAATACCGACCAGATTGCCGTGCAGCCAACGCCCCTGCAGGTCCAGTATCTGCCGCGTGCCCGGTGGGTGGACCGAGCACCTTTGATCGTTCAGGCGTTGATGGTCGAAAGCTTTGAAAACAGCGGTCGCGTCGCCGCCGTGGGCCGTTCGACGGTCGGCCTGCGCGCCGACTATGTCATCGTTCCGGACCTGCGCGAGTTCCAGGGGATTGTCGTCGGAGAAACCGAAAACTCGAAAACCGTAAAGATCGAAGTGCGAATGAACATCAAGATCATCGACGAGTTCGAAGACAAGATCATCGCTTCAAGCTCGTTTCAGGAAGCCGTTGTCTCGACCAGCGACGAAACGCCGGATCTTGTTGCCGCTTTTGACACCGCCTTGGGCAAAACCATGCGCGACGCGGTTGAGTGGAGCGTGCGGAAGATCCATTCGCACGCTGCCAACAATCCGCGCCCGTCGTTGAACTGACGCGGATTGCCCGCCCTTTATTTTGACAGGGATTGCGCCAGACGCATCAGGGTCACGGCTTCGGCCCGGTACCCGAAAGGATCGGTCCCACGGGCCGTGTTGCCCATCGCGATTGCATCATCATAGCTCCAGTCGGACAGGTAAGTGCCGCCGCGCAACAACTGGCCGAAACCTGCAATCGCGACCGAAAACCTCACGTCGTCCGTCTGCCGGCCCAGCCCGTCCAAGATCGGTTGCTCGATCAACTGGCTGCGCGTGTCGCCGGGTGTTTTGTACCGCAGCTTGAAATAGCCGATTTCATCACTGTCCGAAGCGGGGGCGGTGTTTCCATACCGCAGCGGTGCATTGCGAATTGCATTGGAGCCGACCGGCGTGACTTCGTAGATCGCGGTCACGCTGTGGCCTGCACCTATGTCGCCCGCATCAACAGTGTCATTCAAAAAGTCCTCGCGGCGCAAAGCGCGAGTTTCGTACCCGATCAGGCGGTACTCGGCGATTTGGGCAGGGTTGAATTCGACCTGAATCTTGACGTCGTTGGCAATCGGAAACAGCGCACCGGTCAGTTGGTCAACCAGCACTTTGCGGGCCTCGCTCAGCGCGTCGATGTAAGCCGCCTGTCCGTTTCCGTTCTGGGCCAGGGCCTGCATCGTCGCGTCATCAAGGTTACCGCGCCCGAAACCCAGAACGCTCAGATATGTTCCGCTGTCGCGCTTGTCAGAGATAAACTCCTTGAGAGCTTCGGGATCGGACAGGCCAACGTTGAAATCCCCGTCCGTGGCCAGAATGACTCGCGTCACCTCGCCCTCGGCGGCCATGTCTGCAGCAACCTGATAGGCTTGCTGAAGCCCGGCTTGTCCCGCTGTGGATCCGCCCGCGTCCAAGTGTTCGAGCGCCCGCAGGATCTTCGCCTGATCGGCTGCAGATGTCGGCTCCAGAACCTGGCCCGCACTGCCGGCATAGGTCACGATCGACACCTGATCCTCGGGTCGCAACTCGGGCAACATCAGGCGCAGGGACTGTTTCAACAAGGGCAACTTGTTGGCGTCCTGCATCGAGCCCGAGGTGTCGATGAGAAAGACAAGATTGAGCGCCGGACGCTCCTCGATCACCGGAAGCGTTCCCTGAATGCCAATATGGACCAGTCGAGTACCGGTATTCCAGGGGCTGGGCATGACCGTGATGCTTGGCTGAAACGGTACCGCGCCATCCGGCGCCGGATAGGAATAGGGAAAGTAGTTTACCATTTCTTCAATCCGCACCGCGTCACGCGGCGGCAAGTGACCAGCCAGAAGCGAGGACCTGACGATGGCGTAAGATGCGGTATCGACATCAATCGCAAACGTCGAAACCGGTTCTTCCGTGGTGACCTTGAGTGAGTTGGTTTCGGCGTTTGCAAATTCTTCGGACGACTGCTCGGGCCGCGCTGGCGGACGAAAAGCGTCGCTCGAAACCGAAGGGGCCACTGTGCTGTCGGCGAGGCGGCCTTGCGAGAGAAGGCTGCGTTTTGCCAGAGGTTCCAGCGCTTCTTCCACAACCATCGGCGCTTCGACAACGGGTTCCTCAAGAACCATCTCGGCCGTTTCAGCGTCTGATTGTCCGGATGGTCGAACCGCCTGCGGCTGGCCGGTCACCCGGGTCTCGGTACCGAGCCTGGGGGACAGCACACCGTCCCGCGTCTGCGGCACGATCATGATCAGTGCCACGGCAGCGATGGCAGTTGTGGCGGCCAGCGTGCCGCGGGTCGAAATTGCATTCAACATGGCTTTGGTTCCTTCTGTCACGCGGGCCAACGGGCCTCGCTTGACATTGGGACGCGTACCGGGTCGGGATCCTTGGAGATCAGCAAAGTTTTTTCTGGCCAGTTCCAAATTGACGGCCCGCCGCTTTTCATCCGGTGCAGGCGTTGCGGCATCCATCAGTGTTTTCAGATCATCGAGCTCATCACTCATTGGGCAAGCTCCTCTTGTTTGATCGCGCGCAGGCGCTTTCGGGCTTCGGACAGGCGCCATGAGACCGTGCCCTCGGACACGCCCAGCACGTCGGCGGCCTGTGCATGGGTCATTTCATCATCCAGCGTCAGCGCCAGTGTCTGGCGCAGATCTTCGGGCAAGCTCTGCATGGCCCGTTGCAGCCATGACAGGGCCTCGGCCGTCTCGACGGCTTCGGCGCGCCGCATCTTTTCCACATCGCCCCAGCCGATAGCTGCCCGGTTTCGGCTGACGGTTCGACGCCGCGCATCGTGTGCCGCGTTGCAGACGACACGATACAGCCATGTCGTGAACTTTGAACTCGCTCGAAAACCGACAATTTTTGCGGGCAAGGCTGCACATATGTCCTGCGTCAGATCTTCGGCGACCTCGGCGCTGCCGGTCAGCCGAAAGGCCAGCCGGAACACGCGGTCATAATGCCGTCCAAGCAGCGTCGCGAACGCTTCCGCGTCCCCGTTGGCGGCCCCATGGGCCAATTCTTCATCCGAGGTCAGTTTGCTCATTCTGACTATTCAGACGTAGGACAGGAGCGGATCCTTGGACCATTCGAGAAAAAAATCAGAAATGGCTGGCCGACGCCTTCTGCCAATCCGCTGCAAATTCCTGCGGCACTGTGTCTTTCAACAAGGCACCTGGCTCGATAAAGGTGTAAAGTTCCGCGTATGAGCACTCGCGCTCGTTGGCAATTCGGCGGTAGATATCGGATGGGCCAAGGTCAGATACGCGCTCTTTCCCCATGGCACCCAGTATTTCGCGAAAGCTTTCCAGAGTGGCGTCATGAAAGCGGTGAACCCGTTTGCGTTTCTGCGGCACGTTGACCGCGCGGCCACGAATGGGATCCTGTGTTGCCACACCCGACGGGCAGCGGTTCGTATTGCAATGCAGGGCCTGAATGCAGCCCACGGCGAACATCATCGCCCGCGCCGCATTGCACATGTCAGCCCCCAGCGCGAATTTCTCGATCATGTCATAGCCGGTTGCCACTTTGCCTGAACAGATCACCCGGATCTTGTCCCGCAAGCCTACTCCGCGCAGACAGTTGTTCACGAAGATCAGCCCTTCGTTCAACGGTACGCCCAGACGGTTGGTAAATTCCACAGGCGCCGCGCCGGTCCCGCCCTCGGCCCCGTCTACGGTGATGAAATCGGGCAGAATGCCGGTTTCCAGCATGGCCTTGCAGATCCCCATGAACTCGGACCGGTTGCCGATGCACAGCTTGAACCCGACGGGTTTGCCCCCGGACATTTCGCGCAGGTGCTGCACGAAATGCATCAGGCCCGTTGGCCCGTCAAAGGCCGAGTGAATGGGTGGCGAAATCACATCCTGATGCACGGGTACGCCGCGAATAAGCGCGATCTCTTCATCGACCTTGGCCGCCGGCAGAACACCGCCATGGGACGGTTTCGCGCCTTGGGACAGTTTGATCTCAATCGCCTTCACGACATCCTTCTGGGCATTCTGGGCGAACTTGTCCTTGTCAAAGCCGCCCTCTGCCGTCCGACAACCGAAGTATCCGGTGCCAATCTGCCAGATGATATCGCCGCCTTCGGCAAGATGGTGCGGCGACAGCCCGCCCTCGCCCGTGTTGTGTGCGAAACCGCCATCCTTGGCCCCGCCGTTCAGGGCGCGGATTGCGTTGGCGCTGAGTGCCCCGAAGCTCATCGCTGAAACGTTCAGCCGCGATGCAAGATAGGGCTTTTCACACTGAGGACCGCCAAGCATCACACGCTCTTCGCTTTCCGGAACGTCCTTGGGCGCAAGCGAGTGATTGGCCCGGTGATATCCGACTTCGGTGATATCGTACTGGGTGCCGAAGGCCTGAGTGTCGACCTGTCCCTTTGCTCGTGAATACACCAGCGCGCGAATGATCCTATTGAAGGGCCGCCCGCTTTCGTTGGTTTCCACGAAATACTGGCGGATTTCCGGGCTGACGAACTCCAGCATATACCGGAAATGGCCCAGAACCGGATAGTTGTTCAGTACGTTGTGTTTGGTGGTCAGCATGTCGTACAGCCCGACCAACGCGTAAGGGACCAGCAAAATCAGCAGCCAGAATGCCGGAGGCCAGTACAAACCCCAGACCACGGTCAAAGGCAGAACCACATAGGTCACGACATAATATATTCGACGTACGATCATCTTGCTCTCCCTTGGGCCAATCGGTCAGAGGTTGGCCTTGAGTTCCTTGACCCAGTTGTCCCACTGCGCATGTTCACCCTTGGCCAGCAGGATGCCTTCTTTCAGTTTCGACATGCCGAAACCCCAGGCCATCTTGGTATCGATATGCGGAGGCATGACCAACTCGCCGGGCGTGACCATGGCGTCGATGATGAATGGCTTTCGGCTCTCTTTGGCCCGCGCGACGGCCTCGGGGATGTCAGCCGCATGTTCCACACGGACCCCATCCCCACCGCAAACCCTCGCGTATTCCGCAAAGTCCGGGTTCACCAGATCGGTAGCAGCGGGGTTCAGCGGATAACCCGCCACCTCCATCTCCATCTTCACGAAGCCCAGCGTCTGGTTGTTAAAGACCAGCACCTTAATGGGCCACTCGTAGCGCACGGCAGTCACGAAATCCTGCATGGACATGCCGAAACCGCCATCACCGCAGAACGCCCAAACCTCGCGCTTCGGATCCAGCGCGGCGGCTCCCAACGCCGACGGCAACCCGGACCCCAGTGACGAATGGTTGAACGACCCCACCATGCGCCGTCCGCCTTTCATCCGGGTCTGACGCGCCACCCAGACCGTGCATTCGCCGATATCCATTGCAAATATCGCGTCATCGGCAGCCTGGTTGGAGACCTGCCGCGCGAATAGCTGCGGGTGGAGTGGCTCGGTGTCGCGCTCGAGACTGGAGTCGCGGTCTTGCTGCGCCAGCCATTTCGTACACAGCTTGACCTGACGATCGGCAAACGCCCTGTCGTCCTTTGCTGCCAGCTTTGGCAAGAGCAGATCCAGCGTCGCGCCCACATCCCCCAGCAATCCCGATGCGATGGGCGCGCGGCGTCCCAGATGTTCGACGTTGCGATCGATCTGGATGATTTTCGCTTTTTCCGGCAGGAACCACTCGTATGGGAAGTCCGTCCCCAGCATCACCAGCACATCGCAGTCGCGCACTGCATGATACCCGCCGGGATTGCCGATCAACCCGGTCATCCCGACCACGTTGGGATCATCATAGTCAAAAACGTCCTTGCCCTTGAGGGAATGCGTGATCGGCGCGTTCAGCCGTTGGGACAGAGCCAGAACCTTGTCTTTGGCTTCTCTGCATCCCACGCCGGCGAAAAGAGCGACTTTCCTGCCCGCGTTGATGATCTCAGCCGCACGGTCGATTTCGGATTCGGGCGGGATCAGCGTTGATGGCGTTTTCAGGATCGGGTGCAGTTGGTGCAAGCTGGGCACCTGCTGTTCGGATATGTCGATGGGCAGTTCGATCCGCACGACCTCGCGGTTGATCAAGGCGCGTTGCACGGCGATCTGAGCCAGTCGCGGCATCTGGTCCGGCGAATTGATCACGGCCTGATAGCCGCAGACATCCTCGAACACTTTCTCAAGATTGACTTCCTGGTGGTATCCGGTCCCGCGCTCCCGATGAGCGACCTGACCTGTGATCGCCACGACCCCTGCACCCTCACGCCGGGCGTTGTACAGTCCATTGATCAGGTGAAGCGCGCCGGGACCGACGGTTCCGGCACAAATCCCGATCCCGCCGGTCAGATGCGCCTGGGCATAGGCTGCATAGGCTGCGTTTTCCTCGTGCCTGACCCCGATCCATTCGAACCGGCTATCCCCGCGCATGGCTTCAAGCAGGGGGTTGAGCGCATCGCCCGTCACGCCGAAGATCTGGCACCCTCCGGCATCCGCGAGAATATCCAGCAATACCTTGCATACGGAATTCGACGTCATGACCTGCCCTCTGGTTCCGACCCCATCGGGCCTGTCCCGATAGATCGTGGGCAGGTTGCCCTTTGATTGCAAGCCTTTGTACTGCCACCCCAAGCATCGGGCGGATTTGCGGTGGCTTGGTTGCGGCGGTTGAACCCGGGCGGCACAGCCGCTATCCAAATCCAAACCCCACAGGCGGAGAAGCGTCCTTGGCCAAAACTCAGGCGGCAGTTTCGGGGAAGCCCATGATGTACGCCGCCGTCTTTGTCGGAGGCGCGGCTGGGTCGATCCTGCGCGAACTGTTTGCGCTGGAAATTCCGGGGATGCCGTTGCTGACATCGACCTTCGGCATCAATGTCGTGGCCTGTTTCATTCTGGGATGGCTCTACGCCATACGGGGCCGGGTGCATGCCCATGTTCTGCACCTCGGGGCCGTTGGTTTCTGCGGCGGATTGTCGACGTTTTCGTCCTTTGCCGCCGAACTGGAACGGATCGCTGAAACCGACGGCTGGTCGGTCATCTTCCCGTTGGCGGCCGAAGTCATCTGCGGTTTGGGCGCGGCCATTCTGGGCGAGGCAATTGGACGCCGCCGCCGCTCAGGAGGGCCGGCCGAATGACCGATCTGTATCTGCATGCGGTGTTTGGGCTGGGCGGCGGACTGGGAGCAGTCCTTCGCCACTGGGTCGCGCGGGCCATCACCCACGACCTGCCGGTCTCAACACTAGTCGTGAACGTATTGGGCAGCCTGTTGTTGGGGCTTTGGATCGGGTACCTGGGCGGGCCCGTGGAGATGGCCGAAGAAGAAAAGCGCCTGGTTTTCGGCTTTTGCGGAGGGTTCACGACATTCTCCAGCTTTGCCTACCAGTCTCTTGAACTGCAGCGCGAGCGGACGATTGTCCTTGCGGGTGGAAACATCCTGCTCAGCCTCGGACTGTGCTGGCTGGCCCTGTGGCTGGGACTGTGGGTGATGGGCTAGCCGGACGCTACATGCCCGGCATGTGCATCCGCATTGCAAGATTGCCCAGGATCCAGACCGTTCCAAGGATGATAATCAGCAGAACCAGCGTCGAGAACAGGACCAAATCCAGATCTTCGCGGCTGCTGCGGCGACGGTCGATATGCAGGAAATAGACCAGCTGAACAATCAGCTGCGCCAGACCCAACAGCCCAATTGCAAGGTAGACACCCTTGGTCTCGATGCCGAACCAGTAGGCGATCGCAAACACGGTGAGTGTCAGCAACAGCGAGCCGCCATAGCCGATCACATACCGGCGCCGCTCGCGCCTGTGCATCTCGGACCGTTTATCCATAGGTCAGCCCTCCGAAATACACGATGGTGATGATGCCGATCCAGATCAGATCAAGGAAGTGCCAGAACAGTGCCAGCCGCACCACGCGCGAAATCACGAGGTCGGTCATCCCCATGACCCGCAGTTGAAGGCCCAGAACGACCAGCCACACACAGCCCGCCGCCACATGCAGCCCGTGCAGAGGCACCAACCCGTAGAAGGCGGACAGGAAACCGCTGCGCTGCGGGATGCCACCCTTTTCCGCCATCGACATGAAATCGCGGATTTCGAGGACCAGAAAACTCAGCCCAAGCAGCAGCGTAACCCCGAACCACAGGACGATCCGACCGCGCGGCAGGTTGTATTTCAGCGCCAGCATGGCAAGTCCAACAGTCAGGCTGCTGGTCAACAAGATCAGCGTCTGGGCAAAGATGCTGTAGAGATCGAACAACTCGTGCGGACCCGGACCACCGGCCTGCGCGTCGATCATGGTGATGTAAACGCCGAACATCAGCCCGAAATAGACCAGGTCGCTCATCAGAAAGACCCAGAAACCGAAGGTCACCACTTCGGTCGCCTTGTGGGCGCTGGCATGACGCCGCCCAAGGTTCAGACCGGGGTAACTGTGGGTTGGTGCAGGCTTCATGTCGCTGCCTCCAGATCCGGTCGGGCAAGCCCGGTGTTTTCTGGCGCACCTTCGTGATCCCGGTTCACAGGGGTCGCGTTGCGGACCAGGTCCAGCCAGGCCTCGTGCTGCCTGCGCACCTCGTCAGCAGACACCACTTCTTCGGTATCGGTCTGAAAGGTCCACAGGATGAACGACAGGATCATCATCACTGTCACCAGCGCCGCCAGCCACCAGATCCACCAGACCAGCGCAAACATCCACACACCGCTGAGCACGCAGAGCACGAAACCGATGCTGGTGTTGCGCGGCATAGTGATGTCCTCGTACCGGTCGGGGTGCGGGTAGGCCTCGCCACGCTCTTTCGCGGCGGCAAAATCGTCGCGGTCCGTGACATGCGGGATGATCGCGAAATTGTAGGGCGGCGGCGGCGCGGGGATCGACCATTCCAGCGTGCGGGCGTCCCAGGGGTCGCCAATCGGAACGCGGCTCTGTTCGCGGTTGCGGATACTGACCCACAGCTGCATGACGACCGACAACAGCGCGGCCAGAATGACCAGCGCGCCGATGACCGCAACAATCATGTAGGGGTGAAAGCTCGGGTCCTCCCAGCTGTAGGAGCGACGTGGCATACCCATCAGGCCCACGAAATACAGCGGCAGGAAGGTCAGCATGAAGCCCACCGTCCACAGCACGACCGAAACCCGCCCCCAGGCCTTATCCAGACGGAAGCCGAACGCCTTGGGAAACCAGTAGTTGTAGCCAGCGAGCAAGCCGAACAGGACACCCGGCAGCAACACGTTGTGGAAATGCGCGACCAGGAACAGCGTATTGTGCACCTGATAGTCGACGGTCGGATTGGCCAGGATCACACCGCTGAGCCCCCCGATCACGAACAGCAACAGAAAGGCCAGCCCGTACAGCATCGGCACCGAGAACCGGATGCGGCCGCGATACAGGGTGGCCATCCAGTCGTAGACCTTAACGCCCGTGGGAATGGCGATCAGCATCGTGGCGATGCCGAAGACCGCGTTGATCAGGGCGCTTTGACCCATGGTGAAGAAATGGTGCAGCCAGACGGTAAACGACAGCACCGCAATCGACATGGTCGCGATCACCAGCGAGTTGTAGCCATAGAGCCGCTTGGCCGAGAAGGTCGCGAAGACTTCGGAATAGATACCATAGGCCGGCAGAACCAGCAGATAGACCTCGGGGTGACCGAACAGCCAGAACAGGTTGGCATAGTTCATCATGTTGCCGCCCAGGTCATTGGTGAAGAAATGGAAATCAAGATACCGGTCGGCGGCCAGCAACAGCGCCGCCACCCCCAATGGCGGCATGGCGAACACGATCAGGATCGAGCTGCAGATGATCGTCCAGCAATACATCGGCAACCGCATGAATTTCATCCCCGGCGCGCGCAGCTTGTAGATCGTGACGGCAAAATTGATCCCCGTCAGGGTGGTGCCGATGCCCGACACCACGATCGCCCAGATCCAGTAATCCGGCCCCACGCCCGGATTGAAGGCCGCGCCGGTATAGGGCGGATAGGCCGTCCAGCCGCCGGTGGAAAACTCGCCCACCACCAGGCTGACCATCAGCATCATCCCCGCCGAAACCGTCAGGCCGAGGCTGATCTGGTTCATCACCGGAAAGGCCACGTCGCGCGCGCCGATCATCAGCGGGACGAGGAAATTCGCCAGTCCGAACACGAAGGGCACCGCAACGAAGAAGATCATGATCGTGCCGTGGGTGCTGAACAGCTCGGCAAAGTGTTCGGCCTCGAGGAACCCCTCGCCCGGCCCGGCCGCCTGTTGGGCACGCATCACGACGCCTTCCAGAACGCCGCGCGCCAGCATGACGATGGCAAAGACGATATACATGATGCCGATCTTCTTGTGATCTGCGCTGGTCAGCCAGTCACGCCACAGCGGCCCCCACAGGCGAAACCAGGTGAGCAGTCCCAGAACCGCGAACACCCCCACGATCACCACGCCCGCCGCGGCATTGGCCACGATTTCATTCGTGTTGGGATCCTGGATCAGTCCGGCGATGGGGAAGGCATCCCAGTTCAGACGGCCGAAGAAACCGGACTCGGCAGATGTCATTGCTTGTCCTCCTGGCCGAATTGGGCGGTTCCCGGTTGCTGATCCTGCGGCAGAGGTTGCCCGTTGTGATACCGGCCCAGGATGCTGTGGAACAGATCGCCATCATCCAGACGGAAATACAGCGCATTGTCCGGCATCTGCGCGGTGCCAAGCGCGGCCTGAACCTCGTCCCGGTCCGTCCGCATGGCCAGTATCCGATAGGTTGCCGGGTCCAGAACGATACCGTTCTGCCGAACATGGTCGACCCATGAATCGAAGTCCGGCGGCGGCATCGCGACCGTCTGGAACTTCTGCTTGGTGAAGCCGCGCCCGTTGTACTGGGTGTTTTCGCCCTGCATTTGTCCGGGGGCATCAGCCACGAGATGCAATTGGGTCGTCATGCCCGGCATCGCATAGATCTGCCCCGCCAGCGCGGGAACCATAAACGACTGCATCACCGTGTCCGTCGTCAGTGTCAGGGCGACTTGTTGTTTCGTCGGCACCCCGAACTCACCCACCGTCGCGATGCCCAGGTCGGGGTAGATGAACAGCCATTTCCAATCCAGCCCCACCACCTGCACACGCAGGGCCGGTTCATCGCCGAACGGGGCCGCGTAAGGGTCCAGCCGGTGGGTTGCTTTCCAAAGATAAAAGGACAGCAGCGCCACGATCACCACCGGCACACCCCACATCGCGGTTTCCAGCATGGGCGAGAAATCCCATTTGGGCCGATAGGCAGCCGGGCTTTGCGCGCGGCGCCGATAGCGAAGAGCGATCAAGGGAACCAGAACCAGAACCGGAATGACCGCAATCAGGATCAACGCGGTCGCGCGCACCAGGTGTGTTTTTTGGACCGCCGCAATAGGGCCATGAGGATCCATGAAACTGTCGCTGGCCAGAGCCGATTGCGCCGTGCCCAACCACAATACGACCACGATCAGCGCTGTCAGTACCGCAGGTATAGTCCTGTTTCCGCTCACGCCGGATCGCCCTCATCAAACTTCAGGTTGGTGCAACTATCGGCAGAGTCAGCAGATTTCACAAGGTTTTTCCCCGGCAGCCGGGAACCACCTCACCATCGAGTTGACTTGACCAGTGGGTCGGGTCAGTCATTGTGTCATGCGTTTACTGCTTATTCTGATTGGACTGATCGCGTTTTCCGGCGCAGCGATCGCGCAGGACCGAGCCGCGGTTGAGCGGCAGTTTCAGGACTGGTTGCAGCAACAGGTCTGGCCGTTGGCCCAGGCGCAGGGTGTATCGCTCCGCACGTTTGACAGCGCAACCGACGGAGTTCGCCTGAATTGGGAACTGCCCGATCTTGTTCCGCCGGGCTCTCCGGCACGGACGCCCAAAAAGCAAAGGCAAGCCGAGTTCGGGTCCCCCGGCCGGTATTTCAACGCAAATTCGGTTCAGGATGCCGCCGCCGGCGGTCGGCGTATGGCCAAGCGTCATGCGGAAACGCTGCGCCGGGTCGAGGAACAGACCGGCGTTCCCGCCCGGATCATCCTTGCGGTCTGGGGCCGCGAGAGCGGCTATGGGCAGGTTCCGATCCGGCATAACGCAATCCAGGTGCTGGCCACCAAGGGGTTCATGAGCACGCGCGCGGAATATTTCACCGGCGAACTGATCGCCGCGCTGCAGATCGTAGAGGCCGGTCACGTGAACGGCCGCGCGATGAAAAGCAGCTGGGCCGGCGCGTTGGGCCAGCCCCAATTCATGCCGACCAGCTTTTTGAACCACGCGACCGACGGCAATGCAGACGGCCGGGCCGACATATGGGGGTCGGCCGACGACACGATCGCATCGATCGGAAACTACCTCGCGCGGCACGGTTGGGTCAGCGGCCGCGATTGGGGGTTCGAGGTGACCGTACCTGCGTCTGTGTCCTGCGCGCTTGAGGGTCCCGACCAGGGCCGGGCAATCCGCGACTGGGTCTCCATGGGCGTCACCCGCGTCTCGGGACGCCCTTTTCCCGAACACGAGCTGCGCGGAGAGGGCTACCTGATGATGCCGGCTGGCCGGAACGGTCCGGCCTTTGTCGTAACGCCTAATTTCTACGTTCTCAAAGACTACAACATGAGCGACCTCTACGCCTTGTTCGTGGGCCATGTGGGCGATCGCATTCAGTATGGCGTGGGCGATTTCAAAGGGCGATGGGGCAAGGTGGGCGGTCTTTATCGATCGGATATCGCCGCCATGCAGCAGGCGTTGATCGCGATGGGGCACGACGTGGGCGGTGCCGACGGGCTCCCGGGATACAAAACCCGCCGGTCGATCGGCCGCTGGCAGGAAGAAACCGACCAGCCCCCCACCTGTTTCCCCGAAGCCGGGATGAAGTCGCGGCTGCGTCCCTGACCGCTGGCGATTCGCCTGATCGGGCGAAAGCGAGCGGCGAAATTCTGCCGAAACAGATCGCGCCTCGGGCTGCAATCCGGGCGGCCTGGGCACAAAAATATCGCAACGATACACGCCATCGTTACAAAATTTCAGCGACCACGCGTCACGAAGTTTCTTTCTACCTTTAGGCGATCCGGACTCATGGGAAGGCTTTAACCCTGCCCAAAATAGTGGCACGGTCTCGGCCAGCGAGAGGAAGCTCTTGCATCCACTTCACCGACTGCAATCCAGAAAGCTGCGACGCAGTGTTCCTTGCGAATTGGCACAACCCAAAATTCAAAAGAGCCGGGTCCCAGCGGATGTCGGGCAACCAGGGCCGCCGGACGCCATCCCATATGGATGCGCAGACCGCCGCCACAATAATTGGGAGAAGATCATGAACACCATCCTTCGAAACTCGGTGGCGGGCCTGCTGTGCTCGACCTTCATCACCGGAGCCGCGCTGGCCGTGGGCACCCATCCGGTCACCGGCGAGCCGCTGGCCGATGACCAGACCTTCGTCTACCGCGTGCTGGACGAGCACAGCTCGGTCGACCCGCAGGTGGTCGAGGACGTGTCGGGCGCCGAGATTGTCCGCGACCTGTTCGAAGGTCTGATGAACCAGGACGAAGACGGCAACCTGGTTCCGGGCGTGGCCACCGGCTATACCACCAACGAAACTAAGGACGTTTACACCTTCACCCTGCGCGACAACGCCAAGTGGTCGAACGGCGATCCGGTCACCGCACATGATTTCGTTTTTGCGTGGAAACGCGCCGTCGATCCGGCCCTGTCCTCGCCCTATGCCTGGTTCATGGAACTGATGTCGATCGAGAACGCCGCCGAGATCATCGCGGGCGACAAGCCGGTCGACGACCTGGGCGTCAAGGCGATCGACGACCACACGCTGGAAGTGAAACTGAGCGCCCCGCTGCCCTATTTCCCGCAGATGACCACGCACTCGACCACCTTCCCAGCCCCGCAGAAGGTCATCGAGCAGTTCGGCGATGAATGGACCAAGCCCGGCAACATCGTCTCGAACGGCGCCTATGTCCTGACCGAGCACCTGCCCAACGAACGCTCGGTGCGCGAGCGCAACCCGATGTACTGGGACAACGACAACACCATCATCGACAAGGTCGTGGCCCTGGTCATCAACGATGAAAACGTGGCCCTGACCCGCTATCTGGCCGGCGAACTGGACCGCACCGAGGTGCCCGCAGGCCAGTTTCCGCGCCTGAAGAAAGAATACCCGAACGAGGCGATCAGCTTCCCGCGCCTGTGCAACTACTACTACACGTTCAACCTGTCCGACGGCGGCCCCGAGGCCTTCAAGGACCCGAACGTGCGTCAGGCCCTGTCGCTGGCGGTTGACCGTAAGATCATCACTGAGAACATCCTGGCCGGCGGTCAGCCCGAAGCCTATACCTTCGTGCCCGAAGCCACCGCAGGGTTCACCCCGCCGGTCGTGGAAATGGCGTCGATGACGCAAGCCGAGCGCGACGAGCTGGCCAAGGAACTGCTGGCCGAGGCCGGATACGGTCCCGACAACCCGCTGAGTTTCGCGATGGTCTACAACACCTCCGAGGCGCACAAGAAAGTCGCCGTGGCCCTCAGCCAGATGTGGAAGCAGAAGCTGGGCGCGCAGGTCGAGCTGGCCAACATGGAATGGAAGATCTTCCTGGAAGAGCGCGGCAACCAGAACTTTGAACTGGCCCGCGGCGCATGGTGCGGCGACTACAACGAAGCCTCGACCTTCCTGGACCTGCTGCAGTCGGATTCCGGCTACAATGACGGCAAGTACAACAATGCCAAGGTCGACGAGCTGCTGGCTCAGGCCAAAACCTCGGACGATCCGGCCCCGCTGTACACCGAGGTTGAGCGGATCATCGCACAGGAAACCCCTGTGATCCCGATCTACCACTACGCCGGTGTCTACATGATGGACAGCGACGTGGGGAACTGGCCGGTGAACAACGTCGAGCAGAACTGGTACTCGAAGAACCTCTACAAGATCGCCGAGTAATCATCATCCTTTGATCGCGCCCTGCCCCGGACATGCTCTGGGGCAGGGCCAATAATTGGGGGCATGAAATGCTTGCCTATGTCATCCGGCGACTGCTGATCGCCGTTCCGACGATCCTGTTGCTGATCGTCGCCAGTTTCTTTCTGATGCACTTCGCGCCCGGCGGGCCCTTCACCTCGGAGCGGCCGTTGCCGCCGCAGGTTCTGGCCAATATCGAGGCGCGCTACGGGCTGGACCAGCCGCTGTGGAAACAGCTGTGGGACTATCTGTACAACATCGTGGTGCATTTCGATTTCGGCCCGTCCTTCAAGTTCAAGGACCGCGACGTGAACGACATCATCGCGCAGGGCTTTCCGATTTCGCTGACCTACGGAATGCTGTCCTTTCTCGTGGCCACGCTGGTGGGCGTCAGCTTGGGCATCGCCGCTGCGATCCGCCACAACAGCTGGATCGACTATTTCGCCGTGGGTCTGGGCATCGCCGCCCAGGCGCTGCCGAACTTCATCATGGGCCCGATCCTGATTTTGACCTTCACCCTGTGGCTGGGCTGGCTGCCGGGCGGCGGCTGGAACGGGGGTCAGTGGCAATACCTGATCATGCCCGTCATCGCACTTGCGACCTCGTACATGGGGTCGATCGCGCGGATCACTCGGTCATCGATGCTCGAGGTTCTGAATTCGAACTTCATCCGCACCGCGCGGGCCAAGGGCCTGCCGACCCGCACCGTGATCTGGCGTCACGCGCTGAAACCCACGCTGCTGCCGGTGGTGTCCTATCTGGGGCCGGTCTTCGTCTATGTGCTGACCGGTTCGGTCTTCGTTGACATCTATTTCTCGACCGGCGGGCTGGGGCAGGCCTATGTGGGTTCGGCCCTGTCACGCGACTATGCAGTGCTGCTGGGGGTCACGATCCTCTATGGCGTTCTGACCGTTCTGGTGAACCTGCTGACCGACCTGGCCTATGCCTGGTTCGATCCGAAAATCCGTTACTGAGGGGGCTGGCAAATGCTTGGAAAATCTCAGAAAGCCGCCCATCTGGCCGAAGACATCACCGATTACACGGTCATTCAGGGGCGTTCGCTTTGGCAGGACGCGCGGATGCGTTTTGTCCGCAACAAGGCCGCCATGGCCAGCGTGTTCATCCTGGGCCTGATCGTTCTGTTCACGATCATCGGGCCCTACTTTGCCGTCTGGAGCAACGAGGAAATCGACTGGAACGTCATGGGCGACGTGGCCGGCATGGGTATGCCGTCCATCGAGACCGGCCACTATTTCGGCGTCGACGATCTGGGGCGCGACCTGTACAGCCGGGTCATCCAGGCCACCACCACCTCGTTGCTGGTGGGCCTGATCGGGGCGGCCACCGCGCTGATCGTCGGCACCTGCTACGGCATCGCCGCCGGTTACATCGGCGGGCGCGTCGATGGCGTGATGATGCGCTTCGTCGACATCCTGCTGGCCATTCCGGCCACGCTGGTCATCATCCTGCTGCTGGTCGTGGCGGGGCGGTCGTTCTTCATGCTGTTCATCGCGCTGGGTGCGGTGGGCTGGCTAACAATGGCGCGGATCGTGCGCGGCCAGACCCTGACCCTGAAGAACCGCGAGTTCATCGAGGCCGCCCGTGCCGCCGGTGTCAGCGAGTTCACCATCATGTACCGCCACATCCTGCCCAACCTGCTGGGCGTTGTGATCGTCTATGCTTCGCTGCTGGTGCCCGAGATGATCCTGACGGAGAGCTTCATCTCGTTCCTGGGGCTGGGGATTTCCGAGCCCTATACCTCGTTGGGTCGTCTGATCGCCGAGGGCGCCGGAACCATGGGTTACGGCACGTTGTGGCAACTGATGTACCCTCTGGCATTTTACGTCACCATCATCATCACGATGTTCTTCATCGGCGATGGCCTGCGTGACGCATTGGATCCGAAGGACCGCTGACATGAGCCTGCTTTCCGTAAAGAACCTGAGCGTTCAGTTCGACACGCCCGACGGGGTGGTCGAGGCCGTCAAGAACATCAGCTTTGACATCGCGCCGGGCGAATGCCTGGGCATCGTCGGCGAAAGCGGGTCGGGCAAAAGCCAGACCTTCATGGCCGCGATGGGGCTGCTGCCGCCGGCGGGCCGGGCCACCGGGTCGGTGCTGCTGAACGGGCAGGAAATTCTGAACCTGCCCGTGAACAAGCTGAACCAGATCCGCGGAGATGACGTGGGCATGATTTTTCAGGACCCGCTGACCGCCCTGACCCCGCATTTGCGGGTCGGCCAGCAGATGCGCGAAGTCTTGCAGGTGCACGAAGGCCTGCAGGGTTCGGCCGCGCGGCAACGGTGCCTGGAATGGCTGGACCGCGTGCGCATACCCGAGGCCGCGCGCCGTCTGGACCAGTTCCCGCACGAGCTGTCGGGCGGGATGCGCCAGCGGGTGATGATCGCCATGTCGATGCTGTGCAATCCCAAGCTGCTGATCGCCGACGAACCGACCACCGCGCTGGACGTGACCGTTCAGGCCGACATTCTGGACCTGATGGTGCGTCTGCAAAAGGACGAAGGCACCGCCATCGCCCTGATCACGCATGACATGGGCGTCGTGGCCCGCATGTGCGACCGGGTGCAGGTCATGCGCCTGGGTGAGTTCGTCGAGGCCGGTGACACGCGCGAGATCTTTCACGCGCCCAAGCACGACTATACCCGCACCCTGATCGAGGCCATGCCCCGCATCGACGCGGGCGACGCGCCCAAGGCGGTGGAGACCGACGAGGCGCCGCTGCTGAAGGTCGATGACGTCAAGGTGCATTTCCCGATTCACGTTCCGGGCGGCATCTTTGGCCGCAAGGTGCCGTTGAAGGCGGTGAACGGGGTCAGCTTTGACATCCGCAAGGGTGAAACCCTGGGCGTGGTCGGTGAGTCGGGCTGCGGCAAGTCCACCCTCGCCCGTGCCGTGCTGCAGCTGATCGAGCCGAGCGACGGGAATGTCAGCTGGCTGGGCCATCCGATCGTCGGGCTGAAACGGGCCGAGCTGAACAAGTACCGCAAGGATCTGCAGATCGTGTTCCAGGACCCGCTGGCCAGCCTGGACCCTCGGATGACGATTTCTGCCTCGATCGCAGAACCGCTGAAAACCTATCGCCCCGACCTGACCGAGCGCGAGCGCAAGCAGATGGTCGCCGAGATGATGGAACGGGTCGGCCTGAACGCCAACATGATCAACCGCTACCCGCACGAGCTGTCGGGCGGGCAGAACCAGCGGGTGGGCATCGCACGGGCGATGATCAACAAACCCAAGCTGATCATCTGCGACGAGGCGGTCTCGGCGCTGGACGTGTCGATCCAGGCGCAGATCGTGCAGCTGCTGAAGGAACTGCAGCAGGAGTTCGGCCTGTCGATGATCTTCATCAGCCACGACCTGTCGGTGGTGCGCGCGGTGTCGAACCGGATCATGGTTCTGTATCTCGGCCGCATCGTCGAACTGGGCGATGGCGAGGTGATCTGCGCGAACCCGGTTCATCCCTACACGCAATCGCTGATCTCGGCGGTTCCGATCCCGGACCCGGATGTCGAGCGCAGCCGCCAACGACTGAAACTGCCGGGCGAGTTGCCCTCGCCCATGGATCCCAAGGCAGCGCTGCGGTTCCTGCCCAGCCGTCTGGCAGCGGGTCAGACCGACTATGTTCCCGCGCTCAGCGAGATTTCGCCCGGGCATTTCGTGGCTGAACACGATCCGCTGGAAGCGATCATGGCGAGCGCTTGATCCTGTCCCCGAAGCCGGGCAACCGGCTTCGGGGTGCTTGCCCGTTAGGGCAGAGATATTGGAAATGGGTATTTTGACTTTGCCATGACCAGATGGCACCCTTCGGTCGTTTTCGGCCTGTTTCTTCGGGCATCATTGATTGATCCGGTTTCGCAGCCTAAGAGGAAGCCCCGGATGCACCACGTCCGCCGGCTAAGTTTTTGAATTTGAGAGGTCACATGTCACGCAAGGTCACCAAGGCGATTTTCCCTGTCGCAGGATTGGGCACCCGGTTTCTTCCGGCAACGAAATCCGTTCCGAAGGAAATCATGACGCTGGTTGACCGGCCCCTCGTTCAATATGCCATCGACGAAGCCCGCGCTGCGGGTATTACCGAGTTCATCTTTGTCACATCACGCGGGAAATCGGCACTCGAAGACTATTTCGACCACAATCTCGTGCTGGAGCAGGAACTGAAGGCCAAAGGCAAGGATGATTTGTTGGAGGTTCTCGAGAACACCAACATGGAAAGCGGTGCTATCGCCTATATCCGCCAACACAAGGCTTTGGGCTTGGGACACGCCGTATGGTGCGCCCGCCGCCTGATCGGCGATGAACCCTTCGCGGTCATGCTGCCGGACGACGTTATTGCAGCCGACAAACCCTGCCTGCAGCAGATGGTCGAGGCCTATGAGGAAACCGGCGGCAACATGGTCGCCGCGATGGAGGTCGCACCCGAAAAAACCAGCTCGTACGGGATTCTGGACGCGGCCGACAGTTCCGGCAAGGTGATCCGCGCCCGCGGCATGGTCGAAAAGCCCAAGGCCGACGAGGCACCGTCGAACATGGCGGTGATCGGTCGATACATTTTGGGGCCGTCGGTGCTGTACAACCTCAATCAGATGAAGAAAGGCAGCGGCGGCGAGATCCAGCTGACCGATGCCATCGCCGAGGACATCGGCAACGGTGTCCCGGTTTTCGGATACCGTTTCGATGGTCAACGGTTCGACTGCGGATCCAAGGCGGGCTTCCTGCAGGCCACCGTGGCTTTTGCCCTGGCCCGGAATGACCTGCGCGACGATCTGAGCGCCTATCTGAATGATATTGTTGCCACAGGTCGGGCCGCCCAATAAGCGGCGGTCCTTCACCCACCCTGTGATGACTGCGATAAAACGTCAGAAAACCAGCCGAAAAGCCCATTCGTCATGACCACCATCTATCCTGTCATTCTGTGCGGCGGCTCCGGAACCCGGCTTTGGCCGCTGTCCCGAAAAAGCTATCCCAAACAGTTCGTGCCTCTGGTCGGAAGCAGCAGCCTGTTGCAGAACTGTGCGGACAGGATGCGAGGGCCCAAGGACACACCGTACGCCAAGCCCCTGATACTCACCAATGAATCGTTCCGCTTCATCGTCACCGAGCAGCTTACCGCCATTGGTGTCGACCCCGGTCCGATCCTTATTGAACCTGAAGGCCGCAACACGGCTCCGGCGGTCTTGGCGGCCGCGCTTTACCTGTCGAAGGTAGACCCGGATGCTTTGATGCTGGTGGCGCCGTCCGATCACGTCGTTCCCGACAAGTCCGCGTTCCACGCGGCGGTTTCGCAAGGTGTGACCGCCATCGAGAGGGACCGCCATCTGGTGACGTTCGGGATCACTCCGGACCGGCCGGAAACCGGATATGGATATCTGAAGCTCAGCGCTGCGCCCGACGCGACAGGTGCTGCGGTCGCATTGGACCATTTCGTTGAAAAGCCCGATCTGGATCGAGCCAAGGCCATGATCTCCGATGGCAGTTACCTGTGGAATTCCGGCATTTTCCTGTTTGCGGTGCGCGACATCATCGCTGCGTTCCAGGATCATGCACCCAACTTGTTGCCGCCGGTGCAGACTGCCGTCGAGGACGCGAAGGCCGATCTTGGCTTTCTGCGACTGGACGCATTGGCCTGGGGGAAAGTCGAAGACATATCGATCGACTACGCGGTCATGGAACGGGCCAAAAACCTGAGCGTTGTTCCCTATGCCGCCGGCTGGTCGGATGTCGGCAGCTGGTCGGCCGTCCAGGAGCTGAGCAGCCCCGACGAAAACGGCGTTGCGACCACCGGTGAGGTGACGACGATCGACTGCAACAACGTGTTGATCCGGTCCGAGTCAGCCTCCCAAGAAGTCGTGGCCATGGGGCTCGAGAACATGATCGCTGTGGCCATGCCGGATGCCGTTCTGGTGGCCAGCATGGACAAGGCACAGGATGTCAAACAGGCCGTGGCCGCCCTTAAGGCGAAAGGGGCACCGCAAGCCGAAGCTCTGCCGGTCGACCATCGCCCCTGGGGCTGGTTCGAGAGCCTGGTCGTAGGCGAACGATTCCAGGTCAAACGGATTCACGTAAACCCCGGTGCGGCCCTGAGCCTGCAATCCCACCACCACAGGTCCGAGCATTGGATCGTTGTGGAAGGTACCGCCAAGGTCACGATCGATGACAAGGTTCGTCTGGTCAGCGAAAACCAGTCTGTCTACATCCCCCTTGGCGCGGTTCACCGCATGGAAAACCCCGGTAAGGTGCCTATGGTCCTGATCGAGGTCCAGACCGGCGCCTACCTCGGAGAGGACGATATTATCCGGTACGAGGATGTCTACGCCCGCAACTGATCGTGGCTGAACACCTCGGCTCCGGTCGCCAACGGTTCACACTTTGGGCGAACAAGACAGAATCAGCTGGCCGACTTCCATACTAAAAATATCCACAGCCGCCCCGAAAGGGCGGCTTTGTTTCGTATTTGGAAATCCACAAGTAACCAAATCCTTTTTGTGCCGTTCGCACGTGAAAGCGGGGATTCATCCCATCCGCGGCAGGGTGGCGCGCAGCGAATTCCGTGAATCGATGGCCCAAGGAGGATCCCGCCCGTGTCCCAAATCACCCCCCGTTTGAATCTGCCGTTTCTGCAACCGTCACAGGCGCAAAAACACGTTACCCACAACGAAGCGCTGCGGCAGCTGGACCTGATCGTGCAGCTGAGTGTTGTGGCTCTGGATGAAACCATTCCACCTGCGGCACCAGGTCAAGGTGCCATCTACGGCTTGGGGGCCAGCCCGACAGGCGCCTGGGCGGGGAGGCCTGGGCAACTCGCGGCTTGGTTAGACAATGCTTGGGTCTTTGTCACTCCGGCAAACGGATGGCGCGTTTGGGACCAAGCCAACGCCGCGCTCAAGGTCTGGGACAACGGGGGATGGATCGATCCTCCGGTCAATACTGCAAACCTTGCCGGGGTCGGGGTCGCAACCGGATACGATCCGACCAACCGGCTTTCGGTACGAAGCCCAGCCACATTGCTGAGCCATGACGGAAGCGGCCACCAGTTGAAGATCAACAAGGCAAGCGCGACTGACACCGCCTCACTCCTGTTTCAATCCAACTGGACCGGCCACGCCGAGATGGGCCTTGCGGGCAGTACCGATTTTTCCATCAAGGTTTCACCGGACGGAGGCTCTTGGACCGAGGTGGTGCGCGTGGATGCCACATCGGGAACGATCAGTGGCGCGGCCGTTCAAGCCAACCCTGAAGATGTAGCACCCGGACGGCTGATGCGAGCCGACTACGGATATGGCCCGGGTAACCTCTTGGGTCCGGTGACGCAGTCTGGCGGGACCCCGACCGGCGCAGTGATCGAACGCGGCGCAAATGCAAACGGCGAATTCGTTCGTTTCGCGGACGGAACCCAGATCTGCACCCTCGCGGCGAGTTCGGTGGCCTGTACTGCCGGCATGGGACCACTGTTTGCAAGCGCCCAGAATACTTGGGTTTTCCCCGCGCCTTTTGCTGCGGGCAGCACTCCGACCCTAAGCGGCAGCGGTAATGCTCTGGGACGGTTCATCAGCTTCGATTTGCCGACCGAAACGCAGGTAGCGTGGCAAGTTCTGTCGGCGGTGTCCGATCCGGCGGCAATACCCCCGGCGGTCTCGGCCATCGGCCGTTGGTTCTGAGCACCGAACGCACCCGGTCTTTGGGCCGGGTGCCTATTTGGCCCGAAGGTCGTCGGCCGATTGGTCAAGGAACCAGGCATAGGTCTCGCGGATACCATCTTCCAGCTCTATGCGTGCCTTCCAGCCCATCTTGGCCAACCGGGAAACGTCCATCAGTTTGCGCATCGTACCATCTGGCTTGGTGGTGTCCTGCTGGATCCGGCCGGTATATCCGGTGATTTTGGCGATCAGTGCGGCCAGCTCGGCAATTGAAACATCCTGCCCGCAGCCCACGTTTATGTGGCTCAGCATGGGTTGCGTATTGGCCTGATACACGTCCTGCGGTAAATCCATTACGAACAGCGATGCCTCGGCCATGTCATCGACATGCAGGAATTCACGCCGCGGCTTGCCGGTTCCCCAGATCACCACCTCGTCCAGCCCGTCGCGTTTTGCTTCGTGGAAGCGGCGGATCAGTGCTGGCAGAACATGGCTGTTCTCAGGGTGGAAATTATCGCCCGGCCCATACAGGTTGGTCGGCATGATCGACCGGTAGTCGACCCCGTGCTGGCGGTTGTAGCTTTCGCACAGCTTGATCCCGGCGATCTTGGCAACCGCATAGGGTTCGTTCGTCGGCTCCAAAACACCTGTCAGCAACGCGTCTTCGCGCATCGGCTGCGCTGCCTCACGCGGGTAGATGCAGGAACTGCCCAGCTGCAGAAGACGCCGTACACCGGCCGCAAAAGCCTGATGGATCACGTTGCACTCGATCATCAGGTTTTCGTAAATGAAATCTGCAGGATACGTGTTGTTTGCGTGGATCCCCCCCACCTTGGCAGCGGCCAGGATCACGACGTCTGGGCGCTCGGCCTGCATGAAGGCGCGGACGGCCGACTGATCCGTCAGATCCAATTCGGAATGGGTTCGGGTAACCAGTTCAAGCGGCTCGCCATCGGCCTGGCGCGCCTTGAGCTGGCGCAGGATTGCTCCACCTACCATCCCACGATGTCCGGCGATGTAGATCTTACGCATTTCTGCCTCCTCAGCCGTTTTCCAGGCTGACGGGCAATTCGAACCCATGCTCTTTCAACAAGGCGTGTCGCTTGGCGGTTTTGAGGTCTTCCAGAACCATCTCTGCGCACATTTCCTGCACGGTCAGCTCCGGCTCCCATCCCAATTTGGCCTTAGCGTTCGACGGGTCGCCCAGCAGCGTCTCCACCTCGGCTGGGCGGAAATACTGCGGGTCGATCCGCATGATCACGTCGCCGGGTTTCAGCGCTGGGGCGTTGTCGCCGTCGATCGCCGTCACCGTTGCGACCTCGTCCACACCGCTGCCCGAAAACTCCAAGGTAAGCCCAAGCTCGGCCGCCGACCATTCGATGAATTGGCGCACGGAATACTGCTTGCCGGTGGCAATAACGAAATCCTCCGGCTTGTCCTGCTGCAGCATCATCCACTGCATCCGCACGTAATCCTTGGCATGGCCCCAATCGCGCAGGCTGTCGATATTCCCCATGTAAAGGCACTTCTCCAAGCCCTGGGCGATGTTGGCCAGACCACGCGTGATCTTGCGGGTGACAAAGGTTTCGCCGCGGCGCGGGCTTTCGTGATTGAACAGGATTCCGTTGCAGGCATACATCCCGTACGCCTCACGGTAATTGACCGTGATCCAATACGAATACAGCTTGGCCACCGCGTAGGGCGAGCGGGGATAGAACGGGGTCGTTTCGCGCTGCGGAGTTTCCTGGACCAGCCCGTAGAGTTCCGACGTGGACGCCTGATAGAACCGGGTCTTGTTCTCAAGTCCCAGGAACCGGATCGCCTCAAGCAGGCGCAGAGTGCCGATGGCATCGACATCCGCGGTATATTCCGGAGACTCGAAGCTGACGGCCACGTGAGATTGGGCGCCCAGGTTGTAGACTTCGTCGGGCTGAACCTCCTGGATGATGCGGGTCAGGTTCGAGGTATCGCTCAGATCGCCATAGTGCAGGCGCAGCTTCGGATCAGGCTCGTGGGGGTCCTGATAGATGTGGTCGATCCGCTGGGTGTTGAACGAGGATGCCCGACGCTTGATCCCGTGAACCTCATAGCCCTTTGCCAACAGAAATTCGGCCAGGTAAGACCCGTCCTGTCCGGTAATTCCGGTGATCAGCGCTTTTTTGGTCATCAGTTTGTTCCACCAGTTTCATGGACGCCCATTTGTCGCCCCAAAAACAGCAAGATGTCATGGAATGCAACCCGAGGCCACTGTGAGGCATTGAAACCGGCGGAAGTTTCTCCGAATGTGTGGCCGCCCGAGGTGGCATTGGTAACAAGGGAATTTGAATAATGCGTATTGCGATGATCGGCACCGGATATGTGGGTCTGGTGTCGGGTGTGTGCTTCTCGGATTTCGGCCATGACGTCATTTGCGTCGACAAAGCCGAAGCTAAGATCCAGATGCTGCAGGACGGAAAGGTTCCGATCTACGAACCGGGACTGGATGTTCTGATGGCCAAGAACGTGGCCGCTGGCCGGCTGAGCTTTACCACCGATCTGGCAAATGCGGTGAAAGGCGCGGATGCCGTCTTTATCGCTGTCGGGACACCAACCCGCCGCGGCGACGGCCATGCGGATCTGACCTATGTGATGGCAGCGGCCGAGGAAATCGCCCATGCCATGGATGGCTACACCGTGGTTGTGACAAAATCCACGGTTCCGGTCGGAACCAACCGCAAGGTTCAGGAAGTTGTCGCAGCAGCCAACCCCGAGGCCGAATTTGATGTCGCCTCGAACCCGGAATTCCTGCGCGAAGGCGCTGCAATCGACGATTTCATGCGTCCGGACCGCGTCGTTGTAGGGGTCGAGAACGACCGCGCCGCCGAGGTGATGGCCGAAATCTACCGCCCACTTTACCTGCGCGATTTTCCGATCCTGACGACGGATCTGGAAAGCGCCGAAATGATCAAATACGCGGCAAACGCCTTTCTCGCCACCAAGATCACGTTCATCAACGAAATCGCTGGCCTGTGCGAGCGGGTCGGTGGCGACGTCAAGGAAGTGGCGCGCGGCATCGGCTTGGATGGGCGCATCGGAAACAAGTTCCTGCATGCCGGCCCCGGTTACGGCGGATCGTGCTTTCCCAAGGACACCGCGGCGCTTGCGCGGATCGGACAGGAACATGCCTTCCCCATGCAGATCACCGAAACCGTCATGCGCGTGAATGACGAAGTCAAAAAACGCATGATCGAAAAGATCCGCGAAGCTTGCGACGACAGTTTCAACGGCAAGACCGTGGCGGTTCTTGGGGTGACATTCAAACCAAACACCGACGACATGCGCGATGCTCCATCACTGACCATCGTGCCCGCCCTGATCGGTGGCGGCGCCAAAGTTCGCGTGGTCGACCCTCAGGGCCGATCCGAGGGTGAGGCTCTGCTGCCGGGTGTAGAGTGGGTCGAAGACCCGTATGCCGCAGCCAAGGACGCGCACGCAGTGGTGCTGTTGACCGAATGGAACGAGTTCCGCGCGCTGAACCTGACGCAGATGGCCGCTGAGATGAAATCTCCACGCATGGTCGACCTGCGGAACATCTATTCACGCGACAAGGTCAAGAAATCTGGTTTCGAAACCTATGTCGGGGTTGGGCGCTAGGCGTCCAATCCCCTTGCCTTTGGGTTTCGAACCCGGCTCAATCATAGAGTGGAACGGTGGCCCTGGCCCCAGCTGCCAGCGCCTTGCCCAGATCGCGGCGCACCTGTTCGTACAGGGCAAGCGACTCGTCGGAAAACAGGGTGGCGGGCGGATCGACATGGATGAAGTTTCCCTGCCGGTCCTCTCCGAGGGCGACCATCGCGTAGTCGCGGTCCGCCACCAACTGCTTCGCATTCGGACTGATATAGCGGATGGCCATCCCGATGCGCCGATCGTCCGACCGGTTCGGGCCCGAGCCATGAATGGTCAGCCCGTGGTGCAGTGACATCTGTCCGGGCGCCAATTCGATATGGGTTTTGTCTTCCTCGGCCACTTCGACTGCAATCTCTTGCCCGCGCGACAGCAGGTTGGTCTCGGAATAGGTATCATTGTGCGGAAGTATTGGGTTCTTGTGGCTGCCCCGGACAAAATCCATGCAGCCGCTTTCCACGGTTGCCGGCGACAGGGCCAGCCAGGCCGTAACCTGATCCGGGGTCTCGCCCATCCCCCAATAGGTCAGGTCCTGATGCATGCCAACTGTCTGGACGGTGAGCGGTTCTTTGATGAAAAACTCGGCCGACCAGATCATGATGTCCGGACCCAAGACGCCTTCGACGGCATCCAGAATACGCGGATCCATGGCCAACCGCGCCGCCAGCGGCATGACCAGGTGTGAATTCACGCGCTTGTAGGTATTCAGCGGCAGAGGCAGATCGGCGGCCATCCAGTCGCGTTCAATCTGTTCGAGTTCCGAGCGCACCTGCGCGGCCTCGTCAGCAGACAGAATATCCAGCGGAAACAGGAAGCCGTCTTCCCAGTATTGCGCTGCTTGCGATGGCGTCAGTTTGTGCCGGGCCAAGTCTTGGATGTCGGGCATGGGTGCACCTTTTCGGATCGGTTCACGCACAGCCTAGCCGAACCGGTCTTGCGACGAGAACGCAAAGCCTTGCCTGTCAGGATAAGTTCAGCTTAGCCTGATTGCCATGTCGACCCGCATCCCCTCTCTCAACTGGCTGCGCGTTTTCGAGGCCGCGGCCCGCACCGAAAGCTTTGCCCGTGCCGCCGCCCAGCTGAACATGTCGGCCGCCGCGGTCAGCCAACAGGTCAAGGCGCTGGAAACTCGTCTGGGGACACCGTTGTTTCATCGCCATGCCCATGCCGTCACTTTGACCGAGGCCGGGCGGGCGTACCTGCCGGTCGTGCAGCAATCTCTGGTGATGCTGGAATCAGCCACTACTGGCCTGTTCGGCCAGACCCGGGACCAACGGCTGTATGTCCAATCCGTGTTGTTGTTCGCGCAAGGGGTGCTTGCGGCGGGCCTGACCCAGTTCCAAAAATCCCAACCTCAGATCAACCTGTCCCTGACGACCGGGAACCGGATCGCCGACTTCGCCAATCGCTTTACCGACCTGCAGATCGTGTTCGGCAACCCGACGCTGTTCGGCGCCGAAGGTGACATGCTGTTGACCGAGACCCTTTTTCCCGTGGCGCCACCGGACATTGCCGACCAGATCAGCACTCCGCTGGATCTGGCCCGGTTTCCGCTGATCGAGGTTTCGACCCACAGGGCCAGTTGGCCGCACGTTTTCGAAGCCCTCAGGCTGCCGGCCGGGCAGGCCCAGTATTTCTTCGCGGACAACTCGGTGATGGCGGCCGAGCTATCCGCGCAAGGGGTCGGGATCGCCCTGGCCCGCGCGCCCGCGTCTGACCGGATCATGCGGATGTCGGGCCTGGTGCCGTGTCTGCCGGAGGTGGCCGTGCCGGGCCGGGATGCCTACCACCTGATCTACCCGTCCCGGGCCACATTGAGGCCGCCCGCGCGTGCGTTCCGCGAGTGGTTGCTGGACTATAGCGCGGCAGCCCAGACCCGATAACGGCCCTGCCCGGTCACTTCGCGGATCAACCCACGTTCGGTGAACTTGTCGAGATTGCGTTGCACGGCTGCACGCGAGGCCTGCGTTAACTCCTCGGCCAATGGCGCAGAAACCATGGGCCATGCAGTCAGCACATCGATCAGGACCGGCGGCGTCCGCCCGCTGAGATCCGTGGTGGCCTCGCGTGCCCGGGCCTCCCACGCGCTGACGCGATCCAGATGCAGCAGCGCGGCCAAGGCTGCCTGCCCTGCCCCCCGAACCCAAGCGTTGAGTTTTTCCTCTGGCGTGCCGATGCCGCGCAGCGCCCCGGGGCCCGACAATGCCAAGGGCATGAACAGTGCCCCGCCCCGACCCATCGTGGCCGCATGCCGCGCAGCGATCACCGCTGCTTCGGTATCCTGTCCCATTCCCTGCGACAGCGCGCGCCACGCGTGAAAGGCAATGGCCGACTGCGTGACAGGGTGCAGGGCTTGTGCGCTGTCCATCACCTCGGCCAAGTCCGCGACCGCTTCTGGAACTTCGTCTATCCCCTGAGCCATCCGGTCCAGAAAGGCGGCCAGTCCCGATTGCCAGCCGCCGTCCGACGGCCCTGCGCCCGAAGTCAGTCGCCGAACCGCCCAACCCGCCCGAAACAATGCTTGCACATCGTCCCCGGTGGCTCCGATGCGCAATCCGGTCCACAGGGCAAGCCGATCAACACTGATCCGGTCACCGGTCCACCACCCCAGGTCGGATACGTCCATCAGGGCCAGCCGGTGGGTCCACCCCTTTGGACCACTGCGCAGCCGCTCGTCCAGCGCCCCGAAGGTCAAGGCCAGATCCGCCAATCCCTGCGCCACTTCAGCTTGGGCGGCGCGCCAGTCCCGCGGGTCGAACAAAGCGCCCCGATCGGCACGCGGACCCGGCGGCAACATGTCCTCGGGCGCCGCTGCATCTTCGGGCGGCAGAAACCAAAGGTCTTCGTCGTCCGGCGGATCGACGTCATAGATACTGCGCGGCCCGTCCAGGACATCGTCCTCGTCCGGGCCCGGGTTCGTGGCCTTGGTCGTCATGCCATGCATTGTTCGGCCAATCGCACCGGTTCACAAGAGGTTTCGCGCAAGGCGGCTCAGCCGGCGAATGTCTGGGCCAGGTAATCCAGCTGCACGGTCAAATCGTTGTCCGGCCGGTTCCCCAACAGCATGTATCCGTATCCGTCGCGCGCCCACCGGGCCGTTGCAAGCCCGCTCAGGACTTCCTGCTTCAACTCTGAATTCGGCGCGCCATCGCCCTGGCGGATCACGCACAGCGCAAAGGGATTGCCATCAGCGTCGGCAAAAACGATCTGAACCAATGGTTTGCCCTTGAAGGACAAAACCTGCGCGGCCTTCAGTTCCAGCCCCGGCAAACCTTCAAGCGAATCCCGGTTCAGCGGGCGGCCCAGTTTCTCTTCGGCCAATGAGATCTGGGCGTCGACGAGCGCCGGCGGGTATTCCAGCGTTGCAATCGAATCCGGCGTGTAAAGCGACTGGTACAGGGCCGCCTGCTCTGCCCATCCCATCGGCTGTGAGCGGGTCAGCCAAAAGGTCAGAGATACGGCCAACACGGCCGCGGCAGCCGCGACGCCCAACAGGCGCCAGGGCCCCGCCAAAGCCGGAACCCTAGGCGGCAGTTCAACTTGTGGCGCTGCGGCGGGAATGTCTCGGAACACCTCGCGAACCACCGGCGCGATCGGATCCAGATCCATCAGGCGCTGCTCCAGTTCCGGATCGTTCTCAACAGCGGCCTCGATGGCATCGCTTTCCTCAGACCCCAATGAGCCTTGCAGATAGGCCTTTAGCGTATCGTCGGAAAAGGTCATGAGTCCCTCCGTCGGTCGGACGCAGCGGCATCCTGCGGCATCGCAGCTTGCAGTTTCTTGCGGGCATTGGAAAGCCGGCTCATGATCGTACCAATCGGAACCTCCAGCAACGCGGCTGCCTCGCGATAGCTGTAGCCCTCGACAAAGACCAGCATGACCGTTTCGCGTTGCGCCTCGGGCAGTTGCATTACCTGTGTAAACACTTCCCGCGCAAAAATATTCATTTCGGCGTCGGTACCCGGCGCGATCAATTCGGCGTCCGGCGTTGCGGCCAACCCCTGGGACTTGCGCACGGTCCGCGCCCGCAGCTCGTTTAACCAGATCGACCGGCAGATCGTCATCAGCCACGAATCCAACCGATCAGTATGCGTAACCTGATGGCTGCGCTCCAACGCGCGCAGGCAAGTGGCCTGGGTCAAGTCGTCGGCAACATCCTGCGCCCCCGACAGAGCCAGCGCAAACCGCCAGACGCGTCTGGAATACGCCCCAATCGCCTGACGCACGGCCTGTTCCGAACTGTTGAGGTCATCACTGGGCACTTGGTCGATCCATGTTTCGGCACGCATCCCGCGACGCCAGAACTGGCACAGACAGAGAAGAATTGAAAACGCTTTCTTTCCGGTCGCTTGGCGTCAGCGTCCGACCGCCTCCTCGGACGCTCGCTTGGCAGCCACCAGTGCCAACAATTGGTCCTTGGTTCGTCCGATATGCGCGGACAGAAGCGCACAGGCCTGCTCGACCTGCCCATCCCGGGCAAGGCGCAGCAATTCGCGATGCTCTTTACGGGCCGGTTCGCGTTGTTGCATCACACTGAGATGCATTCGGACATAACGATCCGACTGAAGGCTCACGCGGTGCAGCAGCTCGTTGGTCAGGCTTCGGTTCGCGGCCGCGTAGAGGGCCGAGTGGTACTGATAGTTCAGCGCGCCCCACCGGCTGACGTCATTGGCGTCGTACGAGGCCTCCATCTGCTCCAGCAGGTGTTCGCAGCGCGCAAAGTCAGACCCGGTCATCTGCGGAATTGCCCAGCGGAACAGGTCGGTCTCCAACAGCGACCGCAGGTCGAAGATCTCGCCGATCTCGGACAGAGAATGGCGCGTGACCCGCGCCCCGCGGTTGTTCGTCAGCTGAACCAGACCTTCGGCATCAAGCTGTTTCAGCGCCTCGCGCACCGGCATGCGCGACACGTCATAGTCTTCGGCCAATGCCTCTTGACGGATGGTCTCGCCTTCCGCCAGATCACCGCTGAGAATGCGTTCACGCAAGTCGGACGCAATTGCATCGGGAAGGCTTTGACGGGTGATTGCGCGTTTTGCTGCCAAGGATCTGTCCGCATTTGCATTTTGGATACAAATATCCGCCCCGAGGCGCTTTTCCAACCGCCTATCGGGTTGAACAGGGCTAGGGTTCCCCGCTACCCCTTTGGCAACCGAGATCAAACCCGGGAACGGAACATGAGCGAAACGGTACGGCTGACGCCTAAAGAAATGACCGATCTGAGCCTGAAGGTTCTGTCCCATGTGGGTTATGGCCCCGACCACGCGCGGGCGATCGCGGAACTGCTGACCACCTGCCAAATGGACGATTGCCAGTCGCACGGTCTGTTTCGTCTGTTCATGTGCGCCCAGACCATGCAGGCGGGCAAGATCGACGGCCATGCGCAGCCCCAGGTCGCCGCCTCGGACAATGCCATCGTGCGCGTCGACGCACAGGGCGGCATGTCGTTGCTGGCGTTCCAGAAAGGCTTGCCGCGGCTGGTCGAGAAGACCCGCACCCACGGGATCGCGGCCATGGCGATCAAACGCTGTTTTCATTTCTCGGCCCTGTGGCCCGAGGTGGAGGCCCTGTCGGCCAAGGGGCTTGCAGCCATGGCGATGGTGCCCAGCCATTCCTGGGTGGCCCCTGCGGGGGGCACGCGCGGCAGCCTGGGCACCAACCCGCTGGCCTTCAGTTGGCCCCGCCTGGGCCAAGACCCGTTCACCTTCGATTTCGCGACCAGCGCCTTCGCCCGCGGCGAGATCGAGCTGTACAAGCGCGCGGGCAAACGCCTGCCCGAAGGCGTGGCGATCGACAAAGACGGCAACCCCACGACCGACCCGCAAGCGGCGCTGGACGGCGCGATGCTGACTTTCGGCGGCTACAAAGGCTCGGCCCTGTCGATCATGATCGAACTTCTGGCCGGCCCGCTGATCGATGACCTGACCAGCCTGGAGAGCATGGAGTTCGCCCAAGGCACGGGCGGCGCGCCTTACCACGGCGACATCATCATCGCCTTCGACCCCGACCAGTTCAGCGGCGCGCGACGACAGGCCAACGACGCGCGGGCCGAGCGCCTGTTTGCCGATATCCTCGATCAAGGCGCGCGCCTGCCGTCACAGCGCCGCTTTGCCGCCCGCGCGCGCAATACCACCCGGGGATATGCCGAGGTTTCCGCGCAACTGCACCGCGATCTGCTGGCCCTTCTGGACTAGGCACCCCAGGTGTCGCGCAGGCGGTAACCTTGCGGCCAGGGGTCGTCGGGGTCCAGCATGTGCTGGTGGATGCCGGTGATCCATCCGCGGCCCGAGATCTCGGGCAGGATGGCCGGATGGTCGCCGACATGTGTCGTGCCCAGTATACGGCCGGCAAACCGCGAGCCGATGATCGACAGCGCGTCAAAGCTCTGGCCCGGCCGCATCTGCCCCCTCGCGGCCATCAGCGCCATGCGGGCCGAAACGGCGGTACCGGTGGGCGAGCGGTCGACCTTGCCGGGCTGGATCGCCACCGCGGATCGGCCGGTCAGGCCGGTTTCTGTTTCGGCCAGCGGTCCGCAGAACGCGCAGAACGAGATGTGGTTCCAATCCGGGTTTTCGGGATGCGCAAAGCCCAGCTGCGCATTGGCAGCGTCGGTGATCGCCACCCCCAGACGGGCGATGTCGGCGGCCTCGTCCTCGGTGATGCGCAGCCCCAGCGCCGCGGCGTCGACCACGACGAAACTGTCCCCGCCATAGGCGGTGTCCACCGTCAGGGTCCCTAGCCCTGCGACTTCGAGCGGCGCGGCGAGGCGGTCGGCAAAGCTGGGCAGGTTCTGGACGTAGATCCGTACGGCCTTGCCGTTGCGGCATTCGGCCCGCACCCGCACCAGCCCGCCCGGCGCCTCGAGCGTCAGGTGGGTTTCCGGTTCGGTCATCGGCAGGATGCCCCCGTCCAGCAGCACTGTCGCCACGCATATCGCGTTCGAGCCGGACATGGGCGGCGTGTCCTCGGGCTCCATTATGATGAAGGCGGCGTCGGCATCAGGATGTTTGGGCGGCACCAGCAGGTTGACATGGCGGAACACCCCGCCGCGCGGCTCGTTCAGCACGAAGTTGCGCAGGGTCTGGTCGCGGGCGATGAAGCTGCGTTGCGCCCAGATCGTGTCGCCGGGCGGCGGGGCGACACCGCCGACGATCACATCCCCCACTTCACCCTCGGCATGGGCCGAGATCACGTGGATGGTCTTGCTGCTGCGCATCCCCCGCTCAGAACCGGGTGGCGGCGAAGGGATCGACCGGGATGGCCGGATCGGTGCCGTCGACCAGCGCTCCCACCAGCTCGGCGGTGCCGGCCGACTGGGTCAGGCCCAGATGGCCGTGCCCGAAGGCGTAGATCAGGTTCGGCGATTTCGAAGACCGTCCGATCACCGGAATGCTGTCGGGCAGCGAGGGGCGGAACCCCATCCACTGCGTCCCGCCTTCGGTCTTCAACCCCGGTAGGAACTGGCGCGCCTTGTTCAGCAAGGTATCGGCGCGTTTGAAATTGGGTGGCAGGTCAAGCCCGCCCAGTTCGACCGCGCCGCCGATGCGCACACCGCCGTTGATCTTGGTGGCCACGAAAGCATGCCGCGAGAAGGCAAGGTGCAGCCGCAGGTCGAACGCGCCCGGCGGCAGGGTCGTGTTGTAGCCCCGCTCGGTCTCGAGCGGGATCCGGTCGCCCACCGTGCGGGTCAGGTGGTGCGACCACGCCCCGGCGGCCACGACCACCTTGCTGGCATCCGCCGCACCCTGGTCGAAGCGCACCCAGACGCCCGTGTCCGACAGCTCCAGCGCGCGTACGGGGCGCGTTTCGATCACCCCGCCACGGTCGCGAAACACCTGTGCCAGATGCTCGACCCAGCGTTTGGGATCGACGGTATTCCACCAGTGTGGCGTGAACCCGGCATGGGAAAAACGCGGGCTGAGCCCGGGCTGAATCTCGGCGATCGCTTCGGGGCTTTCCAGCAGATCGAAGGCGATGCCATGCCGGCGACGCAACTCCCACGTGGGCAAGGCGGCGCGGAACTCGGCCGCGCTTTCGTACAACTGCAACTGCCCGTCGCGCTGCATCATCGCCTCGCCACCCGTATCGGCGATCTGCCGTTCGGTCGCGGCCTGGCACAGGCGCATCAGGTTGGCCTGCGCGGCGACCAGCGCCTGGTACCGGCTGGGGCGGCTGGCCCGCCAGAACCGCCACATCCACGGCGCGATCTGCAGGGCATAGGCGGGCGGGATCGACAGCGGCCCCAACGGATCGAGCAGCCATTTCGGGGCCTTTTTCATGATCCCCGGCGTGGCCAGAGGTTCGACCTCGGGGAAGGCGAACGCCCCGGCATTTCCCGCCGAACTGCCCGCGGCCACGCCTTCGCGGTCCAGTATCTGAACCGTGTAACCCCGACGCTGCAATTCCAGCGCCGCGCTGATACCAACGACGCCGGCACCTATGACGATGACATCTTTCTTCATGTGATCTCTATACCCGAACGGAATGGATCGGCGGGATCAAAAATCAAGCGGCTTTCGGCCATCACGAAAGCCTGACCGGTGATCGAGGGGATCACCCCGCCGTTCGGACCCGGCTGATAGGACAGCCGATAGGGGCTGCCGATGACGCTAGCCTGCACGATTTCTTCACCCGGCGCCAAGCGCCCATCGGCCGCCAGACAGGCCAACCGCGCCGAACTGCCCGTGCCGCAGGGCGAGCGGTCATAGGCGTCATCGGGGCACAGAACGAAGTTTCGGCTGTGGACGCCGGAGGCCGGCGCGGTCTCCTGAAAAATCACATGATCGATCGGCTCGCCCGCTTCGCCGCCCACGCCCTGCGCGACCGAGGCCTGCCGAATGGCGACGCCCAGATCGGTCAGTTGCCGGATGTTCGCGGGCTCGACCGGCACCGGGCTGGGATCGACGATAAAGAACCAATTGCCGCCATAGGCCACATCACCTGTAACCGGCCCGAAATCCGGAACCTCGATCGTCACGGCCTGATGCACCCGCCGGCTTTCGATGTTGGTTACTGTCACTGTGTTGGGATCGTGCAGCTCCACCTTGACCACACCCGCTGGGGTTTCGATCCGGTGGATGCCAACACCGATCCGCCCAAGATGGGCCAGCGTCACGGTCAACCCAATCGTGCCATGCCCGCACATGCCAAGCACCGCATCCACGTCGAAGAAGATCACCCCGGTCACGCAGGACGGATCGACCGGGGGCACCAGCAGCGCCCCCACCATCGCTGGCTGACCGCGCGGCTCCAGCATGACCGAGCGCCAGAACGGGCGGTGCTGAGTCGCCAAAAGCCCTGCGCGTTCGGACAGAGGACCGCTGACCAGATCGGGCGCGCCGTCCAGAATCACGCGCGTCGGCTCTCCGCCGGTATGGCTGTCGATCACATGCACGCGGCAATCACCCCGCCTTGCCTTGACCAGTCTGCAAACCAGGCGCGAAACAAGCTGTACTGCTGTTCGCAATAGTGGCGCTGCGCATCGGTCAGCGCGTCAGTTTCGTTGAAGTGCAAGCGGTATTCATCCTCGCCGTTCAGCACCAGGAGGTGCTTGTAATACAGAACCAGATCGGGGCCTTCGTCGAAACTGGACAGCACGTCGATGGCCTCTGTCAACTCCTGTGCGCGCTGGCGGGCCTCGGCGTTGCCAGAAGCCGCTTTTTTCGACAAAGCAGTAAGCAGCAGAACCTCTTTGGGCAGTACATTACCGATGCCAGTGATCGCGCCGGTTGCGCCGCAATTGACGATGCCATGGTAGACCGCCGTATCGACCCCCACCATCAGCGTCACCTGGTCATCACGGCTGGTGATGTTCTCAGCCGCATAGCGCAGATCGTCCTTGCCACCGAATTCCTTGAAGCCCATCAGATTGGAGTGCTCGGCCCGCAGCGCAAAGAAGAGGTCGGCGCGGGTGGCGAACCCGTAATACGGACTGTTGTAGATGACCGCCGGAATATCTGGTGCCGCCGACAGGATGGCCTTGAAATGGTTGCGCTGCGCCGTGACCGAACTGCCGCGCGACAGGACCCGCGGGATAACCATCAGCCCCGCTGCACCCACCTTTTGCGCATGCGCCGCGTGTGCCACGGCGGATTGCGTATTGACCGCCCCGGTGCCCACCACCACGGGCAGGCCGGCGCCGATCAACCGCTCGACCCCTTCCATCCGCTGTTCGTCGGTCAGCAGTGGCCAGTCGCCCATCGACCCGCAGTAGACGACCGCGGACATGCCCGCCTCGATCATCTGCTGCCCCTTTCGCACCAAGGCGTCAAAGTCGGGCTGACGGTCGGGCGTACAAGGGGTCATGAGCGCGGGCATGGTGCCGGTAAAGACGTCGGGTGACATGTGGCCGATCCTTTCCAAGTTGCCCGCGTCCATCGCCGGGCGGTCAGATTTCCTGTCTCAACCCCGCAGTATCGGATTTTGTATCCAAAATCCATCTAATTCGCCTGACCAAAGAAAAACGCGCCAGGCAGAGGGCCCGGCGCGTTTACATTTTCCAATTGAACAACGGTTCAGCGCAACCGCATCCCGCTTTCCGGGTCAAACAGCATGGCGCGTTCGGGCCGAACCGAGATTCCGATCCGTTCTCCCGTTTTGCTGCGCTGGTCCTCCCGCTCTTCGACGATCAGCTTGTCGCCGTTGGGCGTCAGCAAGTAACTGTAGGAGACACCGCCGAGCGCTTCGGTCAGATCGACGGTACAGCTGTCGCCGGACCGATCCACGGCAATATGTTCCGGGCGAATTCCCAGGATCACCTTCTTGGCATCGGTCGGCACGCCGTTGGTGACGGGGATCGAGTCCGTCAGAGCCGGGTGGCGCACCGTTCCTTCGACGACATCGCACTCCAGAAAGTTCATTGCGGGCGAGCCGATGAACCCCGCCACGAACCGGTTGTCGGGGTCGCGATACAGATCCATCGGAGCGCCGACCTGCTCGATCCGGCCATCGCGCAGCACGACGATCTTGTCGGCCATCGTCATCGCTTCGACCTGGTCGTGGGTGACGTAGATCATCGTCGCGCCGATCTCCTGGTGCAGACGGGCGATCTCAACCCGCATTTCCACGCGCAGTTCGGCATCGAGGTTCGACAGCGGCTCGTCGAACAGAAAAACCTCGGGGCCGCGGACGATAGCCCGACCGATGGCGACCCGCTGACGCTGCCCCCCCGACAGGGCCTTGGGCTTGCGCTTGAGATACGGCCCCAGCTTGAGGATTTCCGACGCTTCGGCGACCTTCTTGTCGATCTCGGCCTTGGGCACGCCGTTCATGCGCAGTCCAAAGCCCATGTTCTCGGCCACGGACATGTGCGGATACAGGGCGTAGGTCTGGAACACCATCGCGACGCCGCGCTTGGCCGGATCCATGTGGGTCACGTCACGCTGACCGATGCGGATTTCGCCCTCGGTGGTTTCTTCCAGCCCGGCGATCATCCGCAACAGGGTGGATTTGCCACAGCCCGACGGCCCGACAAAAACGCAGAACTCGCCGTCCTCGATTTCCAGATCAATGCCGTGAATGACCTGGGTCTGGCCATAACGCTTGATTGCGCCCTTCAGGGTAACGCCTGTCATGATGCTTGCATCCTGTCCTTGCGGCCCTCGGGGAACCGCCATGCTTCGGCTTCGGACCCGATCTGGTCGGCCGAACGCCGCACCCGAGGGACCCATTTCTTCAACTGGTCAAAATCCATGCGCTGGGTCGATCCGGTGATCGAGATCGCCCCCAGTACCCGCCCGCCCGATGTTAGGATCGGACAGGCCACGCAGATGATGCCGGGCTCGTGCTCTTCATCATCCATAGCGAACCCCCGTTCGCGGATCCGGGCCAGATCCGCCCGCAGCACCGCCTCCGAGGTCAGCGTCTTGTCGGTAAAGCGGTGAAAGCTTTGCTGCGAGATCGCCTTGTCCAACCGGTCGTCATCCAGAAAGGCGAGCATCGCCTTTCCCACACCGGTGCAATAAGCCGGGCCAACTTTTCCGGCCTCGGAATACATCTCGACCGGGTTCTTGGCATTGCGCTTGTCGACGTACAGAACTTGGCTCGAATCCAGCTGCGCGAGGTGCACCGTCTCGCCGGTTTCCAGGCTGAGCGCATCCAAGATCGGCCGCGCGATCGGCGCGAGCGAGCTTTGCGTCCAGGCCGAATGCGCCAGCCGCACCAGCCGCAGCCCCGGCGAATAGGTCTGCCGGTCAGGGTCGTAAGACAACATGCCCTGATTGGTCAGCGACTGTAGAAACCGGTACAGCGACGCCTTGGGAAAGCTGCTGCTTTCCAGCAATTCGGCAAACCGCACAGGCCGGCCGAACGCCGCGACCTGTTCCAGCACGTCACATGCTTTGCCGATGGTTCCGTCACCTGCCACGGGTCTGATTTCTCCTCCACTTCCCCTTGCGGACGGGCCGCGAGGGTATTGACAAGCCTAGCCGATTCGATGTGTAGTTTTCAATATATAAAACTTGGTTTCACTATTTGGAACCACTGAATGGAAGCTAAGGGAGGAAACCATGCATTCCATGTTCAAGCGCACTGCGGCGGCTCTGGCGGCCAGTGTGGCACTTGCAGCGCCCGTTTCGGCAGAACTGACCGGCGAGCTGCGAATCTTCCTCGACACATCGAATCCGGCGCCGCGTGCGACGATGGAAGCGATGATCGAGCGGTTCGCGGCTCAGCACCCGGGTTTGGAGATCGAGACCACGGTCATCGACCGCGAGGCGTACAAGACCCAGATCCGCAACTTCCTGACGGCGGATACGCCCGACGTTGCGACCTGGTACGCGGCCAACCGCATGAAGCCTTATGTCGAGGCCGGACTGTTCGAAGATGTTTCGGACCTGTGGGCCGAGCCGGAAATCGCCGAAAACCTGGCCTCGACCAAGGGCGCGATGACCATCGACGGCAAGCAGTGGGGCGTGCCCTACACCTACTATCAGTGGGGCGTCTACTACCGCAAAGACATCTTTGACGAGCTGGGCCTGTCCGAGCCGACCACCTGGGAAGAAGAGCTGGCCAACTGCCAGAAGATCGTCGACTCGGGTCGCGCCTGCTATACCATCGGCACCAAGTTCCTGTGGACGGCTGGCGGCTGGTTCGACTACCTGAACATGCGCACAAACGGCTTCGACTTCCACCAGCAACTGGCCAATGGCGAAGTCAGCTGGGAAGACGACCGGGTCAAGCAGACCTTCGCCAACTGGAAGCAGCTGATCGACATGGGCGCGTTCATCGACAACCACCAGACCTACAGCTGGCAAGAGGCCCTGCCCTTCATGGTTCAGGGTGATGCAGCGGCATATCTGATGGGCAACTTCGCGGTGGCTCCGCTGCGCGAGGCCGGTCTGACCGACGACCAGCTGGACTTCTACCAGTTCGTCGCGATCAACCCTGATGTCGAGCTGGCCGAAGATGCACCGACCGACACGTTCCACATCCCGGCGAACGCGTCGAACAAAGAAGCCGCGCGCGAGTTCCTGCGTTTTGTCGTTTCGGCTGACGAGCAGACCGAAATCAACAACGGCAAGAACCTCGGACAACTGCCCGTCAACACCAAATCCTCGGTGGATGACGACAAGTTCCTGCAGGAAGGCTTCAAGATGCTGTCGACCAACAGCCCTGGCGGCGTCGCCCAGTTCTGGGACCGCGACGCGCCGGCGGAAATGGCCAAAGTGTCGATGGAAGGCTTCCAGGAATTCATGGTCAAGCCGGACAACCTGGACAGCATCCTAGCCAAGCTGGAACGCGCACGTCAACGCATCTACGACAACTGATCGGGTAGTGGCCGGGGCAACCCCGGCCACGCCGTAGCCAAACGCAGGACGGGCACGATCCCGTCCTGCCCATTCCAAACCGGGATTGACCATGACCGCTGTCGACGTCACCGAACACGAAAGCTGGTTCCACAGAAATCAGCAACGTATCGCACCCTGGCTGTTTCTGGCTCCGGGCGTGCTGTTCTTCATGGTCTACGTGATCATCCCCGTATTCCAGTCCTTCAACCTGTCGCTTTACGAATGGGACGGGCTGGGCGCAGCCGAATATGTCGGTATGCGCAACTATGAAGACCTGTATTGGGAGTGGGTCGACCGTGACGCCTTCTATGTCTCGCTGAAGAACAATCTGATCTGGCTGATCATGTACCTGCTGGCGATCCCGGCTGGTCTGTTCATCGCACTGTTCCTCAACCAGACGGTCTGGGGAATCCGGTTGTACAAATCCTTGTTCTTCTTTCCCTTCGTCATCAGCCAGGTCGTTGTCGGGCTGGTCTTCACCTGGTTCTACGACCCCACATTCGGGCTGCTGAACGAGCTTTTGGGCTTAGTCGGGCTGGGCCCTGTGAACGTCCTGGGTGATGAACGCTTCGTAACCTACGGCATCATTTTCGCGGGCCTCTGGCCGCAGACCGCCTATTGCATGATCCTGTATCTGACCGGCCTGAACGCCGTGGACCCCGAACAGATCGAGGCCGGCCGGCTGGACGGCGCCAAGGGCGGGCGGATGCTGTGGCACATCATCCTGCCGCAACTGCGCCCGGCAACCTTCATCGCCTTCGTGGTGACCATCATCGGCGCGCTGCGCTCGTTCGACCTGATCTCGATCATGACGCAGGGCGGGCCGTTCGGATCAAGCCGCGTGCTAGCCTATTACATGTTCGAGGTCGCCCTGTCGGAATACGGGTTCCGCATGGGCTATGGCGCGGCCATCGCCGTAATCCTGTTCCTGATCATGCTGTGCTTCATCGCATACTTCCTGTGGTCGATGTACCGCGAAGAAAAGGGGCACTGAGATGTTTCCCAAACCGATCGAAAAACAACCCCGCGCGGCCCAGATTTCCTATCAGGCGATGCTGCCGGTCGCCCTTCTGCTTTGGCTCGGCCCGCTGCTGGCGGTGGCCCTGTTTTCCATCAAGCCCGAGGCGGATTTCACCAACGCCAACTACTGGGGTCTGCCCTCCAGCTTTGAAGGCGCCAGGAACTATGGTCAGGTGTTCTTCAACTCGGACATGCCGCGCTATCTGCTGAACTCGTTCCTGATCACGGTTCCCACGGTGATCGGCGCGGTGGCGCTCAGCTGCATGACCGGATTTGCGCTGGGGATCTACAAGTTCAAGTCGAACCTGTGGATCTTCTTCATGTTCGTGGCCGGCAACTTCGTACCCTTCCAGATCCTGATGGTGCCGGTGCGCGACCTGACGCTGGACTTGGGGCTCTACAACACGAAAACCGGCCTGGTGCTGTTCCACATCGCGTTCCAGACGGGGTTCTGCACGCTGTTCATGCGCAACTTCATCCGCGCCCTGCCCTTTGAGTTGATCGAGGCCGCCCGGGTCGAGGGCATCAGCGAATGGCGCATCTTCTGGTACGTCGTCCTGCCGCTGATGAAGCCCGCGATCGCCGCGCTCAGCGTGCTGATCTTCACCTTCATCTGGAACGACTATTTCTGGGCTGTCGTGCTGACCCAGGGGGCCGAGAGCCAACCCGTCACCGCCGGGATCACCAGCTTCAACGCGCAGTTCCGCGCAGCGTATCACTTGATGAGTGCCGGCTCGATCGTCGCGGCCCTGCCGCCGGTGGCCATGTTCTTTCTGATGCAGAAACACTTCATCGCGGGTCTGACCCTCGGTGCCGTAAAATAACGCCTAGTCAAGGTTTACAGTCATGACCAAGATCACCTTCATCGGTGCAGGTTCCACGATTTTCATGCAGAACATCGTGGGCGATGCCCTGCTGACCCCGTCGCTGGCCGACAGCCATTTTGCCCTGATGGACATCGACCCCGAGCGTCTGGCCGAAAGCGAAACCGTCGCGCGCGCGATGATCCGCTCGGTCGGGACCGGCGCGACCGTCTCGACCCATACCGACCGCCGCGCGGCGCTGGACGGGGCCGATTTCGTCATCACCGCCTTCCAGGTCGGCGGCTACAAGCCCTGCACCGTCACCGATTTCGAGATCCCCAAGCAATATGGCCTGCGCCAGACCATCGCCGACACGCTGGGCGTGGGCGGCATCATGCGCGGCCTGCGCACCGTGCCCGTCCTGTGGGATGTGGCCCGCGACATGGCGCAGCTGTGCCCGAATGCCACGCTGCTGCAATACGTCAACCCGATGGCCATCAACACCTGGGCGCTGGCCGAACGGTTCCCGGCACTGAAGCATGTGGGTCTGTGCCACTCGGTCCAGAACACGGTCGAGGAACTGGCCCATGACCTGGACCTGCCCAAGGATGAAATCCGCTATCGCGTAGCGGGCGTGAACCACGTGGCGTTTTTCCTGCGGCTGGAACATCAGGGCCGCGACCTGTATCCGGCGCTGCGCCGAGGCTATCACGCGGGCCAGTTGCCCAAAGCGCCGCTGCTGATGCCGCGCTGCCCGAACAAGGTGCGGTACGAGGTGATGGATCACCTGGGCTATTTCTGCACCGAAAGCTCGGAACACCTGGCCGAATATGTCCCGTGGTTCATCAAGGACGGGCGTCAGGACCTGATCGACCAGTTCCAGATCCCACTGGACGAATACCCCACCCGCTGCGAGGAACAGGTCGCGAACTGGAAGGAACAGGCCAAGACCTTGACCGACGGGCGCGACATCGAAGTGATCCGCAGCCACGAATTCGCCGCCGACCTTATGAACGCAATCGTCACCGACACGCCCTATGTCGCCTATGGCAACCTGCCCAATACCGGGCAGATCCCGCAGCTGCCGCTGGGCGCGGCGGTCGAAACGCCCTGTCTGGTCGACAGCAACGGCGTGCAGCCCTCGGTCGTGACCGGCATCCCGCCGCAGCTGGTCGCCCTGATGCGCAGCCAGATCAACGTGCAGGAACTGACCGTGCGCGCCCTGGTCGAGGAAAACCCCGAACACATCTACCACGCCGCCATGATGGACCCGCACACCGCCGCCGAACTGGACCTGCGCCAGATCCGCAGCCTGGTAAGTGACCTGCTGACCGCCCATGCCGACTGGCTGCCGGATTGGTGCCGTCCGGCCCGCGCGGCCTGATCATCCGGCAAACACACAAGAAAACCACGACCCAATACGAAAAAGAAACAAAGACATGAAGAAACGCCGCTCACAGCACTGGTACGGCAAGCTCGACAAGGACGGGTTCATCCATCGGTCGTGGATGAAGAACCAGGGCTTTCCCGATCATGCGTTCGACGGACGCCCGATCATCGGCATCTGCAACACATGGTCGGAACTGACGCCGTGCAACTCGGGCCTGCGCGACCTCGCCGAAGGCGTCAAGCGCGGCGTGTGGGAGGCCGGAGGCTTTCCGGTCGAATTCCCGGTGATGTCGCTGGGCGAAACCCAGATGAAGCCCACCGCCATGCTGTTCCGCAACCTGCTGGCCATGGATGTCGAGGAATCGATCCGCGCCTATGGCATCGACGGCGTGGTGCTGCTGGGCGGCTGCGACAAGACCACGCCCGGCCAGCTGATGGGCGCGGCCTCGGTCGATCTGCCCACCATCGTGGTCAGCTCGGGGCCGATGCTGAACGGCAAGTATCGCGGTCAGGATATCGGCTCGGGCACCGATGTTTGGAAATTCTCGGAAGCCGTACGCGCCGGCGAGATGACCTTGCAGGATTTCATGAACGCCGAATCCGGCATGAGCCGGTCCAAGGGCGTGTGCATGACCATGGGTACGGCCTCGACCATGGCGTCGCTGGTCGAGGCGATGGGCATGAGCCTGCCCACAAACGCCGCCCTGCCCGCCGTCGATGCCCGCCGGATGGCGCTGGCGCACATGACCGGCAAACGCATCGTCGAAATGGTGGACGAGGACCTCAAACCCTCGGACATCCTGACCAAGGCGGCGTTTGAGAACGCCATTCTGGCCAATGCCGCGGTGGGTGGGTCCACCAACGCCGTGGTGCACCTGCTGGCGCTGGCCGGCCGGGTGGGCGTGGACCTGACCCTGCAGGATTTCGAGATCGGCTCGGACATTCCGCTGCTGGTCAACTGCATGCCCTCGGGCAAATACCTGATGGAAGATTTCTGCTATGCCGGCGGGATGCCGGTGGTCCTGTCCGAGCTGAAATCGCATCTGCGCCCGGCCCGCACCGTTCTGAACAAGGACATCTCGGCCCACTATGAGGGCGCGGAATGCTTCAACCGTGACGTGATCCACGCCTTTGACGATCCGGTGAAACCGGCCGCCGGGTTGCGCGTTCTGCGCGGCAACCTGGCGCCGAACGGGGCCATCGTGAAACCCTCGGCCGCCACAGACAGCCTGCTGGAGACGGAAGGTGAGGCCTATGTCTTCGACAGCATCGAGGACCTGAAGGCCAATATCGACCGCGACGACCTGCCTGTGACGCCCGAGACCATACTGGTGCTCAAAGGCTGCGGGCCCAAGGGCTATCCGGGCATGCCCGAGGTCGGCAACATGCCGATCCCCGCCAAACTGGTGAAACAGGGCGTACGTGACATGATCCGCATTTCCGACGCACGCATGTCGGGCACCGCCTTCGGCACCGTGATCCTGCATGTCAGCCCCGAGGCGCAGGCGGGCGGTCCTCTGGCGCTGGTGAAAACCGGTGATCGCATCCGCGTCTCGGCCAGCAAGGGCGAGCTGGAACTGCTGGTCGACGAACAGGAACTGGCCGCCCGCCGCGCGGATTGGCAGCCCGACGACCCGCATTACACCCGCGGCTATGCCAAACTGTATATCGACCATGTCCTTCAGGCCGACCGCGGCGCTGACCTTGATTTCCTGGTGGGCAAGGACACCCGCCTTGTGACCAGAGAGAGCCATTGATGACCCAGCCAGCAACCTTCCATGACCTCGACGGCGCGTCCGTCTTCATCACCGGCGGCGGGTCGGGCGTGGGCGCGGCCCTGACAGACGGGTTCCTGGCCCAGGGCGCAAAGGTCGCCTTCATCGGCCGGTCCGACGCCAGCGCATTCGTCGAAGAGATGCGCGCCAAACACGGCCGCGCGCCCTTGTTCCTGCAGGGCGACATGACCGACACCGCGCTGCTGCACGAAACAATGACCAAGGCTGCCGAGGCCCACGGTCCGCTGAACGTGCTGGTCAACAATGCCGCAAACGACAAGCGCCACAGCCTCGAGGAAACCACGACCGAGTTCTGGGATTGGATGATCGAGGTCAACCTCAAGGCCTATTACTTTGCCTGCCAGCAGGCCGCGCGCCAGATGGCCGAGACCGGCGGGTCGATCATCAACTTCAGCTCGATCAGCTACATGATGGGCAATGCGGGCTATCCGATCTATACGACGGCCAACGCCGGAATCACCGGCATGACCCGCTCGCTCGCGCGCGAGCTGGGGTCGAAGAACATCCGCGTCAACGCGCTGGCGCCCGGCTGGGTGCTGACGCAGAAACAACTGGACATGTGGGCCACGCCCGAGGATCTGGCCGCGCATATGGATCGACAGTGCCTGAAGGAACATCTGAGCCCGGACGACATGATCGCGCCGACGCTGTTCCTGGCATCGACGGCCAGCCGCGCCATGACCGGGCAATGCATGGTCGTCGATGGCGGCGTGGTCACAACGGGGTGAGGACATGAACACCGAGTGGATCGCAGTAGACTGGGGCACCTCGCATCTGCGCGCCTGGGCGATGCAGGGCGACACGGTGCTGGACCACGCCCAATGCGACCGGGGCATGGCGACACTGGGCCGGGATCAGTTCCAGAACGCGTTGCTGACGCTGGTCCAGGGCTGGCTGGGCGCGGCGCCCGTGGATGTGATCGCCTGCGGCATGGTCGGTGCCCGGCAGGGCTGGGTCGAGGCGCCCTATGTGGCTGTTCCGGCCAAGCCGATTTCGACCGTTCCGGTGCGCGTGCCCGGCACCGATCCACGCATCCGCGCCTTCGTGGTACCGGGCCTCAAACAGTACGACCCCGCCGACGTGATGCGCGGCGAGGAAACCCAGATCGCCGGCTACCTGTCCACGCGCCCGCATTGGGATGGCGTGATCTGCCTGCCCGGCACCCACACCAAATGGGTGCAGGTCAGCGCCGGCGAGGTCGTCAGCTTCCGCACCTTCATGACCGGTGAGCTGTTCGATCTGCTGGGACAGCACTCGGTGCTGAAACACTCGGTCGGTGAAGGTTGGGACGACGACGCCTTTGCCACGGCCGTCGCGGACACGCTGTCAAAGCCCGAGCAACTGGCCGGGCGGCTGTTCGGGCTGCGCGCGGCCGACCTGCTGCACGGGCAGGATCCGGCCACCGCCCGCGCCCGCCTGTCGGGCGCTCTGATCGGTGCCGAACTGGCCGCCACCCGCCCCTATTGGCTGGGTCAGCAACTGGCCATCATCGGCGCCGAAGCCCTGTCGCACATCTATGCCACGGCGCTGCAGCAACAGGGCGCGTTCGTCGAAACCGCCGACGCGACCCAGGCCACGCTGGCCGGTCTGCTGCAGGCCCGCACCCTCACGAGGCAAACCGCATGAGCCGCCCCATCATCGCCATTCTGCGCGGGCTTGACCCGACGCAGGCCGAGGCCGTCGGCCAGGCCATTCTGGACGCCGGCATTGACCGGATCGAAGTACCGCTGAACTCGCCCGACCCGCTGGACAGCATCGGCCGTCTGGCCCGTTCGATCGGCGACCGCGCGCTGGTCGGGGCCGGAACCGTCCTGACCGTGGACGAGGTCGAACAGGTGGCCGCCGTGGGTGGCAAGCTGATCGTATCGCCCAATTGCGATGCCGAGGTGATCGCGCGCACGGTGGATCTGGGCCTGCAGAGCTGGCCCGGGGTCTATACCCCGACCGAGGCCTTCGTCGCCCTGCGCGCCGGAGCCACCGGGCTGAAACTGTTTCCCGGGGTGATGGCCGGACCGGTGGGGCTGGCTGCCATGCGCCCGATCCTGCCCAAGGGCACGCAGGTCTATGCCGTGGGCGGCGCGGGGCCCGAAAATTTCGGCGACTGGCTCAAGGCCGGGGCCGACGGGTTCGGCATCGGCTCGGCCTTGTTCAAACCCGGAATGTCCGTGGCCCAGATCGCCGAGAACGCCCGCCGGATCGTCGCCGCCTATGACGAGGCCACGCGATGAGCCATGTCTTTGACGACCGACCGTGCGCGTTGGGCGAAGGCCCGCTGTGGCACCCCGAACGGCAACAGCTGTTCTGGTTCGACATCATCAACAAGCGCCTGATGACCCGCGACGCGGGTGGCCCGCAAAGCTGGGATTTTGCCGAGCACGTCTCGGCCGCAGGCTGGATCGACCGCGACACGCTGCTGATCGCGTCGGAAACCGGCCTGTGGCGGTTCGGGCTTGAGACCGGTCACAAGGACCGCATCGTCGCGCTCGAGGCCGACAACCCGGTGACCCGCTCGAATGACGGGCGGGCTGATCCGTGGGGCGGGTTCTGGATCGGCACAATGGGCAAGCGCGCGGAACGGGGCGCGGGGGCGATCTATCGTTTTTGGCGGGGTGAGCTGCGGCAGCTGGTGCCGGACGTGACCATCTCGAACGCGATCAGTTTCGCGCCTGACCGGTCTTGCGCCTATTTTTGCGACACGGCCACCGGGCAGGTGCGGCGCTGGGGCCTGAACCCGGAAACCGGCTGGCCCGAGGGCGACAGCGCGGTGTTTCTGGACCTGCGCGCCGAGGGGCTGAACCCCGATGGCGCGGTCGTCGATGCCGCGGGCAACCTATGGCTCGCGCAATGGGGCGCGGCGCGGGTCGCGGTCTATGACGCCGGCGGAACCTTTCTGCGCGCGGTGAACTTCCCGGCGGCCCATACCTCGTGCCCCGCTTTCGGCGGGCCGGATCTGACGACGCTGTTCTGCACCTCGGCCCGTGAAGGGCTGGATGCGGACACCATCGCATCGCACCCCACCAACGGAATGACCTTTGCCGCCGAAAACGCGGGCCAAGGTCAGGCGGAACACAGAGTCATCCTATGAACCCCGAACTTGGCGTTTGCTATTACCCCGAACATTGGCCCCAGTCGATGTGGGCCGAAGATGCCGCGCGCATAGTCGAGGCCGGCCTGCGCTGGGTCCGGATCGGCGAATTCGGATGGAGCCGGATGGAGCCGGAACCGGGCCGGCTGACATTCGACTGGCTGGATCAGGCCATCGAGACCCTTGGTGCGGCTGGGCTGAAGGTGGTGCTGGGAACCCCAACCGCCACGCCGCCGCGCTGGATGCTGGACCGGCACCCGGACATGCTGGCGGTGGATGAAAACGGGCAGCCGCGCAAGTTCGGCTCGCGCCGTCACTATTGTTTCAGCCATCCCGGATACGTCGATGAGTGCGTCCGCATCGCCCGGATCATGGGCGAACGTTATGGCCGCAACCCGCATGTGGCCGGCTGGCAGATCGACAATGAATATGGTTGCCACGACACCACCGTCAGCTACGGCGAGCCTGCCCGGCAGGCCTTCCGCCGTTGGCTGGCCGAACGCTATGGCTCGGTCGCGGCGCTGAACGCGGCCTGGGGCAACGTGTTCTGGTCGATGGAATACGGCGACTTCGATCAGATCGACCTGCCCAACCTGACCGTGACCGAACCCAACCCGGCGCATGTGCTGGCCTTCCGCCGGTTTAGCTCGGATCAGGTGGTGGCCTTCAACCGGGCCCAGGTTCAGGCGCTGCGGCCCCTGACCGACGCGCCGCTGCTGCACAACTACATGGGCCGGATTCTGGATTTCGACCATTTCGAAGTGGGCGCCGATCTGGATATCGCCACCTGGGACAGCTACCCGATCGGGTTCCTGTCCGACCGGCTCGAGGCCGACGCGGCGCACAAGGCGACCTTTCTGCAGCAGGGCGACCCGGACATGCAGGCCTTTCACCACGATCTGTACCGCGCCGTCGGACGCGGCCGCTGGTGGGTGATGGAACAGCAGCCCGGACCGGTGAACTGGGCGCCCTACAACCCGGCCCCTCTGCCGGGCATGGTGCGGCTTTGGTCGCTCGAGGCCGTGGCCCACGGGGCCGAGGTGGTCAGCTATTTCCGCTGGCGGCAGGCGCCTTTTGCGCAGGAACAGATGCACGCGGGCTTGCTGACACCGAACAACCAACCCGCCCCCGGTCTGGCCGAGGCGCAGCAGACGGCCGCGGATCTGGCCGCGCTGGGACCGGTGGAACCGGTGCAGGCGCGGGTGGCCATCCTGTTCGACTACCCGTCGGACTGGGCCTGGGCGACCCAGCCTCAGGGCGCTGGGTTCAACTATTTTCGGCTGGTGTTTTCCGCTTATCGCGCCCTGCGCCGCGCCGGGCTGTCGGTCGATGTCGTGCCGGCCTCGGGCTTGGACGACGCCGACTATGATCTGATCCTCGCCCCCGGACTGGCCACGCTGGACGACGCGCTGGCCGACCGCCTGCGGGCGGCCGCGAAACTGACGGTTCTGGGCCCGCGTACCGGGGCAATCACTGCTGATTTCCAGATCCCGGCCCAAGGCCGCCCTGGCCTGCAAGCGCTGGACTGCGACGTGGCGCTGGTGGAATCCCTGCCGCCCGAGATCACCCGCCCGGTTCAGGGCGGCGGAGCGGCGCAACACTGGGTCGAGTGGCTGACAGGCGACGCGCCCGATCTGTTGACCTTTGCGGACGGAACCCCGGCGCTGAAGGGCAGTGACCAGCTTTGGTATCTGGCCGGCTTCCCGGACGAAGACCTGTGGGACCGGATCGTTGGAATGGCCGCGCAGAAGGTCGGGCTGACCCTGCACCCTATGCCGCCCGGCCTGCGGCGGCGCGAAACCGCGACCCATGACTTCCTGATCAACTACAACGCCACACCGGTGGATTGGAACGGCCACAGCATCGCTGCCTGCGGGGTCGCCATCCTGAAGCGCAATCCGCCCGGCCAGGAATGAACCTGAACCGGGCGGATGTGGTGCTCTGGTAGGCGCTTTTTCCTACTCGTCGGTCTTCAGACTGTTTGGATCGAAGACGTTGCCGAACCCACTGTTGCCCGAAGGCTGATTGTCAGGCTCGGCTGAGCTTTCGTCGTCCTGACCACCCAATGTGTTCGGAGCGAACACATTGCCAAAACCGCTGTTGTTCGACGGTTTGGGCGTGGATTGCTGCGCGTCGCCTTGCTCGGCTTCGCGCTGCTTGCGCTGCTCCTCGCGTTGCTTGCGCAATTCCTGAATGCGCTGTTCGGCTTCCAGACGCTTTTCTTCCTTGACGTCCGCGATGCACTGGGCCGGGTTGTAGGCCATGGCCGTCCCGACGACAGTGATCGTTGCCACGGCAAACATGACCAGCAGCACGGCCGCCATGTTCCCCGAGAAAAAGCTGGGCAACTTGATCTTGCCCGCCAGCTCCTCGACCGTGGCTTCCTTGCGCGCGGCAGCGACCAGTTCCTGACGCTTCAACTTGGCTTCGTTCAACAGGGCGAAGAACACGGTCAGCGCCACGATGATAAAGGCCAGCGCCGAAATCGCAGGTGTAATGCCGTAGCGCACCTTCTGAGCCAGTTCGATTGTCAGTGTCGGGTATTCGCCGAACGTGAAGGTGGTGGTGTTGTAGTTCTCGAACGAGGCAAGAAACGCAAGCACCGCCGCCGAAGCAATCGCCGGGCGCATGAACGGGAGCAGGATCTTGCGAAACGCCTGTGCATGCGTTGCGCCAAGGTCCAGTGCCGCCTCGGTCAGCGCCAGGTCATATCGCTGCAGCCGGGCCACCAGAACCAACATGCAATAGCTGGCGATGAAGGTGGATTGGCCAATCACGGTCAGGAAAATACCGTTCGACAAAAAGCTGTCGGCGCCCAGCCCCAGCATCCGGTTGATCCGGTCCCAGAAGACCAGCGTCGAGATACCCAGAACAACGCCCGGGATCAGGATCGGAGCGATGATGATCGTATAGTAGGTGGCGCGCAGCTTGGGCCAGATCTGGGTCAACATCAGCGCTCCGGCCAAGCCCATCGCCACCGACAGAACCACGGTTCCCGCGCCGATGATCAACGAGTTCTTGATGCCGTTCAGGATGCGTTGGTCCTGAAACAACTCGCCAAACCACTGGAAGGTCAGGCATTCCCACGGGCTCATGCGCGGGAAACCGGACGAGTTGAAGGCGGTGATCGACATGATCACCAGGGGACCCAGCAGGTAGGCGAAGAAGATCGCCAGATAGACCCAGATGCTGATACGGAGGAAGGACATGTTCATTTCCCGATATCCCCCATGTTCACCTTGAACAGGCGCATCATTGCCAGCACGAACAGGATACAGGTGACCAGCAGAACGATGGCGTAGGCTGCGCCTTGTGGCCAGTCGTTGTTGTCATTGAACTGCTGATAGATCAGTTGCGTGAACCACAGACTGGACGGCCCACCCAGGATTTGAGGTGCGGCCAGCGCACCGGCCGACAGCATGAACACCATCGTACAGCCAGAACTGATGCCAGGCTTGGCATAGGGAATGACCACCCTCCAGTGGATCCGCCACCACGGAGCGCCCAAGTCGCGCGCCGCTTCGATCTGGTTTCCATCCAGGCTTTCGATGACGTTGTACATCGGGAAGATCATCAGCAGGATGTACGCGTAGCCGAGGCCCGCATAGAGCGCGATGTCGTTGCGAATGAAATCGAACGGCGTGTCCCAGATCCCCAATCCGACGAACAGCGTGTTCAAAACACCCGTCTCTCCGAAGATGATACGCAGCGCAAAGGCACGCAGGATCTCGTTGATCCAATAGGGGATGATCAGCATGATCGCGAAGATACGGATGTGATTGCCCTTGGACTGACCCAGGTAATAGGCAATCGGATAGCAAATGATCAGGTTGAAGATCGTCACGCAGACCGCGGCGATCAACGTCCGGAAGAAAACGCGCAGATCAACGGCGTTGTAGGACTGGCTACCGCCTTCCGGCCCGTAGATCAGGTATTTGTAGTTCTCCAGCGTGTACACGTCCTTGGGGCCGCCGATTTCCGGGGGCGGCAGGTTGGGACGGAAGGAAAAGTCCAGCATCGACAGCTGCGGCAGGATGATCAGGCCGATCGTCCAGAACAGGACAAGTCCCAAAATCGCGAGCCCCATGCCGAAACCGTTGTGGTTGAAGAAGTCCCTGAGGAAGCCAGGCATCGTCGGGCCTCCTTATTCCGCAGCCAGCTCACCCGCCGGAACGACAACCGCGTTGCGGGTTTCGTATTCCAGCGTGATGTTCTGCCCGGTGTGATCTTTAAACGACTGCCCGTGGTTCGGGATCGAGACCTTGATCTCCTTGCCGCCCTCTCCTTCGGTGAAGATGTTGAAGACGTTGCCTTCGAATTCCTCGTGGGTTACCCGCGCCGTGACGAAGTGATCGCCGCTCGTCCCCTCGGGTGCAATCGAGAACGCCTCGGGTCGGATGAACATCATGGCGTCGTCACCTTCGGCCAACTTGCCCTGATTGGCGGTCGATATCCGCGCCACCAGATCGCCGGACCGGTTGGTCGAGATCAGGGCCTCTTCGCCCATCACTCTTTTGACCTTGCCGCGGAAGACGTTGTTTTCGCCCACGAACGAGGCGGCAAAAGCGGTTGTCGGGTCGTTGTAGATGGTCTTGCCATCGGCGATCTGGTCGATCACGCCAGCGCGCATCACGGCGATGTTGTCCGACATGGTCAGGGCCTCACCCTGGTCATGGGTGATGTAGATGAAGGTGATGCCCACACGCTGCTGGATCTCGCGCAGTTCGGTGCGCATGTGCTGGCGCAGCTTGAGGTCCAGCGCCGACAGCGGTTCGTCCAGCAGCAGCACGTCCGGTTCGGCGCACAGGGCGCGCGCGATGGCGACACGCTGGCGCTGGCCGCCCGACAATTCGCTGGGCAGCTTGTCGCCCTGACCCGGCAGCGCGATCATGTCCAGCAGCTCATCCGCGCGTTTGCGGCGCTCGGCGGCGCTGGCGCCCTTGATCTCCATCGAAAAGGTAATGTTCTCCCAGACCTTCATCAGCGGAAACAGCGCAAGGTTCTGGAAGATCAACGCGGTCGGGCGCTTGTTCGGCCCGATGCCCTTCATGTTCTTTCCACCGATCAGCACATTGCCTTCGCTGGGCTCCAGGAACCCGGACACCGCGCGCAGGATCGTGGTCTTGCCGCAGCCCGAAGGCCCAAGGAACGAAAAGAAATCGCCCCCGTTGATGTTCACGTTCGCATCTCGCACAGCGACAAAATCGCCAAAGCGGATCCACAGGTTTTCCAGATCGACTCCGATCCCTGCACTCATTTTTGGTATCTCCCTGTGATGCAGCTTCAGGCCGCACCGCATCGTTGTCCGTCACGCGGGGCAAACGCGTGCGGGGTCCAAAGGCCCCCCGCGCGACAACGCGAGGGGCGCGATCTCAAGGCGATCAGGCGCTCTTGAACTTGTTGACGAACTCGGTCCGGGTCTCGGCGTACCAAGGTGCTTCGGCAGGCCACGGGTTCAGGTTGGCCAGCGAGTCGCCCGGATAGGCCTCGGCAAAGTTCTTCTTGTAGGTGTCGCCCGAATACTGGTCGGCACCCAGAACCGGCGAGTTGTAGCCGTGGCTGTCGATCGCGACACCGGCCGGTTTGGCCTGATAGGCGAAGTCGATGAAGGCGTAGACTTGGTCGATATTGGTTGCACCGGTCGGCATCGACATGCCGTCGACCCAAGCCATCGCACCCTCGACCGGAGCCTGGTAGTGCACCGGTTCGCCCGCGGATTTCAGTGCCAGCGGCGGGCCATCCCAAGTCTGTCCGACGACAACCCCTTCGTTCAGCAGGCCGTTCTTCTGGGTGTCGGCGTCGTTCCAGATCAGTTTGATCCGGTCCTTGCGGGCGATGCACCAGTCGGTGATTTGACCCCAGACCTTGCGCATGGTGTCTTCGTCGCCATATGCGGCCCAAACCGAGCCGGGCTCCATCTCGCCGATGCGCTCCATGTACAGGCCTGCGCCCAGCATCATCGAATGCGCGCGACCCATGGTCTTGCCGGCGTTTTCTTCCGACCAGACGTCACCATAGGACGGAGCGTCGCCTTCGGGCAGCCACAGGTCGGTCCGATAGGCTATGCCTTCGGTACCCCAGATATGCGGCAGCCAATGCGCGCCGCTGTCACCGAAGTTCCAGGCATCGGTGCCGATCTTGGCCATCGCCGGGTTGACCTTGTCGATCGGAACCCTGTTCATGTCGAACGGCTGCAGAAGCTCCAGCGGCTCCCACTGCAGCGACCGGTTGTTGGTCGGCGAAACGATGTCAAAGCCCTGGCCCTTGGTGGCCTTCATCTTGTTGATGATCTCTTCGTTCGAACCGATACCGGTGTAGTTCACCTTGATCCCGGTCAGGGTTTCGAACTCTTCGATGAAGCTGGGCGGCAGGTAATCCGACCACATCAGGATGTTGACTTCGCCCGAAGATGCCAGGGCGCTTTTGCTGTACAGAGGTGCCGCCAGCGCTGCGGCGCCGGCCCCTTTCAACACCGTACGACGGCTGAAGTTTGACGATTTGGTCATTCGTGTTTCTCCCGTGTTTGGACTGAGTTTTGTTTTTTATCCGTGCGTCACGTTAGAGTTTTGCGGTCGCCCCGTCAGTCCAAAAAGTGACAGTTTGCGAAATTCTTAGGTCCAGTTCCCTTGGAAGACTAAGCCCGGAGCCCGCCCAAACAGGGCGCGACTCTGCTGGAATTCGCGCGAGGATCATATATCAAAAGGGCCGACGATACCTAGCGGCGCATCGGAACTGGCCTCATGTCACACAGGAAGATCACGCGAATTTTTTGCGCATCCGCCTAATCTATGCGCATCATTTCAGCCGCAAAAAACGATTTGCGACAAATTCAGACCAGAATCACGACGAGGTCCGAGCTATTTGCGCATTGACCGACCGTCATGGAACAGGTGGATCTTCTCCGGCGCGGCAGTCACCGAAACCGTCTGGCCACGCAAGCCACGATGGATGCCCGGCAGTTTGCCGATCACCGACTCGGCGCCGGGGGCTTTCGCGAAATAGAGCAACGTCACCTCGCCCAATGCTTCGGTAAAGTCCACGGTCCCGGTCAGGATGGGGTCACCTTCCGCGACCACCAGATCCTCGGGCCGGACGCCCACATTGACCTTCTTGCCGGCGTCGGCGTCCCGTGTCGGGATGGCCGACACCGCCGTGCCGCCGGAATCCAGCGCGACGGTCGTGGTGGCGCCGGTGCCGGTGATCGTGCCCGGCAGCAGGTTCATGGCGGGCGAGCCGATGAACTGGGCCACGAATTCGTTGTCGGGCGTCTCGTACAGCTCCAGCGGCGTGCCGACCTGCGCGATGCCCTTGTTGGCCAGAACCACGATCCGGCTGGCCAGGGTCATTGCCTCGACCTGGTCGTGAGTGACATAGATCATCGTGCTGTCAGGCATCGCCTCTTTCAGGCGCGCGATCTCGATCCGCGTGGCCACCCGCAGGGCGGCATCCAGGTTCGACAGTGGCTCGTCGAACAGATAGACCTTGGGGTCGCGCACGATGGCCCGGCCGATGGCGACCCGCTGACGCTGACCGCCCGACAGGGCCTTGGGCAGCCGGTCCAGAAACGGTTCAAGCTGCAGGATCTGCGCCGCGCGGTTCACCGCCGCGTCGATCTGATCGGCGGGCATCTTGGCGATTTTCAGAGCAAAGGCCATGTTCTCGCGCACGGTCATATGCGGATACAGCGCGTAGCTTTGGAACACCATGGCGATGCCGCGCTGTGCCGGGGGCACGTCGTTCATCACCTGCCCCTCGATCTCCAGCGTCCCGCCCGAAATGCGTTCCAGCCCCGCGATCATCCGCAGCAGGGTGGACTTGCCGCAGCCCGAGGGGCCGACGAACACGATCAATTCGCCGCGCTCGATCTCGAGGTTGATGTCCTTCAGGACATCGACATTGCCATAGGTCTTGGCGACATCGGTCAGCTTGAGCTCGGACATGGGTTACCCTTTCTCTCGGACCATCAGGCGGAATTGCGAGGGCGCCAGCGTAGCGCAGCCCTGCGCCTCAACTGCGCCCAGATCCTGACCGATGCAGCGCCAGTTGCCGTCTGGCAGGTCGATTTCCGCGGCGCCATCGCCCAGGTTGAAGGCGCAGAACACTTGCTGGCTGTCATCCTCACGCAGGAAGCTGAGGATCGGGCCGGTTTCGCGCATGTCGGCCTGGGTGCCATACATCAGCGCCGGATATTCATGGCGCAAAGCGATAGCACGGCGATAGTGGTTCAGCACCGACTGCGGGTCGGCGTCCATCCGGTCCACGGCGCGCTCGGCCTGCGCGGTGCTGACGGGCAGCCAGGGCGCACCGGTGGTAAAGCCCGACTGTTCGTACTGCGCAGCCCAGACCATGGGCGTGCGGCAGCCGTCGCGGCCCTTGTATTCAGGCCAGAACTCGATGCCATAGGGGTCCTGCAGGTGCTCAAAGGGCACGTCGGCCTCGGGCAGGCCCAGCTCTTCGCCCTGATACAGGCAGGCCGAGCCGCGCAGGCACATCATCAGAACCGCGTGCTGCCGGATGCCGGCCTCGTCCAGATCCCAGCGCGAGGCGTGGCGCTGTACGTCGTGGTTGGAGAACGCCCAGCACGGCCAGGCGTCGCCGGCCTTGGACAGAAGCTGGTCGAACACGTGCTTGGTGTATTCGGCCGTCAGGCGGCGTTTTTCCAGAAATTCAAAGGCATAGCACATGTGCATGCGCTTGTCGCCACGGGTGTATTCGCCCATGATCTCGAGCCCGCGCTGTGCGTCGCCAACCTCGCCCAGACAGGCGCGGCCGTCATATTGATCGGTCAGAGCGCGCAGCCGTTCAAGGAAGGCGATGTTTTCCGGCTGGCTCTTGGAATACAGGTGGTCCTGATGGTTGTAGGGGTTGACCATCGGCGCGATGGTTGCGTTGCGCTGATCCAGCGGCAGCGCCGGGTTGTCGCGCAGTTGCGCGTCGTGGAAGTAGAAGTTGATCGTGTCCAGCCGGAACCCGTCAACGCCCATGTCCAGCCAGAACCGCGCCACGTCCAGCAGCGCGTCCTGCACGTCGGGGTTGTGGAAATTCAGGTCCGGCTGCGAGGTCAGGAAGTTGTGCAGGTAGTACTGCTGCCGGCGCGTATCCCACTGCCAGGCCGAGCCGCCGAAGATCGACAGCCAGTTGTTGGGAGGGGTCCCGTCAGGCTTGGGGTCGGCCCAGACGTACCAGTCGGCCTTGGGGTTCTCGCGATTGCTGCGGCTTTCGACGAACCACGGATGCTGGTCCGAGGTATGCGACAGAACCAGGTCGATCATCACCCGCAGACCCAGACCATGGGCGCGGTCCAGCAACGTCTGGAAATCCTCCATCGTGCCGAACATCGGATCGATGGCGCGATAGTCGCTGACATCGTACCCGAAATCCTTCATCGGCGACTTGAAGAAGGGCGAGATCCAGATCGCATCGACCCCCAGACCGGCGATGTAATCCAGCCGCTGGGTAATGCCCCGCAGGTCTCCGATGCCGTCGCCGTTGCTGTCCTGAAAGCTGCGCGGGTAGATCTGATAGATCACGCCGCCGCGCCACCAGTCGGACGCCGTCTTGGTTGAATGCTTGAGGTCCACGTTGTTCTGCACGTTCATCACACGCCCTTATTTGACTGAACCGGCCAGCAATCCGCGGACCAGGTATTTCTGCATTGCAAAGAAGACGACCAGCGGCACCGCGATCGACACGAATGCGGCCGTGGCCAGGATTTCCCAGTTGCCGCCACGGGTGCCCAGAAGCTCGACGATACTGTTGGTCATCACGGTAGTCTCGCCGGATGCGTCGATCAGGAACACCTTGGCCACCAGCAGGTCGTTCCATGTCCACAGGAACTGGAAGATGGCGAACGAGGCCAGCGCCGGAAAGCTCAGCGGCAGGATCAGCTTGGTGAAGATTTGAAATTCGGTGGCGCCATCGACCCGCGCATTCTCGATCAGGTCGCGGGGCAGCCCGGCCATGTAGTTGCGCAGAAGATAGATCGCCAGCGGCATGCCAAAGCCGGTATGGGCCAGCCAGACGCCCAGATACCCTTTGCCGATGCCTATGTTCAGGTGGAATTTCAGCAGCGGGATCAGCGCCAACTGCAAGGGAACCACCAGCAGACCGACCACCGCGGCGATCAACAGCGCACGGCCCGGGAAATCCATCCAGGCCAGCGCATAGGCCGCGAAAGCCGCCACCAGGATCGGAATGATCGTGGCCGGAATCGTGACCGTCAACGTGTTGAAGAACGCCTTGGCCATGCTGTCAGTGCTGTCCTCGGCCAGCAGGACCTTGTGGTAGTTGTCCAGCGTGAACTCGGGCGGCAACTCGGCGGTCACGAAGACGCGCGACCCACGGCTGCCGGTGAATGCTTGGGTGTTCTCCATCCGGTAGTCGCCATTGGCCTGAACGGTGATCGTACCGCCCTTGCGCAGTTCGGCGGTCTGGCCCGGCTCAAACGCATCGATCTCGCGCGAGCTGATGCCCCATTTCGAGATGCGCGCCTTGGTTCCGGCGTCGAACAGGTTGCCCTCGATCACATACAGGCCGTTTTTCTGCATCTGGGTGTCGGGCGCGGCGCTGCGCAGCGTCAGGTTCTGCTCGGACGGGAAAATCGCCCGCCACCAGCCGCTGGTCGCGATCTGGTCCGCCGTGCGAAACGACGAGATGAACAGGCCCAGCGTGGGCACCACCCACAGCACCACCAGAAACAGAACCGAGGCATGTACGGCCCATCTGAGCGCCGGGCGGGTTCCTGCGATCTCACTCATGACGCGCCCTCCTATTCCATTTCCTTGCGCGCGTTGCGCACGTTCCAAACAAGGATCGGGGTCACCAGCAGCATGATGACCATGGCCGAGGCCGAACCCACGCCCCAGTCATTGGCGCGGAACAGCTTGTCGAACATGTAGTTGGCCAAGACCTGTGTCTCCCACTGGCCGTTGGTCATGGCGAAAACGATGTCGAACACCTTCAGCACGACGATGGTGATCGTGGTCCACACAACCAGAATCGTGGTCTTGATCTGCGGCACCTTGATCTTGAAGAAGATCTGGAACGGGCTGGCGCCATCCAGAATGGCGGCTTCGACCGTTTCTTCGGGAATGCCGCGCAGGGCCGCCGACAGGATCACCATGGCAAAGCCCGTCTGAATCCAGACCAGCACGATCATCAGGAAGAAATTGTTCCAGAACGGAATCGTCAGCCAGGTCTGCGGGTCGGTTCCGCCAAAGAAGATGTACAGGGCATTCAGCATGCCGATCTGGTCCTGCTCGACCGGGCGGGTGTCATAGACAAGCTTCCAGATCACCGATGCGCCCACGAACGAGATCGCCATCGGCATGAAGATCAGAGATTTGGCGACATTGCCCCATCGGATGCGGTCGGTCAGCTGGGCGACCAACAGGCCAAATGCTGTCGAAAGCGCCGGGACCACGATCAGCCACAGCATGTTGTTGCGCATCGCTTCCCAGAATTTGGGCTCTCCCATCATCTGGGCGTAGTTGTCCAGACCCACCCACTCGTATCCGCCGCCGGGCACCCGGTCGGTCAGGGACAGGCGTAGCGTTTCCACCACAGGGTAGGCCAGGTACAGCCCCAGCGCGACCAGAGCGGGCAAAAGAAACAACCATGGCCGGACCATGTTTGCCCGATTGATGTTGCGTCCGGCGTTCGGGCCGCGCGGCGGGAACAGAACCTTGTCCAGAAACTGGTTGGACAGGTAGAAGTACCCAACGCAGCCGGATACGCCGATGGCGATCGTCAGCAGACCTTGCAATGCGGGATGCATGTCACCCTCCCTGGCGACAATGGGTCGGGCAACCCGGAGGTCGGATTGCCCGGTTTCATGGCTTTACTGGATCGCGTCCCAAGACGCCTGGATCTCGTCCGCCACGTCTTGCGCGGGTTTGCCACCGGCATAGTCGACCATGCCCGTCCAGAACGTGCCTGCGCCAACCGCACCCGGCATCAGGTCGGACCCGTCAAAGCGGAAGGTGGTCGCACCCAGAAGAATGTCGTTCATTTTCTTCAGTGTCGGATCCGAGAAGGCCGAGGTGTCGACACCCTTGTGCGGGGTCAAAAAGCCGCTGAGCGCCATCCAGGTCTCATGCGCCTCTGGCGTCTGCAGATAGGCGATCAGGTCATGCGCGGCGGGGCTGTCATTGGTGATCGCCCACAGGGTGCCAGCGCCCAGTACCGGGCTGCCCAGATCCTTGCTTTCATAAGCCGGGAAGTAGAAGAAATCGGCATCTTCACCCACGACCGTGCCTTCGGGGAAGAAAGCCGGGATGAACGAGGCCTGACGGTGCATGTAGCACTGCGGCGGCGAGCTGAACATGCCTTTGGGGCTGTCGCGGAAATCCGTGGTTGCAACCGCACCGGCCCCACCGGCGACGTACTCGTCATTGCGGGCGAATGCGCCGAATTCCTCGATCGCGGCCACGACCTTGGGATCGTTGAACTTCAGCTCGTTGGCAACCCACGCGTCATAATCCTCGGGGGATTGGGTGCGCAGCATCATATCCTCGACCCAGTCGGTTGCAGGCCAGCCAGTTGCGCCACCCGACCCCAGACCGATGCACCAGGGCGTGCCGCCATCGGCGACGATCTGGTCGGTCAGGGCTTTGAGCTCTTCCATCGTGGTCGGAACTTCATATCCCGCGTCCTCGAAATTCTCGGGCACGTACCAGACCAGCGATTTCACATCGACCTTGTAGAAGAAGCCGTAGAGATGATCTTGGCCGTCCGGGCCGGCATAGGTGCCCAGATCGACCCAGGACTGGCCCGCTGCATAGTTGTCCCGGATCCAGTCGGCGGTCCCGTCAGCAAGCGGTGTCAGAAACCCGGCCTTGGCCATGTCGGCCGCCAGACCAGGCTGGGGGAACACGGCGATGTTCGGGGCCGACCCGGCCTCGGCGTCGATGCGGATCTGCTGCTCGAAGCTGTCCGACCCGACATAGGCATATTCATGACCGGTGGCAGCGGCAAATCCGTCCAAAACCTTTTCGACATTTTCCTGGTCCGGACCAAGCCATGGGCCGAACACGGTGACCTTTTCGGCCTGTGCCGCGCCCGCCATCAGGGCGACCATGGCCGCACCTGCCAAAAGCGAGTGTTTCATTGATTTTCCTCCCAACTGTATCCGCGCGTGTGAGACTCAGTTTTCAAAGCGCTTTGAATGCGGCCGTTATCCGCTAACATGTTGGCCCTGTCAATGACTAGATTTCGGTGCAGGCAGACAGCGTCCATGTTTTCCTGGCATATCGCGGATAATGGCAAAACAACTTGACGCAAGCAGCAAATCCCCACACAACAGGGCGCACACAAGCATTGAAAGCGTTTTGAAACCGCTATGAACCTCAAACAGCTCTCTCAGATCCTGGGTCTGTCACAGACGACGGTCAGCCGCGCGCTGAACGGTTACCCGGAGGTGAATGAAGAGACTCGCATGCGGGTTCAGGCGGCGGCGGCCAAACATGGCTATCGGCCGAACGCCCGCGCCAAGGGGCTGGCGACGGGTCGGTCGATGGTGATCGGCCACGTGATCCCAAGCTCGTCGCGCCACGAGATGGTAAACCCGATCTTCGGCGATTTCGTCGCCGGCGCGGTCAAGAAATATGCCGAGCACGGCTACGACATGATGTTCACCAATGCCGACGACACCTCGATCGAAGACGCCTATCGCAGCCTGTTCCAACGCGGTGCGGTCGACGGCGTGGTGCTGCAGGGCCCCAAGGTGAACGAGCCGCGGATCGAGGTTCTGACCCGCATGCAGGTGCCGTTCATCGTGCATGGCCGGTCGACCAGCGTCAGCGTGCCCTATGACTGGATAGACGTGAACAACAAAAGCTCGTTCCTGCGCGCGACCCGCTTTCTGATCGACCTGGGCCACAGGAGGATCGCGCTGATCAACGGTCTGGAAGACATGGACTTTGCCCAAAGGCGCCGCGACGGGTACCTCGAGGCGCTGAAACAGGCCGGTCTGTCGCCCGACCCGGCCCTGATGCGCAGCGCCGAGATGACCGAAGTCTATGGCCATCACGAAACCCGCGACATGCTGCGACTCGACGATCCGCCGACCGCGATCCTGACCTCGTCGATGATCTCGGCCATCGGAGTGCGGCGCGCGCTGGACGAGGCCGGACTGAAAATGGGCCGCGATGTTTCGGTAATCGCCCATGACGATGACCTGTCCTATCTGAAGAACGGGCAGGACGTTCCGATCTTTACGGCCACCCGGTCTTCGGTGCGCCACGCCGGCGAACTGGCCGCCGAGATGCTGATCGAGCGCATCCGCGCGCCCCACGACCCGGCCAAGACTAGATTGCTCGAGGCCGAACTGGTAGTCGGCGGCTCGACCGGTCCCGCCCCCAACAGGTTCTGAACATGAAATATACCCGCGCTGATTTCCCCAAAGACTTCCTCTTTGGTGTCGCAACCTCGGCCTATCAGATCGAAGGCCACGCACAGGGCGGCGCCGGCCCGACCCATTGGGACAGTTTCGCGGCCACGCCCGGCAACGTAGTGCGCGCCGAAAACGGCGATCTCGCCTGCGACCACCTGCACCGGTTCGAACAGGATTTCGACCTGATCCGCGAGGCCGGGTTCGATTGCTATCGCTTTTCCACCAGCTGGGCGCGCGTGCTGCCCGAAGGGCGCGGGCCGGTGAACCAGGCTGGGCTGGACTATTATGACCGGCTGGCCGACGCCCTGCTGGAACGCGGCATCCGCCCCTGCGCCACCCTGTATCATTGGGAGCTGCCCTCGGCGCTGGCCGATCTGGGCGGCTGGCGCAACCGCGACATCGCCGACTGGTTCGCCGATTTCACCGAGATCATCATGGGCCGCATCGGCGACCGCATGTACAGCGTCGCCCCGATCAACGAGCCCTGGTGCGTCAGCTGGCTGAGCCATTTCGAAGGCCACCACGCCCCCGGCCTGCGCGACATCCGTGCCACGGCCCGCGCCATGCATCACGTCCTTCTGGCCCACGGCCGCGCGATTCAGGCAATGCGGGGCCTTGGCATGTCGAACCTGGGCGCGGTGTTCAACCTGGAATGGGCCGAACCCGCCGATGACACCCCCGAGGCCCGCGCGGCCGCCGATCTGTATGACGGCATCTACAACCGGTTCTTCCTGGGCGGCGTGTTCAACAAGGCCTACCCCGAGAATGTCCTGCAGGGGCTGCAGGCCCACCTGCCCGACGGATGGCAGGATGATTTCGACACGATCGGCACCCCGGTCGACTGGTGCGGGCTGAACTACTATACCCGCAAGCTGATCGCGCCCGCCGACACGCCCTGGCCCAGCCTGCAAGAGGTCCCCGGCCCCCTGCCCAAGACGCAGATGGGGTGGGAGATCGAGCCAAGCGCGCTGACCCGGTTCCTGACCCGTACGGCCCGGGACTACACGGGCGATCTGCCGATCTATGTCACCGAAAACGGCATGGCCAGCCCCGAGCGGCAGCAGGATGACGACCGCATCGACTATCTGAATCAGCATCTGGCGGCGGTGCAGGACGCGCTGGATCAGGGCGTTCCGGTCAAGGGCTATTTCATCTGGTCGCTGCTGGACAATTACGAATGGGCGCTGGGATACGAAAAGCGGTTCGGCCTGGTCGATGTCGATTTCGACACGCTGGAACGGCGCCCCAAGGCCTCGTTCCGAGCGGTCCAGGCCGCCTTGGCCAAGGGCGATCCGGTCTCGGTTCCGATGGCGCAGCCCAGGGGCGCGATGCACGACCACTGGAACCTGGTGGCCGATATCGGCGGCACCAACACGCGGCTGGGGGTCGTCACCAATGGCACGCTCACCGATCTGCGCAAATCGCCCACCGGCACCCTGCCCGAGTTTCTGGCCGCTCTGCACGACCTGTGCGCCGAGATCGGAACGCCGCCGCGCGCCGTGGTCGCCGCGGGCGCAGGCCCGGTGCGCAATGGCACGATCCGCCTGACCAATGCCAATCTGGATCTGTCCGAGGCTGACATCGCCACGGCCACCGGCGCGGACCACACCTTTGTCATCAACGACTTCACCGCCGCCGCGTGGTCGGTGGCCGAGATCACGGGCGATGACGTGCAGGCCCTGCAGGGCGACCCGACCCCGCCCACGGGCACTCGACTGGTGGTTGGCCCCGGCACCGGGCTGGGCGTCGGCGCGCTTTTGTATTCCGAAGGCCACTATCACACCGTCTCGGGCGAGGGCGGCCATGTCGGCCTGTCACCCCGCACCCGCGACGAGGTGGACGTGTTCGAAGCCGCCCGCCGGATCGCGCCCGAGTGTTTCTTTGGCGACTGCCTGACGCTCGAGGCCGAGATGTTCCTCAGCGGTACGGGCCTGCCGATCCTGTACCGCGCCGCGGGCATGGCCGCTGGCCAACCCGACACGCCAGACCTACCCGCCAAGGACATCCTGCAGGCCGCGCGCGACGGGTCCGATCCGCTCGCCATGCGCGCCGCGCAGATCTTCACCACCCATCTGGGCGCCGTGATGGGCGACATGGCCGTGACCGTGATGCCCACAGGCGGCGTCTTCTTGGTGGGCGGCGTGGCCGAGAAGAACCGCTGGTTGTTCGGCGACGACTTCCTGGCGGCCTTCAACGCCGGAGGCCGGTTCGACGCGCTGCGGCAGGGCTTTGGCGTTTATGTGTCGGAACAGGCCGAATTTGGCATTGTTGGCGCTAACAACTTCTGCAAAAATGCGCTCGCGCGGTAAACTCACCGCCTGATCTTTGCAGAAGGAAGGAGCCGGGACATGATCCTGTGCTGTGGCGAGGCCCTGATCGACATGATCGCAGAGCCGACGGTTTCGGGCGCGCAAGGTTTCGTGCCGCATTCGGGCGGGGCGGTGTTCAATACCGCCATCGCCTTGGGCCGGCTGGATGCGCCTGCCGGAATGCTGACCGGGTTGTCGAGCGACATGTTCGGCGAGCAACTGGCGCAGGCCCTGAAAGACAGTCATGTGGATGGCTCGCAGGTTGTTCTATCGGACCGTCCGACCACGCTGGCCTTCGTGCAGCTGCAGGACGGGCACGCCACCTATACCTTCGTCGATGAAAACTCGGCCGGGCGGATGCTGCGCCCCGAGGACATGCCGGACCAGTTGACCGCGACCTCGGCGCTGTATTTCGGCGGCATCAGCCTGGCCTGCGAGCCCTGCGCCGATGCCTATGCCGCCCTGCTGGACCGCCACGGGGCCGAGCGCGCGGTGATGATCGACCCCAACATCCGCCCCGGCTTCATCCAGGACCAGACCCGCTATCGCACCCGGCTGAACCGGATGATCGCGCAGGCCGACATCGTCAAGGTCTCGGACGAAGATCTGGACTGGATCGTCCCCGGCCCTGAAACGCTGGAGGAAAAAGTGCCGCTGCTGCTGCAGGCCGGCCCCGCCGTGGTCATCGTCACCCGCGGCAGCCGGGGCGCGACCGGGTATCTGGCCGATGGCCGCACGGTTTCGGTGCCGGTCACGCCGGTTCAGGTGGTCGATACGGTGGGCGCGGGCGACACGTTCAACGCCGGGGTGTTGGCGCAACTGCACCGCGCCGGGCTGCTGACCAAACAGGCGCTCCGTGCGATCTCGCCCGACGACCTGCGCACCGCGCTGGAACTTGGCGGCAAGGTCGCCGCCGTCACCGTATCCCGCGCCGGGGCCAACCCGCCCTGGGCTCACGAGCTGTAATTCATCGAAAGCACCAATATGAAACGATCCGAGATCAACCGCATCAAGGCCGAGGCGCAGGCCTTCATCAACTCGTTCGGCTTTGCCCTGCCGCCCTTTGCCAACTGGACGCCCGTGCAGATGCGCAGCCCGCAGGCCGCCGGCATCCGCGCCCGCGGCCTTGGCTGGGACATCACCGATTACGGCCAGGGCAAGTTCGACGAGCTGGGCCTGTTCCTGTTCACCCTGCGCAATGGCGACGAAAAGGACCTGAGCGCAGGACGGGGCATGCTCTATGCCGAGAAGCTGCTGATTTCGCGTGACAAGCAGCTGTCGCCGATGCATCGCCACATCGTCAAGGCCGAGGACATCATCAACCGCGGCGGCGGCGATCTGGTGATGGAGATCTACGCCTCGGCCCCCGATGGCAGCATCGACCGCGACGCCCCCGTCACCGTACCCAGCGACGCCTGCCCGGTGACCATCCAGCCCGGCGAGCATCTGCGCCTGAAACCGGGCGAAAGCGTCACGCTGATGCCCGGTATCTGGCACGCCTTCTGGGCGGAAAAAGGCGATTGTCTGATCGGCGAAGTCTCGACCGTCAATGACGACCGCACCGACAACGTGTTCGAGCAGCCGATCCCGCGCTTTGCCACGATCGAAGAAGATACCGCGCCCGAATTCCTGCTGGTCGCCGATTACTGAGCGCGCTGGGCCGGACCAAAGGGCGGGTCCGAGGCCAGCGTCAACGCGACCCGGCCCGGGCTTGCGGCCTGGGCCAGCCGGTCGCGGACGGCCTCGAAGGCTTCGATCGTCACGGGTTCGGCGGGTTTCAGATAGACAAGGTGGAACAGTGCCCGCCCGCCGCGCACCGTCGCCACATCCAGCACCTGAAACGGGCTGTCTGCACAGATCCGGCGGGCCTGCCCAATGATCTCGGCCCGGGCATCGGCCGGCAGCGCCACACCCACGATATCGCGCAGCGCGCCCAGAAACACCTTGATGGGCTGCGGCAGCAGCGCCAAGCACAGCAGCAACACCACCAGCGCATCCGACACCGGAACCAGACCGGCAAGCGGCCCGCCCTCAAGCAGGTTGATCGCGAAAAACGCCGCCCCGGCCCCAAGGCTCAGCACCCCGTCGACCATCGCGGCCCGGGCCTCGACCCGCAGCAGATCGCTGGTCTTGCCGGTGCGGCGCCAGTTCCAGCGGTGATAGGCGAACAGCGTCAGACAGATGGCCGCCATCGCCCCGGCATAGATCAGGATCCATTCCAGAACCACCGGCGCGGCTTCGCCCGTCTTGGCATAGGCCAGCAGACGGTTCACCGCCGAACCAGCCGCCATCAAGATGATCCCGAACAGCAGCAGGCTGCGAAACATCACGAAGACGGATTCGTCGATCTCGTATCCGAAGGGGCGGTTCTGGTCCGGGGCCCGTCGGATCGAGGCGGCGACCCATCCCGCCACCGCAGCTGTTGCGAAATTGAGCCCCGAGAACAGCCCGTCCAGCAATAGCGCATCGGAGTTTGCCAGCAACCCGGCCACAACCCCGGCACCCGCCATGAACAGGCTGGCCCATTTTGCCGCGTTCAGCGACCGGCGTTCAAAGATCAATGTGTCCTGCATCGGCTCAGCTTTTCCGGTTGATGAGGCTGGCGGTCATTTATGTCCGACGGGCCAAGGCGCAAGCCCCGCGCTCATGCCCGTCCGCGTATCATGTCGGCAGCCTTTTCCGCGATCATGATCACGGGCGAGGCGGTATTGCCCGACACGATCTTCGGCATGACCGAGGCATCGACCACCCGCAACCCCTCCAGCCCCCGCACGCGCAACCGTGGATCGACCACCGCGGCGGCGTCACTGCCCATACGGCAGGTACCGACCGGGTGAAAGATCGTGGTGGCGATGTCGCCCACCGCATCCAGCAGACCCTGTTGGTCGTTGATCTCGGGGCCGGGCAGAACCTCTTGCGGATTATAGGGTGCCAGAGCCCGCGCCGCCATCACCTGCCGTGCCTGCTGCACGGATTTGACGGCCACCTGCCGGTCACGCTCGGCCGAGAGGTAATTCAACCTGATCTCGGGCTGGGCCGTCGGATCGGGCGTGGTGATGTGGCAGTGCCCCCGGCTTTCGGGCCGCAGATTGCAGACAGAGACGGTGATCGCGGGAAAGGGATGCAGCGGATCGCCCAGCCGGTCGGTAGACAGCGGCTGCACGTGATATTCCAGATCCGGCGTGGCCAGCATCGGGTCGGATTTGGTGAACATGCCGAACTGGCTGGGCGCCATCGCCATCGGACCCGACCGGGTCAGGGCGTATTGCGCTGCGATGCGCGCCTTGCCCCACAGGCTGTTGGCCATGGTGTTCAGAGTTTTGGCGTTCTGCACCTTGAACACGGTGCGGATCTGCAGATGGTCCTGCAGGTTCGCCCCCACGCCCGGGCTTTCATGCTGGACCGCGATTCCGTGCGCCGCCAGCACCTGGGGGTCGCCGATCCCCGACAGTTCCAGCAGCTTGGGCGAGTTGATCGACCCCGCCGCCAGCAGAACTTCGGCCCCGGCCACAGCGCGGTATTCGGTGCCCCCCCGCGCAAAGCGTACGCCGCGCACGGCCTTGCCCTCGAGGATCAGGCCCAGAGTCTCGGCCTCGGTCAGGACCCGCAGGTTGGGCCGCTTCATCGCGGGGCGCAGAAATCCCTTGGCCGTGTTCCAGCGCACGCCGTTCTTCTGATTGACCTCGAAAAACCCCGAGCCTTCGTTGTTGCCGTTATTGAAATCGGCACGCGGCTGGATGCCGATCTCTCGCGCGCCGTCCTGCACGGCTTTCAGGATCTCCCAGCTCAGCCGCTGTTTCTGAACCTTCCACGCGCCGCCGGACCGGTGCATTTCGCTGTCGCCGGCGTGGTGATCTTCGGATTTCAGGAAATAGGGCAGCACGTCGTCCCAGCCCCAGCCTGCGTTGCCCAGCTGCCGCCAATGGTCATAGTCGGCCGCCTGCCCGCGCATGTAGATCATCCCGTTGACCGAGCTGCACCCGCCCAGCACCTTGCCGCGCGGATAGACCAGCGACCGCCCGTTCAGACCCGGCTCGGGCGCGGTTTTCATCATCCAGTCGGTGCGCGGATTGCCGATGCAGTACAGATACCCCACCGGGATGTGGACCCAATGGTAATTGTCCGACTTGCCAGCCTCGAGCAGCAGAACCCGTGTCTTGGGGTCCTCGGTCAGCCGGTTGGCCAGCACGCAGCCCGCGGTACCCGCGCCTATGATGACATAGTCGTATTCACCCTCAAGCCGGGCGGTTTCAGATGTGGCGGAATTCATTCTCGGTCTGCTCTGTGCATTGTTCCTGATCCTGCGGAGCGCAGCTTAGCAGTTGTTGCGGGCAATGCACGGGCTCGATGTCGCATTCCGCAACAGTATTTCGCAATCCTGCAGGTCGCGCCCACGGTCGGCGGTCAGACTGGTGTCAAAGGAGGCCCAGAATGACCCAGACCGCCACCCGCGTCCGCACCGGAGGCCGCGCCGCCCGCCGCGCCCTGCGCACCGCGCCCAGCTTTGACATGTTGCCGGGCCTGACCCGCAACATCCCGCTGTGCCAGGTGATGGACGGATCACAGGTCGAGCGGATCGACGCGGCCTCGATGGATATCCTCGAAAACGTGGGCGTGCAGTTCCGCGACCCGATCGCGCTGGCCGACTGGAAAGCGGCTGGAGCCAAAGTCGACGGCGAGCGGGTGTATCTTGATCGCGGGCTGGTCCGCGACTTGATCGCAACGATCCCCTCGGATTTCACCTATCACGCCCGCGACCCGCGCAAGAATGTGCGCCTGGGCGGTCCGCACGCGATTTTCGTCCCGATGACAGGCGCGCCGTTTCTGCGCGATCTGGACGACGTGCGGCGCAACCCGACGCTGGACGATCTGGCGATGTTCCACAAGCTCAGCCACATGCTGCCCGCGCTGCATTCCAGCGCCCATCACATCGTGGAACCCTATGATCACCCGATCAGCCAGCGCCACCTGCGCATCACCTATTCGTCGATGAAATATTCTGACAAGACCTTCATGGGCATGACCACCTCGCCCAAAAACGCCGAAGACGTGATGGAGATGTGCGCGATCCTGTTCGGCGCAGAGTTCATGGAGGATCACCCCGTCACCACCGGCAACTGCAACGGCAACTCGCCGCTGGTCTGGGACGAGACCATGCTGGGGGCGATGCGCGCCTTCTGCCGCCGCAATCAGCCGGTGCTGTGCTCGCCCTTTGTACTGGGCGGGGCTAACACGCCGGCCAGCGTGCCGGCGACGGTCGCGCAGCTGAACGCCGAGGCGCTGAGCGCGCTGGCCTATACGCAGGTGATCCGGCGCGGCTGTCCCGCGATCTACGGGCACTACCTGTCGACCGTCAGCATGAAATCCGGCGCGCCGATGGCGGGCACGCCCGAGATCAGCCTCATGAACTTCATGATCGGCCAGATGGCCCGGCACTACGGCGTGCCCTGGCGCAGCTCGAACACGTTGGGCGGGGCCAAGACATTCGATGCGCAGGCAGGCTACGAATCCGCCACCACGCTGTCGGCGGTGATCCATGCCGGGGCCAACTATATCTGGCATTCGGCGGGCTGGAACGAGGCCGGGATGCATTGTTCAACCGCCAAGTTCGTTGTTGATGCCGAGCAATGCGCCATGGCCTACCGCATGGCCGAGGGCCCGAAATGGCACGATTTCGACGAGGCCGTTGCCGCCGTATCCGATATCGGCCCCGGCGGGCACTATCTGGGCCATCCGCACACGCATGAGAACTTTCAGGAGGCGTTCTTCATGCCCGAACTGTTCGACAACAACTCGATCGAGCAATGGGTGGCCGAGGGCGAGATCGAAATCACCGAGCGCGCCTTGAACCACGCCCGCAAGCTGTTGGCCGAGTATCAAGAGCCCCGCCTGGACCCGGCCACCGACGAGGCGCTGCGCGACTACATCGCCCGGCGCGAGCGGGAAATTCCCGCCGCCGACGAATTGAACCAGCACTATTAGGAAACACTCCACTTGCCCGCCTGCCTGTCAGGCGGGCCTTTTTCATTCGTCGCGCGCGCGCCATTCATTCCAGCGCAGCACCATGTTGGCACCGATCTCAGACAACGGCCTGGGCGGCAGGCGTTTGGGACGGTCCTCGGCACCGAAATGATCGCTGATCCCGGACCGCACGCCACAGGCCAACTCGGCCGCGGCGATCCCGGTCAGGGTGCCGCGCGCTGTGCCCAACCCGTTCTGGACGCAGGCGGAATAAACGCCGGTCTCGATCTCGCGGGTGACCGAGACGCCATTCAGGCTCAGGCACAGATGGCCGGACCATTCGTACTCCATCGAGATGCCGCGCAACGGCGGGAAGCGCCGGTCGAATTTGCGCCGCATCACCGCAGCCGCGCGCCGCAGGTCCGCTGCCCGCGCCTCCATGCCCGGGCGCAGCACGGCGCAGGTGCGGGTGATGATCCGGTTGCCGCCCTGCCCGGTGTCGATCCGGCGCATGGTGGTGCCCATCGGATCGGACGGGGTCACGCCCCAGCGCGGCTGGCCGCCCAACCGGGCCAGCGCATCGGCCTCCAGTTCGCGCGTCATCGCCGCGAACAGAAACAGCTGCATCAGCCGGCCACGTTCCACCCCGAAACTTTCCAGGTGACCGTTGACCGACAGGATCAGCCGGCCGGTCGAGACCTGCCCGAGCGCCGTCTGCACGCGCCAGCCCGCCCCGTCGCGCTGGAACCCAGTGACCGCACTGTTTGCAAAAATCTGCACCCCATCGGCCGCCAAACCCGCCGCCAAACCGCGCACATAGCCCGCCGGCTGCAGCATGACCGTGCCCGGCGTGTACAGCCCCGACACATAATGCCCGGACCCGGTGAGTTCCTGCATCTGCTGCCGGTCCAGCAACTCGGACCGCTCACCGAGGCTGTCCAGATGGCGGGCATAGGTTTGGTTGTGCGCATGTCCCGCTGGGCTGGCCGCGCCGTTCACTTTGCCCGCCGGATCGAAATAGTTGGGGTCGATTCCGTAGTCCTCGACCGCCGCGCGGGCAAACGCGATGGCTTGACGGTTCAGTCCGATCATCACCCGGTCATCACCCGCCCCGGCATAGTCGTCCGAGGCCAGATCATGCGGCAGATCGATCATGAAGCCCGAGTTGCGCCCCGCCGCGCCTTCGGCCACGCGTCCGGCTTCAAGCACCACGATCCGCGCATCCGGCACCAGCTGCCTCAGACGCCGCGCCGCAGACAGCCCGGCAAAACCGGCGCCCACGATGGTGAAATCTGCGGTGATATTGTCCGAAAGCTGCCGCGCGGGAGGTTGCGGGCCCAGCAGGGCATTCCACGCCGCCGGGCCGCGCTGCAGCGGTAGGCGGCAAGCGGTGAACCGCGTCAATCCACCGCCTCGTCGGCATCATCAGACAGGTCGATCCACAGCGTCTTCAGCTGCGTGTACTGGTCATGCGCGTGCAGCCCGTTGTCCCGCCCGCCAAAGCCCGACTGCTTGTAGCCGCCGAACGGGGTCGAGATGTCGCCCTCGCCAAAGCTGTTCACCGTCACGGTCCCGGCCCGGATCGCGCGGGCGCCGCGCAGGGCGCGCTTGGCATTGGCGGTGAACAGCGACGCGCACAGTCCATATGGCGTGTCATTGGCCATCGCGATGGCCTCGTCGAACCCCGCGACCTCGATCACCGACAGAACGGGCCCAAAGATCTCCTCGCGCGCCAGCGGCGTGTCATTGTCCGGAAGCTCGACCACGGCTGCCTCGACGAACCCGTTTTCAGCCTTGCCGCCCAGAAGAACTGACGGCGCCTTGTCGAGATAGCCGCAGACCTTGTTGAAATGGTCTTTGCTGACCAGCGCGCCCAGCCGGGTTGCAGGGTCCAGCGGGTCGCCCACAGTCCACTGACGGGCGTGATGAGCGATGCGCTCCAGCAACTCGGGTTTGACCGCACGATGCACGATCAGGCGTGACGTGGCCGAGCAATTCTCGCCCATGTTCCAGAACGCTCCGTTCACCACATGGGCTGCAACCCGGTCGAGGTTCTCGGCATCCTCCATCACGATGGCCGGGTTCTTGCCGCCCATCTCCAGCACCACCTCCTTGGCGTTGCTTTCGGCGGCATAGGACAGGAATTTCTTGCCCGTCACGGTCGAACCGGTGAAGGACACCATGTCGATATCCATGTGCCGCCCGATGGGTTCGCCCACCTCGGCGCCATCGCCTGGAACCACGTTCAGAACCCCGCGCGGCAGCCCGGCCTCGGCCGCCAGTTCGGCCAGGCGCAGGGCGGTCAGCGGGGTTTCCATCGCCGGCTTCACAACAACCGAGCACCCGGCCGCCAGCGCCGGGCCGATCTTCCAGGCCAGCATCAGCAAGGGGAAGTTCCACGGCAGCACCAGCCCCACCACCCCGATCGGTTCGCGTAGGATCATCGCGATGTGGTCGTCGCTGGCAGGCGCGACTTGATCGTAAATCTTGTCGATCGCCTCGGCGTGCCATTTCAGGCAGTGGACCGCCTCGGGCACATCCACGGTTTCGCAGTCAAAGATGGTCTTGCCGCTGTCGATGCTCTCCATCACCGCCAGTTCGCGGGCATTGCGGGTCATCAGCTTGGCCAGGCGGATCAACACATCCTTGCGCGCCGATGGATGCAGGCGCGACCAGCGGCCGTCGTCGAAGGACCCGCGCGCCTTTTCCACGGCCAGGTCCACATCGGCGGCGGCGCAGGCCGCGACCTCGGTCAGCACCGCGCCGGTGGCCGGGTTCACCGTCGGAAACACCGCGCCCGAGATCGCCGGGCGATAGCCGCCGTCGATGAAGGCGCCGGTGGGCAGGTCCAGCCCGGCGGCGATGGATGCGTATTCGTCCCGTGTCAGCAAGTCCATGCCTCAGCCCTCCACCATGATGTCTGCGATCTTGCGTTTCAGCACCCGGGTCACCTGTTCCAGTGCGCGCTTGTCATCCTTGTTCAGCCCCTTCAGAGGCGGCCGAACCGCGCCCGCCGGGATGCCGTTCATCGTGACCCCATGCTTGATGGTCTGGATGAACTTACCGCCCTGTTCGAGCACTCGCATCAATGGCATCAGCGCCGACATGATCCGGCGGCCTTTGGCGAAGTCGCCCTTCAGCACGCAGGTCTCATACAGCGCCACATGCTCGCGCGGCAGAAAATTCGACCCGCCACAGACCCAGAACGGCGCGCCCCAGGCGAAGAATTCCAGCGCCTGATCGTCCATGCCGCAGCCCAGCTGGATATGCGGATAGTCCCGCGCCAGCATGTGTACACGGTTGATGTCGCCCGAGCTTTCCTTGATGCCGCAGAAATTGCGGCTGCGCCCCACACGGTCGAGGAACTCGGCCCCCATCATCGTGCCGGTGCGGTGCGGATAGTTGTACAGCATCACCGGCAAATCGGCCGCCTTGTCGATGGCCAGCGCATTCAGGGCGTTTTCCCGGTCCGTCGGCACCGAATAGGGCGGGCTGGCCAGCAGGATGGCATCGGCCCCGATCTGGCGCGCGCCTTGGGCAAACGCGATCGAATCCGGCGTCAACATCGCGCCGGTCCCGACCACCAAAGGCAGACGACCCTTCAATCGCTGGTGAGTGAAACGCGCCAGTTCCAGCCTTTCATCAACGGTCTGGGCATAGTTTTCGCCCGTGGACCCGCCCGAGATCAGACCGTGCACGCCATTCTCGACCAGGTATTCGATCACCTCGGCCAGCGCATCCCAATCGACGCTGAAATCATCCGCATAGGGCGTCACCACCGGGGTATAGATCCCCTGAAATCTGAACACGGGCGTCATCTCAATCCTCTTGCCGGGCACGCGTGAAGCTTGCGCCCGACACCAAGGCTAAGAAAAATACAAGATGTGCACAATGTAGATTCCCGACATGAACGGCCCAGGGTCCGACATATCGAGGAAAATCAGACGACCATGGGTCGGCCTGAACACCGTCAGCGGAGTGCGTGACCTTCCTGCCAGACCTGGAGCAGCCCGTGGTCGGAGACATGCAGCACATTGGCGCGGGCACCGGCCGCCAAACGGCCAAGATCTGATCTGCCGATCAGGTCTGCGGGCAACCGGGTCGCCATGTCGAAAGCAGCTTGCAAAGGCAGTTGCGCGAATGCGATCACATTGCGAACCGCGTCCAACAGCTCGAGATGCGCACCGGCGAGCGTTCCATCGGCGAGGGTCAACCGGTTGCCGTCGCGCAAGATCTGCCGTCCGTTCAGCAGGAAGCTGTCGATATCCGATCCGGCGGTCGCCATCGCGTCGCTGACAAGGAAGACACTACCCGGCCCATTTTTTGCCCGGATGGCATTGCGCACTGAAACCGGGTGGACGTGAATTCCATCAGCGATCAGGCCCGCAGACAGCTCGCCAAGCGCCAGCGCCGCGCCTACGACGCCGGGCTCTCGGTTACCCATCTGGCTCTGAGCATTGAACAAATGTGTGACGCAACGCGCCCCGGCCTGAGCCGCTTTCTGACAGGTTTCAAAACTCGCATCCGTATGGCCCAGCGAGACGACGATCCCCGCTTGGGTCATGGCGTGTATCTGATCATCCGTCACGCTTTCCGGCGCCACCGTAACCTTGAGAATCGGCAACCGCGCGACTGTATCCAGCAACAAATCCAGATCAGCCTGCGCCATCGGTCGGATCAGGGCAGCATCATGTGCGCCCTTGCGGGCTTGGGACAGGTGCGGGCCTTCCAGATGAAGCCCGACAATGCCGGCAATACCTTCGTTCACGGCGGCAATCGTGGCCGCGATGGCCCGCCGCGTGACCCCAGTCGTATCCGTGATCAGCGTTGGCAAGATCGACGTTGCTCCGATACGCGCATGTGCCACCGACATCGTGCGGAGCGTTTCCAGATCGGGGGCGTTGTTCAGCATTGCCCCGCCGCCGCCATTCACCTGCAGATCGACGAAGCCCGGAACCAGCAGGCCACCGTCCAGCCGCGACACCCTCGCTGTTCCAGGAGTGTTCGAGAGAGGCGTCACGCCCTCGATACGCCCTTCCGTGAACAGAAGGGCATGATCCTGCAGGATACCTGCAGGGGTCAGAATGTCCGCGCCCGCCAGAGCCTGCAGTTCGCTGGTCATACGGTTTCCGTCACCTTGTTCAGATGCCGCGGTGCGTCCGGATCGATCCCGCGCGAGGCGGCAAAGGCCTCGACCATCGCGTAGAAGGAGACGATCAGGCTCAGCGGATCAGTCAGGGAATGCCCCGTGCGGACATGCGGAATGCGGGTCGCGGAAGTAACCCTGTCCGTGGTTGCAAAGACCCGTGCACCCTTGGCGCTGATTGCGTCGGCCACCTCCGCCAACACAGGCTCCGCCGCATCTGCCGCTGCAAAGCTGAGTACCGGAAAGCCGTCCTCGACGATGGACACCGGTCCGTGCAGAACCTCGGCCGAGGAATAGCTTTCAGCGTGCAACTGGCAGGTCTCCTTGAACTTCAGCGCAGCTTCGTTCGATACAGCCAGTGCCTGACCTCGGCCAAGCGTGAACAATGACGGGTGAGCACCGATAGCGTCACGCACTTCGGGCCAATCGATCCGGGCCGCCTGATCCAGCTGCTCGGGCAGGTCGCGCAACGCCGCCAGCAACGCCGCATCCTGCCCCCACTCTGCCAACAGCCACAAGCCGGCCACCGCCGATGTGACGAATGTCTTGGTGGCCGCAACACTCAGTTCGGGGCCTGCCTGTATATCTATGGCGTGATCGCTGACTTCGGCCAACGGTGAAGCCGCGTCGTTGGTCAACGCTACTGTCAATGCGCCGTCGCGTCGAGCATTGCGAGCCATGGCCACGATGTCGGGGCTTTTGCCGGATTGCGACACCGACAGGCACATCGCCTGGCGCATGCGCAGAACCGAGTCGTAGATTGATCCGATCGACGGCCCGACCGAGGCCACCGGCACACCCAACAGGATTTCCGACGCGTATTTGAGGTAGGTGCAGACGTGATCGGAAGACCCGCGTGCGACCGTCACGACAAATGTCGGGTCCAGTTCGCGGGCAACCGAGGCGACCGCCTCAATATCTGCCTGACCCCGGCTAAAAAGCCGCTCTACGGCCACGGGGATTTCATCAATTTCCCGGCGCATCCGGGTGATCTGCTTTTGCATGATGTGTCCTAGCTGTTGGCCAACCGCAATTCGGCGACAAAATCATAGGCGTCGCCGCGATAGATCGACCGAGTGAATTCAACGACCCGCCGATTGGAAAGGTATGATGTTCGAACAATGCGCAGCCCGGCCGCACCGGGTTCGACCCCAAGCAAACCCGCGTCGGCGCTGTCCAGATTGATCGCCGATATGCGCTGCAGCGCCCGTACTGGCCGGTTTCCATCCCGCTCCAGGACTTCATACAACGAGGCTTCGACCTCCTGCGGGCGCGGCAGAATGTCGATCGGCAGCGAGGCCCGTTCGATCGCCATGGGCCGATCATTGGCCATACGCAGACGCGAGATGCGCGCAACCGCTTCACCCGAGGACAGGGCCAGCGCCATCACCTCCTCGGGCGACGGAGTGTGCACACCGCGCTCAAGCCACTCGCTTGAGGATTCAAGACCGCGTCGATTCATGTCCTCGGTGAACGAGGTCAGCCGTGACAGAGATTGCTCGACCCGAGGCGTGCCGTCGGCCACGAAACTGCCCGAGCCCTGGCGCTGAATGACGATTCCCCGATCTACCAGATCCTGCATCGCCCGACGCACCGTGACGCGGGAAAGGCCCGTGAGATTTGCGATCTCGCGTTCGGCCGGGAGCGGTGCACTTTCCGCCAGCAGACCATTCTCGATGCCCTCTTCGATCCGCTTGCGCAACCGAACGTACCGCGGCCCAACGGCCCGCTGCATCCAGTCACCGGTCCTGAGGAAGGTTTCGATCGTTTCGGCGGTCATGCTGCCCCCAATCTGGCGCGCTCGGCCAGCTGTGCGGCGAGCTGGAGCGCCCCGTCAAGGGCGGTGCCCGCCGGTTCGATCATCACGCTCTGCACCTCGGCGGAAAGATAGGGGATGTAATGCGATGCCACCCCGCCCACTGCACAGACCGGCTCGGCATCATCGCGACCAAGGGCCTGAAGCCCTGCAGCGACATAATCGGCGCCCTCGCGCATCAGGGCCACGGCCACCACATCGCCTTTTTGAGCCGCCGCAATGATTTCGGGTGCGAAGTCTGCGATTTCGGCCGGCCGTGCCTGCCCCGCAAATCGCACGATCTGCATCGGGTCTTCGTCAAAACGTCTGCGTACGGATCGTGTCAGCGCGCTGTCGGGGGCTATTCCGTCCGCTGCAAGCAACACCCGCCGCAGCAGCTGCTGTCCCAGCCAATACCCGGACGCATCATCACCGATGAGTGCCCCATATCCGCCAATCAACCGGATTTCGCCATTGCTTTGCCGCGCCAGGAACGATCCGGTGCCGATCCCGATCAAACATCCATCGACCGGCCCCAACGCCCCAACCACGGCCGAGCGGCGGTCATCCTCGACCTGCACAATGCGCGATGGCAGGTGCCGTGCGATTTCAGCGCCTGTGTCCGCGTCGGTCACGCCAGCAAGCCCTGCGTAGATCGGAATCCCGGTCAAAGCCGCTTCGGGCATCGCAGCACGCTCGGCCAGTGCCCGCAGCCCGGCATTCAGCGTTGAGATAGCCGCCGCGCGATCCGAATAGACATTGGCGCTTCCCAGAACCAGATCATGCCGCCCGGTGGGGCCGGCCATGGCAAACCGGCAGCGCGTACCGCCACCGTCAATTGCAATGAGATATGGGAGGGACTCATCCATATAGATACCTTTACAATACCTTTTGGATGAAAAAAAGACCTCTTGTGGCCAAGACTCGCTATTTTTTGCGCTTTTTGGTGAGTATTTGGTGATATGAAACGAATGGTAGACAAAAGGTATTATATAGGTATTATCTTCGGTGCCAAAGGGGAATCACATGACGCCGCACATGCTGCCGCAAACCGAAATGCTGCGCGACGAATCCGAGGGGCTGGACCTGCGCCCGGACGCCGAAGTTCTGCGCCTGCTGCTGGATGCGCAGAAAGCCGCGCTGAACGGGCTGGATGCTTGCCTTCCGGATATCTCGAGAGGTGCGGCATTGATGGCAGAAACCATCCGCGCCGGCGGGCGGCTCTATTATGCCGCCGCCGGGTCGTCCGGGCTGATGGGCTTGGCCGATGGGGCGGAAATACCGGGAACATTCGGCCTGTCGCCAGATTCGATCGCCATCTGCATGGCCGGCGGCATACCAACCGGGGCAGAGATGCCGGGCCACACCGAAGATGACACTCGGACGGCCGAAATCGCCGCTGCCGACCTCCGCCCCACAGACACGGTGATCGCGATATCCGCCAGCGGCACCACGCCCTACCCGTTGACCTTTGCCGGAATTGCAAAGTCCCGCGGCGCCAAAACTATCTGCATCGCCAACAACGCCGACGCACCCCTGTTCGAGCACGCCGATTGCGCAATTTGCCTGAACACCCCGCCCGAAGTCATTGCGGGATCGACCCGACTGGGCGCCGCAACCGCGCAGAAGGCGGCGCTCAACATGCTCTCGACCCTTATGGGTGTCAGGTTGGGCCATGTGCATGACGGCATGATGGTCAACGTGGTCGCCGACAATGCCAAGCTGCGTCAGCGTGCAGAAGGAATCATCCGGAACATAACCGGCGCCACACCTCAGCACGCCGCTGATGCCCTCGATCGCGCCGAAGGCAACCTGAAGCTTGCCGTACTTTTGGCCGCCGGCGCCGCAACACCGGCGCAGGCCAGTGAACTGCTGGCGGCATCGGGCGGTCATCTGCGCCCTGCGTTGAACCAGATTTGAACCAAGAAGAAGACCAAAAGGGAGAATACATCATGAGAACAACCACACTGACCGCCGTGCTGCTGGCGTCATCGGCCCTGGCCGGTGCGGCAATGGCCGAAACCACGCTGACCATCGAGAGCTGGCGCAACGACGACCTGGCCCTGTGGCAGGAAAAGATCATCCCGGCCTTTGAAGCCAAGCATCCCGACATCAAGATCAAGTTCACCCCATCAGCCCCCGCGGAATACAACGCCGCCCTGAACGCCAAACTGGATGCCGGTTCGGCCGGAGACCTGATTACCTGCCGTCCCTTCGACACCTCACTTGGCCTGTACGAGGCAGGCAAGCTGGCCGATCTTTCTGATCTGGAGGGCATGGCGAACTTCTCGGACGTCGCCAAATCAGCGTGGCAGACCGATGACGGATCGGCCACCTTCTGCGTGCCGATGGCCTCGGTGATCCATGGGTTCATCTACAACAAGGACGCGTTCGACGAGCTGGGCCTGTCGGTTCCGGAAACCGAAGCCGAGTTCTTTGCCGTTCTGGACAAGATCAAGGAAGACGGCACCTATATCCCCATGGCCATGGGCACCAATGATCAATGGGAAGCGGCCACCATGGGTTACAACAACATCGGGCCGAACTACTGGAAGGGTGAAGAAGGTCGCCTCGCCTTGATCGAAGGTTCTCAGAAGCTGACGGACGAGCCGTGGGTCGCCCCCTACCGCCAGCTGGCCAAATGGGGTGCCTATCTGGGCGACGGGTTCGAAGCGCAGACCTATCCCGACAGCCAGAACCTGTTCACACTGGGCCGCGCCGCCATCTATCCGGCCGGCAGCTGGGAGATCAGCGGCTTCAACAACCTGGCCGATTTCGAGATGGGCGCTTTCAAGCCGCCAGTCCAGAATGCCGGGGACGAGTGCTATATCTCGGATCACACCGACATCGCCATTGGTCTGAACGCGGCGTCGCCCAACGCCGATGCGGCACGCACCTTCCTGAACTGGGTCGGTTCCGAGGAATTCGCGCAGATCTATGCAAACGCGCTGCCCGGCTTCTTTTCTCTCTCCAGCTTCGATGTGGCGATGGAGGACCCATTGGCACAGGAATTCGTCAGCTGGCGGAACGAGTGCAACTCGACCATCCGGTCCACCTATCAGATCCTGTCGCGTGGAACGCCCAACCTTGAGAACGAGACCTGGAACGCATCGGCTCAGGTGATCAAGGGCGAGGAATCGCCCGAGGACGCCGGCAAGCGCCTGCAGGACGGGTTGGCCAGCTGGTACGCCCCGCACCAGTAAACCGTCTTTCGTAACGCAAACGGCTCTGGCCAGACGGCCAGAGCCACCCTGAGCTTTCGAGGAACAACATGGGCAATCGCCGGATCAAATGGCACATCGTGGTGTTTCTGGCACCCGCAGTGCTGGTCTACTCGGCCGTCATGGTCTTTCCGCTGTTCAACACGCTGCGGCTGGCGCTTTACACCGAGGTTGATCAGGCCCGTGTTTTCGTAGGCCTGGACAACTTCCGCACCCTGTTCGGCGACCCGATTTGGTCGGATGCGTTCTGGAACGCACTTGGCAACAATTTCTGGTTCTTCTTCATTCACATGCTGGTGCAGAATCCGATCGGGATCGCACTGGCGGCGATCCTCAGCCACCCTCGCCTGCGCTTTGCGGCGTTTTACCGTTCGGCCATCTTCATCCCGACGATCCTGTCCTTCGTGATCGTTGGCTTCGCCTGGAAGCTGATCCTGTCGCCGATCTGGGGCATCGCCCCCGATATGCTGGCCGCGGTCGGACTCAAATCTCTGTTCGCGCCTTGGCTGGGCAAAGAGGAATACGCGCTGACCACGCTGGCCCTGATTTCGGTCTGGCAGTTCGTGGGCATTCCGATGATGTTGATCTATGCCGCCCTGCTGTCGATCCCCGAAGAGATCCTCGAGGCTGCCGAAGTCGAAGGCATCACCGGCATGTCCGCATTCTGGAAGATCAAGCTGCCGCTGATCCTGCCTTCGATCGGCATCATCTCGATCCTGACGTTTGTCGGTAATTTCAATGCGTTCGACCTGATCTACGCATCCCAAGGTGCTCTGGCGGGGCCGGACTTCTCGACCGACATCCTTGGCACGTTCATGTACCGGACCTTCTTCGGGTTCCAATTGCAGCTCGGTGACCCGCATATGGGATCGGCCATCGCAACGGGCATGTTCGCCATCATCCTGACGGGGGTCTGCATCTATCTGTTCCTGATCCAGACCCGCATCCGCCGGTATCAGTTCTGAGGGGCCCGAGGAGAATGAACAAAGCCCGCAGAAACCGCTTCAACATCGCAGCCATGCATGGCGCGCTGATCCTCTATACGCTGATCGCCCTGTTTCCGGTCTTCGTGATCGTGATCAACAGCTTCAAATCGCGAAAGGCGATCTTCCGTGAACCGTTGGCGCTGCCGGATGCCGACTCGTTCTCGATGATCGGATACCAGACGGTGATGAAACAGGGCGACTTCTTCCTGTATTTCCAGAATTCGATGATTGTCACCGTCGTGTCGCTGTTCCTGATCCTGCTGTTCGGTGCAATGGCGGCTTTCGCGCTCAGCGAATACCGGTTCAAGGGCAACACGCTGATGGGCCTGTACCTTGCGTTGGGCATCATGATTCCAATCCGCATCGGCACGGTTGCGATCCTGGACATGATGGTGGCGACCGGTCTGGTCAACACGCTGATGGCGCTGATCCTCGTCTACACCGCACAGGGCCTGCCGCTGGCCGTATTCATCCTGTCCGAATTCATGCGGCAAGTCAGCGACGACCTCAAGAATGCAGGCCGCATCGACGGGCTGAGCGAATATACCATCTTCTTCCGCCTTGTTCTGCCGCTGGTACGTCCGGCGATGGCGACCGTGGCCGTGTTCAACATGATACCTATCTGGAACGATCTTTGGTTCCCGCTGATCCTGGCCCCGGCCGAAGAGACCAAGACCCTGACCCTCGGTAGCCAGGTCTTCATCGGGCAGTTCGTCACCGACTGGAACGCGGTGCTTTCCGCGCTCAGTATGGCGATCCTGCCGGTCATGGTTCTGTATGTCATCTTCTCGCGGCAACTGATCCGCGGGATCACTTCGGGGGCGGTCAAATGATCCGGGTTCTGATCGCAGGTTTGGGCAACATGGGTCTCAGCCACGCGCTGGCGCATCATCACCATCCCGACGCCCAGATCGTGGGTCTGGTGAACCGATCCGGGACAGTGGATCACCCGGATTTGCAGGGGTATCCGGTCTTCACTGATTTCCATACGGCGCTTGCGGACACCAACCCTGATCTGGCCGTGATTGCCACCTATTCCGACAGCCATGCCGATTATGCCTGTGCCGCAATGGACGCCGGTGCGCATGTGTTCGTCGAGAAACCCTTGGCCACCACCGTCGCGGACGCACGCCGTGTCGTCGAGAAGGCCACTGAAGCCAACCGCAAGCTGGTGGTTGGGTACATTCTTCGGCATCACCCGTCGTGGATGCGGCTGATATCCGAGGCGCGCGACTTGGGCGGCCCCTATGTCTTTCGCCTGAACCTGAACCAGCAGTCCGACGGCCCGACATGGGAGACGCACAAGGCGCTGATGCAAACCACCTCACCTATCGTGGACTGCGGTGTGCATTACGTCGACGTTATGTGCCAGATTACCGATTCCCGGCCCGTTCGGGTCAACGGCATGGGCCTGCGATTGTCGGACGAGATCGCGCCCGACATGTACAATTACGGCCAGTTCCAGGTGGTGTTCGAAGATGGCTCGGTTGGTTGGTATGAGGCCGGTTGGGGTCCGATGATGTCCGAAACGGCGTTCTTCGTGAAGGACATCGTTTCACCCAATGGCGCGGCTTCCATTACCGAAGGCAACAAGGGCGCATCCGACGATGTTGACGGCCACACGAAGGTGGGGGGAATTCTTGTGCACAAAGCCAGCGGCGACACCCTGATCGAGATGGATGGCGAACCCGGCCACCAGGAACTGTGCGACGCGGAACAAGCCTACATGCTGCAAACCATCGCGCAGGACATCGACCTGACCCGCCACATGAATGACGCGGTGCAATCCCTGCGGATCTGCCTTGCCGCCGACCAAAGCATTCGATCCGGCCAGCCGGTCGACCTGAAGGAGACGTGACGTGACCGCCCTGAAACTGACCAATGTGTGCAAGTCCTTCGGACAGGTGAACGTGCTGAAAAACATCGACCTGACCGTCGAGGAAAACGAATTCGTGGTCTTTGTAGGCCCCTCGGGATGCGGCAAGTCCACCCTGCTGCGCGTGATCGCGGGGCTTGAAGAGGCGACCTCGGGAACGGTCGAAATCGATGGCCAGACCGTCAACGAGATCCCACCCGCCAAGCGCGGCATTGCAATGGTGTTCCAGTCCTATGCGCTGTATCCGCATCTGACTGTTCGGGGGAACATGGAACTGGGCTTGAAGCAGGCCGGGCATCCCAAGGACGAAATCGCGCGCCGCATCACCGAAGCCAGCCGCATGTTGTCACTGGATCCCTATCTTGAACGTCGCCCGGCCGAGTTGTCCGGCGGTCAGCGCCAGCGCGTCGCGATTGGCCGCGCGATCGTGCGGAACCCCAAACTGTTCCTGTTCGATGAACCGCTGTCGAACCTGGATGCCGCGTTGCGCCTGAACACCCGGGTCGAAATCGCAAACCTGCACCGCCAGATCGACGCCAGCATGATCTACGTGACCCACGACCAGACCGAGGCGATGACTTTGGCGGACAAGATCGTCGTGTTGCGGGACGGCCGAGTCGAACAGATCGGCAGCCCGATGGAGCTGTACAACAACCCCGCCAACCGGTTCGTGGCCGAGTTCATCGGATCTCCCGCGATGAATTTCGTGCCCGCCGATCGGGTCGGTGGATCTGGCCGGCAACTCATCGGCATTCGCCCTGAATACGCTCGCCTTGGGCAGTCGGGTCCGCTTTCAGGCACAGTCGTTCACGTGGAAAACCTTGGCGCAGATACCAACGTGTTGGTCGATATCGGTACCGAAAAGCCTTTTACCGTTCGGGCCTTTGGTCAGCATCAGGTGTCCCCGGGGACGCAGGTCGGCATCGACTATGATCCGGCCAATGCACTGACGTTCGGAGAGGACGGGTTGCGGGCTTGACCGGGCGCGTTTAGCGCCCCCAGTTGTCGGCCGGGTCGCTGTCGGCATAGTCGCGCAGCTGCGGAATGTCCGAGATTTCGGCATGGTTGCGGTTGATCTTCACCCCAACCGCCTTGAGCCGCGAAAACGCACGGCTCAGGCTTTCGGGTTTCATGCCCAGACGCCCGGCGATCAGCATCTTGTCATAGGGCAGCTCGACTTCGCAGGCGCCTTCGTCGCAGTCACACAGGTTCAGCAGGAACTCGGCCACCCGCTGCGCCCCGGTTTGGGCCTTAAGCTGTTCCAGCTGCGACACCAGCGAATGCAAATGTGTGAAGGTCGAAGCCAGGATCGAGATCCCGATCTCGGGATCGGTCTTCATCAAGGAAATCAGCACCGGGCTGGGAATGTGCATGATCTCGCAGGCCGAGACCGCCTCGGCCGAAACCGGATAGGGCACGTTGCGCAGCGCCACCGCCTCGCCGAAACTTTCGCCGCGGGTGAAAACGCTGACCACGGCCTCGGCCCCGGTGGGCGACATGCGGAACAGCTTGACCCATCCGGCCAGCACCACATGCACGGCCTGGGCGCTTTCTTCCTGCACAAAGATCGTCTCGCCACGGTCATACTGGCGCCAGATCGCGTGGCTCAGCAGGGTTTCGACATGCTGATCCGGCAGGCTTTTGAGCAGCAGCGACTGCCGCGCAATGGCTTTTTGTGCTTCATGCGCCACGAAGGCATCCCCTTTCGTCCGGCCGAAATCCCGGCCCATCCATCCCTGCGCCAGCCTATGCCAAACCCGCGCGCCGCGCACCACCCTTTTCCCGGCGTCGCTTGACTATTGTCATGTTCCCGGCGTGCGCGCACCCATAGTCTGCCCGCCAACAGCCAGTTTTCCGGGGAGATCGAGACATGGATTACGAGCGTTTTTTCAGCCAGAGCCTCAGAGACCTGAAGGCCGAGGGCAACTATCGTGTCTTCATCGACCTGCAGCGCAAATGCGGCGCCTTTCCCAATGCCCGCCAGACCGATGGCGCGGCGGCACGGGACGTGCGCATCTGGTGTTCGAACGACTATCTGGGCATGGGCCAGCACCCGTCGGTTCTGGCGGCGATGCATGATGCGCTGGACCGCTGCGGCGCCGGTGCGGGCGGCACCCGCAACATTTCCGGCACCACCCATGACCACGTCCTGTTGGAACACGAACTGGCCGACCTGCACGGGAAAGAGGCGGCGCTGCTGTTCACCTCCGGCTACGTCTCGAACTGGGCGGCGCTGGGGACGCTAGCGGCAAAGATCCCCGGCCTGATCGTGTTCTCGGACGCGCTGAACCATGCCTCGATGATCGAGGGCATCCGCCATTCGCGGGCGCAGAAGGTGATCTGGAAGCACAACGATCTGGACGACCTGCGCGCCAAGCTGGCCGCCGCCGACCCCGAGGCGCCCAAGATGATCGCCTTTGAATCGGTCTATTCGATGGACGGCGACATTGCTCCGATCAAGGAAATCTGCGACCTGGCCGATGAATTCGGCGCCATGACCTATCTGGACGAGGTCCATGCCGTCGGCCTCTATGGTCCCCGCGGCGGCGGCATCGCCGAGCGCGAGGGTCTGATGCACCGTCTGACCGTGATCGAGGGCACGCTGGGCAAGGCCTTCGGCGTGGTGGGCGGCTATATCGCCGCGTCGGCCGCGCTGTGCGACTTCGTGCGCAGCTTTGCCAGCGGCTTCATCTTCACCACCGCCCTGCCCCCGGCGATCGCCGCCGGGGCGGCGGCCTCGATCCGGCATCTGAAACAATCGAATGCGGAACGCGACCTGCAGAAGGCGCGCGTGGCCCAGGTGCGCGCCCGGCTCGACACCGAGGGCATCCCGCATCTGCCCAACCCCAGCCACATCATCCCGGTGATGGTGGGCGACCCGGTCAAGTGCAAGTTCATCTCGGACACGCTGCTGGAAGAGTTCGGCATCTACATCCAGCCGATCAACTATCCCACCGTGCCCAAAGGAACCGAGCGGCTGCGCATCACGCCCTCACCCGTGCACACCGATGCCGATATCGACCATCTGGTCGGCGCGCTCTCGGCGCTGTGGCAACGGTGCCAGATCGCCCGGATGCCGATGGCCGCGCAATAGATTTCTGTCCCTGAACTGGCAAGCCGCCGTGCCCCTGTGCGCGGCGGTTCTTTTTGCCTCAGACCAGATAGAGCGCGAAGATCAATGCCGCAAAGCTGCTAAGCACCATCGTGAAGCCCCGCAGCCAAGCCGGGCTGCGTTCAAGATCGAGATACCGCGCCAGGATGATGCGGGCCTTGAACAAGGCCAGCAGCAGGACACCGCCCCCGACCAGCCGGGGCCCAATGGGCACGAGGGTCAGCAGGGCCGAGGCCAGGCTGAGCGCGATCAGGCCGACCCAGGCGCGGGTCAGGCGATCCGCATGGGTGTATCGGGCAAAGAAAAACCTCGGCATCGCGTCACCCCAACAGGTAGATCACCGGAAACAGCAGGATCCAGACCAGATCGACCATGTGCCAGAACTGGCCGCCGGCCTCGATATTGCGGGGATCGTCGCGCCAGGCGACAAGCAGCAGAATGGCGACCCCGGCCAGCACATGCGCGGCGTGAAACCCGGTGAGAAGGTAGTAGAACAGGAAAAACGGGTGGGTATCGTAGCTGATGCCCTGCGCGGCCTTGCCCGCATATTCCGCGCCCTTGATGATCAGGAAAACCACCCCCAGCAGGGCCGCGCCGATCAGGGCCAGCCGCGCGGCACCGCGTCGCGCCGCGTGCCGCCAGCGCAGCGCCCGCGCCGCCAGAAAGCCTGATGTGACCAGAACGCCGGTGTTGAGCGCGGCCCCGGTTCGGTAGAGATGGGATTGCGCCTCGGCAAAGACTGCCGGGTCGGTCAGGCGGACGCCCACGAAGGCGGTCAGCCCGGCCCCGAACACCAGCAGTTCCGAGACGATCAGAACCCACATCAGCAATTCGCCGGGCAGCTCGTCGATCAGCGAAGCATCACTCATGCGCCGACCAGTTGGCGATAGATCTGCGGCAGGGCCATGGTCAGGCGGTTGGGGTCGGGGATCACCGCGAACCCGCCTTGCCCGAACATGCGCGGGAACCAGCTTTTGCCGGTCTTGTCGATGGTGACGCCAAAGACCGACTGCCCCGCCCGGCGCGCCTCGCGCACGGCCATGCAGGTGTCTTCGATGCCGTGGCGGCCCTCGTAGTGGTCCAGATCGTTGGGCTTGCCGTCGGTGATCACCAGCAGCAGCCGGCGTTTGCGCGCCTGCGCCGCCAGATCGGCCGAGGCATGACGGATCGCCGCCCCCAGCCGCGTGTAATGGCCCGGCCGCAGCGACGCGATGCGCTGCTCCACGGTGGCGGTCATGGGCTCATTGAACTTTTTGCAGCGCTGCACATAGACCCGCTGGCGTTTCAGCGAACTGAAGGCGTGGATGGCAAAATCGTCGCCGCAGGCGTTCAGACCCCAGGCCAGCGCCGCCAGTGCCTCGCGTTCGATATCGATCACCGCACGCCCCGCGACCGCGCTTTCGGTCGATCGGCTGACATCCAGCAGGATCGACACCGCCAGGTCGCGCGCCTCGGGACGGGATTGCATCCAGATGCGCTCGTTGCCCTCGCCATTGGCGCGGCGGTCCACGGCGCTGCGCACGGCGGCCTCGATATCCAGCTGGTCGCCGTCCAGATGGCCGCGGGTCATCACGCGGCCCGGGCGCAGGGCCTCGAACTGGCGTTTGACGGCGCGGATGCGGCGGGCGGTGGCCGGGTCCTTGCCGAAATCGGCGGCATCCACGCGAATCTCGGCATCCGAAGTCAGAACGTTGACGTGATCGGGCAGATACTGCCCCGTGCGCACATCCCATTCCGGGTACAGCACACGCCCCGAAAGGCGCTCGCGGTTCACGTCTTCGGGCGCGAGATCGAGATGCAGCTTCAGCCGCGTCGGCGGCGCCTTCGATATCTGGCCCAGCCCGATTTCGTCCTGATCGTCGGCGGCCTTTTTCGCGTTGTCCGGGTCGTCATCGTCGATCCGGCGGTTGAGGTTCAGGAATTCGGCCCAGCTGAGGATCGCCTCGAACTTGTGCAGGATCAGACTGTCCTGCCGCTCGGCCTGGTCGGATTTGCGGCGGCGGGCGCGGTGGGTCTTTTCCCCCGATTCCTCGGGTGGGCCGTCGGTGTCGCGGCTTTCGACCTCGGTGTGTTCGGAAAAGGCGACCGCGCGCAGTTCGGGCCACAGGGGCACCGGGCGGAACGGCTGGTACCCGCGCGGGGCGGCCACGTCGTCGCCCAGGGCGTCATAGGCCTGGGCGCGGGCGGACAGGGGCGCCGGATCACCCAGCATCCGGCGGATCAGGTCTTCGACGGCGGCCTCGGCCGGGGGCAGGCCGGGCAGATTGCGCTGATACAGCACGCCCTTGCATAGTTCGGTGTAAAGCGGGCACAGGCCCGGCGCGTCCTCGAGCGTTGCGGCGACCATCGCGCGGGCCGCCTGCAGGGCGCGCAGATCGGCGCGCAAAGGATCGTCCTCGTCGATGCGGGTTCCGGCATGGGCGGCCACCGCCGCCAGCCAGACATACAGCGCGCCATTGGCCTCGCGTGCGGGAAACACCGCCAGCCGGTCGGGCAGGCGCAGGACCTCGCCGTCGAAACTGGCGCGTGGGATCAGTTCGGCCTCGGTGGCCAGCTTGCGCCGCCAGCCCAGCCGGTGGCGCGAGAGCTCGGGCGAAACCGGGCGCAGTTCGACGCCCGGACTGCCGCCCAACCCCCGGAAAAGAACGGCCAGCCGCCCCGCGACCTGCGACAGGTCGACCGCGGCTCCTTCGTGCACCTCTGGTGCATCAAGGCGGCTGGCAAGGCTGTGCCACAGTTTCCCGATGGTTTCTTCGGGTTCCCATGGCTCAAAGTCGATCCTGACCATCGCCGGCCTCACCCAAAGACGGCGGTGACAAGATCGAGGAGCCCGCGTTTGATATCCTCGTCATCAGTCAGAGGTTCGATCATGGCGGCAAGGATGGCGCGGTCGGTGGACATGCCCTGCGCGATCAGAGTCGCGGCATAGACGACCAGGCGGGTGGATACGCCTTCCTCGAGGTCCTGACCCTTGAGCCCGCGCAGCTTGCCCGCCAGCCGCACCAGCGGCTTGCAGCGCTCCAGCGGCAGACCGCTTTCCTGCGCGACCACCTCGGCCTCCATCTGAGGCGAGGGGAAGTCGAATTCCAGCGAGATGAACCGTTGCCGGGTCGAGGGTTTGAGGGTTTTCAGAATGTTCTGATAGCCGGGGTTGTAGGAGGCCACCAGCATGAAGCCGGGCGCGGCCTCAAGCTCTTCCCCGGTGCGATCGATCGGCAGGATGCGCCGGTCGTCGGTCAGCGGGTGCAGCACCACGGTCACGTCCTTGCGCGCCTCGACCACCTCGTCCAGGTAACAGATCGCGCCCTCGCGCACCGCGCGGGTCAGGGGGCCGTCGACCCAAACGGTCTCGCCGCCTTTCAGCAGGTAGCGCCCGATCAGGTCGGCCGCGGCCAGGTCGTCGTGGCAGGCCACGGTATAGAGCGGCCGACCCAGACTGGCGGCCATATGGGACACGAAGCGGGTCTTGCCGCAACCTGTCGGCCCTTTCAGCAGGACCGGCAGCTTGTTGGTATAGGCGGCGGCGAACACGTCGCATTCGTCGCCCTGGGGCAGGTAGAAGGGGGCGTCTGCCGCCCCCGTTCCCAGTTTCATGGAGCCGTCCATATCCATCACTCCGCCGGGGTTTCCACGACGCCGGGTTCGATGACCTCTTTGCGCGGAACCCAGATCGAGTAGATGAACAGCAGCGCACCGATGACCACGACCAGACCGGAGCCGAAGCGCATCCAGTAGAAGATCGCGACCTGATCCTGCACATCCATGTAGTAGTCACCCACCACGCGCTGCATGTGCGTCTGGACGGTGCCGGCAAAGGTCAGCACGAAGGTCATGAAGACCATGCCGCCGGTCATCAGCCAGAACGAGGCCATGTTCAGCACCTGATTGTACGGATCACGGTTCTTCAGGATCGGCATCGCATAGGTGAAGATCGCCAGGTTGAGGCAGACATAGGCGCCGTAGAAGGCCAGGTGCCCGTGCGCCGCCGTGATCTGCGTACCGTGGGTATAGTAGTTCACCCCGTGCAGCGTGTGCAGGAAGCCCCAGACGCCGGCGCCGAAGAAGGCCAGCGTGGCACAGCCCAGCGACCACAGCAGCGCGGCCTTGTTGGGGTGGTCCCGACGGCCCTTCCAGACCATGACGAACGCAAAGGCCATCATCGCAAAGAACGGGATCACCTCGAGGCTTGAGAAGATCGACCCGATCCACTGCCAGTAACCCGGCGTACCGATCCAGTAGTAGTGGTGGCCGGTGCCCAAAATGCCCGAGAACAACGCGGCGGCGACGATGACATACAGCCATTTCTCGACCACCTCGCGGTCAACTCCGGTCAGCTTGAGCATCAGGTAGGCCAGGATCGAGGCCATGATCAGCTCCCACACGCCTTCGACCCACAGGTGAACGACGTACCACCAGTACTGCTTGTCGAGGCTCAGGTTGCCCGGGTTGTAGAAAGCGAACAGGAACAGCAGCGCCAGACCCCAGAGGCCCAGCAGCAGGATGTTGGTGATGGCGGTCTTCTTGCCCTTCAGAACGGTCAACGACACGTTGTAGAGGAAGATCAGCGCCGCCACCACGATGCCGGCCTTGACCCATTTGGGTTGTTCAAGGAACTCGCGCCCCTCTTTGCCCAGCAGCCAGTTGCCTTCGAACAGGTTGAAGACATAGGTCAGCACCACACCCAGCGTACCCAAGATCAGGATCGCCAGCTGGATATAGGCCAGCTTGGTCGAGTGGATCTCGCGCTCGGCCTCTTCGGGGATCAGGAAATAGGCCGCGCCGAAAAAGCCGGTGATCAGCCACACGATCAGCGCGTTGGTGTGCAGCATCCGCACGATGTTGAACGGCAGAAGCTCGCTCAGAAAATTGGGGGATACATAGATCCAGCCGGCCAGAAGACCGCCGATCACCTGGATCGCGAACAGGCCCATTGCGAATGCGAAATAGGCATAGGCCACTTTTTGGGATTCGTATTTCATTGCTCCGTTCCCTTCTCAGCCCGCGTCATTCGGGGGCCAGTCCTGAGCGTCGATATTGTCCGTCCAGATCAGGAAGTTGGCCAGATCACGGATCTCTTCGTCGCTGAGGTTGAACCTTGGCATCTGCCGGCGACCGGGAATGCCGGTGGGTTGCGCCTCCATCCAGCCCTTGAGAGATTCAAAGGCCGATTCCGGGTCGTCCAGAACGCCCCAGCGGGTCATCACGTTGGCGACCTCGGGGGCGAAGTAGGCACCCTCACCCATGATCGAGTGACAGTTGATGCAGGCGTGTTTTTCCCAGACGTGTTTGCCCCGGATCACGCTCTCATCCAGCTTCGCCGAGTTCGGCGAATTGACGATGTACAGGTGTGAGTGGGCCGACAGGGCCAGAAAGATTAAAATGAAGAACAGTGACCCGCCATAGAATATGTTGCGGGCCATGCTCTTGGTCATGACTTCTCGCATTGCGCTCTCCTTTGCGCCGCTTTGCTGGTGGGGGGACAATGGCGGGATGGGCGGTTTGCCGCCTTAACGAAAGTCAAGACTCTGTCCTGGCACACGGCCAATAGGCTACATTCCCTTAAAATAAGCGTGAAATGCCCCGAAATCGCCTTGAACCGCTGTTATCAGGGTGCAAAGTCAGATGGAGTTTCCGGGTCCGTGATGTGCTGTTCCGGTGTCTTTGATTGAGCGAGTGAACGAGTAAGAGATGGCGAACTATTCCTATATCGGCTACGCGCCAGGGGTGATTTCACTTAGTTTTACCGGGTTTAACTCCGGTACCATCACTCTGAGTTCAGGCTATGATCCGAACACCGATCGCCGGGTATTTGACGTAACCGACGCGGCCGGTGGAACGCTCGTGAACGGAGATCCGGACAACGGAACTGATTTCAACGGCGACCGTTTCAACAACGAAGTCGGCGATGACCTGACACAGACAGGCGTCGTCACCAGCCTTGACGGATCAACCACCTTTGATTCCGGCGCTATCTATCTGGAAGAATCCTACGCCCTGACCAAACCGGGCGGCGGTACGATCGATGTTTTCCGGGTCGAGGTTGAAGGGAATCTTGTCGGATACATCACGTCCGAACCTTTGGTACCCGGCACCGCCTATTCCTTCATTCGTTCGAATGTGACCCCGTCAACCGCTCCGGACACCACCGATCCCACAGCCATTGTCGACGTGCCCTGTTTTACCGCCGGTACGCTGATAGAAACACCCATCGGCGCCAAGGCGATAGAAGATCTGGCCGAAGGCGATCTGGTTCTGACGCTCGATCACGGCCCGCAACCGATCCGCTGGATCGGGTCGCGCACCCTGACGTCGCTCGATTTGCAGGCCAACCCACGCCTGCGTCCGATCTGTATATCAGCCGGAGCGCTGGGGGTGGGTCTACCGCGGCGCGACCTGCGGGTCTCTCCGCAGCACCGGATGCTGGTTCGCTCGGCGATCGCCGTGCGCATGTTCGACGCCCAAGAGGTGCTGATCCCAGCCCACAAGCTGGTCGGCGTTCCCGGCGTTCATGTCGATGAAACCGCCAGCAGCGTGACGTACTACCACATTCTGTTCGACCGCCATGAACTCGTGACCGCCGAGGGGGCTCCGTCGGAAAGCCTGTACACCGGACCCGAGGCTCTCAAAAGCATCGGCCGCGATGCACGAGACGAGATATTCGAGATTTTCCCCGAGCTTGACGACCCGGATCATGTCCCGATCGCCGCTCGGCCCATTCCCGAAACCGGCAAGCGTGCGCGGCACATGATCCATCGGCATGTTAAAAACGCGCGACCATTGATCGACCGGGCCTGATCCGCTCAGGAAGGTACCGCACGCGGACCCACCAAGGCCGGCCACATCGCCACCACATACAGCGCCATCGCGCTGATCCACAGCCCGTCGGCAACCAGCATGGCGGTCAGGAATTGCGCGTCCAACCCGGACCCAATCCAGCGCAAAATCGCGGCCAGAGCCATCGCGCCGTAGGCGACGACCACCGGCGCGGGGGCGACCAGCGCCCGGCCGCTATGGCCTAGCGCCGCGCGGCTCATGACCGCCAGGGTCATCCCGCCGACGCAGCCGATACCCAACACATGCAGCGCACCAAGTTCACTGCCGAGTCCAAACAGGCCCATTCCCCACAGAACCAGTCCAAGGCCTAGCATCCCCAGGGCCAGATGCAGCGCAAACAGGATCGGCTGCCGGACAGCCCAAGCCCCTCGCCAACCTGACAGGCGCAAACCCTGTATCGCTCCGAGGACCAGCGCCAAAATCGCAACCGCGTACCCGGCCCCGAAGATCAGCATCACAGCGGGCAGCAGCAGGGCCAGAACCATATTGCTTTTTTCCATCCAATCGCGACTGACAGGCCACTCAGCCTCGGGCACACCTTCGCGCTTCATTGCGTTGCGCGTAAAGGCCGGTGTAATCCGACCACCCAAAATGGCGATCATGGAACACAAGGCCAGCAGCCCTGAGCGCAGTCCAACATCCAGAGTTCCGGCCGTCACACCGATCCAGTCCAGATGGGTCAACAGGTTTGAGACCCAAATGTAGGCCAGCAACAGAAGAAAGATCATGTTCTGCGGTTTTGGTCGCCGGATCAGCTGGGTGGCGATCTTGGCCGCAAGAACCGGCACGAAGGCGAGGTCGAGCACTGCGACAATCACCGGGTCGATCGCACCCGAGAACCACAGTGCCACGCGCCCGGCCAACCACAGCGCCGCTGCAGCGGCAATAAATAGGCGCCGCGCCTCGGGGGCGCCGGTCCAGTTGGGAACTGCGGTCAGAAAGAACCCGCCCAGTGCGGCACTGGCATAGCCGAAAATCATCTCGTGCGCGTGCCACATCGGCGGGCTCATGGCATAGGGCGCTTCGGTCCACATTTCGATCCCGGCCAGCGTTGCCAGCCACCCGCCCCAGGCCAGACCGGCAAACACGCCGTAAAGACCTGCAAACAGAAAAAAGACCCGGAACCCCTCACCCATAACGCGCGTGATTGCCGATGGCATGCCTGCTCTCCTTGGCCAAGCTGTTCGTTTGCCAAGCACTAGCAACCGCTGGGCCCGCGCCCCTTAACCAAAATCAAGCGTCGGCGAAAACATGACCCCAAAAAGCACTTATTTTCATGGCTTTTTTCCACCCCATTTCCCTCTGAACACCCCCTCCGTTGACTTTCGTCAAGGAGAAGACGCCCATCCCGGCGCAGTGTCCGGCCTGCCTCACCAGCAAACGGAGAGTGATCATGTCACTTGGAATCAGCCATTATACCACCGGCCGCGCCTTCAGGGTCGGTCTGGCCATGTTGTTGGGCAGCGTCGCTGCTCCGACATTCGCCGAAGAGCCAACCCTGAGCGACGAGGCCTTCGAGGCTTCGAAACAGCTCTACTTCGAACAATGTGCCGGTTGCCACGGCGTGCTGCGCAAGGGCGCCACCGGCAAGAACCTCGAGCCGCACTGGAAGAAAACCGCAGCCGACGGCACCGTGACCGAAGGCGGCACCCTGCAACTGGGCCAGGAGCGCCTTGAAAAGATCATCGCGTGGGGCACCGAAGGCGGTATGAACAACTTCTCGGACATCATGACCGAGGAGCAGATTCGCGACATGGCGACCTACATCATGATGGACGCGCCCAAGCCGCCGGAAATGTCGCTGGAACAGATGAAGGCGACCCGCAAGGTCTATGTCGAAGAGGCAGATTATCCGACCGAGCCGCTGCACGGTCGCAACTGGGAGAACTTCTTCGTCGTCATCGAACGTGACGTGGGCAAGGTTGCCGTAATCGACGGCGACACCAAAGAGGTGCTGACCCACATCCCCACCGGCTATGCCGTGCACGTTCTGAAAGCGTCCGAACACCATAGCCTGACCGAACCGGAACACCCGGGCCGTTTCTGGTACACCATGGGTCGCGACGGCAAGATGACCAAAATCGACCTCTGGCAGACGCCGGACAAGATGTTGGTCTCGGAGGTCAAGATCGCCTATGACGCCCGCGACGTCGCAGTTTCCGGCGACGGCAAATACGTCATCGGTGGTGGTTACTGGCCGCCGCACTTCGCGATCGTTGACGCCAAAACCATGGAACCGCTCAAGGTCGTTTCGACCCGCGGCGTGAACGTGGACGGCGACTATGTCGAAGAAAGCCGCGTGGCCGCGATCTACACGACACCGAACGAACCCACTTGGATCGTCGCCGTGAAAGAACTGGGCCAGTTGTGGCAGGTCGATTACACAGACCTCGACAACCTGCGCATCGACAAGATCGACAGCGCCAAGTTCCTGCATGACGGGTTCTTTGACCCGACAGGCCGCTATTTCCAGATCGCCGCGAACGCGTCGAACAAAATGGTGGTCGTCGATACCGAAACCCACAAGCTGGAGGCGATGATCGACACCGCCGCCCTGCCGCACCCCGGACCGGGCGCAAACTGGGTCGATCCGAACTGTGGACCGGTTGCCGGCACGACCCACCTGGGTGTCGGTACCGTGACCGTTTGGGGCAACGACCCCGAAGGCCACCCGGATCAGGCTTGGAAGGTCTGCTACGAAGTAGAGACGGACGGCCCCGGCCTGTTTGTCCGCACCCACCCGAATTCGGACTACATCTGGGCTGACCAGACCAAACACCCCGAGCCGGAAATCCAGCAGTCGGTGCAAGTCATCTCGAAAGAGACCGGCGAGATCGTGAAAACGATCCAGATCACCGAGGACGAAGGCAGTGCCGCCGTTCACTTTGAATTCAATGCCGACGGCACCGAGGTCTGGGTCTCCAAGTGGAACCTGTCGGACTCCAAGGAACCCAACGGTCAGATCGTGATCTTCGACGCCAAAACGCTGGAAGAGATCGGCCGCATCGACGGGCTCTATGCGCCGACCGGCAAGTTCAACGTCTACAACCGCTCGAACCACGTCACCTGACGGGTTGGCAGCAAGCACAGGAAAGGGCGGGCCCCTCGCCCGCCCTTTCCACGTTTGTCCGCGGCGCCCTGCCCGGCATCCCAACCGCCATTCCAACCGGCCTGACATCCAAGGCCAGACATGACAGCCAAAACGGAGCCTGGACATGACCCAGTCCGAACCGGAAAAGAAAAAACCGATCTGGCGCCGGTATTTCCTGTGGGGAATGCCCGTGGCCGGGATCGCCGCGGCCTTTGTCGCCGGCATCATCTTCTGGGGCGGGTTCAACACCGCCATGGAAGCCACCAACACCGAGAAATTCTGTGTCTCGTGCCATGAGATGCGCGACTATATCTACACCGAGTACAAGGGCACGATCCATGACGTGAACCGCTCGGGCGTGGGCGCTGTCTGTTCGGACTGCCACGTGCCCAAGGACTGGACACACAAGATCATCCGCAAGATCAAAGCCTCGAGAGAGCTGTACGGCAAGATGGTCGGCTCGATCAGCACGCCCGAGAAATTCGAGGCCAAGCGCATCCATCTGGCCATGAACGAATGGCAGCGGATGAAAAAGACCGACTCGCGCGAGTGCCGCAACTGCCACGATTTCGAGTCGATGATGCCCGAGTTCCAGAAACCGCGGGCACGACAGCAGCACTTGAACGCGATGGAGGTCGGCCAGACCTGCATCGACTGCCACAAGGGTATCGCACACTCGAACATCCGTGACCGCGCACCCGAGGATTTCCTGGAAGAGCTCGAAGCCCCGAACCCGGCCTTCGCCCGTCCGATCCCGCCGGAATACCTGGCCAGCCTGGAGCGGATCGAAGCCAAGGAGGCCGCCGAGGCCGAAGCCGAGAAAGCCGCCCGCAAAGCCCAGCAGGAGGCGGTGCAGGCGCAGATCGCTGCAGCGGTCGACACCGCCTTGGCCGAGGAACGCGCCAAGGCCGATGGCACAGCAACCGACGCCGCGGCCTCGGGCGGCAGCGACGTTGGTGGCAACATCGACTGGAACGCCGTGGCCAGCACCGACCTGAAGCTGTTCTATCCGGGACAGGCTTCTTTCGAATGGGTGCAGAACGGCAAGACCCATGGCGGCGCCCGTCCGCTGACCAAAGGTGGCGACCAGTGCTCGACCTGCCACGCCAAGGAGCTGGACGCGATCGGCAACAAGATCGTCGCCGGCGGAGATCTCGAACCGACCCCCATCCCCGGCAAGCGCGGGGTGATCGACGCCACGGTTCAGGCCGCGCATGACGACGAAAATATCTATATCCGGCTGCAATGGGCGGATGCGGGCCACAATCCCGTACCCTTCGTCGACGGCGGCAAGATGGACCCGGACAACCCGATCAAGGTCGCCATGATGATCACTGGCACCGGGATCGAGTTGGGCGAACAGGTGGGGTGCTGGGCCTCGTGCCACGCCGACAACACCTATATGCCCTTTGCGCCCGATGCCGAAACCATCGCCGCCAACACGGACGCGGCCGCACGCCTGACGGCCAAGGACACCGTCACCAAGTACATCAGCGAAAGCCGCACCGAGGTCGAAGTCAAAGGCCGGCGCGGCAAGCCGCTGGGCGGCTGGGACAAGCTGCAGGCCGAAGAGCAAATCGCGCAATACCTGCAGGACGGCACCTTCCTTGACCTGATGCGCGTCTATGCCGACGGCAGCGCCACCAATGGCTATCTGCTGGAACAGCGCGTGGTCAACGATGGCGAGATCTCGGCCTCGGCCAGCCTGTCGGGCGGCATGTGGACGGTGGTATTCTCGCGTCCGCTGAACTCGGGCGCACCGGGCGACGTGCCGCTGGAGCCGGGCAAGACCTACACGGTGGGCTTTGCCATCCACGATGACCACTCGGCCGCACGGTTCCACCACGTCACGCTGAACACCAGCCTCGCGCTGGATGACGACAGCGCCGACATCAACGTGGTCAAACAGTAACGAAATGGGGCCGGCAATCCGGCCCCATTTCCACAGCCGAGGAGACACGCGACCATGACCACCAAGCCCCTTCTGACCGCTGTCCTGGCCCTTGTTGCAGCCCAACCGGCCCTGGCCGATGAAGCCGACCAGATCTGTGCCGAGGCCGAGGAAAGCTATGTCGAACTCTTCGGCGATCCTTCCGACGCCGTGCTGGATGCCGAGGTGGTGCTGATGTACAAGTACCACTTCTGCCCGGCCCAGATCACGGTCAAGCCCGGCACCACGGTGCGCTGGGTCAACGTGGACAAGCGCACCAGCCATTCGGTGCTTTTGAAGGACGGCAGCCAGCCCGAATCCGACCGCATCTTCCCCGAGGAATCGGTCGAGATGACGTTCCTTGAACCCGGCCCGCAGAACTATCTGTGCGGCCCGCATTGGGAAACGCAGAACATGGTCGGCATGGTCACCGTCGAGCCCTGAACGCAGGCAGACATACAGGCAAACTAAAGGAGCGCGGGCGCAAATCCCGCGCTCCTTAACTTATGTCAAGGAGGCCCCTTTGCGAATGCGCCAGTCTGCGGCCATGACACGCCCGGCCATCCCAGCAACGTCCCGATCCGCCGCTCTGTCCGCGCTCGGAACCGACCGGAACGCCCGGGTCCCGATGACATTCAGACCAAGCGAGATTGCACCATGAGCGGTAAGGTTTTTCTGATCGGCGCCGGACCCGGAGACCCCGAATTGATGACCCTGCGCGCCTTGCGCATGCTGCGCGAGGCGGATGTGGTGGTCTACGACCGTCTGGTTTCGGAGGAGATCCTGGCCATGCACGCCCCCGGTGCGCGGCTGATCCCCGTGGGCAAGGCGCCCAAATGCCATACCGTGCCGCAGGACCGGATCAACCAGATCCTGCTGGAACAGGCCCGCGCGGGCTACAGGGTTGCCCGCCTCAAGGGGGGCGATCCGATGATCTTTGGCCGCGGCTCGGAAGAGGCGGCGTTTCTGATGGACCATGGCATTGCGGTTGAATACGCGCCCGGCATCACCGCGGCGCAGGGGGCAAGCTGTTCGACCGGCGTGCCGCTGACCCATCGCGGGCTGGCCACCTCGGTTCAATATGTCACCGGCCATCGTCAGGCCGATAAGGTGCTGGACCTCGACTGGAAGCGCCTGGCGGACCCTGACACCACCTTGGTCATCTACATGGGCGTCGCCAATATTGGCCAGATCGCCATGGGCCTGATGACCGAGAACCTGCCGGGAACGACCCCCGTCCTGGCCGTCGGCAAGGCGACAACCCCGGACGAACGCCGCCTTGTCTCGCGTCTGGACCGTGTCGCCGCCGACGTGCGCGCGGCCGGTCTGGCCGCCCCTACCCTGTTCATCATCGGCAAGGTCGTGTCGCTCTATGCCGAACGGCCGGTTGCCGAGTTGCTGGAGCACGCTCATGGCTAGGACTCTGCCCATTGAACCGGCCCGCCGGGACTGGCCCGGGCGCGCGGTGCTGACCGCCGCCGTGCTGGTGGCCACCTCAGCCTTTGCCGCCGACACGCTGGACCCCAACGCGCTGAAGCGTCTGGTGCATCAGGATTGCGGGTCCTGCCACGGCCTGACCCTGAAAGGCGGGCTGGGCCCCGATCTGCGGGCGGGAAACCTGCAGCACTATGACCCCGAGATCCTGACCGGCGTAATCCTGGACGGCATCCCCGACACGGCCATGCCGCCGTGGCGGCCCCTCATCAGCGAGGAAGAGGCCGAATGGATCGCCCGTTATCTGCTGAAACCGGAGGCCCAATGAAACAGTTTGTCCTTGGCCTCGCGGCCTCGTTGCTGATGACCGCAGCCCATGCCGAACCCACCGCCACCGGAGACCTGGGGCTGGTGATCGAACGGGCCACCGGCTCGGTCCTGCTGGTCGATCAGTCCGACCGCGCCGCGTTGGCCCGGATCGAAGGACTGGGCGATCTGTCCCATGCCTCGCTGGTCTATTCGCCCGACGAACGCTTCGCCTATGTGTTCGGGCGCGACGGCGGGCTGACCAAGGTCGATATCGTGACCCGTCAGATCGCCAAGCGCGTCGTGCAGGCCGGGAACGCCATCGGCGGGGCGATCTCTGACGACGGCACGCTGGTGGCGGTGTCGAACTATGAACCCGGCGGGGTGCGCGTCTTTGACGCCGACACGCTGGATCTGGTGGCCGACATCCCCACCGGCAGCAAGACCATCGGCCTGGTCGATGCGCCCGGCCGCCGTTTCGTGTTCACCATGTGGGATACGGGCGAAACCTGGATCGCCGATTTCGCGCGCGGCACCGACCCACAGATCACCAAGATCACCGACATGGGCAAAAACCCCTATGACGCGCTGATCACCGCCAATGGCCGCACCTACATCACCGGCCTGTTCGGGCAGGACGGGCTGACCGCGCTGGACCTGTGGGACGAAACGCCCGAACCGATCCGGGTGCTGCCCGGCTATGGGCGCGGTCAACAGCAAATGCCCGTCTACAAGATGCCCCATCTGGAAGGCTGGGCGCATACGGGCGCCGAATTCGTATTGCCGGCCGTCGGCCATCACCAGGTGCTCTGGGTCGATGCCGATACACTCACGGAAACCGGGCGCACCCAGACTTATGGCCAGCCCGTCTTTGCCATGGCGCGGCCCGACGGCCGGCAGGTCTGGGTGAATTTCGCCCACCCGCTGAACGACACGATCCAGGTGATCGACACGGTCAGCAAACAGGTCATCCACGAATTCAAACCCGGCCCGGCGGTCCTGCACATGGAGTTCACCCCGCGTGGGCACGAGGTTTGGATCAGCGTGCGCGATGCCAACACGGTCATGGTCTATGACACCCACAGCTTTGAAAAGCTGCGGGAAATCCCGGCCGACAGCCCCTCGGGCATTTTCTTCACCGCGCGTGCGCACAGAACGGGCTTGTAAGCGATGTGCCATATCACCGACCCGATCGACCGCAGGCTGCTGGACGACTGGCAGCGCGATTTTCCCGTTGCCGACCGGCCGTTCCAAGTGCTGGCCGCGGCGCTGGGGCTGGATGAGGCCGAAGTGATCGACCGCCTGGACCGAATGCGCGCCGCCGGACGCATCACCCGCGTCGGCGCAACGGTCGCGCCCGGCGTGGCCTCGGCCAGCACGCTGGCCGCCGTCGCCGCGCCCGAGGACAAGGTGGAACAGATCGCCGCCCTGATCGACGCCGAGCCGGGCGTGAACCACAATTACCAGCGCGAGGATGACTGGAACCTGTGGTTCGTAGCCACTGGCCCCGACCGAGCGCATGTGGACGCCACCCTGGCCCGGATCAGCGACCGCACCGGGCTGCGCGTGCTGGACCTGCGTCTGGTCCGCCCGTTCAACGTCGATCTGGGTTTTCGCATGTCCGATTGTTCGCGCCGGGTGCCACGGCCGCGTGCGGTCGACCGGAGCGTTCTGCGGCAAGGCGACCGCGACATCCTGCAGGCGCTCAGCGCGGGGCTGCAGCTGATGGCCGATCCCTACGCGGCGCTGGCCCGGTCCCTGAACCGCACCCCCGACGACGTAATGGACCGTATCCGGGTGCTGCACAGGGCCGGAGTCATCTCGCGCCTGGGGGTCATCGTGCGGCATCGGGCGCTGGGGTGGTCGGCCAACGCCATGGTCGTATGGGACCTGCCCGCCGACCGGATCGACCACGCGGGCCCCGCACTGGCCGCGCATCCCGGCGTGACCCTGTGCTATGAACGCCAACCGGTCGAGGGCGTATGGCCCTACCGGCTCTATTCCATGATCCACGCCCGGTCGCGCTCCGAGGCGCGGGGTATCCTGGCCGGCGCCTCCGCCCTGCCCGAACTGTCGGGCGCCGCGCACAAGGTTCTGTTCTCGACCCGCTGCTTCAAACAGACCGGCGCATTGATCAAACCGAAAGAGGCCGCCGCATGACCCCGCTGGACGACACCGACCGCCGCCTGCTGAACCGCCTGCAGGAGGACCTGCCGCTGACCCCCCGCCCCTATGCCGACGTGGCGGCCGAGTTGGGGATCACCGAGCAGGACCTGCTGGACCGGCTGGCGCGGATGAAGGCCGACCGGATCATCACCCGGTTCGGCCCGTTCTTCGACGCCGCCGCCATGGGCGGGGATTTCTGCCTGTGCGCCATGGCGGTGCCCGAGGCCGAGTTTGAAACCGTCCTGACCAAAGTCAATGCGCATCCCGAGGTGGCGCATAATTATGAGCGTACGCACCGGCTGAACATGTGGTTTGTTCTGGCGACCGAAACGCCCGAGGCGATCACCGCCACGGCCGACGCGATCGAACGCGAGACGGGGATCACGGTTCACCGGTTCCCGAAACTGCAGGAATTTTTCATCGGCTTCCGGGTGGCAGCATGATCGACGCAACCGACAGACGGATCATCGAGGCTCTCCAAGGCGGGCTGCCCCTGGTGCCCGCGCCCTATGCGCAGGTCGCCGACGATCTGGGGATCGAGGAAGCCGCCCTGCTGGATCGGCTGGCCACGTTGAAGGCGCGCGGGGTGATCCGGCGGATCGCCGCGGCCCCCAACCACTACAAGCTGGGCATGACCTCGAACGGCATGACCGTCTGGGACTTGCAGGACGACCTGATCGGCGAACTCGGCGCCCATATCGGAGCGCTGCCCTTCGTCACCCATTGCTACGAACGGCCCCGTGCCCTGCCCCACTGGCCCTACAACCTGTTCGCCATGGTTCATGGCAGCTCGCCCGATGAGGTCGAACAGAAACGCGGCCGGATCGCCGCGATCCTTGGATCGGCCTGCCGCGGCAGCGACATCCTTTATTCCACGCGCATCCTGAAGAAAACCGGGCTGCGCCTGAAAGCGAAAGGCTGAGACCGATGTTCCGCCTGACCGAATACATGCAGCAGCTTGTCAACCCGACGCCGGTGCGCAAACGCCGCCCCGGACCGGTGAAGCCGGTGGTGATCTGGAACCTGACCCGGCGCTGCAACCTGAAATGCCGCCATTGCTACACCGTGTCTGCGGATGTGGCCTTCCCGGGCGAGCTCAGCCACGAGCAAGCCATGGTCACCCTTGAGGATCTGGGCCAGTTTCGCGTCCCGGCCCTGATCCTCTCGGGCGGGGAGCCATTGGACCGGTTCGATTTTTTCGACATCGCCCGGCGCGCGCGCCAGCTGGTGCCGATGCTGGCCCTGTCGACCAACGGCACGCGGATCCACGACGAAACGGCCGACATGATCGCCGACGTGGGCTTCAACTATGTCGGCATCTCGCTCGACGGGATCGGGGCCACGAATGACTGGTTTCGCGGGGTCGAGGGCGCCTTTGATGACGCCCTGCGCGGCGTGCGCGAATGCAAGAAACGCGGCATCAAGGTGGGCCTGCGGTTCTGCCTGACCGAAGGCACCCAGCACCACCTGCCCGACCTGCTGAAACTGTGCGACGACGAGGGGGTGGACAAGTTCTATCTCTCGCATCTGGTCTATGCCGGGCGTGGCGACAAGAACCGGGGCGAGGACGCGGAACATCAGCGCACCCGGCAGGGGCTCGACCTGTTGCTGAACCGCGCGTGGGAGGCCGCTTCGGGCGGACGCCCGCTGGACATCGTGACCGGCAACAACGACGCGGATGCCGGGTATTTCCTGAACTGGGCCGCCGCCCGGTTCGACGCCGACGCCGTCGCGCATGTGCGCGAACACCTGGCCCATTGGGGCGGCAATTCCAGCGGTCTGGGCGTGGCCAATATCGACAATCTGGGCCGCGTCCATCCCGACACATACTGGTCGGACTACACGGTGGGCAACGTCAAACTCACTCCGTTTTCCGAGTTGTGGACCGGGGATGACCCGATGCTGGCCCTGCTGCGCACGCGGCCGCGCCCGTTGAAGGGGCGGTGCGGCGCCTGCCGGTTGCAGGATGTCTGCGGCGGCAATACCCGCATCCGGGCCCTGCAACTGACCGGCGACCCGTGGGCCGAAGACCCGGCCTGCTACCTGACCAATGATGAAATCGGCGTGGACGGTGCCGGCGAGCGCCTGCAGGTCACGCCTTTCCGGGGGAAAAGCCATGATCCGGCGCATCAGTTCTTTTAAGGCACTCAAATTCGGTACTTTGTGCTCGGTGTTGCTGGCTGGAACGGCCTGGGCGGATGCTCAATCAGATTACGCCGAGCATTGCGCCAGCTGCCATGGCGAGGCCCGGCTGGGCGGCGTCGGTCCGGCGTTGATCCCCGAAACGCTCAAACGCATGCGCGGCCCCCGCGTGGCCGCCGTCATCGCCGAGGGGCGCCCGGCCACCCAGATGCCCGCCTTCGCGCACGAGCTGGACGCCTTGCAGATCGAGGAACTTGCGGGCTGGCTGAAATCTCCGCTGGAGATCGACCCCCAATGGGATGCCGAACAGATCATGGCCAGCCGCACGCTGGATGCCGATTGCGCACCGGTCGATGCGCCGGTTTGGGACAGCGACCCGATGAACATCACGCTGGTGGTGGAAACCGGCGATCACCATGTCAGCGTTCTGGATGGCGACACCTTCGAGGTTCTGGACCGGTTCGAGACCCCCTTTGCCGTGCATGGCGGCCCCAAGTTCAGCCCCGACGGGCGCTATGTGTTCATCATGTCGCGCGATGGCTGGGTGCAGAAATACGACATCTGGGCCCTGAAACAGGTGGGCCGCATCCGCGCCGGCCTGAACAGCCGCAACATCGCCATGTCGGGCGACGGCAAGTGGCTGGCCGTGGCGAACTATCTGCCCAACAGCCTGACCCTGCTGTCGACCGAGGATCTGTCGGTGGCCAAGGTGGTCGAGGTCAAGGGCAAGCAGGGCAAGCCCAGCCGGGTCTCGGCTGTGTACCAGGCCCCGCCGCGCGAAAGCTTCGTGCTGGCGCTCAAGGACGTGCCCGAGATCTGGGAAGTGTTCTATGGCGACAACCCGCCGCAATTCGGGCTGGGCCATGATTTCCGGATCGAGGGGCAGTTCAAGAACCCCGACCCCTTCCCCGTCCGCAAGATCACCACGCCCGACTATCTGGACGATTTCTTTTTCGACCAGAGCTATGAATACGTCATGGGCGCGTCGCGCGATGGCAAGGGCGGTCAGGTGATCGACCTCGTGATCGGGCAGAAAGTGGCGGATCTGGACCTGCCCGGCATGCCGCATCTGGGCTCGGGCATCACCTGGCAGCGCGATGGCACCACGGTGATGGCCACGCCGCACCTGACCGAAGGCACCATCTCGGTCATCGACATGAGCACTTGGGAAACGATCAAGCGGATCGAGACCGAAGGCCCGGGCTTTTTTATGCGCAGCCACGAGAACTCGCCCTATGTCTGGGCCGACGTGTTCTTTGGCCCCAACAAGGATGCGATGCATGTGATCGACAAGCAGAGCCTCGAGATCTTCAAAACCCTGCGGCCCGCGCCGGGCAAGACCGTGGCGCATGTGGAATTCACCCGCGACGGCGCCCATGCGCTGGTGTCGATCTGGGAGGATGACGGCGCGGTGATCGTCTATGACGCGCAGACGCTCGAAGAGATCAAACGCCTGCCGATGCGCAAACCTTCGGGGAAATACAATGTCTGGAACAAGATCACCTTCTCGGAAGGCACCAGCCACTGACGGGCGCTGGCCGGTCTGGAAACTGGCCATTCTGTTGTATCCGGCGACGGCGCTGACCGTCGCCATCAACCTGTTTCTGGCCGGGTTGATCGCCCATGCGCTGGGGTTCGGCGCAGTTACACCGGTGGCCGCGCTGATCTGGTGTGTGCCCCTTGGGGTTCCGGCCAGCTGGCTGGCGGGGCGCTGGGTGCGGCGGCTGATGGATGAGGCCGACGGCTGATCCCGAGCGAACTGCCCAGGGCCGAAGTGCCATTTTTTTGACCACCTGATCGAAGTCAAGTCGTGCCGCCTGCCAATCCCTTACGACTCGGGCAACATCAAATTCGAGTCGGAGTCTCCATGCCCGCCGCCCGCCAAAACCACAGCCTCCCGGTCCGCGCGACACGCGTGGCAGCTGGGCTGGCGGGCATCTTTCTTTTGATGTTGCAGGTGCTTGGGCCAGCGCTGGCGAGTCCCGGTGAAAGTGTCTGGGTGGAGATCTGCTCGGAAGGCGGCGCGGTCTGGGTTGAGGTTGACCTTGAGGAGGGCACCGAAGACCCGACCGCGTATTGCCCGAAATGCGCCGATTGCGCGCTGTGCGCTGTCACCAGCGCGGCACCCGTGCCCGCGCTGACGCAAGTGCCGCAAATCGGAATCTTCCATGTTGTACAGGTTCAAAACAGCAAATCTTCCGTGTTGTACAACTCGGATAAGCTGTGGCCCGAGACCCGAGGACCCCCGTGCACGACCCAAAACATAACTGAACGCGCCCTGCGCGCGTCCATGGCGTCCACCCAAGTTATCGGAGGTGCGCCGTGGTCGTAAGTCGCGCAATCCATATCCTTCTGGCCCTTGCCCTGTCCTGCCTGATGGCGATCAGCGCCCATGCCGACAGCCTTGCCAGCTTCCTGCCCGAGATTGAACCCGCCGATCTGGCCCCCGGTGCCGATGCCTTCGGGCCGGTCCGCGATGACGTTCCGGTCGCACCCGTCCTGAAGGGCGGCGAGACCTTGGCCTGGGCCTTCCTGACTTCTGACTTCGTGGGCACCACCGGATATTCCGGCAAACCGATCCATGTGGTTGCCGCCATCGATGACGACGCGGTGCTGACCGGTGTGCAGCTGGTCAAACACTCGGAACCCATCGTTCTGATCGGCATCCCCAATTCACGCATGGTCGAGTTGACCGAAGGCTATGCTGGTCTGGACCTGAAGGTAGAGGCCGAAACCGGCGGCGAGGGGCATGACCTCGACATCATCTCGGGTGCGACGGTGACGATCATGGTGATCGATGACAGCCTTGTGCGCGGCGGGATCAAGGTCGCGCGGGCGCTGGGGCTGGGCGGATTGTCTCCGCTACAGGCAGACGGGCCGAAACGCGAAGTTGATATGGCGCAGGATGCCGTTTACGACTGGACAACGCTTTCGGGTGACGGCTCGATCCGGCGGCTGACGCTGGATGTCGGTCAGGTCAACGCTGCCTTTGAAGCCACAGGAGATCAGCGCGCCATCAAACGCCCTGAACCGGGCGAGCCTGATGATACGTTCATCGACATGCACGTGGCGCTGGTCTCGGTTCCATCGATCGGCAAATCACTGTTGGGCGAGGCGGAATATCAGAACCTTGTCGAATGGCTGGATGAGGGCGAACAGGCTATTCTGGTGCTAGGGCGCGGGGCCTACAGCTTCAAGGGATCAGGCTACGTACGCGGCGGAATCTTCGACCGGATTCAGCTTATCCAGGGCGACAATTCGGTACGGTTCTTCGACAAACAGCAAGAGCGTCTTGGCCGGGTTGCAGCCCCGGATGCGCCCAGTTTCACCGAGCTGGATATCTTCAAGATCCCCGCCGAAGCCGAGTTCAACCCGGCCGAGCCGTTCCGCCTGCAATTGCTGGTGCAACGGGCCGTGGGTGCGGTTGAAAAAACCTTTCTGACCTTCGATCTGGGCTACAAGCTGCCCGAGCAGTATCTGTTGCCAGTCGCAGCCCCCACTGTTGTGGATGACGCCACTGGCGAAGCCGCTGCGAAAGCTGCCTTGTGGAAACGCATCTGGAAAGATCGCACGGTCGAGATTGCGGGTCTAGGCGTCATGTTGCTGGTGCTGACCGCTACTTTCTTCTTCCAATTCCACGCCACGATGAACGCCCGGGTCTTTTACTGGTTCCGCATCGGATACTTGACCCTGACACTGTTCTTCATCGGCTGGTACGCAAATGCGCAGCTGAGCGTGGTGAACCTGATGGCACTGGCCGGCAGCCTGCGCACTGGTTTCAGCTGGGATGCCTTCCTGCTGGATCCGCTGGTCTTCATCCAGTGGTTCGCGGTGGCTGCCGCCCTGCTGTTCTGGGGACGCGGGGCCTATTGCGGCTGGCTGTGCCCGTTTGGTGCGCTGCAGGAACTGACCAACAAGATCGCACGCGCGCTGAAAGTGCCACAATGGACGCTGCCATGGGGACTGAACGAACGCCTGTGGCCTGCGAAATACATGATCTTCCTCGGTCTCTTCGGGCTCAGCTTTGTCTCGATCCCGCTGGCTGAGACCTATGCCGAGATCGAGCCCTTCAAGACCGCGATCATTCTGAAGTTCATGCGCGACTGGCCCTTTGTCGTCTTTGCGCTGACCCTGCTGGGGATCGGACTGTTCATCGAACGGTTCTATTGCCGCTACCTCTGCCCGCTCGGCGGAGCGCTGGCGATCCCCGCCCGAATTCGCATGTTCGACTGGCTGCGCCGCTACAAGGAATGCGGCAGCCCCTGTCAGACCTGCGCCAACGAATGCCCCGTTCAGGCAATCCACCCAACTGGTGAGATCAACCCGAACGAGTGCGTCACCTGCCTGCATTGTCAGGTGCTCTACCAGTCCGAGGATAAATGTCCCGTCGTTATCCGCCAGCTGAAGCGGCGGGCCAAGACAGGGTCGGTCAATCTCAAGACCCCCCTCGGGCAACCACCGGCGAACCATCCGAACGCCAAACCGCAATCCGTTTCCTAAAAAGGAGGAACGATCATGTCGGAACAAGACAACAAACTGAACATCACCCGCCGCGGGATGCTGGGGGCAACCGCCACCGGTGCCGTGCTGGCCGGGACCGGTCTGGGTTCGACCCTGATGACCGCGAAACAGGCCAGCGCTGCGGCCAACGCCAATCTGGAGCCCGGTGAGCTGGACGAATACTACGGCTTCTGGTCCTCGGGTCAGACCGGCGAATTGCGCATCCTGGGCTTCCCGTCCATGCGCGAGCTGATGCGGGTGCCGGTCTTCAACCGTTGCTCTGCAACTGGCTGGGGTCAGACCAACGAGTCGCTGAAGATCCTGACCGAGGGCCTGCTGCCGGAAACCAAGGAGTTCCTGGCCAAGCGCGGCATGAAAACCTATGACAACGGCGACCTGCACCACCCGCACATGTCGTTCACCGATGGCACCTATGACGGCCGCTATCTGTTCATGAACGACAAGGCCAACACCCGCGTGGCCCGCGTGCGCTGCGACGTGATGAAATGCGACAAGATCATCGAGATCCCCAACGCCAAGGCGATCCACGGTCTGCGCCCGCAGAAATTCCCGCGCACCGGCTATGTCTTTGCCAATGGCGAGGACGAAACCCCGCTGATCAACGACGGCAGCGTGCTGGACGATCCGTCGCAATACGTCAACATCTTCACCGCCATCGACGGTGACACGATGGAGATCGCCTGGCAGGTGATGGTGTCGGGTAACCTCGACAACACCGATTGCGACTATCAGGGCAAATACGCCTTCTCGACCTCGTACAACTCGGAAATGGGCATGAACCTGGCCGAGATGACCGAGAGCGAGATGGACCACGTGGTCGTCTTCAACCTCAAGGAAATCGAGGCCGGCATCGCCGCGGGCGACTATCAGGAGATCAAGGGCGTCAAGGTTCTGGACGGGCGCAAGGGGTCGAACAAAAAATACACCCGCTACATCCCGATCCCGAACTCGCCGCACGGCATCAACACCGCTCCGGACGGCAAGCACGTCTGCATCAACGGCAAGCTGTCGCCGACCGTGTCGATCATGGACGTGACCAAGCTGGACGCGCTGTTCGAAAGCGACGCCGATCCTCGGTCGTGCATCGTGGGCGAGCCGCAGCTGGGCCTTGGCCCGCTTCACACCGCCTATGACGGTCAGGGCAATGCCTTCACCACGCTGTTCCTGGACAGCCAGATCGTCAAATGGAACATCGACAAGGCCATCCGCGCCTACAACGGCGAGGACGTGGACCCGATCATCTCGAAGGTCGACGTGCACTATCAGCCGGGCCACAACTCGACCTCGATGGGTGAGACCAAAGAGGCCGACGGCAAGTGGCTGATCTCGATGAACAAGTTCTCGAAAGACCGGTTCCTGAACACCGGTCCGCTCAAGCCCGAGAACGAACAGGTGATCGACATCTCGACCGACGAGATGAAGGTTGTTCATGACGGCCCGACCTTCGCCGAGCCGCATGACTCGATCATCGTGCGGCGCGACATCGTGAACCCGGTCAACGTCTGGGACCGCAACGACCCGACCTGGGAAGATGCGCGCAAACAGGCCGAGGCCGATGGCGTCGATCTGGAGGAAGGTGCCGAAGAGCCCATCCGCGACGGCAACAAGGTGCGGGTCTACATGGTCTCGCAGGCCCCGACCTTCAGCCTCGAGAAGTTCACCGTCAAACAGGGCGACGAGGTCACGATCTACGTTACCAACCTGGATGACGTGGACGATGTGACCCACGGCTTCTGCCTGGGTAACTACGGCATCGCCTTCGAGGTCGCGCCGCAGGCCACCGCCTCGATCACCTTCACCGCCGACCGTCCGGGCGTGCACTGGTTCTACTGCCAGTGGTTCTGCCACGCGCTGCACATGGAAATGCGCGGCCGGATGCTGGTCGAACCGCAGGGAGCCTGACCCATGCGCTGGCCCCTGCTCATCCCGCTTCTGCTCGGCTCGCCGCTTTGGGCGGCGGACTGGGACGTGCCCAACCGGGCGGGGGCCATCACTGAGACACTGGCGCAGGCGGCGGATGGAGACACCCTCCGCCTGAGCCCCGGCGTCTATGCCGAACGCTTGGTTCTGGACCGGCCCATCACCATCGACGGGCAGGGCCAGGCCACAATCGACGGACAAGGCACCGGCAGCGTCATCACCGTGACCGGACCCGACATCAACCTGCGCGGCCTGACCGTGATCGGGTCGGGGTCGGACCATGGTGAGATCGACAGCGGCATCCAGCTGACCAAGACGGCCCGCGCCGCAGTGGTGGAAAACAACGTGCTACTGGGCAATCTCTATGGCATCGACATCCACGGTGCCGATGACAGCATCGTGCGCGGCAACCGCATCGAGGGCCGGCAGGACCGCCGGATGAACGACCGCGGCAACGGTGTTTATGTCTGGAACGCGCCGGGCGCGGTGGTCGAAGGCAATAACATCCGCTTTGGCCGCGACGGAATCTTCGTGAACTCGTCGAAGAAGAACACCTTCACCGGCAACAATTTCCGCGACCTGCGCTTTGCCGTGCACTACATGTATGCCGACGACTCCGTCGTCAGCGACAATGTCTCGATCGGCAACGATCTGGGCTATGCGGTGATGTTCACCTCGAATGTGCAGGTGATCAACAACGTCTCGGTCGGCGACCGCGAACACGGGGTCATGCTGAACTATGCCAATGACAGCGTGATCTCGGGCAACGTGGTGAAAGGCGCCAAGGAGAAGTGCACCTTTCTGTACAATTCCAACAAGAACGAATTCACCAACAACTGGTTCGAAGGCTGCGGTATCGGGATCCATTTCACCGCAGGCAGCGAACGCAACCGGATCGTCGGCAACGCCTTTATCGGCAACCGGACACAGGTGAAATACGTCTCGACCAAATGGGTCGAGTGGTCGGAAGACGGCCGCGGCAACTACTGGTCCGATTTTGCCGCCTATGACGTGAACGGCGACGGCATCGCCGACGCCCCCTATCGCCCCAACGATAGCATGGACCATGTGCTGTGGACCCAACCCGCAGCCAAGCTGCTGCTCGGCTCGCCCGCCGTGCAGCTGGTGCGCTGGTCGCAATCGGCCTTCCCGGCGCTGCTGCCGGGCGGCGTGATCGACAGCCACCCATTGATGCAAGCCCCTCAACCCCCAGCCATGAAAAAGGTGCCTCATGACGGATAAGGCCCTGACCATCGAAACGGTCTGCAAGGATCGCGGCAAGACCCGCGTTCTGAGCGATATCTCCCTGACGCTCGAGCCCGGACAGCGCGTGGCGCTGCTGGGCCACAACGGCGCCGGAAAATCCACCCTGATCAAGTCGATCCTGGGCCTGACGCCCATCCAAGCCGGCACGATCCGCATCGGCGCCGCCGCCCCCGGCAGCGCGCAGGCGCGTCGCGATACGGCCTATCTGCCCGAGGCGGTCTCGTTCCACCCGGCCCTGACCGGGCGCGAGCAGCTGACCCTGTTCGCCAAGCTGTCAGGCTCCCGCGCCGACGTGCCCGCCCTGCTGGACCGTGTCGGGCTGGGCGACGCGATGGACCGCCGGATCGGCGCCTATTCCAAGGGGATGCGGCAGCGGTTGGGCCTTGCGCAGGTGTTGCTGGGCCAGCCGAAACTGGCGCTGCTGGACGAACCTACCTCAGGGTTGGACCCGATCTCGCGCCAGGACCTGTACGCCATCATCGACGAGCTGGCCGCGCAGGGCACCGCGGTGCTGATCGCCAGCCATGCCCTGACCGAGGTCGAGGCCCGCACCGACCGCATCGCCATCATGCGCAAGGGTCGGATGGTGGCCGATGACACGCTGGCCAACCTGTCGGCGCTGGCCGGTTTGCCGATCCGGCTGAAGCTGCGCGCCCGCGCCAATGCCGACGCGCTGGCCGCCGAACTGGGCGGCAATCGGGTCAACGGCGCCTCGGTCGAATTGCTGTGCTCGCCCGCCGACAAGATGCAGGCCCTGCGCCGCATCGCCGCCATGGGAGATGCCGTGGCCGACGTAGAAATGACCCCGCCCAAGCTGGAAGACCTCTATCGCCACTATGCTCAGGAGGCGCTGCAATGACCCGTTTCCTTGCCATCACCCGCACCGAGATGCTGATCCTGCGCCGCAACCGCTGGCTGCTGGTGGCGACGCTGATCATGGTTCTCTTCGCGCTGGCCCTGACCTTTGCCGGCAGCGCGCCCACCGGCACGCTGGGGGTCGACATGCTGACGGTGTCGGTCGCCTCGATGACCACGCTGTCGGTATATCTGGCGCCGCTCTTGGCGCTGATGATTTCCTTTGACGCCATCGCCGGCGATGTGGACCGGGGCAGCCTGTCGCTGCTGCTGTCCTATCCGGCGGGGCGCGGAGAAATTCTGCTGGGCAAATTCACCGCCCATCTGGCGGCGCTGGCCTTTGCCATGACGGTCGGTTTCGGCACCGCCGGGGCGGTCGCCGCGTGGTTCGGCGGCGCGGGCGCGGACAGCCTGTTCGCGCTTGGCCGGCTGATCGTCACCTCGATCCTGCTGGGCGCCGTGTTTCTGGCGCTGGGATACCTGCTGTCCGCCCTGGCGAGGGGCGCAACGGCGGCGGCAGGTCTGTCGGCCGGGCTCTGGCTGGTCTTCGTCGTCCTCTATGATCTTGGGCTGTTGGGAGCCGTCGTCATGGACAAAGGCGGCGTCTTCACCCAATCCGTCTTTCCCTGGGTGATGGTGGCCAACCCGGCCGACGCTTTCCGTCTTTGGAACATCGCCGCAACCGAGGGCGTGGCCATTGCGTCCGGCATGACCGGCGCGGCGCAGGCCCTGCCCGCCTGGGCGGCGCCCGCCTCGCTGCTGATCTGGCCGGTTCTGGGCTTTGCCCTGGCCCGGTTGGCCTTCCGGAGGGTCGAACCATGACACGCCTTGCCCTGATCGCGCTGATCGCGCTGGCGGCCTGCAAGGAAGAACAGGCCGCCGCCCCGCCGGATCCGGTCGATCTGACCGAAACCGCGCTCAGCTATTTCTGCCAGATGAACGTGGCCGAACACGGCGGGCCCAAGGGGCAGATCCATCTGGAGGGCTATCCCGCGCCGCTGTTCTTTGCCCAGGTGCGCGACATGGTGGCCTATCTCAAAAGCCCCGAGCGGGATGCCGAGATCACCGCGATCTATGTCAGCGACATGGGCGCGGCCCCCAGCTGGCACGAGCCGGGCATATCGAACTGGATCGCCGCCGATCAGGCCACCTTCGTGGTGGGCGCCGGCGTGGCCGGCGGCATGGGCGCGCCCGAGATCGTGCCATTTGCAACGCCGGACGCCGCGGCGCGGTTCATCGAAACCTATGGCGGCACCGCCCTGCCCTTGACCGACATTCCCGACGACGCGGCGCTTGGCCCCGTCGATCTGACCCAATCCCTGGAGACACCCGCATGACCCGCCTGCCCCGACGCCGTTTCCTGACCATCTCGGCCGCCTGCGCCGCCTTGCCGACCGTCGCGCGCGCCGCCCCGGTTGCCCGCTGGCGCGGCACCGCGCTGGGGGCACCCGCCAGCCTGCACCTGGTCGGGCTGAGTGACGCGCAGGCCGCGCCGATCATCTCCGCGCTCGAGGCCGAACTGGACCGGCTGGAGAACATCTTCAGCCTGTACCGCCCGGATTCGCAGCTGAGCCGCCTGAACCGCGACGGCACCCTGCCCGCCCCGGCCCCGGAGCTGCTGCAGGTGCTGGCCCAAAGCGCCGCCCTGCACGACGCAACCGGCGGTGCGTTCGACCCGACCGTTCAACCGCTGTGGATGGCGCTGGCCACCGGCGCGCCGGATGCTGAAATGGCGCAGGCCCGGGCGCTGGTCGGCTACAAGGGAGTTTCGGTCTCGGCCGAGGCGATCCGCCTGCCCCATCCGGGCCGCTCGGCGCTGACGCTGAACGGGATCGCGCAGGGCGCCGTGACCGACCGCATCGCGGCGCTGTTGCGGGCGCAGGGGCTGACCGACGTGCTGGTCGACATGGGCGAGATCGCCGCCATCGGCACCCGCGCCGACGGGTCGGGCTGGCGCGTCGGCCTGGCCGGCCCCGAGGACGTGACCCGGCGCATCGAACTGCGCGACAGGGCGGTGGCAACCTCGGCCCCTGATGCGACACAGCTGGCCGGGCGTCATGGCCACATTCTGGGCCCGCAGGGTCAGCCGGTCCGGCACCGGGCGGTTTCGGTCTCGGCCCCTGACGCGGCGCTGGCCGACGGGTTGTCGACCGCGCTGTGTCTGCTGCCCGCCGACCGGATCGCGCCGGTGCTGCAACGGTTTCCCGGCGCCCGGCTCGAGATGCTGATCTGACCCGAATGGCCGTCGCGGAACTCTGCCGTTGAAATTTGTCGCGCGATAAGAAAAGGTAAAACACCGACAAATTCAGAGCGGCGCGGGCCTGGCCCCGCGCCAGAGGCAAGGCATGGCACCCAGAAAAATCCGGAACATGGAGGAGTTTGCGGCGGTCAGCGGGATCTCGCGCCCGACGGTGTCGAAATATTTCAACGATCCCGACAGCGTGCGCCGGTCGACCCGCGAACGGATCGAGCAGGCGCTGGAGCGGTTCGACTATCGCCCCAACATCTTTGCCATGAACCAGAACCGCAAGCTGACCAAGAATGTCGGCATCGTGGTACCCTATCTGGCCGACCCGTTCTTTGCCGAGATCGCCCGCAACATCGAGGAAAAATGCATCGAGGCCGGGTTCCGTCCGACGCTCTACAGCGCCTATGGCGACCCCGCGCAAGAGGCCGAGATCCTCGACAGCCTGCGCGCGTTGAAACCGGCGGGCGTGCTGCTGGCACCGCTGGGGCGCGATTCCGACCGGTCGTTCATCGAGAAATTCTGCAAGGACATCCCCACCATCCTGTTCGACAGCAACCTGGAAGGCATGGGCGCGGCCTTTGTCGGGTCGGACAACGCGAGCTTCATCGAACAGACCGTCGATTACCTGTGCCGCAGCGGCGAACCGCCCGCGTTCTTCGAGATGCGGCACCCCGCCAACCCCAACGCCAACAAACGCCGCATCGCCTACATCAAAAAAATGGAGAGCCTGGGCTTTGAGCCGCAGGTGATCAAGGTCGACGGTCGCGGCTGGGGCTTCGAGGAAATCGGTCGCCAGGGCGCGTTCAAGCTGTTGGATCAGCCCAATCTGCCCTCGCGCACCATTCTTTGCAGCAATGACCGGCTGGCCATCGGGTTCCTATCGGCCTGCTATGAAAAGGGCCTGCGGGTCGGGTTGGGCGAGGATTGCGACCTGCGCGTCGCCTCGCATGACGACCATCCGTTTTCCAAGTTCACCTGCCCGTCGCTGACCACCGCGGCGCATGACTACACCGCAGTATCGAATCGCTCCGTCGAGACGCTGACGCGACTGGTCGAATCCGGTGGGCGGCTGAGCGCCCGCACCGAAACCCTGTTTCCCGCGCGTCTGATACTGCGGAGTTCGGCCTGATTTTCGACACCTTTTTTACGCGCGTAAAATTTTAGTTGACGCGCGACAAATAATTCGTGATGCTTTCCTCCAGGTAATTCGACACCAGGGAGGAAAGAATGTACCTGAAATCCGTTCTATGGGCGGCAAGCGCAGCGGCTTTGACCGCCGGCGCCGCATCTGCAGAGACGATCACGATCGCCACCGTAAACAACGGCGACATGATCCGGATGCAGAAATACACCGACAAGTTCACCGAAGCGACCGGCCACGAGGTGGAATGGGTCACGCTGGAAGAGAACGTATTGCGCCAGCGTGTGACCACCGACATCTCGACCAAGGGCGGCCAGTTCGACATCATGACCATCGGCATGTACGAAACGCCGATCTGGGGCGCGAACGGCTGGCTTGTGCCGCTGGACGGAATGTCCGCGGAATATGACGTGGACGACATCCTGCCCGCGATGCGCGGCGGCCTCAGCCACGACGGCACGCTGTATGCGGCACCATTCTATGGCGAAAGCTCGATGATCATGTACCGCACCGACCTTATGGAGAAGGCCGGTCTGGAGATGCCCGAGGCGCCGACCTGGCAGTTCATCCGCGAAGCGGCGGCTGCGATGACGGACCGCGACAACGACATCAACGGCATCTGCCTGCGCGGCAAGGCCGGTTGGGGTGAGGGCGGCGCCTTCATCACCGTGACTGCGAACTCGTTCGGCGCGCGCTGGTTCGACGAAGACTGGAAACCCCAGTTCGATCAGCCCGAGTGGAAAGAGGCGCTGACCTTCTTCGTAGACATGATGAACGAATCCGGCCCCGCCGGGTATGCCACCAACGGCTTCAACGAAAACCTGTCGCTGTTCCAGCAGGGCAAATGCGGCATGTGGATCGACGCCACCGTTGCCGCGTCTTTCGTGACCAACCCCGACGACTCGACTGTCGCCGATCAGGTTGGATTTGCTCTGGCGCCGAACTCGGAAGGCGTTGACAAGCGCGCCAACTGGCTGTGGGCCTGGGCGCTGGCCATTCCGGCCGGCACCCAGAAAGAGGACGCCGCCAAGCAGTTTATCGAATGGGCCACTTCGAAGGAATACATCGAACTGGTCGCCGAGAACGAGGGCTGGGCCAACGTTCCGCCGGGTGCGCGCACCTCGCTGTACGAGAACCCCGACTACAAGGACATCCCCTTCGCGCAGATGACGCTGAAGTCGATCCTTGCGGCCGATCCGGAAAACTGCTGCGTCAAGCCGACGCCGTATACCGGGATCCAGTTCGTCGCCATCCCCGAATTCGCGGGCATCGCCACCCAGGTGAGCCAGGAATTCTCGGCGGTCTATGCCGGACAGCAGTCGGTTGACGAAGCTCTGGCCAAGGCACAGGCCTTCACGGCCGAAGAAATGGAAGCCGCAGGGTACTGAGGCCTCCTCCCGGCGGGTGGGCAGGTTTCTGTCCCCCGCTCTCCCCCTTCCACAACCCGTGTTAGTCTCGCAGGCAACAAGTCGCCTGAACAGAGAGGTCTTGCGTCATGGCAACTCAACACTCCCGATCCGTCGCACGCCTGATGATGGCCCCCGCCGTGGTCCTGCTGCTGGGCTGGATGCTGGTTCCGCTGACGATGACTCTGTATTTTTCCTTCAAGAAATACCTGCCGCTGCGCGGCGGTGACCTGGGTTGGGTCGGGTTCGACAACTACGTCCGGTTCGTGACCTCGAGTTCCTTCTGGCCCGCCGTTCAGGCGACGCTGGTGATCGTGGGCGGTGTGCTGGCCATCACCGTGGTGCTGGGCATCCTGCTGGCGCTGCTGCTGGATCAGCCGATGTGGGGCCAGGGAGTGGTGCGCATTCTGGTGATCGCCCCGTTCTTCGTAATGCCCACCGTTTCGGCGCTGGTCTGGAAGAACATGTTCATGGATCCGGTCAACGGCCTGTTTGCCCATCTGTGGCGGTTCTTCGGGGCCGAGCCAATCTCGTGGCTGTCCGAGGCGTCGATGCCGTCGATCGTGATGATCGTGTCCTGGCAATGGCTGCCCTTTGCCACCCTGATCCTGCTGACCGCGATCCAGTCGCTGGACAGCGAACAGCTGGAGGCCGCCGAAATGGATGGCGCGCCACCGCTGAAACGCTTCTTTTTCATCATTCTGCCGCATCTGAGCCGCGCGATCACGATCGTCATCCTGATCCAGACGATCTTCCTGCTGTCGATCTTCGCCGAGATCTTCGTGACCACCGGCGGCGCCTTCGGCACCCGCACCCTGACCTATCTGATCTACCAGCGCGTGCTGGAAAGCCAGAATGTCGGGCTGGGCTCGGCCGGCGGAGTCTATGCCATCATCCTTGCCAACATCGTCGCCATCTTCCTGATGCGCATCGTCGGCAAAAACCTGGACGCGTGAGGAGGACGAAAACATGGCCCGCACCGTCACCACACCACGCAAGCTGATCAACACCGCCTTTGCCTGGGCTGTCGGCCTGCTGATCTTCTTCCCGATCCTCTGGACGATCCTGACCAGCTTCAAGACCGAGGCCCAGGCCATCGCCAGCCCGCCGATCTTTCTGAACTTCGACTGGACGCTGGAGAACTATGCCGTGGTCCAGGAGCGGTCGAACTACATGCGGTATCTGTGGAACTCGATCATCATCGCGGGCGGGTCCACCCTTCTGGGCGTGATCGTCGCGGTGCCCGCCGCCTGGGCCATGGCCTTCGTGCCCTCGGCGCGCACCAAGGATATCCTGTTGTGGATGCTGTCCACCAAGATGCTGCCGGCGGTGGGGGTGTTGTACCCGATCTACCTGTTGTTCATCCAACTGGGCCTGTTGGACAGCCGCGCCGGGCTGGTGGTGGTTCTGATGCTGATCAACCTGCCGATCATCGTCTGGATGCTGTACACCTATTTCCGTGAAATCCCCGGCGACATCCTGGAAGCCGCGCGCATGGACGGCGCCACGCTGAAAGAGGAAATCCTATACATCCTGACGCCGATGGCGGTGCCGGGCATCGCCTCGACCGTGCTGCTGAATTTCATCCTGGCCTGGAACGAGGCGTTCTGGACCCTGAACCTGACCGCCGTCGACGCGGCCCCGCTGACCGCGTTCATCGCCAGCTATTCCAGCCCCGAGGGCCTGTTCTTCGCCAAGCTCAGCGCGGCATCGACAATGGCCATCGCCCCGATCCTGATCCTTGGGTGGTTCAGTCAGAAACAACTGGTCCGCGGCCTGACCTTCGGCGCCGTGAAGTAAGGAAAGACACATGGGACGCATCGTACTTGAGAAAGTCAGCAAGAGCTTTGGCGACGTGGAAGTCATTCCGCCGCTGGATCTGGAAATCAACGACGGCGAATTCGTGGTGTTCGTGGGCCCATCGGGCTGCGGAAAATCCACCCTGCTGCGCCTGATCGCGGGGCTAGAGGACGTCAGCGGCGGCCGCATCCTGATCGACGATCAGGACGCCACCGCGGTGCCGCCGGCCAAGCGGGGCCTGGCCATGGTGTTCCAGTCCTACGCACTTTATCCGCACATGACCGTGCGCAAGAACATCGCCTTTCCGCTGCGCATGGCCGGGCTGGACAAGGCCGAGCAGGACCGCCGCGTCGAACAGGCGGCCGAGGTTCTGAACCTGACCGACTATCTGGACCGCCGCCCCGGCCAGCTTTCGGGTGGCCAGCGCCAGCGGGTCGCCATCGGTCGCGCCATCGTGCGCGAACCGGCGGCCTTCCTGTTCGACGAGCCGCTGTCGAACCTGGACGCGGCGCTGCGCGTAGGCATGCGGCTGGAGATATCCGAGCTGCACAACCGGCTGGAAACCACGATGATCTACGTCACCCATGACCAGGTCGAGGCCATGACCATGGCCGACAAGATCGTGGTCCTTCAGGCAGGCGTGATCGAACAGGTGGGCTCGCCGCTCGAACTGTACCGCGCGCCGCGCAACAAGTTCGTGGCCGGCTTCATCGGCTCGCCCAAGATGAATTTCATCGAAGGCCCCGAGGCCGAAAAGCACGGCGCCCACACGATCGGCGTCCGCCCCGAGCACATTGCCGCCTCGCCCAACGAGGGCCTGTGGAAGGGCACGGTCGGGGTGTCCGAACATCTGGGCTCGGACACGTTCTTTCACGTCCATGTGGACGGCTTCGCCGAGCCGATGACCGTGCGCGCCGGCGGCGAGGTCGGCCTGCGCCACGGAGACACGATCCATCTGACGCCGGAGGAGGACAAGATCCACCGGTTCGACGCGGCAGGGCTGCGGATCGCATGAACCGGCTGGTTGGAAAACGGGCCCTGATCACCGGGGCGGCGCGGGGCATCGGGCTGGCCTTTGCCCAGGCCTATGCCGCCGAGGGCGCGCAGGTGGCGCTGGCCGACATCGACGTGCAGCAGGCGCGCAAGGCCGCGCGCGCGATCGGGCCGCAGGCGATTGCGGTCGAAATGGATGTTTCGCAGCAGGACAGCATCGAGGCGGGCGTGGCCGACGCCGCGGCGCGGATGGGCGGGATCGATATCCTGATCAACAACGCCGCGATCTTCACCGCCGCCCCGATCGTGGAAATCACCCGCGCGGATTACCAGCGCGTGTTCGACATCAACGTCGCCGGCTCCCTGTTCACGATGCAGGCAGTCGCGCGCCACATGATCCAGCAGGGCACCGGCGGCAAGATCATCAACATGGCCAGCCAGGCCGGCCGCCGGGGCGAGCCGCTCGTGGCGGTCTATTGCGCCAGCAAGGCGGCGGTGATCAGCCTGACCCAATCGGCGGGGCTGAACCTGATCAAACACGGGATCAACGTGAATGCCATCGCCCCCGGCGTGGTGGATGGCGAGCACTGGGACGGCGTCGATGCCTTCTTTGCCAAATACGAGGGCAAGGCGCCGGGTCAGAAAAAGAAGGAAGTGGGCGAAGCGGTGCCCTTCGGCCGGATGGGCCGGGCCGAGGACCTGACCGGAATGGCGGTCTTTCTGGCCTCGTCCGAGGCCGACTACATCGTGGCCCAGACATACAACGTGGATGGTGGAAATTGGATGAGCTGATGGTGGAGCGCCCCGCGGATACCCGACCGGTCCGGTTGTGTCAGGCCAATTTGGACGCGTTGCCCAAGGGCGTGCTGCGGCCCGAATACGATCGCGCGGCACTGACGCCGGGGATCGTGCATATCGGGGTGGGCAATTTTCATCGCGCGCATCAGGCTTGGTACCTGCACCGGCTGATGCAACAGGGCGCGGCGCAGGATTGGGCCATCATCGGCGCCGGCGTGCGCGCCTATGACGCCGAGATGCGGCGCAAGCTGCTGGCGCAGGACTGTCTGACCACGCTGGTCGAACTGACCGAGGGCCAGCGTCGTGCCGAGGTGACGGGCGCGATGATCGATTACCTGCCCCCGCAAGAGGACAACGGCCCGCTGATCGCGCAACTGGCCGATCCGGCGATCCGCATCGTCTCGCTGACCGTGACCGAGGGCGGCTATTTCGTGCACCCTGTGACCAAAGGGCTGGACACCGACCACCCCGACATCCGCCACGATGCCGCCAACCCCGACCGTCCGCGCACCGCCTTCGGTGCCATCGTCGCGGGCCTGCGACGGCGGCGCGATGCAGGCGTTGGTCCGCTGACCGGGCTGAGCTGCGACAACCTGATCGGCAACGGGCAGGTTCTGCGTCAGGCGGTGGTGGGGCTGGCGCGACTATCGGACGTGGATCTGGCCGACTGGATCAACACGCAATGCACCTTTCCCAATTCGATGGTCGATTGCATAGTGCCCGCCACCGGCCCGACCGAGCTGGAGCTGGTGCGCGCGCTGGGGATCGACGACGCCGCCCCCGTCACCCATGAAAGCTTCCGCCAATGGGTGATCGAGGATGCCTTTTGCGCCGGTCGCCCGGATTGGGACAAGGTCGGCGCCACATTTACCGTCCGCGTTCATGACTATGAGGTCATGAAGCTGCGCATTCTGAACGCGGGCCACCAGGTTCTGGCCAATGTCGGCGAGATCCTGAGCCTGAATACGATCGCAGACTGCATGGCCGATCCACTGGTTTCAGCATTCTTCCGAAAGGTTTTGGTCGAAGAAATCGCGCCTTTCGTGCGTCCGGTGCCCAATCAGTCGGTTGCGGACTACGTAACCTTGATCGAGGAGCGGTTCCGCAATCCAGCCATCGTCGACACCACGCGTCGCGTTGCTTTTGACGGATCATCCCGGCATGTGGGATTTGTGCTTCCCACAGTCTATGATGCGTTGGCTGCCGGCGCGCCGATCAATGGGCTGGCCCTGGTCGAGGCGCTGTGGGCCCGCATGTGTGCCGGTGCTCGCGAGGATGGAAGTATTATCGAACCCAACGATCCCAACTGGTCCGATCTGGTCACCTCGGCCAACGCGGCCCGTGACAACCCGACCACCTGGCTTGAGCAGACCCAGTACTATCAGGACCTGTCACAATCCGGCGCGTTTCGCGACGCGTTTGACCGGTGGCTCAGGGTGATCTGGGATCAGGGAGCGCGCCAGGCCCTGACGACGTATCTGGGCGACCAAACCTGACCGGTGCAGGATCTAGCAGTGTGCGGCTTTGCCCAAGCCCTCTTCTGCATCGAACAGGGTCTCGGCAACCGACGCCGCATCGTCCAGATGCCGTTCGACGGCTCGGCGCGCGGCGGAGGGGTCGCCGGACTGAATCGCAGAACAGATGGCCTCCATATGTTCGATCCCGGGGCGGTCGCGTTCTGTTGCCGCCAAGGTCATCATCCGCAACCGGCTGATCCGACCATTCAGGCGCTGGACTACATCCCAAGCCACATGATGCCCTGCCCCCTCAAAAATCTCTGAGTAGAAATCGGAAGTGGCGCGGAAGATCGAGCCCGGTGTCTTGTCCACGAAACCTTGCTTGAGCCGCACCAGCGCCCCATGCAGGCTGCTGGCCCTGTCTGATGTGATTTTGCGCGCGCAGTTCTCGGCGGCCGCGGTTTCCAGCATGCGGCGGATATCGTAGATCTGCCGTGCCTCGTCCCGTGTGATCGAAGCCACGATCGGCCCGCGCCCGGGCAGAATTTCGACCAGCCCCTCGGCCTCGAGATAGCGGATCGTTTCCCGGATGACTGTCCTGCTGACACCTAGCTGATCACATAGCGGACGTTCTACCAGCCGTTCGCCGGGCTGGAAAACACCTTCGATGATGGCCTCACGCATGCGCTCCTGCACCATGTCGCGCAGGGTTGCCGGGGGATGATCGATCTTGGTCAGTCTTGGCGTTGTCATGGACGGGAATCTACCGGTCGCGCGTTGCATCAGCAAGGTATGATTGACATCCTGTCTTATGGTATACCATCATGCCGAAAACGGAATCACAGGACCTTTGCGATGCCCGCCACCATTCGTAAAACACTGCTGCATGTCGAAAACACGCTGATCGAAGGTGGCAAAGCCGCCGAGCGCCCTTTGACCTTGATCGCGGCGGTTGCCGTCGTCACCAACCCCTGGGCCGGCCGCGGCTTTGTCGAAGACCTGCGTCCAGAGATACACGATTGTGCTCCGGGGCTGGGCCACATGCTGACCGAGATGATTCTCGAGGCGGCCGGCGGCGGTGACCGGGTTGAAGCCTATGGCAAAGCCGCCGTTGTCGGAGTGAATGGCGAGGTCGAGCACGGGTCGGCCCTGATCCATACCCTGAGGTTCGGAAATGCCTATCGCGAGGCGGTTGGTGCAAAATCCTACCTTGCCTTCACCAATACGCGCGGACCGGCGAATGCGGCCATGCAAATTCCCCTGATGGACAAGAATGATGGTGGGCGGCGCAGCCACTATCTGACCATCCACCTGCAGGTCGCCGACGCTCCGGCCCCGGATGAGATCATGATCGCTTTGGGCGCTTCGATCGGAGGGCGCCCGCATCACCGCATCGGGGATCGTTATCAGGATCTGAAGGATTTGGGACATGACGTCGACAATCCGGCAGCTGTCTGAACCATTCGGACGCCTTGGCTTGCGCTTTGCCGGCCCCCCCGATGGCGAACCTCTGGTCCTGTTGCACGGGGTCGGTATGCAGTCGGAGGCCTGGGCGCCGCAGATCGATGCCTTGTCCGACTTGCACGCGGTCTACGCACTGGATCTGCCAGGGCATGGCCAGTCCGGCCTGATCGCTGTGGGGGCGCAGTTACCAGCATTTGTGGAGTGGCTGCGGGCGGCGCTGGACGCTTTGAACCTGGATCGCGTGAACCTTGTCGGTCATTCGATGGGCGCACTGATTGCCGGCGGGTTTGCGGTCGACCATCCCGATCGGGTCCGGCGCGTCGCCCTGCTGAACGGAGTGTTCCGGCGGGACGACCAGGCCCGGGACTCTGTACTGGCGCGCGCCGGCTTGATCAGCGCCGGAACCTTTGATCTGGAAACTCCACTGCAACGCTGGTTCGCAAACGGTCCGGCCGACCGCGCCGCTCGGGACAGGGTCGCCGCATGGTTGGCCGCGGTCGACATAAACGGCTATGCGACGGCCTACGATGCCTTTGCCCGGGGCGACATGGTCTACGCTGATCGCTACCCTCAGATCTCTTGCCCCTTGCTGGCGTTGACGGGTGCTGAGGATCCGAATTCCACACCCGACATGACCCGCGCCATTGCCGCGGCCGCCAAGGGGCAGGCGGTTGTCGTCGAGGGTCATCGGCACATGGTGAACCTTACTGATCCAAAGACTGTCAACGCGGCCCTTGTTCAATGGCTGAAGACCCCAACGCACGAAAGGTCGCCCGCATGACGGATTTCGACCCTCGCGCCCTGCGCAGCGCGTTCGGAACCTTTCTCACCGGTGTCACGGTGGTCACGACACATGACGAGTCCGGCCGACCGATCGGCTTTACCGCCAATTCCTTTTCCTCGGTTTCGCTGGACCCTCCGCTGGTATCGGTCTGTCTTGCCAATACATCCAGCAATTTCAACACATTCTCTGAAGCCGCCGGTTTCGCCGTCAACATCCTGTCGGAGGATCAGATCAGCGTTTCGAACACCTTCGCACGCCCTTCGCAGGACCGGTTTGCCGGTGTCGATTGGAAGCCAGGACCCAACAGCGCACCAATCCTTGACGGGGTTTCAGCCTGGTTTGACTGCTCGGTTTTCAAGACGGTCGAAGCCGGCGACCACCTGATCCTGATCGGTCGGGTCGAGGCCTTCGACCACTCGATCGCACCTGGCCTGGGCTATGCCCGCGGCGCATACGTGACGCCTGCCGCCGAAGCCCGGGCGCTGAACCGCCGCGCGGGCGTGGTGGTTTCCGCGCTGATCGAGCGGCACGGGCAGATCCTTCTGCTGGACGATGGCAACGGCGGGCTGACCATTCCGGCGACCGAGGACATGGCCAATGGCGCAGATACTGCATTGGCCCAGTTGATCGCGGAATGTGGGATCAAGGCAGAACCGGGCTTCATCTATTCGGTCTACCAGGACAAGTCGCGACGACAGCATATCTCGTTCCTTTGCAAAGCCGAGGACGGCACCCCAGCCAACGGGTCTTTTACGCAGATCGTCGAGTCGACGCTGATGGATGTCGCGGACCCGGCGATCTGTAAGATGCTGGAACGTTTCGCCCGGGAAAGCCGCATGGGCAATTTCGGCATATACTACGGAGATGAAACCAGCGGACGGGTCAAACCGTTGGTTCGGGGGAGTTGAAATGAAGTTCTCGCTGTTTGCGCATATGGAGCGGATTTCGCCAGAGCAGGACCAGAAGCAGTTGTATGACGAGTTCATCCAACTGTGCAAAATCGCCGACGACGGCGGGATGCATGCCGTCTGGACGGGCGAACACCACGGGATGAACTTTACAATCGCGCCCAACCCGTTTCTCAGCCTGATTGACGTGGCTCGGCATACCCGGAATGTCCGGCTGGGCACCGGCACCGTGATCGCGCCCTTCTGGCATCCGATCCGTTTGGCAGGCGAGGCCGCGATGACGGACATCATAACCGACGGTCGGCTGGATCTGGGCATTGCCCGCGGTGCCTACAGTTACGAATACGAACGCATGATGCCCGGCATGGATGCGTGGGAAGCCGGGCAGCGCATGCGCGAACTCATCCCTGCAGTGAAACAGCTCTGGCAGGGAGATTACGCCCATGACGGCGAATTCCACCAATTTCCCAAGACCACCTCGTCGCCCCTGCCCCTGCAACCTGGTGGGCCGCCAATCTGGGTGGCCGCACGCGACCCCAACAGCCACGAATTTGCCGTACGCTCAGGGTGCAACGTACAGGTCACGCCATTGTGGAACGGCGACGACGAGGTCATCGACCTGATGGCCAAGTTCAATGCCGCCTGCGCAAAGTTTCCTGACATGCCGCGCCCCAAGATCATGTTGCTGCGCCACACATACGTGGCCGAAGATCAGAACGACGTGAAACAGGCCGCCATCGAGTTGAACCGGTTCTACTGCTATTTCGGTGCATGGTTCATGAACAAGCGTGACGTCACTCAGGGGCTTATTTCCCCGCTGAGTGATGCCGAAATCGCCGAGCATCCGTTCTATTCGCCCCAGAACATGGAGCGGGACCTTGTCATCGGAACAGCCGATACCGTGATCGACCGGCTTTGGAGATGCGAGGAACTGGGGTATGACGAGTATTCATTCTGGATCGACTCCAGCATGCCGTTTGAACGCAAAAAGGCCTCGTTGGAGCGTTTCATCAAGGATGTGATGCCGGCCTTTCAATAGAGGAATTCTGGATGCAACGGTTTCAGAACTATATCGGCGGCACTTTCCGCGATGGCGACACCTGGTTCGAAAGTGTCGACCCATCCACAGGTGAGGCTTGGGCGCAGATGCCCGCCGCCAGCCAAGCCGATGTGGACCAGGCCGTGATGGCAGCGGACCAGGCCTTCAATTCCCCGGAATGGGCGTCATTGACCGCAACGGCGCGGGGCAAGCTGCTATACCGATTGGCAGATCTGATCGCTGAAAACGCGCCCAGACTGGCCGAGCTGGAAACCCGCGATACAGGTAAAATCACCCGCGAAACCTCGGCGCAGATTGCCTATGTCGCGGATTACTATCGTTACTACGCGGGCCTCGCGGACAAGATCGAAGGCGCCCATTTGCCCATCGACAAGCCAGATATGGAAGTTTGGCTGCGGCGAGAACCCGTAGGGGTTGTCGCGGCGATCGTGCCCTGGAACTCGCAATTGTTCCTGTCGGCGGTCAAGATCGGCCCGGCCCTGGCGGCCGGTTGCACAGTGGTGCTGAAGGCCTCAGAAGAGGCCCCTGCCCCAATGCTGGAATTCGCGCGGATCTTTCACAAGGCCGGATTTCCCGAAGGTGTTCTGAATGTCCTGACGGGCGGGCCCGATGTCGGCGCTGCCTTGACCCGGCACGAAAGAATTGCCCATGTCGCCTTTACCGGCGGGCCGGAAACGGCTCGGCATATCGTGCGAAACTCGGCAGAGAACCTGGCGTCGACCTCTTTGGAGTTGGGCGGAAAGTCGCCCTTCATCGTGTTCGAGGATGCGGATCTGGACAGTGCGGTCAACGCTCAGGTCTCCGGAATTTTCGCAGCGTCGGGTCAAAGCTGCGTTGCCGGTTCGCGACTTGTGGTTCAGGCATCGATCAAGGACGCGGTCCTGGACCGTCTGAGGCAAAAGGCCGAAGCGGTCGTGATCGGCGCACCGGATGACATGGCGACCGAAGCCGGGCCCCTGTGCACGCAGCGGCAGCAGAAATGGGCCGCCGAACTTGTCACCCGGTCGCAGGCCCAAGGCGCGCAATTGATCACTGGCGGCCAGCCACTTGATCGCGCGGGATTCTACTTTCCACCGACCATTCTGGATTGCAGTCGGGCGCGCGATGCTGATTGCCTGACGCACGAATTCTTCGGCCCCGTCCTGTCGGTCGTTTCCTTCGAAACAGAGGATGAGGCCATCGCGATCGCAAACGATACCCGGTTTGGCCTAGCCTCGGGCGTGTTCACGCAAAACCTCACGCGGGCCCATCGGGTGGTTCGGTCAATCCGAGCCGGCATTGTCTGGGTCAACACCTACCGCGCAGTCAGTCCGATCGCTCCGTTTGGGGGGCATGGATTGTCGGGGCATGGGCGCGAGGGCGGGCTGCAGGCTGCATTGGACTACACCAAAATCAAGTCCGTTTGGTTGCGCACCAGCGACGACCCTATTCCTGATCCTTTTGTCATGCGCTGACCCGCCGGCCACCCCGAAATGCGTAAAACTCGGCAGGAAACTCAGAGACCACAAAACAGATCGGCTTGGCAGTAGCTTGCCCACCGTTAAACACTGCGCATCCCGGTTGCAGCGTAAACGAGTTGCAAAACAAGGGTTCAGATTCCACAAGCCGATTTCGAATAGTGCGTGAGGTTCACCGCGCCCGAATTCACTTCGCTCTGCCCGATGAATGGACAGGCTGACTATGGTCATCTGGTGATCGATTGAATTCGGGGGGCTGGCTTGTCAGTTCGAAGTCTCTGAAACTGTTTCTGGGAACGTTCCGAAACCACAGCTCCTTCCAAGAGAACTGCACCGTTTCCATTGCCCGGCGCCGGGTCAGGTTTCCGACGCAGCGGTGGTTCCGGATTGGAAGGCACTGGTATCCACGTGGCGGCATCCCGATCGACCTGTCCTGGCAAACAGGCGCCATGCCTGAAAATGTCTCGATCTCCGATCAGGGTGTGCCGCCTGATCGCGGACGGGGAAATTTTGGGAAACCCTGCGCCTTGATCAGACGAGAAATGTCGCGGCGCAGGGTCTGCGGTATGGTCAAACCGGAACAGAAGTAGCCTTACTTGGTAGCGCTTACATCTCCGGGAATGCATCCACGGGCGCAGAACCTCATGTCGCTGGGCGCAACAGACCACACGTCGACATCATTCGGCGGCTTGTTCTTGAAGTCGATATCAAGGCAACTTGCCGCCTTCGGAGTGTAGTACTTGTTTCTGGGGTCGACATTGCCGAGTTGGTCGAACCCGGAAATTAGACGCATATCCGGTCCCCATCTTTCGCCATGCAGTGTCAGATTGGAGTAATAAGCCATCAGCTTGATCGATTTACCCTGCGCGAACATCTTATAGGTCATCTGGACCCCACCGATTGTCTTGTCGATCGGCCCCTGTTCCAACCCGGAACCAATCGAGATTACCCACCGGCGCTTGAGAGGAATGGAAATATCAACTCCGTCTTCACTGCATTCCAGCAATTTGTACGAAAAAATGTTCAGCACGGCGTTTGTTCTAATCGGGTTCGTGTGAAGCCTCAGAACGCTGTAAACCGGCTTGATGGTGGCACTTTGGATCGGAGCGCCGTTGACGACACAATTTTTCTGCAGCACCGCAAGTTCCGTCAGAACCATGTCCGAAAAGGACGACGCAAAACCGCCTTCCAGGGACTGCGCCATAAGCGCCGACATTCCGGGGGCCTCCAAAACCCGCGTGGAGTCTCCGTATTCACGGAAGAGTTCAACGGGATCCAAGGAAACCAACTGACGGTCAGCTGAAAACAGCAGGTTCTCAGGATCATTTTCATCGATGACTTGATGATATTGAAAAGTAAACAACTCAGTGCCGCCGGAGTACTGCGGTATCCCATCTTCAAATTTTACGGTTCCGTCTTCGGACAAAATCTCTTGTGCCGTTGCCGGTCCGTGGATTGCAAGCGCCATCGCTGCGCAAAGAATTGAAACGCCTAAAGCCTTAAGTCTGAACATGATTATCCCCAGTTTTTTGATCTAAAAATCGAAACAATGCCGTCAAACACTATCAAATTTTCGTATATGTTTCAATAATCGCACCTTTCGGCAGTTCGGTTGAAGTTATGTCCAGACCAAAAACTTGGCACGAAAAGTGCGTCGACCGGGTGGCTCACTTCATTGCGACTTCGGACTGCGCATTGCGCAAGGCCGCCTCGACCCGGTCGGTGAATGGGAGCTGATACCGGACACTCCAGGATTTCTCACCCGCTCGCACAAGTTCGATCACCTTCAAGCCTTCAGCAATCTCTCCAGCCATCAAGTGCGCGTCTGCGAGCAAGGTCTGAGCGTAGAGAACGATCTGAGTTGAACCTGTATCAACATAGGCGTCGATACCGGCCGAGATCTCGGCGATCCCCTCGGCAGGGTGACCTTCTGATGCCCGCGCCCAGCCGTGCAGGATGCGGCCCCAGGCATCCCAGTAGTGGAACTCCCGCTGCCCACTGATCTCGAGCGCGCGGTTGACCATATCCAGCAATGACCCTGTGTCGCCCAATATCTGATAGATGGTCGCCAGGATGTTCAGCCCGTAGCACCGGGTGAAATCGTGTGGTTCACGACTGATCCGCTCAGCCAGTTCCGCTAGCTCGGCGCGAAACGTTTCGCCGTCTCCGCTTTGCAGCACCACGGCCCAGCACCTCATCGCCTGATCAACCAAGTATATGTCTGCCTCGTGATAATTCAGCAGATCGTCCGGGCCGGTTGCCCCGCGCAACGCAATCGCACGGTCGAAAGCAGAAATGGCGACCTCCAGACGGCCAAGCATGAAGTTGCTCATGCCGATATTGTGCGCCACGAGCGCCTCCATCGTCGGGTTTTCCGCGCGCCGTGCGACCTCCTCCAGGTAATCACACAAAGCCAACGCGCCCCTCGGATCGCCCAGAGTCAACTGAGCACCGAACTGCACATGCACGGCCAGAAACGCATCCGTCACACTGGCGGAGGAACGGTCAAGCAGGTGGCGGAACCGGTCCAGATTGGCCAAAACCTCTTTCGACCCGAACGCCCTGGTACTGAGGGCCACGTTCAGCATCTTGCGCAGCGAAATCTCTTCTCGATCCCGTTCGGGGCTTGGGGTGATTTTGTCGTTCTCGGTCAAGGCTTCATTGAGATGGTGGATGGTTTCTTCGTTGGCAAATCGCTCGCCCGAGATGACTGCCGCCCGGCGCCACGCGTCCCGGGCCTGTTTGGGCATGTCCGCGCGGGCATAGTGCTGGGCCAGCAATTCAGGGTTCTGACCCACAAGGTCACTGAACGAAGTGTCGAGGACCTCGGCGATCCGGCTGTGCACCGCCCGCGCCCGACTGGGCAACATCAGGTCATAGGCTGCGTCCCGTATCAAAGCGTGGCGGAACGCATAGGCGCCTCCCATATTGACCCCGCGCCGCACCAATATTTGCGCTTCGACCAACTCGTCCAACATGCGCAGGGTTGCCTCGTACGATTGACCGCTGACCGAACTGACCATCGCAGGCAGGATGTTGCGGTCAATGGCGGCGCAGACCGGCACGATATCGCGGGCCGTGCTCAGCCGGTCGAACATGGCCCAGAACAGTTCCTTGAGTGTCGATGGCAGTGCCTGTTGCATCTGCATTGCGGACGCGTCCGTCTGGTCGAAGAACCCGTCCTGGATCATTCGTGCCATCTCTTCCGCAAACAGAGGGACGCCATCCGTCCTGTTCGCGATCCGGTCTTTCATGGTCTGTGTCACTTGCTTGGACTGCAAAAGCGCATCCAGCATCTGGTGGACGTGGTCCCGGTCGAGGCGGGAAATCGTCAGCGGGACGACACCCTCCCGGCCTTCCCACGGTGGATGGTAGGACGGGCGGAACGTGCACATGATCATGACGGGCATGGACCTGAAGCGCTCGATCAACAAAGCGATGATTTCCTCAGTCGAGGGATCGATCCAATGCAGGTCTTCAAACAGCAACAGAACCGGTCGATGCCGCGCCAGCGCAGCAACGGTCTGCACCAAGGCCTCCTGAAACTGCTGCTTGAGCCGGTCAAAGGGCAGTTTCAGCAGGTTTTCCTCGGCCTCCACCGGCAACGACATGGCATAGGCAAACAAAGGAAGATAGTTTTCCGGAACCTCCGACCATTCCTGAAACAGTTGCCTGAGTTTGCGCAGCTTCCGCTGGTCGGAGTCGGTTCTGCGGAAATCGGCCATGTGGCTGATCCAGCTGAGAACCGGGAAATGGGCACTTCGCTCGTGGTTGGGCGAGCATTGGAACCCAAGCCGCAGAAATTGTTGTTCCTCGAATCCGCGGGTCGATTCCTCGACAAGACGAGATTTTCCGATGCCGGCCTCACCGGACACCATAACCGCCTGCCCTTCCCCATTCAGTGCGGCCTGCCAATGCTTCTTGATCGTCGCGATCTCATCGACCCGGTTGACGAAGGGCGAGCCTTGAACCCCGGGACGCGCCTGAAACCGCAGCATCGGCTCTTCCGCACTCAGAACTTTCCAGATGCCGATCGGGTTCTCAAACCCCTTGAGGCTTTGCTTCCCCTTCCACTCGCAGCGAAAGTTGCTGCCGATCAGTAGCTTGGTGTGCTCGCTGATGGCGACCGTTCCAGGGTCCGCCAGTTCCTGGATACGGGCCGCCAAATTCGGCACCTCACCGACCACCAGACCTCCCAAAGTCGAGTGATTGTCGACCACGGCTTCCCCGGAAGAAATCCCGACCCGAACCCCGATGACCTCACCCTTGCCGTGTTTGATACGACCAATGGAGCCACAGATTTCCAGTCCGGCGGCAACGGCCCTTTCCGCATCGTTCTCTTCTACCGTCGGATAACCGAAATAAGCAACCACTCCATCTCCGATGAATTGGGCAATGTGCCCGTGGTGCCGGGTCACGACATCAAAACAAAGGGCTTGATAGTCGTGCAGAACGGAGCGGTACTCCTCAAGATCCAGATGACTGGACAATTCAGTTGATCCAACGAGATCGACAAAGACCAAAGTCAGATACCTGCGCTCGGGGACACCTTCCAATGCCGTGGGTTGAGGCGCGTGAGACCCAGTTTGCGATGACGTGAGAGCATTCTCGGCATGTGATACGCCACCTTGATCCGAGCGAAGCGCCTCGATCGCCCGCATCATGCGTTTGCGATCCCCGAGGTTCAGTCCAAGCTCGACCAGGTCATTTTCAGTGAGGGTGGCAAGAACATCCAATTCGATCGCGTTCGAGGCGAACACATCATGGTACTTCTCAAGGGAATACCTCTCCAACCACGCCTTGATGTCAGCCATCTTCAGTCCTCGGTCGAAATTACTTCAATGTGCTTTGCCTTTTGTTCAATCGGCGTCAGTCAGAGGGACCTGGTTTCTGACGAAGCTAAAATATGTCCGACCGTATGCCGGCCCTTATAGTCAGCGCGTTGCGTATTAATTGCCAATGCAAGGCGGAACGCCCGCATTGTTGCCCCAACACGAACCTATCCCAAGTCGGAATTTGCGTCTACTGGCTGGCAAAATGCACCTTCGGGCCAAGCGGGATTCAATCAAGAACGCATCCAGCCAGAATTGGCCCAGCCGACGTTCACACTACCCAAGTTTCAGTCTGTCTCTCCGCTACTCATAGCGGTGGCGGTTCGGCGTCAAAATGGTCAAACGCCGGCGTATTGGAAACAAACCGAGCGTCCGTCATAATGATCATAATTATGCCTTTTTGCATACTACAGAGGAAGTGGCGGAAAGGTACCTGTTTACAGGAAGGTTTGGCCGGTGGAAGCACAGGCCAAACCAATGGTTAAAAATGGTCAGCCCAAATGCTCAACTAGCCGTTCCAACAACCGCGCGGCTTCGTCTACGCTCAGAGTCCGGCCGCGAAGATGTATCCGCAATTCGCCCGCTGATACCTCTGCTCGCAATTCTCCGCCTTTGGGCAGCGTCTGAATAGGCAGCCGTTGAATCTGTTTCGGGCGGCCCCCACGCGGCTTTTCCTGAGTCGGTGCAGGCGCGTCTTTCAACGCAGCCTCTATCACGGTCAGTTCCGATTTCGGGTCCGTGGCCTCACCCCGGGACAAGGCCTCCCTCAGCTTGGCCTGCGCGCCATCCCGGATAGCCGCGGCGATCCTGAGACCCGCCTTCTCCGACAACGCAACCGGGTACTGCAGTAAGTCGCCCAAGGCTTCGTGAACCACGGCAAAGCTGCGGACCTTGGACCTTTTGGCCTTGGAGGCTGTGGCGAACAGAACATCCACGGCGGCTTCGGTCGACGGGAACACACCCTGCCCAACAGCGAGGACAGCGATGCGCCCACGTTCATACGGGCTGAGGTTTGATCGAAGTTCGTTCTCCTCGACCATCGAAACATACGCCCCCTGCCCTGCGCCAGCCTGGCGCACGAACGCGGGAATTTGGGCGAATTTCGGGTCACCGCCGGCCAAACGGCGGAAGGCGTCCAACCGGCGATAGCCCGATATCAGGCCATAGCCATCCTCGGTTTTGGTCACCTCGATCGGCGTCCGCAGCCCGTTGGAGCGCAGAGATTCCAGCAGTTCGGACATTGCCTCTTCGTCATCGACCATGCGGTCGCGCCGCAAGAAATCGGCATCGATCTGATCTATGGGCACCATCTCTGCGACCAGACCGGCGTCCTGGGCATCCCGCCAACGCGCAGCGTCGCCTTGGTCTTTTGCAAGGGTTGCGCGGTCGGTCACTGCTGCCATGCCATTCAGCGTCGCGGCCTCGGCCGCGACCTGCGCGATTGGCGGAGTTGACGGGTTGGCCTCGAACGGGCTGATCGAGGGTTTCGCGGCGAAACCAGCCTCGAGCTCTTCAAGTTCCGCCGCATCCGGCGCCGTCAGTCTTCTGCGTTTAGCCATCGGCCTGTCCTCCCATCTGGGCGTCGCGCCACCAACACCCGATCAGCACTTCTTTGAATTCCGCGTAGGTCCGGTCGAAGGTCTCTCGCCCCCGAACATAGGTGTCGCGGTTAAAGTCACGGTAGTCCGCTTCATAGATTCCGTTCACCTGTTCTCCGGCCTGTCCCACCAAAGCGGTGTAATCCTGCCGATAGGCGTTCATGAAATCACCGAAATACGCCTGGATCACGTTGGCCATGTCCGTTTGCTGACTGGCGTCGAACCGGGTGATGATCGCGCGCACGACATCCCACTCGAACTTGAGTTCGGGCAACCCAGCCGCCCTTTGTGCCGCGTTCTCGCCATCCTCGATACTGGCGAATGTGGTGTAGAGCATGTCGAAGAAGCGCCCGGTGGAATCAAATTCCAGGAATGAAGCTCCGAGTGGCACCAGCAAAATGTCCGCTGCGGCCAGCGCATTGATCGTTAGGTACCCAAGTGCAGGAGGAGTATCGAGGAACACGATGTCGTAATCATTCAATACGGCCTCGTCCTGCAAGAAGTTGGTGAGCCCGTCCCACAGCGGCCAACTGCGAAGGCCCATCCGCCAGACCGGGATCTGAAATTCAGCCCAATAGAGGTTCAGTTGAGCACCAATGAGATCAATGTTGGGCCAATGGGTCTTCTGGATGACATCCTGAGGTTGGGTCCTCAGTGCCTCTTGCAGAGTTTCATCCAATGGGATTTCGGGTTGACCGGCAGCCGCGCGGACCCTGTTCTCCTCCTGAACCGCGCGCGCATAGTCTTTTGCGATCAAGGGGAAAACCGTCTGCCATTCATCCGCGACGCGACCACCTAGGATGGACGTCATGGATCCCTGGCTATCAAGATCAATCACCAGCACTTTATAACCGTCCAACGCGGCCGACATTGCCAGATGAGCAGCGGTCGACGTCTTGCCAACGCCACCTTTGAAATTGGCAACGGCAACAACTTTTGCCGGCAGATTTTCCGGCCGGTAGGGCAGGTATTCCTTGGTGCTTACACCTTCGGCGGCGAAATGGCGCCTCAAGGTCAGAACTTCTTCGAGGGTGAACCATTTCGATCCTGCTTCGCCTTCGCCTTGCGGGAGGTCAGGATTTGCCTTGAGGACGCGGCGCAGGTGGGCCGGAGCCACCGGGATCAGGTACTTGGTAATCTCCCAAATCGAAAACCGGCGGAGGCGCTTTTCGCCATCGGGCGCATACCCGCGGCGGGCCAGATCTTCGCGCCCTTTGGCACAGAAGGTTGCAGCTTTTGCGAATCGAGATGTCCCGATAGGATCGGGTAACTTTGATGCAGCCTTGGCCGGATCCAGATTGAAGTACGGCGGGAGAGCAGGTTGCTTAGATTTTGTCACTGTCGATGCCTCGAATAATGTTCGCCTTTCCGGCGTATATCAGGAAATGTACCGAACATTTTCCTTCTGCGCTATCCTCGAAAGAGCAGTTTTCCACAGAAGAATGCCGAAGAGTTCGGTTTCGCGACGAAACCTGCATTTATTTCCAGAAAAGGGCACACCAAAGAGTTTATTCTTTTTAAGGGTTTTAGATTCTTTGCGGACAGAAAACAAAAATAAATCATATACTTGTGTTCGCATTGGCACCCGGATACAGGACCAAGGGTTCCAGGCTTCGGGATCAAAGGCACCTGTATACAGGATCAAAGGGTCCCGAATCCGGGGAGAGGGGCACCGATTCGCGGTTCGGCTCTATCGTGGACTATTTTGGGTCTAATCCGATTGCGCTGATCGCCGCCCACGCGTGTCACGACTCCAAGTTTGAACCAATTGGCCTCCGCTTCTGTGGATAACTGGGACGCCGATTCGGATAGGTACCTGTCTACGGGATTCGCTTCATCCTGCAAATGGGGACCCAAATATGGTTGATCCACGGGTACCTTTTGTGTCACAAACTTGGCAAAAGAGCAGCCGGGCAGAATCATGCCGGATACACAACTGGACATGGATCACCTCTCAGGCGCTTTGCGTCGGGAAACGGTGAAAAAGAATGTGGCCGCGATCCATATCAGCGGCAAGCTGACGCTGTTGCAGCGAAAGCTTTCCAATGTGTTGCTTCTCAATGCCTACGACTCACTGACCACGGCGCAGACCCATACGATTGATGCCCGCACCCTGGCTATGATGGTGGGCTACAACTCGAACGACTTCGACACATTGCGCGCCAGCCTGAGAGCGCTTGCCGAGACAGTGGCCGAATGGGACATGCTCGATGAAAAAGGGCGGCAAGAGTGGGGCGTGTCGTCGTTGCTGAGTTTTGCCAAGCTCAAGGGCGGGATCTGCGAATACGCCTATTCCCCGGCCCTGGCGCAGAAGCTGTACGATCCGAAAATCTATGCGTTGATCAATGTGCACATCCAACGCAATTTCAGCTCGGGGCACGGGCTGGCCTTGTATGAAAACTGTTATCGTTTCGTACGCACCGGGTCGACCGGATGGTGGGCGCTCGAGGTGTTCCGCAAGTTGATGGGTGTGGACGGCAGCGACTATTACACGAGCTTCAAACACCTGAATGCCAAGATCATCAAACCTGCAGTGGCCGAGGTGAACAAAAGCTCGGATATTCTGATCGAGCCCGAGTTCCGCAAGAAGGGCCGCAGCGTCACCGACATTCGTTTCCTGATCAAGGCGAACCCGCAGAAGGCAATGTTCGAGATCGACGACAGCGATGGGGTGCGCAACCTGGCGGTCTACAAGACCTTGCGCAAACAAGGGGTGTCCGATCGGCTGGCGCGTCAGTGGATCTTTGAGCATGGCGAGGATTACGTGCAGCAGAAGCTGGACTATGTAGCCGGGCAGGGGGACGTGAAATCAACGCTGGGGTATCTTTCGGCCGCCTTGCGCGATGACTACAAGGCCCCCGCGGCAGAGACCGTGAAACCGCCTAGTCCCGAGGCGCTGGCCGCAGCCAAGCAGCGGGAGGAAGAAAAGGCACGCGAAGATCAAGCTTATGCCGCGCGCGTAGCGGAGCGCGCCGAGCGTGCCCGCAAGTTGGCCATCGTCGAAGATCTGGTTTCGCGGCGAAACCCCACTCAACGGGATGCCGACAAACGCTTGTTCATGTCGACTTTGTCGGACGAGCTAGACCGAGAGAACTTCCGGCAACATGGGTGGCGATCAGGTTTGAACGCCAACGCCATTTTTGCCTTCTGGGAGGAGTTGGAGCCCGATGCGTTCCAGACGGAAACCCCCGCCTGAGGCACAGGCGGGGCAGGGTGGCTACTGATTTTTCAGTGCATTCCGAAGCGCGTCCCCAAACGCGCTGTGCTGCGCTTTTCCGGCTGATTTTGCGCGTTGCGATTTCGAGGTGCCTGTGTTCTTAGCGCGCGCGTTCTGCCCACTATGGTCGCGATCTTGCCGGGCAGAGGCACCGCCATCCTTGCGCATGCTCAGCCCGATCCGCTTGCGAGGCACGTCCACTTCGACCACACGAACGCGCACGACCTGACCAGCCTTGACCACCTCATGCGGGTCTTTAACGAACCGGTCGGCCAGCTGGCTGACATGCACCAGCCCGTCCTGATGTACGCCGATATCGACGAAGGCGCCAAAGGCAGCGACATTGGTCACGGTGCCTTCCAGCACCATGCCGGGTTTGAGGTCGGTGATCTCCTCGACACCTTCCTTGAAACTGGCGGTCACGAAGCTGGGGCGCGGGTCGCGGCCGGGCTTTTCCAACTCGGCAAAGATGTCGCGCACCGTGGGCAGGCCGAACCGGTCATCCACGAACTGTTCGGCGCGCAGGCCGCGCAGTGCTCCGTCATTGCCCATGATCTGACGGATGTCTCGGCCGCAGGCCTGCACGATGCGGCGGGCCACGTCATAGGCCTCGGGGTGGACGGCCGAGGCGTCCAACGGCTCATCCCCGTCGCGGATGCGCAGGAAACCCGCGCATTGCTCGAAGGCGCGGGGGCCGAGGCGGGCGACCTTCAGAAGATCCTGCCGTGACCGGAATGCACCAGCGAGGTCGCGATGCGCCACGATGGCTTCGGCCAGACCGGGGCCCAGGCCCGAGACATGGGCCAGCAGCGGCGCCGAGGCGGTGTTCAGATCGACGCCGACGGCGTTCACCACGTCTTCGATCACCGCTTCCAGAGACTGGCTCAGCCGGTGTTGATCAACGTCGTGTTGATACTGGCCGACGCCGATGCTCTTGGGTTCGATCTTGACCAGCTCGGCCAGCGGGTCCTGCAGGCGGCGGGCGATCGACACCGCGCCACGCAGCGAGACATCCAGATCGGGAAACTCGCGCGCGGCCAGTTCCGAGGCGGAATAGACCGAAGCCCCGGCTTCGGACACCACGACCTTGGTGGGGGCCTGCACCCCTTTGGGTTGCAGTTTCAGCGTGTCGGCCACCAGCCGCTCGGTCTCGCGGCTGGCGGTGCCGTTGCCGATGGCGATCAGTTCAACCTTGTGGGTGGCGATCAGGTTCAGGATGGTGGCCTGTGCGCCGCGCAGATCGTTCTTGGGTTGGAACGGATAGAGCGTGTCGGTCGCCACCAGCTTGCCCGTCGCGTCCACCACCGCGGCCTTGACGCCGGTGCGGATGCCCGGGTCCAGCCCCAGAGTGGGGCGAGGTCCGGCAGGGGCGGCAAAAAGCAAGCCATTGAGATTGCGTGCAAAAACCTGAATGGCCTCCTCCTGCGCGCGGCTGCGCAGATCGGCCATAAGTTCGACCATCATCGACAGCGACAGCTTTACCCGCCAGGTCCAGCCCGCGGCCTTGCGCAGCCAGGCATCGCCCGGCCCGTCGCTGCGCGTCTGCAGATGGGCGGCCACGATCGCCTCGGCCCGGGCGGCGCCGGTCTCCGGGTCGGGGGCGATGTCCAGCGTCACGATCCCCTCTTTCGAGGCGCGCAGCATCGCCAGCGCCCGGTGCGAAGGCACCTTGGCCCAGGGCTCGGCATGGTCGAAATAGTCGCTGAACTTGGCGCCTTCCTGTTCCTTGCCCTCGATCACCTTCGAGGTCAGCAGCGCCTCGGCCTGCATGAAGCTGCGCAGCTCGCCCAGAAGGGCGGCGTTTTCGGTCAGACGCTCGGTGATGATGTCGCGCGCGCCATTCAGCGCGTCCTTGGTGGTGGGCACGGCCTCGGTCACATAGGCCTGGGCCAGACCCTCGGGGTCGGCGCTGCGGTCGGCCAGGATCGCGTCGGCCAGCGGCTCCAGCCCGTTTTCCCGCGCGATCATCGCCTTGGTGCGACGCTTGGGTTTGTAGGGCAGGTAGATGTCTTCCAGCTGTGCCTTGGTTTCGGCGCGGGCAATGGATTTGGCCAGATCGTCGGTCAGCTTCCCTTGATCCTTGATCGAGTTCAGGATCGTCTCGCGCCGCGCCTCAAGCTCGCGCAGATAGGCCAGCCGGTCGGACAGGGTTCGCAGCTGGCTGTCATCCAGCCCGCCCGTCACCTCTTTGCGGTAGCGCGCCACGAAGGGCACGGTGGCGCCTTCGTCCAGCAGCTTGACCGCCGCGTCCACCTGTCCGGGGCGGGCATTGATTTCCGTGGCGATGGTACGGGCGATGCGGTCCAACGGGGCCTCCTTGATCTCGGGTTGGAGAACCGTCTTAGCCAGCGCCCGCGCCAAGGGAAAGGCGTTGCGTATCGTCGGCGGGCTGAAAATACGGGCATATGCGCGGTTTTGCGCAAACTGGGTCAAAATGCGCATTCAGTTGCGATTGATCCCGGGCCCCGGGTGATTTAAGGGAAGCCCTGTCAAATCAGAGTCACCTCGGAGCGGAACAGCATTCACGCTCCTCGCACGCCGCGCCGCACGCGGCACAACTCTCGGATCGCACGCCCCTGAAAGGCTTAAAAAAGGTAAGGGAACATGGCAGAAAAATCGAACTTCGACATATTGTATACCATCGTAGACGAAGCGCCGGAGCTGGCCAGTGCCTCGTTCCTGCCCATCATCCGCAAATTCGCCTCGGCCGCGGGCGTCAGCGTTGGAACCAAGGATATTTCGCTGGCCGGGCGCATCATCGCGGCCTTCCCCGAAAACCTGACCGAAGAGCAGCGTCAGCCCGACGATCTGGCCGCCTTGGGTGAGCTGGTGAAAACCCCCGAGGCCAACGTGATCAAGCTGCCCAACATCTCGGCCTCGGTGCCGCAGCTGGTCGCTGCCATCAAGGAACTGCAGGGGCAGGGCTACGACATCCCCAACTATCCCGAGGACCCCAAGACCGACGCCGAAAAAGAGATCCGCGCCCGCTATGACGCGATCAAGGGCTCGGCCGTGAACCCGGTTCTGCGCGAGGGCAACAGCGACCGCCGCGCCGCCAAGGCGGTCAAGCGCTATGCCCAGCAGCACCCGCATTCGATGGGCGAATGGTCGGCCGACAGCAAGACCAAGGTGTCGTCGATGCCGGGCAACGATTTCTATGCCAACGAGAAATCGGCTACCATCACCGCAGACCAGACCGGTGATGCGCTGATCGAATTCGTGGGCAAGGATGGCAGTGTTACCGTCCTTAAAGACAGCTGGACACTGGAGGAAGGCACCGTTGCCGATGCCACTTTCATGTCGGTCAAGGCGCTGTCGGAGTTCCTGGATGCCGCGATCGAGGACACCAAGAAAGACGGCACGATGTTCTCGCTGCACATGAAGGCGACGATGATGAAGGTCAGTGACCCGATCATTTTCGGCTACGCCGTAAAGTCGTGGCTGGCGCCGGTGTTCGAGAAATTCGGTGACCGCATGGCACAGCTGGGCGTCAACCCGAATTCGGGCCTGGGCGATCTGCTGAACCGCGTCAAGGACGATGCCGAGATCATGGCCGCGATCGATGCGGTCAAGGTCGATCGACCCTCGATGTACATGGTGGACAGTGACAAGGGCATCACCAACCTGCACGTGCCGTCGGACGTGATTATTGACGCTTCGATGCCCGCCGTGATCCGCGCGGGCGGCAAGGGCTGGGACGAGAGCGGCAAGAAGGGCGACACCAACTGCGTGATCCCCGACCGCTGCTATGCGCCGGTCTATGACGAGACCATCAATTTCTTCAAAGCCAACGGTGCGCTGAATCCGGCGACCGCCGGTTCGGTGGCCAATGTGGGCCTGATGGCCCAGAAGGCCGAGGAATATGGCAGCCACCCGACCACATTTGAGGCGCCCGCCGACGGCACGATCCGCATCGTTCTGGCCAATGGCGAAACCCTGCATTCGCATGAGGTCGAAAAGGGCGACATCTGGCGCGCCTGCACGGCCAAGAAAGCCCCGATTGAAAACTGGATCCAACTGGCGATGGACCGTCAGCGTCTGACCGGCTCCGAGGCGATCTTCTGGCTGGATGCAAACCGCGCCCATGACGCCGAGCTGATCAAATACGTCAAGCCGGCGCTGGAGGCTGCGGGCGTGGCTGACAAGTTCCTGATCATGGCGCCACGTGAGGCGACCCGCAAGTCGCTGGAAACCATCACCGCCGGCAAGGACAGCATCGCCATCACCGGCAACGTGCTGCGCGACTATCTGACCGACCTGTTCCCGATCCTCGAACTGGGCACTTCGGCCAAGATGCTGTCGATCGTCAAGCTGATGAATGGCGGCGGCCTGTTCGAGACCGGTGCAGGTGGCTCGGCGCCCAAGCACGTTCAGCAGCTGGTCGAGGAAAACCACCTGCGTTGGGACTCGATGGGCGAATTCTGCGCGCTGGGGGAATCGTTGAACTTCCTGGCCGACAGCAGCGGCAACGCCAAGGCCGCGGTTCTGGGCGCTGCGGCCGAGGCCGCAACGCAGGGCATCCTGGACCACGACCGCTCGCCCAGCCGCAAGGTTGGCGAGCCGGACAACCGCGACAGCCACTATTGGTTCGCCCGCTACTGGGCCGAGGCACTGGCCGCGCAGTCGGATGATGCTGAACTGGCCGCGCATTTTGCTCCGATCGCCAATGAACTGGCGGAAAAGGAAGAGCAGATCCTGTCCGAACTGCTGGCCGCTCAAGGCGAACCTGCAGATCTGGGCGGCTATTACCACGGCGATCGCACCAAAACTGCGGCGGTGATGCGCCCCAGCGCGACACTGAACGCGATCATTGGCTGAACACAAAAGGCCGGGCGAATGAGCCCGGCCTTTCTATTTTGTCGGATCAGGCGACAGTTGTTATTTTCCTGTGTTATTGTTTGCCTTGGCTTGATTGGCCGCACCTGAACAGTTCCAGCACGACCCGGGTTGGACAAAGGGAGTTGCGGCACGGTTCTCAGCCGGTATCATCCCAGAAAGTTTGCACCGTCGAACGGTTCGGCCGGACTGTGCATTTGATTTGTTAAAGGGTGTTTCAGAGCGCCTGTGTTGCCAGTGATTGGAACCAGGGCCGGCGCTGGATTTGGATTGCCGGACACGGTCGGCGGAGAGTGGTCATGAGTACGCTGAAGATCGCGGTACTGTCCGACATACATGGAAACGCCACGGCGTATGCGACCGCGATCCAGAAGGCCGAAGCTTTTGCGCCGGATGTCGTCGTCATGTTGGGCGATCTGCTGACATATGGTGTGCGCCCTCGGCAGGTGTTGGAACTGACCGATCAACTGATGGCTCGCCAAAACTGCGTGTTCATCCGCGGCAACCACGACCAGTTCTATTTCGATCTGGATAAAGGCAACCCGTCCTTCTACGACAACATAGCAGGATTTGTGTTGGAGTCCGTCGAGTGGACTCATGGTGAGGTCCGGGGCGACCCACCGTTGGCCGATCGATACCCCTGGGCCGACCGCCATAGCATGGGGCCGATCCTGTTTTCACATGCCAACCCTTATGATTATGGGAACTGGTCCTATGTCTCGAAACCGGATCAATGGGCACCAGCTGCAGCGGCCTTGCGACAAATGGGAAAAACGGTCGGGGTCTTTGGGCATTCGCACCGGGCCTTTGCCGTCATGATCGACGAAGCCGGAAGACCGACACCAGCGGATCAACGCAAGTGGATAAGGATTCCGAAAGGGTCAGTGCTGCTACTGAACCCCGGAGCGGTCGGGCAGGGGCGGGGCACGGGCCTGTCTTATCTGACCCTCGAGCTGGATGGCGACCGGGTGAGAATCGACATCCCGTCGATCAGCTTTGATCTGGAACAGATCCGCGCGGATATTCAGGCCACTGACCTCAGTCAGGGGACAAAGGAACGGCTTATTTCATTTATGGAGAAATGAATTGATCACGGTTTTGGTTACAGGTGCGGGTGGCGGTGTGGGCCAGGGCATCATCAAGTCGCTCAGGCTGATTTCTGATTTGCCGCTGCGTATTCTTGGAGCCGACATGTCTGCCCTATCTGCCGGCCTTTATGCCTGCGACAAAGCCTTTCTGGTCGAAGGGTGCCGCTCGCCGGGATATCTCGACTCACTGGCGCGGATATTTCAGTCAGAGTCCGTGGACTACTATTTCCCCGGAACGGATATCGAACTGGCATTGTGTGCCGAAAACCGGGATCGCATTGTGGAACATTTCGGGACAAGGGTCGTGGTCAACAGTCCAGAGACGGTGCGTATTGCCGATGACAAGGGACTGACCTCGGCTTTTTTGGCGAGTAACGGGCTGCCCTATCCGCGCACGTGGCCTATGGCCGAGGCTTTGGAAATGGATGATCTGGTCTACCCGGTTATTGCCAAACCGGCGGTCGGGTTTCGGTCCATCGGGGTCGAGCGGGTGAATTCTCGGGACGAGCTGGCCAACTACCCCGGTGATCCGGCGGCAACCATCGTACAGGAGCTGATCGGCGATGACTCGCGCGAGTTTACGTGCACGATCGTCGGGGCGAAGGGGAGCCTGTCGCCGGTTCTGGCACTGCGCCGAGTGCTTCGGTCGGGCGATACATATCGGGCCATTCCCGAGCGGAACCCGGTGATCGAAGACTATGTCACAGCTATCGCGCGCAAGCTGGACGTCGAAGGGGCCTGCAATTTTCAGCTGCGCCTTGGCGACGACGGAGTACCCAAGGTGTTCGAAATCAATGCCCGGTTCTCGGGCACTACACCGTTTTGTGCTCAACTGGGTTTCAATCCGGTCGAATGTTACCTCAAGACCGATCGCGGCCTTCCCTATGAGCCGGAAATCGCTTGGGACAGCATGGTTCTGCGGTACTGGAGCGAGCTGGTCGTTCCGCGTTCAATGACAGACACATTGGATCAGGCCGGCCAGTTGGAACCTCAGATCCCGGCCCAGTTCAGCCTCTATGGCGGGACGCCATGAAAGTTGCCCTGACAGGGGCAACCGGCCTGCTGGGTCGCCATCTTGTGGCCTGGCTAAGCCGACGTGACATTCCTGTTGCGCGGATCGACCGGTCGAACTGGGATCTGCAGGACGCGATCACCCATGTCAGGCTGGATCAACTGGCGCAAGGTGCGGATGCATTCGTGCACTGCGCGGCCCGGATTGACCTTGCCGGGCCTGCGGATGACGGCTCGGCTTGGCAGGTGCTGTTTGACAGCAATGTGCGAGCCACGTTGAATGCGGCGCGTTGGGCGGCAGATCGTGACGTGCACTTCATCTTTGTGTCCAGCGGGTCAGTTTATCGCGATCCTCATGCCCGCGGAATCGACGAAAGCGCGGAAACCGCCCCGGGGCCGCTTGGGGGTGATTACGCTACAACCAAGCGTTTGGCCGAAGCGGGGCTGGCTGAGCTTGCCCAGACTTCTGGAGCGCGAGTGACCGTGCTCAGACCTTCGGCGCTCTATGGTCATGGGCTGCCTGATGACAAGTTTCTTGTGCGGATGCTTAATGATGCGGCCGCGGGGCAAAACATCACAGTAACAGGTCCAAAGAACAGCATTGATTTCGTGCATGCGCATGACCTGAGCCGGGCGATTTTGCAATCGGCCGATGCCAAAGCTTACGGTGTATTCAATATCTCCGGCGGAGGTCCGGTTTCCTTGGCGGATTTGGCGCAGGAGGTCATGTCCGTCGCAGGTGGCCGGGATGTGATCGAAACCCGACCCGGAGACAGTCCGCCATTCACCCGCTTCGATCTGTCCTCGGACGCAGCCCGGGCAGCATTCGGCTATGCGCCGGTTGTGGACATTGCAACGGGTCTGGAAATGACGTTGAGGGGCCAATTGCTGCCGGCAGCGGCATGACCCGGTCCGGCAGCCGGGCGATGGGAGCCGGAAACATGTTTTTTGAAGGTATCTTGGGTGTTACCCTTGTATTCCGGGTACCAGTCTGCGGGCCAGGTAACCCACCGCCGTTTGGATTGTAGAATATGGTGCCAGTCAACAGTATCAGCCGGCCTAAGCCGATTTTGGAGCAGATCGAATTCGCGTGTCTGATGACTGCGTTGCTGTTCAGCACGTTCACTGCCTTTCGCCATCCGGCGGTTCTGTTCACGGCCAGCGACATGTTTCTGACGATTGCCGTGATCCTGCGGTGCAACCGCAGCCTGCCGCTGTTTCCGTTGCATTCCGCGTCCTCGGTCTGGTTCATCGGCATGCTGATGATGGTGGCGGGACTGTCGATCGGCTCTATCGCGCACGGCGATCCGGTGTCGGCCTTCGTCGTCATCGTGCAGTATTTCTTTTCGTTTGTCCTTCTGCCCCTGGCGATCCTGGGCCGCCCGTATGAAGAGGCGGTTACTCTTGCAAAGGTCGGCGTGATCTCGATTGCCTTGAACTGTCTTGTCGGGATGATCGCCTATGGCGTGGGCTATTCCGGTGGCGAATCCCGGTATTTCATGCTGGTCAGCGGCAACTACCGCGTTGCGGGGCTGGTGGATAATCCAAACGGGTTGGCTGGACTGATCGTGCTTTGGTTCCCGGTATTGTGGTATCTTGGGCTGACGGGTGCGCTAAGAAAACTGCCATTCTTGGCCCTCTTCGGGCTGCTCGCCATCACTTTGATCTACGCAAGTTCGAATTCCAGCCTTGCCGGTGCGGTCATCTGCGGTGCTCTGTTCCTGCTGCTGGTCGGAAATCAGCGCGTGCTGATGATCTGGGGAACAGCTGTGACGACGATGGCTTGGATCAGTATCCAATGGGCCGAGTTCATCTTTCCGCCGACGTTCCGCAACCGGGTATTGTCACCTCTGCTCGAGGGGGACCTGAGTCATGCGGGTACATTTGAAGACCGCGCCGATCTCATGATCGAGGCCTGGCGGTTTCTGCCGGATTACTTTCTGGTGGGTATGGGCGCGGGACAGTATCGCGAACTGAGCAGTCAAGGCATTCCCGTTCACAACCTGTACCTGTTGCTGGCCAATGAAGGGGGCATTCTGGCCTTACTGGGATTGTGCTTCGTTTTGGGGTCCGCCATCGTCTACGCCGTTATGGCCCGGCATAATGTGCCGAACAGGGTGTACGGGCGCGCGACCGTGGTGACCGTCACGCTGACCTTTGCGGCGCTGTCAATGAACTACACCCATGTTTACCAGCGCGGTATGCTGATCCCGTGGATCGTGGCATTGGGGCTGTTGGCTGCGTCCGATCGGTACCGGCGGCGCTAGCGTTACACGTCACGGGTTGCTTTGTCCCATGCCGTTCCCGTCGCCAGCCAATTCGTGGAGGAACTCCTCAAGATTGGTCCAGCCATCTTCGTCCGAATCTGCAATTGCATCCGTCGGGTCCGTGGGATTAAGGCCCCATTGCGTTTCCCATTCATCAGACATCCCGTCGACATCGCTGTCTGCATAGGGCAGGGCGCTTTCAAGCTCGGGCCAACCGCCGACCTTTTCAGGGTTCTTCTTTAGGATTTTGCCGGAACGGTCACGGACCTCCTGAACAACCCTCTGATCCACCGCGTCGCGAGACGGGCGTGTCGCTCCGGCGTTTTGCAGGACCGTTTCGAACACTGTCGAAACCGGATCGGCCTGGACCAAAGGCGGGGTGACCGGTTCATCAACGACATAAACACGATGTTCGGGGGCAAGGACCAGTTCTTCGGGAAGGTCCAGGCTGTTGCGGTTGTCTTCATCAAGGTTGTCCCGAAGATACAACCGGTAGCCGTTCTTGAAACCGTCGAACAGGTGCACCAGTAGATTGGAATCGATGCTTTCACCGGACAGCTTCAGGTTGCCAATGATATTGGCGTCCAGCTCGGTCCAGCGATTGTCCAGCGAAACGACATATTGCCAGATCGGTGAGTACATCAGGTTGTTTACGATTTCGGTCGTGGTCCCCGGGGTCTGGGGCGCGATTTGCGGGTTTCTGAACATCCCATGAGAGAACAGGTTGTGATGGATGCTGAAGTTGCCGCCCTTTGTCAGCAGCATGTTGCGGGCCCGGTTGCTTTTGCCTGGTCCGCCATGCAAGAGGGGCTCGCTGATGATGCTCCACTGAAAGGTCAGCCTTTCGGCGTTTTCTGAGTCAATCGTCTCGTCGCTGCCCCAACTGGCGGAAATGTGGTCGAAGATCACGTCACGCGCGGCTTTGGTGTAGACGCCAATGGCCCCTGAACAGCAGGACTCTACGTCGTGCGGCCCGGGCCGGAACCGAACATGGCGCACGATGACATCATGCGTCCGGATTTCCAGTGATGGGCGCAATTGACGTGGGCCGTTTCGGATCGCAATCCCGCCGCCCGGAGCGGTTTCTCCGGCGATGGTCAGAAAAGGACTGTTTGCGATCAGAGACGCCCTTTCCAGTGTAATCGTTCCGCTGACCCGAAAGATGCAGGTTCGAGGTCCTTTGGCGTCGATGCATGCACGTAGGGAGCCGGGCCCGAATTCTTCGGTTGTCGTGACATAAATCACGCGCCCGCCGCGCCCACCTTTGGCCGCGGCGCCATGCCCTTCGGCGCTGGGAAATGCTCTTTGGGAGCCATCTGGAAATTGCGCCGAAAGTGACCGGTTCGCGTTCTCGGCCAGCAGCGTACCGGGGCTGCAGCCCATCGCCAGAACAGCCGCAAATAGCGAACCATGTAATACGGCGAGCAGTCTTGGCCTTTTTGCAACGGGCATTCTAAAAACCTTGGCTGTTGTCAAAATTCTTCTGCCTTTGGTCTAGGGCGCGGTGTCCCGGGTTTGGGCTTTGGTCGCGCAGACCATCATTGAATCCCGCAGGTGCACTGGGATCACCAGGTCAGACAGCCGTGCCGGAACCTTGAAGCGCGCCCATCTGGGTAGATAACGATGCACTCTTTCAACCAGATATCCTAACGGAAAATACCAAGTTGGCCGATGAAATTCGGTTTGTTGCAAGCCAGCTTTGGCCAAGGCAAAGCGCAGTGTTTCAGGGTCGAAATAGCCGATATGCGCAACACGATAATGCCACCATTGGTCTCCCATGATACGCGCCAACAGGGACGAGCGGTCGGGCGTAACGACGACCAGTACTCCATCATCGGCCAGCAACCGCGCAGCCTGAGTGATCAAGTCCAGCGGATCCGGAACATGTTCGACCACGTCTACCAGAGTGACTAAATCGTAGGGGCCGGTCAGATCGGGATGTGGAAGAACGCCTTGGACCACTGGCAGGCCATGGTGTTTTGCGCGTGCGCAAAACCGTCGCGACGGCTCAACCCCGATCGCGTCGTAACCACAGGCGATGGCCTCCTCGACCAGAATACCGGTTCCGGCCCCCACATCCAGCAGCCGGTTCGCGCCGGCAGTGGGTCTTGGCAATCTGTTCAGCAGCACCCGCTTCTGTCGCGCTCTTTGGGGGCGCGTCATCTCATAGGCCGGGTCTTCGAGATCTTCGTAGAATTTAAGGACATCGACCATATCCGTGCATTGGCAAAAACCGCAGCGGACGCATTGGTCGATCGCGGCGGTTGTACCGTAGTCGGCATTCGAGATTTCAAAGTTCCGCGACGTCGGATCCCCGCGCAGGGTGCTTTCCTTTATCCTCCTGAGGCCGCCGGTGCCGCACAACCAGCATCGCCGGGCCGGTGCGGAAACAACATCATCTGAAGGCTGGTTCACCATGCGCGCATCACCTCCAGTCTGGCAGCAAGCCGGTCCGTTGCCCGGCACCTATGACCCGACTGGCCGGATTTCAAGCAACTGCTCAAAGAACGGAAGCTTGATCTCGAGCAGAACGAACATGACCACCACCAGCAGAATAACCTGAAAAACAAGGCCGCGTTGTTTGTACAGATTTTCGGGGGCCTGTGCGATCGAGTCCCGCGCCAGCCCGACGGCAAGATAGCGCCCGAACAACATCGCCACGAAGGGCAGAGACAGAAGAAGCTCGATTTTGTACTTGGTCAGGAAAACGCCCAGGAAAGCGGTGGACAAGATTGCGTAGACCAGCGCCGAAACCAGTAGCTTCGACTCGTCGTAGTCTTTGAAAGATGCGCGGTACCGCGCGGCAAGCGCCGGGTCGTCAATGGTACGATATTCGGCAAAGCGCTTGATCGCCATCAGATACGCGCCCCCGAACCAGTACGAGATCAACACGCTGGATGGTGCCACGATCGGCGGAACCATAATGAACCAGCCCGCAAAGAACCGGATGGGGTTGTTGATGGCCTCGCTCAGAACGTCCAAATAGGCGCGGTCCTTGGACCGGATTGGTTTGACGTTGTAGATGATCCCCATGATCAGCAGCGACAGCGCCGTCAGGAAGAACGGCGTATTGATCAGCAGCGCGAGTCCCAGACCGATGATCGCCAGACCCAGCCATTGCAACCAGACGATCCGGCCGTCGATCTCAGTCACGACCGAGGCACGCTCTTTTTTCTTCGGGTGGTGTCGGTCGAATTCACGGTCCAACCACTCGTTGATGGTATAGTTGGCCGATGCGATCAGACAGATCGAAAAGATTCCGACGGCGAGGTCGATTACTGACCGACCGGTGAACTCGGCACCCATGATGACCGCAAGAACGGCACCCGGCAGAATGAAGATGTTCTTGAACCAATGGTCGATGCGCGCAATGGACAGATAGTCTTTGAATCCGGCTTTTACCATTGCAACCACTTTCACCGACACAACAACATTTGCCGGACCCGAAAAGGCGGGAAACAGAACAATACGGGCGGCATGTCAGATTTCCAGACTGCGCCTTGCGTGCTTCTTCCGGCGATCATAAAGCTTCAAAACCACAAGGAAACTAGCACATATGACCACCGCGACGATAGGCCAAAGTGCTGCAAGATACCTTACCGACGCAATGGATAGTGTTGCAGACAGAAACAATAACGCATGCAGGCTCAGCACCCCCAAACCAGCCAGGGTCAGCATCTGACGTCCGGGCCAGTTTCGGCGCAGCCAAAGGATTGAGGCCGCCAGGATCAAGATCGAAGCCAGCCAACCTATCGCAAGCGCGGAATGGATAAGACGTGCATGCGGCGGATCAAATACATCGCGGGTGATGTAGCCGAGCGCATTGTCCATCGGGAACGGCCCATTCTGCGCGATGTAGGCGGTGATGTCGTTCGCGGTTACGGCATGGTAGAAGGGCTGCCAAAGGGCGGCATAGTGTTGTAGCGGCAACCGCAGAAACCCCGTCGGATTCGCCAGAATTCGTCTTGAACCGATTTCGGCCATGAGTTCAGTCTTTGGAATGCCAATTCGGTCGGCAATGGACTGCAACCGGTCCTTCTCGTACAGAAACATCAAACTGGCTTCGTAGCTGTGCATCAGAAAGAAGGAGACCGGTCCAAATGGCGCCCGGGAAATCGCCTCGCGTGCGCCTGCCGGACCCTCTTCTTCAAGAATAATCCAGACTTCGGTTCGTGGGTCATCGGGGGCATAGGGGCTTGGGCCTGCAGCGAACATGGCGCTTTTTGCGAATAAGACGTTCCCCAGCACGCTTTCGCGAGGTTCATCGTGGCGAAGATCGTAAGCGGCGCGGTCTGCAAGCAGCACGAAGGTGACGCCCAGAACTGCCAGAGCCAGCCCAGCCCACGGGCGCCTGCCATTGAAATAGCTCGCGCAAAGCACCACCACGATAAGGATGGGCAGAAGAGCAAAACCAACTGGACGGATCGCGATCATGACGCCGACTGTCATGCCCAAGGCTGCAAAGTGCCAGGGCTTGGGGCCGTGGATCGCTTGCACCAGACAGGCAAGATAGACGCATGTCGCGCTCTGGAACAGAGACTCGGACAGGATGCTGTAGTTGAAGTAGAACGTCATCGGGTTGATGATCAGAAGCCCAAGCAGGACGAGACCGGCACCGGAGTGGCCAGTGGCCCGGGCCAGCGTGACCGACAACAGACATGCTGCAGCCGAGAATACCCAGATCTGGCCCACAACAGCGGCGCGTAGCGGGTCCGCGAACCCGTCGAAAAGGTCCAGAAAAAAAGGATATGCAAAGCCGCGATAGGCGGCGGCCTGAACGTAGTCTGCAGAGTCGCTGGAGAATTTTACGTCAACCAAGGGAAAAGCCGTCTGAATCACCGCCTGGACCAGTGCCAGCGCGATGATTATGAGTCCCCCGTTTTCATCTGCCCTTGAAGAAGCTTTCCCCAAAACCCACTCCAAGCAAAGTCCGGTATTTCCGACCGCGCCGCACGTCGGTCAGTACCCGCGCGCAGCATTCGGTGCCCGCATGGTAGCACAGACTCGGCCACCAGACATCCCCGGTGGCCGGAACGGCGCGGTCGCCGGATTTTCTAGTAGTCGTCGTAAGTGCCGTAATACCCTTCGTACGTGGTCCAGCGGTACTTCTTGGGGTCGACGTCATTCAGAATCGTACCCAGCACATTGAAGCCGGATGACTGAAGTCGTTTTGCCGCGGCTTGCAACGCATGCTGTGGCGTTTTTCCCCAGCGCGCGACCAGCAGAACGGCGTCGGCGAGAATGTCGTTGCGGTACACTTCATCCATCACCAGTGCCGGGGGTGTGTCCACGATAATGATATCGTATTGATCCAGCAGCGTTTCTTTGAGTTGCTTGAGCTTGTTTGACGCGGCATCAGACAGCTCGTGCGTAGGGGAGGCTGCGGTGATCAGATCCAATGACCCTTTGGTTTCGGTGGTCAGAGCATGCTGCAGGGTGACACTGTCAGAATAGATTTCCGAAAGTTGCACCTCATCCATGTCCGGAATGAACGTCTTCGTTGCGCCACGACGGTGCGTGTCCAGATCAATCAGCAGAGCGTTCAGTCCGTCGACCGCCGCCGAGGTCGCCAGAACGCTGCTGACGAAGGATTTGCCCTCGTTCGGCAGGCCTGAGGTGATCAGGATCACCTTGGAATGCTGGAACTTGATACAATTGGTCAAGATGCCCCGGGCGGCTTCGGCCAGGGGCGATTTCTGGCTCTGCAACAGGTTTTCGATCGCCTTGTTCTCACCGGCGAACATTTTGCTGCGTCGCTGACGGGCGATATATCCCAGGTTGCTGAGGCCGGTCATTCGGAAGATCTGGTTTTCGCTGCGCACCGTTCTGTCCAGGCCCTCGCGCACCAGCGCGATGATGAAGCCAACGATCATTGCGAACAGGCCGGCCAGCACCGTGATCAATGACCTGCTGGGGGCATAAGGTTCAACCGGGATGCGTGCTTTGGAAACCTGAATCGTGCCGTCCTCAAGCTGGCCGATGCGAGTTTCCAGCAAGGTCAGGTTGTCGATCGTGGTTTGATAGCGGGTTCGCAGTAGTTCGACCTCGCGTTCCCGGCGCAGCAACGACAGCTCCAGACGGGTGCGGGCCTCCAGCTCCTGCTCGGATGTGACCAGCTGTTCCTGGAGGGCCAGAATTTCGTCTTCTGGCAGGTTGCGTTCGATGCCGATGCGCAGCTGGGCCTTGCGCCGCTCCACCTCGGCCCGCAGCCGGGTCACGACCTGTTCGTCATCCAGATTGTCCTCGCGGATGAACTCGGCCAAATTCGATTCCGCCTGGGTCAATTCTTCGCCGAGGATACCGACCCGGCGTTTGAGATTGTCGATCGATGTCATCAAGCGATTGACGCGTGCATCGCGTTCGTTCGCGATATAGACGGCAATGACGGTATTTGGCAGGGCTGCAGCCAGCACCGGCGATGTGGATCGGCCTTCGATGCTGATGGCGAGGCTTTCTCCCGCGCGGGAGACGGAATAAGAGGCCAGAACCTTGTCGGTGACCGCAGCGCGGTGAATCTCTTCATCCGCCTCGCTGTCCGCGCCGGGCGCGCGGCGCACAAAGCTGGGGTCGTCGAACAGACCCAGGCGGTCTGCCACCTGCTCGGCAAAGTCGCGAGACCGCAGTCGGGCCAACTCGGTTTCCACGCTCGACCGGTTCAGTTCATAGGTTTCCAGCTGTCCGGTCGACTCGCTGAATCGTGTTTCCGTGAGAGCCAAAACCATCTGTGCGTCCGACCGATACTGGTCGGGGATGGTCGACATGTAGAAGGCTGTTGCCGAGACCGCACCGACGACCAACAGAAAGATGACCAGAAGGTTCCGGCGCAGTAGCAACCAGATATTGATGAAATCGTTGGTTTCATGCTGGTTGGCAATTACGTCGTCACCGGATTGCACGAGTGTTCTCCATTTTTTTCGGACCGTGAATACGGCTTAAAATCGGCGTCAGAATCGAACTGTTATTTATCATATTGTTTTACCTGTACTTTGATCGGCTCGATAGATTTATCTAGCCATATCAGGCCAAAAGGCCGTCCCTGTGCGTTTGGCGGGCAAAAAAAGCGATGCAAATCCGAGAGCAGAGAGTTTTTGGCCATTCTGGCGTCGGGCGAAGAGCTGCCTTTTCGAGGTCTTAAAATCGTGAACAAATCGCTTGGTTGTCGGCGTTGTTTCCGAATACGACACAGTGGGTTTGGTCCGGCATACCTACCTTCGGGCGTCCTGCGCCCGGGCTTCCGGTGGTTCAGCAGCAGGCTCGCGAAAGGTGATTTTCCAGTTCAGGGTAAAATTCAGAAGGAATATGCACCCGGTCACGAACGCCTGAATGATCAAGTAGTGGAAAGGCAACAACGCAAAGAGAAGAGAGAACAGCGCCACGTTTATCGCCGACGTCGTCGCCGTGACCAAAATGAACCTCTGCAGGGCACTGCGATGTGGAACGCTGGACCGAAACACCCATAGTCTTTGGATGCAGTAATTGAATGTGGCCCCCATCAGGAACCCGATTGCCGAAGCGATCGTTTCGTAGATGCCCAAGACCTCGACCGAGAACGCCATCGCCGAGAAATGGATGACGACGGCCGTGCACCCGGTCACGAAATAGCGACCGACCAGAACCGAGACGTGTTTGAGGTCTTCAAACTTCATCAATCAATCCTTCAGGGCGTGAATGCAGAGCCACCCGATTGAATATCATCGATCCTATCATTGTTCGGCCCCGAGTGTTGGAACAAGCTTCATGACATACGATCCTTCATTCGGTCGGTTTGAAACTGGCGGGAGATCCATAGATCCGCCCGTCGGCCTCCTCATAGAGTAGGGTCAGATCAGCTTCGCGGATCAGCCGTTCCTCATCGACCAGATAGAACCGCCAGTCGATCTCGTTCAGGATGGCGACAACCGCGTTTTGGTCGGCCACGCGTTTGCGGACCTCCTGAATTTCTTTTTCTGGCGACGTACCAGGGTCCGGCCTGCCGGTTCTGCGCTCGAACAACTCAGGGGACTTGAGCGCATCCACACCCTTGACCAGCCGAATGACATCATAGCCGTTTGAGTAAACCACGACACCGTCCCGCAGATTGTCCAGATGCGCCAAAGTCGGAGAGTTCTTCCAGACCGGTGAGGCATAGAAATTCCCCTCCGTCATGTGGGTGCGGGTCATCGCTGCCGTACGTACGGCATAGGTTCCGGTCAACGCCAGCGCAAGTATGAGAGCTGCGGGACGCAGCCGGTTCATCATATCCGTTCCGGGCTGACCGCCAACGAGAGCAAACCCCAGAACCAGAGTCGAAATGAACACTGGCAACAGGTACCTGGCATGGATGGTCAGATTGGCCTCGATAAACAGGGCCAGAACAAGGAAAGGAACGTAGACCAGCAAAAAGAACGAGATCGGACGCGCAACTGGCAGACCGGGAAGGTCATCAGGGTTGGTCTGAACCTTCAAAGCTGTGCCGATCAGAGCAATGACGAATCCCAAAACCACAACCAAAGCGGTCAACGTGACAATCGACGGCAGAGAGCTTGGCAGCACGTAGGCTGATAGCGTGGTCAGTGCCGCGCGGAAGGTCTCGGTGTCGGGATCCCCAAGGAACGCTGCTTGACGCCCGATGCCGGTCCCGCCGGAGGTTTGATTGTACAGGTACCACCCGATGATGATTGCGGATGCGATCAGGCCGAACACAATCGCCGAAACCAGTCGACGGCGCAGATCACCGTGCCCATAAACAAGGATTGTCAGCGAGCAGGCCGCGATCAGTGGGACCAATGCGAACCGGGTCAGCACGCACAGGGCGGCCAGACAGCTTGCCAACACAAAGGCGGACAGGCTGTCGCCGCGCAGGTAACGGGACATGAAGAAATAGGTGCCCAGCAAGCAGTTTGTCGTGAGCGGTTCCGACAGGATCGTGACATGCGCGTACATGAACTGGGGACTCAGGGTCATGATCAGTGCTGCCAGAAAGATCATCCGTGGCCGAACCTTGCAGTCGTTCAGGATCAAGAACATCAAAGCGATGTTCAGGATCAGGCTGAGGATATTCAGTACGGTGGCCGCAAGCACGGGCTGGACACCCATTCCGGCCAGCAGATCAATCAGCGCGGTATAGGTTGGCGCCTGTTGAAACCGGTCAGGGGACAGCCCCAGATAGGCCATAGAATCCGGACGCATTCCGATTCCGTGCCAGGTGCCGGCGGCAAAAAGCCCGGCTGCACAGGCAACGAGGAAAAAGAAAAATACCTTCAGTTCGGTGGACTGCCGCATGAATTCAACCCAAAAACACTTTTACAACCAACAGCGTGAAACATTGCCGAATGTCGCAAGTAACCGTTTTCGAATTCGGCGTATCCATAATTTTTCACCGGCGGAGACGATGACCCAGAACGCTAAGTAGGGTCACTTTTGTTGTCAAGTTTACCCACAGCCGCCGCTCGGACCGGCCTAGTTTCGACCTCCGTGCGGACAGCATTGCGCCGGATCGAATGAAGCTGGATCCGCAAGAGGCGATACATTCACATACAGGCTGAGCGCCACAATTCCACTCAACAGCAAGCCAAGACCCGGCTTTTCCCTCAGCAGAATGACCGAACCCAGGATTATGGCCGTGGTCCAGTGAGAGCTGTAAAGCAACACTTCGAGTGGGTTGAAAAACAGGTAGAACACAAAGAACGTGCCCACCAACGTCCACACTGCCAGCACGAGCGGGGCGCGGCCAGGTGTTCTGGTGCCGGAAACAATTGCCCATCCGATCAGGATTGTCGCCAGAATTGTCAGGGTCAAACGGCTTGGATCGCGGAGAATCTCCCATAGCCGATCCAGCAAAAAGCGGCACTGAACGGTTTCGGCCGGCGCGACCCAGGAAAACAGGAAGAAGCCGGCGGCATAGTCTTTGATGATTTCCGGATTGGTGAAGTTCGCAGCGTCCGCGTACCGGCCAACCATCTCGGTCGGTTCCATGAAAGGATCACCGTCCAGAACGATGCCAAGAAAAACGACCGGAGCCATCATGCAGATTACGGCAATCACCGACGGAACCACCAGTCCGAACGTCAATTTCCGCCCGACACCTCCGCTGAGAGAAGCCCATGCAAATCCAGCATAAACCAGAGAGAATGCAGCCGCCGGCAAATGGGACCATCCGGCCAGCACACCGCAAGCCAGGCCAGCGATCACGCTGGTAAGGGCCGGGTACTTGGCGCAGTGTCTGGCCATCTCGGCCATGATCAACAATGACATGGCGATCGCCCAGAGTGAGACGCTGTAGGTCTCGACAACGCTGAGCGTGGTGACGGTTCCGAAGGTCAGGAGAACAGCAAGCGTCGCCAGAATGGAAACGGAGAGCGACAGGTGTTGGCGCAGCAGGAATAGTGCAATCGTGACAGACGACATGGCAGCCCAGAATGCGAGGCTGATCGAAATCGCGACAGGCTGCCGGATGCCCAGCCCAGTCAACGGCTCGGCGATGGCGGCATTCAGCATCACCACCAGCGGGTGGCGCGCAAGGTGGAAAGCCAGGTAGTGCCCCTGAAACAAGCCATGCGAGTAACGGCCAGGGTCCGAGGCAAGGATGCAGTCGTCGTTGTAGAACGGTTTGCCCGGTGGTGCGGGCATGTCCAGAAACTGCCGCGCGAATTCCAGCCGGAAATAGAAAAAAGCAAAGACCACGCCAAACAGAAGCAGTAGCGCGAGGCCCACCTGCCGTCTCATTGCAGGGGGTTGTAGAGACCGAAATTCGGACCGGATATCGCGCCAAAGGCCCGAGCAGGATGCAATCAGTTCAGTCATGAACAGACTTAGGCACGTCGGTACGGCGCGTGACAAACGAGACAGGCCTGAACCTCTGTTTCGCATGACAATCGGCTGAATTGCGTCCTTTTGTGCGAATTTGGTGAACAGAAGTCCGCGCTTCGAAGATCAGATCAGCCATTTTTTCTGCCAGAAATGATACATCAGAACCGTCCACAGATGGGGCCCCCAATTGCGACGCCCGCTGAGATGCTCGTGCCATCGTCGCGCCAAGGTGGCTGTGTCGAATACGTCCTCGACCCCTTGTCCTGTTGAAAAAACCTCGTTTGCCACAGGCTTCAGCGGGCCACGCAGCCAGTCGTTGACGGGAATTCCGAACCCTTGTTTTGGGCGATCATACAAGGCCTTTGGTACGCGCTTGTCCACGAGGCGCCTTAGGGCCACCTTGCCCTGTTTGCCGTCGAAACGCAGGGATCGGGGCGCCTGCCAAGCGGCGGCGACGACGCGGTCATCCAACAAGGGCGCACGCGCCTCAAGACCGACGGCCATCGATGCTCGGTCGACTTTCACAAGAATGCCTTCGGGCAAATACAGGCAGGAATCCAGCAGCAGCATCGTGTCGATTTCATCAAGGCCATTGGGCAATCCGAGTGTTTGATAAACCCCGCCTTCATTCACGTCCTTCAGCGCTGCGGACGGGTTCCAAAGACTGAACAGGGTATTGTATCGGCTTCTGAAATCAGGCTGCGCGATGACCGAGGCGACTTTGGCGATCCTGTCGGCAGTAATCTGGTCCCGTATGGTGCCTGAAACGAATTTACGCAGGATCGGCGCAACGGCTGCACGCAGGGCATCAGGGGATGCTGCCAAAACAGACGCAGCCGGCCGGGGAAGCTTTCCGCCCAGGCGTTCCATCGCCATCATTCGGGCGTAGCGTTCGTACCCGCCAAAGGATTCGTCGCCGCCATCACCCGACAGGACGACGGTCAGTTGATCGTGAGCCAGTTTGGACACCAGCAGGGTTGGAACCCCGGACGGGTCGGCAAAAGGTTCGTCGTAGACGTGTGGTAGGTCATCGAGCAATTCGAAGGCCATGGCGGGTGTTGCAGTGACCTCGTGATGGTCCGTGCCCAGATGTGCAGCGATTGCGGCGGCATGGTCTGCTTCGTTCAGCCCTTCTTCCTGAAAACGGACTGTAAAGCTGGTGACCTTGCCGTTGGTTTGTTCCTGCATCATGGCAGTGATCAGGGTCGAGTCTATCCCACCGGACAGGAAGGACCCCACCGAGACGTCCGCGACCATGCGCTCCTGCACGGCGCGTTGCAATTCCTCTTCAATACGAGCCAGCGCCCGGTCTTCGTCTTGGATCGGTGCGGCAAGTCCCTGTTTCGCGCAGTCGCGAAGGTCCCAGAACGTCCGGATGGCATCTACCAGGTCCTGAGCCGTCGCGGGCGGTTGGTTCAAACGGACTTCGACCATTGATCCGGCGGGCAACTTCATGACTTCGCGATAGATCGAGAGTGGCGCCGGCACATATCCGTAGCGGGCGTACTGCGCCTGAGCACGGCGGTCGGCTTCCGGCGAGCCAAATGCGGGGTTCGCGCGCAGCGCCTTGAGTTCGGAGCCAAACAAAAGCTGGCCGGACTTGAGGCCTAGATACAGGGGTTTCTTGCCCAACCGGTCGCGTGCAAAAACCACCCGGTTCAGCTTGCGATCCAGGACCGCGAAGGCAAACATGCCGTGCGCCTGTTCCAATGTCTTGCGGATGCCCCAGAGGTCCATCGCCGCCAGTAGCACCTCGGTATCTGATGTGCCGCGAAACGTGACGCCCTTGTCCAGCAACGTCTGCCGCAGGGCCAGAAAGCCGTAAATTTCCCCATTATAGACGATGGTGAACCGGCCGCTGGGCGAGGTCATTGGCTGCGCCCCGGTCTCCGACAGGTCGACGATCGAAAGGCGGCGATGGCCCAGAGCCACACCGGCGTCCGGATCGACAAAAAACCCGTCGGCATCGGGACCCCGGTGCTGAATAGCGTCGCACATGGCCTGCAGCGTGGCGCGGCCCGAGTCAGCGCCCATGGGCTGAAAAGTCAGAAATCCGGCGATACCGCACATGGGTCAGGTCCTTTATTCGACTTGGGGCGCTGTGGGTGGCGCAGGGCGGGCAGCTTTGTTCAGAGCCTGATCATAGGCGCGGGCAATCGCGTCGAGGGAGTAGTGTGTGGCGATGCGGTCGCGGGCAGCATGGCTGTGGGATTTGTAGGTTTCGGGCGGCCAGTTGGCAGCTTTGATGAGGGCCTCTGCCAATGCCTGCGGATCACGTGGCGGCACGACATAGCCGCACGAGTCCACCACTCTGGCGCTGTCGCCGACATGAGTCGTCACGACCGGGCGGCCGTGGCTCATGGCTTCGGCGATCACATTCGGAAAGCCTTCGGTGCGCGAGGCCAGAACCAGCAGGTCAATGCTCGCGTAGAACTCGGACATATCGTGCAGGTCGCCGCACAATGTCACGCTGTCTTCGGGCAGATCGTTGTCGGCCAGCATCGTGCGGATCTCAGGGTTCTCCAGCGTTACGCCGTCTCCGGCCAGACGGGCATGCAGGTCCGGGACGGACTGGCGCGCAATCGCGAAGGCGCGGAAGAAGGTTTCGAAGTCTTTCTGCGGGTGAAACCTTGCCGCCACTCCGAGCACGCGGGCGGGTCCCGGCCGCGCCGTTGGATCGGGCGGAAGGATAAACCCGTTTGGAATCACCGTGGAATGGTCCCCGGCAAAGCCGTATTTCTGGTGCTGAGTTTGAGCGCGGGTCGAGTTGTAGAGGATCCCTTGACAGAACCGGGAAAGCACCTTCGACAGCGCCACCGCAGCGCGGGTGCTGCGGGTGAAGGCAGCTGGGTCGTCCAGTGCTTGCCGCACGGTCCAAACGACGGGAACGCGCCGCCCGGCAATTTTGCCGGCAATCAGGCCCAGGACCATTGCATGGTACATCCAGCACAGAACCACATCCGGCTGATGGGTCCGGATCAAACGTCGGATCTGCCAAACCGCGCGAAACAGGGCCAACGGCGATCTGGCACGCAGCGAAACGTATTCGACCTTGTCATTCGCCGCCATTGTGCGGCAGCGGTTTGAAACCTCGGTCAGGGCGACGACACAGGCCCGTTCTCCCGAATGGGCCAAGAGCCGGGCCAACATGGCTTGTGCGCCACCTTGGCCTGAGAAATCAGTGGTGACATGCAAGATCATCGGGTCACCCTCCGCAGCTCACCGGTGGGTGTTCGATTTAAGCTGTATGTTGATCGGACACACATCACCGGTTCGCGCTCAGCCCTGCGCCATGTGGCGGGCCGTCGCCTTTTGGCCCACATCAACGATGACCTGCGCCAGACGAGCGACGTTCTCGGCGGACCAGGCGGGGTCGACCAGGAAGGCAAGGCTGGTTTCGCCCAGCTCGCGCGCTTCGGGCAACGGTTCCTTGGGTCCCAGGCCTCGGCTGGTGAAGGTTTTCTCGAGGTAAATCTCCGAGCAGCTGCCGGAAAAGGCGGGAAAGCCGGCCTCGGCGATCTCGGCGATGATGCGGTCCCGGCTCCAGCCGGGCGCAAGTTTTTCCGGCCGCACAAATGCGTAGAAGCGGTAAAATGCGTGGGTAACGCCGTCAGGTGGCATTGGCACGCGAAAGGCCGGGCAGGTCGCAAGGGCCTTGTGCAGGATATCCGCATTTGCCGTCCGGTGCGCGCGCCATGCGTCCAGGCGTTTCAGCTGTATTCGACCAAGTGCCGCCGAAGGGCCGTTCATCCGCAGATTGGTGCCGGGTCCCGAGCCGTGCAGCCAGCGAAAGCCGGGCGGGTGTTCGGTGTTGAACACGGTGTCATAACCTTTGCCGTGATCCTTGTAGCTCCAGATGCGGCTCCAGAGATCAGAGTCGTCGGTCAGCAGCAGTCCGCCTTCGCCGCCTGTGGTCATGATCTTGTCCTGGCAGAAGGAAAACGAGCCCAAGGTCCCGATGGTTCCGACATGGCGGTCGCCAATCATCGCACCGTGGGCCTGGGCGCAGTCTTCGATGACCCAAAGGTCGTGGGCGCGGGCCAGATCCATGATGCCGTCCATGTCACAGGGCCAACCACCCAGATGCACCGGTATGATCCCCCGGGTGCGCGGCGTGATCGCCGGGGCGATGGTTTCGGGCGTGATGTTCTGGGTGTCGGGATCGACATCGACAAAGACCGGAACACCGCCCGCCAGCATCACCGAGCTGGCCGAAGCGATGAAGCTGCGCGGCGTTACGATGACCTCATCACCTGGTTGCAGGCCTAGCCCGAGCATCGCGGCGTCCAGCGTAACTGTCCCGTTGGCCATGGCGATCGCGTGTTTGGCTCCGGTATATGCGCAGTATTCGGCCTCGAATGCGCGAACATCTGGGCCGGTCCAGGCGTTGACTTTGCCAGAGGCCAGAACTTGCGCTACGGCGTCGATCTGTTCCTGATCATAGATGGGCCACATCTGCATTTCGCACCTCCTGTCAAATCACCGATCGGACCAGAACAAAGCCTTCAGCCGCCGACCGGTGCACCGTCGCGCCGCGCAGGGTGGCCAGTGCGCGCAAGCTGTCGACCGATCGTTCGTGCGGCGCCTGTTTGACCTGGCTTTCGAACTTGCCGAACGCCTCCAGCTTCCGCTCGATCGTGTCCGAGATGTCGACAAACACGTTTGGCACGAAGGCCGGGGTCAGATAGGGGGCGTTCCAATTTGTTTCGGAAAGGGTTTCGTAGGCCAGAATATTGGCCGGATAGTCATGTTGATGCGGGCGGCTTGCCACCAGCGTGGACAGAAAACTCAGCTGGTGATCCATATGGATGTCGCCCGGATGCGGTGCCAGGATCAGGCTGGGGGCGATGTCGCGGACCAGCTTTCCCAGCGCGCCGTTCAGGTCCGAATGGGCATGTTCTGACAACTCCGCCGCATTGAAGTCCATCCAATGTGTTTCGGTGACGCCCAGCAGATCATGCGCATTGCGTGCCTCGCGCCGTGTGGTTGCTACCTGTTCATCGGTAAACTTCGGGGGTTTGCCACGAGTGACGACAACCACATGCACTTCGCGCCCAGCATCGGCCATGCGGGCTATCGTGCCGCCGGCGCCCAGAACCTCATCATCGGGATGCGGAGCGACGATCAGCGCGGGGCCGGCGTGGCCAGTGGTCAGGTCGGAAGCGATCATGGATGTGTCCTCAGTTTCGCGTGAAGGGCAGGGGGTGTGTCGGCCCCTGACCATTCAGTTATGTCCAGACAGCGCCCGTCGCCGCAGGCCACCGTAAAGCCGCCGTTGCCGATGGCCTGAATCTGGCCGGGCAAGCCGATGAAGTAGCCCTCCGGCTCTGTATACCTGACCCCCGTCAGAACCAGTTTCACGCCATCGGGGCCATAGGTGTAGGCGCCGGGGTAGGGCGGACCCGAAGCACGGATCAGGCGGTGGATGTCCGCAGCAGGATTGGTCCAGTCAATCAGGCCGTCCTCGGGGCGGCGTCGGGCGCACAGGCTGATTCCGTCGGTACGTTGCGGTTCGGCCGGGATGTCGCCATTGGAAATCTGGTTCAACAAAGGCGGCAGCAGTCCTGAGACGGCACGCAAAGCTCGATTGTACAACTCGCGGGCGGTGACGGTTTCGGGATCGACCGCATAGATGGCCTGAGCGGCGATAGGGCCGTCATCGGCACCTTCGCCCAACCAGAAAAGCGAGGACCCGACGTTTCGTTCCTGCAACAGGATCGTCCAGGGGATCACACCGCGACCCCGCAGGCGGGGCAGGGCCGACGGATGAAATCCGATGCAGCCAATCCGCGCCAACGCCCGGAACTCGGGGCCGCAGATCTGTGACCAACCGAGCACCAGGATCAGGTCGGGTTTGACCTTGGCAATCTGTTCGAGAGTCGCGGGGTCGTTGGTTTTCTCGATATGCAGAACCGGGACGCCATACTTCGCGGCCGCCGGTGACAGGTCGACGAAATCCGAATGCCGCGCGGACAGGCGCGGCGACAGGGTTACCAAAAGGGCCGGAACATGCCCGGCACCGCACATCGACATCAGGGCTGCAAGCGTGGTCTCGACGGCGCCGACAAGTACGATATTCACGCGTTCATCTCCTGCATGTCCTGGGCCAGCGGGCCATTCGAGTCCATCCATTTCCGGGCCGCCTCGATCCGGTCGTCGCGGCGGGGTTCGTTGTGCAGGGCCGCTCCGACCGTTTCGCCCAGAATCTGCAGGTCCAGCGCCAGTGACCGATGCGCCACGTACCATAGATCAAGGCTCAGCTTTTCACTGTTGCTGAGGTTGGTGTTGCCGCTGACCTGCGCCCACCCGGTCAGCCCCGGCCGAACGGAACATCGGTATTGTCCGGCGGGTCCGAAGTCTTCGATCGTTTCAGGCAGCAAGGGGCGAGGCCCAACCAGGGCCATTTTGTTCTGCAGGATCAGAACGAGTTGCGGGATCTCGTCGAGCCTCAGGCGTCGGATCATTGCCGTTGCGCGCGTCTGGCGATCCGCATCGGGGTGCAACGATCCATCCGCCGCGCGTGTCTCTTTCATGCTGCGCAGTTTGTAGAGCCGGAAATTGCGACCCTGTCGTCCGGCTCGGATTTGTGAAAACATCAAGGGACGGCCGATGGACAAAAGCACCACGACGCACGCAATGACAAAGAAGGGAAGCGCGAGCAGGCCCAGCAGCAGGCAGATCAGGATTTCAAGCAACCGGTTCACAAATCAAATCCAACTCGCAACACGCGGGGTCCCGCGACACACAAAAAATCAACCAATACAAAGGGACGCGACACGCCACCCGAGCAACCGCGACTGAAATACCGACAACCCGGGTCGACAAGCGGCGATGCAGCAAGATTGGTCGAAACGGATTCTGTTTGCAAGCCGTCGATGCCGCCGCGGGATGCGGGGGCTGAGAATGCTGGGCTGACTAGACGCTGACGCTGATTTGGCTTCTGTATTGCGTCAACGATTCGAGCCAAAGCTGTGAACTGTTGCCAGTCAGGAAAAGCAGGAGCCAGAGCCGCGGTGTGATTGCCGCGAAACTAGGCGGGGTGTTCTGATCGGGTGTTTCGCCCAAAACACCCAGCCTTCGGGCTGCATTCACAGGGGGTTGCGACTGCGGCCGACGCGGTGGCCCAGGCGCTGACAGGTCAGTGTCGACAGGAAAGCCAGCGCCAAAGGCGACGCGCCATTGGCTTTGCTTGTCAGCCTGAGGCCAAGCGCCTATGATTTGCCGAGCGGGATCGTTTCTGTCCCGCCGATGACCGAAATTGCTTTTGACGACCGACTTGCGCTGTGGGTGCGGTTTGTGTTTTCGAGATTTGAGTATCGTGCCCGGCGCCCACGCCCGGCTTGTTGGTGTTTAAGAGTTGGGAGGCAAGGTTTTGCGCAGCTTCTTTCGAGTAATTCTGGCGACGCTGTTGTTTGCGCTGGCCGCTCTGCCGGCCCTGGCCGAAAGCTATCGCCTGCTGCCGCAGGATCGCCTGTCGGTTCGTGCCATGCGTTGGGACCCATTGTCCGCAAGTTACATGATTTGGGATGGCGTGTCCGGCGAGTTCGCTCTGGCCGGTGACGGAACGCTGATGTTTCCGCTGGTGGGACAGGTTGAGGCGGCCGGGCTGACCACGCTGGAACTGTCGCAGATGTTGGAGCTTGAGCTGAGCAGCCAGACCGGCATGGCCGAGCCGCCCAAGGTCGCGCTTGAAGTGATCAGCCATCTTCCGGTCTTTGTTCTTGGAGACGTCAATTCGCCGGGCGCTTATGCCTACCATCCCGGGATGACTGCCCAGCAGGTTCTGGCCCTTGCAGGTGGCCCGATCCGTCCTCCGATCCAGTTTGGGGCAAACAATGATTTCCAGATCATGCGGATGGGCGGCGAAATGCGGCTCCTATCCACTCAGATCGATGAGTTGGAAGATGAGAGGCAGCGGCTGAAAGCTGACCTTGCGAGCCTGCAGGAAGAAGGGATTGAGACCGGCACCGACGCGGCGCCTGACGCTCCCGGAGGGCTCGAGGGTGAAATCCTCGAGGCGACAATGAACGCCCGCGAGGGTTTGGGTGAACGAATTCGGGATCTGCAGGAGATGCTCAAAGAGCAGATCTCGAGCCTGACCATCCAGTTGGAACTTCGCAAAACGCAGATCGAGAATGTCAGCCGGGAGTTAGAAAACCTGAACCAGCTCAAGGAAAAAGGTCTGACCGTATCGAACCGGGTGACGACTATGACCAATCTTCTGAACGATCTGGAATCCAAGCGACTGGATCAGGAGGTTGCGCTGATGCTGGCCCGTCAGGAGCTGAACCGCGCCGAGCGCGACGAGCTGGAACTGGATGACAAGGCGCGCTCTGATGCTCTGGTCCAGTTGAACGCGGTCGAACGCGAGTTGGCCGCGCTGCGGACGCGCCTGGATACCGCGGCGAGCCTGCACGGAGAACTGGCCGCCGCCGGTTTGCTCAGCGAAGATGACATCGCAAGTGAAGTCGTGATTGAATACATCGTCACACGGGCGGGTGGCACGGCGCCACGCAAGATCGACGGGACCGAGGCGGTTCAGCCCGGGGACACCATAGAAGTCGTACGAAGAACCATTGTTACGTCGAATTGAGTTTTCCGGCGCGAGGTTTGCCGGGTTTGTTTTTAGTTTGTTCGCAAGGTCACGAGTATTCCAATGTCTCTCCCTGACGGTCGTCCGGTCGACTTTCTGATTTTCGGTGCCGCGAAATGTGCAACCACCTGGTTGCAAAAGTCGCTGATGCAGACGCCGGCCATCCATATGCCGGGTCCCGAGTTGCATTTCTTTTCTCGGAATTATGCAAACGGACTGGACTGGTATCGTGACCAGTTCGGAGACTGCGATGGCGCAGATCTGATCGGTGAAAAATCGAATTCGTACCTGACCGAACCCCTGGCTGCGCAACGCATTCGGGAGCATTTCCCTGAAACTCGGTTGATCCTGCAGATGCGGGACCCGGTTCAGCGCGCCTATTCCGACTATTGCATGTTGTTCCGCCGCGGCGAGGTCTCGGGGAGGATCGAAGATTATCTGGATCCGGCGGTCGCGGCCGACCAGCGTTTTCTGTCCGATGGGCGATATGGCCACCATCTGAAGCGGTTCTACGACTTGTTCCCAGAGGACCAGATCCTGCTGTTGGCCTATGAGGATGTCCGCGTGAACCCTCATGGGAACCTGAAGAAGGTGGCCGGCCATATTGGATATGACGGACAGCTGGAGCCGCCGGTGCAGCAGAAAGTCAAAGATAAGAATACACCCATGGTGCCACTGTCGCTGCGTCGTATGCTGAAGCCGGTTCGAGCTGTTCTGGACCCTGTACGTCACACCTGGCCGGTACAGTCCATCCGAAACGCTGTCGCTCGAAAGGTGACCTACCCGGCCCTGTCGCCCGAGTTAGAGGCGAAGATGGCCGAGTTCTATGCGGCCGACGTGGAATGGCTTGCCCGCCGCAATCCGGGACTCTGCCGGAATTGGACGGTTTCGGATGCAGTTCACAGAAGCGAATCGCAGGCTATGTCATGATCGCAGGCGAAATTTGGTTTCCATTCAGGAAACAAAAAGCACCTTAGGGCTTTGTGCGTGCACGATGAACCGAGGCTATCGGGCCCTGAGGATACAACAATTGAAACTGCGACGGCGGTCGTCTGCTGCAAAAAAAGGCATTTCTGTGATTTTATGGTGTCCAAGTGGTGGAAAGGGGATTTTGATACCCTTGTTGGTGTGGTAGCGTTGAAGACGTGGGTTCTTGGTCGGGACCGTGTGATGGGCCAGACCACGCGTAGTGTAACGAGTTGACGAGTTAACAGGGGGTTTAGTTCAGGGCGGAGGTTTCTAGGCGCCCGGAATCACGTGGGGGACTTTTAGCGAAGCAATGTGTTTGCCGGCCGGCGCCATGTGGTGTCGATCGGGAATTGAGGCTTTTTAGTGGTGGAGCGGGTGTGTTTGGCCCGTCTCATTTCAGTCGAGTGGTAAGTGGCAATTTTTGCCGGGGGTTCTTATGAGTATGTACGAGCAAGAGTTGGTTAAGCTCAAAAGTGGACCGGATGCAGACAGCACGATCGAACAGGATCGCGCCTTTGGAGACGTCCAGTCGAAGCTGCGACAGAAGCTGACCGAAATGAGCGCCAACCGGCGCTTGCTGATCGGAGATGTATTCGCATCCGCCGGAGCCGTGGCCGTGGCTGTCGTTCTGGCCAATGGTGGCATCGTTCCTGAACAGTTCGGGTCCGTTCTGTTGCCGTTGGTGGTGATGACCTGCCTAGTGGCATTGGCGGTTTTGCCGCTTTCCGGCATCTACAAACGCCACACGCGGTCGACTTCGCTGCGCGATGTCACGTTGATCGTCCGGGCTGCGGGTCTGTCGGTTGTTTTGCTTGCATTGCTGGGCGCTGCCCTGCCGGTTACCGCGCAAGTGCCGCTGGCGGTCTATGTCATTCAGTTCCTGCTGCTGGTGCCCGCCTTTGGTACCCTGCGCGTTCTGGCGCGCAGCACCGAGTTGACGAGCGATCCGGCGCGCCGTTGCCCGGATGCGTCCAACGGGAAAATCCCGGTTATTCTGGTCGGTACCGGCGCCAGCTGCGACCTGTTCGTGCGGTCTTTGCACAATCAGGAATCCAAGTATGAACCCGTCGGCATCATCGATGATGCGCGGAACACGCAAGGCCTGTATTTCCACGATGTGAAGATCATCGGATCACTGTTGGATGCAGACGCCGTCATCGAGCGTCTGAAGTACTATGACCAACTGCCGCAGCGCGTTCTATTGACCGAGCCCGTTACCCATTTTGAAAGTGATGGCATTCGCAAGCTGACTCGTTGGGCTGAAGCCAACAGCATTCCGGTATCGCGTCTGGCGGGACTCGAAGAACTTGGCACCGACAGCAACGGCATCCGGACCGTCAATCCTGAAGACATCCTGGACCGTCCGCAGAAAGCGGTCGAACGTTCGATGCTGCGCGAGATGTTCAAGGGCCGCCGCGTCCTGATCACCGGCGCCGGAGGGTCGATCGGTAGCGAGCTGACACGCCAGATCGCCTCGTTCGAGCCGGCCGAGCTGGTGATGATCGAGAACACGGAATACAACGCCTATTCCATTGACATGGATCTGGGTCAAAACTTCCCGGATGTCGCACGCCGGATCTACGTGGCCGACATTCGCAATGCGTCCCGCGTGAACGCGATCTTTGAACGTCACCGCCCCGAGTTGGTCTTCAATGCTGCTGCGCTGAAGCATGTGCCGATGGTTGAGCTGAACCCTTGCGAAGGCGTTCTGACCAACGTGATCGGAACCCGGAATGTTGCGGACGCGGCCCGCAATGTGGGTGCAATCGCCATGGTGCAAGTCTCGACGGACAAGGCCGTGAACAGCACCAGCGTCATGGGTGCAACCAAGCGCGTGGCCGAGTTCTACGTTCAGGCGCAGGACCGTGTGACAAACGAAACCGATGAGAAGACCCGGTTCTTCTCGGTTCGGTTCGGTAACGTGCTGGGGTCGTCCGGTTCGCTGATCCCGCTGTTCCAGCGCCAGATCTCGGAAGGTGGCCCGCTGACGGTGACTGATCCGAAGATGGAGCGGTACTTCATGACCATCCGTGAAGCCGTGCAGCTGACACTGGTTGCCGCCGCGCGGGGTCTGAACCTTGAAGACAGCCACGGCGAGATTTTCGTTCTGGATATGGGTCGGCCGGTCAAGATCGTGGACCTGGCCGAGCGCATGATCCGTCTGGCCGGCCTCGAGCCCTATCAGGACATCGACATCAAATTCATCGGTATCCGTCAGGGTGAAAAGCTGTACGAAGAGCTGTTCGACGTGACCGAAGAGCGTCGCGAAAGCGGTATTCCTGGCGTTTCCTCTGCAATTCCCGAAGGCGTCTCTGCCGCGCGTTTGCGGGCGCTGATCCTCAAGCTGGAACAGGCTGCTCAGGACGGCAATGATCTTGGGGTCAAAAAGCTGCTCAAGGATCTGGTGCCGGGTTACGGTGCAAACGGTCTGCGCCCGATCGATGGCAAAGAGCTGGCCGCGCGTACCGGCAAGCCGCAAATCAAACCTGTGCCGACGCCCAAGCGGATTGCAAACTTCGCACCGCAGAAAAACCTGGAGACGATTAACGCCGGTCGCTAAAATTTTGTCAAAAGTACATTTAAGTAAGCGGCATTTTCAGCCGCGGGTTACGATTTCAGAAGGGCTCTTCGGAGCATATCGTTGATGTTTATTTGCGACCTTGGCGGGCCCGTCCCAACGGGCAAAGCGAGAGGGATATGACGGCTGAGGCCGAACATATGCGTGACCGGGCCGTTTCTCAGGCCGGGTCTGGTCGTCGTCGCGCGGTGCTGTGGCTCTTGTTTGGGGGGCTGCTGGCCGTGATGTTGGCGGCTCTGTTCGGCCGGATCATGTCGTTTGGTTTGCGTCGGGACGAACTGATGTTCGTGGCACCGGCAGAATTGTTGGGCCAATGGCGCCTGTACCAGGACTTCTTCTACAATCACGTTCCGGATTCGGCGTGGTATTTCCGCGGTCTCTATTTGATCACGGGTCAGGAGGGTCTGCTGGGCTCAGCGCGCCTTGGTGTGTTTCTTGGCTGGATTGCGTTGATCGGCGGTACCGGTTGGGTGACCTGGCGCCTGTCCGGATCGGCTCTGCTTGCGGCATTCTTCATCACGGTCTTGATGGTTGACGGAACACTTCTGGCCCAGGCCGGAATGGCCGCAAGCAACAACCTGCTGCCGTTACCCTTCGTCGTATGGGGTGTCGGGGGTTTTCTGCTGGAAACCCAGCGCGACCATCCGCGGCCAGTTGTTTTTGTACTGATTGGAGTCTGCCTGTCGATCGCAGCGGGGATGAAAGTCAGCGCGGTGGTTTTCATTCCGCCCGTCGCGATTGCCACTTTTCTGATGCCGGGATATATGGCGTTTGCAGAACGTGTTCGACGGGTGACCCTGCCGATGCTGGTGGGTGGGCTGCTGGGTGCCTTGCCGCTGTTCTGGTACATGGCCGTTGATCCCGCGGTTTTCATCGCGCATGTCCTCAAGTTCCATACGGGTCCGCACGTGGCCTACTGGCAGGCCAACGCCGCCTCTGAACCCGATCTGGCTCTGGGCATTGGGGGCAAAGTGCAGTTGGCCTATTCGGTCTGGTTGGGTGGAGCGGCGCTGGTTTGCCTGTTCGTCGTTGCCTATCTGACAGTTTTGGCCAGATCGGGCGGCATGCTGCTCTCCGAGCTCGGCGCGGTTCTGTTGGTTTTGGTTCTGATCGCCGTGACAGCCGCGTTCAGCTTTGTACCGTCGCCTGGGTTTCCGCAGTACTACATTCAGCCCTTGGTCATGATCCCTCTGCTGGGCGCATTGGTCTTCCGAAAGGTCGGGTCAGAGCAGCGTTCGCAGGTCACCCCGGTCCTTGCCGCCGGTTTCGTTCTGCTGGCAGTGCTGGGCGCGCCGCGCCTCGTTCCTGGTCTGGCAGCGCTGAGCGATCCCAGCGGCTTCACGACCACCCGAGTGGCGCAGGGTGCCGAGGCTTTGAAGACCGCACTTGCCGAGAGTGCCCATCCGGACGGACCCGTAGCGACGATCATGCCGATCTATCCGCTTGAAGCGCAACTGCCGGTCTATCCCGAACTGTCTACTGGCCCC